>CAZFZN010000027.1:0-104238 GCA_964523105.1 uncultured Akkermansia sp.
CGTGGGTAGCAGGCAGGAAGCAGACGGGTGCAATTAAGTCCGACAGGCTGCTAGACCGCTGAAAGAAGGCGGCGACCCGATGAAAGTCGAGCCGAGAGATCCCTCAAAGGATCCACATAAAATGCGTGGCGAAGATGGCCTGACCGACTACCCACGATGGGGCGCCGAAGGTACGCCGGCAAGAGAAGCGAACAAAGCGAACAAGCAAGGCAATCCATGACTTACGAGTGGCTATTAGCCGAACTGGAAAGAATACGAACCCGCAAGTTTCATCAATTGGATGGCCCGATTGGCGACGCGGCCGCCGGGCTTGGCATGCCGCACCTCGAACCCAGCGGCTATCTCGACTATCTGCGCCAGGTCGGCAGCGGGCGGTTCTTTCGGCAAAGCCTCTTTGGCTACAAGCTTGGAGTGTATAACCTGCCTAAGCCCCATCCGGGGTATCCATCCTTCTTTCAAATTGCCTACGATGATGGGGATTTGGTGTATGCGAATCTCGGCCACCCAGGCGTTTTTGATAAACGCAAGACGCCGCTGGCGGGCTCATTCGGGGATTGGCTCATGGATGCATATAAAAGGATCAAGTCCTCGTATACGCCGGCTCAATGGAATTCCATTGAGAGTGGCCCGCCGCCTTTCGATGCGGCCGAACAAGTGGTAATTAATGCCCGAGAAAAGTTTGAATGGCGTGACGCAGGGTTTGCTCCTGACGGGGATCGCCTAATCGAGATACTCAACGCCAGTTCCATTTTCCTCTCTGCTTTAACCTTGAGAGTCGTGTCTAATGACGGCAGATTGAATGGCGCGATCGTTGTTGACGTCAGCAAACTTGCCCCCGGCTCCAGGGAGGTGTTTCCGATGTCTTGCTATAAGAAGCTTATTGATCCTGCCGAGCTGCGACTCCACAGTATCTCCGATGTCGGTCCGGAGGATCGCGACTTCCTTGACGAGCTGAAGGCGGGCGAAGGAGATCTGGGGAGGCCAGGCTGAGCTCTTGTGGATCGCTCGGGCAAAAGTGCGCAGCGTCAGGTGGAACGCTCAAGGGGCGCATGTGCGCAAGTTCCCAGGTAACATGCACCAGTAATATGCACCACGTTGAGGCTTCGCATGTTACGTTGAGGCTTCGCATGTTACCTGGGAACTTGCAAAGAAAGCCTGACTTCCCGCGTCCCCGCCGTTATAACCCTCCCGCTCACAGCGCCCCGCCCATTATTCACCCTCAACGTCTTATGCCACGACCTCGCCCCTTTCCCTACACCTGCGTGCGCAAGTTCCCACGTAACATGCATACACACGTAACATGCATACAAGTTCCCACGTAACATGCATAAAACCGTAACATGCACAAAACCGGATAATGGATAATGGGTCTCGTCCGAATCGCGGAGCAGCGGCCCTTCAGCCAGACGCTCAACGCCTACAATATTGAAACAACACTTCAGCTCACCTCCTATGAAATCATTGATCACACTTCTCATTACCGCCCTCCTCGCCGGCGGCGGCCTGGAAGCAAAACCACTGAAGGTCTTCATCCTGGCGGGCCAGTCGAACATGGAGGGCCATGCGGAGATACGCACATTTGACTACATCGGCAAGGATCCGCTGACCGCGCCCATTCTCAGGGAAATGCGCAACTCCGATGGAACTCCACGGGTATGTGACAAAGTCTGGATGTCCTATTTGACCGGCCCTTATGATGGCAGTGCGAATGGCGAGGGGCTTGGCAATTTGACCGCCGGCTTTGGCGCACGTGGAGATCAACCCACGAAGTTATGCAGCAAGATCGGTCCCGAATTCACCTTCGGAATCTATATGGAGAAAGAACTGAAGGAGCCCATCCTGATTATTAAGACCGCCTGGGGCGGCAGGTCACTCAATACGGAATTCCGTCCGCCCAGTGCCGGACCATACAAGCTGCCGAGGGAGATACAGGAACAGTGGGACAAGCATCCCCAGGGCGCCCACGGGATTCCCAAACTCGAGGATCGGAAGAAATGGCAGGAGGACAAGGATGCCGCTTCGGGTGTGTTTTACCGAATGATGATCGACCATGTCAAAAAGGTGCTGGCGGATCCCAAGCGGGTCTGTCCGGAGTATGACGAGAAGGCCGGCTTTGAACTGGCCGGATTCGTCTGGCTTCAGGGTTTCAACGACCTCGTTGATGGCACCACCTACCCCGGACCCGACCAGCCCGGGAGATTCGACGAATACTCGCGCCTGCTGGCACACTTCATCCGCGATGTGCGCAAGGATCTCTCGGCCCCGAAAATGCCCTTCGTGATCGGCGTGCTGGGAGTCGGCGGTGAAAGTGAAAATGCGATTTTCCGCAAGGCCATGGCCGCACCGGCCGACATGCCCGAGTTCAATGGCAATGTGATTGCTGTGAAAACCGCTCCCTTCTGGGATAAAGACATCGAAGCCGCAGAGCCGAAGAAGAGCGAGTACGACAACATCGTCGGCACCTCGCACACATTCAAAGCGGATGGCACTCTCGACAAAGACTGGAAATGGGGAAATTACTGGAAGCCAGTCGGCAAACCGCTGCCGGAGGAACGGACCTGGCGTTTCACCTCCGTGAATGCCACCGAGAAGAAGGACAGGCTGGAAGAATACACCGACAGGAGATTCCGTGACATCACCCTGCCTGCCGGGATGGAGAATTGGTTCATGCCCGACTTCGATGACAGTAAGTGGACGAAAGGCAAAGCTCCCATCGGAAAGGGCGTCTGGAAGCACAGCGGAATCACCGTGGACAAGTTTCCCTCCCAATGGGGTGATGGCGAATTCCTGCTGATGCACACCACATTTGAAGTGGAGGACCTCGACTTCGAATCGTATCGCATTGCGAACTTTGCGAGACAGGGATTCCATGTTTACCTGAATGGTCAAAAAATACACACCTACATCTGGTGGCAGGACAAGCCGGTTTACGGCTCCATCATCCTCGATAAAGAACAGCTCCAGTATTTGAAGAAAGGGAAGAACGTTTTGGCGGTCTATGCCAATGACCAATACGGTCAAAACTCCCCGGAGCGCTACGCCGCGATAGACATGCGGATTGAAGGCATCACCAAAGCCGACCAGGACAAGCTCGACCTCGCTCTGGAGGAAGTCCTTTCACCCAAAGACAAGGAAGCCCTCAAGGGCGCTTCCAATGGCGGTTACCACTATTTTGGCAGTGCAAAGATATTCGCGCAGATGGGCAAGGCATTTGCAGAGGCCTTACTACCTTTTCAGAAATGACCTGTTTTCTCCAGATACTGTCTATGAACATCTTCATCAGGACAACCGTCCTCGCGAGCGTCCTGATGCTGGGCATCGCCAGCCCGCTGTTCGCTCAAGTCCCTGATCTCACCAAAGACGCCGCATCGGTGGATCGGAAGCTCACCTACAATCTTGGGGCCACCGGATTGCGTGGCTGGATCTACACCAGGGCGGCCAATAATCTTGATGCGGCACAAGGCCGCACGACTTTGGCCAGTCGTCAGATTCTGGTCACTCACGTCGGCATGGCTTCACCGGCGGATGGGGTGGTGAAAGTGGATGACGTGATCCTTGGCGTGGAGGGCAAACCTTTCAGCGATGATGCGCGCAAGAGCATGGCCATGGCCATCCAGAATGCAGAAACGGAGGCCAGGGGCGGCGTGCTCAAACTGAGCATCTCCCGCGGCGGAACAGTCCAGGAGCTTTCGATCAAACTCGCGGTGATGGGGGACTACAGCGCGACCGCTCCCTGGAAGTGTGAGAAATCCGCGCGCATCCTCGATCAGGCATGCAAGGTCCTCGAGAAGGAAAAAATGGATAAAGACTGGATCGGATCGATTCAGGGGCTGGCCCTGCTCGCCACGGGCAAGCCTGAGTATCTGCCGAAACTGAAGGAGTTCGCACGAAGCCTGGCAGCCCTGCAAGTGGACCCGAACAAGAAACCGGATGGACCTGTCTGGGGCGATACATGGCAGTTGGCATATCGGAATCTCTTTCTCTGCGAGTATTTCCTGATCACCCGCGACAAGGAGGTGCTGCCTGCCATCGACAATGTCTCGCTCTCGCTGGCCCGCGGCCAGGGCATGTATGGCACCTTCGGCCACGGGTTTGCCGCACTCACCAGGGACGGAAAGTTCAACGGCTCCGTGCCGCCCTATGGTCCCGTGAACATGGCCGGGCTTCCGGCCAATCTCTCCATCGTGCTGGCCAAAAAGTGCGGGGTGAGCCATCCTGAGATTGACGAGGCCATCACCCGGGCCGCCGGGTTTTTCGGTTACTTCACCGACAAGGGAGCCATCCCCTACGGCGAGCACGAACCGTGGCCCTATCATGAAAACAACGGGAAGAATTCCATCACCGCGGTGATGTTCTCCGCGATAGGAAACAAGCCGAAGGAGACGGGGTTCTTCGCCCGGATGGCGACTGCCGGTTACGCCAGCCGCGAGTATGGCCATACTGGACAAGGATTCAGCTACCTGTGGAGTGCCCTTGGTGCCAATGTCGGCGGTCCGGAAGCGGCGGCGGCGTTTTTCCGCAAAGCCTCATGGCACTTCGATCTGGTGCGCCGCTCGGACGGCTCGTTCACCTACGACGGCGGCGAACAGTATGGCGCCGGCGAGACGGACGATGACACTTACTTCGGGAAGAGCGGCTACTATGGATTGAGCCCTGCGGCCACCTACGTCCTCACTTATGCGCTCCCCCTGCGCAAGCTGGTGATCACCGGCCGCGATGCCAAACCATCGGACTGGCTCGACAAGGAGCAGGCGGCTGCCGCCGTCGCTTCGGGCAGTTTTGATCTCGACCGTCTCGCCATGACCCCAGCGCAACTGGTTGCCGCATTCGGTGACTGGTCGCCCATCGTCCGCAGGTGGGCGGCTGAGGAATTGGCTAAACGCCCGGAAGGCAAGACGATGATCCCTGACCTCATCAAGCTCGCCGGGGGCAGCGATGCCCATCAGATTCAGGCGGCGTGCGAAACGCTGGGGCTGCTCAACACCGCGGAAGCGCTGCCGGTTTTGGTGAAACAACTCGCCCACCCGGATCGCTGGGTGCGTTACAAAGCAGCAGAAGCCTTCAGAAAAATGGGCGGAACCGCCAAGCCAGCCCTGGAAGGTATTCTCAGGGCGCTCGTCCTGACAGCCGAGCCATCGTGGCCCATCCACTGGGCGGACCCCGTGCAGATCGCCCACGGTCAATTGGCCGCCGCCGTCTTCTCCGGGCCTCTGAAAGACGAACTCCCCAAGGTTGATCCCAGGCTGCGCTACGATGCCGTCCGCTCTGTCTCGATGAATCCAGACGGCATGGCGCGCGCCACGCTTGAGGATTTCTTCCAAAACCAGCTGAGCGAGGCTGACGTCATCGCCCTTGCTCCGGTGATCCTCGCTGCCGTCGAGAGCCCAAGCCCGGCGGACACCATGTTCAACAACGTGGTCCGGATGGCCGGCCTGAAAGCACTCACCAAATATCATTTTGAGGAAGGCATCAGCGCCGCCGTCGGTCTCGCGAAAACTCAGGGCGGGCATGGCAGTGAAACCCGGACGGGC
Source organism: uncultured Akkermansia sp. (assembly GCA_964523105.1). GTDB lineage: Bacteria > Verrucomicrobiota > Verrucomicrobiia > Verrucomicrobiales > V1-33 > V1-33. The sequence continues at coordinate 5,532 of CAZFZN010000027.1, forward strand.
GAGATTATGAAGATCATCACCGGCTACGGAGCAGCCGCCAGGCCCCAGATTCCCGCGCTGAAAGACTTGATCGTCTCGCTGAATCGCGATGCGGAACGCGGTGAGTTCCCATCGTCCTTGAACAAGGACCGCGTGCGCGCGGTCGAGGATGCCATCCGCTTGATCGAAGCCGCCACCACACAGCCTGATCTACGGAGCATCAGGCAGTGACGTTGTCCTGTGCCTGTATGGCGATTGCTGGAACTCGCCGAAACTGTGTTCGCATGTTACCTGTGTGTTCGCATGCTACCTGGGAACTTGTGTGTTCACGCGGCCATGAGATCGCTGTCTCTCGAATGGAACAGGAAGAACGATTCAGCATAATTGAACGGCGCAGCAACGCGGTGGACAATTCGATTGCCACTTCGGCCGAAGCGCGCGCTGAATTCTGCCATGCGCCGTCACTTCTCAACCTCCGCCACCCGCCGTCAATTTCTCCAGTCGTCCGCACTCGCCGCCGCGGCGTTCGGATTTCCCGCCATCGTGCGCGGGCAGAATCTGAACGGCAAACTCAACATCGCCGTGATCGGCTGCGGCGGGCGCGGCGCGGGCAATCTCAATGACGTCGCATCGAAAGGCGATAACATCGTCGCGCTCTGCGATGTGAACACGCAGCATCTCGCGGCCGCCGCATCGAGATTCCCGCAGGCGAAGACGTTCGTGGATTTCCGGGAACTTTACACCAGCCTCAAGGATTACGATGCCGTGGTCGTGAGCACCGCGGAGCACACGCACGCGCTGGCCACCCTGCCGGCGCTCCAGGCGGGAAAGCACGTCTATTGTGAGAAGCCCCTGACACATAACGTGTGGGAGGCGCGCATCATCAGGGAAGCCGCACGCAAAGCGAAGGTCGCCACGCAGATGGGGACGCAGATTCACGCCGGGATCAATTACCGGCGCGTGGTGGAACTCATCCAAAGCAGCGCCATCGGTGGAGTGACGGAGGTCCATGTCTGGGTGTCGCGCGCCTGGGGCTGGCAGTCGCCGGAGGATGCTGCGAAGAATGGCGACATCGTCACCGTGCAAGACCGGCCCAAAGAAGTGCAAACACCGCCGGCGCATTTTCACTGGGATCTGTTCCTCGGCCCGGCACCGGAGCGGCCGTTTCACAGCGTCTATTTTCCCGGACCGAAGTGGTACCGCTGGTGGGACTTCGGCAGCGGCACCATGAGCGACCTCGGCTCGCACTGGAATGACCTGCCGTTCTGGGCGCTCAAACTCGATGCGCCGCTCACCATCGAAGCCGCCGGTCCGCCGCCGCATCCGGAACTCGCGCCGGCTTCCATGTCGGCCACTTATGAATACGGACCGCGCGGCGACATGCCGGCGCTGAAACTGACATGGCATCAGGGCAGCAGCAAGCCGCAGCTTTGGCAGGAAAAGAAAATCCCGCAGTGGGGCGACGGCTGCCTCTTCGTCGGCAGCGAAGGCATGCTGCTTTCCAGTTACGACCGTCACGTCCTGCTGCCGGAGGACAAATTCAAAGAGTTCAAACGACCGGAGCCAACGATTCCCGACAGCATCGGCCATCACGCGGAATGGCTCCACGCCTGCAAAACCGGGGCGCCGACCACTTGTCACTTCGACTACAGCGGTGCGCTCACGGAAGCGAATCATCTCGGCAATGTCGCCTACCGTCTCGGCAAAAAGCTGACTTGGGACGCGAAGAATCTGAAAGTCACCAACGCCCCTGATGCCGCCGCACTGATCAAACGCACGTATCGTCAGGGCTGGGAACTGAAAGTTTGAGACGCGGCGCAAGGTAGTGATGCTGCGCCGCACCGCGGGCATTTTTGCAACGCCGGCATTGCCCCGGCGCGCTGCTGCGCTACACCGACCTCCATGAACCCCTCCGGCATCTCCTTCCCTTCCCTCCCCGGCCTTGCTTTAGGCGCCTGGGAAGGTACAGCGGGTGCTCAATTCCCCGCCATGTCCCTGCCTGCTTTGCCATTCACCCTCTGGCTCTCTCCCGACACCTGGCCAAAGCCCGCCCTGCGCCTGCCGGGCAAGGCCCACACGCTCTGGCTCGATCCTGACACATGGCCCCGGCCGCCGCTGCGACTTCCCGGCGAGGGATTCTCTCTCTGGCTGGAAGCGCAGGCATGGCCGAACGCCGCACCGGCCGCGACTCCCGTGCCGGCGGCTGTGCCGGAACCGGTGGCTGCGCCGGAGCCGGAACCCGGAGACATCCCGGCCTTTCCCCAACTCGCTCCCGCAGTGCCGGCCGCCCCGCCGCTGCAACTTCCCGGTGCCGCGACCACCCTCTGGCTCGATCCCGACCGCTGGCCGGTGCCGTTGCCTCCGGAGCCGGTTGTCGAGGCGGAGCCCCCCGCGATCCTGACAGAACCCGCCGCGCTGCCGCCGGCCCCGACTGAACCCATTCCCCCTCCGGCCATGACCCTCCCCATCGTGCTCCCCGCCAATCACAGTTTCACTCTCTGGACCACTGCCGCTGCGCTGGCAGCACCGGCCGCCAAACCTGCTGCGCCTGCCGCTCCACAAAAAAATGCGCTGCGACTCCCGGGTCAGTCATTCACCCTCTGGACCAAACCCTCACAAGTAGAACCCATTCCCATGAGCAATGCCGTCAAACCTTCGCGTGCGGATGAGCGGCCTTCTGTGCTGCGTCCGGAGCCCGGCGCCGGCCGCTGGCTGCCAATCGCAGCCGGCCTCGCCATCGCCGCTCTCGCCGGCATGGGTTATCTGTCGCAGAAGAATGCGCGCATCCACGCCGAGGAGGAACTGACCGCCGTGCAGGAGCAGAGTGCCTTCAACGTCGCCGCCGCCATGGACACCGCCTCCAGAGCCACCGCCGCCGCCACCGCCGCGGCAGCGCAACTCAAGGCGAGGGAGGCAGACCTCACCGGCGAAATTGCGCAACTGACAACGTCCCTGAAAAATGCCGAAACCGCCGCGAAAAAGGCAGAGGCGCTCGCGGCGGAGAAAACCACCGCGCTGCAGGCCGCCGCCACGGAACTGAGTGAAGCAAAGAAAGCAGCGGCCGCCCGGGAATCCACGCTCAATGCCAATCTCGCCACCGCGTCCGAGGAATTGAGCAAAGCGAAACGCGCCGCAGCAGAGGAATCCACCAAAGCCGCAGAGAGCATCGCACGACTCGAAGAGCAAAAGGCCGCCGCCGTCAAAGACGCCGCCGCCGCCATGGGTGAGCGCGACGTGCTCAAGGCGGAGGTCGAAAAACTCCGCAAGCAGCTCGAACAAAAAGAGAAGCCGCCCGCGGCCCCGGAGGCCTGAGCCCCGTGGCACCGTTGAGCCGCTGGCCGCACGATTGGAAGTCATTCGGTCATGCGCTTCCTTCTGCCGCTGCTGCTCACTGCTCTCGCCGCGCTCGCCGGCCCGCACGGGCTTTCGGTGGACTTTACGCAAAGCGCTGGCGTGATCCGTCCGCTGCACGGCATCAACAAAGGGCCGCTGCATGCCAACGGACTGATCAACATCATGGAGCATCAAAAGCGGCTGCGCGTTCCCTTCACGCGGCTGCACGACTGTCAGCATCCGAATCCTCACGTCGTGGATATCCACGCCGTCTTTCCAAATCCGGACGCTGATCCCGCGCTCGCAGCGAGCTATGACTTCCGCGCCACGGATGAATACATTGACGCCGTGGCAGCGACGGGTGCGAAGATCGTTTACCGCCTTGGCGAAAGCATTGAGCACCAGACCGTGAAACGGTTCGTGCATCCGCCGCGCGACCCGAAGCGCTGGGCGGAGGTCTGCGCCGGCATCGTGCGGCATTACAACGAGGGCTGGGCCAGCGGCCGGCGGCTCGACATTCGCTACTGGGAAATCTGGAACGAACCCGAGAACCGCCCAGTGATGTGGACGGGGACGGATGAGCAGTTCCTCGAACTTTACTCCACAACGTCGCAACGCCTGCGCGCTGAGTTCCCGCGGATCAAGATCGGCGGGCCGGGTTTCGGATATTACGGCAAATTCGACGGCATGAATCTTGAACCCTCACCATTCTGCGCGGCTTTCCTCGACACCTGCCGGCGTGAGTCGCTGCCGCTCGAATTCTTTTCCTGGCACTGCTACACGGACAATCCGGCGGAACTCGCGACGCGTGCCAAAGCCGTGCGCCGTCTGCTGAATTCCTGCGGCTTCACCAAAACGGAAAGCCATCTCAATGAGTGGAACTATCTCCCCGGCAACTCGTGGGACATTCTCTCGCGCGACGCCGCGCCGGAAGTCCGGCAGCGCGCCGCAGAACGCATGGCCGGCGCGGAGGGCGCCGCGTTTCTCGCCGCCTCACTGATCGAACTCCAGGACGCGCCGGTGGACATGGCCAACTTTTTTCACGGCGAGTGCGGCCTCTTCGGCCTCCACACGGAAGTCGGCGCGCCGCTGCACCCGTATTTCGCCATGCTCGCCTTTTCGCAGATGCTCGATACGCCGCACCGCTCTCTCACCAACGGCGGCATCGCCGGAAAGCTCAGTCTGCTCGCGGGCAGCAATGCCGAAAACACCTGCGCCGCGCTGCTCATCGCCAACTTGTCAGGCCCGGAGGCGCTGAAGATCACCCTGCACAATCCCGCCCTGCCGGACGCCGCGCTAGAAGTGCGCGCCGTGGATGGAAAGCACGCCCTGGAACCGCTGGACGGCTGGCAGTTTCAGTCAGGCGTTCTCACTCTGAATCTCCCGCCGCCCGCCGTGGCGCTCGTCATCCTGCGCAAACGCTGATCAGGCCGGAATTTTGGAAGAACCGCGGATCGACATGGATGGACGCAGACAGCAGATGAACTCATTACTGCGCCAGGCTTACCGCCCCTCCTTCATTGGCTTTTCGAGCATCCGTGTTTATCCGCGTCCATCCGTGGTCAATTCCTGTCCCGTCACGTCAGGCCGACCGCAGCGCCTCCAGCGCCTTCTCCAGTGAAGCGGGATCGCTGATGCTGTGGACCCATGTGCCTTTGCGAATGCGGCCCATCATTCCCGCGAGCTGTCCGCCGGGGCCGAGTTCGAGGAAGTGCGTGTGCCCGGCATTCAGCAGAAAGTCCATGCTCTGCGCCCAGCGCACGGAGCCGGTGACCTGATTCTCCAGCGTGCGGCGGATGTCCGCGGCTTCACTGACCGGCCGCGCCTCCAGATTGCAGACGACAGGAAACCGCGGTGCGCGGATTTCCGTCTGCGCGAGTTCGGCGGCCAGCTTGTCCTGCGCGCTGCGCATCAGCCGGCTGTGATAGGCGCCGGCCACGGGCAGTTCCTTGCCGCGCAGGCCGCGCTCTTTGGCCAGCGCACCGCAGCGGGCGATGTTTTCCTTCGCGCCGCTGAGCACGATCTGGCCCGGCGTGTTGAAATTGGCCATGTCCACCCCGCTGTCCGCGGCGAGCTGGCGGATTTGCTCCTCCTCGCCGCCGAGCATGGCGATCATGGAACCCTGCGTCGCCTGACACGCCTCTTCCATGAACAGCCCGCGTCGCGCCACGAGCTTGAGGCCGGTTTCAAAGTCGAACGTCCCCGCCGCGGCGTGTGCGGTGAATTCGCCCAGCGACAATCCCGCCGCGCCTTTGATCTCGATGTCAGGCGCTTTCTCTTTCAATGCCGCCAGACACGCCAGCCCGTGCGCATAGAGCGCGGGCTGACAGCGGCTGGTGCGCGTCAGTTCCTCCATCGGCCCGTCGAACATGACGCTGGTGAGGGAAAATCCGAGCGCGGCATCCGCGCGGTCGAAGAGTTCCCGGGCGGCGGGAAATGAAGCGGCCAGTTCGCGGCCCATGCCGACGGCCTGGGCGCCCTGGCCGGAGAAGAGAAGGGTAACGGGATTCATAGGAAGTGCTCAGTGCTCAGTGCTCAGTGCTCAGTCCACTGAAAACTGAACACAGTGAACTGAGCACTTCCCGCCCTCGTCACTCCGCGTGTTCCTCGTGCGACGGCTCGGTCATGAAGAACGACAACAGCAGCCCCAGCGCAGCCATGATGAGCGCGATCCATGCGCCGGTTTGCGCCATTTTTGCAGGATTCGGCGGCGTGGCGGCGGAGGCGGTGAAGAAGACCCATGCCATGCTGGTTCCCAGCACGCGCCCGCCGATGTTGGCGGCGAAGCTCTCGCCGGTGCCGCGCAAATGCACAGGGAAGACGCGCGGGATATAGTTGCCCCAAAAACTGAACTGCCCCACGAGCAGCACCCCGGCGAGGAATACGGCCCATTTCAGCACACTCAGCGAGCCCGGATCTCCCATGCTGGATGCGATCCAGAAAAACAGTCCCGGAATGAAAATGAGCGCCGGCACCTGGAAGAGCCGCAGCAGCCCGCGGCGGCTGACGATGTAAATCGCGCCGAACGCAAGGAGCACGCGGCCCACCAGACCGCCCACCTCCTGCCATGTCTGCACGGAAGCAGCGGCTTGCTGCTCGACCGGCGCTTTGGCTTTGATGCCCGCTGCCGTCAGCGCCTTCTGGTCAGGGGCGGGCCTGCCGGCCGCGGCGGCGGCAGCCGTCTCCTCCGCCTGCGCCTCTTTGATCAGCGGGGCCGCCTGCGCTTTCACATCGGCGAATCCGGGCACGATCTGCGGCAGGTGCTGGATGGCACCGAAGGCGATGCCATAGCAGCACGCGAACATCAGGGTGGTAGTGATGGTCGTCTTCGCGAGCCCGGGCCCGAACAACTGCCCCAGACTGGGCCGCTTCAGCGTGCCTTCCCGGCGCTTCTTTTCCCACACCGGCGACTCGGGCAGGAACGGGCGGATCAAAATGAGCGGAATGGCCGGAATGAGACCGCTGATGAGCGTGTAGCGCCACGCCTCGAACTTCCCGTTAATCGCCGGCAGGCTCTCCGTGGCGGCAAGGTGGATCGCCCACGTATTCATCAGCGCCACCAGCAGACCGCCCAGCGACGAAAACGCCTGCGTGAAGCCCAGCACCTTCTCCTTCTGCTTCTTGTCAGGGAAAAGCTCCGCCAGCCACGCCACCGCGGCGACGAATTCCACACACACGCCCACGAACACACAGCAGCGGAAAAACAGCAGCTGCCCCAGCGTCGTGGCAAACCCCGCGGCGCACGCCCCGAACGCGTAGAGCAGAATGCTCCACGTCAGCACCCGCCGCCGGCCCAGCCGGTCCGTCAGCCAGCCGCCCAGCAGTCCGAACACGCCCCCCGCGATGGCCGGCACGAAAAACAGCAGCCGTGCCCAGTGCACATAGTCCGGCGTCCCCACCGCGAAACCACCCAGCGACATCAGCGCCGGCTTGATGATGAGCGGCAGCATCAGCAGTTCATAAATATCGAAGGCAAAGCCAATGCTGGCGATGATGCAGATGAGCCACTGAGTGGGGGTGAGTCGCTGGGTCATGGTGAGGAAAGGAAACGCGACAGGAACGGTGCGCCTGCGCCGTGGCAATCAAAAATCCCCCGCGTCCGTGGGCGCGCGCCACTCGGCACGCAAGGCTCCGCCGCCGCGCCGGTGCATGTCATCACCACTGCCGCTGCCGCCGCGGGCAGCGGGCACGAATCCTGACAGGCGGGGTATTCTCATTTGCTGGTAAAGGAAGGATGCCGGCGCAGCCCCAGGGGCCGCTATCATAAGGGCCGGCGCGCTGGGCGCAAGGCAGGCCCGCGGGCTCCCCCCCGGGCTTCAGGGCTTACGCAAGAAGAAGCGAAACCGGCAGACCGCGCCCGTAGCAAGGCCGTCCCGGCCTTGGCGAGCAGTTTCCCCCCGCGCATTTGCCGGCCGAATAGCAACTCTCAAGGCCGGGACGGCCTTGCTACGGCCATTTGCGAATTCTTGCGTAAGCACTGCCCAGGCTTTTTGGTCGCGCCTCGCTGATTGATTTCTGCCCGGCCATTGTGCAGCAAAGTCCCCGGCCTCCCCGTCCCGGAAAGAAAGTCTGGCGAAAGCGGACGTGACGTCTATGGGGGTGATCACAAACACACAGAGCTTTTGCCCATCCACTAGTTCTGCCAAATTATGAAGATGCGAATTCACCAGACCCTTATTGGCTTATCCCTCTTGGTGCTTATCCCAGGGGCGCTTCTTGGTCTTCTGATTTTGATGGGGGCAATCGGCACAGGTATTGAGAAAGGATTCTCCAAAACGGAAGCCATAGCTATTCCGCTGCTTATTCTTCCAACATTCATTGGATGGTGGGGGGTGCGGCTGTTCTCCCGGCTTTACGGCGTATTCAGTCGCAAACTTCGGAAGGGTCTCCTTTGGTTCCACGGTTTGAGTCTCTGCTATTGCGGAATGTGGCTTTTATCACCTGCCACCCGGGACGGAATCACGTTCTCGATATTTTCCATTCAGGAGCAGATCATGGGTCTCTCGCTGCTCGTAATTCCGGTTCTTACTACACTGTTCATGAGTTCCGACGTGGAACAGGATGCCCCCAAGACAGAACAAAGCGGTGGAGGCTCCATTTCCCAGCCGGCTTCCGACTCACAGTAACTCCAGCATCTCCCGCATCCGCCCTGCGTAGAACGTCCGCATGTAGAGGCCGAAGGTGAACGCCACCTTCTCCTGCACATCCGGCATGATGTTATGCGTGATCGCCGCCTTCGTATAGCTCGCCGGGTGCAGGTCGATGAATCCAGGGAACTGCACCTCCCCCATGGGAAACGGCTCCGCCTTCCACGCCTGGTGGGGCGAGGCTGCCGCCGAGCCGACTATCACTCTCCCCTCATTCCGCAGCAGCAGCGCGTTCCATGCCGCCTGTTCCAGCATGGGCGAATCGCGCGGCGGGGTGCCGGTATCGATGGCCTGCCATGCGTGCATCACCTCGCGGAATACGGCCCCGCGCACCGCGAAGGTCCCGCTATTGATCCCCTCGCGCTGCGCCGCCCTCTGCATCTCCTCGTCTGTTAGCCATGCATGGAATGGCATCCCGCTGGCCGGCTGCATGCGCTCCGGCTGATAACGGATATCCCAATCCCCCTCCAGCAGGTGATCTATATTCCGCAGCGCCAGGCTGTCCGCGTCGAGGAAGAGGATCTTCCCGTATTGCTCCGGCCGATCGATCAGCGCGCCCGCTTTATATTTCCAGCGCTGCCCCTCCAGCACCGCCCGCGGCCCCGCCGGCAGCGCCACCGGCAGCGCGATCTCCGTCAGCCCCGCCGCCGCCCCGGGAAACATCCGCTCCGCGCCATTGTGAAAGACCATCATCTCCCCCGTGAACCCCGTCCGCACCAGCGACCACACCAGCATCTTCCCCAGCCACCGGTAGTCCTCCCGCCCCGGCGCATCGAGGCACACCGTATATAATAAGGAGCGCGGCGCATCTGCGGCGGGGAGGTCATCGGGCATCATCGGGAATGAATAACGCTATGCCAGGGATACGAGCCAGTAAAACCGGAGGCACGAATTTCCGTCCCGAAGCGACGCCGCACGGCAGCCGTGGACTTCCGGAAGCAACCGCCCACGCACAGTTTCCGTCCCGCAGCGACGCCGGACCGTAGCCAGACTTCTGGAAGCAACCGCCCACGAACAGTTCCCGTCGCGGAGCGACGAAGGACGGTAGCCGTAGACTTCAGTCCACGGAAACAACGGCCGACGAAATTCGTCGGGTCAGCGACGAAGGAACCGGGGCGCCACGCGTGCCCCCGGCGACGCCGTTCCCGACGAATTCCCGTGTCGCTCACGCGACACCATCCCTGCCGTGCTCCCAAACCGTGGACTCAAGTCCACGGCTACCCTCCGATGTCGCTGATGCGACACCTCGAACCCACCACCGCCGCGGACATGCACCAGGGCGCCCCAATTCTGTGAAGAAAAGAACCGATTTATTACAATCGGGAGCCAGGAACTCACCACATTCTCCTCTCCCGATCCAAATTCTTCCTCTCTACAGCTCACTTATTAACTCCCAGATTAAAAATCTTTGTATCCACATCCACAATTTCTTAGTCCCGACCATAAATTTTTCACTCCCGACCCACATTTCTCTACTCCCGATTTAATAATTCTGCCTCCCGACCGCATTAACATGGCAAAATGCCCTTTAATTCCCCGAAAAGCTGTGGAATGGATGCCGCGCACTCCGTTTTCTGTTTCCACCGATCGCCCAACCTCAACACGCCGCGCCCAATGCCACGGTTACTTTGCAAAATAGTTGAGACATTTAGCATACAGGGACGGGGCACTGTCGTCGTTCTTGAGCCGCCGGGAGACTGGCGGATTCCTAGTTCCGAGCGTGTTCTCCGCAGGGAGGCGATTCGTATCCTGCGCCCTGACCGATCATCTGTCAGGACGTTCATCAAGGATCTGGATTTCCTGCGGAGGTCAGAGAGCGAGGAGATGACGATTACATTGCCTTTGGATATCCCAGCCGACGCCGTTCCTGTCGGCTCGATGATTTTTCTTGAGCGAGACGGAACGGAACCCATCTTGTGGGACGGTTCTACGGCTGAATTCTCCCCGCCGACTCCACCACGCACAGTTCCACCATGACCACGACCATTGCACAACCAAAGGCGAACCCGCGGCTGGCAAGCCTCCGGACTCTCCACTTTCTGCGATGATTCACCGTAATTCCAACCCTCTCCCGCACTTCCGCACTTCCGCACTCCTAACCTGGCGAAGCCGGAGCCAAACAGTCCGCAGGACCGTGGAGTGCGGCGACTTGTCGCCGCCTTCCGCAAGGGCACTTGTGCCCGCCGGATGTCGTAGGACGTCCGTTCTCTCTCCGCCGCACCGGTTCGCCGCAGACAAGTCTGCGGCGGGGAAGGCGGCGACAAGTCGCCGCAGTCCAAAGCGGCTGCGCCGCAAAATCGTCGCCAACCTGTTCACTTTTCACCACTGAGATACTAACCACCCACTGCCATGCCCATCACCGGACCCTCCTCCTACATTCCCACGATCGACCTCTTCCTGACGCACTGGGCCGACGTGAATTCCGTGCTCGGCGCCTCGCCTTTGCTGGTGGGCGTGAAGAATCCCGCCGGCGGCGCGCCGCTGCTCAAGACCCGCGCGGATCTCGATGCTTTGCGCACCGCGCTGGTGGCCGCCCGGGGGCTGGTCACCACGGAGGCCGTCACGCTCGGCATCCGCCGCGAGGAGACGCGCGATCTCATGCAGGCGCTGTTGGCGAGGTTCAATCAATACAACGCGGCCGTGCGCAGCCGCTACATGGGCAAGGCCTTCGCGCGGTCTCTGCCTAACGTGCCGAGCATGGGCGATTCCCCTGACACTTTCGCCGCCGCCGCCCAAAAGGCCGAGGCCCACTGGGCCATGGTGAATGCCTCCCTGGGCTCCACTCCCCTGCTCCTGGGCGCCGGCACCGCGGGCGATCCCTTTTACCCGCTGGCCACATTCACCACCGACCTCACCGCCATCCGCACCGCCGCCGCCATCGCCCAGGCCTCCGAGCAAAAACTGAAAACCCTCATCGAGAAACGCAATGACGTGCAGGACGACATCGCCCCGCTCCTGCGCGATTACCGCCAGGCCGTCGCCTCCCGCTTCCCCGGCCCCCACGCCTTCCTCGAAAGCCTCCCCCGCTACAGCCCCCCGCCCGGCAACAAACCCGACTCCCCGGAAATCAACTCCGCCGCCTGGAACGCCCTCACCAACCAGGCCGACATCACCTTCACCCCCAGCACCTCCCCCGATGTCGAGAACCACGAACTCCGCATCTGTCCCGGCCCCGACTACGACGCCGACCTCGAAACCGTGGATGCCACCCTCGCCGTCGGCCAGCCCCCCGTCTTCCACACCGCCAGCCTCCTGGATACCCCCGGCGCCATCGCTTCGTATAAAGTCTATGCCATCACCAACGACGAACGCGAGAACGACTCGGAACCCGCCACCGTGCAGCGCCCGGCAGCGTGAGCCCGTTCATATTTAACACCCGAATTCTCCGCCCCCAGCGCCAAAACCCGCAGTCCTGTTGCCTTTCTCCGCCCTGCGCGTCATATTCAACACCCGCACCCTCCTAACTCCGTCATAAACCTGCAGATCTGTTGCCTATATGCATGCTCATAAACACACAGGTCTGTTTCTCATCAACTAGTTAGGTGTCGTTCGCACGCTATGGACTTTTACAGTGCCAGATTGCTGTTCATCATCCTTGTCGCTGACGGGCCGGGCAGGAAGCGCAATCACTACGACGATTCGGTTGTTGTGTTTCGTGCCAGAGATTTTACGCACGCTTTTAAGCGCGCACTTGAGCTTGGCCGCAAGCGCGAAACGGACTACAAGAACGACAAGGGGCAGAGAGTGAGATGGACGTTGGTGGAGATTCTGAATCTCGATTGTGTTGGTCGCACGGTGGATGGCAAAGAGGTGGCTTCCTCATTACACTATCGCACGAGCAGAGAGAGGATACCGCCCAGCCGAATTTTCCACCCAGAGCGGTCGAAGCCAGAAGGGAGTTTTTGAGTGTGACAACCACGACACCTAACCAGGGCGCTGCAGGCAACAGCCGCCCGCGCCGGGCAGTTGATTGATTTATGAAGCTAGAGCATCATCATTGCAGGCCACGCCCGCTTTCGGCGGCTGTGCCTGAGCTCGGTCGTTCGGCCAACTAACAGCGCCACTCGCCATGCGGATATTTGCCATCGGAGATGTTCACGGATGCTCGATTGCTCTAAGACGGCTTGATTCGGAGCTTCGTTTCCGCTCATCCGACACGGTTATCATGCTTGGCGACTATGTGGACCGTGGCCCCGACTCGAAGGGAGTTGTGGATTACTTGCTGGAACTCCAGAGCCGTTGCCAGCTTATCAGCCTGCGAGGGAACCATGAGATTATGATGCTCAGAGCACGAGATGATCGCAGTGCTTTGACCGAGTGGCTTGGTTGTGGTGGTGATGCTACCTTGGATTCATACCACTGCCAGACTTTCGCGAACATTCCCGACAGCCATTGGCAGTTCCTCACGTCCACGGTGGCTTATCACGAGACCCAGACCGACTTCTTCGTCCACGCCAACGCCTATCCAGACTATGACTTGGCCGACCAGCCAGACTACATGTTGTTCTGGGAGTTTTTTGGTGACCCATCTCCGCATCACTCGGGCCGACGTATGATTTGCGGGCACACTTCGCAGAAGTCAGGCGTTCCGAAGGACGTGGGACACGCCGTTTGCATAGACACCCACGCATTCGGCGGAGGATGGCTGACTTGTCTTGAGACCAGAACTGGTCTTTACTGGCAGGCGAACCAACAGGGTCAGATGCGAACCAATCAACTCCGATGAGCAGCCGCAACGCGCAACCAAGGCCGAACAAAACGGATGCAGGCAACGGCTCGAAGGCTATCTGTCGTGTCAGCCACGTCTTGCGCTCGCCGTCGCCTGATCCGAAGCGTTCGCCCAACCGACAACGTCACTCGCCATGACAGCCAGAGAAGCAGCTCTTCAGACAGCGATTACCGACATGACTCGGTCTGCGGCTGATTCGGTGCCACCAAAGCGGCAGCGCTCCAACTCACGCGTCATGTATATCGAGCACAAGGGAGGCGAGTTGATTGGACCCGCCCGGATTGGGCGGGTTACCTTTTCTCGGACTGGATGCACACTCTACTATCGTGGCCAGACCTTCCAGAGTCTCAAGGGTCAGGGATACAAGGCCAACTATTTTGAAGTGGCTACTGGCGACACTTACTGGATTTCTGGCCCGAAGCGTGATGGATCGGATCGTCTCTACGGTGAGAGGATTGCCATCGAGATTGATGAGGACGCCAGAGAGGAGTATTGGACAGACATTCGGAACCTTCCAGACTGCATACTCCGAGCCACCACATGACCACCATCTGCAAGAAACCAAAGGCGAATCGGGTCGGGGCGGCAGGATTGCGCCTGCCGCCCCTCCCACACCACCCGGCATGCGGCTCCGCACCGGGCGGTTCCAATAAGACTCGTTAGGTGACCAGCTTGCCCGTTCCTTTTGGTTTGGGCTGGTCTCCGTAGTGCAGCCGGATCCGATCAAGCCCAGAGGCCTGTCTTCTTGCCGGGTCCCCCAACGACGAACGCGAGAACGACTCGGAACTTGCCACCGTGCAGAGGCCGGCGTCTTAAACTCCCCGGTGGCGTTTTTTCCCCGTTTGCGGCATATAAGAACCCTCAGCTTTCCCGCACGTCGCGGATTGTTCCTTAGTTCGCCCAAATGAAAAAGCTCCGCCGCCTCAAGATGATGTTACCATCCACCAAAACGGTGGGTGTCGGTCTGCTCTGCGTGGCTCTCTGCGTCGCTATCATGCCCATCCAGATATTTCGTCGGGGAGTTGATCCATCCACTCAGCTTTATCAGGACGCCAAGGGGAGCTGGGTCCCGGCAGCGGAAGCCTGGTCGCACCGTGCGGTGTTTTTCATGGCCGCTGGGGTGCTCGGAATTTCAGGAATTCTGTTTCTATCTCACTCGGCCGCTTCCGACCGGCGAAGGCGCCGTGACTTGCAGAAGACCAAATCAGTTTCTGCGAAGGAACTATGCGAACGAGACACGCCTGACAAGCTTCCGGGCGCTTTGCATTCTGCGATGACTCACCGAAATTCCAAAGGCCAGCGCTTGGTCGTTACGCGACGACCAGATCGCAGCACATGATTCAAGATGCCTGTCCTCTTGCCAAGCCCCACAATGCCGCACGTTATTTCACACCGCGTTTGTCCGGATAGGGCGGCGCGGGTGGAACCGGGCGCGGGTCTTTGGCGATGAGTTCCTGGAGGTGCTTGATGGCGGTGTCGAGCTGTGTGTCTTCGCCGCGGAAGGTGGCGTGGGGGAGATTGTCCACGCGGATGTCGGGCTCGACGCCGTGGCCTTCGATGAGCCATGCGCCCTCGGGTCCATAGACGCCGATCTCCGCAGCGCTGGCGATGCCTTTGTCCACGAGCCAGTTGTCCATGCTCAGCCAAATCTCGCCGCCCCAGGTGCGGGTGCCGATGACTTTGCCGAGTCCGAGCCGTCGGAAGCCTTCGCTGAAGGCCTCGCCGTCGCTGGCGGTGAATTCGTCGCAGAGCACGCAGACGTGGCCGCGGAAAGCATACTGCATGTTCCACTCCGGCGCGCCGGTGCGCGGCTGCCAGTACATCCATGCTTTGCGCAGCAGGCGCCCCAGCAGCCAGCTGTCAATGTTGCCGCCGCCGTTGTGCCGCACATCGATGATGAGCCCCTGCCGGTTGAAGACGGGAAAGTAGTCGCGCACCCACGCGGCGATGTCGTCCTCGGTCATGGCGCGCAGATGCACGTAGCCGATGCTGCCCCTGCCGTCGGTCTCCACCTTGCGGCGGCGCGTCAATTCCCACTCGCTGTAGCGCAGATTGGCGGCGGCTTTGCGGTCAATGGGCCGCACGATGGTCTGCCGCGGGGCTTCATTGCCTGACTGAACGGTGAGCAGCACCTGTTTTCCCTCCTGACGCCGCAGCGCCGCGCCCCAGTGAGGCAGCACGGAGAAGGGCTGGCCGTTGATGGCGATGATCAAATCGCCTGGGTGCACGCCGGCTTCCGGACGCGCCAGCGGTGAGAGCCCCGCCGGAAAGTCCGGATCGGCCTCCACGATGCGGGCAATGCGCCAGCCGCCGGCTTCCGGCGTGAGTTCTGCGCCGAGCGAAGCCGTGGCGATGGTGTCAGGGCCTTTGCGCGCATCGCCGTCGCGCACGTAGATGTGCAGCGCGGAGAGCTCGCCGACCATTTCGGAAATGAGGTCGCTAAGTTCCTGCCGGTCGGCCACGCGCTCCACGAGCGGCGCGTACTTCGCGCGAATGGCCGGCCAGTCGAGCGCGTGCATCTTCGGATCGTAAAACCAGTCGCGCATGAGCCGCCACGAATCGGTGAACATCTGCCGCCATTCCTCGCGCGGCTGGATGGAAAACGACCAGCCGTCGAGCGGCACTTTGGCATCGTCCAGTTTGGCCGGCAGATCGCCGTCCGCCTTGATGACGAAGAGGGCGTCCTTTTTGGACAGGAGCAGTTTCCCGCCATCTGCCGAAAGTTCGTAGTGTTGGATGTCCTCCGTCACCGTGGCGGCTTCGGACTTTTCGTGGGTGATCCTGAGCCTCTGCAGCGTCTTCTTTCCGTCCGGCCCGGCGGCGCTGTTGAGGTAAAAGAGAAAGCCCCCGCCGGAGCTGAGCGCGGAATAGTTGCCCGGCTCGCCCGGGACTTCATGAAGACGCGCAGCCAGACCGTCGGCGTCCAGTTTCACGGCTGCCGCAGTCTTCTGTTCGTCGTTCTCTTTGTCCTTCGTGTCCTTTTTGTCCTTCTTCTCTGCGGGATGCAGCTCGTCCGGGGGCAGGAAAGGCCAGCGCGCGTCTTTAGTGAGGGAGAGTCCGTAAATCTTTGCCGTCCGGTCAAAGAACGGCTCCGGCTGGCGCGGTCCCCACGGATGCTCGACGATGCTTTTGAGCGAGCGGTCACTGAGAAAGAAGAGCCATTTACCGTCCGCCGACCACGCCGGGCTGTAGCTCTCCACGCGATCGCTCGTCGCAATGAGTTGCGTGCCGTCGGCGACGCTGTGCAGGTGAATTTGCCGGATCGTATTCGCCGCCGGCTGCGCCCATGCGAGCCATGCACTGTCCGGCGACCACGCCATGCCCTCCTGTTCGCCTGCAGGGCTGTCGGACAGTTGGGTGAGTGCCTTCTTCTCCATGCTCCAGAGCCAAAGCCGCCGCTCGCGGTCGCCGAACACCAGCCACTTTCCATCCGGCGAAGGCAGGCCCTCGTAACGATAGGCAGCACTGCCGGACGTGACCGGCTCCGCGGCGGACGTGCCGTTCGCGGCCTGTGTCCAGAATTCCAGCTCGCCGCTTTCGTCGCTGAGATGGAGCAGCGATTTTCCGTCAGGCAGAAACCGCCCGTAGCGGCTGCGCACACCCGCCTTTTGCGGCACGGTGACAAAACGCCCCTCATTCACCGGTGCCACGAACAACTGCCCGCGCGCGGTGAGCACCACGCGGTCGCCGTCCGGCGACAGATGTGCGGAAGTAATGTATTCCTGCGGCTTCGCGATCCATTTTTCCCGCTGATGATCGGAATCCGTCGCCAGAGTGATGGGAATCATGGTGCTCTGCCCCGATTTCAAGTCCAGCCGCCGCAGGTCCGCTCCGTGTTGATAGACCACGGTATCGCCTGAGATCGCGGGCGACTTCGCATCGTAGTCAGTATGCTGCGTGTGCTGACGGCGCTCGTTGCCGTCGGGCAGCATGGACCACAGGTTCATCACGCCGTCGCGGTCAGTCAGGTGAACGACGCGTCCGTTCCACCAGAGCGGCGACTTGCTGGTGCCCGGGAAATCACCGGTGATTGGCACCGCCTCCGGCTGGCCCGGGGTCCAGCGCCAGAGATTCTGCGCCGTGCCGCCCTGGTATCGTTTGGTGTGGCTGCCCTGAAAACGAAAACGCGTGAAGATCAGCGAAGTGCCATCCGCGTTCCACGCGCCCTCCGCTGCCTGTGCCAGCGGCACTGGCTTCACTGTGCTGCCATCGAGCGAGTACTCCAGGAGCCGCAAATCCGGCAGCCCTGACGTGAGCCTCGTGGCGCAAAGCACACGCCCGTCCGGCGTCCAGCTGACATACGCCGGCTCGGTCGTTTCCCACGTCAGGCGCCGCGGCTGTCCGCCGTCCGCGGGCATGACATAGAGTTCCGCCGGCCCTTCATACTCCGCGGAAAACGCGATCCATTTTCCATCCGGCGAAAAACCTGCGCGCGTCTCCGCGCCGGGGTGCGTCGTCAGCCGCTGCGCCGTGCCGCCTGACAAAGGCACGCGCCAGAGATCTCCCTCTGCGGTGAAGACGACTGTCTCGCCGTGTATGGCCGGAAACCTGTAATAACCTGCGGGCGCGGCGGCGGCAGTGGTGGCGAGGGTGAGCGCGACGGCGAGGGTTCTCATACGCGCCGGGCCGTAGCGTGATGACGAATGCTGTCGAGTCCGCAGCCGCGAAAAATCCGCCTGTCTATTCTGCCACGCCGTCTGGAAAATGCCGAGAATCCATGCAGTCTCCTCACCGATGACCACCACGCCCTCCCGCTGCCGGCAATGCGGTGCGCGCCTGCCTGCAGGCACGCCGGAGGAGGGACTGTGCCCGCTCTGCGGGATTGAAGAGGAGCCGCCGGAGAATGGCCTGCGCGTTCTGGGAGATTGCGAACTCTTTGAAGAGATAGGGCGCGGCGGCATGGGCGTGGTGTGGCGCGGGCGGCAACGCGGGCTGGATCGCGCGGTGGCGGTGAAGACGCTGCCGGGCGGCGATCTGGCGGGAGCGGAGGCGCGGGCGCGGTTTCGCATCGAGGCGCAGGCCGCCGCGCGGCTGCATCATCCGAACATCGTGGCCGTGCATGATGTGGGCGAGGCGGACGGGATGCCGTATTTTGTGATGGAACTGGTGAACGGGCGCACGCTCGGCGCGGTCATTGCGGAAAACCTGCCGCCGCTGCGCACCGCGGCGCGCTGGCTGCACGAAGCGGCGCTGGCCGTGCAGCACGCGCACGAACACGGCGTGCTCCACCGCGACTTAAAGCCCTCGAACATTCTCCTGGAGCCGGCGGAGAAGGAGGAGCGTCCGCGGGTGACGGACTTTGGCCTGGCGAAACTGACGGACACGGAGAGCGGCATCACTTTGTCAGGCAGTGCCGCGGGTTCGCCCGCCTACATGCCGCCGGAGCAGGCGCGAGGCGCTCCCAGCACGGCGCTCAGCGATGTGTATGGACTCGGTGCAGTACTTTATGCGGCGCTGACCGGACGCGCGCCCTGTCAGGGCGACACGGTGGCGGCGATTCTGGCGCAGGTGGAAAAGGAGGAGCCGATTCCGCCGCGGCGGCTGCATCCGGCGGTGCCGCGCGATTTGGAAACAGTGTGCCTCAAGTGTCTGGAGAAGCATCCCGCGCGGCGCTACGTCTCGGCGCGGGCGCTGGCGGAGGATCTGCAGCGTTTTCTCAACAACGAGCCGGTGCTGGCGCGTCCGGTCGGTGTTGCCGGCAAGGCGATTCGCTGGGCAGCGCGGCGTCCGGCGCTGGCGGCGGCCCTGGCGCTGGCGGTTCTGGCGCTGGTGGCAACGGCTATGGTCAGCACGGTGGCGGCGCTGCGCATCGATGAAGCGCGCGACCGCGCCCTGGCGTCTGCGGATTCAGAAAAGAAGCACGCGGACGAAGCCCGCCGCCGCGCGGTGGACCTGCATGTGGCGGAGGCCAACCGGCGACAGGCGGACGGAGATTTCATCGGTTCCCTGCCCCAACTGGTCGCGGCCCTGCGCACCGGCGATGACGGCCGCAGCGGTCACGCCACAAGACTCGCGGCGGTGCTGCGGCAGTGTCCGCGCGTAGTGCATCACTGGTCGCTCGGCGTCTGGCGCGACCGCCGCGATCCCGCCCTGACATGGCCGGGGCGCGTTTATTCCGCGGATTTCAGTCCGGATGGAAAATGGATCGCCTGTGCCACGATGGCGAAGACGATTCATCTGTGGAACGTGGAAACCGGGGAGGATGAAGGCGCGGCCTTTGCCGAGGACAGCGTGGTCTATGTCAAGTTCAGCGCCGACGGGAAGCGCCTGCTGCTGGGCACCGCACGCGATACGCTGTCGCTGTGGGACATGGAAAAGCGCGCCGCGATTTTCCGCGACCTGAAGCACGCCTTGAACGGCACGCATCCGTCGTCGCTGATGGAACCGGTGATGGACCGCGCTGCGAATCGCATCGCGCGCGTAGAGGAGGGCGCCGGTTTGCTGGCAGGCGTGTATGTGATTCTGCCGGACAAGCCGGGCGAAGATGGAGCACCGCTGTCCATTCCGCTGCGGCTCAATTCGCGCGTGCGCTCACTGGCGCTGTCACCGGACGGGACGCGGCTGGCGATTGGCCTCGCCGGCGGCGGCGTAGTGCTGCACGAAACGGAAACCTGGGCGCCGCTGGGCCGTGCGTTTGCCGCCGGCAAAACCGTGCGGACGATGCGATTCAGCCCTGACAACACGCGGCTGGCCGTGCTTTCCGGCGCGAATGACGTGCAGCTCTGGCGGCTCGATACCGATTTGCCGGAACCCCTGGGTCAGGCCGGCCAGCACTACGGCGCGACCTACACCCTGGCATGGAGTCCCGACGGCTCGCGCGTGGCCAGCGCGGCGTTCGGCGAGCGCGCGTCGCTGGTGCTGCGGGCGGACACCGGACTGCTGGAAGCCATCGTCAGTCAGGCTCCGGGCGCCTTCAGCACGGCGTGGAACCCGGACGGCACTGCGGTGCTCACGGCCGGATTCGACCATGCCGCGCGCTTCTTCGATCCGCTCACCGGTGAACCGAACGGCCCGCCGCTGCCTCACGGCGCGTATGTCAGTGCGGCGCTCTTCAGTCCGGACGGCACGCGCGTTTTTACCGGGGCCTATGACGGCACGGCGCGACTCTGGGAACTGCCGCAGCCGCCCGCTGCACCGGCAGAGGTGGCGAATTCCAAGAGCAGTGAGGGTGGACGTTTTCTGGCGCGGCGCGACTGGAAGGAAGGCTCACTTGGGACGATCATTGTATATAACATGGCGGATGGACGCGAGGCCGGGCGCACCGGTCCTGGACGCTGTGGAGGGCTGGCGGACAACGGACGGGTTCTGGTGTGGCTGGGCGGCAGCCGGTTCGAACTGCAATCGCTGGAATCCGGCGGGCCGCGCACGCTGAGCGCGTTCAACTTCCCCTACGACCGCGCGCCCGGGGGAACGCGCGAAGTGGAAATCACGCCGGATGCTGCGCGCGCGGTCATTACCGCCGACCGGAAAACCTGGCAGGTGTGGGATTTAACCGCGGCCCGGGCCAGTCACACGGGCACGCTGCAAATGGAGACGCGCGGCACGCAGCTGGCGTTCAGCGCGGACGGTCTGCTCATGGCCAGCGCGGGTGCGAAGCCGCAGCGGGAGGCGGGATCGCTCGTCATCGTGTGGAATCTGCGCACCGGCGCGGAAGTGAGCCGTTTCACCACGCTGCAAAGCGTGGCGCAATTCGAGTTCAGCCCGGACAGCCGGCTGCTCGCATGGGGCGGGCGGCGCGGTGATTTGATCGGCGCCTCCGCGCGCGTGCATCGCTGCGCGGACGGTCAGCCGGCGACTCCTTTCCTGACGCATCGCGGCGATTTGGAGGATTTGGAATTCACGCCGGACAGCCGACTGCTGGCCACCGGCTGCCGGGACGGCTATGCGCGTCTTTGGAATGTCAGCACCGGTGAACTGGCCGGCCCGGAACTGTTCCATCCGCATCACGTTGTCAGTGTGAGCTTCTCCCGCGACGGCGCACGCTTCGTGACACTGCACGCCGGGGCCGCGCCGGCCATGCGCGTGTGGGAGACCGCCAGCGGCACCGCCGTGACCCCGCCGCTGCGTCTGGGACGCGGCAACTGGCTGGCCCGTTTCACCGATGACGGCACCGCGCTCATCACCGCGGGCGACAACTTCGTGCGCTGGCCGCTCACCGACGGCGAACGCAGCGCGGAGTCGCTGGTGGAGGAAGCCGAATTTCTCAGCGCCCGCCGCCACGATCCGGTGACGGGTGAGAAACCGATTCCCGCGGCGGAATTGAAGGCGATGAATGCAAAGCGGACGCACCGTGAGCCGGTGCAGAGCGAGAGATGAAAAGCGATCTCCGTCCACGGGGCGGATAAACTTTTTGCGCCACACCGCGCCGCGGATGCCGAGGAACCGGAGTGCCATGAAAACGCATCCCCTGACTTCCCTGATTTTGCGCGGCGCACTGTGCCCGCTCGCGCTCGTTGCTTCACTGCCGGCGGCGGACACGATTGTCGCCGCGCATTACGAATGGGCGGACAGTCTGTCCGGTCCCTGGACCGCAGTGCCGCGCTCAGCGATGTCGGTCGCCGCCGACGGCACCACCCGCATCATCAGCGGGGACGGGCTGAAATTCTTCCGCATCGGCGTTCGCGACGGAGGCACGGCCCCGGTGCTGGCCTTCTCCTCGCTGGAACCGGCAGTGCAGCAGCTCGCAGTGCAAACGCTGGAGGGCATCCGGCGCAGTGTGGACGGCGACGAGGAGGCCGCGGACTGGGACCGCGCGACCATCGCGCCGTTTGTGGTGCCGGTGTTCTCTCCCTGGAATACCAGCGGCGCGCCGGATGCCGTGGAATTGAAGATTCTCCCCCCTGTGGAATCTTCGCCAGGGCGCGTGCTGGCCTCGCCGGAACACCGCGACTCCTGCACGCGGGGTTATCTGATGCTCGGCACCGGCACGGACATGCCGCCGGTCGTGGAATTCGCCACGCGCGGCGAAACGATGTCGGAGAAACTGCTCGCGCGCTGCGGCGGCAGTCCGGTGAGCCGCATCGTGCGTTATGCGCCCACTTACATCGTGGGCGAGGACGCCAGCGGCGATTCGGTGGCCAGCCTGGGGCATCATCCGGTGCTGCGCACGGATGTGGAATACACGGCGCGGGCGCAGCGCCTCAGCCTGGGCTGGGACTCGGAAAACCCGTCCACCATCCGCGGATTCGATCCGCAGCCGGAGCCGCCGCGATTCACGGACTACCGGCAGTTTTGTCAGGCGTATCTGGGCAGTGATTACCTGCGGCAGCGACGCGAGTGGCGGAAGGAAATGTTTGCATTCGATGCCCTGGCGGCCACGGGCCGTGCGCCCACCCTGACGATACCGGTCGGCGGACGGGAGTCGGTCCTCACAGAGGAGCACTTCACGGAGTTCGTGCTCGATTCCGAGGAAGAGCGGGAGCCGGTGGCGGAGGTGACGCTGCTCCCCGGCGGCGGCGCGGCCGTCAGCGCACGCACACCAGGGTCGTGGCGGCTCACGTTGCGGCGCTCCGACGGTACGGTGGCGCGGCTCATGGTAAACATCACCGGAGCCGCAGCCCGCGCGCCCCGCGGAGGTTCGCCGCAGCCGACTTTGGTTTCCAAAACATGGAAGGCCATCAAAACGGAGGACCAGCCGCGCTACAGTCAGGCATTAACGGACGATGCCTGGTGCCAGCCCATTATCGGGACCGGCGGAGTCGTCGGCTGCGGCCCCGTAGCGGCGCAGATGCTCTATTCGTGGTGGGATCGCGCGAAGGGCGTGACCAGCCTTTACTACAAGCGCAACGGCACGACAGCCGAGTTGTTCAACACCATGCGCATCAGTGACGCGCCGCTGGACATGAACAGCACCTTCAGCCTGCGTCCCTGGTATCACTACTGGCACGATGCCTGCGACGTGATCTGCGGCGATGGTGTCGGAGCCACTCCTCCGGAGGAACTCGGCGAGGCCTTCTTTGGCTTTGCACAGGTGCAGGCTTCCACAATTCTCGGTCAGGCGCTCGGCGCAGGCGGACCGCTTATCGGCGCCCAACTCCACTGGGAGGCGGATGTGATTTCCGACGACTGGGACGAGAGCGGCATCCGTCTCGCGGAATCCATCAAGGCCGGGCGTCCCGGGATCGCACTCTACTACGAAATGTGGCATTACGTGCTGGGATATGCCTACAGGCGCTGGCGCTACGAAATCCCCAACTCCCCGTGGCAGCCGGGCTGGAACCGCGCCTTCAAGTGCAACATGGGCTGGGGCGATGATTTCAGCTGGCTCAATGCCTACGACATCGACGGCTGCTTTCTGGGCCGCTTCTGGCAGAAAAATCTGCCGCCCGCGCCGTGAGCGAAGCAAAGGTTCTCCGCCACACCGCGAATCATTTGCCGAGGAACTCTCTGTCATGAACTCCCTGCTCCGCGCCCTCCTGCTCTTCCCTGCCATCGCCCTGCCCGCTGCGGCGGCCAATATCGCACCGCTCGGCACCGGCCTCATGGGCAGCAACGATGCCACCATTACCGACACCGGCTCCAGTCACTTTGCGACGGGCACGCTGGCGAATATCCGCGACGGGAACCTGACGACGCGGGTGGATAACTACCAGACGAACCAGCCGAACAACGTGAATGGCTATGTCGGTGTGTCGTGGGCGGCTGCGCGGGCTGAGGCGATTTCTTCGCTGACGCTGACGATGGCGCATTTTGTGGATGGCGGGTGGTTCGGGAACCGGGAGTCGCCGAAGTCGGGCTTTCCGCTCACGCCGATCATGCTGACGCCGCCGGTGGTGCAGGTTTCCACGAATCTGACGACGTGGACCACGGTGCCGTCCACCAACAATTACCTCAGCGCCTACAACGGTCAGTTCATTGCGAGCAACAACACGCCGATGAGCCGGGCGTTCACGATTTCCCTGCCGCTGAAGCAGACGGGCGTGCGCGGTATTCGCATCATCGGGCCGACGGGCGGTCGCGGCGACGGCAATGGGTTCCTCGGCGTGTTCGAGCTGGAAGTGGAGGCAACGGCGTTCACGGACAGCGAGCCGGACGGAATGGACGATGCGTGGGAGACGGCAAACGGCCTGGCGGTGGGCACGAACGACGCGGGGCTGGATGCGGATGCGGACGGACTGAGCAATGAGAAGGAGTTCCGCTGGAACACGAATGCCCAGGTGACCGACAGCGACGGCGATGGCCTCAGCGATGGCGCGGAGGACGCGACGCACGGCACCTTCCCCAATGCCGCCGACACCGACGGCGACGGGTTCAGCGACGGAGCGGAAGTGAATACGCACCTGACGAATCCGGCTCTGGCGGACAGCGACGCGGATGGCCTCACAGACAGCGCGGAGATCAACATTCACTTCACCCTGCCCATGAACCGCGACTCGGACAGCGACGGCTTTGGCGACGGCACGGAGATCGCGCTGGGCACGCATCCGTTCAATGCCGCGAGCCGCAGCGCGAACATCGCCCGCGCCGGGCTGGCGATCATGGGCCGCAACAATTCCACCAGTGCCGGCGATCTCGCGGTGACGGGCACGATGCGGAACAACGCCAACACGACGGCGAGTCTGAATGACGGCGATCTCTACACGCGGGCGGACACCAGTGGCATGACGGGCACGGCATCCCATGCCGGTGTGGTATGGCCGGACGTGTGGCCGCAGCCGGTAGCGCGCGTGGAGATCACGATGGCGCTGTTTGCGGACGGCGGATGGTTTGGAAATGCCAGCAACACGCCGGCGGCCGGCTCGCCGCTGCAGACGGCCACGCATCTGACGCCCGCGCCGGTGCTTCAGACGACGACGGACGGCACCACATGGACGACAGTGCCGTCGGGAGAATACACCACCAACTACGCGGCGCGGCTGAACTTTCAGATGCCCGGCGGCGGAGCCTATCCTGATGCCACGCGGCGCTCTGCGGTGTTCACTTTGAATACGCCGCTTTCCGGCCTGCGCGGAGTTCGCGTGGCCGGCGGGCATCGCAATTACGTCGGCGTGTGGGAATTCGCCGTCTGCGACAGCTCCACCTCCGCAGACACTGACGGCGATGGGCTTTCCGATGCGGATGAAGCCACGGAGG
Source organism: uncultured Akkermansia sp. (assembly GCA_964523105.1). Lineage (GTDB taxonomy): Bacteria > Verrucomicrobiota > Verrucomicrobiia > Verrucomicrobiales > V1-33 > V1-33. The sequence continues at coordinate 30,792 of CAZFZN010000027.1, forward strand.
GCACCTCCGCGATCATCAGCGACACCGACGGCGACACCGCCGAAGACGGAGCGGAGAAGTTCACGCTCCTGACGCATCCGTTGATCTCGGACACCGATGCCGACCGCTTTCCCGACGGTCTGGAAGTGAAATACGGCACCGACCCGCTGAGTGCGGCCTCGAATCCGCAAAACCTCAGCCTGCTCGCGGGCGGCATCATCGGCATTAACAACGCGGCGGATGCGGACAACGGCACCGCGGTGACCAATGCCGGCACGCCGGGCAATGTGACCGACGGCGAAATGCTGACGCGCGTGGACACCTGGAACGGCACCAACGCCAACCGCTACAGCTACATCGGCGCGCGCTGGCCTTCTCCCGTCACAGTCACGGTGCAAATGCTGCAGGTGAAGCTGGCCACATTCTCCGCCGGTGGATGGTTCGGCCCTGCCAACTCCACTCCCGGAGCCGGCGGCGCGCTCACCGCGGCGCACCTCATTCCGCCGGTGATCCAGGTCACCACCGATGGCGGCACGACATGGACCACGATGCCCGGCGGGAATAATTACGTGACCGCGCTCACCGGCCATGTGATCGCCGGAGCGGACGACCGGCCCACGGTTTCGCCCGTGGCCACTTTCACCCTCGATACCCCGGCCACCGGCATCAATGGCGTGCGCCTCATCGGCGAAGAGGGCGGCGGCAGCCAGCCGTTCGTTGGCGTGTGGGATCTGGCCATTTATCCCACCGGCGAAGTGCTGCCGCCGCCGCCCATCACGGCGAGGGGACTGTTCAGCGGAAGTCTGCGCAACGGCGGCGAGCTGTCGCATGTGATAGACGGCAACCCCGCCACCGTCGTTCACAACTACGGCGAGGGCGTCTCCGACGATCTCTACGCGCTCGACACCTTCCGCTTTGCCTCAGCCGGCATGGCGTGGAGCGCGCCGATCAAGGACAGCATCAAAACGGTGACAGTGACGATGGCCACGTTTGTGGAAGGCGGCTGGTTTGGCAGTCGCGAGGCTCCGCCGCCCGGCGGCGCGCTCACCCGCGAGATGCTGCTGCCGAAATTCGGCACACCCCGCGAGCCGATTCTGGAAGTCACCACCAGCCCCGGAGCGGTCGCCGGCTGGCGCCCTGTGGCCGCCACCAGCAACTACGTGGAGCGCCTCACCGGTCACGTCATTCCCGCCACCAGCGCGGCCTTCACCACGCGCTCCTTCACCTTCACGCTGCGGGAGCGGCCCATGGACATCACCGGCGTCCGCGTCGTCGGCCCCATGAGCGGCAGCATGAGTCCCGAGGGCTTCATCGGCATCGCGGACTTTACCGTGGAGACGGATCCCGTGACCGATGCGGACAACGACCGCATGGACGACGCGTGGGAACAGGCCAACGGTCTCACCGTCGGCGTGGACGATGCGCCGGCTGATCCTGACAATGATGAATTCGACAACCGTGACGAGTATGTGTGGCGCTCCAATCCCCAGTCGTCTGACAGCGACGGCGACGGTCTCGGCGACTGGGAAGACAGGCACCGCAACGGCAGTCCGGCGGTCGTGGATACCGATGGCGACGGCCTCAGTGACGGCGCGGAATTCAACACGCATGATTCGTGGCCTGACAGAACAGACAGCGACGGCGACGGCCTCAACGACGGCGCGGAAATCAACACCTGGAGCACCGGCATCCTCGACGCCGACTCCGACAACGACGGCTGGAGCGACGGGCGGGAAGTCGAGCTGGGCCTCAATCCGCTGAGCGCCGCGAGTCTCCGGCCTGACTTCGCCCGCGCCGGCTGGGGCATCATGGGGCGCACGTTTTCCATGTTCAACGGCCTCAACGAAACGACCGGCGTGCGCCGCAGCAATGCCGGACAGTCCGCATGGCTCAACGATCAGAGCCTCACCACTCTCGCGCACACCAGCAATATGACCGGACATACCTCCTACGCCGGCATCGAATGGCCCGCGCGCCTCGAGCCGGGCGTGGTCGTGCAGCGGCTGGAAATCACCTTCGCCACGTTTGGCCACGGCGGCTGGTTCTCCTCCGGCACCGGCACGCCCACACCCGGCATGACCCTCACCGCAGCGGATGTCACCGCCACGACTTCCACCACTCCCACTGTTCAGTACACCAACGACGGCCTCACCTGGGGATCTGTCCCCACCACCAGCGACTACGTGTCGCGCATGACCGGCCATGTCATCGGCAGCAGCGGCAGCATCGCCACCCGGCGTTCTGCGATCTTCACACCCGTCACGCCGCTGGAGCGCATCAAAGGCATCCGCGTCATCGGCAATCATCAAAACTTCCTCGCCGTATGGAACATTGCCGCGGTCACCAATCTGACCGCCGGCGACACTGACGGCGACGGCCTCAGCGATGCCGCGGAAACCACGCTCGGCACTTCCATTCAATACAGCGACACCGATGAAGACGGCCTCACCGACGCCGCGGAGGTCAATATTCATAACACCAATCCCCTGCTCGCCGACCACGACGGCGACTCGGTATCCGACGGCGAAGAAATTCACTTTGGCTCCGATCCCCTGGTGAACGCCCCGGTGCCCGCGGCCCCGCTCCAGCCGGTTCCCGCGCCCAACCTCGCCAGCTGCGGCACCGCCATTCTCGGCGTGAAGACCGCGCTGGATGAATTCGACGGCACTCCCGTCGCGCACGCCGGCATCACCCCTGACATCAACGACGAGTACATCTTCTCCCGCGTGGATTCCTGGAACGCGAGCGGACCCGGCACCTACAGCTACGCCGGCATTCTCTGGACGGCTCCCCAGACGGTGAGCCGTCTCACCGTGCGCTTCGCCACCTTTACCAACGGCGGCTGGTTCGGCCCCACCAACACCGGCCCGGCCACTTCCGGCTATCTCACCGCCGCGCACCTCGCAGAGCCGGCGATCCAGATTCGCACTCAGGGCAGCACTTCCTGGATCACCGTGCCGCACACTTCGGACTACATCGCTGTCCTCACCGGGCACCGTGTCGGAGACGGCACCGCCAACAATCCCGCCCCCATGTCCCGCATGGCCACCTTCACGCTGAACACCACCGCGCAGAACGTCGCCGGCATCCGCCTCATCGGCCTGGAAGGCGGCATCGCCGAAGGCTTCCTCGGCATCTACGACCTCAGCGTCTATTCCGGCGTGCCCGTCATCAACGCAGATCCTGACACTGACAACGACGGCCTGCCCGATGCCTGGGAACTGGCTTACTTCGACTTCATTACCGATCATGACGCCGACGACGATCCCGATCACGACGGCTCGAATCTGCTCCTGGAATACGGCTTCGACATGAACCCCAAAGCCTTCGACACTCCGCCCGCCGCCGTGCTGGAAGGCGCCTACCTCACGCTCACCCTCACCAAACGCCCGCTCGTCACTTACAGCATCCACAGCGGCGGTACGTTCCTGGATTTCAGCGCTGCGGACACGACCACGCTCATCGATAACGCCACCACGCTCAAAGTGCGCGACAACTTCCTCATCACCGGCCCCGCCTCACGGCGCTTTCTGCGCGCCCTCGTGACGGCATCGCCTTAGTGCCGCGGCCGGACTGAAAACTTCACTCTTTCGGATCACTTTCTGTCCTGCCATAAGGCGGCATGGCCGATGAATTCCTGACCACGCGCTGGAGTCTGGTGCTGACCGCGCGGGGGGACGACTCCGCAGCGGGCGCAGCGCTGGAGCAGCTGCTGCGAGGCGTGTGGCGACCACTCTATGCGTTTGCGCGGCGCTGGGGCTGCACGCCGGAGGATGCGGAGGATGCGGTGCAGGGATTCATGGCCAAACTCCTGGCGAGGCGGTCGCTGGCAAACCTGACGGAAGGACGCGGCAGGTTCCGTTCCTTCCTGCTGGCCGGAATGCGCAATCACATGAGCGACGAACGATCCCGTGAGACCGCGGTCAAGCGCGGCGGCGGCGCGGCGCACGTTTCTCTTGAGGCGGACGGCGCGGAGCGAGGCTACACGGAACTGGCCGTGGAAACGGAGACGCCGGAAAGCGCATTCGAGCGCGTGTGGGCCATGGAAATCATGTCCCGCTCCCGCACCCGGCTGGCGGAGGAGTGCGCCGCCAGCGGCAAAGCCGGGATCTTTGCGGCGCTATTCCCTGACAATGGCGGCGGCCAGGACAACTACGCGGTCATCAGCGCGCGTGTCGGACTGAGCGAGACCGCGCTGCGATCCTTCGCCATGCGCCTGCGCCGCCGCTGGCGCGATCTCATCCGTGCAGAACTCGCTCAAGCCGTCAGCAGCGGCGAAGCGCTGGAGGAGGAGATGGACGCCCTGCGCGCGGCGCTCTCTTAACCTTACAAATACTCCGTGCATTTTCCCGGCGGTTATGGCTAAATCCGGCCATGAAAGCCACGCTCGCATTTCTCCTGACTGCGACCGTCCTGCCGCTCCCCGCCGGTCAGCGCGAAGTGGTCAGCGGATACATCGTGCGATCCGGGATTCTTGAGTACGAGTACCTCTTCAGCTTCCGCCCGGAGAGTACGGCATTTCTGGAACTGACGGATCAGTTGAACGACACCGGGGTGCTGGCGACCTTCCCGCGCGCCCGCGTCGAAGTGGAGCGCAGTCCGCTCCTCTCCAGCCGCGGCACTGCGCTGCGGCTGCTGCCATCCGAACTTCTGGCACCCGGCGGTGTGCCATTGTCTCCCGAACGCTGGGCCGGCGCGAACACCGGGTTGCATCCCACGCTGCACGAGAATCAGCCGTTTGAAGTTTCCGGCCCCTCCGATTTCGACGGCGACAGCGTGCCCGACCATTTGGATCCGTTTCCTGACAACCCGGCCGAATCCTCCGATAACGACGCGGACGGCACCGGCGACAATGCCGACCCGGACGACGACAACGATTTGATGTCCGACGCCTACGAACTGGCGAACCAACTGGACCCGTTCACCGACGACGGCAGAGCCGATCCTGACAACGACGGCTATTCCAATGCGGAGGAAAGCGCCGCCGGCACGGCCGCGCAGGACGGCAGTTCCTATTTCCACATCGAAACCGTGGAGTTTCCCGCACCGGACAAGATCGTCCTCTGCTGGCACGCTCTGCCAGGACGCCGCTATGAAATCTGGCACCGTCCGCGACTGGCGGAGCGCGGCTCCCGGCTGGCGGAGGATGTGCGTGTCGGGCAGCCGGGGCTGTTTTCCTACGCTTTGGAAGCCGCTCCGGACGGCGACTTCTACTTCATTCGGGTCCTCTCAGATCCACCTTAATCCACCCACCGCCATGAAAATCCACGCCATCCATCGCATCACCGCCCTCGTTCTTTGCTGCCTGCTGCCCGCCAGTCTTTGCCAGGCCGCTCCGTCAGTCGATGTCATCCTGACAGCCAATGGCACCACCATTCCAGGTGAGGGCACTGCCAATCCGGGCGGCGGCAATGACTACATCAATGGCCTCGGCTTCGATCATGAGGTCATTGTCGTTGCCGGGCGCCGCACGCATAAGCCCATCCGCATCGTAAAGCCGATCGATAAAGCCACGCCGCTGCTTTACAAAGCACTGGTGCAAAATGAAGTCATCTCCGGTGAGTTCCGCTTCTGGCGGCCCAGTCCCAGCGGAGACGGCAGCCAGGAGCAATACTATAAAGTCACCATCACCGGCGGCCGCATCACCGGGGTGCGCAACTGGAAGACCAATACCCGGGATCTGAGCGCCGACCGTGCCGGGGATCTCGAAGAGGTGAGCATTACTTATCAGTCCATCACATGGACATGGACGGAAGGAGGAATCGAATTCAACGATACCTGGAACAACAATCAGTGAGCCCGCCAGATTTGCTGCAGCGCCCCTCGCGAGCCAGCCGGCACTGCGGTCAACGTTTTGCGACGCCGGTTTCCTTGGAGACACCCGGGCGCGAGACCGGTTCGGGGCGCACCGGCGGCGTGTAAACGTATTCCGGCATTTGTTTGGCCTCCTGGGGCAATCCGCCGTTCACGACCCTGACCTGAGTGCCGACGGGAACGCGGCTGTAGAGATCGATGATGTCCATGCTCCGCATGCGGATGCATCCATAGCTCGCCGGTTGGCCGATGTTCCGCTCCTCCGGTGTGCCGTGGATGTAGATGTAACGGCCGTAGGCATTCCGGGTCCGATTTTCATCTCCGGAGAGCCACAGGATGCGCGTCACGATGGGGTCGCGGCCTGGAGCGTCCGGACGAAGGATTTCCCCGGTGGGCCGGCGGCTCTTGAAGACCATCCCCGGAGGCATTCCGTCTCCGATTTTCTTGGCGACCTTGAGCTTCCCGATGGGCGTGCAGTTGGTGCCGCGACCGTCGCCACACCCAAACTTGGAGGTGGAGACACCGTAGGTGCGAACCAGCTGGCCCTGGTCATAGAGCGCCATTTTTTGGTCTTTGACGCTGACGCGCAACTCCTTGCTGGAGGAGGCGCAGTTGGAGAAAAAGCAGGCCGCAAATACACAGGCGGCAAAGCGAACGAACCGGCGAAGGCCGGCCCCTGGTCGGGAACTGGTCGTGTGGGACATTGGGTCTGGGTCTGGGTCCGCCGGCGGCCTGGGGGGCGGACACCGTCAGTGTTTTAATCAAGCAGGCGGCGTACCGCCAGAGCTTTCTGGAGCGCGGGACTGGAAAAGTTGCGGGAGGGAGCCCGCCACAACATACCAGAAACCGAAAGTGAATAATAGGTAGAATGGCACAGAAAGCCAGTAATTTTCTAAGATACCATAAATTGTAACAATCGTGAAGTAAATTGCGAGCAGCAATTCCACGCCCATGCCGATGCTCTTGAGGGACGTGTACTTGGTTTTCTTGAAATCCTGCCCCTTCTTTTCGATGCCGTATTTCGGGGTCCTGACGAACGGCGACTCCTTCTTCAACAGGGCTTCGATGATGGCCCTGGTGCTGTTCACCGCCAATCCGATGCCGAGCGCGAGGGCACCTGGAAGGTAAACCGCGCGGCGCACCCAGCCTTGCCGGTTGGACCCGATCTGACCCGTGATGTAGAACAAACCGACGGAAATGGCGGTGAGCACGAAGACCGGCACGTCCACGAGCCATGCGCGCAATTCCGGGCCGAGCCATTCCGTGAGACCGCGGTCAGTGCCCGGGAAGATCAGGAAGCAGAGGAAGCAGAGCAGCAGGTAGGCGAAGTTCGTGCACAGGTGGGCCGTGGCTTCCAGTTTGATCCAGAGCGGTTCTTCGCTGCGCCAGATAGTGCCGAAGAGCTTGCGGCAGCACTGAATGCTCCCTTTGGTCCAGCGGAACTGCTGGGTCTTGAAGCCGTTCATGTCCACCGGCAGTTCCGCGGGCGTCACGAGGTCATTCAGATAAATGAACCGCCAGCCCCGCATCTGCGCCCGGTAGCTGAGATCGAGGTCTTCGGTCAGCGTGTCGTGCTCCCAGCCGCCGGAATCCACAATGGCCTGCTTGCGCCAGATGCCGCCGGTGCCGTTGAAATTGAAGAACCGGCCGCTGCGGCTGCGCGCCACCTGCTCGACCACGAGGTGACCGTCGAGAAAGATCGCCTGAATTTTGGTGAGCAGCGAGTAGTCGCGGTTGATGTGCCCCCAGCGGCTCTGCACCAGCGCGATCTTTTCATCGGTGAAAAAATCGACCATGTCGTGCAGCACGCGGGGCGGCGGGAGGAAGTCAGCATCGAGGATGTAAATGAACTCCCCTTTCGCAGTGGCCATGCCGTTTTCCAGGGCTCCGGCTTTGAAGCCCGTGCGGTCCGTGCGGTGGATCAACTCCGCGTCGAAGCCCTCGCGCTGGAGACGCTCCAGTTCCTCCCGGCAGATTTCGCGCGTTTCATCGGTCGAATCGTCGAGAATCTGAATCTGCAGCAGTTCCTGCGGCCAGTCGAGCGCCGCCACGGCATCGACGAGCCGGCGCACCACGTGCAGTTCGTTGAAAATGGGCAGCTGCACCGTCACCAGCGGCAGTTTTTCCATGCGGCCGGCGGGGCGCGGCGGTTTCCTCCAGTTCCGCCAGAACAGAATGACCATGGACCAGCGGTGCAGCCCGAAGAGTGAGAGTCCGATAACAACCGGTATGTAGCAGCAAAGCCAGAGAATGGACAACCAATCCATAGGTGCAGAAAAGAGAACAGCCCGCGGGAATCAGGCGGGCCGGTGCGCGCATCTGGACGGGACGCGCGGAGGCGTCAAGCGGAGGAGAGGTCCGTTCCGTTCCGCCGGCACCTGCGTCGGCATGTTTGCGCAGGGCCTCAAACTTCTCCGGCAAACGTGCAGTCTGTCAGGCCAGTCGCATCAGCCAGCTGTGATCCGCCCCGCCGCCGGTCCAGGTGCGGACGGCGGCCGGGGCGGACAGGGGTGAGAAAAATCAGCAGGACGGAAGCGGGTCGCGGAAGATTGCGGGGAAAGACTCTTCCTCTGTTTCAGGCGGAAAACCCCGTGCCGGTGCGCCAAAAAAGTTTTGGTTTTGAACAACAGCCCCTGACGGCCGGTAAATTCCGGTCCCGTTCCCCGGTCATTCGGGCCCCGTCACACACAACCCTGAGTCACATTCGGCCTAACGATCCAGAGCTTCGAGCGACAAATCGAACGCCCAGCGCGGCGGGTCGCCCGGCAGCGGCTTGAGTTGAGCGCTCAGCAGGTTCCGGCCGGCGATCAGCCATCCGGCGGCGTCCATCACTTGAGTCACGGGAAGGGCCGCCAGTTCCAGCGGCTCATCGCTGCGTGCTTCAGGCATCCGGATTTCCCTGCCATTGAGCCAAAGCCTCGCGTTTCCGGCGCATGCCAGACAAATCTTGAGCCGTCGCCGGCTCTCCGGCCGGGTGACATCGAAAAAGTGACAGAAATAAACCGGCGCCCCGGCGTGGTGCCCGGCGGGAGGCGTCATGGTCGCGCGATGGAACAAGGGAATTTCCGCAGCGAAAGGAGCAGGGATCGTGTGCCACAGGCCATTGAGTTGCGCCGGAGCAGGCCATGCCTCCTCCATCGCATCCGTCGCGCGCACCTGCCAGTAAGCGTCAGGCGCGATCAGCCGCTCGCCGGCCGGGAGATTCAGTCTGCGGTCCTCGAGCGTTGCGGTCAGTTCACGCCACTCCGGACCGCGGTTCCACGCGGCATAGCGCCGGGCAAAGCCGGCCAGTGCCGCGCGCGATGCCGCGGTCCCCTGCCCCCAAAGCCTCTCCGCCTCCTCCGCCAGCCGGGAAAAATCAGGTTCCCGCAAATCTTCCGCCGGCGGCGGAGATTCGGTGCGGAGCCGCTCCTGACATTGCTGCCAGCGGGCGCGGAGTTCTGCGGCCGGCGCTTCCTGCTCCGGCGGGATTTTCTCCAGCAGCGCCGGCAGCCAGCTCTGCATTTCCGCCCAGTGCATGGACGCCAACTCTGCTTCGGCACGGCGCAAAGCCGCATTCAGGAGCAGTTTGTCAGGTTTGTCATTCCTCTTCACGGCCTCTTCGTAAGCCAGCCGGATATCGGCCAGGGCGGCTTCCGACGCGCCGGTCCGCTGCAGCAGCCCGGCACGGCCCAGCAGCACGCGGTTGCGGTACTCCGCTGGAAAGAAGCTGACCGGAGGCAGACTCTTCATCCCCGCGTCGATGGTCTCCAGTTGCGCGGCGAGGTTGTGATTGCGCTCGTGCAGGTGCCGCAGCTGATTCAAATAACGCAGCGTCTGAAAATCCCCTGGCGGCCGCGCCGCGAGAATACCGGCCAGCCCGCGGGTCGCTTCATGAAGGTCCGGCAGCCGGTCATGCTCGCTGGCCATGGCCCGGAGGAGATGCAGCGCCACGACGAAGTTCTCCCCGGCGCTCATCGTCTCCCGGGCTTTGGCGATGAGCCTGACAAATGCATCGTGAGCCTCGTCGAAATGACCGCCGACCAGCCGGATGAAGTAATAAACGCTTTCGAGTTCGAGCGAGATGCGGGCACTCTCCGGGCGGCGCGCCGCCTCCTCCATGCCGCGGCGCACCACCACCTCGAACTCCGGCAGCCGGTCGTTTTTCCGCAGCACCTCGATCAGTTCCGTCATGCCCTTGCCGGAGATCTCCGAGAGCTTGGTGGAGGAATTCTTTGGCAGCGAGGAGGCTTCCGGAAGCGCGGCCGCCGCGGTGCTCAGGCAAAGCCGGATCAGTTCCTCCATGGTCCGGGGATGATCGGCGCCCAGTTTTTTCATCAGCGCCTCGAAGACTTCGCGGTGCTCCGCCGCTCCCTGGTCCGGAGTGCCGGCGGCGCGAAAATCGGCAAGTCTCCCCTGCACCATGAGCGTGATCGGATGGTCCGCGCCGAGGCTCGCCTCCGCCCTTTGCAGCGCCGTGCCCGCCATCTGCGCCGCCTCACTGCTGCGGCCTTTCCGGCTCAGAGAATCCGCGAGCGACAACAGCGGCTCGATGGTACGCGGACTGCCGGCACCGCTTTGCGACTCGGCCAGACCCAGCGCCTGGCGGCTCCAGTGCTCTGCTTCGTCCACTTCGCCGCAGCCGAGAAAGACCACCGCGGCCTGCTGCAGAATCTCCAGCCTTGTCGCATGACCGGAAGGGCGCGCCACCGCCTCGCGCACCGTTTCCAGAGCGCGGTCATTTTTTCCGAGGCGGTGCCACACCTCGGCGAGCCGTGCTTCGGTCAGGGCATATTCCGGCGCGGCGGGCTGCATTCCTGCAAGCGCTGCGGTGAAGCGCTTCTGCGCCGCCTCATAACGGCCGAGATCGCACAGCAGCCAGCCCATGTCGGCCAGCAGCGCGCTCCTTTCCGGCAATTCATGATTTTCGGCCAGGGCCAGCCCCGCGGCGAACTGCCGTTCCGCGGCCGTGTACTCCGCGAGACTTTGATAGGCACGGCCCACCGTTTGGCGCAGGGAGATCTCCACTTCGGGCTCCAGAGGCGTGGCCGCGTCGAAGTCGCGCGTGAAATCATCCAGCAGCGAACGCAGCGTGTAGTCGCCTCCTTTGGCGGCAATGGGGTTGGCGGAAGCGAACGCGCGGTTCATCACTGCGATGACGCGCTCGGCCCGCCGGTGCTGCACTTCTTTGGCTGCGGCTTCGCGGCGGGCCCGGTGCAAACCGTAGAGCGCCAGGGAAAGTCCGCCGCACAGGGCCAGCAGCGCAATCGCCGCCGCCGTGACTCCCGCGCGGTGACGCCGCGAGAATTTTCTCAGGCCGTACCAAAACGAAGGCGGACCGACCGAAACCGGCAGGTTCTCGAGATGCCGCACCACGTCGTCGGCGAAAGCAGCGGCCGTGGCATAGCGGCGTTCCGGCTCCTTCTCCAGTGCCTTCATGACAATCCAGTCGAGATCACCCTTCAGCAGTTTCACCGGCGCGGCGAAGTCCGCGCGCAGGCCCGGCTGCGCCGGCGCGGCAGTCAGACCGGCCACGCGCGTGCTGGGCTTCGGCGGCACGTCCTCACTGATGCGCCGCTGCAGTTCCGCCAGCGCTGCGGCCTTCAACTGCGCAGCATCCAGCGGCGTCACGCCTGTGAGCAGTTCGTAGAGCAGCACACCCAGCGAATAGACATCCGAGCGCATGTCCACATCCGGGCCGCCCAGACCCGCCTGTTCCGGGCTCATGTAGGCCGGCGTGCCCATAAGCTGACGCAGGCCGGTATGCAGCGTCGCTCCGGCATCGAGGCCGCGCATGGCTTTGGCGATGCCAAAGTCGATCACCACCGCCCGCGGCGCACCGCCGGTTTCCGTCACCATGATATTCGACGGTTTCAAGTCGCGGTGGATCACTCCCCGGGTATGCGCGTGCTGCACCGCGCGGCAGATCTCACAGAAAAGTTCCAGCCGTGCCCGCGGAGGCGTTCTCCGGAGCATGCAGTAGTCCGTCACCGGCACTCCGTCCACAAACTCCATCACGAAATACGGCCGCCCCAGCGGCGTCATGCCGGCATCGAACACCCTCGCGATGCCGGGATGATCCATCATCGCCAGTGTCTGCCGCTCCGCTTCGAACCGCGCCAGCACCTGCTTCGAATCCAGCCCGGCCTTCAGCATCTTCAACGCCACGCGCCGCCGCACCGGCTCACGCTGCTCCGCCAGAAACACCTCGCCGTAGGCCCCCTCTCCCAGCTTCTCCAGAAGTTGATAGGCTCCGATGGCCCCGCACGGCAGCGTCCCGAAATCGAGGGCCGTCTCCCCGTCCGCCTGCATCGTCGGCTCGGAAAGAAACGCCCCGGCCCGCTCGCCTGCGGCCAGCAGGGCCCCGACTTCCGCCCGCAGCGCGTCATCGGCGCCGCAGCACTCGTCGAGCACAGTCGCCCGCTCCCCCGGCGGCGCGGAGCAGACGCGGTGATAGATTTCGCGGAGTCGCAGCAGGTTCATGACCGGTCATCCCTCCAGTTCCTTGAACAGCCATGCCCGCGCAAACCCCCACTCCCGCACCACCGTGCGCGGGGAGAGTCCCAGCGTGCGCGCCGTCTCCGCCACCGTGAGTCCGGCGAAGAATCGAAGTCTGACAATTTGTCCCAGCGTGGCATCCATTGCTTCAAGGCGCACGATGGCCTCATTCAGCGCCAGGATTTTTTCCGAATCCCCTGCCGCGACCTCGATGAGGTTGATGGGCACGAACTCCACAGCGCCGCCGCCGCGCTTGAGGGCGTTTTTGCTCCGGGCGTGATCCACCAGGATGCGCCGCATGGCCTCCGCCGCGGCATTGTAAAAGTGGGTCCGGTCCTGCCAGTCTCGCTTCTCGAGCGACGGAGCCAGCTTGAGGAGGGCTTCATGCACCAGTTCCGTCGCCTGCAGCGTAAAGTCCTCGCGTTCACCGGCAATTCGCCCCCGGGCGATGCTGCGCAGCTGGTCATACACGAGAGGAATGAGCGCATCCGCCGCCTCCGCTTTGCCGGCGGCGGCTTCCTGCAAAAGCAGGGTGATCTGTGCAGCGTCGTTGTTCAGGGAACCGGCCATCGGCCCGGTGCTTAACAAAACGGCCGCCGTTTGCCAATCATTATCCGCAGCGCCGGCGGCACAAGAACCGGCCGCGGGCGTCGAAGGACTCAGGGTGCCTCCACCACACGGAAATAGCGGTACGGGCTGCTGGCGGGATCGACGCGGTAGGAATCCCCCACAGCATCGGGGATCGCTTCCCACTGCCTCATGTCCACCGACCCCTCGAGCACAAGTCCGGCCGCGGCGTTCCAGTTCAGAAAAAACAAACCGGGCAGTTCCCCGTTGGTGCCAAAGGCACTGAAATCCACCCGCTGTGCAAAGGTCTGCTCCTGAACAGCCGAATCTTTGACACCGACAATGATTGCCTGACTTGTGCCGTCGGTCACCCCGCCGATCATGACGGAGTGGTCGGCATTGCACCGCAGGGTCACTCCTCCGAATCCTGGCAGGGTCACCGCACCGCCGGGGCCGGCAGAAATGCCAGAACCGCCCGAAGCCGGCACTGCGACATTCCTCGTCCGCAAGACGAACGGGGCTTCATGGAACACATCCACGAGGAACTCTCCGACCTGTGCGAAGGAGTCATTCGTGGCCTGACGGGAGGTATCCGTGCCCGGGTTGTAATAGGTCTCGGTCAGCGTGGTGGGCACATCCAGCGCAGCAAACCGCCAGCTTCCGGCGATGTCAGCCACCGTTGCCGCAGCCGGCTGTTTGACCATGACGACGAAGTCCCTTTCCTCCGTGCCGTTCTCCGCCCGGACCATCACGGTGCGGGAGGCGTTGATCGAAAAAGCCAGGGGATCATCCCCGGTGACGGTGAGGGTGACGCCAGTCCCCGAACCCGGCTGAAGGCTCCCGTCGAAGGTGCCGGTGAACTGGCCGTTCGCTCCCACCGTGATCGTTCCTGTCACCTGATCAAATTCATTGGTGAAGTAAGTGTCCAGCAGGCGTTCGCCGATATTGCGCGTGAGATCCGCCGGAGTGGAAAAAGCCACCAGATGCCACGTGCCGGCAAGATCCGCCGCCGTCACGGTTTGCGGTTTCTTCAGGCAGAGGGTCAGGCTCTGTTCTTCATCATTCCGCGACCGTTCAAACAAAACGTCCCGGGAGACATTGGCGAAAACCGTCCCGGCCTCGCCGGCATCGGTGTAGGTAATCCGGTTTCCGGAAACGGCGACCACCGTGCCCGAAACACCGCCTGAAACGATGCCGCCGGCCGATAGCTGGAATGACCGGGACTCGGTGGAGTAGCTTTCGGGGTAGAACGCATTGACCAGCACTTCCGCCCCGATTGCGGTCCCGTCCAGCACCTCGAGGTATTTGTCGCCGCTTCCAGTCCACTCGGCCCGGCTGGTCCGGGTTTCTCCGTCCGGGTATTGCAGGAACGTTTCCAGCAGGCAGGTGGGAGTCGTTAAGGAGTGAATGGTCCAGTCGCCGGCGAAGGGCGCCGCGATCTGCGCCCCGGCGGAGGTGCCCAGGACCAACAGGCTGCCCAGCATAGCGCCCCATTCCATGCCCCCTCCGACTCTAACGATGACCCGCCGGCCGCGACTCCGGCTTCCCGCCGAATCTAATTTTTTCTTCCCGGTCGAATCGGTTCCCGGTGCGATGGCAAATGACAGGGAGCGGTTTACGGAGGTCAGTTGTGTAATCATAGAGAATATGGAACCTATACGAAGGTTTGGTTTGCTTAGTCAACTCTGCATCCAAACTTTTCTGAGGGACGGCACGCATGCCCTTCGCCACCGGCTTGCCGACGCCCCCGGCACATGTTCTCTGCCCCATGGCAAAAATTCTCTGTGCGATGTCCGGCGGAGTGGACAGCAGCGTGGCCGCGGCCCTGCTGCTGGAGCAGGGCCATGAGGTCACGGCGGCCTACATGAAGAACTGGATCAATGAAGACAATATCGCCGGCGACTGCCCGTGGATGCAGGACATCGAGGACGCCCGTGCCGTCGCGGAAAAGCTCGGTATCGAATTTCGCGTCGTCAATCTGATGCGCGACTACCGTGAGCGCGTCGTGCACTATTTGCTCGAAGGCTACCGCAGCGGGGTGACACCGAACCCTGACGTGATGTGCAATCGTGAGATCAAGTTCGGTGTCTTTCTGCAGTACGCGCTCGACCACGGTTTCGATTTTGTGGCCACCGGCCATTATGCGCGCGTGCGGCACGGGCCGGAATGCAGCCGCATCTTTCGCGGTGCCGATCCGGGCAAAGACCAGACCTATTTTCTCGCCCTCATGCAGCAGCATCAGGCGCGGCATGCCCTCTTTCCCGTCGGCCACCTTCTCAAAGCCGAAGTCCGCGCCCGCGCCGCTGCGCTCGGCCTCAGCACCGCCGCGAAGAAGGACAGTCAGGGCATCTGCTTCATCGGTCAGGTGAAGATGACCGACTTCCTCCGCGCCTACGTGCCCGATGATCCGGGCGACATTGTCAGTCAGGAAGGAAAGAAACTGGGGCGTCACCGCGGGCTCCATTTATATACCCTCGGTCAGCGCAAAGGTCTCGGCGTCCCCTCCAACACCTACCGGGAAGCTTACGTGGTGGTCGAGAAGCGCCCCGCCACCCGGGAACTCGTCCTCGCGTTCGACCACCCTGACACTCCGCTGCTTTACGCAAGCCGCTGCACGGTCACGAGCCTCTCCTGGCTCCACGACTTCCCTTCCCTGCCCGCCCGCATGGACGTGCAGCCCCGCTACCGCTGCCCCGGCCAGCCCTCACAAGTCGAAGACGCCGGCCACGGGCGCGTGCGAGTCATTTTCGACAAACCCCAGCGCGCCCTCTCCCCCGGCCAAATCTGCGCCTTTTATAATGGCGACGAACTCCTCGGCGGCGGCATCTTCGAGCGGATCGAGTATGCCTGATCGGGGCGCCGTCCGTTTCTTCGCGCCTGCGGATTTGCCCCGGCGGCAATGCACGCTACGAAGTGTCGCCATTACCCTTCCGCCGCCATGACCAACCGCCGCCAATTCATTTCCACCGCCGCCGGCATCGGCGCCGCCGCCACTGTGAACTCCTCCGCCGCCGAAGATTACTACGTCGCCGCCAAAGGACGCATCCGGCAGTCCGTGGTCCACTGGTGCTTCAATCCCATGACCGTGGAGGAACTCGCCATCGGCGCCGCGAAGATGGGCCTCAAGTCCGTGGAACTCGTCGGCCCGGAGCACTGGCCCATGCTGAAAAAACACGGCCTCACCTGCGCCATCGCCGGCAGTCACGGATTTGCCAAAGGCTTCGCGCACCCGGAGGAGCACGACGAGTGCCTGACAAAACTCCGCACGAGCATCGACGCCTGTGCGGCGCACGGCGTGGAAAGCGTCATCACGTTCTCCGGATTCACCCGCGGCATGGATCACGAAACGGCCCGCAAAAACATGATCGACGGTCTGAAAAAAATCGTGCCCCGCGCCGAGGAGAAAAAAGTGACCCTCTGCCTGGAAATGCTGAACAGCCGGGTGAGCGAAAACATGAAAGGGCACCCCGACTACTGGTGTGATCACATCGACTACGCGCTCGACATCTGCCGTGCCATTTCATCGGAGCGCATGAAGATGCTCTTCGACATCTATCATGTGCAGATCATGGACGGCGACGTGATTCGCCGGTATCAGGAATGCGCACCGTTTGTCGGCCACATTCACACCGCGGGAAATCCGGGCCGTCAGGAACTCGACGACGACCAGGAGATTCACTATCCCGGCATCATGCGCGCCATCGCGGCGAGCGGCTACAAAGGTTTTGTCGGGCAGGAGTTTATCCCGAAGCATGCGGACAAGCTGGCTTCGCTCAATGCCGCGGTGAAACTGTGCGATGTGTGAGAGACTCAGCGCGTAAAGCGCAGCGCGAGGAATTTGTGAACGTCGCCGCCGCCGTTGTCGGCCACGAGCAGGAGCGACCGGCTGCCGTCGGCCAGGAGCGGCCCCGCGCAGATGCCCTCGTAATTGGTCAGGCCGGTGATGCGCTGATAGAGCAGCGTCTTCTGCACCGGGGCCACATTCATGCCCGACAGGGAAGCCATCGCCGAGGTGTCCGTGGCATTCTCGAGACCGGCTAGATAGAGCCGCAGCTCCAGCCATGCCCCGGCGATGATGCGCTCCATGACGATCAGCCCGCCGCCCGGAACGGCACACAGACCGGTGACTCCGGTGCCGCCCTGCACCAGCGGAGCCTCCGAGCGCCATGCGAACTGCCGCAGCGCGCGGCCCTTCGCATCGAACTCCTGGAGCCGCACCAGTCCACCGGCCTTGTGCGAGGACAGCGCCCCGTCCGGCGTCAGCGTGTCCTCGTTCGCCGTCCAGAGATGCCCGGTGTCAGGATCCCGCGTCAGCGCCTCCATGCCGCGGTTGAATCGCGCCTGCTGAAACACGGGCGGCAGCACCGGGGCGATCCGGCAGTCGCCCTTCAGCGTGATCTCCACCATGCCCGGAGGGCGTTCGGTGCTGACGATCAGCCGGTTCCTGTCAGGAACCCAGACGATGTCCTCGAAATCGACCAGTTTGGTGGTCACCGCAATCACCGGGTCCGCTGTTACGGCGGTGATCAGGCCGGTGGCTGAATCCAGAGCCAACTGCAGCGGAATGAGGCCCGGACGCCCGTCGGACACCGCGTAATAGAGTTCCTTGCGGCACCATGTCAGGCCGCTCAGTTCGCTGACCCCTGTCAGGGTCACCGCGAATTCCGGCTGCGGGCCGGCGGGAACGACGGCCGGCCCGGCGACGGCGGGCGCAACCGTGAGCAGAAGAAAGAAAAGTCGCAGGCGCATAAGGGGATGGACCACGTTGACGTCGCACGCCGGAAGTCAGTC
Organism: uncultured Akkermansia sp.; assembly: GCA_964523105.1. Lineage (GTDB taxonomy): Bacteria > Verrucomicrobiota > Verrucomicrobiia > Verrucomicrobiales > V1-33 > V1-33. Next base: position 48,420 of record CAZFZN010000027.1, read on the forward strand.
GCAGAACAAAGTCCAGGAACGCGGCGCCCGCAATCGCATGCTGGCCATCTCTCCTCACGGAGCCGCCGGCGGCGGAACCGCAGCCAGGAACCTCACAAAATAGAACCGCCGGTCCGTCCCCCGCAGCGAGAGCCCCTTTGCTCCGAAGTCCATTTCGGCGATGCCGTTGGTGCTCTGATTTGAACTGAAAATGGCGATCGCCGCCGCTCCCTCCGCGTCCTTGAAGACGCGGCTCACCACGGCCGAATGCCCGGCCCACTTGCCGTCCTTTCTCCGGATCCAATATTGCACGAAATCGCCCTCGCGGACATCGGCGGCGGCGACGGCCGTTCCCCGTTTGATCAAATCCGCGAGGGCCGTCTGAATGCCCCTGGTGCGGGCGTCGCCGCTCTCCACCGCCGCATTCAAATCCTCAAACCGGCCGCGAATGTACAGCGCATCCGTCTCCGCTTTCGTCAGCGGCCGCTTGAGCAGAGCCTCCACCACCGCTCCGGTGAACTGCACGCAGTCGATTTGCTTTTTGCTTTGGTCAGGACCGTAGGTGAATCCGCTGAATCGCTGCGCCGCCACCCGCCTGGCGACGGAAACGACGTCGGCGGCCGCATTGGACGATTCGTTCGCCGGAACTTGCGCCGGCAATAAGATCAAGCCCAGGGCAGCAGCGCAGAGTGGCAGCTTCATAGCACGCCGGGCATAGCCCGCGGCGCGACCGGTTGCAATCAAGGAACGGAGGCGGGACTCGCCGTTTCTCTGACGGCTGGCTACAGCGTGCGTCGCTTCCGCTTCAGCTTGAGCTGGGCGAGGCTGTTGGCGATGGAGGCTTCCACGGCGGCGATCTCCTCGGCGCCAAGGTGCTCGGTTTCCTTGAGCCGGGCCTGGGCGCGCTGGAGGGCGGCTTCCACGGCCTGTTCGTCAATCTGCGTGTCTTTGATCGCCATGTCGGTGAGGACGTTGACGTGGTCACCCTGAATCTCTGCAAAACCGGCACCGATGGCGAGTTCGTGCGTGGAACCGTCCTTGCCTTTGTAGCGCAACTCGCCGGCGATGAGCGTGCTCACCAGATTGCTGTGCTGCGGCAGCACATCCATTTCGCCCGCGCCGCCGGGGAGCACGACGTCGCTGACTTCATCGGAGAAGGCTTTGCCTTCGGGAGTGACGATTTCGAGGCGGAAGGACATGGATTTTAGATTTAAGATTGTAGATTTAAGATTTGGCTTGGCGGTTGAGAACGAACCCGAAGCAACGGGCACTTCTTAAATCTCAAATCTTAAATCTTAAATGGCTACTTCTTCTCGACGGTATCGATGCCGCCCTTCATGTAGAAGTTGGCTTCGGGCACGTCGTCGTGCTTGCCGTCGAGGATCTCGGCGAAGCCTTTTACCGTGTCCTTGACGGAGACATAGACGCCGGGCACGCCGGTGAAGACTTCGGCGACGGAGAAGGGCTGGCTGAGGAAGCGCTGGAGCTTGCGGGCGCGGAAGACGGTGAGTTTGTCTTCGTCGCTAAGTTCATCCATGCCGAGAATGGCGATGATGTCCTGGAGGTCCTTGTAGCGCTGAAGAACACGCTGCACCCCGCGGGCGACGCGGTAGTGTTCTTCGCCGACGATTTCCGGCGCGAGGGCCTTGGATACGGAGGCGAGAGGATCCACGGCGGGATAGATGCCGAGTTCCGCCAGCGAACGCTCGAGCACGACCGTCGAGTCAAGGTGCGCGAAAGTGTTGGCAGGCGCAGGGTCGGTGAGGTCGTCCGCCGGGACATACACCGCCTGGAAGGAGGTGATGGAACCGCTCTTGGTGGAGGTAATGCGTTCCTGCATGGCGCCCATTTCAGCGGCCAGCGTCGGCTGGTAACCCACGGCGGAAGGCGTCCGTCCGAGCAGCGCGGACACTTCGGAACCGGCCTGGGAGAAGCGGAAAACGTTGTCCACGAAGAGCAGCACGTCCTGGTTCTTCTCGTCGCGGAAGTATTCGGCCATGGAGAGCGCGGAGAGGGCCACGCGGAGACGGGCACCGGGGGGCTCGTTCATCTGGCCGTAGATCAGCGCCACTTTGGAGCCCTCTTCGGTGATGTAACCGCCCTGCTCGTTGCGCACGATGTTGTGGCCGTCCTTCTTCACCTTGATAACGCTCGACTCGATCATTTCGTGATAGAGGTCGTTGCCCTCACGGGTGCGCTCACCCACACCGGCGAACACGGAGTAACCGCCGTGGCCCTTGGCGATGTTGGCGATGAGTTCCATGATGACGACGGTCTTGCCGACGCCCGCACCGCCGAACGCACCGACCTTGCCGCCCTTGGTGAACGGACAGATGAGGTCGATGACCTTGATGCCGGTTTCGAGAATCTGCGCGGACGGGTCCTGGTCCACGAGCGACGGCGCTTTGCGGTGAATCGGATAGCGCTTGGCGGTCACGGGAGCGGGCTGGTCGTCCACGGGGTCGCCGGTGACGTTGAAGATGCGGCCGAGCACTTCCTCACCGACGGGAACGGTGATGGGAGCGCCGGTGTCGGTAACAGTGAAGCCGCGCTGCAGACCTTCGGTGGTCGTCATGGCCACGGAACGGACCCAGCCGTCGCCGAGGTGCTGCTGCACTTCGCAAACCAGTTTGGTGGGTTTGCCGGCGAGATCGTAATTGATCTCGAGCGCGTTGTAGATGGCAGGCAGATTGCCGCTGGCGGAGAAGTCAACGTCCACCACGGGGCCGATGACCTGGACGATTTTGCCGATGTTGGCGTTTTTGCTCATGGTGAGGGATTTAAGATTGGAGTTTGAAGATTGAAGATTTGAAAGGCGCGGCACGATTACTCGAGGGCCATCTTGGCGGTGGTGATTTCGAGCAGTTCGTTGGTGATGCTGGCCTGGCGGAGCTTGTTGTATTCAAGGCTGAGGTCTTTGAGCATCTGCTTGGCGTTGTCCGTGGCGTTCTTCATGGCCACCATCCGGCTGGAGTGCTCGGCGGCGCGGGCCTCGAGCAGCATCTGATAGACGGTGTTGTTCACGTACTGCGGGAGGACGGTGCTGAAAACTTCGGCAGCGGTCGGCTCGAAGGTGTAGTCCACGACGGGGCCGGTGCTGGCGTCGGCGATGACATCACCGGAGCCCATGCCTTCGTAGTCCCGCTTGCCGCCGAGGGTCACGGGATTGATCGGCAGCAACTGCTCGACGCTGGGAATGGAAGTGACCGTATTGACGAAGTTGTTGAAGGCGACCATCACCCTGGAGTATTCACCGGTGAGATACTTCTCCTGAATGAAGCGGCCCACGGTGCGGACCTCCGCGAACCTCGCCGGGTCCTTGACGGGAAAGTCGGCAAGCAGGTTCTTTTTGAGGCGACCCATGGCAGCCGCGCCTTTGCGGCCGATGGTGACGTAGTCCACTTCACCGCCGAGGTCGGTCTGCGAAAGCTTGCGGAGCAGATTGGTGTTGAGCGCACCGCAGAGGCCCTTGTCGGTGGTAATAACGAGCACGAGCGTCTTCGCACCGCTGCCGGGGGCGAAAAACGGATGTGCATTTTCCTCAGCCCGCTCTTTGAGGCTGACGAGCACCTTGTTCATGAGGTCGGCGTAGGGACGGCCATTGGTCGCCTGGTCCTGCGCCTTCTTCATCTTGGCAGCCGCGACCAGCTGCATGGCCTTGGTGATCTGGGCCGTGCTTTTGACCGACTTGATGCGGCGGCGGATATCGCGGGTGCTGGGCATGTTGGGTAATAGTGCGCAGAGTTCTCAGTTTTCCGTGCTCAGTGTGTCGATTCGGGGCGCTCAATTGAGGGGACTGAGCACTGTGAACTGCGCACGGAGCACTTTAAAATCATTTCCAGGAAGCCTTGAACTCATCGAGCGCCGCCTTGATGTCGGCCTCGGTGTTGTCGAGGGACTTCTCGTTGCCGAGTTTTTCGAGGAGCGGCTCTTTGCGGGTGGTGAGGTAGTCCTCGAGTTTGGCCTGGAATTCCTTCACGCGGTCCACGGCGACGCTGTCAAAGTAGCCTTTCTGCATGGCATACAGGCTGATGACCATGATGGGCAGGCTCTTCGGCAGATACTGCTGCTGCTTGAAGAGTTCCACGATGCGGGCGCCGCGGTCGAGCTTGGCCTTGGTGGCAGCGTCGAGGTCGGAGCCGAACTGCGCGAAGGCGGCGAGTTCGCGGAACTGCGCGAGGTCCAGTTTCGTCGTGCCGGCGACCTTCTTGATCGCCTTCGTCTGCGCGGCGGAACCCACGCGGGAGACGGAGAGACCGACGGAAATCGCAGGACGGATGCCCTGATAGAAGAGGTCGGTTTCCAGGAAGATCTGGCCGTCGGTGATGGAGATGACGTTGGTCGGAATGTAGGCGGACACGTCACCGGCCTGCGTTTCGATAATCGGGAGCGCTGTGAGGGAACCGCCGCCGTAGTTTTCGTTCACGCGGGCACTGCGTTCGAGCAGGCGGCTGTGGAGGTAGAACACGTCGCCAGGATAGGCTTCGCGGCCGGACGGGCGCTTCAGAATCAAGCACACCTGGCGGTAGGCCACAGCCTGCTTGGAAAGGTCGTCGAAGATAATGAGCGCGTCCTGGCCCTGATCCATGAACCACTCGCCGATGGAGCATCCGGCGTAGGGGGCGAGATACTGGGACACCGCGGAGTCGGACGCAGACGCGCTGACGATGACGGTGTATTCCATGGCGCCGGCCTCTTCGAGTGTCTTCACCACGCGGGCGACGTTCGATTGTTTCTGACCGATGGCGACGTAGATGCAGTAGAGCGGCTTGTGGCCCTGAAGCTTGCCCTGCTCGGCGGCTTTGTTCTGCTTCGCCTGACTGATAATGGTGTCCACGGCGATCGTCGTCTTGCCGGTGGAACGGTCACCGATGATGAGTTCCCGCTGGCCGCGGCCGATGGGGATCATGGCGTCGATGGACATGATGCCGGTCTGCACGGGCACCGACACCGACTTGCGGGTAATGATGCCGGGCGCGATCTTTTCGACGGGATACTGCGCATCCGCCTTAACAGGGCCTTTGCCGTCGATCGGTTCGCCGAGCGCATTCACGACGCGGCCGAGCAGTCCTTTGCCAACGGGCACGCTGAGCAGTTTGCCGGTGGTTTTCACCTGGTCGCCGGCTTTAATGTGCTCGCCGGTGCCAAGCAGCACGCAGCCGACTTCGGTTTCTTCGAGGTTGAGCGCGAGACCATAGACGCCGCCGGGGAACTCAATCATTTCGTTGAGCATGACGTGCGAAAGGCCTTCGACTTTGGCCGCGCCGTCACCGATTTCGCGAACGACACCGACGTTGGTGCGCGTGGCCGAAGTCTTGATGCCGGCGATCTGGGATTCGAGTTCCTGGAGAATGTTGCTCATTGCAGTAGTGAAAGGTGTGAAGGGTAGAAAATGTCAGGTGAGGAGTGCGGTGCGCAGGGCGTCGAGACGGGCTTTGACACTGCCGTCCCAAACGTTGGAGCCGAGAGTGATGCGGAGGCCGCCGAGAAGTTCGGGCACGACATTGAAGTCCGCGGTGATGTCGCCGTGCTGCTTTTTGAGTTTGGCGGTGATGCTGCGGCGTTCGTTGCCGTCAATCTCCCCCGCGCTCTCGATGATGGCGTGGCGCTTTTGCACTTCGAGGCGCAGGAGCCGCTGATAGGCCTCCAGAATGCCCACGTAGTGCCGCGGCTTTTCCTTGATGACTTTGGCGACGATCTTTTTCGCCGCGCTCTCATCCACGACGCCGTCACGGGTGGTGAGGCGGATGAGCTGGCGGGCGGTGCGCAGGGCTTCTTTGTGAATCTTCATCAGGCCGGACGGCGCGGGGGGATCAGTTGTTCGACATCTGCGCCAGGGCTTCCTTGTTCAGGCGGGCCTGGTCTTCGTCGGTGAGGGTCTTGCCGGCCACACGGCTGGTGGCGTCCACCACGAGGCGGCCGAAGTCGCGCTTCAGTTCGCCCATGATTTTGGCGCGCTCGAGCTCGGCGGCTTCGCGGGCCTTGGCGATGATGGCCGCGGCTTCAGCCACGGCCTTCTGGCGCTCGGACTCACCGACCGCGGCGGCGGCATCGCGGGCCTCTTTCACCATGCGGTCGGCTTCCGTGTTGGCCTTGTCGATGGCCGCGGCCGTCTGGGCTTCGGAATTGGCCAGGTTTTGGGAAATCTTCTTCAGGTTCTCCTCGCCCTCCGCGATGCGGCTGCGGCGGGCTTCCAGTATATTGGTGACGGGACCGAAGGCATACTTCGCCAGCACTGCATACACGATGATGAAGATAATGATCTGGGCGGTCAGTTTGACCCAATCAATGCCGAAGGTATCGAGAAGTCCGGCGCCGAAAAAGCAGTTTAATCCCATGATGCAGGAAAGGCTGAAAGAGAAAGGTTGCGGGCGAAGTGAGAACCGGAAAACCGGCGGCCGCCCGCGCGACCGCCGGTCTCCGGGAAAGCGGCTTAGCGGCCCTGGAACGCGAGAACCAGAGCGTAAATGGCGATCGCTTCCGCGAGCGCCATGCCGATGATGGAGATAACGAGGATGTTGCCGAAAGCACCGGGGTTGCGGCCCACGGCCTGGGCAGCACCGAGGCCGACGAGGCCGATGCCGATGCCGGCACCCGCGCCGGCGACGCCGAGCGTGAAGGAACCGTTCAGGTTGTTGGAGGTCGCAATCTCCTTGGTTTGGCTGAGCACATCGGCTTCAAGAGCGGTGGTGAGCGGAGCGGCGGCGTCCGCGAGCATCGTAAGGATGTCCATCATGGCTTTATATTCTGTTTGGTGTTTTGGTTGTTGTGTTTCGTGCCGGCGCCCACTGACACGCATGGTCACGCCGGCAAAAGTCTTAGTGCGCGTGAGCTTCGTCGTGGTCGCCGTGGCTTTCGTCGTGGGTGGTGGAAAGCTTGATGAAGACCACGTTCAGCATGGCGAAGACCATGCCCTGGAGAACGCCCACCAGCAGCTCCATGAAATAGAACGGCAGCTGGAAGAGGACGACCGTGATGTAATTGACCCAGCCTTTGAGACCCAGAATGCCTCCGAGGTTGCCCATGGAGTGCAGCAGGTTCTCCCCGGCGAAGATGTTTCCATAAAGTCGCAGCGAGAGCGTGAGCGGACGCACAGCGATGGAAACGATTTCGATGAAGCCCACGAGGAAGAAGATGACGGCCAGGGCGGCGCCCATAAAGCCTTTCAACCCGCCTTTCGGACCGAAGGTGTGCTTCAGGAAGCCGACGAACCCGATTTCTTTGATCGTTATCACGAACCAAACCAGGAACGACGCCAGCGCCATGCCGGCCGTGAGGTTCATGTCCGCAGTCGCCGGGCGCAGAATCGGCTTCTCAATGTGCCTGCTCGCCCACTCGCCCGAATGCAGGTGCGAATCGAAGCCAATCGTGCCGACGCCGGGCAGCAGGCCGCACCAGTTGGCAACCGTGATGAAGATGAACAGGGTCGCGAGCAGCGGGAACGCCTGCTTCGCGATCTTCGGCCCGAGGATTTTTTCCACCTGGCCGTAAAGGAACTCCACAATAAACTCCACAAAGTTCTGCTTCCTGCCAGGCACCAGCTGCGGGTTTTTCATCGCCCCGCGAACAAACCAAAGGATGAGGCACGTCACCAGCCCCGCGACGAAAATCGAGTTGGTGAAGAAGGACCAGAAGCCTCGGTCGTCCGCGTCGGTGAAGATCGGCAGTGCTTTTAAATCCACTCCAGTCCCGCCTCCGCCCTCCGCGGCAAAAGCGACGGGAGCGGCGAGAAGAGAGGCGAGGATAACAAGGCTGCGCGACATGGCAGAGGCGTGAGGAGTTGACCGCGAATCAGGTGCATTCCGGCGGGGCATTCCCGGGCGCGATTCAGCGGGCGAGCCGCGGCTTTAGTCGGGCGGCTCCGGACGCGCAAGACGATTTTGTGAAATATTTCACAAGCGGCGGCGCGCCCCCCGGCGGCATTCCCATCTTGCCGCGATGGAAGCCTGTGTTATCCCTCTGTCCATGCGCAAAGAACCGGTCATGGAAAGCATCACCGACCAGCTCGCCTTCAATCGCCGGCGCTGGAAGGAACTGTGCGCGGACCCGGTCTTTGCCTCGCACGACTTCCGCGTGGAGACCGACCGGTTCGGGCAGGCGCTCGTTATGTCCACTGCTCCCAGCTTCGAACACGGTGGGTTTCAATTAGACATTGGAGCCATGCTTCGTCAGCACCTTCCCGGTGGTTTTGCCGTCACCGAATGCCCCGTCTCCACCAGCGAGGGCGTGAAGGGCGCGGACGTCATTTGGATTTCCAGCGCGCGGAAGCGGCGGGCTCTGCGCGACGGACTCCTGGAAATGGCGCCGGAGATTTGCGTGGAGGTCCTATCGCCCTCCAACACGCGTGAGGAAATGATGGAAAAGAAGCGGCTCTACTTTGAAGGCGGCGCGAAGGAAGTGTGGTTCTGCGACCTCTCTGGCAGAATGCATTTCTATCTCCACACGGATCCGGACCGGCCTTCCGTCTCCGCCCTGTGTCCGAAGTTCCCGCGCCGGCTTTGAGTCCGCTGTGTTCCGGTGTTGCCATGCGCGCGGCCCTTCCTCACACTCGCGCCGCATGGACCCCGCCCCGCTCGTTTCCATCCGCTCGCTGGTCAAACGCTTCGGCTCCTTCACCGCCGTGGACGGACTGTCGCTCGACATCCCCGCCGGCTGCCTCTTCGCGCTGCTCGGGCCCAACGGCGCAGGAAAGACGACCACCATCAAGCTGATCATGGGCCTGCTGAAACCGACGGAGGGCAGCGTCACCGTCGCCGGCATGGATGCGTTCGAGGACAGCGTGCGCGTCAAGACGCAGGTCGGCTATCTGCCGGACGAACCGGTTTTCTACGACTTCATGCGCGGACGCGAGATCATCGAATTCTGCGGCGGCATGCGCGGCATGCCCGCGGCATTGATTCGCGAACGCAGCGCCGCACTGGCCGGCCGTCTGCAACTGGCGGACGCGCTGGAGGAATTCGCGGAGAACTACTCCCGCGGCATGAAGAAAAAGCTCGGCCTCATTTGCGCCATGCTGCACGAGCCGCCGCTGCTCATCCTCGACGAGCCTACCAATGGCCTCGATCCTCATTCGACCGTCGTGCTCCACGCGCTCATGAAGGAAACCGTCGCCGCCGGGCGGACGGTTTTCTTTTCCACGCACCTCCTGGATCAGGCCGAGCGCCTCTGCGACCGCGTCGCCATCGTCCGCGGCGGATGCATCGCCGCCGAAGGCACACTCCACGACCTGCGCACCCGTTTCGGCACCGATCACAGCCTTGAGCGGCTGTTCTTTGAACTGACGGAGAGCGGTGCAGGAGCAGCGGCAGCCTGACGCCATGGAACCCATGCACCAGGCATCCCTCCCGCAGTTGTTCTGGCTGTTCGCGCGCACGGCGGTGCGGCGGTTTCGCAACCGTTTCACTTACGCCCGGCAGAAACAGCGGGAGGCGAAGCGCAAAAAACTCGGGCTGCCGGACCCGGCGCGCGAGGCCACGGCGCACCGGAATCAAAAACTGCGCGCCGGCAGTGTGCTGGGCTGGCTGTTTATGATCTACATGGCGGCGGTGTTCGTCATGATGGTGGGCATGACGCTGAACAAGGCGGCGCGCGGCGTGCTGGATCTGCGGCAGCCGGGCGCGGCGGCCGCAGCACGGGAGCAGCGCTTCGACGTGCGCGCTGACGGCACGCCGGACGGAAAGGCGGTGAAACGGCACTATGACAACGACTGGACGGTGGATTCCCTGACCATCATGAATCCGGCGACGCGACGCGACGCCGACCGCGTGGCGGCTCTGCTCATGATGATGGCCGGCACCGGCACGCTGCTGTTTTCCATCGGCATCCTGACAAGACAACTGAGCCGCCCGGATCCGTCGCTGGCGTGGCTCTTCGAATTCCCCGTTTCCCGCGGCGTGCTGTTCACCTCGAAGCTCTGCGAGTGCCTGAGCGACGCCTCGCTGGTGCTGCTGGCGATGCTGCCGGGAGTTTTTCTGTTCCAGCGGGGGCACGGATTCTGGGCCTCCGCCGGGTGGGGCCTGGCTTTCGGTTTTGTGATGGCGCTCAGTGTGGCGGCGCTGCGCATCGCGGCGGAAGTGACGCTGCTGCAGAAATGCCCGCGCCGGCGCCGCGGCACGATCGGAGGCTTCAGTGCGGCGGCGGGCACGCTGCTCATGGTGGCGGTGCTCTACGGCGGCGGCACCCCTTCCCTGCTAAGGGGTTTGTTGTGGATCACGGACAGACTGCCGGACTGGTGTTATTGGATGCCGTTTTCCGCCGGCTTCGGTCCCGGGGCTCAGGCTCTGTCCATGCAGTGGCTGGCGGCCGGAGGGATCGCGGCAGTGCTGTGCACAGGCAGCGTCCGCTACTGTGCGAGCCTGACAAAATTCGGACTGGAACCAGGACTGGAAACGGCCCGGGGATCGCGGCAGCCCGCCGCCGCCGGCGCGGGGCATCACCTTCCGCCCGGCCTGATCGGGAAAGAGCTGCTGATGCTGGTGCGCCAGCGCACGGTGATGGTGCAGGTGCTGCTGGCGCCGGCCATCATGGTGCTGATGATTTACTTCCAAAGCGGCGGTGAGTTCGCGAAGCACGCCCTCGGCAGCGGCGGAGCTTTGGCTTCGGCCATTTACGGCATCTGCGCCTACATGGTGCTCATCGCCTCCCAGGTGGCAATGAACACGGAGCTGCGCACGCTCTGGCTGCTGCTGAGCATGCCGCGACCCCTGAGTGAAGCCCTGCGCGCCAAGAGCTTCATTTGGGGCACGGCCGCCGCAGCGCTGGGACTGATCCTCGCCGTCGTGGCCATGATCCTGCGGCCGCAGCTGGCTTTGGAGCTTCTCTATCGCCTGCCCTTTTTGCTCGCGCTGGTGGTGCTCATCGCTGACCTCTGCGTGGGCATTCGCACCATGGGTTCCTCAGTGGTTTCGGAATCGACGGTGTATTACCGCAAATGGGCGCAGTGGATGCCGCTGCTGCTGAGTGCAGCGGCCGGTCAGGCGGTATTCTCCGGCGACCTCTGGATGCTGAGCGTGCAGCTCGTGCTGCTGGGCGCGCTGGATGTCAGCGTCTGGCAAAAACTGAAAGTGGAACTGCCCTGGCTGACCGAACCCGCGGAGGATCCGCCGCCGCGGCTCTATCTGATGCACGGGCTGCTCGCGGCCTTCGGTTACTTCGCACTGCAGGGGCTGGGGCTGGTGATTGCCACCGCAGCGAAACTGCCGCCGGGAGCCGTCCTGCCATTCGCCGCCGGCATCGCGGCGGGACTCGTCGCCCTCATCGCATGGTGGCAGCTTTCGCAAAACAAAGTGCAAATCCTCCCGCAGAATGCCGCTGCCCCTTGGCAAAGATGCGCCTGGCTCATTCCTGCGGCCCTAACAGTGACCTGCGCCGCCGGCTGGGGCTGGCTGCAGCTGGCGGAGATGATGCCGTGGTCCTCCCCGCTGCTGCAGCAGAGCCGCGAGGCCGCGGAAGCCATGCGCGCCTCGGGCGAATGGATCGGCCTCGCCCTGCTCGCCGTCCTTGTCGCGCCGGTGAGCGAGGAATTCATCTTCCGCGGCCTCGTTTATCACGGCCTGCGCCGCACGCATGGCTTCGCGTGGTCGCTGCTCTGGAGCAGTTTGTTCTTCACCGCGGTGCATCCACCGCTGAGCGGTGTCCCGGTCTTCTGCCTCGCAGCGGTCAATGCCCTGGTCATGGAGCGCACCGGCAGGCTCTGGCCCTGCATGCTCGTTCACGCCGGCTACAATGCCTTCGTGCTATGGGTGCAGTAGGCCGCGCGCACCGACTCGAATTTCTCAGGGATAAACCGCTTGCATCGCGCATGGCGGGTGCTTCTACTCCCGCCCGCGCCGGACGGAGATCCGGTTTATAAAAATGCTCGGATGGCGGAATTGGTAGACGCGTACGTTTGAGGGGCGTATGGGTAACCGTGGGGGTTCGAGTCCCCCTCCGAGCACCACTTTTCTAAAAGATGAAGGTAGAAGGCTGAAGGCTGAAAACTTTGCGGGCCTCACAGGCGCCCCAGACGGAGGCCGCCGTCCATGTAAATCACTTCACCGGTGGAGAACGGGAACGCACCTTCCAAAAACGCGCGCACGCCTTTGCCAACATCGTCAGGCTGGCCCCAGCGCCGCATTGGCACTGTGCCGGAAGCGATGATGGGATCGTACTTCGCCTTCACGCCCGCGGTCATGTCGGTCTCCATGATCCCCGGGCGAAATTCCACGACCTGGATGCCGTGTTCCGCGAGACGCAGCGACCAGAGTTGTGAAGCCATGCCCAGCCCGGCCTTGGAAATGCAGTAGTCGCCGCGGTTCATCGAACCGAGCACCGCCGAGACGCTGGTGACAAACACGAGCTTGTAGCCGCCGGACAGGCGGGACGCGCCGGGATTCGCGAGCCACCAGTTGGCGGCCAACTGTGACAGGAAGTACGGCCCCTTGAGATTCACATTCATCACCGTGTCCCAGCCCTCCTCGGTGCTCTCCAGCATGTCCTTGCGGCCCGGCGAAGTGATGCCCGCATTGTTCACCAGCGCATCCACGCGGCCCAGCGCGGCAAGAGTTTGTTCCCACACGCCGCGCCGCGCCGTGCTGTCGCCGAGATCGCCGCTGACCACTGGAAACCGCTGCCCTTCGCGCGCCGCGGCGTCTCCGCACGCGGCCGCTGTCTCCAGCGCCGCCGCCCGGTTGCTGGCGCAGTGAATCGCCACGCTCATCCCGGCGCGGGCCAGTTCCAGGGCCACACCCTTGCCCAGCCCGCGGCTGGAGCCGGTAACCAAAATGCAGGGAATCTCACTCATGCCTGGAGAATGCACAGCCTCTGCCGAAGGCGAAAGGTAATTCTCCAGCGCCCGGCACCGCATGGCTGATGCTTCGCGTTCCCGGCCAACCGGGACCGCGCGGCAAAACACGTCATGGCAGGGCGGCTGCGAATTCGTCGGAAATTTCAGTCAACCTTACCTTTCTGCTGGAATTTTAGGTTTCTTAATTGATTACTGCGGCTCAACTCAGTCTGAAAATTCAGCCGCCCAATCCCATGGAACTCGCAGGAAAACGCATCGCTCTCGCCCTCGGCGGCCCCGGATCTGAACGCGACGTTTCCCTCGCCACCGGCAAGGGCGTGGCGGAAGCCCTGACAAGTCTGGGCGCGGAAGTGATCTCGCTGGATATCAAAGACGCGAACTTCACCGTGCCGGACGGCGTGCTGGCGGTGTTCAATGTGATCCACGGCACCTTTGGTGAGGACGGGCAGATTCAGCGCCTTCTGGAAGCGCGCGGCATTCCCTACACGGGAGCGGGATCGGAATCGAGCGAACTGGCGTTCGACAAGGCGCGCAGCAAGGCGCGGTTCGTTGAATGCGGCGTGCCGTCCGCGGCGTGGCAGCTTCTCACGCTCGAAGGTGCGACGGCCGCCGACGTGAAGATTCCCCTGCCCCTGGTGATGAAGCCGCTGCGCGAAGGCAGCAGCGTCGGCGTGCATATTGTCAAGGATGCAGACCAGCTTGCCGCGGCCATCGATGACCTGAAACGATTCGGCGGCGAGGCGCTGGTGGAGGAATTCATCAGCGGGAAGGAACTCACCGTCGGCATTCTCGGCGACCAGGTGCTGCCGGTGGTGCACATTCAGCCGCGCGACGGATTCTACGACATCTCCAACAAATATCCCTGGCTCACCGGCAAGGGCGGCAGCGATTACTACTGCCCCGCCGACCTGAGTGAAGCCACGACCAAAGCCGTGCAGGACGCAGCGATGGCCGCGCACCGGGCGCTTGGCGTGGAGGTTTACAGCCGCATCGATGTGCTGCTCGACGCGGATGAGAAGCCGTACGTTCTGGAAGTGAACACCATCCCCGGCATGACGGCGACCAGCCTGCTGCCCAAGGCCGCGCGCGCCGCCGGCATCATGTATCCGCAGCTCTGCGCCCGCATTCTCGAACTCTCGCTCAACACTCCGCGCCGCCCCGCTGCATGAAGTCGTTCTTTGGGAGACTGCTGGAATTTCTCACCGGTCGCGGCAACCGCCGGCGCAGCGCCCGGGGTCACGCACGCCTCGCCGTGAACGTGCCGCTTTCCCGCCGGGAAGTGCGCATGCGGCGACGCGCCCGCAATGTCAGGCTCGCGCGCTGGGGCGGCATCGCCGTGGCCGTGCTGGCGCTGGGAGTCTATGCGCGCTCCCTGTGGGCGCAGTCGTTCCGCGGCAATGCGGCCTTCGCCGTCGGACAGTTTCAGTATCACACCAACGGCGGCATCAACGCCCGCGAAGCCGCCGCCGCCGCCGGACTCCGCGCCGACATGAACCTCATGGAGGTGGACATCGCCGCCATCCGCACCCGGCTCCTCGAACTGCCGCGGGTCAAATCCGTGGCCATCGAACGCCGTTTGCCTGACAAATTTTCCATCACCCTCGAAGAGCGGCTGCCCGTGGCGCGGCTCATCAGCGTGATGCACGACCGCGTCGTCAACATCGAGCAGCGCGAAGCGCTCTTCGTGGACCGCGACGGCGTCGCCTTCAAATGTGAGGAACTGCTGCGCGAATACGTCGCGCTGCCCGTCATCAACGCGGTGGACCAGTCCTCCATCACCGTCGGACGCGAGGTGCCGTCGCCGGGCGTAAAGGTCGCGCTCGCTTTGCTGGAGGCCTTTCGCACCCGCCCGTGGGCCGCGCCGTGCAGCGTGCGCGGCATCGAAATCATCAACGACTGGACCATTTCCGTGGAGACCGAGACCGGCGCCCAGTTCGTCTTTCATCCGCTCGAACTCGAAACCCAGCTGGACCGCCTCGCCTTCATCCTGGCAAAATGCCGCGCCGCCGGAAAAAGTGTCGCCAGCGTCAATCTCCAGCTGCAGCGCAATGTGCCGGTGCGGTTCTTCGAACTTCTCACGCAGGACACCGCACCACGTCCCGCACCGGGCGAAGCCGCACCGCTCGCCGAATCCGTTTCCTACGCGCCCGCCGCCCCGCCCCGCGCCCGTGAAGTCCGCCCTTCCGCCAAACAGCGCGCCGAGCACGACCGTCAGACCATCCTGCGCGGGCAATAATCCAAAGCGCAGCGGGAAGGGCTTGCACACGAACTGCAGAAAGGCGCGCAGGAAAAGCCTTGATGGTTCCTGCCATGTTTTGCGACAAGGCCGGGACCGCCTTGCTGCGGCTTCAGGCGTCAGCCGGGGCGCCGCGGCAGGCAGGAGCAGGACGGCGCTTGCCCGGCGGGAAACCGCCCTCATACTCCGCGCCCCGCCTCCCCGGCGGATCATTCTATCATGGCAGAATTTCCTATCGTTCAGTTCGGACTCGCCGGTCTCGGCAATGTCGGTGCGGGTGTTTTCAAGAACCTGCAGAAAAACGGCGACCTGCTCGCCAGCCGCAGCGGCGTGCGGCTGCATGCGCGGCGCATTGCCGTGCGCGACGTGGCCAAACACATCGCCGCCGGATACCCGGCGGAGCTGCTCACCACCGACTGGCGCGAACTCATTGCCGATCCTGAAATCAAAGTGGTGGTGGAACTCATCGGCGGCACCACCGAGGCTTACGAACTGGTGAAGTCCGCGCTCGAAAACGGCAAGGCCGTCGTCACCGGCAACAAGGCACTGCTCGCCGAACGCGGACGGGAACTGGTGGCGCTCGCGGAGGAGAAGGATGTGCCGCTTTACTTTGAAGCCGCGGTGGCCGGCGGCATTCCCATCATCAAAGCGGTGCGGGAAGCCCTGATAGGAAACAACATCCTCGCCATTTACGGCATCATCAACGGCACCACCAATTACATCCTCAGCCGCATGGCCGACGCGGGCCTCACGTATGAAGCGGCGCTCGCCGAAGCTCAGGCGAAGGGCTACGCGGAGGCTGATCCCACCCTGGACGTGAACGGCTGGGACGCCGGACACAAAGCCATCATCCTGGCATGGCTCAGCTACGGCAGCTGGGTGAAGCCGGAGGAGATTCACGTCGAAGGCATCGCCCACGTGACGCAAACTGACCTGCAGTTTGCCCGCAGCATGGGTTACGCCATCAAACTGCTCGGCGTGGTGCGCCTCGACGCCTCCAAGAACATCGAAGTCCGCGTCCAGCCCTGCCTCATTCACCGCAGCAGCATTCTCGCGCACATCGGCGGCGTCATGAATGCGGTCGCAGTCTATGGCGACATCGTGGGCGAGACGCTTTTCTACGGCAGCGGCGCCGGTCAGGACGCCACCAGCAGCAGCGTCATCAGCGACCTCGCCGATGCCGCGGAAAACCTCAGTTACAAGGTGGGCGTCAATCACGGCTTCGTCCCGCACGGACAGTACGGAGCGTGCCTGCCCGTGGATGAAAGCGTCAGCAGTTATTACCTGCGCCTGCGCGTGGATGACCGTCCCGGCGTCGTCGCCTCGGTCGCCGCCGTGCTCGCCGCGCAGGGCATCGGCATCCGCAGCATGACCCAGCCGGAGGTCACCGGCAGCGAGGCCGATGTCATGCTCATGCTCCACAGCGCGCCGTTTGGAAAAATGAAGGCTGCCCGCGACGCCATTGCCGCGCTGGACTGCGTGCTCGCCCCGCCCGTGATGCTGCGCGTGGAATCGCTGCCGGCGAGGAAAGGCTGACCTTGCCATCCGAAGCGCGCTCCCTTAAGATCAAGCTATGAATGCGGCCGGCCCAATTCAGACTTCACGTAAGGTTTCGGCATGGACCCGGGACAAGGAGGTGCTCGGCGGGGAACTCGTTTTCGCCGGCACGCGAGTGCCGCTGCGCAGTCTTTTCGACCACCTTGAGGCCGGCGATTCCCTTGATGAATTCCTTGAGGGGTTTCCCGGTGTAAGCCGGGAACAGGCGATCTCCGCGCTGGAGGAGTGCTGGCGCAAAGCTGCTGATGAAGATTCTGCTCGATGAAAATCCGGACTGGCGGCTGGGGCGTGAACTATCCGGACATCACGTGAGCTCTGTGGCACTTATTGGCTGGGGAGGAGTGAAGAACGGCGAACTGCTGCGCAGGTCTGACGGGGCTTTCGATATTCTCATCACGATGGACCAGGGAATTTACCATCAGCAGAACCTTCGTGGACTTCGCCTGACCATTATTACGCTGAAAGCACCAACCAATCGCCTCGCCGATACCAGGCCCCTGATGCCTTCCGTGCTGACGCTGCTGCCCTCGATCGGTCAGGGAGAGTATCACCGTATTGGTCAAATCTGAGTCGAAAGCCGCCGCGCCCGGAGCTTGCGCCAGAAATACACGTCGGCTTCGTCGGTGAATTGCGTCGCCAGCGGGCGCACTTCGCGCCACGGCTTCAGTGCGACTCCGCCGGCGAGCGTTTCGTTCAGGCTCGCCTCCGTGGTGATGGAGCGGACTTCCGAAAACTCCCCGACGAAAAACTTCCGGAACGCGGTCTGCATGGTGCGGTGCCCCTGACCGATCACGAGGTTGGCGGCAAAAACGCCGTCCCTGGCCAAACTCCGGCGCAGCGCGGCGAGCAGTTCCGGCGTGTAAATTCCGGGCCGCGTCACGTCTTCGCTCGTCACGCCGTACACATCGTCGAAAATCACGTCGAACTTCCTCCGGTTCTTCAGCAGCCATGCATAGGCGTCGCCGGTCACGACATCTGCGCCGATGTCATCGAGATGCATGAACTCACGCGCGAGGCGGATCATTTCCCCGTCCAGTTCCACTGCGGTGATTTCCAGATCCGGCAGCAAATGCCGCAGCGTGCGCAGGCTCGTGCCGCCGCCGAGGCCCAGCATCAGCAGCGAGCGCGGCCGGCCCGGATGGGAGAGCACGCCCGCGGCGATGTTGTCCCATGCAAGGCCGGTCAGATAGTGATCCCGGTGCCACCAGGCATGAATCGCGCCGGTCACCCGGAATTCGACCTCGCGTTTATCCCCCCAGACGGAAATGGTTTGAAAGGCGGTTTGGCGGGTGGTCAGGTGGCGCATGGGAATTCGCGTCCCCTGGACGGCGTGCCGCTGCAACGCCAGGCTGAAATCACGGCTTGGCTCAGCCGATGGACGGCAGCCGTCCGCTGCTGTCGCCGAACCGCTCCTCTTTGACGCCCATGCGGTCGAGCATGGAAAGGTAAAGATTGCACATGGGGTCGCCGTTGACGCGCAGGTGGCGCCCGGTTTTCAGCGTGCCACCGCCTTTGCCGGCGAGGATCACGGGCAGGTCGTGATGGGAATGACGGTCCGGATCGCTGATGCCCCCGCCATAGACGACCATGCAGTTGTCGAGCAGCGATCCCGTTCCTTCTTTGATGCCCTTCAGTTTCTCGAGGAAGTAGGCGAACTGGCGCACGTAGTATTCGTCGATCTTCTGGATCTTCTCCAGCCGGTCCGCGTTGTTCTGGTGATGCGAAATGCCGTGGTGCTGCTCGTTGACGCCGATGTCAGGAAAGGTCCGGTTGGAGCCGTCGTGCGCGAGCAGGAACGTGCTGATGCGCGTGGTGTCGGTCTGAAACGCAATCGCCATGAGATCGAACATGACGCGGATGTGCTGCTCGTAGCTGCCGGGAATGCCGTCCGGCTTGTTGTAGGCGGGCATGTTCTTCACCGCTTTGCCGGACTGCGTGAGGCGGCGCTCGATGTCGCGGATGCTGCTCATGTATTCATCGAGCTTGCGCCGGTCGGTGCTCCCGAGGTGCTTCTGCAGGGTGCGTGCGTCCTCGTTCACGAAATCGAGGATGCTCTTGTTGTAAAACTCGCGCTTCGCCCGCGCCGCCTCCTCTTCGCCGGCGAGGCCGTTGCCGAACAGCCGCTCGAACGCGAGCCGCGGATTGCGCTCCGGCGCCAGCGGCATGTTCTCCGTTTTCCAAGCCAGATTGAACTGATAGGCGCAGCTGTAGCCGCTGTCGCAGTTGCCGGCGCCGCGCGCCTCGTCGCAGCTCAGTTCGAGTGACGGCAGCTTCGTCAGCTGTCCCACGGCATTCGCCGCCACCTGGTCCACGGAGATGCCGGCGCGAATGTCGGCGCCCGCGGTTTTGCGCGCCTGCATTCCCGTCAGGAACGTGGCGTTGGCCCGGGCGTGGTCGCCGCCGCCGTCACCGTTGGCATTCGCCTTCTCATGCTTCAGTCCGCTGATGACCTGGAACGCGTCCCTGAGTTTCTCCAGCGGCTGCAGGGTCCGGGAAAGTTCATAACTCTCGCCGGTCTTCGCCGGGGTCCAGTGCTCCATATTCCGCCCGTTGGGACCGTAGATGAACGCCATGCGGAGAGGAAATTTCGACTGCACCCCGGCCGCGAAGGCGCGGGGGGCGAGTGATTCCATGGCCGGCAGCGCGATCAGCGTGCCCAGTCCTCGCAGAAAACGGCGGCGGGAGGTTTCAGGATTCATGAATGACAGGATTGGAGGTAAGCGGAGAAAGTGCCAGCCTGCACACGGAAGCGCGGGCACTGGTCTTTCATACGGTCCTGACCGCTGATTTCCTGGACGGATTCGCGGTGATTGCGGTCCGGACGGGGCCCGTGCCAGGTTCGTGCATGAACCGACTGTTCCCGCTCTGCGCTCTCATCCTGCTCCAATCCGCCGTCATGGCAGGAAACTGGCCCGCCTGGCGAGGACCGACCGGTGACGGCGTGACTCCGGAAACCGGTCTGCCACTCAAGTGGTCGGCCACGGAGAACGTCGCCTGGAAAATCGCCCTGCCGGCGCCCGGCAATTCCACGCCGGTCATCTGGGGCGACCGCATTTTCCTGACCCAGGCGAACGCGGACGGAAAGCAGCGCTCCCTGCTCTGCCTCGACCGCAAAGACGGCCGTGAATTGTGGCGGCACACAGTCGGTTATGACAAAGAGGAACTGACCCACGGCACGAATCCGCAGTGCAGCCAGTCGCCAGCCACCGACGGCGAACGCGTCGTCGCGTGTTTCGGCTCCGCGGGCGTCGTCTGCGTGGATCTTGCCGGCAAGGAACTCTGGCGGCGCGACCTCGGCGAGCAGCGCCACATCTGGGGCGGCGGGGCGTCGCCGGTTCTGTATGGCGGCCGCGTTTTCCTCAACTTCGGCCCCGGACCTCAGCAGGCGCTCTACTGCCTCGATCTCAAGGACGGCGCAGTGCTTTGGAAACATGAGGAGCCCGGCGGCGATTCCGGCGAAACTCCCCCCGGCGGCAAACCGGTCTGGACCGGTTCGTGGAGCGATCCGTTGCCGCGGAAACTCGGGGGGCGCGAAGTGCTGTTCATGACGTGGCCGGGCCGCGTGTGCGCGCATGAATACGCCACCGGCAAAGTGATTTGGACCTGCGCGGGATTGAACCCGCTCGTCTATACCTCGCCCGTTTTCAGCGACGGCCTCGTCGTCGGCATGGGCGGTTACAATGGCAGCGCGCTCGCCGTTCCCGCCGACGGCGACGGCGACGTCACCGGCCATCGGCTTTGGCTCGCGGAAAAAACCCGTCAGCGCATCGGCTCGCCCGTGGTGCACGACGGCCACCTCTACATCCTGACCGATCCCGGCATCGCCGAATGCCGCAGCCTCAAGGACGGCAAAATCGTCTGGGAGGAACGCCTCAAAGGCCCCGGCCCCACCGGACAAAACTGGTCCTCTCTCGTCCTCTCCGGCGACCGGCTCTACGGAGTGAACCAGGGCGGCGATGCGTTCGTCCTCCGCGCCGCGCCAAAATTCGAACTGCTCGCCACCAACCCTCTCGGCGAAAAAGTCATCGCCTCCATCGCCGTGTCCGACGGACAATTGTTCATCCGCTCCCACCGGCACCTGTGGTGCATTGGGAAAAGAAGCCCAGAACCGGAAAATCCCTGAAATTCCCGCCCAAAAACCACTTGCGGCCCGAAAACGCCTGTGGCAGGAAGCCGGCCCTTCCCGCCTCCCGGTTCTTCCGTGGCGGGATGTTCATTTTCAGACACCAGGCAATTATGGCTTTCGCAATCATCAAAACCGGCGGCAAACAATACCGCGTCAGCAAGGGCGACAAAATCGAAGTCGAGAAACTCGACGGCGAAGTCGGCGCCAACGTCACGCTCGGCGATGTGCTCTTTTACGGCACCGACAGTGAAAACCGCATCGGCGATCCGAACCTCGAAGGCGCCACCGTCAGCGCGAAGATTCTCGACCAGTTCCGCGCCGCCAAGGTGACCAATTTCAAATATAAGCGCCGCAAGGGCTATCACCGCACCAAGGGCCACCGCCGCATGATGACGCGGCTGGAGATCGAAGCGATCAACGTCTAACCCCCCCTCCCCGACCATGGCACACAAGAAAGGACAAGGTTCCGTCAAGAACGGCCGCGACAGCCAAAGCAAGCGTCTCGGCGTCAAGAAATTCGGCGGCGAGCAGGTCATCGCCGGCAACATCATCATCCGCCAGCGCGGCACCAAATGGGTGCCCGGCCTCAATGTCGGCATCGGCCGCGATCACACCATCTTCGCCGTCGCCGACGGCAAGGTGCGCTTCGACCAGGGCGGACGCCGCGTCAATGTGGACGAGGCCGCGCTGAGTTCATAACTTTTGCCGCACCTGCGGCACACCACTGTCATTTCATTGGTTTGGAGTGATTGAAAACAGGCGGTTCTGTGAGTGCAGGCCGCCTGTTTTCTCTGTACGGGCGAACGTCCCGCGGCCCGAAGATCGAGCGGTGCGGGAGCAATCCGGATGCCTGACTCCACCGGCGGGAACCGGCCTGCGCCGGGGCTTACTTCTTCAGCGCGTCGCGGATTTCGGTAAGCAGTTTCACCTCATCCGAAGGTCCCGCGGGCGGCGGCGCTTCCGGCTTGTTCATGCGGGACATCAGCAGGTTCGTCGGCTTCACGATCACGAAGAAGATCACCGCCGCGGTGATGAGGAAGGAGATGATGGCATTGAGGACGGCGCCGACGTCGAATGCCCAGAGTGTCAGTGAGACATTTGGATCACCGCCCAGCAGGTTGAGCAGTGGTTTGACGATGCCCGCGGTGAACGCGTCCACGATTTTAGTGAAGGCCGCTCCGATGATCACACCGGTGGCGAGGTCCACCACGTTTCCTTTGAGAATGAACTTTTTGAATTCTTCCAGCATATGTCAGGGTTGGTATAGGTTGAACCGGCCCGCGCGGCATGCCCGGGCCGGGAGATGATGCTGACGCGGCGGCCGCGGGAGGGCAATCCGTTTCAAATCCAAACCCGCCGGCGGCGCAGCGCCTGACTCAGGACCGCACTTTCCGGATCGCGCGGAGGCTCCTGCATTGCGAGGACTCCTCAGTGCCGTTGAACTGGCGGAAGATTCCCTCCAGCGCCGCGAGGCCGAAGCTGATTTTCTTGAAGAACGACGGATTGTGCGGCACGAGAATGAAGCGCGAATGTTGCGACCAGAGCCGGCGCAGTTTCCGGTCGAGGCCCACCGCCTCATCCAGTGATTCGTTGCGCATGGGGTTGCCGCCTTCGATGGAGGCTCCGCCCACGGCGGCGGTTTCAAAGAAAATGACGGCGTCATAGCGGTCCAGTTCCGTCTTCAGCGTGGTGCCGACAGTCCTGAAATATTCCCCCTCCCGTCCCGGCCAGTAGGCGGCGCCATCCACGGTACCGCGGTCGCACAACAGGGTGCGCCCGGGATAAAGGCTCGCCTGCACGTCCTCCAGTTTGCGCTGCACCTGATAGATCGCAGTCTGGGCAATGCGGCGCGGCCCCGACTCCGTGGAGCGCGGAAAGCCGCCCTGGAACAGGATCGTCGCCGCCTCCGGCACGATCACCACCCGGTCGCCGATCTCGCGGCGGAACAGGTCGGCGGCCGTAGTCTTGCCGCCGCCGGGTCCGCCGGTAAGCACGATGCGGCGACAGTGAGCAGGGGATGGTTTCGATTTCATGTTCGGAAACTGATTCCGGATTCTGTAGCCGCGGCCACTTCGAATTCACAACGGCACAAACGCAAACCGTCGCCCGGGAGTGAGCCGCCGGGGGTGCCGCTGGAACATGAACTCCGGTTTCCGTCCCGCCCGGTCGCACGGCGGTTTAAAAGGCACAGCCGAAGCCCAGCCCGCCGCCGAGCGAATTCAGGCCGGTATTTCTGTCGCGGGTGTCGGCATTGGAGAGATGCCGGCAGTTCACTTCGAGAAATGCATGCCAGCTTTCACTGAGCTGGAAGCGCACTCCGGCGCCGACCAGCAGGCTGATTTCCGTGGCCCGTCCGATGAGTGTTTGCGAGAGATCCCGATAAACATCGTTGGCCACCAGCCCGGCCCCGGCCTGCAAATACCACGCGACGCGCTCGTCCTGACCGATGAAATTCCGGCGAATGAGGATATTGCCGCCGGCGAGCCAGTCGCCGGCCCCGTCCGTGACGCCGGCGTAGAGCGCTTCCAGAACCAGCTCCGTGTTGTGGCGCCAGATTCCATTGCCCCGGGGATCGGAAAGCATCCTCCCGACTCGAAGCGCCCCCATGGTGTAATCAATGTCAGGCACGCCCCCGTTGAGGCTGAACGACCAGTAGGCGTGCGCCATGGCGGACAGATCGATTCTTCCCCGCTGAAAAACCGAGGGAGGAGGCGACGGATCCTGCTCGTAGCGCAGTACCGTTTGCGGCTCCCCGGCAGCGAGCGGTGATTGGGTCCGGGTGAAGAGGATCGTCAGGAGGGCAAAGTGAGGAACTTTCACGGGATTGGTCGGTGTCCGGGAGGGACACATGGGTCACCCTCGCAACGGTTTGAAGTGAATTGCACAATTCGTAAGCCTGGACAAGGGGCCATCCCATAGTTGCCCCGGAAAGGAATCGGCAGTGCCGGGCTCCGCGTTCATTCCGCGCCCGTATTCGCGCTGGCCCCGTCATTGGCTGTCGGAGCTTGAGTTTGCCTGGCATTTTGCGGGCCGGCTAACAGGCCGCATTGGTCGAGGAATTGCTCCAGTTCGTGATGGCGGGATCGGTCGTATTGGAGTGAATGGAATCCGAATCCGCGGCCGGTCTCGATGTTGGCGGGGAGATCGTCCACGTAGGCGATTTCCTGTCCGCGCAGGCCGAGGGTGGTCAGGGCGGCTTGATACATGCCAGGCTCCGGCTTCATCGCGCCGAGGCGCCAGGAGTAGAATCCGCCGGTGAAAACGGAGAACTGAGGGAAGTGCCGGAAGATGTGGGCTTCGTGGATTTCGCTGGTATTGGAGAACAGATACACCGGCACGCGGCGGCGCACTCTTTCCACCAGTTCCCAGACCGGCGCGATGGGCTGGAAGATGCCGGTGAAGGACTCGTGGAACTCCTCCGGCGTCACGCCGCCTCCGAGAAACTCCACCGCGCTGGCGATGAAGTCCTCCGATGTCAGGCGCCCCGATTCCAGATCGCCTGACATTCCGGAGAGATGCCCGTGGACCTCCGCAAAGGATCGCGGCGTCTTCGCGGCGAGAGACGGAAAGGTGCGCGCATAATCAAAGCTCAGCAGCACGTTGCCGATATCGAAGAGGATGGCTTTGGGAGGCATGGCGAAAGGCGGTCACAAAAAAGGCAGGGAGGCGTCGCCGCCTCCCTGCCCTGTTCACTGAATGTTGTGCGGACTTCGATTACTCGATGATCTCGCTGACGCGGCCGGCGCCGACTGTGCGGCCGCCTTCGCGGATGGCGAAGCGCATCGTCTTCTCCAGGGCGATGGGGGTGATGAGTTCGACTTCCATCTGGATGTTGTCGCCGGGCATGACCATTTCCACGCCTTCCGGGAGCTTGATGCTGCCGGTCACGTCCGTGGTGCGGACGTAGAACTGCGGGCGGTAGTTGTTGAAGAACGGGGTGTGGCGGCCGCCCTCTTCCTTGGAGAGGACATAGACCTCAGCCTTGAACTTCTTGTGGGGCTTGACGCTGCCGGGCTTGGCCAGCACCTGGCCGCGCTCCACGTCGTCCTTCTTCACACCGCGGAGGAGGAGACCGCAGTTGTCGCCCGCACGGCCTTCGTCGAGCAGCTTGCGGAACATTTCGATATCGGTCACGGTCGTCTTCACGGTGTCCTTGAAGCCGACGATTTCGATTTCCTCCATCTTCTTGATGATGCCGCGCTCGACCCGGCCGGTGACGACGGTTCCGCGACCTTCGATCGCGAACACGTCTTCCACGGGCATGAGGAAGGGCTGATCGATCGGACGCTCGGGCAGCGGGATGTAGCTGTCCACGGAATCCATCAGTTTCAGAATGTTAGCCTTGTGGGTGGCGTCGCCTTCGAGGGCCTTGAGCGCGGAACCCTTGGTGATGGGGATTTCGTCGCCGGGGAATTCGTAGCTGCTGAGCAGGTCGCGGATTTCCATTTCCACGAGGTCGAGCAGTTCCTGGTCGTCCACCATGTCCACTTTGTTCATGAACACGACGAGCGCCGGCACGCCGACCTGACGGGCGAGCAGAATGTGCTCGCGCGTCTGGGGCATCGGGCCGTCCGCGGCGGAAACGACGAGAATGGCTCCGTCCATCTGGGCGGCGCCGGTGATCATGTTCTTCACATAGTCGGCGTGGCCGGGGCAGTCCACGTGAGCGTAGTGACGGTTGTCGGTTTCGTATTCGACGTGAGCGGTGTTGATGGTAATGCCGCGGGCCTTCTCCTCGGGGGCGGCGTCGATTTCGTCATACTTCTTTGCCTGAGCGTAACCCTTTTCGGCGAGCGTGGCCGTGATGGCGGCGGTGAGAGTGGTCTTGCCGTGGTCCACGTGGCCGATGGTGCCGACGTTGACGTGGGGTTTGGTGCGCTGGAATGTGTCCTTGGCCATGATGTGCTGTTGGTTTGTTTGGGGTGATGTAGGTTTAAGAGAAGGGACTGATGGAGCTCGTGACGGGGATTGAACCCGTGACCTCTTCCTTACCAAGGAAGTGCTCTACCACTGAGCTACACGAGCACGCTGTCTGTTGGAGGCGGAGATAAAAACACCGTTTCACACGAAGAAAGGGGAATTCCCCCGATCTTCCATGAAACGGCTGGTTTCATTTCCGTCCTCCCGGAAAAACGATTCCGGCACCGCCGTCCGTCGTCCCCGCTTCATGGTGTAGTTTCAGGAAGTGAGGCTCCGTCCGATGGTGCCAGTGATGATCGTCTGTCCGCAGAGCGCCGCCGATACTGGCCCCGGCCCCTGGAGTGTCAACGGGATTTTCGGCCGTGACGGCCCTGAAAACGGCCCGGGCGAAATCCGCTTCCCCGGCTTTCACCACAGTCCTGCGGGATGAATGTCCGTCTCCCCGTGAATGACTTCGGCCACCACCGGCACTTCCGGCAGCAGGGAGCGCAGCACCGCGCTGTTGGAAATGCTCGCCGTGTCGCGGGAATCGTCCACGTAATTCAGAATGATCCCCGCGCACCGCAGTCCCCGG
The DNA here is from genome assembly GCA_964523105.1 of uncultured Akkermansia sp. GTDB lineage: Bacteria > Verrucomicrobiota > Verrucomicrobiia > Verrucomicrobiales > V1-33 > V1-33. The sequence goes on from CAZFZN010000027.1 coordinate 74,596, forward strand.
CCCTGCACCGCCCGCACCGTCAGCAGGGTGTGATTGAGCGCGCCGAGGCGGTTGTTCACCACCACCAGCACCGGCAGCCCCAGCGCGGCGGCCAGATCCGCCATCGTGAGCCGGTCGGTCAGCGGAACCTCCCAGCCGCCGCAGCCTTCGACCATGATGTGCTCAAACCGGCCTGACAAATCCTGCCATGCCCGCAATACCGGCTCCATGGCGAATCCCCGGTTCTCCAGCATCCCCGCCGCCAGCGGTGCCAGCGGCATTTTGAAATACACCGGATTGACCTGCTCCGGCGTCAGTCCCGGCGCTCCTGCGTCGAGCAGATCGAGCACATCCTGACGGCTCCCGCAGCACACCGGCTTGAAGCCCGCCGCCTCGCGTCCCGCGGCCCGCAGCGCCCGCAGGAGCAGGCAGGTCACGTAGGTCTTGCCGGCCCCGGTGTCGGTCGCGGTGATAAAGTAGCGCATGCGTCCTTCCAGCCATGCGCAGGGCTTACTGCAAGCGCCCGCGCGTTGAAAAATCGTTGCGCAGCCGCGCGGTGCCGGGCCTTTACCCTTGCCTGGTCAGCGCCGGTCCGTCCGGCGGCGCCGTATCCTGGATGCGGCGCACGAGATGCTTCAGTGAAGCAGCGCGCCACACCTGGCGGAAGACGACGTCATCGTGCGGACCTGCGGTGCTGGAAAACGTGACGGTGCCGATGCCGAGCAGTCCGGAGAGGCCGCGGCGCTCCACCTGAATGGCGCGGATGTCGGCGATGCGGAGTTCCCTCGTGCTGCGGGCCAGCAGTCCGGAGTGAACCTCCACCCTGACACTGGTAATGAAATACTGCGTGCGCAGCAGCCGCAGGATGGCGCCGAGCAGGATGAGCGAGCCGGCAATTTGTGTCAGGGCCAGCAGCGCCGGCATTTTCTCCCGCGCGAGGACTCCCCCGGCCATGATTATGCCGGCAAGTACGGCGCTGCGCCAGTAGTTCAGTGCGCTGGGACAGCCGCGGTAGAGCAGTCGCGGACGCGGACGCGCCGCGGGCTTTTCCCGGTCCTCCGGAAATGGAGCGGGCTGCCATGCGACCGGCGGCGCCGGAGGTTCGGGTTCGGGAGCGATGACATGGAACATCTCGCCCGCCGGGCGCACTTCGCCGGTGCCGGCATGCTGACATTTATCTGCAGGATCGAGTTCGCCGCTCTCCAGCAAATCGAGCACCTCCTCCTCGGCGCAGGGACCGGCGCGGGAGCCATCAGGCAGGAGGATGTAATATTCCTGACTCACGGCGCGGGTTCTTCGCCGGGCACCGGCGGCAGCAGATCTTCGCGCTGGAGGAACAGCGTGAGATTGAGCGCGGCGAGTTCCGCGGGACTCATGCGCAGAATGATCGTGAGAAACGGCGTGAGCCGGTCCACCTCTGCGAGCGTAGTGTGCACGAGGCTGGCAATGATGTCGCTGTCGGCGCTTCCGGGAGGAAAAATATTGGTGGTGCGGAAGAGCACCGTGCCGGCATCGTAGTCGAGTTCGAAATTGCCGATCACGAGCTGCTTGTTGGTGCGCATGAGCATCTCGCTCACGACGCCGCTGCGGCTGTCCGGCACCTTGTGGACGAGCGTGCCGACGACGCTCAGGGCGTTGAGCGGCGCGAATACCTGCACATGGATGCGCGTGCGGGTATGATAGACATCGAAGTCCGCCTCCAGCACTTCCCTGCCCTCCACGCGGCGGCACTGCCAGCCCGTCTTCTCAAAAGTCTGCTGCACTGCGGTGAAGAGCGGGGAATCGGCGTCGGGCATGGAGAAAGGAAGGGAGCGGCGGGGGCCGGATGTTCGTCCGATGCACCGTTGTCGCCGGCCCTGCAACGGAACTCAAGTCACGTCCGGGCAGTTTTCCATTGCCGCTTTCCGCGCCGGCCATTAGGAGCCCGGCCAAACGGTATCCGGCCAGCCGAACCATGTCATCATTCATCCCGCTGCGCATTCTCGTGGTGGAGGACGAGCCCGTCGTGGCCCGCGACCTCCAGCGCGCCCTGACGCACGGGGGATACGAAGTGACCGGCCTGTGCCGCTCCGGTGAGGAGGCCCTCGAAGCCGTGCAGCTGCAGCAGCCGGACCTCGTGCTCATGGACATCGGCCTGCAGGGCGGCATGGACGGCATCGAAGCCGCCACCCGCGTGCAGCGCGACCACGGCCGGCCGGTGGTGTTCCTGACAGGACATGCGGACGACCAGACGACGCTGCGCGCGCGGGCGGCCGAGCCTTACGGTTATCTGCTCAAGCCCTTCCATGAAGGTGAACTGCGCTCGGTGGTCGAACTCGCCGTGAGCCGCCACCGGGCCGACCGGCAGCTGCGCGCCAGCGAGGAGCGCTTCGTTTCCACGCTGCGCAGCATGGCCGACGGTGTCATCAGCACCGACGTGCTCGGGATCATCACTTTCATGAACCCGGTGGCGGAAAAGCTCACCGGCTGGACCGTCGCTCAGGCCAAAGGCCGGCCGCTGCACGAAGTCTTCCGCGTCTCGCTGCCCGGCGGGGAAAGCGTCGAGCCGTCCGGTCTCGTCACGGACAGCTCCGGCCTGCGCACGCTGATCCTGACAGACAAGGAGGGCGTCGCTGTTCCCATCGAAGACAGCACCACGCCGATCCGCGACGGCGACGGCGCGCTCACCGGCATCGTGGTCCTCTTCCGCCGCAAGGAGGGCCATGCGCCGAATCTGCCGCTGCCGGAGGTGCCCGGCACGCCGTGGCCCAATCTCGCCAGCATTGTCAGCAGCATTTCCGATCCCCTGCTCGCGCTCAACGACGAATGGCGCATCACCTATCTCAACAATCTCGCCGCCCGGGCGCTGGGCGGACGGCGCGAGAATCTGGTCGGCAGCTTCCTCTGGGACTGCCTGCCGGCCAGTGTGCATCACCTTTACTATCACGATTTCAGCACCGCGATGACGCAGCGCACCCCGCGCTCGTTCGAGATGGAAATCGAAGCGCGCCGGCAGTGGTACGAGGTGCAGCTCTATCCTTTCGGCCCGGGACTGCTCGCGCTGCTGCGCGACATCACCGGCCGCAAGCAGGCGGAGGAACAGCAGAACAAGCTGGAGAAGCTGGAGTCCCTGGGCCTGCTGGCGCGCGGCTTCGCGCATGACTTCAACAACCTGCTCACCGTCCTGCTCGGAAATCTCTCCCTCGCGGAAATGAATTTCGCCCCGGATGCCCCCGGCGCGAATGAACTGCGCACTGCGCGCCAGGCCACCGTGCAGGCGCAAAACCTCGTCCAGCAGCTCCTCACTTTCGCCCGCGGCGGGGCGCCGATCCGCCAGCCGACCGATCTGGGCCGGCTCGTGCAGGAATGGTTCGCCGAATGGCCGAAGCGCCCCGGCATCGATTACCGCATGGCGGTGAGCGGCGATCACTGGCAGGCCGAAGTGGACCGGCATCAGATCCGCCGCCTGCTTTCCAATTTGATGAAGAATGCGGAACAGGCCGTGGGACGCGAGGGCATCATCTCGCTCCGCCTCGTCCGCCCCGAACACGTGGGCCTCGGCCCGGCGGACATCGGCCTGCCCCCCGAATCGTCCCTCGAGAACAGGATTCTGCTCGAGATGGTGGACAACGGTGAGGGCATCTCGCCGGAGGACCTGGAGCACGTCTTCGAGCCCTACTTCACCACGCGTCAGGACGCCAACGCCAGCGGCCTCGGCCTCACAGTGGTGGAAAGCATCGCCCGGGCGCACGACGGCGCCGTGCGGCTGCTCTCCGCCCTCGGCGAAGGCACGCGCGTGCGCATCGCCCTGCCGGCGGCCGCGCTGCCGCCCTCACAAAGCAAGCACCTGACACCGCCGGCCGCCGTCGCCGAATCCCCCGCCGCCCATTCCTCCCCGGGCTCCCGCCGTGTGCTCATTCTGGAGGACGAACCGCTCATCCGGCAAATCCTCGTGCAGTGTCTCAAATCGTCAGGCTGTGAAGTGACCCAAACCACCGACGGTGCGGAAACGGTGGCTCGCTACGGCGAAGCCCTCGCGGAAGGCCGGCCCTTCGATCTGCTCATCACCGACCTCAGCATCCCCGGCGGCATGGGCGGCGCGGCGGCGCTGGAAAAAATCCGGCACCTCGATCCAGGCGTGCGCGCCATCGTGAGCAGCGGCTACAGCGACGACCCGGTCATGAGCCGGTATCTCGACTACGGATTCCGCGCCGTCCTGCCCAAGCCCTACAATCCGCTGGAACTCCGCGAACTGGTGGAACAGCTCCTCAGTGAAGGACGGCCATGAATTTCTCCGGCACGCTCGAAGCCTCCGGCGGCATGACGGTGACGCGCCTCATCGAACGCATCGTCCACACCGACACGCCCGGCGAACTGCGGCTTTGCGATGAAGCCAGCGGACGCCGCGCCACCGTCGCCATCCGGCGCGGCATGGTGGAGGAGGTCCATTTCGGTGAATTGTCAGGCGATGCGGCGCTCACGGCGATCAGTCAGGTGCTGCCGTGGAGCTTCGAGTTCGCCGCCGATGAATCCGGCGCCGTGCCGGCGCATCCCGGAATTGTCAGTCGCCGGCCGCGCGCCCGCGCGGTGGTCCGGGCCGCACCCGCAGCGGCGGCCCCGCCGGTTCCGGACGAGCCGGCCCCCGCTGCAGCGGAGCCGTCATTCACCCCGGAGCAAAGCGCGTGGCTGGCCGGCACCGATTCCGCACACTGCATCCGCTTCGGCGCCGCGGCGGAGCAGTTCGCCGGACCGGTCGATCCGGACGATCACGCCTATTTTCGCAGCGACTGCGACTACCTGCGCGCCACGGCCGCCGGCATCGCCCGCAGCCTCGGCCTGGAGACGCCGCGCGTGTTCGCCATCGCCGAAGAGGAGCGCGCCACGGGTTACTGCGACATTCCCGGCGGATTCCTCGGGATCATGGCCGGCGCCGGGGCCGGCGTGCAGCACGTCATTCAGTTTCCTGACGCATGAACGCGCTGCTCGACTCCATCGATGACTTGCCGGGTGTGGCGGGAGTGGTGCATCACCGCAAAGACCTCGTGCTGCGTCATCGCCTGCCGGAGAGTCTGCCGCTCCACTCCGCTGTCGCGCTGTGCGCCGCGGTGAGCCGGGCCTTCGCTTCCTACGCCGGTGCCGGACGCGTGCTGCGCGAGGCATGGTTCGAGTTCTCCGGATTCTCCGTGCTGGTGGTCGCCGGGCCGCCGGATGAATTTCTCACCTGCATCGTGGCCGGGAGAGACAGCGCCGCCGCGGCCGTGAAGGCGGCACACCGGTTCTGGAAGCCGGCCGGGGAGAGTTGAAGTCGCGCCACATTTCTGTCAGGGCCGCGGAAAGGTCTTCTTTTCCGACAGCGTGCCGTCGGCGAACTCGATCTGCACGCAGGCGGACTTCGTGCCCGCGGGGACTTCGATGAAGATGGGACCTTTGCCCGTTTCATACGGTCCTTCTCCCGCGGCGGGTTTCTCGAACGGGAACACCTTGTCGAGCGTATCGTTGTCGAGCGAATAACGGATGCTCTTGAGCGAGCCGCGGTAACTGAGCAGCGAGGTGAAGTAGAGCAGCAGCTTGCCGTCGTAGTCGCGGAACATCAGCCATTGCGGCGCGAGCTGATTGAGCACCTGCTTGGCGGCACCAAGCGCGGCGGCATTCGTGTTGAACGTCAGTTTGTAGGGACCGTTCAACTGGTCGTTCATGTCCGTGTACTGCACCTCCACGGTGTGCTCTCCTTCGCTGAGCGTGCCCGCACTGAAAAACGGATTCGGCATCGGCAGCCCGGTCTGCGGATTGGCCACGGTCCCCAGTCCCGTGTCCTTGAATTCACCCTGACCATCCAGGCGGTATTCGATTTTCTTCAGTTTGAAGTCGGCAAAGCCGAAGGTGATCGTCCAGCCCTGATTGCTCTGCTGCGCATTGAGCGTGACCGGCGTCTTGAGCACGGCATCGGGTGTGGCCGACGCTTTGGCGAGCCGCGCGGCGGCCTCTTCGAGCCACTTCTGTCCCTCCTTCTTGTCCATGATGAACTTGAGGAACTGACCCTTTTCGTGCAGCGCGGTGAACTTCTCCAGCGCCGCCTTCTCCTCCTTCCGGTCGGCGACCGTCTGCTCGCCTTTTCGCTCCGCGGAGAATTCCCGGCTGATCAAATAATGCACGGGCGCATAATCCGGCGCGCGCTCCGCCAGTTTCTGCAGCGAACCCGTGCGCGCCGCCTGCGGCAGAAGCAACGCGGCGGCGGCTTCCAGACTCAGAGTGGTGTTGGTCCGGCGCATCGCGGCCACGGTCTCCCGCGCACCTTCGATGCCGTCGTGGATCTTGAGCATGTCCGTCCACGCGATGCAGGGGTCGATGAATTCCGCACCCGAGGTGACGAAAGCGGCATAACTTTCCCGCGCCTGCTTTGCGTCGGCCTTCAGTTCGGCGAAGCGGGCGTTGTGATAGTGCTCCGCCGGCGTTCGAGCATTGGCGATGAACGTGCCGCTTTGCGCCGCGGCTTCGAAAGCGCGGCTCATGTCATCGAGTTTGCTCAGCACCTCATCCTGCTTCGATTCGATGCGCTCCGTCTGCTGCTTCGTTGCCGCCGTCACCGATTTGATCTCCGTGACATCCTTCTGTAAATTGAAGAGCGAGTCCTGCATCTTTTGCAGCGGCGGAATGACCGTCGCCAGCACGCCGCGGTCCGGGCCGTCGTCACTTTTCGACATCATCGACTGCGCCAGAAACACGATGCCGAGAATGAGGGTCGTCACCAGACCAAAGGCAAACGTCACCGACCATGCGTTCGACTGGGTGACCTCCGCCATTTCCTCCGCCGTGATTCTTCCATCGGCCATGGCCACTTTGAGCTGCCGTTGCCGCCGCCCGAACCACATCCAGCCCGCGACGAGGGTCAGCACCGCTGCACCGATGGTGAAATACATGGCCAGCGAGGCCACCGGCGCTCCAAGATCGGCGCACATTCCTATCAAGGCTCCGGCCGGACCGCCCACTTTGGCGGCGCGCCCCATCAGTTGACGATAACTTCCGGCAAGAATGCCGGCCGCAGTGGAAGTCAGGCCCTGGCTCATGGGGCGGATCGATATGCCGCTTCCACCCTCACGCAACCCGGCAGCGAGAGCACGTCTTCACTTCACCAGGATGAGCACCGCGCAGTCCTGGGCGCGCTTGATGGCCTGATCGCGTTCCACCGTGTCCGTTTTCGGGCCTCTGCCTGCCGGGACTCTTTTTTCCAAATGGCGACGAACCACCGGCCTGCGCAGTCGCGGAGACGTTGGCTCGCGGCGATGTGGTCCGCACAGTCCCCTGTGCGGTTTGGCTCAGCCGCACAGAGGACTGTGCGGACCACTGTTCAGCGGACCACTGCTCAGCGGTCGCACTCGCCCATCACGAAGTCCAGCGAGCCCAGGATCGCCGGCACGTCGCTGACCATATGACCGGGGAGCAGTTCCGGGCAGATGCTGAGATTCACAAAGGACGGAGCGCGAATCTTAAGCCGGTAGGGCACGCCGCCGCCTTTGCTGTAAATGTAAAAGCCCAGCTCGCCCTTCGGATTCTCATGGCCGAAATAAACCTCCCCGGGCGGCGCCTCGATGCCCTGGGTGGCGATGATGAAGTGGTGGATCAACTCCTCCATCTTCATGAGCACCTTCTCCTTCTTTGGAAGCAGGCCCTTGGCTTCGGCCACATTGATCGGGCCGTCCGGCATGGTCTTGAGCACCTGATTCAAAATCTTCACGCTCTGCCGCATCTCCTCCAGGCGCACCAGATAGCGGTCATAGCAGTCGCCAACGCTGCCCAGCGGCACATCGAAGTCGTATTTCTCATAGCCGAGGTAAGGATGCGCCTTGCGCAGGTCGTAATCCACCCCGCTGGCGCGCAAATTCGGACCGGTGAGCCCGTAGGCGATGGCACGGTCTTTGGGAATGACGCCGATGTCCTTGGTGCGGTCGAGAAAGATTTTGTTCCGCGTCAGCAACTTGTCGATTTCGTCGATCTGCGCCGGGATTTCGTCGAGGAACTTGCGCAGGCCGGTCATGAACTCCGGCGTCGTGTCGCGCGTCTGCCCGCCGATGCGCGTGTAACTCGTGGTGAAGCGCGCGCCGGTGAGGTGCTCACTCAGATTGTAAATCTTCTCCCGCTCGTAGAAGGTGTAGAGAAAGACGGTCATCGCGCCGGTATCCATGGCGAAGACCCCCATGCCCAGCAGGTGCGAGGAAAGCCGCGCCAGCTCGCAGCAAATCACGCGCAGCGCCTGACCCCGTTCCGGCAGCGTCCAGCCCATCAGTTTCTCCACGGCCATCGCGTAGGCCACGTTGTTCGCCAGCGGCGCTAGGTAATCCAGCCGGTCCGTGTAGGGCACGAACTGGTTGTAGTGCATGTTCTCCGCGATTTTTTCATCCCCGCGGTGCAGATAGCCGACGTCCGGAATCGCTTTGGTAATGATCTCGCCGTCCAGTTCCAGCACCAGCCGCAGCACTCCGTGCGTCGCCGGATGGGAAGGCCCCATGTTCAGCACCAGCTTCTCACCGATCACGTCGGTGGTGGTCTGCTGATACTCCTCCACCTGCGCCGTGGCGCGGTTGGCGGTGTCGGGGGCTTCGATTTCGCGAATGGTCGTACTCATGGGGAGGGCCGCACGCCCGGGGACAGTGCGGAAGCTCAGTCATAGAAGCCCGCGCCGGAGCGGCAAGGCGATTTGTGACGGAGTAAAAGGCGATAACATTTACACTGCTGCGCCGCCCAATTCCGGCCGTGGCCGGCAGAATCCAGCACCAGGTCGAAATCCGGATCGTACTTCCCGGTGAAGACCGCGCGATCGTCGCTTTCGGGCAGGTTTTCATCCCGCAACCGGTGGGGCACGCAGGAAAGCGTGCCCGGGCATTCGACACGGCGCCGCAGAACATCAGCCTGCCGCTGAAAAACCATCCTTGAGCAGCCCAAACCGGCTCCGGCGGCAACTCGCAGGGAATTCCTGTCCGTTCGCCGGAAGGCCACGGGAGGTTCAGCGCAGGCTCGATTTCTACAGCGTCGATGCCATCATCACCGTCGGATGCCGGATGAAATCGCTAACGGCAACCCGGTTTCGCACTGGGCCACGCAGCGGCCGCGGGACTCAGCGGAGCGCGGCACGAATGATTCCATCAGGAGTTCGAGGCGGCCGGATCGTGACCCTCAGCCGGCATCGCTCACGCCAGCGCGCGGCGGATCACATTCCCTGACACATCGGTGAGGCGCTGGTCGCGGCCGCCGTGGTGGAAGGTGAGCCGTTCGTGGTCGAAGCCGAGGAGGTGCAGGATGGTGGCGTGGAGGTCGTGGATGTGGGTCTTTTCCGTTTCCGCGCGCAGCCCGACGGCGTCGGTGGCGCCGATGACCTGACCGCCGCGGATGCCGGCGCCGGTCATCCAGAGACTGTAGCCGTGGGGATTGTGGTCGCGTCCGTCGCTGCCTTCGCTCATGGGCATGCGGCCGAATTCACCGGCCCAAATGACGAGCGTGCTGTCGAGCAGGCCGCGGGAGGCGAGATCGGTGAGGAGACCGGCGACGGGCAGGTCGCTTTGGGCGCAGAGGCGGCTGTGATTCTCCTCCATTTTGGAATGACCGTCCCAGCCGTTGGTGTCGCCGCAGTACAGCTGCACAAAGCGCACGCCGCGCTCCACCAGGCGCCGCGCCAGCATGCAGCGGGTGCCGAATTCCGCGGTGTGTTTTTGATCGAGTCCGTAGAGCCGGCGGGTGGCGTCCGTTTCTTTGGAGATGTCCACGGCCTCCGGCGCGTGGCTTTGCATGCGCCATGCGAGTTCGTAGGCGGCGATGCGCGCGGTGAGTTCACCGCCGGTGTCGTCGGAGGGCAGATGCTCGCGGTTGAGGCGGTTGATGAGGTCGAGCGTGCGGCGCTGTTGGGCGGGCGAAATGCCGTCGGGCGTGGCGAGGTCCAGCACCGGCACCGCGCCGCCGCGCAGCAGAGTGCCCTGACAGGTGGCCGGCAGGTAGCCGCTGCTCCACGCGGGCGCGCCGCCCTTGGGCCAGCCGCCGGGGTCGGGCAGCACGACGAAGGCCGGAAGGTTCTGATTCTCCGTGCCAAGACCGTAGGCGGTCCACGCGCCGAGGCTGGCGCGGCCCATGAGGATGGAGCCGGTGTTCATTTGATAGACCGACTCCGGGTGCGTGACGCTGTCGCCGTAGCAGCCGCGCAGCAGACAGAGCCGGTCGGCGTGTTTTGCGATGTTGGGCAGGAAATCGGAAATCTCCATGCCGCACTGACCGCGTTTTTGGAATGGGCGCAGCGGCGGCATCAGTTTGTTCTTCGCCACGTTGCGGCGTGTTTTGAAGTGACCGAACGATTCCGGAATCGGCTTCCCCGCGAGGCGAATGAGGTCGGGTTTGGGATCGAAAAGATCCACATGACTCGGCCCGCCGGACATGAAGAGAAAGATGACGCTCGTGGCCCGCGGCTGGTAATGCGGGTGCCGCGGCGCGAGTGCGCCCGGCTGGGCGGCGAGCAATCCCTCCTGACGCAACCGCGAGGCCAGCGCCACCATGCCGAAGCCCGCGCCGGCGCGCTGGAGAAACCGGCGTCGTGAGAACGACGGCAACGCCGCGGACGGGCCGGAGCAGCGGATGAATTCACTCGACATAGACAAAGGCGTTCAGGTTAAGCAGCGCGCGGCAGAGTTCGCTGAGGCTGGAGTTCTCGCGCAGGAAGTCCGCGGCGGCGGCCTGCTCCGTTGGTGAGGGCGACCGGCCCAGCACGAGCCGGAAAGCACGGTGAATGCGGTTCTCGACCGCAGCATCCCCTTCGCCTGGAAAATCCCTGGTCAGCCGCTCCGCGAGCGTTGTGGCGGCGGCGGTCGTTTCTGCGCCATTCAGCAAAGAGAGCGCCTGCGGGGCCGTGGTGCTGCGTCCGCGTTCGGCGCACGGGAGGTTGGAGTCGGGCGCATCGAAGACTTCGAGGAACGGAAAGCGCAGATTGCGCCGGGCGAAGATGTAAATGCTGCGGCGCAGGTGTTCCGCGGCGTCGGGAGTGGTGCTCCAGTTCTTCGACACCGCGGTGATCGCCTCGGGAATGGGCGGCATCACGCCGGGGCCTGACATTTTCAGATTCAGCCGCCCGCTCACCGCGAGCAGGCTGTCGCGAATGGCTTCGCCTTCCAAACGCACGCGGTTCTGGCGCGAGAACAGATCGTTCTCCGCATCCGCCGCGAGCGTTGCCGTCGAGGCGGTGGAGCTTTGTGCATAGGCGGCGGAGAGCACGATGAGCCGGTGCATTTCCTTGATGCTCCAGCCTCGGGCGATGAACTCGCGCGCCAGCCAGTCGAGTAACTCCGGATGCGTCGGCGGCGTGCCCTGAAGGCCGAAGTCTCCGGTCGAGCGCACCAGACCGCGGCCAAAATGATGCTGCCAAATGCGGTTCACCATGACGCGGGCGGTCAGCGTGTTGTCAGGACTGGCGATCCAATTTGCGAGTGCCGCGCGCCTCGCACTGACGCGGCGCACGCTCTCCGCGGCTTTCGCGAAAGCGGTGGTGTTGCTCTTCGCCAGCACGACCGGAAATCCGGGATGCACTTCCTCCGCAGGCGTCAGGTAATCACCGCGCGTCAGCACATGCACCGGTGCCGGCGTGCCCCCGGGATTGCGCAGGGCCATGGTGGCGGGCAATGCGGCGGGTTTCTTCACTTTCTTCAATTCACCCTGGAGGCGCGCCTGCTCCGCCTTTTCGTCTTTTGTCAGGGACCTGGTGACCTCGTTGCCGCTCACTGTCACCTGGGCCGCGGTTTCCTGCGCCACGGCTTCCTGCTGCGGCGTGCGTTTATCTTTCGGAGTGCGATGCGCCTCCTGCACTTCGGGGGCGAGTTTGGCCAGCTTTTCCGCAGTCAGACGTTCGCGCACCGGGCCTTCGATGGCCTCCAACTTTTCCCGCACAGGAGCCGTTTGCGTTTCCCATGCAGCCTTCGCCGCGGCGTGCGCCGCTTTTTCCTCCGCCGTCGGCACCGCCAGGTCGCTTTCAAACTGCACCGGCGCAATGAACGCCTGGAAGGAAAAGTAATCGCGCTGGGAGAGCGGCTCCAGCTTGTGATCGTGACAGCGCGCGCAGCCCAGCGTCAGTCCGAGAAAGGCGGACGCTGTCGTGTCGGCCGCGTCGTTCAGCGTATTGAGCCGGCGCTGCATTTGGTCCGCGGAATCCGTCATGTCAGGCCCGAGCAGCGCGAAGGCCGTGGCTACGCGCGCCTCGCGGTCGTCCGGCCAGAGTTCATCGCCGGCAATCTGCTCGCGGATGAAGCGGTCGTAGGGTTTGTCGTCATTGAACGAGCGGATGACGTAGTCGCGATAACGCCATGCGTGGGGGCGCACGAGGTCGTGCTCGTAGCCGTCCGTCTCCGCATAGCGCACCAGGTCCAGCCAGTGTCGCGCCCAGCGTTCGCCGTAGTGCGGCGAGGCGAGCAGCCGATTCACCAGCCGCGCCTCCGCGCCGGACTGCTTGTCGGCAAGAAATGCCTCCACCTCCTCCGGCGACGGCGGCAAACCAGTCAGGCCATAAGTCACGCGGCGAATGAACTGCTCCCGCGACGACGCCAGGGCCGGCGCGAGACCTTTGGACTCCAGCCGCGCGAGAATGAAGCGGTCCACCGGCGTGCGCACCCATGACTCATTTTTCACCGCGGGCGGGTGCACCGCCACAACCGGCTGGAAGGCCCAGTGCTTTTGCGCCGCCGTGGCCGCGTCCGGCGCGGGGGCAGCGAATGCCGGAGCGTGACAGCACCAGAGCGTGAGGGCGATGAAGATGCGGCGGGCCATGAAAAGTCTTCACTGAAAAAACCGCCAACCTGCGGCAGTGCAAGAATGGCCTCAGGCGCTTCTGCGGAAGCCGGCACGTGCGGCCTCGATCCGCTGGCGCCGCGTCCCGCGCGGCAGCGTTCGTGGCGCGGCTCCACCTCCCGCCCCAAACACCCGGTTGATCAAATCAGGCGCCGGCGGCGCAGGGCGAGTCCGCTCAGCGCAACCAGCACCGCGGCGGCGACGGAGGGCTCGGGTATGATGCGCAGATTCACGTTGTCGAAGACGATGCTGGAGTCCGCGCCGTTGGCGATGCCGAGAATGGAAAGCGTGGCACTATTGCCGGTGGCGGTCCACGGAGCGGCGAGGTGATACCACGGATTCGAGCCACCGACCGGAGTGATAATGCTGTCGAGCAGCGAAATGCCGTCGAGTTCCACACGAATGTGACCGTCGTCGCCGTCGAAGCGGGAATTATAGTCGAGTTCGAGCAGATACTGCTGGCCGGGAGCGAGACCTGACACCACCTGGGAGAAGCTGCCGTTTTGTTGAATGAAGGCCACAGTGTTTCCCTCGGGATAGAGCCCGTTGTCCGCGAACGGACTGTTGCCGGCGTGATTGTAGCCGCCGCCGCCGGTGCGCGTCCATCCGGCGACCTGATCGGAGTAGCCGGGAAAGCCGAAGCTCGCGCCCGCTTCAAAGCTGGGATTGAGCAGTGTAATGTAATCCGCGTCCTGTTGATAGACCTGGACGTTGTCGATGGCCAGCGATCCGTCGAGGCCCGCCAGCGCCCAGCTGCTGATGGCCAGCGAGCCGGAGGCGGCGCTGGCGGTGAACGGGACACTGATGGCGTGCCACACGCCGGTGCCGGTGCTGAAGTCATCGACCAGCACCTGCGAGCCGTAGGTTAGGTCGAAGGCCGGCGAGTCGCCGCAGCAATTGCGACCGCGCGCCCACAGCTGGGCAATGTAACGCGCCCCGGGGGTGAGGCCGCTGATGTCCTGCGAAAACACCCGCGGAGCACCTGGAGTTCCGCCCTGGGCAAATCCCGCGCGGTCACCGTCCACCGGAGCGCCGTCGAAGAAATGCCCGCCGTTGCTGGCCCCGGGGCCGGTCACTCCCTGAGCTGCGGGGTCCGCAATATTCCACCCGGTCACCACATTTCCGTTCTGACTGGCATAGCCCACGCCGCCAAAGGTGTCGGCCTGGAAGCTGGGATTGGCGATGGTGATGCTGGTAAGCCCGGCGCGGGCGGCACCGGCCATGAGGGAAAGTGCGGAAACTGACAGGATGGCGGGTGCTTTCATGTGCGGCGGGATTTTCCGGCGCTTTTATGAGTTGGCGGCAGCACTGTCAAGATTGATGCAAGAGTCAGGACGGTGTTCGCGGGGTTAGGCGGATTCCGGGGGCGGATAAAGGAATCCCGCGCCGGATTCCAGAAATCTCTGGCCAGCCCAATGCGATATTCCGTAAAAGCAGTGCATGCGCCTCTCTCCCCTTTTGCTTTCCGCGCTCGCCGCAGCCCGGGCCGCGGCCGCGCCGGATTGTGTCATTACGTTCAATGAAATCGCATGGAACCCCGCGGCGGGTCAGCCGGAATGGATCGAACTGCACAATCAGTTTTCCATTCCGGTCGATATCGGCGGCTGGACGCTGACGGGCGGCATGGCCTTCGCCATCCCCGACGGGACAGTCATGGCGCCTGGGGCCTGCTTGGTCATTTCGGCGACGGCGGGCAGTCCGCCGGGGGCGCTGGGACCATTTACCGGAATCCTCGACAATGCGGGCGACGAACTGCGGCTGAACAAACGCGACGGCCGCCTCATGGACCGGGTGGATTATAGCAACGGCGGCGCGTGGCCCGCGCTGAGTCCGGGATTCACCATGGCCAAGTCGTGGCCGCTGAGCGCGAGTGAACCGGCGGCAAACTGGCTCGTGAGCGCACAAAGCGGCGGCACGCCGGGCGCGGAGAACTTCACCGCACCGGCAGGCGGCGCCGCATCGCCGCCGGCACAGCGGATCGCCTTCAATGCGGGGAGTCAGTGGAAAGTCGCGCCGTCCGGCACCCCGGCGGCTGGCTGGACGCTGTTCCACTACCAGGATTCCACCTGGACCTACGGCGCGGGGATTCTCGGCAGCGCCGATGTGGCAGGGACGCCTCCGGCAACGCTGCTGCCGGCGCGCGCGGAGTATTACTTCCGTCGAGGGTTCGCCGTGCCGCCCGGGCTGGAGAACGCAGAGGTCCTGCTGACGGGCAAACTGCGCGGCGAGGCGTGGATCTATATCGATGGCGTCGAAGTCGCGCACGCCCCGGCACAAGACGGTCCGCTCAACCGCGTGCTCACGCTGCCGTCCCTGCCGGCGGGCGGCCACCTGCTCGCCGTGAAACTGGCCGTGGCCGCCGGGGATGCGGGAGCCGGCTGGGATGCCGCTCTGGCGCTGGCCACGCCGGACACTTCCCTGCCGCCTCCGCCCGCCGCCGTCAGCGGGCCGGTGGTGATCAATGAGATTCACTATCACAACCGACCGCAGTACCGGGATTCGGTCAGCGGCACTCCCTACCAGGAAAACGGCACGGAGTTCATCGAGCTGCACAATCCCGGCGGGGCGGAAGTGGACCTCGCCGGCTGGCGCCTGACAGATGCCGTGAGCTACACGTTTCCTGCAGGCACGAATCTGCCTGCGGGCGGCTTCCTGGTCGTGAACCAATCCCAGTGGGACGGCAGCCTGAGTAATGGCGGCGAGCGTGTCCGGCTGCGCCATGCCTCCGGCGATTTGATCGACGAAGTGAACTACGCCGACGGCGGACGCTGGCCCGACGACGCGGACGGCGGCGGGTCGAGCATGGAATTGATCGACCCGCGCGCCGACAATGCCAGGGCGGAGAACTGGGCGGCGAGCATCGAGCCCCCGCAGCCCTGGCAGACAGTGACGTATCGCGCTCCCGGCACCGAACCGCCCGGCACGAACAATCCTGACACGTGGCGCGAGTTTCTGCTGGGCATGCTCGATGCCGGCACGGTGCTGGTGGATGATGTCAGTGTCATCGAGGATCCCGACGGCGCGCCGGTGCAGGTCATCCAGAACGGCAGCTTCGAATCCGACACCATCGGCTCCGCGCCGCAGAAGTGGCGCTGTCTGGGCACACACAAACTCTCGACGGTGATCGCCAATCCCGACGGCCCCGGCAAAGTCCTGCGCCTCGTGGCCACGGGGCAACTGGAGCACACTTACAACAACTGCTCGACGACGTTTGGCGGCAATCGCGTCATCAACACGACGAAGACCTACGAAATCAGCTTCAAAGCAAAGTGGGTTTCCGGCAGTCCGCAGCTCAACAGCCGGCTCTATCTCAACCGCTGCGCCCGCACCACCATTCTCAACCAGCCGGCCGCCACCGGCACGCCCGGCACGGTGAATTCCCGCCGCATCGCCAATGCCGGGCCGTCGTTCGACCGCCTGCAGCACTCACCGGTGATCCCGGCGGCCACGCAGGCGGTGCGCGTGGGTGCGGACATTTCCGATCCTGACGGCATCGCGGAGGTGACGCTGTTTTACCGGCTCGACGGCGGTCCGTGGCAGCAAACCGGAATGGCGGGAGGCAACGGCGGGCGCTTCACCGGCATCATTCCCGGGCAGGCGGACGGAGCGGTGGTGCAGTTTTATGTGCAGGCCGTGGACGGAGCCGGCGCGGCAGCGGTTTTCCCGGCGGGCGGCGCGGAGTCGCGCGCGCTTTTCCGCACGGGAGACGGCGGCGGAGCCGCGCAGGCGGTGCGCACCCAAGTGCGGTGCCTCATGCTGCGCGCCGATGCCGACGCGCTGCACCATCCGCTGCACGGCGTGAGCAATTTCCGCTGGGGCTGCACGCTGATCGATGGCGGGCGCGAGGTTTATTACGACGCCGGCGTGCACCTGCGCGCCGCTCCCTACGGCCGCAACGGTCCGCGCGCCGGATGGAACATCCGCACCGGTCCGCACCAGCCGTTCCGCGGCGTGCACAACACCATCGTGATCGACGGCGCCTTCAACATGGCGCGCGGCGACGGCACAGGATGGCTGGAAAACACCATCGGGCCGAGCGTCAACGAGATGCTCTATCAGGTCATCGCGAACCGCGCCGGCGACATGGGTGCGAGCTACGACGACATCTGCTGGTTTCAGGCTCCCCTGCCCGGCTATGACCGTCTCGCGCAGCTCAAGCTCGCCCGTTTCAACGACAGCTACCTCGACAGCATCTACGAGGGCGGCGAAGCCGACGGCTCGCTCTACAAGCAGGAGTTGATCTACTTCCCCACGGCAACCGTGGACGGGAATCCGGAAAGTCTGAAGAATCCCTACAACAACGTGCGCGATCTCGACATCAGGTCGCTCGGTCCCGCGGTGGACAGCTATCGCTTCACCTATCTGCTGCAGAATCACAGCGACCGGGACGACTTCAGGCGCATCATGGCCATGTGCGCGTCGTTCGATTCACCACCGGCCGCGCTCTATGCGAACACCTTTGCCGCGATCGACACCGAGAGCTGGATGCGCGTGCTGGCCATGAATGCGCTGACCGGCCTGCTCGACACCTATAACATGGGCCTCGCGCACAATATCATGTTCTACGCCCGCCCGTCGGACGGACGTATCGTGCTCATGCCGTGGGATCAGGACCACAGTTTCTACTCCGCTACGAATGCAAACATCTTCGGTATGGGCACGCATCGCGTCAGGGACATCATCAATCTGCCGCAGAACCGCCGGCTCTTCTGCAAGCACCTGCTCGATCTTTGCGAGACAGGCTTCCGCAACGACTACCTCGATCCGTTCATCTCCGCGCTCTGCACCGCCGCGCAGCGTCCTGGTTACATCTACAACTTCAAAACCTGGGTGCAGAACCGCCGTGCCTACGTGCTGGGACAAATCGCGGCACAGCATCCGGCGGTCGCGTTTTCTCTCACCACCAACGGCGGCAACGACTTCACCGTGTCCGGCGCTTCGACCCTGATGACGGGCAGCGGCTGGGTGGATGTGCACGCCATCCGGCTCGACAACACCGGCGAACTGCTGCCGGTGACATGGACCGGCGGAAATACATGGCAGGTCACGGTGCCGCTGGCGGGAGGCGTGAACGCCATCAGCCTGACTGCTTTGACCAAAAGCGGTGCGACCGCCGGCAGCGACTCGATCAATATTACCAACAACGGCCCGGAGGCGGCGTCCGCGGCGAACATCGTGCTCAGCGAAATTCACTATCATCCGCCGGATCCGGACGGCGCGACGCTCGAATTCATCGAACTGCACAACATCGGTCCGCGCACCGCCGATTTCACCAGCTGCGCCTTCACGGCGGGCGTGAACTTCACGTTCCCGGCCGGATTCTCCGTCGCTCCCGGCGGTTATGCTCTCGTGGTGCAGAACACCGCGGCATTCACCGCCCGCTACGGCGCCGGGTTGCCCGTGGCCGGCGAATGGTCCGCGACGACACGCCTCAGCAACGGCGGCGACCGCATCACGCTGCAGGGTGCCGGCGGGGCGCTGATCCGGGACTTCAGCTATGACGATGCCGCACCCTGGCCGGTGGCGGCGGATGGCGGCGGGCCGTCGCTCGTGCTGATTTCCCCGGCAACCAACCCCGACCACGCGCTCGCCGCCAGCTGGCGCGCCAGCACCAGTGCCGGCGGCAGCCCCGGCGCCGGCGATCCCGCACCGCCGGCACCATTCAACGAGCCGCTTGTCAGGATGGAGGACGCTCTGCTCTCCGCTCCGCGGGTCGCCCTCTCCGCCGGCGCCGTGGAAATCCACTGGACGGAGACACCCGGACTCAAGAACGCCTCACTGATTCCGGAAATCAGCAGAGACTTGCAGCACTGGGAGAATAACGCCGCGCTCCTGAACGTGGAAATACTCTCCGATGCACCTGATGGCAGGAGGATGCTCGCACGCCCTGACATGACCCGGGGCGCCCTGTTCTTTCGCCTCCGTCTGAGCCGCTGATTCTGTTATTCCGTCATGCACCGCATCCTTTTCGTTTTCCTTCTGCCGCTGCTGGCCCGCGGCGCCTCGTTTGTGGCCAATCCCAGCTTCGAGCTGAATTACAATCCCGCCTTCCCCGGCTACAGTGCCATCAACAACTGGACCGGCGGCAGCGGAGTGAATCAAAGCACCGGTCCGTTTCACAACCCCGGCACGCCCTTTCCGGACGGCGTGCGGGCCGGATTTCAGCAGGGCTCGGGCACCCTGAGTCAAGCCATCAGCGGCCTCACTCCTGGCAAACGCTACTGGATTCAATTCTACTACGACGCGCGCAACTGCTGCGGGGGCACGATCGATCTCGGCGTGCAGTGGAACGGGGCCGAACTCGCCTCCCTTCCGAACGTTACGGCCAGCACCGGGGGCGCGCCCTACAAATTCCGCAATGTCCCGTTCGAAGCCGCAGCCGCGGGCGGCACGCTCTCGTTCGTGACCACGGCGGCGGGCGACGCGACGTTGAATTACGATGCCGTGACCATCGTGCAGCGCGACACCGGCAACGCTGTGCTGGCAAATCCCGGTTTTGAAGCCGGCGGCGACTCCGCGATTTCTCCCGTCGCCGGCTGGACCATCACGGGCACCGCCGGCATCAACCGCAGCCCGTCGGGTCTTTATGCCAACAACGGCGCCGCGCCGGAGCAGGATCACGTCATTTATCTGCGGAATCAGAACTCGATGATCAGTCAGGCCGTCAGCGGTCTGGTCCCGGGCGAAATTTATACCATTCACGCCGCCGTCAATGCGCGCACCGGAAACACTCCCGTACTGCGCATCCGCGCCGCAGGCAGTGTGCTTTCCGAAACCGCCGTTACCCCGGTCGGCGGCGCGGCGCCCTACACCGTCAGGTCGGTCAACTTCACGGCCTCCGCCGCCACCGTCGTGATCGATTTCGCCCAGACGGCGGCCGGCGATCAGACCGTGCTGCTCGACGACATCCGCGTCACCGGACTCGTGCAGGAGCCGCTGCCCTGCCTCGGGCTGTCTCCTGTGCAGATGGAACTCCGGCCCGGCGTGCAGGGGCAGTTGAATGTGACCGTACCCGCGCAGTTGCTCGCCTTTCCCCCGCCCGGCGGCGTGCAGGTGACCATTCGCAGCCCCAATCCGCTCGTCGCGCGCATCCCCGCGGGAATCGATGACATCATCACCCTGACATGGGCGCAGGGCGACGCCCTGACCAAATCCTTTCTCATCGACGGCGTGAACACCGGCTCGGTGAACCTCGAGGTGCTGAACTCCGCCACGCTGTGCGTGGACCGCACGGTCAGCGTGAGCGTCACCACGCAGTATGTCAGGAATCCGAGCTTTGACATCGATGCCCAGCCCGCTGCTCCGGGCTACGGCGCGATCACCGCGTGGGACAGCAACTCGCCGCTCACCGGACTCAACCGCGCGGGGCAGCCGTTTCTCGACAACGGCGCCGTGCCCGACGGACTCCAGGCCGCGTTTCTGCAGGGCAATGCCGTGCTCAGTCAGCAGATCGCCGGACTCGTGCCCGGCAGCGGTTACTGGCTCCAGCTGCGCTACAATGCCCGCACCGGCGGAAGCGTCAGCGCCGTGGTGCGCTTTGCCGGAAATCAGATCGCCGCCGTGCCGCCCGTGATGCCGGCGGGAGGCGCGAATCCCTTTTACAGCCTCAGCGTGCCTTTCACGCCGGCCGGCAGTGCGGGACTGCTGGAAATCGAATCCACCGTCACCGGCGACGCCACGCTGCTGCTCGACGCCGTCAGCATCGTGCCGCGCACGCCAGGCGAAATTGTCCTGCAAAACCCGGGCTTCGACGCCTCCGCGCGCGTCCCCGTCTGGCCGGGCTACCTGGGCGGCCGGCCCGTGTCAGGCTGGACCTACACCGGCGGCGCGGGTCTCAACTCCGACGGCGCCGGACCGTTCACCGACAACGGCGACGCGCCGGACCAGGAGATGGTTTGCTTTCTGCAGCAGGTCGGTTCGGTCGGCCAAACGGTCAGCGGCCTCACTCCCGGCGCCACCTACACGCTGAGTTTCGCCGTCAATGCCCGCAGCGCCGGCTGGACCGCGCCGGGGCTGCCCTACCGGGTCAACTTCGGCGCCGCGCAGCTCTTCAGTGAAGTGCTCGCACCTGTCGGAGCCGGACCCTATCCGCGCCGTTACATCGTATTCAATGCCCCCGCCGCCGCCGGCGACCTGCGCTTCTTTTCCGACAGCAGCACCGGCGACCGGTCGCTCCTGCTCGATGACATCCGCCTCATCCCCGGCAACGCCGACCCCGGCCAGGCCCCGGTGGATCTCAGCAGCACAATTTTCGGCGGCAATGCTCTGCGCCTCGCGTGGCGTTCCAGTGCTCCGCCCGGCATGGTGCTCGAGTGGTCGCTGATCACGGTTCCCGGCTCATGGCTGCCCGTCACCTCGCCGCCCGTCATCGAAGGCGATGAATACACCGTCTATGAAGCGATGGACGATGCGCGGCGGTTTTACCGTTTGCGGCGGCCCTGAGCAGCGGAGCCTCCCAACGCGGATGCACATCCAGCTTGCAGGGCAAATCTCCGGGATGGTAAGCGAGGGAATATGAGTCCACTGACAGCCTGGCGAAGCCTCGACAAAAATCAGAAACGCTCCGGCCTGGCCGGCTGGCTGGGCTGGATGTTCGACGGACTGGATCTGCATCTCTACACGCTGGTGGCAGGCACCTTCGTGATGACGCTGCTGCTGTCGAATCCGCACTACTCGGCCATGTCCGGGGACGACCTGAAAGCCGCGGTGGATCAAAAGGGCAGCATCATCCAGGCGGCGTTCCTGGCAGGCTGGGCGCTGGGCGGGGCGTTCTTCGGCATCTTCGGTGACAAATTGGGGCGCAGCCGCACTCTCGTCCTGACCATTCTCTGCTATTCCGTGTTCTGCGGCCTGTCCTCCTTCGCGCAGAACTGGTGGCAGCTCATGATCTGCCGCTTCCTCAGCGCGCTCGGCATCGGCGGAGAATGGGCCGTCGGCGCCGCCCTCATCAGTGAAACGCTTCCGAAATCATGGCGCCCGTGGCTCGCGGGGATTCTGCAGTGCGGAGTCAATATCGGCATTCTCATCGCCTGCGGCGTCGGCCTCATCTGGGCAGGCTTCTCACTCGACCCGCGGTGGATCTTCCTGGTGGGCATGGCTCCGGCTTTGATCACGCTGTGGATCCGACGCGCCGTGCCGGAGCCGGAGGAATGGCACACGGCGCAGCGCGTCACCGGACCGAAGCCGCGCATTCCGGACCTCTTCGCCCGCGGCCTGCGCAGCACCACGTGGCGCGCGCTCTCCATCTGCGCCCTCGGGCTGACGGCCCACTGGGCTTTCATGTTCTGGCAGCAGAGTTTCATCCGCCGGCATCCGGAAGTGGCCGCAGGGGGACTCGATGCACAAAACGCCGCCGTCGCGTGGGTCCTCGCCCTCATTGTGGGCAGTTCCATTCTCGGAAATTTTCTCGCCAGCTGGCTGGCGGTGAAATGGGGTTATGCCCGTGCGCTGACGGCGATGGCGACGCTCTACGGCGCGGCCATGTGGACGTGCTTTGCCTTCACCTGGAGCTACACCGCCGTACTGTGGTGGTTCGCGCTCATCGGGCTGTGTCAGGGCCTGTTTGGACTCTTCACCATGTGCCTGCCGCCGATGTTCCCCACTTTGCTGCGCACCACCGGCGCGGGGTTCTGCTATAACATCGGACGCCTCGCCGCCGCCGGCGGCACCGTTTTCTTCGGCATCTTCAACAAGCCCGGCGACGTCAGTCACGCGCTCTACTGGGCCAGTCTGCTCTTCATTCCCACGGCGCTGCTTTGCCTGTGGCTTCCGCCGTCGCGGGAGGACGCCGCACTGAATTGACAGGCGGGGCCGGTCTTTTCTTGCCACACCGCCGGCCGGCGGCTTTGATGGCCGCGCATGAATATCACCTTCCACGGCGCCGCCGGCACGACCACCGGGTCACAGCATCTCATTGAAATCAACGGCCGGCGCGTCCTGCTCGACTGCGGGCTCTATCAGGGACACCGCGAGGAAGCCTACGACCGGAACCGCCATTTTCCGTTCGAGCCCTCGCAAATCGACGCTGTGGTGCTGAGTCATGCGCACATCGACCACTGCGGCAATTTGCCCAATCTGGTGAAGCAGGGATTCCGCGGCAACATCTACACCACGCCGGCCACGCGCGACCTTTGTCAGATCATGCTCGCGGACTCCGCGCGCATCCAGGTGGCGGACGTGGAATACGTGAACCGCAAACGCGCCCGCAAAGGGCTCAAGCCCTTTACCCCGCTCTACGACGAACGCGAGGCGGAGAAGTGCATGCGGCAGTTCGTCACCGTGGACTATCACCGCCCCATGATCGTCGCGGACGGCATGACGGTTCAGTTCATCGACGCCGGACACATTCTCGGCAGCGCGCAGGTGGTGATCGACCTGCATGAACAGAGCACCGGCTGGAAAAAGCGCCTGCTCTTCAGCGGGGACGTGGGTCGCGGCAACAACGACCTCCTGCGCGATCCGGAAATCGCGGAAAACGTGGACGCCGTCATCATGGAAAGCACCTACGGCGGCCGCGAACACGAGCTGAACACCGGCGCACGCGAAACCATCTGCCGCATTCTCGATGAAGCCCTGCGCAACCACGGTCGCGTCATCATTCCCGCCTTCGCCGTCGAGCGCACGCAGCAGGTGCTCGTGGTGCTGCACGACCTGCTGGAGCAGAACTGCATCCCCGACGTGCCGGTGTATGTGGACAGTCCGCTGGCGGTGAGTGCCACGGAAATCTTCCGCCTGCATCCGGAGTGCTTCAACGAGGAGATATACGAAGCGCTGTTCGTGAAGCAGAACCCGTTCGGTTTCGAGGGGCTCCACATGGTGCGGCAGGCCAAAGACAGCATGAAGCTCAACGACGTCGAGGGACCGGTGATCATCGTCGCCGCCTCCGGCATGTGTGAGGCCGGCCGCGTCGTGCACCACCTGCACAACCACATCAACGATCCCAAAACGACCGTGCTCTTCGTGGGCTACTGCGCCGAAAACACGCTGGGGTGGAAGCTGCGCAACGGGCACAGGGAGGTGAACATCTTCGGCGAACCTCACAAAGTCCGCGCGAAAATCGAAATGCTCGACAGCTTCTCCGGCCACGCCGACCACAGCGAACTGCTCGACTGGTTCAGCCGCATCACCGGTCCGAAAAAACAGGTGTGGCTCGTGCATGGCGAACCGGAACGCAGCGCTGCGCTGCGCGAGGCGATGAAGCCCCGGTTTTCGGCGAGCGAAATCACCGTCGCCGAAATGGGCATGCAGGTGACGATGCAGTGAGAGCCGGGGCCGGTGCGGCCGGCGAATGCAGCGCTGCCATGCTGTCGGGCTGGCGGTGTCCACCCTGGCAATCTGCGCGTCAATCAGGGGCGGGCCGGCGCCATGCCCGTGTTGCTGCCGGCAATCGCGATTCACCCCAGCCCGGCGGAGCCGGAACCAATGAGTGCGCAGCACCGTGGACTGCGGAGACTTGTCTCCGCCTTCCGCGCCGCCGCTAGCGGCCAGCCGGGCAAGCGCAGCGATGCGGCGCGGAGCCAGGGCGATGAGAGCAGGGCGCACCGGAAGCACCGCCCCGTCGGCAAGCCTCCGCAGCCGAAGGCGGAGACAAGTCTCCGCAGTCCAAAGCGGCTGCGCCGCATTATCGTCGAAATCGTTGACCACTTTTCGCTGCCCCGCCCCGTTGTGCGTGCTGGATAAGCGGGGTGAGTCCACCGGAGGCGGGTTAGCCGGAGGCAAACCCCGCCCCACTTTCCTGCCATCCCCGCTCTCAGGTTTACGCCTTCGTATCCCGCGCCGGAAAGCGCATGACCCGCCGCGGCTCGCGGCCGTAGCCGGTGACCTCCATGCGATCAGGAAAAATATCCACCCGGGCGTAACTGTTCTGTTTGGTGTCCACCATGCCGCGGAAATTGAGAAAGTGCACCCCGTGCCGCGCGGCGTAGTTGCCGTCGTGATTGTGTCCGTTCCACCATGCCGCGACGACGTCTTCGTACTCCCACACCACCGCCAGCACGTCGTCTCCGTCCCACAGCGAGTGCGCATCCACCGGCAGCAGCGGATAGTGGCAGCAGAGCACGGCGCGCTCGCCCGCGGTGCGCGCGGCGGCGAGTTCCGACTTCAGCCATGCGATTTGCTTCACTCCAAGCCCGCCGCTGTAGGTGGCGAGTTTGCGTTTCGATGCTTTCAGATAATCCTGCGCCGCTTTGAGTTCCGCCGCGCCCGGCGGCCATGCGAAGGTGCTGAGCTGATTGCCGTCGAGCATCACAATGCGCCAGCCGTTCTTCACGAAGGAATAGTGCGGCGCCTGCATGCCCAGCAGCGAGGGCACCCTCGTCTTCAGCTGCGCTGCGATGTCATAGTCGTGATTCCCCGCGACATGATAGAGGGGGACCGCGGCCCGGGCAAAAAGCGGCATCACGGTGTCGAAGCTCTTCACGTCGCGGTCCACGGCGTCGCCGAGATGGACCATGAAATCGAGATCGTTCATCGCATTGAGGTGCCCGATGGCGTCGGCGAGTTTTTTCGGCGACTCGCAGTAGAGCCGCTTGCTGTTCGGCGGCGTGGGGATGTCGGCGTACTGGCAATCCGTCATCACCCCCACGCTGAGCGCCGGACTGCCCGGCTTCCTGTCTGCGGCACGCGCGGCACCGGCCACCACGCCTGCGCCCAGCAGACGGAGAAACTGCGCGCGGTTCACTTTCGAGGGTGCAGCAGGCGCGCGTCTCATGGCTAGAAATCAATATCGTCCTCGTGACCTCCACCGCGCTTGCCGCCGCCGCGGTACTCCTCGCGGCGTCCGCCGCCGCGGCGCTCGTCGTCCCAATCCTTGCGCCCGCCACCGCCGCCGCCGCGGTCATCGCCCCAGTCGCGTTTTCCGCCGCGGTCGCGCTGGCCTCCGCCTCCGCCATCCTGCCGCGGCGGGCGGTCCTGACGCGGCGGAGCACTGGAGCGCGGAGCATTCGATTCGCCGCCGCCGTCGCTTCCGTCCGCGGCATGAATGCGCCATGCCTGCACCGTGACGTAATACCGTCCGTTGTGCTCGTTGCCCCGGAGATCGAAGCCGATCTTCACCTTCTGACCCACCTTATAGCGGTCCAGCAGCGAGGTCTTGTCCTTCACGACCTCCATCTTGATGTCCTGCGGATACTTTTCGTCACCGATGGTCACCACGAATTCACGCTTGGTGAATCCGCTCCCAAAGGTCTGCGTGTCCATGATGAGCTTGATGGTGCCTTCGACTTCGAATGCCATGAGATGTTGAAAAACCCGCGGGGTTAAGGGGCGGGGCACGCGATTCTGACGGCTCCGGCGCAGCCTTGCAAGAAGCTTCCTGCCCCGCCGTGAATTTTTTCCGGCGTTATTTGAGAGTCTCCAGAAACGCAATGAGATCACGGAATTCCTGAACTGTCAGGTTCAATTCCGATCCCTCCGGCATGATGGATACGGGCGCGATGTCGAGCTTCGCCACCTTGCTGTGCGGAATCTGCTCCACTTTGCCGCCGGGCTGGATGAGGTCCACGCGGCCGCCGGTTTCCTTGTCGCTCTGCACGCCGGAGACGGTGGTGCCGTCTTTGAGTGTGGCCGTTTTCATGACGTAAAGCGGCCCGATTTCGCGGCTCGGCTGAAGGATGGAATCCACGAGCTTCGCGCGATCCGACGAGCGCGCGATGGTGCTGAGGTCAGGGCCGACTTTGACGCCGCGGCCTTCCGCGATGTGACAGGTGGCGCAGTTGGCGGCGGCGCTGAAAAAGACGCGCCGGCCTTCGTCAGGGTCGCCTGTGCCGGTGCGGAGGGCCTCGTGCCACTGCTCGTCGGTGGCGGGGCGGATTTCCGAAGGCGGCTTTCCAAGCGCCATGCCAAGGGCCGCGTGTTTGGCGGCAAACTGGGTGGAGCCGGGACCGGTCACAACTTTACCGCTGTCGTCGGCAAGGGTCTTCTCCATCGCCGCCTTCACTTCCGCATTCCCCAGCGCGCTGCGCAACGTGCGCACCGCCTGACGGCCCACAGCATTGTCCTTGTCCGCCAGCAGCGGCACGAGGGGAAGCAACTCACCCTCCGCCCGGCCTGACAAAGCATCCAGCGCATCGAGCCGGAGAGCTTGAGGTGCTGCGCTGTTCAGCGCCAGTTCGCGCAGCGCCACGGTGACCTCCCCTTTCTGCACCGCACCCAGCGTGCGCGCCGCGGCGGCGGCCACGGCGGGGTCTTTGTCTTTCAGCAGTTCCATGAACGTGCGCGCCGCGCCGTCGCGGTTTTGCAGCGAAAGCATCGCCAGCGCACGAATGGCCGCGGGCTGCGCGGAGTCGGTGATGGTCTTGAGCAGCAGGCCGTCGAGCGAGCCGGAGGGTTTGGCGAAGGCGTCCTTATCAATGAGTTCCAGGGCGGCGATGCCGGTGCGAAAGACGTCGCGGTCGGCGCTGTGCTTCTGCATCGCGGCTTCGATGTCGGGCTTAAGTTCTTTGAGGCGGCGCTCTGCCGCTACGATCATGGCCAGGCGGACTACAGACGCGACGTCATCACTCAGAACCATGCGCATTTCCGCGACGGAAACCTCTACGTTTCGTTTGCGGATCAACAGAACCCAATTCTCCCGTCCGTGCGGTGGTTTGATGCTCGCAACTTCACCAGGCCCCCTGCCTATTTCCATGCTTCGACTGAGTAGTCTGTTTCTGGAAAACGGGTCAAGATTCACGGTGGTCGGCTCGTAGAACCATGACGGACCGAAAACTTGAGGGATTCCCGGGGGGTCGTCGCGATAAAAGAGTGAATCGTAACTTTCGGGTCCGCTGTGCGCCAGCACCGCCTCCTCCGCCTTCACCTTCGCCGGCTCCTTCGCGCTGAGTTTCCAAATCCTCCCCTTCCCATGCACCGAATATTCCCGGTCCGCCCAGTCGGTGACGAAGACGCTCCCATCCGGCCCCACCGCAAAACACGCCGGCCGAAATCCCGCATCGCCGCGTACGAGCACGCTGCGTTCGCCGAGTGTGACGGACGCACCTTTGCTCACGAGCTTGTAGGCTTCGATCTGATTGTCGCCCCAGGACGTGACCATCACGTTCAGGCCCGCGCGTCTGAAAGCCGTGCGCCGCATGTCGAGCACGTCCGTGGCGGCTTCGCCGGTGCCGCAGATCATGGGGAGAGTGCCGGGGATTTCGCCATTCCAGCACTGGAAGGGATGCGTGCCGGCGCGGCCGTAGGTCATGTTGAATCCGTAGTCGCCGCCGGGCACGATGTGGAGCAGGCGGTTCGGCGGACAACTGTCAGGATCGTTGTCCACGCAAAGAATGCGGCCCGCGCCGTCGCATTCGAGACCGAAACCGTTCCAAAGTCCGGTGGCCACGATTTCCAGCGCGCTGCCGTCGCGTTTGAGGCGGAAGACATTCGCGCCGCCGGGCTGGTATTCGATCTTCTTTCCGTCCGCCCCGATGGCGGTGTAAGCCACCTGGAGATTCTCGCCGCTGCCTACGTAGAGCCAGCCGTCGGAGGCGAAGGTCATGCCGCTGAGACCATTGTGAGGGTAGTCGCCCTTCGTCTCCCATCGCATCAGTTCCGTCTGCTTGTCGCACACGCCGTCGCTGTTGGTGTCTTCGAGTTTCAGCAGCTTGTCGCGCAGCGTGAGGTGCAGCACGCCGTCGGGATCGAACTCAAGGCACATGGCATTGCGAAAGCCCTCAGCAAACGTCGTCGCGCTCCATTTCCCATCCTGCTGCTGGAAGAGCCGGATGCGGTCCGACTTCGGCCCCTTGTAGTCGGGCCGCACCTGGTGCGTGTTGTTCTCCACGACAAAGAGCCGGCCCTTCGCATCCGCCGCGATGCCGACGGGCGTGTTGATGTCAGGCTCCGCAGCGATGAGTTCGATCTGCAAATTCGGATCGAGCACCTGCGGCACAGGCACTTCAGCCAGAGCGGGCGCAGCGGCGAGGAGAAGGAGGAGGCGTTTCATGAGCGGCGTGAGCCGTAGCCTGCCCCGCCGGTGAGGAACGGTCAAAAACAATCCGCGTCAGCGGCATTCCACACGCACACCTCCTGAGACTGTGAGCCCCGCTCATCCGTGAGTGGCGCCGATCAGTTTCACTTCCAGTCCGAGCCGCCGGGCAAGTTTCGCCTGGCGCTTGTCACAGGTGAGGAATTTATCGGCTTCCAGGATTAGCGCGGCCGCCACATGCAGTGTATCGAGGGAACGTGCGCCGGTCACTGAAGTGTGACACTCCGCGAGGGATGCCGCTTCTGCGAGCACACTGTTCATGTCCACCTGCACCGGGAACAGTTGACCGCAGTCCTGCATATGCTGGAGCCGGCGCAATCCGGTCTGTGTCTCGCGCTTCGTCGCCGCACGGAGGCGGCTGCCGGTTCCCGCCGCTGCATGGATGCGCAGGTAGAGGGAATTCGGCACCTCCAGCGCGTGCAGCGCATCGTAAATCAGAGGCGGACGTCCCAGTGCACGATGACAATCACGCGCCTCCGCCGTGGCAAAATCCTGCAGAAGCAATTGCACGATGAAGCTGCTGTCCGCATAGCACTTCATCGCCGGGCCTCCAGGAGCACCCGGCAGGTGGAGGGACCAATCAGCGGCGGCATGTCATCCAGTTCGCGCCAAAAAGCCTCCACGCTGGCCGGCGTCTTTGAACTCCCGCTCTTCTTCGCCGCCCGGTCCGGCTTCAGCACCCACAGCGGATTACCGCCGTCAGTGATGCGCAGACCGTGCCCCGCGGCGGTGAGTTTCTTCACCTTCGCGGGAGCGCGCAGCAGTTCTTCAAGGGAAAGCGTTTTCATGATCGCAAGGTAAGGGGGTGCGGCATGTCGTCAAGGTTCGCCTTGCCCGCCCCTCACGGCTGACACGTAACCCTAAAAGCGGGAATGGGAAATTGACCCCGGCGCTATAAATCAGTAAGGTCCAAG
>CAZFZN010000028.1:0-103076 GCA_964523105.1 uncultured Akkermansia sp.
TTTCCAGGTTTTCCAGGATGACCGGGCGGAGGGTAAGTCCGACAGGCTGCTAGTGGCACGGATTCCGTAGCCCACCGCAACTGACGAGCTGCAAGACCTCACCCCTGCGGAGGCTGCGGCTTGAAAACGAGGCTTGCCATTTTCCGCGGCGCTCCGCATGGAATGGCTGCGCTGAATTTTCCACACCCATGAACACCCGCCTCACCGCCACCGTTTGCAGCGCCGCGCTGGCGCTCACCGCCACTTTCGCCATGAGCAAAGCTCCCGACATCAAGCCTTTCGGCAAACTCAAGGACGGCCGCGAGGCCAGTCTGATCACTTTGGAAAACAAGCACGGTGCGAGCGTGCAGATCACCAACTTCGGCGGCATCATCGTGAACTTCAATGTGCCTGACAAGGCCGGCATGCTCGACAGCATCGTGCTGGGCAAGGACACGCTGGCGGAATACGAGGCGGGGCATCCCTTCTTCGGCTGCATCACCGGGCGCTACGCCAACCGCATCGCGAAGGGGAAGTTCACCCTCGAGGGCAAAGAATACAAACTGCACATCAACAACGGCCCGAACAGTCTGCACGGCGGCAAGGAGGGGTTCGACAAGAAGCTCTGGGCCGTCAGCGGCGGCGGTGAGAAGGACGGCGCGGGATTTGTGACTTTGAGCTACACCAGCCCCGACGGCGAGGAAGGCTATCCCGGGACGCTGAAATGTGAGGTGACGTATTCCTTCAGTGACGACAACGCGCTGCGCATCGAATACAAGGCCACGACCGACAAGACGACCGTGGTGAACCTGACCAATCACAGCTACTTCAACCTCGCCGGCCACGGGAACGGCAACGTGCTCGACCACGTGGCGCAACTGCACTGCCCGCAGTACACCGACAGCGATGCGGACCTGATCCCCACGGGCGAAATCAAAAACGTGGCCGGTACGCCGCTCGATTTTCTCAAGCCGGTGCGCATCGGCGACCGCATCGATCAGACGGATTTCGCACCGCTGAAATACGGCGCGGGCTACGACCACAACTTCATCATCGAAGGCAAACCCGGCACGCTGCGCCCCGCCGCGAAAGTGACCGATCCGAAAAGCGGCCGCACGCTCGAATGCCTCACCACCGAGCCGGCGGTGCAGCTCTACACGGGCAATCACATGGACAAAAACGGCACCAAGGGCCGCGGCGGGCGCACGTATCCCTTCCGCGGCGGCTTCTGTCTGGAGACGCAGCACTATCCCGACAGCCCGAACCATCCGTCGTTCCCCAGCACCGTGCTCAAGCCCGGCGAAACCTACCAGCACGTCTGCGTCTATAAGGCAGGTGTGGTGAAGTAACGCCACGACCCCCAGCGAGCGCGCCACCCGACTTTCGTCCTCGTCCTCGTTCTCCTGCTCGTCCTCGATATTAATGCCGCCATCAGCCACAGGTTTCGAGGACGAGGACGAGCACGAGAACGAGGACGAACTTTGATTCCGCGCGGTGCAATCCTTCGGCCCTGCCGGGTTGACAAGCCCCGGTGCGCCGTTCTCATAGCGCCCCGCTCCGCCGGCTATCCCGCCTGTCAACTCCCGTCATGTCTTTCGTCTCCTCCAAAATCGCTGAACTCTCCCCCTCCATCACCCTCGCCGTCACCAGTCAGGCGGCCAAAATGAAGAAAGAGGGCATCGACGTTTGCAGTTTTGGCGCCGGAGAACCGGATTTCGACACGCCGCAGCATATCAAAGAGGCCTGCGCGCTCGCGCTCGCTCAGGGCAAAACGAAGTACACCGCCGCCAGCGGCCTGCTGGAACTGCGCGAGGCCATCTGTGCGAAACTCAAGGTGGACAACGGGCTCGACTACACGCCGGCGCAGATCAGCGTGAACTGCGGCGCCAAGCACTCGTGTTTCAATGCCATCGCCGCCGCCTGCGGTCCGGGCGACGAAGTCATCATTCCCGCGCCCTACTGGACGAGTTATCCTGACATGGTGCGCATCGCGGGCGCCACGCCGGTGATTGTGGAAACGAAGCAGGAGAACGGCTGGAAGATGACGCCGGAGGAATTCGAGAACGCCATGAGCCCGGCGACGAAGATGCTCATTCTCAACAGTCCGTCGAACCCGACGGGCGCCGTCTATTCCAGGGAGGAACTCGCCGCGATCGGCGACATTTGCGCCGGTGAAGACATCCTCATTCTCTCCGACGAAATTTACGAAAAGCTCACCTACGAAGAGACCCCGCACGTCTCCATCGCCAGCCTCAGCAAGGAACTCAAGGACCTCACCATCGTGGTGAACGGCTTTAGCAAAGCCTACAGCATGACCGGCTGGCGTCTCGGCTATACGGCCGCTCCGCCCGCGCTGGCTGATGCCATCGATACCATTCAAAGCCACACCACCAGCGCCCCGGCCACGTTCGCGCAATGGGCCGCCATTGCCGCGCTCCAGGGCGATCAGCAGGTCATCGAAGACATGCGACAGGAGTTTGACCTGCGCCGCGGCTATATGCTGGGACGCTTCAGCAAGATCAACAACGTCAGCATCGTGGAGCCGAAGGGCGCCTTCTACTTCCTGGTCAACATCGGCAAGATGGGCATCAACAGCATGAACTTCGCCGAAAAGCTGCTCAGCCGCATGCACGTCGCCGTCGTCCCCGGCATCGCTTTCGGTGCGGATGACACGGTGCGCTTCAGCTACGCCTGCAGCCTCGACGTGATCAAGAAGGGCCTCGACCGGTTCGAGGAATTCTGCCGCGCGCACTGAGTCAGTCGCTCACTCCATCGGTTCAAAGAAGAACCACGGATGGACAAGGATAAACGCGGATGTTCTCTTTTTAAGTGAACTCTGAGTGTTTAACTCCCTCCGGTTGAGCATCCGAGTTGATCCGCGTTCATTTGGCTCAGGTGATTATTTTATTGTTCGCCTGTCTCCCTTCGGTCGGCTGCGGTTCGCTTCAATTCGCCGCGTGCAGCTCCGCTAAAATCACGGCGGCGGCGTCCACGAGTTTCTCACCCGAGCCGGGTTCGACGCGGGCGCTTTCCGCTTCGTAGGCGCGCTCGGCGTAGCTGCGGCGGTCGGGAATGTAGCCTTCGTTGCCGTTGGCCAGGGTGGTGATGATGGTGTGCGGAAACGGCGAACGTTTTTTCAAAGCGAGGCCGAGTTCCACAAAGACTTCGCCGGGCAGCGCGATCCATGCGATGTCTTTGCCAAGAGTGACGACCTGGACCTCGGCTTCGATCGGCTTGCCCTGACGCGGCGCGAGGTCGAGCAGTCGGTTGGCGTGGACGAGTTGCATGAACGTCGGCTGCGGACCGCTTTCCTTTTTGCGCACGGTGTCGCGGGCCAGTTCCTCCTGCTCTCTGCTGACAAACGGCACATCGAGCGGGACGGTGACGGATTTCACCCGCAGCGCGCCGGGCTCGATGCCGCGCTGCTGCTTCTCCGCGCGAAAAATGGCGGCGGCGATGAGCGTGCCGAGGCGGTGCGCCTCTTCAGAGCCTTTCTGCGCGCGCGGCCAGTTCACGTCGAGGTGATTGAGATTGCCGCAGGCGCCGTTGCCGTAGAGGGTGACACAGTCCTTTCCATGATAGCCGGCGAGAATGCGGCCGAGCGCGCCGGGATAGTCGGCGGAGGTTTTGGTGCCGCCGACGGTGTCCGGATGCATGGAGAAATTCGCGTAAATGGCGAAGGCGGGCACGTGCGCGGCGGGAGGGTGTGCAGGTTCGAAGAAAATGGCCTGCACCTGCGTGTCGGTCGCGGCGGTGGGCAGCATGATATTGGGGTTCAGCTTGCCGGGATTCCAGCCGACGGTGCCGTCCTTCATGTAAAACCGGCGGCAGAACGTGACGCCGGTGCATTCTCCGCTGACGGCGGAAATGGCGACGGGCGCGAGCTTTTCCGCGGCCTTCGCCACGCTGGAGGCGATGAGCGCCGGCAGGCCGTCGAGATACTGCAAATGCGCCGCGAGCGCCGCTTCATCCGGAGCATCCGGAGTGCGCACCAGCCGGCCCGGCACCGGTCCGGTGTGCGCGTGCGTGGCGGAAATCATCACATGGGCGCCGGGAATTTGCCCTGCCTTCTGCACCGCGGCGCGCACCGCCTCCACCAGTTCCCGCGGCGAACCGATGAGGTCCAGTGTGACCAGCGCGGCCCGGGTGCGGCCGTCATCCAGCACCAGGGAGTGCGCGTGAATGTCATCGAGCACGCCGTCACAGGCCCGGAAGTTATAATAGCCGGCCATGGCCGCGCCCGGAGGCGGGTTGATGCAGACTCTGGCCGCCCCGGCGCGGAAGTCCGCCCGCAGGAGAGTGGAAAAAGTCAGGAGAAACAGGGTGCCGGCAAATCCGATTTTCATGCAGTGTGACTATACGCATCACCGCCGCTGGTTTTCCGGCCTGGTTTCTGCTGTTCCGACTTTAGGCGGAAAATTCCTGGCGGGACTTTCCGTCGTTTTGCGCCTTTAGTAGTATGGCGGAAAATTTACAGGAACGCTATTTTCCGACATCACACCTTCTTCCCCTGCTCCCATCCATGAATTCCATCCTCACAAGGCTCTATCCCCGGCTGCTCAACCAGGCGCGTCTGCTGCTCGCCCGGTTCCCGGGCCATCCCCTGCAGCCGGACGATCTGCTGCACATGGCGCTGGAGCGGATGCTGCGCCGCCCGCCGGCGGCCGACCGGCTGCACGACCCGGTGATCTTCGGCCTCGTCATCACCATCATGCAGCGCTCCCTGATCAATGAGCACCGGCGGGCCACCCGGGTGCGCCGCGGGGGCGGGACGAACACCGTGTCGCTCGATCATGCCTGCGAAGTGCCGGCGGAAAGGGACGACCGCTGGAACGATGTGAATGAAGCGCTCGCCGGACTGCGGGAAGAGTCGCCGGAGTGGGCGGATCTCGTGGAACTGCGCTTCTTCGAAGGCGTGCCGCAGTGCGAAATCGCCCGGCGCATGTCCCTGTCCCCCGCCAGCATGAGCCGGCGCTGGCGGACGGCCGCCGCATGGCTGCGCGAGGCACTGCAGTTTCCCGTCGCGCAGGCGGCGTAACGCGGAGCGGAAACTTTTTGCATCCGCCAACGCCCCGGGGCAATGGCGCGCGGTTATGAAATCCACCCTCGTCCTCCCGCTGTTCGCCCTCACCATTCAGGCCGCCGACTGGCCGCAGTTCCGCGGCCCGGCCGGCGACGGCATCGCCGCGGTGAAAAACCTCCCGACCTCGTGGGGGCCTGACAAGAACATCGCGTGGCGCACGGAAATCCCCGGCGGCGGCTGGTCCTCGCCGGTGCTCGCGGACGGAAAAATTTACCTCACCACTGCCGTGGTCACCAGGGGCAGCGAAGCCAGCCCCAAGTCCGACCGCTCGCTGCGCGCGCTGTGCCTCGATGCGGCCACCGGAAAGATCCTTTGGGACCGCGAGGTCTTCCAGCAGGAGGGCGCGAAGGCACCGGACAGCATTCACCGCAAAAACGGCCATGCGAGTCCCACGCCCATCGTGGCCGATGGCCGGCTCTACGTTCATTTCGGTCACCAGGG
Organism: uncultured Akkermansia sp.; assembly: GCA_964523105.1. Taxonomy (GTDB): domain Bacteria; phylum Verrucomicrobiota; class Verrucomicrobiia; order Verrucomicrobiales; family V1-33; genus V1-33. The sequence goes on from CAZFZN010000028.1 coordinate 5,504, forward strand.
CACCGCCTGTCTCGACCTGACAGGAAAGAAACTGTGGGAGAACCGCTCGTTCTTCTATCAGCCGCAGCACGGCAATGGCGGCTCGCCGGTGCTGGTGGACGGGAATCTCATCTTCTCGTGCGACGGCCGCGAGGAGCAGTTCATTCTTGCGCTCAAAGCCTCGAACGGCGCCAAAGCATGGAAGTTCGACCGCCCCACCGAGGCGAGCAAGAAGTTCGCCTTCGCTACGGCCGCTGTGTTCAACATCGGCGGCAGGAAACAGGTGATTTCCCCCGGCGCCGACATGGTCAATTCGCTCGATCCCGCCACCGGCAAAGAATTCTGGCGTGCGACCTACGAAGGCTACAGCAATGTCCCGATGCCGGCCTATGGCGACGGACTGGTGTATGTCAGCAGCGCCTTCGACACCCCGGAAGTGCTCGCCATCGATCCCAAAGGCAGCGGTGACGTAACCGAAACGCATGTGAAGTGGATCGAAACCAAATACGCGCCCAAGACGCCGAGCATGATCTTCGACAACGGCCTGCTCTACCTGCTCACCGACAGCGGCATCGTTGCCTGCCGGGAAGGAAAAACCGGCGCGCTGGTCTGGGAATCCGGGCGCATCCTGCGCGACTGCTCGGCCTCGCTGCTGCTTTGTGAGGGAAAAATCTATGCCCTTGATGAATTCGGCAAGTGCGCCGTCCTCGCCGCCGGGCGGGAGTACAAGGTGCTCGCCACCAGTGAACTCACCGGCGAGAAAACTCTCGCCAGCATGGCGGTGGACGACGGCACGATTTTCCTGCGCGGCGAGAAGACGCTCTACTGCATCCGGGAGAATCCGTGAGGGAAGTCGTGTTCGATTTCACCACGGATGGACAAGGATGAACACGGATGCCCGGAAGCTGCGGAGGGGCGAAACAAAAGACCGGCCGGACCAACGGGAATCCGCGATCATTCGAGCGAGGCCGCTGTTCTCCTGAAAAATCCGGACCGCGATGATTGCCGGATGCTGCGGCGCGCGTAGTCTGGCGCATGCGCGCCTTCCTCATTGCCCTCGCCGCCGCGGCCACGCTGTCCGCCCAGACTGACAAACCGGCCGCGCCGGCGGTGCCGGCCGTTCCCGCCGTTCCCGCGCAGAAGGCGAAGCCCGCCGGACCGCCGGAGCTTACGGAGTACATGGGCCGGACCATTGCGAAGACGATGCACTGGATGGGCGCGGAATGGCTGCTGCGGGCGGACCGCGAGCAGGAGGAAAATGCGGCGCTGATGCTGGATGATCTGAAAATCCAGCCCGGCTGGACAGTGTGCGACCTCGGCAGCGGAAATGGTTATCACGCCCTCAAAATGTCGCAGACAGTCGGGGAAAAAGGCACCATCCTGGCCGTCGATATCCAGCCCGAAATGCTCGACATGCTCAAGGCCCGCGCGGAAACCCGCGGCATCCGGAACATCAAAACCGTGCTCGGCGAACCATGGGATCCGAAGCTGGAACCGGCCTCCTGCGATCTGATTCTGCTGGTGGACGTGTATCACGAGTTCGGACACCCCGAGCAGATGCTCAAAGCAATGCACGGGGCGCTGAAGCCGGAGGGGCTCGTGGCTCTGGTGGAATTCCGCACCGAGGACGAACGGGTCCCGATCAAGCCGGAGCACAAAATGAGCCGCGCGCAGATTTACAAGGAATGGCAGGCCAACGGGTTTGCCGTGGAGCGCGAATTCCACGGGCTTCCCTGGCAGCATCTGGTTTATCTGCGCAAAGCGAAGCCTGACGAAAAGCCCGTGGCGCCTCCGGCGGCGGAGCTGCCGCCGACGGCACCGGGCGCGAAGGCGAAGCCGGCGCAGGACTGAACGGCCGCGGCGTCAGAACTGACTGGTTTGCACGGCATCGTTGCCGGTTTCACCCGTGCGGATGCGCACCGCCTGCTCCACCGGGCTGACAAAGATTTTGCCGTCGCCGATCTTGCCGGTGTTGGCGGTTTTGGCGATCACGTCCACCACCGCGGCCACGCGCTCGTCATCGATCACGATCTCCACCTTCACCTTGGGCACGAAATCCACAGTGTATTCACTGCCGCGATAAATCTCGGTGTGGCCCTTTTGCCGTCCGAATCCCCGCACCTCCGTCACGGTCATGCCCTGAATGCCCACCTCCGAGAGCGCGGCTTTGATGTCCTCGAGTTTGAACGGCTTGATGATGGCTTCGATCTTTTTCATGGCGGTGGTTGGATTTCGCTACGGGTTTATTTCTTTGCTTTCAATTCCTCAACTTCTTTCTCCAGGCGAACGATCAGTTCGCTGGCCTTTTTGAGCCGCGCGGCGAGCACCCGGCTGATGAATCCGTAGAGGGCGGCGTAGTAGCCGGGGTTGTCCTCCTCCGGCTTGATTTCGGTGAGGAATTTGAAGTCGATCACGAGGCACAGCGTGCTCGAACGCGCCACCACGGAGGCGGAGCGCTTTTCGTCGCTCACGGCGGCCAGCTCGCCGATCACTTCGCCGGCCTTCTCGATGAAGGCGATGTCCTCGCCGTTCTTGCGCACCGCCAGCTTGCCGGTGAGCAGGATGAAAATACGGGAATCCTCCTGACCCTCCTTGATGATCTCGTCGCCGGGATCCGCCTGGATGAAGTGACTCGAATAGAGAATATCGTTGAGATGACGGCCCTGAAACGACGCGAAGAACGGAATGCGGTCGAGCGGTTCCGGGAGCGTTCCCTCTTCGTGGATGTAGGCGAATTCTTTCATGGGGCCCGCGCTTCTACCATAGCGCCCGCGGGCCGGCTAGTCTGATTCGCAGAGATTTTTCCCGGGGAGAACTCCGGAGGGCCATTCGGAGGCAAAGGGACCGGAGAAAATCCCTTGCGTTCCCCGGGGCGAGGGTCTTAATGCCGCCCTCCGCGCCGGGACTTCGAGGGTTCCGCGCGGTTTTCTTTCTCCTTTACCACACCCCCACCGTATTCCGAATCACATGGCAGTTGCAATCAGGCTCAGACGCGAAGGCTCCAAGGACCGTCCTTTTTATCGTATCGTCGTCGCAGACTCCCGTAAGCGCCGCGACGGACGTTTCATCGAAATGATCGGCACCTACGATCCCATGAAGAAGAGCGGCAATTCAGTCATCGATCTCGCGAAGGCGGACGGCTGGCTCAGCAAGGGCGCGAAGCCCAGCGAAACCGTCGCCAGCATCATTCGCAAGGCCCGCCTCGCGCAACCCAAAGCCTGATTTCCCCTTCCCCACGCCTCCGGCTCCCGAACGGGCGGCTGGAACCCAGTCAGCCCCAGGAGAGTCAATACATGGAAGCCGTCGCCGGAATTCAGGATTTTGTCAGTTACGTCGTCACCTGCCTCGCAGGCCGGCCGGAGAAAGCCAATGTGAGCCGCCGTCAGGAAGGCTCGCGACATGTGTTCGATGTCCGCGTGGACCAGAGCGACATTGGCCGGGTGCTCGGACACAGCGGCAATACCGTCATGGCCATGCGCAATCTGGCCGCCGCCGCCGCGGCCCACCGCGGCCTGGAGGTCGGCGTGGAGATCCTCGAGTAGTCCGCGCCGGGTCCAGCCCGGGCGGTGGTTCTTCCTTCGCAGCATTGCCACGCGCCGCCGGAATGCCTCCGGTGCGGAAAATGCTGAGCGCCTTTGCGCCGCGCTCTTCCCCGTGCTCCGCTCCCGCCATGAACACCGCCTGGTCCGAATCCTCCCCATCCTGGCCCGCCACGGCCTATCACAATAAGCTGCCTGAGGGCAAGGCCAACGGACGCATCGCGGTGGCGGGGCACGAACTCGTCTTTTCCGCCGGAGGCGTGCCGCCGCTGCGCCTGCCGCTTGACGGTCTCGACATCCGTTATGGTGGATTCAACAACCAGCAGGCTTTTCTCAGCCACCCTGCCCTGCCGGAATGGACGTTCCTCTGCGCCGACCCGGGACTGATCAAAGACGACGTGATCCGGCGGCACCCCGTGCACGGCAAACTGGCGGGACGGAAATCCCGCGATTCGCGCAAGTGGCCGTGGCCGGTGAAGGCGATGATTTTCCTCACGCTTCTGTTCATGGCCGGAATCGCCGCGCTCTGGATGAACCGCGCCGCCATCAGCGACTGGGTCGCCGGCAAGATTCCCGCCGACGCCGAAAAGCAGCTCGGGGAAATGGTCTTCGAACACCAGGTCAAACCCACGGCTAAGTTCACCGAGGATCCGGCGCTCAAAGCCCAGCTCGATGCCGTCACGGCGCGACTGCTGCCGGTCATCAAGGAGAGCCGCTATGAGTTTAAGTTCCACATCATCGAGAACGAAACCATCAACGCCTTCGCCATTCCCGGCGGCCACATCGTGGTCCATACCGGACTGCTGAAGAAGGCGAAACGTCCCGAGGAGGTGGCGGGCGTGCTCGCGCATGAAATCGCGCACATCACACGCCGGCATTCCTTGCGCAACATGGTCAGCAGCCTCGGCACGATGGTGATCATCCAGGCTGTTTTCGGAGACTATTCCGGAATCGCCCAGGGAGCCTCCACGCTCCTGGAGCAAAGCTACAGCCGCGACTTCGAGCGTGAAGCGGACGCCACCGGCTGGCAATACCTGCTCGATGCCAACATCGATCCCTCGGGCATGACCGATTTCTTCCGCATCATCCGGGAAGAGGAAAAAAAGACCGGGACCGACATGAGCGGCGCCCTTGAATTCCTCAGCACCCATCCGGATACCGAAGAGCGCATCGCCTCCATGGAGGAGCGCTTCAAAGCCCTGCCCGCGGACCGGAAATTCGAAATCATCGCGCCGGCGCTGCCGCCGGCTCCGGCGGCCCCCTGAAGCCTGGCATAAGCCGTGCTCTTTTACTTTTTTACCGCAGCATGGCCATCCACGTCGCCCTTCATCACGTCACTTCCTATCACTACGACCGCGCCATCACGCTCGGACCGCAGATCGTGCGTCTGCGCCCGGCGCCGCACTGCCGGGCGCGGGTGTTGAGCTATTCGCTGCGCATCCTGCCGGAACCGCACTTCATCAACTGGCAGCAGGATCCGCAGTCGAACTGGCAGGCGCGGCTCGTGTTTCCGGAAAAGACGACGGAGTTTCGCGTGGAGGTGGACCTCGTCACCGAGATGGCGGTGTATAATCCGTTCGACTTCTTTCTCGAACCCGCGGCGGAGCGGATGCCGTTCAGTTATGATGCGGCGCTGGCGCATGAACTGGAGCCGTTTCAGCGCCGGCTGCCGCTGACGCCGCAGTTTGAAAAGTATTTCGCATCCGTGCAGGCCGAATTGCCGGGCTTGCCCGCGGTGGTGGAGGGCCATGCCGTGACGCACACCCACGGCGAAGTGCCGGAAAAGCCAGGCGCGCACGGCCACTGGCCGGAACCCGGGCCGGCGGCGGAGACACCCGACCCCCGGCCGCGGACGATCGACTTCCTGGTGAACATCAATCAGCGACTGCAGCGCGACATTCGCTACCTCGTGCGCATGGAGCCGGGCGTGCAGACGCCGGAGGAGACGCTGAAGAATGGCAGCGGTTCCTGCCGCGACAGCGCGTGGCTGCTGTGTCAGCTGCTGCGCCACTGCGGCATGGCGGCGCGGTTCGTGAGCGGTTATCTGATTCAATTGAAGCCCGATGTGAAGGCGCTCGACGGCCCCGGCGGCACGGAGGTGGACTTTACCGACCTCCACGCGTGGTGCGAAGTCTATCTGCCGGGCGCGGGATGGATCGGTCTGGACCCGACCAGCGGCCTCCTGGCCGGCGAAGGCCATCTGCCGCTCGCAGCCACGCCCGACCCGCAGAGCGCCGCGCCGATTTCCGGCGGCGTCGAGATGTGTGAGGTGAAGTTCGATTTTCGGATGAGCGTGCAGCGCATCCACGAGTCACCGCGGGTCACCTGGCCCTGCACGGACGAACAGTGGGCGGCCATTGAGACGCTGGGCGATCAGATCGACCGCGAACTGGAAGCCGGCGACGTGCGTCTGACCATGGGCGGTGAGCCCACCTTCGTCAGCATCGACGATCCCGACGGCGCGGAGTGGAACACGGACGCCGCCGGGCCGAACAAACGCCTGCTTTCCGGCGAGCTGATCCGCCGGCTGCGGCGGCGCTTCGCCCCGGGCGGCCTGCTGCATTACGGCACCGGCAAATGGTACCCCGGCGAGCAGCTGCCGCGCTGGGCACTCGGGTGCTTCTGGCGCAAGGACGGCGTGCCGGTTTGGCAGGATGATTCCCTCATTGCCGACGAGCGCCAGGACTACGGCCACGGCATCCCCGAGGCACAGCGGCTTATGGAGGAACTCGTGCGCCTGCTGGAGGTGAACGGAAAGCACGCCATGCCCGGCTATGAGGACATTTACTATCATCTCTGGCGGGAGCGCCGCCTGCCGGCGAATGTGGACCCGCTGCAGTCCAATCTGAAGGACGAAATGGAGCGCGCGCGCTTGCGGAAAATCTTCCAGCAGGGTCTCGGCACGAAAGTCGGGTGGGCGCTGCCGCTGACGAAAAACCACGGATTCTGGGAAAGCGGTCCGTGGTTCCTGCGCGAAGAGACGCTTTATCTGACGCCCGGCGACTCTCCCATGGGCCTGCGCCTGCCGCTGGATTCCCTGCCGTGGGTGGCGGAGAAGGACTTTCCCTGGCAGCACACCATGGACCCCATGACGCCGCTGGAACAGCTGCCACCGCTGGCCGCGGCACCGGGTTACGCGGTTTGGCAGCAGCGAAGGACGGCAGAGACTCAAGGCACTGGAAAGACACCGGCGTCTGTTCAGTCCCCCGAGTCTTTCCTGACAAATTCCGAACGCCGCCCCGCTGCGCAGGAGTCCGCTTCCTGGATCACCCGCACCGCCCTGTGCGTGGAACCGCGGGAGGGCCGGCTGCATGTCTTCATGCCGCCGTGCCGCGACGCCGCGGACTATCTGGAACTCACCGCCGCTGTGGAGGAGGCCGCGCGCCTGACCGGCCTGCCGGTCATCGTGGAGGGCGAGCCGCCCCCGTTCGATCCCCGCCTGCGCGTCATCAAGATCACCCCGGACCCGGGAGTTCTTGAAGTGAACATGCACCCCGCGCTCTCGTGGCGCGAGCTGTGCGACAACACGGCTGCGCTCTACGAAGAGGCCCGGCTCACGCGCCTGGGCACGGAAAAATTCATGCTCGACGGCCGCCACACCGGCACCGGCGGCGGCAATCACATCGTCATGGGCGGCATCACGCCGTCCGATTCCCCGCTGCTGCGCCGTCCGGATTTGCTGCGTTCGCTGCTCGCGTTCTGGCACAATCATCCGTCGCTGAGCTATCTTTTCAGCGGACTGTTCATCGGCCCCACCAGTCAGCACCCGCGGGTGGACGAGGCGCGCAACGACGCGCTCTACGAACTCGAACTCGCCTTCCAGCAGATCCCTGACAACAGCAGCGTGTCGCCCTGGCTGGTGGACCGCATCTTCCGCAATCTGCTCGCCGACGTCACCGGCAACACGCACCGCACGGAGTTCAGCATCGACAAACTCTTCTCCCCTGACAGCGCCAGCGGCCGGCTCGGGCTCGTGGAACTGCGCTCTTTCGAGATGCCGCCCCACGAACGCATGAGCCTTGCACAGCATCTCCTGCTGCGCGCCGCCATCGCCCGATTCTGGAAAGAGCCGTACGCGCCGCGCGAACTCGCCCGCTGGGGCACGGAACTGCACGACCGCTGGATGCTGCCGCATTTCGTCTGGGAGGACCTCACCGACGTGCTCGAAGGTTTTGCTGCGGCAGGTTACGCCTTCGACCCCGCGTGGTTCGCGCCGCACTTCGAGTTCCGCTTTCCGCACATCGGCACCATCACGCAGCGCGGCGTGGCATTGGAACTGCGCACCGCGCTGGAACCCTGGCCGGTGCTCGGCGAAGAATCCGGCGGCGGCGGCACCGTGCGTTTTGTGGACAGCTCGCTGGAACGGCTTCAAATCAAAGTCCGCGGCCTCACCGACACGCGGTACACCGTCCTTTGCAACGGCCGCCGCGTTCCACTCCACCCCACCGGCGTGGCGGGCGAAGCCGTCGCCGGCATCCGCTACCGCGCATGGCAGCCTCCCAGTTGCCTGCAGCCCGCCATCGCACCGCACGCGCCGCTCATTCTCGACCTCTACGACACCTGGAACCGGCGCAGCCTCGGCGGCGGAGCCTATCATGTGGCGCATCCCGGAGGGCGCAGCTACGACACGTTCCCCGTCAATGCATGGGAGGCCGAAAGCCGCCGCCTCTCGCGCTTCATCCCGCACAGCCACACGCCCGGCCTCATCGTTCCGGAGGAAACGCCGGTGAACCGCGAGTTCCCCATGACGCTGGATTTGCGGAGGACCTGAAGGCCCGGCAGAAAAGCTGCAGAAATCCGGTAACCGCCGGAAACTTCTGCCGGATAATTTTGCAGAGACGGGTGCGGCCTGCGAACGACCTTCGTTGCTTTCTGCGACTCCCCGCTCAAACTGCATCCCCCTCATGAAAGCGTACCTCCCGGGGAAGATACCCCTGCTGCCGGCTGTGGCGGCGTTGTTGGCTGCGGCCGTTTCCGCCAGTGGCGGCGCACCGCCCTGGATCGAACTGCACCCTCCGCTCGCGCAAGGGAAACCTGTCAGGGTGGCCGGCGGGGCGGACCCCGGCGCGCTGCTGCGTCTCGATGCGGCAGCTGCGCCCGGCGGGCCGTGGCTGGAGACGGGACGGTTTCACGACACGCTTCATCCCTGGCCGGACGGCAGTGCCGGAGACAGCGCGCGCCGGTTCTACCGCATCGTCTCCTCCACACGCACGGCCGTGGATGACTGGAAGAACCAGCTGCTCGTGCCTAACGATGTGTTTCAATTCGAACCCCCGAGAGTCAGCATGCGCTGGGTGAAGTTCGCGCTGCGTCCCTCGGAGCCGTGGCGGGTGTATTTTCAAGACAGCACGAAGTATCCGTTTCACTACGACTTTGCCACGCAGCGGCTCGCGCCGTTCGGCGGGATGACGCGGCCGGCCTTCGATGCGGTGACCCTGCATCGCGAAGGGCAACAACTGGTGCTGGGAGCGTTGCTGGTTCCGCCGCGGTCGAATTTCAACGAGTATGCCGTGCAGTTCATCGGTCTCGATCCCTATCCGCCGGAGCAGATTGCGGCCTGGTTCAATTATGTGCGCGATGCCGTTCACAGCGACAGCGGTGCCGCGGCGCTTTACGTGCCGGTCTATGAACAAAGTGAGACGGCGCGCGAGGAAGCGGAGACCCTCGCGCAACTTGGCGTGACGGTCGCCACGCTGGACCGCTGGCTCGCGCTCAATCATGTCTATTCCGACGGCTGGGCGCTGGGGCGGCTCCAGTTCTTTCCGGCCGACGAAATCAATGCCGCTTTCGCCGACGGACGTCTGCTGCCAACGGACATTCTTCTGACGGACGGCCTGCCGGCGGAGACGCCGCTGGTTGCGGGCATCATTTCCCTGACACCGCAGACGCCGAATTCCCACACCGCCATTCTCGCGCAGTCGTTCGGCATTCCGTTCGTGCATCTGCCGGATGCGGCGGATCAGGCCCGCGTGCAGCAACTCGCCGGTCGGAAAGTGATTCTCCGCGCGGAAGTCGAGTTTGGCACCGCGCAGATGCGCGTCATCGATGCGGAGGAGCTGCCGGCCTCCATGGAGGCGGAACTGCTGGCGCTGAAACAACCGAAGCCGATTCTCTACACGCCGCGGCAGTCGCCGGGCACGCTGAGCCGCAGCGTGGAACTTCTCCAGCCCGCGGACGTGAAATACTTCGGCGGCAAAGCGGTGAACTACGGCCTGCTGCGCCGGACCATTCCCGCGAACACGCCGGCGGGCATCGCGTTTTCGTTCGATCTCTGGGATGCCTTTCTGGACCAGAACATGGTGGCCTACGGGCGCACGCTGCGTCAGGAAATCGCGGCCCGCCTCGCGCCGCATCAGGCGTGGCCGCCGCCGCAAATGCAGGCGCTCAAGACCACCCTCGCGGACATTCGCACCATGATCCGCAGCGAGGCGGCAATTCCTGCGGCGCTGCGTCCTGCGATCATCAGTGCGCTCGGCGGATTCGATCCGCTGCGGAAAATCCGGTTCCGCAGCTCCACGAATCTGGAGGACGGCGAGACCTTCACCGGCGCGGGGCTTTACGACAGCTACAGCGGCTGCCTGACAGATGACACCGACGGCGATACCAGCGGCCCGTGTGCTTGCGATCCGATGGAGACGGACGAACGCGGCGTGTTCCGCGCCATCCAGCGCGTCTTTGCCAGCTACTACAATGACAATGCCGTGCTGGAGCGCCTGCGCCACGCGGTGATCGAAGCCGAGTGCGGCATGGCCATTCTGGTGCATCATTCCTATCCGGATGAGCAGGAACTGGCCAACGGCGTGGCCTCGCTGGGTTACCGCTTCACTTTTGGAACGAGCATCGAAGGAAAGATGGTGACGCAGGCCGGAGCGGAATCCGTGACCAATCCCGACGGCACCGCGGCGCCGGAAGTGGTGGAGGTTTACAAATCCGGCAACTTCATCGGCCTCGACCTGACGCAAACTTCCTCACGCGTGCCGCTCGGCGCTCACGTGATGCAGTGGGAGGACGATTACACGGCGTTCGTGAACCTGTTTGCCAGTGTAGGCACAGCATGGCGGCAGCTCACCCCAGCGCGCACCGCTTTCTCGCTGGATTTCGAGTACAAGAAGGACGCGAGGCTCGGGCTCATCGTGAAACAGGTGCGGGAGATTCCGACTCCGCCGGCTGCGGAACCGGTCACGCCCTGGCTGATCGAAGAACCAAACGAGCTGGTGGTGGCCCAAAAAGAGGCGGGCACCGTTTTCGGCAATCACCGCCTCAAGTCGAAATGGAATCTGCGCGCCACCAGCAGCCAGCTCACCACGGCACGTCTCGCGCAGGGCTTTTATCGCGAGGGTCGAGTCGATTACGCCGCCGGCGGCACATTTGATTTTCTCGACGGCGCGCTGTCCTCCTGGCCCAACGCCTCACTGGCACAGGGAGGTGCGGCGCACCGCTGGACGACCGGCAGCGGAGGAATCCTGCGCACGTGGGAACTCGACACGACGGTGACCACTTCTGTCAGCGGGGACAAGCCACCGGTATTCACCGCCGCGGATTTTTCCGCCGGGCTCAATGTGACTTATGCCACACCCCAGCCGGAACTGGACTTCAACAACCGGCCAATCACGGTGACCAGCGACTTTGCCGTGCTCGAACCGCCGCTGCGCCTAACGCCCGGCTCCATCCGCGTGGAGCGCGTGCTGGACACCGGACGCGGACTCACCGTGCGCACGGTTTTCTACTGGCCGGATCCCGGGAATGGCTTTGCCGCCGGCTACACCGCGCCGCTGGTGAAGTTCGAGAGCACCACCATCACCGGACTCACCAGCCAGCCCGTCGTCCTGACCGATTACTGGTCGCAAACCTACCGCCCGGGGCATCACAATTTCACCGAGGAATTCATCTTCGAGCCGGCGCTGTCACCGGATGTGCCCGCAGCCCTGCTCACCGAACTGCGCCACGCCGACATCCAGTCGCTCTACATCCAGGCCGGCATGTTGAACACCCCCGCCTGGGTGATCAGTCCGTCCGGCGTGCTGCGGGCGCGTTGATGCAGGCTGAACCGGCGGCAGCAGCCCGTTCCTTCCACGGGGACTGCACGGGCGGAGTCATCGCAAGTCAGAACGCAGTTCCGCACAGTCCGCGTATTGCTCTCAGAAACCGGAGATTTTCGCTGGAGCGGGCTTCGGGGTGCGGCACTTCTCCTGCTACTCCGTCCGGCTCCTTCATGTCCGTCACCGCCTCCCTCTCCGCACTGCCCTCCGCCGCGCCCCTGGCGGCGCGTGCACCGGCGGGGCTGGCCTACGCGCCGGAACCGGGGTCGTGGGATGAGATGCTCGCGCCGGACGGTTCAGTGCGGCCGCACTGGCGGACGTTTGTGGAAGCGATGCAGTCCGCCGCGCCGGGTCACTGGACGTCGCGCACGGGGTCGATTCAGCGGCTGCTGTTGGATCACGGGGTGACGTATAACATTTACAGCGACGAGCAGCCGGCGTCCCGTCCGTGGGCGCTGGATGCGGTGCCGTTTTTGATCGCGGAGGAGGAATGGATGACGGTGGCCGCGGGCCTGCAGCAGCGGGCGCGGCTGCTGAATGCGATTCTCTCCGACATTTACGGCCCGCAGCAGCTGTTGCGTGAAGGCTGGCTGCCGCCGGCGCTGGTGTATGCGCATCCGGGATTTGTCAGGGCCGCTTGCGGCGTGCTGCCGCCGGGAGGTGCGTTTCTGGTCAATATGGGTACCGACCTGGTGCGCGGTCCCGGGGGCGACTGGATGGTGCTCGCCGACCGCACCCAGGCGCCAAGCGGCCGCGGTTATGCCATGGAGAACCGCAAGGTCATGGCCAACGTGCTGGGCGACGTGCTCGACGCCTGCAATGTGCGCCGGCTTTCCGAATTCTATGACGCCGAGCGCGACGTGCTGCGCACTCTCGCGCCGACGCGCCGCGGCTCCCCCGGGGTGGTCCTGATGACGCCGGGGCCGATGAACGAAACCTATTTCGAGCACGCCTACAAGTCGCGCATCATGGGCTATCCGCTGGTCGAGGGGGCCGACCTCACCGTGCGCGACCGCAAGCTCTTTCTCAAAACGCTCGACGGACTGCGCCGCGTGGATGTGGTGCTGCGGCGCGTGGACGAACTGTTCGCCGATCCGCTGGAGTTGAATGCGGACACCTGGCTGGGCGTGGCGGGGCTTTGTGAGGCGTGGCGCAGCGGGAACGTATCGCTGGTCAACGGCATCGGCACCGGCGTGGTGGAGACGCCGGCACTGCATCCGTTCCTGCCAGGTCTCTGCCGGCACTTCCTCGGCGAGGAACTGCAGCTGGCCTGCGTGCCCGCGTGGTGGTGCGGCCAGCAGCAGGAACTGGACATGGTGCTCGCCGAGCCGCGGAAGTGGGTGCTGAAACCGGCCTTCGTCAGTGGTGCCCGGGCACCGGTGTTTCTCGACGAACTCAGTAAAAAGGAACTGGCGGAGTGCCTGCAGCGGCTGCGCAGCGAACCTCACGCATGGCTGGCGCAGGAGGCGCTCACCCTCAGCAGCACGCCCGCATGGAGCGGCACGGCTCTGGAGCCGCGCCCGCTCGTCTGGCGCGCGCTTTCCGTTTCGTCAGGGGAACAAAGCATCGTGATGCCGGGCGGTCTCGGCCGCGTCGGCCCCGTGCGCGGAAGGTTCCCCGTCACCATGCAGCACGGCGGCATCAGCAAGGACACATGGGTGGTCAGTGAAGCGCCGGTGCAGGAGGGCGAGGGAGGGCCGTCCGCCGCCCCGGTGATTCTGCGCCCGCTGCGCACTCCCGGCGGAGTGCCCAGCCGCGCGGCGGATCACCTCTACTGGCTGGGGCGTTATGCAGAGCGGCTGGAAATTCACGGCCGCCTCCTGCGCGCCGCCTTCCAGCGGCTCTCCGGCGAAGGCGGCCCCGTGCAACGGCGCGAACGGGTCGCCTGTCTCGGATTGCTCACCGGCATGGAAATGGTGGCCTCCACGGTCCCGGCTCACGGACTGCGCCAGGAGGCGCACGCGCTCCTGATTCACCCCGAGCGCCACGGCAGCGTGCCCGAACTGATCGCGCGGCTCCGCTTCAACGCCGCCGCTGCGCGCGACCGGCTCTCCGACGACTCGTGGCGGCTCTTCAACCGCCTCGAGCGCGACTCCGCCCTGACAGTTCCCGCGCCCTCCAATATCACCGCGCCGCTGGAAATGCTCGACACCCTCATCCTCGATCTTGCCGCCTTCTCGGGCATGCAGCAGGAAAACATGACGCGCGGTCACGGCTGGCGCTTTCTGGAAATGGGCCGCCGCGTCGAGCGCGGGCTCGCCGTGCTTTGCCTGACAAGAACCGCGGCCAAACTGTGCGCGGACGACGATGCGGTGCTCACGCCGCTGCTGGAAGTGTGCGACAGTTCCATGACCTACCGGCGGCTTCACTTCGCCCGGCCGGCCCTGCTGCCCGTGGCCGACCTGATTCTGCTCAACGAGGAGAATCCGCGCTCCGCGGCATGGCAGTTCCGCTGCCTCAGCACCGTGATCAACCAGCTCCCCGCCAACACCCGCGGCGAGGACGGCAAAGAGCGCGAAACCCTCGACATCCTCCGCTCCCAGCTCGGCGGGGTGAATCTGCAGTCCCTGACCAATTTCTCCGAAGCCGCCGCCGGCGTCATTCCCGCCGTGTGCGACCGCCTGCGCGAGGGGCTGGAAGTGCTCTCCGCAGAAATCACAACGCACTTCTTCAGCCATGCGCAGCGGCGCGAAGTCTGATCAATCAACATAAACAGGGAAATAGTACCACGGATGGACACGGATCAACGCGGATGCTCAGCAGGTTGCAGCCACAAGGCGCCTCATCCGGCGAGTGAATTTGAATCTATTCGAAAATCCGCGTCTATCCGAGTCCAGCTGCGGTTCTCCCGCCTCCAGTTTTTCTCCTCAGGTTCATGAATTACCGCATCAGCCACCGCACGCTTTATTCCTATGACAGCCCCGTGACCGTCGCGCACTACATCGCGCGGCTGGAACCGCGGCCGCTGCCGACGCAGACCTGCCCATGGCATGAAATCGTGATCCGCCCGCGTCCCTCCTGCCGGGCGGATGGAAGGAATGACGCCTACGGGAACACCGGGGTGTATTTCGAAGTCGAGGGTACGCACGGCGAGCTGGAGGTGGTGGCCTGCAGTTATGTGAGGCTCCGGCCGCGACCGCTGCCGGACCCCGCCGCCACGCCCGCATGGGAAACCGTGCGCGACGCCTGCCGCGGCGACCACTGGACCAGCGACACCGCCGCCGGGGAATTCCTCTGGTCCTCGCCGCTCATTCCGCTGAGCGCCGATTTTGCCGAATACGCCGCCCTCTCCTTCCCGCCGGGCCGCCCGGTCCTCGACGGGGTGTGCGATTTGAACAGCCGCATCTTTCGCGACTTTACCTTCGACCCTGAGGCCACCAGTGTGGCCACGCCCGTGGCGCAGTCGTTCGCGCAAAGGCGCGGCGTGTGTCAGGACTTCGCTCAGGTCATGATCGCGTGCCTGCGCTCACTGGGGCTGGCCGCCCGTTATGTCAGCGGCTATCTCGAAACGGTGCCGCCCCCCGGTCAGCCGAAACTCATCGGGGCGGACGCTTCGCATGCATGGCTCTCCGTCTGGTGCGGGGAGCCGCACGGCTGGATCGATGCCGATCCCACCAACGATCTCCTGCCCACCGACCGTCACATCACCCTGGGCTGGGGACGCGACTTCGCCGATGTCAGCCCCCTGACCGGCGTCAGTCTGGGTTCCGGAAAGCAAACGCTCACCGTGGGTGTCGATGTCACGGCGGTGGACGACTGAGCGGACGCGGGTAAGGAGAAAATCCGTCAGGGCGGACTGCCCGGCGGGGACTCCGCCGCCGCGACCGCGATACCCTCGCGGCTCAGGGCCACCAGCCGCAGCGTGCCTTTGGCAGGGATGCTGCCGCGCCACTCCCCGCCGGCGGGAATTTCCTCCACCGTTTGAAAACGAAAGGCCGCATTGGCCTCCTCCATGCGGCGCGCCGCCGCCTCCCGCGACGCGGCCGGTGTTTGATAGGCAAAATCCGGCACGTGGTCGCGGCGCTGCACGAGCAGCCGCGCTCCCGCGGGCGGTTGCGGCACGCTCCATTGCCACCGGCCGTTCTCCTCCGTGATCTGCGCCGCGAGCGAACGCGGCGCGAACACGCGCGTCGCGGGGTCGCCGAAGATGTTGTAGAGCATGGCGTGATCGGCGCGGATGTCCTCCGTGGTCAGGCTTTTCTTGATCAGCAGCGGCTCCAGCGCGCGCACCAGCAGTTCCTTGTCCGGCTCGTGCGCCGTGTGGGCCTTGCGCAGGGAACGCAGCCAGAGCGGGCCCAGCCGCGGCTCCGCTCCCTCCAGCGCCGCCAGCATCGCCGTGGAATGATAGTAGTTGGTCAGCGGATGCGAATCCTCGCTCGCCGCCACGCAAAGCACCGGCCCTCCCGGCGCGCGGAACAGCGCCTCCGCCAGACAGTCGCGGTCCTGCAGCGCGAAGTCTCCGGTGGCGCAGGCAAACACAAGGTGCGGCGGCGCCGGCACTGCCCCGGTCAGTTGCGCCGCATCCTTCAATTCGTAATCCAGTCTCCGCCCGCCGTGATCCATGATCCACCAGCCGCCGGGCCGGCCGTGTCCGATCATCGCGCTGACCAGCCCGCCGCCACCGAGCCGGTCATTGAAGGACTTCGTCTGCTCCGCCGGCCAGCCGCAGAAGGGACTGCGCTCATCCGCCTGGAGAATCCACAGTTCCGCCCACGGCGGGGATTTTTTCCGGATTTGCCCGCAGAGGAATCCCAGCGCCACGTCGCGGAAGATGCCGTTGAATCCCGGATCGCCGGCCCACACGGGAAGTGTCAGGTCCGACAACGACGGCTCGCGCCGCTCCCAGCGCAAAATTTTCTCCACCGCCGCCGCCACTTCCGCGGCCGTGCGGGCGGGGATGCGGCCCACCGGAGCGTCCGGCAGTCCGTCCGCGTCAAAATCCGTCAGGGCCATGTCGCTGACAAACTCCGCGGGATGCGTCGCCTTCCATCCGTGAAACGGCCGGCGCCCGGCGCGCTGATGCCAGGACGCCCCGCCCTCCGGCGACTTTCCGCGAATTTCGTCGCCCAGCAGAACCACGAAATCCGGACGCGGCCGGCAGGCCGCCACTGCCTGCGCCGGCGGCCCCGCGACCATGCGAACTTCCATGCCCTGCGCCTTGCGGAATGCCGCCAGTGGAGCCGCCGCCTTTTGAAACTCCGGACTGCCCACGCCAAGCCAGAGCGGCTCAGCCGCCGCCGGCAGGACCAACAGGCTGAGCAGTAATCCGGAAATGAACCGATTCATGCCGGGCTTATTCCACAGCCCTGACGGATGGCAACTCACCATGTGCGGAGGCCTTGGCCGCCTGCCATGCCGCTTCCATTTCATCGAGGCCGGCTCCCTCCAGCGGCTTGCCCAGCCGCTGCTGCATGGCGGAAAACCGGCGCACAAACTTGTCGTTCGCCGTCGCCAGGAGCACTTCGGGATCGAGCTTCAGCTTTCGCGCCAGATTCACGACGGAGAACAGCAAATCGCCCACCTCCTCGGCCACGGCATCAGGATTGCCGCCGGCCATCGCGCCGCGCACCTCCGCGCATTCCTCGTCGAGCTTGTCCATCACCCCGGCGGCATCCGGCCAGTCGAACCCCACTTTGGCCGCTTTCTTTTGCAGCTTCGCCGCCCGGCTCAGGGCCGGCAGCGCGCCGCTCACTCCATCGAAAAACCCGCGCGGCGCATCGCCCTTTTCCGCCTGCTTGATTTCATCCCACTGTCGCAGCACCCCCGCCGTGTCGGCCACGTCGCTTCCGCCATAGACATGCGGATGCCGGCGGATCAGCTTCTCTGAAATGCCGTGCGCGATACGGTCCAGATCGAATGCGCCCGTCTCGCTGGCGATCTCGCCGTGCAGCACCACCTGGAGCAACAGGTCGCCCAACTCCTCACACATGTGCTCCGCGTCGTCATTCTGAATCGCCTCCAGCACTTCATAGGCTTCCTCGATCAAATTCGGCAGCAGGCTGCGGTGCGTCTGCTCGCGGTCCCACGGACACCCGCCGGGACTGCGCAGATCATGCACCACTTTTTGCAGCCGCAGCAGGCCGTCGCAGTCGGAGGGAGGAGTCTTGGGCATGCGGGGCGTAAACGATGCGGCGCCGCATGGGGCAACCGGGGAAGCGCCGTGATTCGGCATTCGACATTCCTGCGGCTTTCGCCAATCTGACTTGGTCATTCACCATGCCCGCCCTCACCATTCGCAAACCCGAGCCGCTGCACAAAGGCGCTGACGCGTTTGTGAACTCGCTCATCGGGCGCTGGCGTCGGCGGGCAGCGCAGGCGAAGGAACTGGAGGCGGAAGCGGCCCTCACGGACGCGCTCGCCCCGCCCTTGCGAATCCTTGCGACGCATTCCCTGCATGAACGACTGCGTGACATGCGCGCGCTGGTGCGGCGCGGGCGGCACCGCGATCCGGAGGTCATGCGCGAGGCGCTGGCGCTGGTGCGCGAGGCGGCGCACCGCGCGGTGGGACTCGAAGCCTTCCCCGTGCAGCTCATGGGCGCGCTGGCGATGCATCGCGGACTGCTCGCGGAAATGGCGACCGGTGAAGGCAAGACGCTCACCGCCGGTCTGGTGGCTGTGCTGTTTGGCTGGAGCGGCCAGCCCTGTCATGTGGTCACGGTGAACGATTACCTCGCGGAGCGCGACGAGCAATTTCTTCGTCCGCTGCTGGAAGTGTGCGGCCTGCGCGCCGGCTGCATCACCGCGGCTCACGGTCCCAAAGACCGGGCCTCACAATACGGCGCGCACGCCGTGTGGGGCACGAGCAAGGAATTCGCCGCCGATTTCCTGCGCGATCAGCTTCAGGCCGGTCCGGTGCGGGATGAAGGACGACTCATGGTGCGCGAGCTGTTGCGCGGCGGGCGCCCGCTGCCCGGCGGCGTGCAGCGCGGTCTGCACACGGCCATTGTGGACGAAGCGGACAGCCTGCTCATCGATGAAGCGGTGACGCCGCTGATCATTTCGCGAAAAGTGGAGAACGCGCCGCTCACCAGCGCCGTGCTCGACGCCTCGCGCCTCGCGGAGCAGTTCGCCGCCGGCGAGCACTATCATGTTCGCGAACGGCACCGCGAAATCGAATTCACCGGTGCCGGCGAAAAACTGCTCGCGCAGTGCGGCGACCGGATGACGGGCTTCTGGCGCGCGCCGGGCCGCTGTCGCGAAATGCTGCGGCTGGCCATCAGCGCGCGCGAATTCTATCACCGCGGCCAGCAATACATGGTGGAGGACGACAAGGTGGTCATTGTGGACGAATTCACCGGACGTCCCATGGCTGACCGCTCGTGGCGTCAGGGCCTGCACCAGGCGGTGGAGGCGCGCGAAGGCGTGCCCGTCACGCCGCCGTCCGACACCGTGGCGCGCATCAGCTTTCAAAAATACTTTCGCCTCTACCGCCGGCTCTGCGGCATGACCGGCACCGCGCGCGAAGCCGCCGCGGAGTTCTGGCATGTTTATGGACTGGCCGTGGTGCCCATCGCGACCAACCGCCCGTGCATCCGGACGTATGCCGAGCCGCGTTGCTTCGCCACGCATGCGGAAAAAATCGATGCCCTGGCCGCGCGGGTGAAGGAAATCCACGCCACCGGCGCGCCGGTGCTCGTCGGCACGCGCAGTGTGCGTGCCAGTGAGGAACTCGCCGCGCGTCTGGAGGCTGACGGACTCATGCCTCACGTGCTCAACGCCACCCGCCTGCGCGAAGAGGCCATGATCGTGGCCGCCGCCGGCGAGCCGCGCCGCATCACCATCGCCACCAACATGGCCGGTCGCGGCACTGACATCCGCCTCGCGTCCGGCATCGCCGAAAAAGGCGGACTGCACGTGCTCTCCGCCGAGCGCAGCGAGTCCGGCCGCGTGGACCGCCAGCTCCACGGCCGCTGCGCCCGCCAGGGTGATCCGGGCCGCGCCGAGTCGTTTGCCAGCGCCGAGGACGAACTGCTGCGCCGCTTCACTGCCGCTCCGGTGCGCGCCGCCCTGACATCCGCTCTCGCCCGCGGCGTTCCCGGGGCGCAGCAGTTCGCCGAGCGCGTCTTTCGCAAAGCCCAGCGCACCGCCCAGCGAGAAGCCTTCCGCCAGCGCCGCCGGATTCTTCAGTCGGATGACTGGCTGGAAAGCTCGCTCGCCTTCACCGGACCGGATGGTTTTTGAGTGTTCAGTGCTCAGTGCTCAGTGTTCAGTGCTCAGTGTTCAGTGTTCAGTGTTCAGTGTTCAGTGTTCAGTGATTTGCTCATAAACTCGACGGCGGGATTTCAGCTGGAATTCCAGCCAGGGCTGCCAGGCGTCTTCGCTGTCCCTGCGGGGCAGGACGACATTGCCAGGGGGTCAACCCGGGTCGGTGCACGTCGCTGGCCCCGGGCTGTGGCGGCCGGCCCTGACGGGGCCTTTTCGTTCCGGCTTTGGCGAATTGGCTTTGCCCTGAACAGGGAACCGGAACCGCGGATGGACTCGAACGAACACGGACGCCTGGCAGGTTGTGTCCAAGGGATTCCTCCTCCGTGAGTGAATCCGGATTCCTGCGTCAGTCCGTGTTTATCCGTAACCAATTGGCCCATCGGCTGAGGTGAAATGTTCGCCTGTTTGCCTGCGGCTGTCTCTGCTGCGCTCCGGTTCCCTTCACCCGGCTGTGTGTTTGACTCTCCATTATTCTTTTCAGGTTCACTTCTCCAGGCGCGGCACCGGTGCTTTGAAGCTCCGGGCACGGACCAGGAGTGCCGTGCGGTAATTGCGCAGGCCGCCGGCGAGGGCATCGGCGAGGGCCTGGCGAAATTCCGGCTTCGCGATGCGGGCGGCTTCAGCTTCGTTCGAGAGGTAGCCGGCTTCGAGGTGAACGGCGGGGATTTTGATGCCGGGCAGGGCGTCCACCGGTTCGCCGCGCACGCCGCCGTCGGACATGCGGAGTTTGTAAAGGCAGTTGGCGTGGAGGGCTGTGGCAAGCGCGATGCTGGGCGCGCGGAGATTGTCAGCCTCGTCCTCCGGCGGTGCGTCAGCGGGGGCGCGGGAGGGTTTCAGGAGGAAAGTTTCCAGGCCATCGCGCTCGGCGGGGCCGGAGTTGAAGTGCAGGCTGAGGAGCACGGCGTCGGGATGCGCGTTGGCGATGGCGGCTCGCTCCGCTGCGCTCACGGCCTTGTCTTCAGTGCGCGTGAGCACCACTTTCCAACCCAGGTTTTCCATCCGGGTCTTCAACCGTTTCGCTGTATCCAGAGAGTATCGCGATTCCGTCGCCTCCCCGCCGCCAAACCCTTCGTCCCCGCCGCCGTGACCGGGATCAATCACCACCGTGTCAGGCAACCGTGCCTTCCCGATGTGACCGGGTTTGATGACCGGATGCAGCATCCACGCGAGGTCAGCGCGGGAAAGCCACAGCCCGCCTTCGTGCTCCAGCACCGGATGAAGGAGGACGAACTTCACGCCGTTGATGACCATGTCGGGTGAGTCCTTTTGAAAGCGCACCACCAGTTTGGCGCTGCGCAATTCCAGGTGGCCTGCAATTTCCTCCTTTCGCGGAAACTCATAGAACCGCTGCACGCTCTCCATCGCGACATACTCACGCTCGCCGATCTTCCGGAGCTGCCACTCAAAGTTGCCGCTGCGTTTCGGGGCTTCCGTTTCCGGCGCGGCCTTCTCCTCTTCTGCGGCTGCGGGCGGAATGCCGGGGACCGGTTTTTCTTCAGCGGGCGCTGCAGGCGGCGGGACCGGCTGCGGCTGCTGCGTGAGAGCGCGGCGATAGTTCTCAAGTCCCTGCAGTATGGCATCGGCGAACTTGTCGCGATGATTGGCATCGGCGATGAGGGCGGCGTCCTCCACGTTGGAGAGATAGCCGCCCTCCATCAGGATGCCGGGAATTCGCAGACCGGCGAGAACTTCCAGCGACGAGGACTTCACGCCCCTGTCTGGCATTTCCAGTTGGCGCACGCAGGGTGTATGCACCGCAGTCGCCAGCGCGATACACCGGCTATGCAGTCCGAACGGTCCCTCCTCCGGTTCCGCACCTGGTGTCGCACGCGAAGGACGGAGCACATAAGTCTCGAGGCCACGTTTTTCCGGGGTGTGCGCGTTATAATGAATGCTGAGGAAGACTGCGTTGGGGTGCTGGTTGGCAATGGCGACGCGCCCCGGTCGTGGTACAAAGGCGTCGTCGGTCTCCCGTGTGAGGATGACTTTCCACCCGGCGGCCTCGAGTTTCCGCTTCAGCATCTGTGCCGTGTCCAGCGTGTAAAGCTTTTCCATGCCGAGCAGTCCCAGCACGCCGATATCCTCTCCACCGTGGCCAGGATCAATGACCACCGTATTGAGCGGCGGAGCATCTGCGGAAAACTTCGGGCGCAGGACCGGCTCCAGCGTCCATGTCAGATCGGTGCGGGAAATCCAGAGCGTGTCGCCCTGATACTTCACCGGCAGTTGGAGGCCGAACTTCACCTCGCTGATCTGAATCTCCTGCGTCCCCTGACGCCATGACATCTGCAGCGCGGGACTGTGAAATACCAGCCGGAGCGATCCCGGTTCGCCGTCGGTTTGCAGACGGCTGAATCCGTAAAACCTCCACACTTTGTTCGCCGAGACATACTCGCGCCCGTCTATGGGCATCGGTGCCCAGTCGAAGGGCGCATCGGCGTTACCGCTTTCGATCCAGCGTGCGATCCGTTCATTCTCTCTCGCTGTATTTCTGACAATCAGGCGGGAAGACTTTGGCTCAAAGGCGGCAGTGGCTCCCTCGGGAAACTCGATGCCAGCCTGCTCCAGCATTCGCTTCGCGCTGTCGTTGTTGGATAATCCCGCCGCCAGTTTCTCAGGCAGGCGAAAGGTCATGGTCGTTGTGCGCGGCGCGGCGTCCGCCGGCGTGATGACGACGGCAGCTTCCAGCAAATCGGACCGCCCGCCGACGGCCTCACAGATTAGGCTGATGAGTTCCCGCAGCGGAACGTCGCGGAGGTGCAGGGTCAGCTTTTTGTCCGATATCTCCGGCATTCTCTGGATGAAGTTCACGCCCGTTTTCTGCCTCAATTCCTGGAGGGCATCCTGCAGCGGCGTGTCCATCCACTTCACTTCTTTCACCACAGCGGTCTGCAGAGATCGCTTCAATGCCGCGCCATGATCCGTTGCGGGAGGCGGGCCTGATTCCGCCGGCAGGGTGGGTTCCTGGCGTGCCTCCTCCGGCTGTTCCGGCGCCTGCGCGACAATGACCGCCGGAGTGAACAAAACGACTCCCGAGGCAGCGAGCGCGGAAATTAAACTCCACAATGCCGGCCATGCGACACCGCATGACCTGCGGTCGGTTCTTTCATCCAAAATGCGTTCCACCCGCTGACGAACGGTGGAGGTACTGGCCATGCTGCAAAGCGCCGGCTGAGCGCCGCTGCGGACGCGGGCACAAGCGACCAGCATGTCCGCATAGCCCGGCGCGTCACGCTCAGCTGCGAGCACCGCATCGTCAGCGGCCCGTTCGCCGGCAGTCCGGCAGCGCCGCACCACACACCATGCGATAGGATTGAACCACTGGACGGCGAGAAACCACTGGCTGACGGCGAGCCACAGCGGATCGCGGCGGTGCAGATGCGCGCACTCATGCGCCAGCACCATGCGGCGCTGCGCGGCAGTCCAATCATCGGCATTGGCAGGCAGCAGAATCGTCCGCCGCCATGCGCAGGGGATCACCACGGCGCTATGACGGAGCAACTTCACGTCGCTGCCTCCGGGAAACTGCCGCAGCACCGCCAGCCAGTCCTCGTCCGTCACCAGTTCGGCCCCACGCGCGAGATTGCGACGAGCCCAAAGTGCAAAGCTCCACCGTGCGAGCACGAACAACGCGCCGGCGAACCAGAGCATGACCACCGGAAAAACTGCGGCCGCCCCCAATTCCCACTCTCGCGGGCCAGCCGGCGGTTCCGGTGCCACAGTATGTGCGACAGGTGGAGAAACATTCGTTGGCGACAGAGTGTCCGGGTTTAGTAAAACCGCGGAAATTCCGCCTGCTTCCGAGGGCAGCGGTGGTTCCTGCGGCGCGGTGCGAGGAGCGACTTCCGGCGGGTACGCCTTCCCGGCGATCAGCACGGCTTCCCCTGCCATGAGCAGAAGCGTTGCGGCCATTATCATCCGGCCACCCGCTGCGATTCGGGCCGCCGATTGCCGGCCGAAGCACAGCCATGTCGCGCCGGCGCCGCAGACAAGAAGCGCGCCATGCAGCACGATGGAAGGAAGGGCGTGAATGAAGTTCATGGCTTTGTCAGGCGCTGACGCGCGGCGCGAATCATCTGCTCCATGCGTTCGAGTTCCTCCGGGGAGGGAGCCTTGCCGCCGCCGTCGAGCAGACTGGAAACGACGCGCTCCGCGGAACCGGAAAAGAACACATCCACCAGCCGCCGCAGCGCGCTGCCGGCGGTCGTCTCCGCCGGCTTCACCGGTTCATAAACGAACGCGCGGCCCTCCTGACGGTGCCGCAGATGCCCTTTCTCCAGCAGCACCCGCAGCAGCGTGCGCACGGTCGCGTAGGTCGGCGCGTCCGGCATCCGCTCTTCGATTTCCTTCGCCGTCGCCCGGCCCGCGGCATAGACCACGTCCATGATCTGCCGCTCGCGGCGGGTCAGTTGATCGTAGGGCGCGGCGCGGCGGGATCGGCTCATGGTGTGTAGAAATGCACACTCGCGGAGCGGTGTCCAGATGTTTGTGTGTAATTTTACACACAACAGAAGACCGTGATGGCACCGAGGGGACGGTTTGCGGCCGTGTAGCGGCTTGCCGCGCGTCAGTTTCCGGCGGCGCTGCGGCGCACGATTTCCACGCTGCACGGGGCGCGTGCAGCGAGCGCAGCGGAGACGCTGCCGAGCAGCAGACGGTCCAGAGCGCCGCAGCCGCCGGCGCCGGCAAAGATGCAGTCCGCGTTCCATTCTGCTGCTTTGGTGAGCAGCACGGAGGCGGGACGCCCGTCGAGGATCTCCGTCGTCGCCGTGAGTCCGGCGGCGGTGAGTTTTGCCAGGGTTCCGGACAGCAGGCCGCCGTCCGGTTCGCTGTAGAGCGGATCGAAGACGGCACCGGCAATGGCCACGAAACGGGAGTCGCGCACCGCCACCACATTGACTTCGGTTCCCTCCGGCCAGCGGCGCGCGGCGATGACAGCGGCGGCGGCATGCGCGTCGGGTGATCCGTCCATGGCCAGCATGAGACGCAGTGGCCCGTTCTCCAGCGCGGCCCTGCCAATTCGCACGGAGCAGGAGGCGTGGCTGACGACCTTCTGACAAATGCTTCCAAAGAAGAGCCGCTCGAGCCGCGAGTGGTGCGGCGCGCCGAGGCAGATCAGGTCTGCATTCCACTCCGCGGCACGCTTTAACAGCGCTCCGGCGGGCGAATCCACCGCAGCCTCCCCGTGGATGGTCCATCCGGGCAGCGCATCCTTGAGCAGAATGGAGGCGGCCCGGGCCTCCTCCAGCATGGCATCGCGCCGCTCCTCGGCGAAGGCGCGCGCCTCCAGAACGGGAGGAACATTCAGAGCGTAGGGACTTTCGGTGATGGCCGGCGGCACGTAGAACCCGGCCACGCTGAAGACGATCGCTTCGCCCTCCGCGGGCAGACCGGCTTGCTTCAGTCCGTCGAGGGCGGTTTTGGATTCCGTTGAGGCGTCGTAGCCGATGAGAAGTTTCATAGGTGGTGTCATACGGTGCGGCGCACCGGCGGTTTTCCCGCTGTGGTCTGACTTGTGAGCAGGAGCCGCAAGCGAATGATTCGGAAAACCGGTGATTGCCTGCGCCGTGCAGCCGGTTTAGTCTGCCAGCAGAATCATGGGAAAACCCGCCGCCAGAATCCTGGACTCCACCGCCCACGGCTCACCGCTGCTGCCGGGTCCGGGGAGTTTGAATGTGCTCATCGGCTATCTGCCGGCATGGCGCGGTATTCCGCTGGCGGCGGCCGCCGGAGTGCAGGCCGCGCAGAGTGCCGCCGACGCGACTGTCAAGGCGGCGGAGACGGCGACCAAAGCGGCTGCCGGCACGCCCGGCGCGCCCGCCGCCTACGCCGCAGAACAGGCGGCCAAGGCCGCGGCCCTGTCCGCCATGAGTTCCATGATGAGTGCATTCGCCCCCGGCAGTGACATTCATGTCTGCCCCATTCCCACGCCGGTTCCGCCGCACGGCCCCGGTGTGGTCATCGACGGCTCGGCCACCGTGCTCATCAACAACATGCCGGCCTGCACCGTCGGCTGCACCGTGCTGGAGGCGCTCGGCGGACCTGACAAGATTGTGAAAGGGGAAACGTCGGTTCTCATCGGCTGAGACCACCCCGCCTGGAAGCGCCCACGAGAAACCGCCGCGTCCGGAACCGGTGCCAATCCCCCGCCTTGCTTTCCCGGCCGGGGATGCTACAGGCCGCGCCTTTCCCATCCAGAATGCAGCCCATCCCCCGTGTCAACGTGCTCGGCTGCGGCATCAGCGCGATCAATCTCAATTCGGCTGAAGCCGCGGTGCTGGAGGCGCTGCGCGAAAGACGCAAAGGTTATGTCACCGTCACCGGCGTGCACGGCGTGAGCGAAGCCCAGCGGGATCCGGAGTTTAAGCGCATTCTCAACGAATCGTTCCTCACCACCCCGGACGGCATGCCGATGGTGTGGTGCGGCTGGAAAGCCGGACACAAGGAAATGGACCGCGTCTATGGCCCGGACCTGATGCTGCGGATTTTCGAACGCAGCGCTGAGCACGGCATCCGGCATTTTTTCTACGGCGGCAAAGAGGGCGTGGCCGAGACTTTGAAGTCGAAGCTGGAGACGAGATTTCCCGGCGTGCAAATCGTGGGCACCTGCTGCCCGCCATTCCGCGAACTGACAGAGGAAGAGCGCGCGGACCTCCAGCGCAAAGTCGCGGAACTGAAGCCCGACATCATCTGGGTCGGCCTGAGTACACCCAAGCAGGAGCGTTTCATGGTGCAATACCTTCCGCTGCTCGACACCACGCTGATGTTCGGTGTCGGCGCGGCGTTCGATTTTCACGCCGGACTCGTGCCGCAGGCCCCGCGGTGGATGCAGCGCGCCGGCATGGAGTGGTTCTACCGCCTCACCAAAGAACCGAAACGCCTCTGGAAGCGCTACATGGTGAACAATCCGCTGTTCGTCCTGCGCATCCTCGGACAGTGGACCGGATTGAAGAAATACCCCGCTCCTGTTCCGGCCTGAACTGCCGCACCGCCGCACCGCTGCACTGCAACACTTTCATACCTACCAACCATGAGCATCACCCACGAATCAGTAGTCATCGCCGGCGGCGGCGGTTTTATCGGCGGTCACCTTGTCCAGCGCATGAAGGACGCCGGCTATAAGAGGATTCGCAGCGTGGACCGCAAACCGCTCGACCACTGGTATCAGGTGCATGACGGCGTCGAAAACGTGGTGGCCGACCTTTCCCTGCTCGAACCCGCCCGCGCCGCCTGCAAGGACATGCAGCACGTCTATATGCTCGCTGCGGACATGGGAGGCATGGGCTTCATCGAGAATAACAAGGCGCTGTGCATGCTCAGCGTGCTCACCAGCACGCACATGCTCCAGGCGGCGCAGGAAGCCGGCTGCGGGCGCTTCTTCTATTCCTCCAGCGCCTGCGTTTATAACGCCGACAAACAGCGCGACGCCAACGTCGTTCCTCTTAAGGAAGCCGACGCTTATCCGGCGATGCCGGAGGACGGCTACGGCTGGGAAAAACTCTTCACCGAACGCATGTGCCGGCACTTCCGCGAGGATTTCGGGCTCGCCACCCGCATGGCCCGCTATCACAACGTCTATGGCCCGTGGGGCACATGGGACGGCGGCCGTGAGAAAGCTCCCGCCGCCGTGTGCCGCAAAGTCATTCAGGCCAAACTCAGCGGCAAACACGAGATCGAAATCTGGGGCGACGGCCATCAGACACGGTCGTTCATGTATATCGACGACTGCCTCAAAGGCACGCAGATGTTTCTCGAAGGCGACGTGCTGGAGCCGCTCAATCTCGGCAGCGATGAAATCGTGACCATCAACGGACTGGTGGACATGGTCGAAGACATCGCCGGCATCAAACTGAAGCGGAATTACAACCTCAGCGCCCCCAAAGGCGTCAACGGACGCAACAGCGACAACACGCTCATCAAAGAGAAATTCGGCTGGGCCCCCGAAATCAAACTCCGCGACGGCATGGAGCGCACTTATGCGTGGATTTACGATCAGATCATCAACAACCGGCCGTCGGTGTAATTCAGCCGGCAGGCAGCTGCGGTGCACCGGTCCGGCGTCACACGCAGAGCGCTTCGCATATCGGGGACCTGGACACGTTTGGGGCCAGCCGCAAGAACCGGCAAACGGGCGCGCAAACTTTGGGCCGCTCATGGAAGGGCCTGCTGCAGCCTGCGGGTGTTGCGGCGATGCATGGCGCAGCCGGAACTATTCAGGCTCCGCTTTTAAGCTGGAGGATTGAACGGCAAGGCGGCAGCCGCGACCTTCCCCGCTCGATGCTGCCCCGGGAACCACGCTGCAGTCTGCACTGCATTCCTCAGCAGTCAGGGAACTGGTTCGCGCAGCGCATTGCGCTCCTGCATGCACCGGGTTACGACCCGTGCCATGCGTGCACTCATTCAACGGGTTTCCACTGCCTCCGTCACCATCGGCGGTGCGGTGCATTCCGCCATCGGTCCGGGACTGCTCGTGCTGCTCGGCGTGGAGGAGGCGGACAACGATGAGGACCTGGCATGGCTGGCGGGGAAGATCGCGCGGCTGCGCATCTTCGGCGATGCGGCGGGACTGATGAATCTGTCCGTGACGGAAGCCGGAGGCGGGGCTCTGGTGGTGAGCCAGTTCACGCTGCATGCCTCGACGAAGAAAGGGAACCGTCCGTCGTTCATCCGCGCCGCGCGGCCGGAGCAGGCGGTGCTGGCTTATGAGAGATTCTGTGAAGTGCTGAGCATGGAACTGGGCAAGCCTGTGGCGCGAGGTGTGTTTGGTGCAGACATGCAGGTGGCGCTGGTAAATGACGGGCCGGTGACGATCTGGATGGATTCGAAGGCGCGGGAGTGAATGACTCCGGCCGGCCGCGGCGGCCTTCGGCAGGGGTTCCGCAGACGCGGCAGCGGGAAGCGATGACAAAGATTGACGCTCCTTTCCCGTTCCGGTATTGACGCAACGCAACTCAACCATTCGCATGAACACCTATTTTCTTCTGATCGACTCCGGCGCGGGCATTGCGGTGACTGTGCTCTGCCTGCTCATTCTCGCCGGTGTCAGCTATGCCTCCTACACCGGCGAGTCCGAGCACGGTGATGACGGGCATGGCGATGGTCATGGCAAGTGACCTGCGCTCAGGTCAGGCGACTTGCGCCCCGCATCCCGGTCCGCCGCCGGAGTGCGTCCATCCGTGGTGCTTTGGCCCTGT
The DNA here is from genome assembly GCA_964523105.1 of uncultured Akkermansia sp. Lineage (GTDB taxonomy): Bacteria > Verrucomicrobiota > Verrucomicrobiia > Verrucomicrobiales > V1-33 > V1-33. The sequence continues at coordinate 34,460 of CAZFZN010000028.1, forward strand.
TGAAGCCTTAAAAGGGAAACAGAACCACGGCTGAATCCGGATGAACACGGATACTCAGCAGGTTGCGTTCACGGGAATTCTGCTCCGGCGAGTGAATCCGAATTCCTGCGCAAATCCGTGTGAACCAGTGTCCATCTGCGGTTCTTGGCCGGTGCTGGAAATCCCCCGACGGCAGCACCCCGGAGCGCTGACCGCCGCCATCCCGGTTCAGGCCCCGCGGCGCCGGCGGGTGAGGGCGAGGAATCCGAGGCCGCCGGCGAGCAGCGCGGCGGAGGGTTCGGGAACATAAGTTAGGGAGATGTCGTTGTCCCCCGGACCATCGCCGTTGGCAGCGTAGGAAATGATCCAGCCGTCTCCGGGATCGGAGGTTTCCAGTCTCGGAACGAGACTTCCCTCGGCGAATCCGCTGAACTGACCGGCGACGGGATCATTGCCATCATTGAGCCAGATATGAACCACATCGCCCTGAACGGGCGTGAAGCCGTCGATGAGTTCCACGTCGAGCGTCGCGACCGCGCTGCCGAGGTTCACGGAGCCGCCGGTGATAATCTGATCGTACTGAGTGCCGGCGGTGAGTCCTCCGATTTCAAAGTGGAACAGGCCGCCGGTGGTGACGACATTTCCGGTGGTGATGCTGCCCGGGCTGCTGCCAGGATCGACGAAACCGCCGGCAATGGCCAGAGAACCCACCGCGCCGGATCCGGCCAGGGAACCGCCGGTATTGATGGTGAGGAGACTGCTGGCGGCGATGCTGGAGCCGGCTTCGAGCAGGAGGGTTCCTTCATTCACCGTGGTGGCACCGGTGTAGCTGTGGAGGCCGGCTAGGGACATGGTGCCGGGGCCGGCTTTGACAATGCCGCCCGCACCGGCGGCGGCGATGGTGCCGGCGTCGGTATTTTCCAGTTCGGTGGAGACGAGCAAATCCGCCGCGGCCGAGGAGGTCACATCCGCCACGGTGAACGTGCGGATGCCGCGCAGCGCGATGCCGCTGTCGGCATCGGTGCGGGCCGCATCGCGGGTGATCGTGGAGGCGGTGGAACCGGTGACCGTCACATCCCCGTTGAGCTGGAAATTCTCACCGTCGTAACTGCCGGTGCCGCCGGGTGCCGTGGAAACGATGCCGCCACTGAGATTGAGAGCACCGATATGGGCGTGGTTGCTGGCGGGGCCGGCGGCGAGCGCGGCTCCGGCAGCGACGTTGAAGGTTGGAGATGTGAGGTGCGTGCTCCACGGGTTGGTCGCTCCGGCGACGAGAGCGCCACTGTTGACGTTGAAGACTCCGGAGAAGTTGCCGCCCGCATTGAGCACCACGGCGGTGGTCGCGTCACCGTTCACATTGAAGGTGCCGGCTCCGGTGGCAGTGCTGTTCAGGGCGCCGGCCTGAATGACCAGTCCGGTGCGGTTGTAGTTCAGCGAGGCTCCGGCGCCGACGGTAACCGCTCCGGTGCCGAGCTGGCCGTTGGCTCCGCCGTCGCCGACCTGGAGCACGCCGCCGAGCACGGAAGTGGCACCGGTGTAGAGGTTGGCCCCGGTGAGAATCTGAGTGCCGCTGCCGGTCTTGGTGAAGGCGACCGATGTGGTCCCGGTGCCGCCATTTTGAATGACACCGCTGAAAAGACCTGAGCCATTGGTCCCGCCGACGATCAGCGTGGAGGGATTGAAGGTCACCGCGGGGTGAATCTGGACGAGTCCGTTGCCGAAGAGGCCGTCGATGACTTCGCTCGCGGAGTTGAAGTAGAGCTTGCCGTTGACGGTGACGTCTGAGGTATCCGGAATGACGGAGGTGCCGTTGAACTGCAGCAGGGCGCCGGCGTTGACCGTGACGTTGCCGGCGAAGCTGTTGGTATTGTTGTCGAGCGTGACGCGCCCGTCCGGCGTGCCCGCCGCATCGATGGTAATGTTTCCGGTGCCGGTGATCCGGCCCGTGAACGTCGTGCGATCGGTGCTTTTGCCCTGGAGAATGACATCGCGCTCCAAAGTGATCACGCCGCTGTAGGTCTGGAAGTTGGGCGTGGTGCCGCCGTTGGATCCGATAATCACGGTGCCGGTGCCCTGGTTGCTGACAAGGATGCTGTTGGCGAGCGTGACGCCCGAAGCGAGGGGGGACACGAGTGAGGTGTCACTGCTGCCGGTGGAGGCGTCGTTGAGAACGATAGTGCCGCTCCCGAGCGCACCGGCGACGTTCCATTGCACGGTGCCGGAGGAGATCGTGGTGCCGCCGGTATAACTGCTCGCGGATGTGAGCGTCAGGATATCCGCGCCCTGCTTCACCAGTGAGCCCGTGCCACTCATGGCGCCGGCCCATGTTGCGGCATCGGAACGGTTATAGACGAGCGTGCCGTTGTTGATGACTGCGCCGGCTCCGATCGCGCCGCCGGTGCCGCCGCTGCCGATTTGCAGGACGCCCTCGGCGATGGTGGTGGTGCCGGTGTAGGAGTTGGATCCGTTGAGAACGACGCGACCGCTGGATGTCAGGGAAACGGCCCCGCCGCCGCCGTTGTCGGCGATCACGGAATTCACCGTCAAAGTGGATGCACTGTTCTGGTTGCTCAGCGCGAGCACTGAGGCGCCCGTACTGCCGGCGGTGAGCGTCCCCTGATCGGCCGCGTTACCAATAGTGAGCGAGCGGGCATTGGCGGCGATGGCGACTGCTCCGGTGGCGCCGGCACCGTTGCCGACGGTGAGAGTGTTCGCGCCCATGTCCACTGTGGCGGCGGTGGTGCCGGCGCTCATGAGCAGTGAATTGATCGTCTCACTGGCGCCCAGCGTGTTGTTGGCAAAGCCGCCGCCGGCTTCGAGGATGCGCACTTCCGCCGCCGGATTGCCGGAGGGAATCCCCACCGGGCCGGGCGTGGTGCCATTGAAGATATCCGAGTGGGTGCCGGTCCACTGCACGACGTGATTGCCCCCGGCGGCGGAAGTGGAGGCCCAGTTCGTGCCATTCCAAAGGTGCGCCCCGAGGCGGGTGCTGCCGTCGTTGCCGGCCGTGGTCGTGGAAGTCAGGTAATTCAGACTGCCAAGTCCGCCGGCGGTGGCGTCGGATCCGGTGAAGTTGATCGAGCCGCCGCCGACAGCACCGAGGTTGAGCGTGATGCCGGCCGCGCCATTCTGTGTGAGTTGCAGCGTGCCGCCGCCGCTGACGCCGTTGACGGACTGGCTGTTAGTCTCGCCGCTGCCGCCTTTGATTTCCAGGGTGCCGCCGCCCAGAATCACCGGCGTGGCCGGCGCGAGGATGTCGCTGGTGCCGCCCGCCGCGAAGTCGAGCTGAAGCACGCCGCCGTTCACCGAGGTGGTCCCGCGATAGGTATTGGCGCCGGAAAGCGACTGCGTTCCGGAGCCGATCTTGATGAGGGAGAAGATCCCGCCTTCGAGGCTGCCGTCGGTGCCGTTGCCGTTGCCGTGAAGCACACCGCTGAAGGCTCCACTGGCTCCGCCGTTGCCCAGTGTGAGGGAACCGGCATTGAGCGCCGACCAGAACGTGCCGACGTCGCCGGGGCCGTTCAGGGCACCGATGGTGCTGTTGCCGCCGCGTCCGGCGCCGAAGGCGGCGCCGGCGGCGACGTTGACGGTGGCCGTGGTATTGATGTTGTTCGCCGACGTGTTGTCGCGGGCGAAGGTGCCGGAATTGACGTTGATGGTTCCGGCCATGGTCAGGCCGTTCGTGGCACCGATCACGGTCCAGCCGCCGAGCACTCCTGCTCCGGCATTGTTGATATTGATGACGCCGTTGCCGGTGACGAACACGGTGGGGTCGGAGCCGAAGAGTTTGCCGCGGTTGGCGAAGCCGGTCACGGTGCGCACGGAGTTCAACTCCGCGGAACCGCTCACGGCGATGGGACTGGCGAACGCCGTGGTATCCTGGAGCACCAGCGTGCCGCCGCTGAGCGTGGTGCTGCCGGTGTAGGTGATCTGGTTGGCGACCAGCGTTTGGGTGCCGGAGCCGGACTTGACCAGGTTCATCTGATTGCCGCCGTTGGCACCGCTGTCGGCATCGCGCACGTAACCGTTGTAAAGATAGCTCCCGGCGCCGTCGAGAGTTAGGATAGAAGGCCCGCGGTTCGCGCTGCCGCTGAGTTCGCGGTTCTGAATCACCGCGCCGCCCTGCGTGAGGGCAGTGCCGCCGACGATGCCCGCGAGCGTCTGGTTCGTGCCCAGCAGGTCGAAGCGTCCCCAGTTGCCGGAAACGTTGGCAAACGTCATCACCACGCCCGGAGCGAACTGGTTGCCGGCCGCCATCCGCAGATTCGGCTGACTCCAGCCGCCGCCGCCCATCGTGACCGGGCCGGCAAAAGCGACCGCGCCGCCCGTTTTTCCGGCGAACAGGGTGCCGCTGTCCACGGTGGTGGTGCCGGTGTAGGTGTTGCTGACAGACCCGTCGAGCATCGTGGTGCCGGTGCCGGTTTTGACAAGACTGCCGCCGGAACCGGTGATGGCGCCGGAAAACGCGGTGCTGGCATTGTTTCCTCCCAGTGTCAGGGTGTTGGACCCGAGATGGACGACCCCGCCCGCGGCACCGCCGCCGCCAAGCGATCCCACGGTGCTGTTGAAAGCGGAAAGATCGAGCGTCGCGCCGGCTGTATTTGCCATGACAAGCGCCGCGCCGCTGCCGAAGGCGGAGACGCTGCCGGCACTGACCGTGCCCGCGGCAATGGTCACCGGCGCTCCTGTCAGGGTGTTGGTGACGGTGACTGGATTGGAACTGAGATTCGCCCAGCTCTGCGCGGCTCCGGCGATGAGAGGAACGCCGATGGTCATGGCCCCTGCCCCGCTGCCGGCGGAGATGCCTCCCGTGCCGAGCGTCAGCGTATTGCCGTCCGCATGGAGGCCAAAGGGACTGGCACTGTTCATGACAATGCCGGCCACGCTCATGTTCGCTCCCAGAGTCATGGCGGACTGATTCGTCGCTCCCGCGGCGGAAAAGATGACGCTGGCGGCGGCGCCGGGTGTCAGCGGCGTGGCGGTGCCGCCGGCATCGCTGGCCCAGTTGCCGGCGGTTGTTCCGTTCGATACCGCCCAGACGCCGGGCGCACCGGCGAGACCGCCCTTCCAGTATTCCGCCGTCAGGGCGTCGGCGCTGGTCACTCCGATGCTGACAGCAGTGGGTGAAGCGGTCAGGCTTCCGGCATCGACCGTGAAATTGGTAGCGTTGTAAACCTTCCCCAGCGTGTAGGCGGCTCCGTCCAGACCGCCCGCGGCGGTGATCAGGTCGTGCGTTCCCGTCGTGACCGCAACTCCAGGAATGCCGTTGAGATCGACGGTCACCGCTCCGGCCGTGACGGCGGCACTGCTGCTGGTGATGGCGGACTGCCCCGGCGTCCCGCCCACGGCGGGCCCGATGCGGCTGCCACCGGCGAGATTCAGCACGCCCGAGCCCAGATCGAGAGCGCCGGCGGCGGCGGGTTGATATGCCAAAGCAGCCTGGTTCGCGACTGTCAGGCTGCTGTTGCTGCCGAGGGCGGCGGGGTTGGCGGCGATGAGGGTTCCGGCGCTGACCGTGGTTCCGCCGGTGTAGGTGCTGGCTCCCGCGAGCGTCTGCGTGCCGGAGCCGGTTTTCACGAGGGCCAGGGAACCGCCGGTGTTTTGCAGCGTGCCGGAAAATGTCGCCGTGGCGTCACTGTCTCCCAGCGTCAGGACAGGTGTGCCGCTGATGCCATCGACGATGCCGTTGCCGGAGAGGCCGTTGATGGTCTCGCTGAATCCGCCCAGGTTGAGGCGTCCGATGCCGGTTCCGTTGGTGAAAATGGAAACGCTGCCCCGGCCGGCACCGTTGGGAATCTGATCGGCGGCTCCCAGCGCGAGAGAAAAGCTTCGGCCGGCCTGGGGATTCTGATTGATGATCGTGTCGCCCGCGTAGTCGTTGGTGCCGGCGGCATTGGCAAGATTGACGGTGAGCGAAGTGCCCCCGAGCGTGTGCGAGAGCAGTGTCAATCCGTTCGGACCGGTAATTTGGCCGGTAGCGTTGACCACGCCGTTGCCGTTGGTGCTGAAGGTGAGCGGCGCGAGATTGGCCGTGAGTTGTCCGGAGAGCGTGGTGTTGGCGGCATCGACGCGGAACGTGCCGACGCGGTCCGTGCCGCGGCCGGTGTTGGCGATAATCGCATTGGCGAGCGTCTGATTGGCCGTGGCAAAATAGATTCCCGTGCTGTCGGTGGCGGCTTCTCCGACGGTGATCGCTCCCGTGCCGTAAGCACCCGCAGTGATGGTCCCCGGGGACATCCGCGTGTTGGCGGTCAGGACGAGCCCACCGGAGAAAGTGTTGCCGCCGTTTGTCAGGAGGAAATTGCCGTTCACGTTCGAGACGCGCAGACCGATCGCCTGAGTGGCCCCGTTCCGGATGGCCACGGGAGTGCTGCCGGCATTGGTCAGCGCCAGCGTGGAGGTGCCGGCTCCGGCGGAATTGTCAGTCACCGTGCCGGTGGCGGCTCCTCCAAGCGTGGCCACCGAGGCATCGAAGCCGTTGAGATCGAACACGCCGGTGCCGTTGACGGTGAGGGCGCGCCCGGCCGGCAGGGCAAAGGCCCCGCCCTGCTGGATGGCGCCGCCGGCAATGGTCGTGCCCCCGGCGTAGGTGTTGCCCGGATTGAGTGTCAGGATTCCCGGGCCCGTTTGGTTCAGGGCACCGGCACCGGTGATCGGAGCGCCGGAAAAATCGGTGCCCTGACTGATGTTGTCGCTGCGATTGAACGCGAGCGTTCCACCGTTGATGGTGATGTCGCTGGAAGTGGCAAGCGATCCTGTCACGCCGCCGCTGCCAAGGCGCAGCGTGCCGGCATTGATAACGGTGGGGCCGGTGTAGGTGTTGGCATTATTCAAGGCCAGCAGGCCGGCGTTTTGTTTCCAAATGCCAAAACCGCCCTGGACCACTCCGTTGAGGGTCATCACGGCCCCTGCGTCCTGGGCACTGATGCCGGCATTCCCGGTCAGGGTGATGTTGCCGTTGAACGTTCCGTTGTTGCCTCCGGCAATGCGCAGCGCTCCGGGCTGACCGTTTTCACCCCAGCCGTCGCCGCCGATGGAGAACGGCTGGCTGTAGGTCCCGGTCCATGCCAGAAACTGCGCATTCGGGTTGATGACGATATTCGAAATTCCGCCCAGACCGGCGGCGGACGAATCGATCCGTCCGTTGTCCACCTGCAGGGTGCCGGTGAAACCCGCGTTGAAGGCGGTGGCCGCGGCTGCGTTAGGCCCCCAGTTGCCGGTGCCGTTCACCGCCTGAGCCGAATTGAGCCGCAGGGTGCCGGCTCCGGTGATCCCGGAAGCCCAGCCGCCGCTGAGCGCCTGCACGGCGGTGGCGTTGTTCAGGAACAGGGTGGCGCCGGGGTCAATCTGGTAGCCTCCGGCCACGACGGTCCCGTTAACCAGGCCGTTCCCCAGCTGAAGCGTGCCGCCTGAGATCGTGGTGCCGCCGCTGTAAGTATTCACTCCCGTGAGCACCAGCGTTCCGTCGCCGGCCTTGATCAGCCCCGCGCTGCCCGCCACTACCGAGCCAATGGCGGATTGAACTCCGGAACCGGCCGTGATGACGGGCGCGGTGCCGTTGAGTGTGAGGATGTCGTTTTGAATCAGGTAGCCCGCAGTATTGAACGTGAGATCGTTAGCGGTCACCCCGCCCGCCGCGAGGCTGACAATCCCGGAAGTGTTTCCGAAAACGGCGTCATCATCCGTGCCGCCCAATGCCGGCCACACCACACTCGAAGCCCCGTCCCACCAGTTGGCGGTGGTGTTGACGTCCCAAGTGCCTGATCCGCCCGCCGGATTGGGCCCGGTGGCGCCGTTCGCGTCCCATGTCAGCGGCGCCGCGGCGGCGGTGCCGGCCAGCAGCACGCAACATGACAGAAGCGGAACGGCTCGATACTGTCGCGGCCATGCGGCCAGGAGCGGTTTGACGAGGGCGGCAAGTTTCGCTGGAAGCCAGCACTGCAGAGCGAGGCGTTTCATAAAGTTCGGAATGGGTCTCTGTTTTCGTAAAGGCCGGTCAGGATTCCGATCTTTGCGCCGTCCTGTGGAGAGGAACGGCAGGCAGTGTTGAGTTAGTGAATTTGCGCCGTCTTAGTAAATTGCCCCCGCGCTGTCCACGCAGTTTTCGGATACTTTTCTGATTTATCCGCCGCTCCGCCGGCGCGGGCTTGCCGCGGCGGGTGCGCCCTGCAGGATGCGCCCTCATGCACCTGCTATCATTGCTCTCCGCCGCCCTGATGATTTCCTCCGCTGTGGCGCAAGTGGCTCCCGCTCCGTCGCCCAACAAACCCGCGCCACGTCCGCCGGATGAGACTATCAACATCTGGCAAACCGGTGAATGGCGCGGCCAGCTGCCGGGCGACTGGGCCATCGAAGGTCCCGAGAAATCCGAAGTCACGCAGCACATGGGCGGGACGCTGACAATCAAAAACATCAGCGTGCCGTCGCTGCACTATTATAAGCCCGCCGGTGAAAACAATTCCCGGCGCGCCGTCATCATCTGCCCCGGCGGCGGATATAACATTCTCGCGTGGGATCTGGAGGGCACCGAAGTCGCGCAATGGCTCAACGGCCTGGGCTGCCATGCCTTCGTGCTGCGCTACCGCCTGCCCAAAGGCAACGACGTGCGCCATCTCGCCGCGCTGCAGGATGCACAGCGGGCGCTCAGCCTCATCCGTTCACTGGCCGGAGAACGCGACCTCGATCCCGCGCAGATCGGCATCATGGGCTTTTCGGCCGGCGCTCACCTCTCCGCCCTCGCCGCCACTAACTTCAGCAAGCGCGCCTACGACGGGCGCGACGCGATCGACAAGACCTCCTGCCGCCCCGACTTTGCCGCCCTCATTTACTCCGCCTATCTTCTCAAGGACGCCAAAGATCCTGCGGCCGGCATCAATCCGGATCTCCCGCTGAGCCCGGAGACGCCGCCGTGCTTTCTGGTGCACACGTTCGACGACCCGCTGCCCGCGGCCAACGCCACCGCGTGGACGCTGGAACTGCAAAAGCTCAAAGTCCCCTGCGAACTTCACGTCTATGCCAGCGGCGGGCACGGCTATGGACTGCGCAGCGACCAGCCGGTCCGCGCCTGGCCCGGTGACATGGCGCTCTGGCTCGCCGGCGGGGCCGGAGCCGGACGCTGAGCCGTCCGTCGCGGGACAATCACTGACCCGCAGAAAGTTCTGCTTTTGGGCGCCGGCCCGGCGCGAATAGCGCCCGCCGCACGCTGCCGCCCGGAATTGCTCCCGGGCGGCAGCAGACGCGACAGTCGGCAGTTCTTATTACCTGGTGCGCTCGGCCGTGGATTCGAGCGAACTCCCGGCCTGCTGCATATCGCGTCCGAGCCCGGACATGGTGTTGCAGGAGGACAGCAGAGCGGCGCTGAGAACGGCGAGGATCAGTGTGAGGATTTTCATGGTAACGGAATGGTCGGTTGGGGAGACAACTCCCGGGGATGGCGGGAAAATAGCGGACACTCCTGCGGATGCAACTTTCTGATGGGGCCCGGCATTTTTCGCAGTAAAGAGCCCGGTCAACCGTCACTCTCCATGCTGCTCCGCCTGTTTCTGCTCCTCCTGCTCCCGCTGTCCTGCATCGCCGCCGGGCCGCCGCCCAACGTTGTAATCATTTTCTGCGACGATCTCGGCTATGCGGACATCGGCCCGTTCGGCGCGAGCGCCTATAAGACACCGAACCTGGACCGCATGGCGTCGGAGGGGAGAAAATTCAGCCGGTTCTACGTCAGCAGCGCCGTGTGTTCGGCCAGCCGCGCGGCCCTGCTCACCGGCTGCATGCACAGTCGCGTCAACATCCACGGTGCCTTCGGCCCGGGCGCGAAGCAGGGCCTGAATCCAAGTGAAACGACCCTCGCGGAGATCCTGAAGGCGAAAGAATACGCGACGGGGATTTTCGGAAAGTGGCACCTCGGACGCCCGGTGCCGCTGCTGCCGCGGCAGCAGGGGTTCGATGAATACTTCGGACTGCCCTATTCCAACGACATGTGGCCGAAACATCCGGAGACGCCGAAAGCCTATCCGCCGCTGCCGCTCATGGAGGGTGACGCCGTGCTGCGCACGCTGGACGATCAAAGCGATCTGACCGCGCAGATCACCGAACGCGCGGTGGACTTCATCGCCCGAAACAAAGCGCGTCCGTTTTTTCTGTATGTCCCGCATCCGCAGCCTCACGTGCCGCTGTTTTGCAGCGAGCGCTTTCGCGGCAAGTCCGGTGCGGGGTTGTACGGCGACGTCATTCAGGAACTCGACTGGAGCACCGGCGAAATCCTGAAGGCGCTGCAAACGCACGGCCTCGACGAGCGCACGCTCCTGATCTTCACCTCCGACAACGGTCCGTGGCTCAGCTGTGGCGAACACTCCGGCAGCGCCGGTCCGCTGCGCGAGGGCAAGGGCACTTCATGGGAGGGCGGCATCCGCGTGCCCTGCCTGATGCGCTGGCCGGGCCGCATCGCTCCGGGCACCGAGTGCCGGGAAATGTGCGGCACCTTCGACCTGCTGCCGTCGATGGCCGCGCTGTGCGGCGCGAAGCTGCCTGACAACAAAATCGACGGCAAAGACATCTCCGCGCTGATCACCGGCGATGCGGGAGCCCGGACGCCGCATGACGCGATTTTCATCCGCTACGCCGGGAACGAACTGCAGGCTGTGATCACGCCGCAGTGGAAGCTTCTGCTGCCGCACACCTACCGCACACTGGGCGACCAGCCCAAAGCGAAGGACGGGATTCCGGCGCGCTACCGCCAGGTGAAACTCGAAAAGCCCGCGCTCTACGACCTGCTTGCCGACCCCGGCGAAAAACACGACGTCTCCGCCGCGCATCCGGATGTCGTGGAACGTCTGCTGCAACTCGCTGCGACCGACCGGCTGGTCCTGGGCGACTCGCTCACCGGCTCGCGGGGAAAGGAGAACCGCCCGGCGGGAAAAGTCGATTGAGCCTGCCGTCAGCCCGCCCGGCAGCTTCACGGCCGGGCAATTTGCGGTGAATTTAGATAAATCCCGGCGACTTTGGCGCTGATTCAGCCGAGATTCAATTCCTCCAGTACTATGATTCACTCCAACCTCTTTCTTGTCACCGCTGCCGCTCTCGGCTCGGCATTTCTCCTGACTCCGGCATATGCTGAAACCCTCAAGGATCGGCAGTCTAAAGTCTCCGCCGCCGTGGCGAAGGCCAAAAGCTCGGTCGTATGCATCACCAGCCGCGGCGCCAAAGGCATGGGCAGCGGCAGCGGGGTCATCGTTTCCAAAGACGGCCTCGTACTCACCGCCGCCCATGTCGTCGAAGCCGCCGGCGGAGGAGATGACAAAAAGGATGTCGCCGTCATCCTGGCCGACGGGACCGAATTGAAAGGCAAAGTGCTCGGCCTCAATCTCAATCGCGACGCCGCCATGGTGCAGATCGAAGATCCGCGGGAGTGGCCATTCTCCGAACCGGCGCCCGCCAACAGTGTGGAGAAGGGCGAATGGTGCATCGCCATGGGACACCCCGGCGGTTTCGACATCCAGCGCGGCGCACCCGTGCGCGTCGGACGTCTCTGGCAGGACAACGAAAAGGCTTTCTACCGCAGCGACTGCACCGTCAGCGGCGGCGACAGCGGCGGACCGCTCTTCGACCTCGACGGCCGCGTCATCGGCATTCATTCCAACATCAGCATGGATGTCGCCGAGAACCGCCACGTGCCTATCGGCGTCTTCCACGAAGACTGGGAGCGGCTCAAAAAGGGCGACGTTTGGGGCAGTTCCCGCCGCCTGCTCGCCGGCTCCGACGATCTTCGTCCCCGGGGACAATCACAGCCGCGGAATCAACGGAGGCCGGAACCGCGCGAGCCTTCCGTCCCCGACTCGAAAGATGACCAACCGGCGGCCCCCGCCAAAGGCGACGCCTGGCTCGGTCTCTCGCTCGCACAAAGCGGCGATGCCGTGGCTGCCGACGAAATCGCTGACAATTCGCCCGCGGCGAAAGCAGGACTGCAGAGCGGCGATGTCATTCTGAAGGTCAACGGCAAGCCTGTCGGCAGCACGGGTGACCTCATCAGCCGCGTGCGCGACTCCGCTCCCGGCGACACCCTCAAACTGACCATCAAGCGGGGCGACAAAGAGGAGGAACTCGAAGTCACCCTCGGCACCCGACAATAATCCTCCCGCAACCCGCCTTCCTTCATTCTTAAACCAGCAACCGAAGCATCACCAGTCATGAAACCGCGTTTTATTCTTCCCGCCCTCGCGACTTCGCTCGCCGCCGGCGGAGCCCTCCTCACTCTCCAGGCTCAGGACACGCCGCAGCCGAAACAGGAGCGCAAGTTCGAGTTCAAGCTCGAAGGTGATCCCCGCCTCAACGGCATGATGAAAGAGCAGCTCCGCAAAATGATGGAGCAGATGAATCTCTCCGGAGAAGCCAAAGAGCAGTTCGACAAGGCCCTCGAACAGTGGAACGGCGCCGGCGAGTTGAAACCGGGACAGCCGCAGCAGTTCCGCTTCGAGTGGCGCAGCGACGGCTCCGGCCCGCGCTTCTTCCGCAACGGCAAGGAGATCAATCCGGGCGAACAGCCCGCGCAGAGCGACGAGAAACAGGGAGAGCCCCTGGAGCGGATGCGCCAGGAGATGGAGCGCGAAATGCAGGACCTGCTGCGCAAACACATGGGCGAGGGATTCGGCCCCGGGAATTCTCCCTTCGAGGACCTGCTCAAACAATTGCGCGAGCGGGGCGGCCCGCAGCGGCCGCAAGCCGACAACGAAGGCGGCCAGGGATTGGAGGACCTTTTCCGCCGCATTCAGCGCGGCGGCCACGGCGAACCCGCAGAAGCCTCCCGCTACTGCAAGGAGCACCGTTCCGTCCTCGCCGAATGGCGTCCGCTCGTGAAGTCCGCCCGCGAGTCCACCGTCCGTCTCCTGCGCGACAGCAAACAGGTGGCCTACGCCACCATCGTCACCGCCGACGGCTACGCCCTGACAAAGGCGAGCGAAGTGAAGGACGATGGCCTTGAGGCGGAGTTCAACGACGGCCGGATCGTCAGCGCCAGGGTGGTGGACAAGCTCGAGTCCTACGACCTCGCGCTCATCAAGCTCGACGCCAGCGGCCTGACTCCCGCCAAATTCTCCTCTGAAGACGTGCCGGTGGGCACGCTCGTCGCTGCGGTCGGCCTGGACGAAGACCCCTTCGCCACCGGAGTGATCAGCATCGCCGCCCGCTCGCTCTCGGAAAAAGGCAAAGGCGCCCTCGGCATCGTCTTCAAGCCGGATGCCGATGAGTCCCAAAAGGGCGTTCTCATCGGAGAAGTCGTCCCCAAATGCCCCGCCGACACTGCGGGCCTCAAAGCGGATGACCTCATTCTGAGCGTGAACGGCACCGCCGTGGACTTTCCTTTCCAGCTCCAGAAAGTCGTCGCCGAAATGAAACCCGGCGACCGCGTCAAGGTGCGCTATTCACGCGGCGGAAAAGAAGCCGATGCCGAGTTCAACCTGACCAGCCGCGAAGAGTTGACCAAAGTGCGCCTCGAAGAACTCCAGAAGCAGTTTCCCGATGAGAAAATCGGACGGGACCGCATTCTCGACCCCACCGCGCGCATGAGCGGAAGCCTCAGCGCCAATGCCGGCGGCTATCCCAACGCGGTGCAGAGCGACCTCGCCATCGATGCCCGCGACTGCGGCGGCCCCGTTGTGGATGTGGACGGCAACATCGTGGCCCTGATCAACGCCCGCGCCGAACGCGTCAGCACTTACATGATTCCCGGCAAAGTGGTGCAGGGACTGCTCGCGAATCTGCAGAGCGGAAAGTTCACCCTCGCCAAGGACGCCGACACGCTCCGCGGCGAACTGCGCGAATACGAGGAGGCGATTCGCAAGGCTCAGGAGGCCATGAAAGCCGCCGAAGCCAGCCGCGCCGAAGCCGAAGCCGAATTGAAGAAACTCGGCCAGTAATCCGCCCCGGTCCCCTTCGATGCCGGCAGCCGCTCTCCCGCGTGCTGCCGGCATTTTTTTGCGCCCGGCCAAGGCAGCGGCGCTTCGCCCTGACAGCTTCACGAATGGACGCGAACGCACACCCTTGTCCAAACGGCAGCGTCCGGGATGGCACCCGCTCTCCGGATGAATCTGCGTCCATCGGCGATTCCGCGCTTCTCCGGTTTTGCCGGCAGAGTTACAAAACCAGCAGGCGCGTCAGTTCTTCGCCTTCCGGCACCGGGCCGACGAGCGCGGCGGTGAGGTTGGCGGAATGAAAGACGCTTTTCGCGAGGGACTGAATTTGCGCCTGGGTGACCTCGCCGAGCCGGCGGAGGTAATCCTCGTGCGGAATGTAGCGTCCGTGAAACAGCAGGCACTCGGCCATGCCCGTCATGACACTGCCGGGCACTTCCAGACTCATGCGGGTGGAGCCGGTGGCGTACTCGCAGGCAGCCTTGAGCGCGCGGGCGGAAACGCCTTTCTCTGCGAGCCGGCGCAGTTCGCGCAGGAGCAGGCGCAGGGCCGGCCGCAGCTTGTCAGGGTCCACGCCGGCGAAGATGTGCAGCAGGCCCGCTTCGTGCAGGGAGGTGAGGTCGGACCCGACGTCATAGCACAGCCCGTGGTCGTCGCGCAGGGCGGACCACAGCCGGGAACTGGTGTTTTCGCCGAGCAGCACATTGAGCAGCCGCAGCGCAGCCGCGTGCGGCGAACGGCGGCCCGGGATGTGAAAGGCGAGCGCGATCTGCACCTGGTCGATCTCGCGTTTGTCCACGGCCACGCGCGGCGCCCGGGGCAGGCGGGAGACGGAGAACGGCTGCGTGCGGGGAGCGGCGCCGGGCGGCAGGCCGCGGGACAACAGCTTCTCCAGCACCGCCCGCACCCGCGGCGCCTCCACGCGACCCGCCACCGAGATCACCGTGTTCTTCCGTCCGAACCATGAGGCGGCATGCGTGCGCAGTGCCCGGGTGTTGATGCGGTGCAGACTTTCCTCGGTGCCGGCGATGGGGCGTCCCAGCGGATGGCCCGGCCATGCGGTGCGCCAGAGCATATCCTCCGCCTGCTGCTGCGGCTGCTCTTTGTACATCGCGATCTCCTCACTGATGACCTCGCGCTCGCGCACCACATCCTCCGGCTGAAAAACGGAGTGACGGTAGATGTCGAGCAGCACGTCGGCAAAGCGCGGAAACTGCTCCGCCGGTCCGCGCACGAAAAAGGCGGTGTGGTCCTCGCTGGTGTAGGCATCCATGCTGCCGCCAGCGCCCTCCACGTCGCGGTTGAGGCGCCGCGCATTGCGCCGGCGGGTGCCTTTGAAAATCATGTGCTCCACAAAGTGCGCCAGCCCGCCCTGGTGCGCGGGATCGTGCCGCCCGCCGACGCCCGCCCACACGCCGAGACTGACGCTTTCCATGTGCGGCATTTCCGCGACACAGAGCGTTTCGCCGGTTTTGAGTTTCAGGACGTGATGGCTGGTCATCCGGGGAATGCGGGACGCAGAGTCCGGAAAGCTCAATGACGAATTTCACCCTCCGCACTCTCCGCGGCTTCGCGCATGAGGTCGAGAAAGATGTGTTCCAGTTCGGTCTTACCGCCGCGCGCGGCGCTGCGCAGTTCCTGCATGGTGCCGAGGGCGGTCAGTTTTCCCCCATGAATGATCCCGATGCGGTCGGCGAGTTCCTCTGCGATGTTGAGCAGGTGCGTGGACATGAACACCGTGACGCCCGCGCGGCTGCGGGCCTTCAGTTCCTCCTTCACCACCCGCATGTGCACGGGATCGAGACCGATCATCGGTTCGTCGATGATGATGACTTTGGGCTCATGCAGCAGCGCCGCGGCAATGGCGAGCCGCTGGCGCGTGCCGTGGCTGAGATGCTCGATCATTTCCATGGCATAAGGACGCAGCGCGAACTGCTCGAACAGTTCGCCGGTGAGACTGCGGGCGCGCGCCCGCTCCACTTCGTAAAGATCCGCGATGAACTCCATGAATTCGAGCGCCGTCAGCTTGTCGTAAAAGATGGCGACGTCGGGCACGAAGCCGAGGGCGGACTTGGCGGCACGGGCGTCCTGGAGCACATGGTGGCCGCACAGCCACGCATCGCCGGCGGTGGGGCGCAGCAGGCCGGTGAGGAGCTTGATGGTGGTGGTTTTTCCGGCCGCGTTAGGACCGAGAAAGGCGAAGAACTCGCCGGGAGCGATGTCGAGCGTGAGCCCCTGCAGCGCGCAGAGCCGCCCGTAGTGCATGGAGAGATCGCGGGTTCGGATCATGGCGTCGGCGCGCGGGGATTGAGCAGCAGAAATTCATCGAGCACCGGCACGGAAGCGTCCGCCGGACGCAGCGATTCGGACAGAAAGCGCAGACCCAGTTGATTGTCCCCGGTGAAGGGCGTGTCGATCTGGAGCAGTTCCCCCGTGTTGGCCATGTAAAGCACCAGGTGCGGCGCCGCTTCGTCGCCGGCGGTGAGGAGATAACCGTCGTGACGCAAACCGCCGGCCTCAAAGTGACCGGACCGCACCGTGGCGGCCGCTCCTTCCGATTCCGTGCGTTTGCGCAGTTCGTCGAGCGGCAGACCGGTGGCCTTGAGCATCGTTTCCACCGCAGCCCCCATCAGTCCCTCCGGCTCCTGCCCGGGCGTTAGTGTCAGGATCGATTTCCTGCCGCGCAGGAGATTCAGTGAAGGCCATGTCTGTCCCGGCGGCTGGCGAATGGCGAGACTAAGTTCCGGCCGTGAACCAAGGAGCCGGAGATCGAGGTGCATCTCGTCCAGCGCTCCGTCGGAGTGCAGCTGCACCTCGCCGGAAAGTTTGAGTGCCCCGGCCTCCATCACGGGCTGCTGGAGCAGGACGAGGAGCGACACTTTGACTTTGACGCGGCCCTTGGTGCGGTCTTCGCCGCGAACCACCGGTCCCATGGGCGTAATCTCGCAGTTTCCAATGATGCGGTTCGATTCCCAGATGTCGAGATCGGAACCGGTGCCGTGGGCGGCGAACAAATCGAAGGCCGCCCCGGGAGCGACCTCCGAAAGACCGGTGCCCCGCGGATTGATGACGCTGCGCACGAGCAGCGCGGTCATGGTGCCGCAGAACAAGAAGATGCAGACCGTAACGAGGCGGGGAATCATGGTTCAGGACTCAACATTCAAAGTCGGCCGGAGACGAATGGAACGGCAGATAAACGCTGACAGACACGGATTTCCAGATGGATCCGAATGCCCGCGGAGAAGAATTTCCAGGCGGTCACGACTGGTCGGGCAACCGTGTTCCTTCGCGTCCATCCGTGGTTTCTTCCCGGTTAGTGGATTGAGCGTGACTTTTCCTGGAAAGCAAACAGGGCAGCGAATTGCTGCCCTGTTTGTGATCATCTGAGATTCCGAAAGCGGATCAGAGCGCCTGGAAGGCGGCCGGGCCGAAGTAAGGCGCGGTGCTGATGCGTCCGCCGATCACGGTGATGGGGATGGTCACCTTGTTCTTGAAGGAATCGGACGGGATGGTGATGAAGTTCCGCTGGGTGCCGTTGGCGGGCGGGAGGCCGGCATCGAGGCGGGGCGGAGCGAAGTCACCGGTGGAAACGAGTGTGCGGTCGAAGCTGTTGGCGCTGTCGCTGTCGCCTTCACCGAAGAAGGTGATTTCCCCTTCGCCGGCGAACCGGGGCACCGGATGGGTGCGGGTGACGAAGCCGGCCCAGGAGGCGTTGGCGACCATGTAGCTGCCGGAAGGACCGCCAGGAGTGAAGGGACCGAAGAGCGGGTTGCCGGTGCCGTAGCGGACGCCGTTGAACACGCCCCATGAGGTGCCGGTGGACGTGCGGAGCACCGCGGCGGGGTTGTTCAGGTCCGTGCCGGCGGCCGAGGCATTCACAATGCCGTCCGCCGTGCCGCTCACATAATCCACAAAGCCGTAGCTTTCGCCGTAGTAGGTGATGCCGTTGTAATACACCACCGAGTCACCGAACTCCGAGTTGTAAGCCGCGGACGTGTTTTGCGAGAAGCGGGCGAGGCCGGAAACGCGGTCACCGCGAAGGGTGTATTGGAAGATGCCGCCGTCGATGCCGTCGAGCGTGTTATTGCTGTAGGGGCCGCCCTTCCAGGCGAAGGCTGGACCGGCGAGCATGGTGAAGATGAGGAGGAACGCTGTGAGTTGTTTCATGGTTGGGACAGTTTGGTTTGGGGACTTGGGGGGACGGAAATTTGGGCGGATATTGCCGGGCCGGGCCGCGACCGGCAAGAAGAATTTGCCGCGTACGGGAAATTTTTACGCCCCCCTGGGCCGGCCCCCGGGAACGAGCCAGCCGGACCGGGGAGATTGCATTCGCGCTCCTCCGTGCCAGACTCGCCCGTCATGCGCCGCCTGCTGCTCCTTGTTTCCTTTTTCGCCCCGGCTTTTCCGCTCCTTGCTGCGGAGCCCGTCACCCGTGCAGTCTGGGTGCAACAGGTGGAAGGGGAACCGGATCCGCGGGCGGCGGGCAATCAGTTCCGCCTCATGGCCCGCGAATTTCCGGGGGAAGCGCGCGTGGTGCTGGCGGGACCTGACAATTTCACCCGGCCCCTGCTGTCAGCCGACGGGAACACCATTTATTTTACCGACCGCAATGCCACTCCGGGTGAGACCGGCACCGCCTACGCACCGGAAATCTTCGCGGTGCCGTTTGCCGGCGGCGAACCGCGCAGCCTGGGCAGCGGCATGGCGGTCGCAGTCTGGCGGTCGCCCGAAGGAAAGGAATTCGTCTGCGCCTTCACCAGCCTGCAGACGAGCCGCCGTCCGGCGCTCACCGGCGAAATCCTCGTCCGCTTCGAGCCTGACAAACCGGAGGAGCGCGAAATCCTCTGGACGGAGACCGCGCTGGGGGCGGACAACTTCCAGCTCAGCCGCGACGGGACCCGCGCCGCCGGGCTGTTTCCCTGGCCGCAGGCGGGCCTCGCCAACCTGGAGGAGAAAAACTTCGCGCCGCTCGCGCAGGGAAGTTTTCCGGTGCTCGCCGCCGATGACAGTTACGCCCTCGGACTGCTGGACGGCGACCGCCGGCGGCTGCGCCTTTTCGTGCCCAACGTGGAGCCCGGCTGGGAACTGCTGCCCGCACAGTCACTCCCTTCGCAGGGCGGTGAGGTGAACCACCTGCGCTGGTCCAACGACCCGCTGCATCTCTGCCTCAGCGGGCCGCCCGCTTCCGGCACCGGCGCGCCTGACGTTTTTCTCCTAACGCTCCGGCCGGATCTGAAGGCGATCGAGAAGGCGGCCCCCATCACCGCCGATCCCGCGCCTGACTTTTATCCGGACGTTTGGATTTCCGGCGGTCATACCCGCGTCACGGCACTCCCGCAAAAGCCCGAAGTGGCGGCACAGCCTGCCGGGGCGGCATGGCCGGCGGTGCGCGATGACTCGCTGCACTTCTCGTGGCAGAACCTGCAGGCTCCGGGCGCCGCGGAGACCTTCACTCTGCGCGCCGGCGCCACGCCCGGGCGCGACGGTTCCCTCAATGTCAGCGCCGGCTGGGCCGCGACGGAGGAGTCCGCCCTCGCACCGCTCGCCGCCGCCTGTGTGGCCGGCGGTTCCTTCACCATCGAGGGACTCATCACCGAGCGGACCACCGGCACGCCGTGCAGTCTGCGTCTTGTCAGTCTGCTGCTGCCGGACGGGCGCGACGCCTGTGCGCTCTACCGCGTGGACCGTTCTCTGGTGCTGCGCGTGCTCACAGGCGGGAGCGCGGGCGGCCCGCCGCTCATGGAACGCCACCCCCTGACAACTCTCGCCATCGACCACGACCGCCCGTTCTTCTTCACCCTCACGATCCACGCCGGCACCGCGCGCTTTTACCTCGACGGTCAGATGATGAGGGAATTGAAACTGGACCGCGCGGGACTGCAGGCATGGCACAGCCTTCGCCTTCAGGCCGGCGACCCGCAGCCCTACGGAGCGCCGTGGACCGGCCAGGTCGAACGCCTCGCGCTCTATTCCCGGGCGCTGGCCGCTGCAGAAATCGCCGACGCATGGCGCGGCACGCAGTCCGTCCTCACACTTCGCCCGCGCCCCACTCCGGTCAAAGTAAAAGCCAAACTCATCGAACGTCCGCCGCTCCCGGATGCTTCCGCGCTCGCCGCTTCCCCGCGCTGGCTGCTGGCCTCGGCATGGGAAGTGGAGCAGGTCAATCTCGGTTATTTGAAACCCGGACGCATCACGCTCCTCCAGTGGGCATGGCTCGACGGCAAGCCCGCGGCCCTTCCCGAAATGCAGCCCGGTCAGAGCATCGAGTTCTTCATGGAATCCCTCGACGACCATCCGGAACTGCGCGCCGTGCCCACGCACAACGTGCTCGCCTCCGGTGAGCACCCGGTGTTCTTCGACACCTCCCCGCCGGGGCGTCATAACAAGCCGTTCCCCCCGCCCTGACAGCGCGGGTCAGTGCTTCATGTAGTCCAGTTCCCCCGCCGTCGCAGCCACCGCGTCCGCGCCCTCCAGCAAATCGGCGATGGGATCCCACTTGCCTTCGATGAGCGAATCGCGCGCCGTGTCGGGAATGACCACGGTGATGTTTTCCCCGCCGAAAAAGACACGGTTCTTTTCCACATCGACTGTGACCGGAATCTGTGGATCGCGCTCCACGGCCTCGCGCAGCCGCTGCAGGTCCGCGGACGTCGCAATCGCGCAGGGAATGCCCAGCGTGGTGCAGTTGCCGAAAAAGATTTCCGCGAAACTCTCCGCCACGATGGCACGGAATCCATAGCGGTAGATCGCCTGCGGCGCATGTTCGCGCGAACTGCCGCAGCCGAAATTCACGCCGGCGAGCAGGACCGTCGCACCGCGAAACCGCGGGTCGTTCAACGGATGCTCCCGGTCGGTCCCGTCCGCATTCTTGCGCACGTCATAAAAGAGATATTCGCCGAGTCCGTCGAAGGTGACGCACTTCATGAACCGCGCCGGGATGATGCGGTCGGTGTCAATGTCGGAGCCGGGAACGAAGACGGCGGTTCCGGAAACCCGCGTGATCTTTTCAAGAGCCATGACCGGCGGTAGGCCCGCCGCACTGCCTGTGCAACGGAAGAAGCGCAGCAGGATTTCCGGCTGGAGGGACATTCCACTTGCATCCCGTTTCGCCCTGATGGAAGCAGCCCCGATTCCGGTCATGAAGAAACCCGCCGCTCTCAGCCTCCTCGCCCTGCTCCTCGTCTGCACGCCTGCCTGCGAACAGCAGTCCTATGAGGAAACGAAGATGTTCGATCAGAAGAACAAAGTCGGAGGGCACGGGCACGGGGCCGGCGACCACGCCCCCGCCGCGAAGCCGCACTGAAAGGCCCGGCACCGGGCTCCTCGCTCCCCGAGCGAACTTCTTGCTTTTCGCGCGGCAACCAAGTAAAGGAATTCCCTAGTAACAGCCGGAACTCCCGCGGCCCGCCGTCACCGGCGGGCTCCCCACTGCCCAGCCGCCATGAAACTCACGCACTTCGCCCTCGCCGGTCTCTTTCTTTTGATCGCCGCCGGAATTTACCTGACACTTCAGAATGACATGGAGGGTCAGGTGGCGCATTTGAAGGCCGACTTCGACCGCGAGAACCAGCGCCGGGAGCGCGAACACAAGGAGGCGCTCGCCAAAGCCACGGCAGAGGCCAAAGCCGCCGCTGACAATACCCGCGAGTTGGCCGCCGGCCCCGGCGCCGTCGAGAAACCCTCCGCCACCCCGGACCTCGACGCGGCGCTGGAGGATCCGGAAACGAAGCAAGCCCTGAGCCGGGTAAAGTCGCTCGTCACCCCGGGCCCTCCGCCGCTGGAGCTTGAGCCCGGCCCGCCGGTTCCTCCCGATCCGGCCAACCCGGGTGTCGCGGATACAGCCCTGCTCGAACGGGAGGAGGCGGTGATCGATACGGCGCGGGAGGAAGCCGAGCGCATCGCCCGCGAGACGGCCGAACTGAACAACGCTCCCGTCGAGGTCCCGCCGGAAAAACTCAGCAACCTCCAGTCGCTCATCGTTTCCCAGCCGCGCATCGCCCGCGTGTCCGACGCCCGGCCCGCTGACAATACCGACTTCATCGTGCTCGACGAAGGCAGCAACAAGGGCCTCAAGGCCGGCGACCGCTTCGCCCTGCGCCGCGGCACCGCCATCATCGCCCGCATCGTCATCGGCGACACTGTCCGCGAAAGTCAGTGCGTCGCCAACGTCGTGCCCCGCTCCCTCGTCACCGGCATCATCATCCGCCCCGGCGACGAGGTCATCCAATTCGACCGCTGATGAAGTCCCGCGACGCCGTCAGCGCGGAACGCGAAGCGGCCTGGATCGGCGATGCCGTGCTGTCCCTCTTCGCGCGAACATGGGTGCTCCGGCACACCGGTCGCATGGACCAGGACCTCTTCGCCGCCCTGACGTCGAATCACTTTCTCAGCACCTTCGGCAATCCCACCGCCCTTGAGGCCCGCGTGGGCGAATCCTATCAAAGCGGCGGACTGCCTGCAGCCTTCGCTTTGATCGAATCCGAGTTCCTGCCCAAATTCGAGGCGCAGCAAAAAAATCGCCGCCGCGCTTCCGGCGCTGACCGGTAGCCGGCAACTGTGCCGCGGACAGTTCTGAGTTTTCGATGGAACGGATCTTTGTTCCGCACCCGGGACAAGGCCATGGTTCCTGTGCAATATGTAAACCCGGTCGCACAACGGGGACATCCCTCAGGACCGCAACTGCCGCAGGCTGTAGAGGCCCTTCCACGAGCGGCCGAGCGGTCGCGCGCCGGTCTGCCGCTGCTCGCGGCTCGCTCCGGCGACGACGTTTCGGTTTCGGGAAAACCATTCGTTGATGAACTCGCGGCTGCCGAAGATGACTCCGCGCGTGAAGTGTCTCATGCGCTGCAGCAGTTGCTCGCGGCGGACGCCGGTTTCGCGTTCCAGGCGCGCCTGCACTTTGGCGCTGACGCCGCGGCGGATGAGTTTGCCATCCTGACGTGTGCGCGGCCGTCCCGCGAGGCCGAGCATTTGGCGGTAGTGGACCAGCGCCGTGAGGTGACGGCGTTTGCGCTGTGGGGCCGTTTCTAAAATCGGTAGGGACGTGCTCCCGCACGTCCTTGACTTCTCTGGAATCGCCCGCCCATGCACCCGCTCTCCCGTGCGTCCGGTGACGCGGGCGAGTCCTTCCAGGGCCTCTATTTTTCCGGACATGGCCTCGGCGTAGCCGCTCCAGCGCCAGGCGCCGGGGTCGTCCGTTAGGCCGGCGCGCACGGGGTTGAGGTCGATGTAGGTGGCCATCATGCGCAGCGCGGCGTGCTCGTCCTGGACGATCGTGCTGCGGTAGCGGTCCTCCCAGAAGATGCCGACGCGGCCGGTGCGTTTGTTATACCAGCGCGTGAACCGCTGCTTCACGCGCTTCATGTATTCGCTCAGGCTGAACATGGCGGCCGACTGCCGCTGGCGCCAGGCTTCGATGAGATCGTGCGCGCCGTTTTGCTGCCAGAGGTCGAGGTTCTTGCGAATCTGCCGCATTTGCTCCGCGCCGACGGCGGCTTCGAGACGGGTGAGGAGTTCGTCGAGCGTCGGTCCGGCGGTGCCGGCATCCGGCGGGGGCGGCACGCGCAGGAGCAGGTGGAAGTGGTTGCTCATGGTGCAGTGCGTGAGGACTTCGATGCCGAGCAGCCGCGCGTAGGCGTGGAGCGTGCGGGTGAAGAATTCTTTCTCCTCGTCGCCGAGGGCGAATTCGCGACCCGCGACACGCGAGACGACATGGAACACGCCGGTCTGGGAGCCGGTGTAGGGAAAGGGACGGGGTCGTGGCATAAGGCGTTGATAATGCGCGATGGACGGGACTCTGGGAGCTGGAGGGCTATGACGGCGGGGAGGAGGAAAGTCAACCGCCTTTCTTTGCAAGTTCCCAGGTAACATGTAGATTCGGGTAACATGTAGATTCGGGTAACATGTAGATTCGGGTAACATGTAGATTACGCAGATGCCTGGCCAGCCGAAGAGCTTGCACAATCCGCAGATGGCGGGCATCGCCACAACCACCGATACAAAGCAGACAAACATCCGCTTCCATGCGGGGATGTAGAAATCCCGGAAATCCTCCCTGGATGCGAGGACGCGAAAGGGACCGCCACGCTGACGTGCATACTCCCGGTCAAAGATGGCAAAATACACCGGGATGAAAAACCCTGCCAGGAACCACAGCAGGGTTGGCCACATTCCCATCCCTGCAGATTCAATCAGTCGATTCACCGCCACGAATACCGGCATCCAAACCGCGCCGACAAGGATTGCTGCCCGGTTGGACGGGAGGAAGCGGGCTTTCGATGGTCGCTTCTGCGATGTTTCCGGCATGGCTGAATGCAGGGCTTATCGAATTGCGGCACGGACTCAAGTGTAGGGCTTGCCCGCCTGCGCTGCCCAGGGGCCTGGTGCCGCCCGGTGAAGGAACAAGCGGATCAGGGAGCAAAGGTGGCAAGGGCGAGAATCGAACTCGCGACCAAGGGCTTATGAGTCCCCTGCTCTACCGCTGAGCTACCCTGCCGGTCTCTGCACCGCGTCGCGGTGGGCTGCCGGTATTCTGAAGCGACTGGCTTGTCAAAAGAAAAGCCGGGCGCCTGGCCGGAGGCCAAGGCACTACTCCCACTCGATGCTCGCGGGCGGCTTGGTGCTGATGTCGTAGAGGACACGGTTGATGCCTTTGACGCCGTTGAGGATGGCGTTGCTGACCTGGGCGAGGAAGTCGTAGGGGAGGCGCGCCCAGTCGGCGGTCATGGCGTCCTCGCTGGTAACGGCGCGGAGGCTGAGCGCCCATTCGTAGCTGCGCTCATCGCCTTTCACTCCGACGGTTTTCACGGGGATGAGCGTGGCGCAGGCCTGCCAGACTTTTTGATAGTTCCCGCTCTGCTTGAGCTGCTGCATCCAGATGTGGTCGGCCTCGCGCAGGACGCTGAGCTTCTCCTCCGTGATCTCGCCGGGGCAGCGCACAGCGAGGCCGGGACCCGGGAACGGATGGCGCTGGAGGATTTCGTCCGGAATGTTCATGGTGCGGCCCAGCGCGCGGACCTCGTCTTTGAAGAGTTCGCTCAGCGGCTCCAGCACGCGGCCTTCTTTGGCGAGGTCCATGATGCGGTCCACGCGGTTGTGGTGGGTCTTTATTTTGCTGGCGATGCTGCCGCTGGTGGCGCTTTCAATCACGTCAGGATACAGCGTGCCCTGGGCGAGCATTTCGACGTTGGCCGCGGCTTCCCAGAAGACGTCAATGAAGAGATTGCCGATGATCGTGCGCTTCTTCTCGGGGTCGCCCTCTCCGGCGAGGGCGGCGAGAAACCGTTCGCCGGCATGAACGGTTTGGATGTGGACGCCGAGTTTTTGAAACTGCGCCTCCACTTCCTCCGCCTCGTGCTTCCGCATCAGGCCGGTGTCCACAAAGATGGCGCGGTGCGGCACGTTCGCTTCCTTGAGCAGCACAGCAAGCACCGTGCTGTCCACGCCGCCGCTGACGCCGCAGACGATCTCGCGTCCGTGGGCGCGCTCGCGGATCATGGCGATGAGTTCCTGCTTGAAGCTCTCTATGCGGAACGGCTCGGCGTGCGGCGCAAGCTTGAGGAAGTTGGCGAGGATTTTCATCCCCTCGTGCGAATGGCTGACCTCCGGATGAAACTGAATGCCGAACCAATGCGGCGCGAACTGCAGCGCCACCGGCACGCCGTCCTGATTCGTCGCCACCACCGTTGTTCCCGCAGGCGGCTCTTTCACCGTATCGCTGTGACTCATCCAGATTTGGGAATCGGACGACAACCCGGCGAACAGCGTGTCTGTTTCGCACGGCAGCAGTCGCGCGGGGCCGTACTCGCGGGTGTTGCCTGGCGCGACGAATCCACCGAGCCGCTTGCTGAGAAGCTGCATGCCATAGCACACGCCGAGCACGGGCACGTTCATGGCGCGCAGGACTTCCAGATCAATGTCCGGCGCATCCGGTTCCGACACGCTGCGCGGTCCGCCGCTGAGAATCACCGCTGCCGGCTCGCCACAGTCTTTCAATTCCCGAGGCTGATAGAGCTTGGAAAAGAAGCCCAGCTCACGAATGCGACGCACGATGAGCTGGGTGTACTGCGAGCCGAAATCAATGACGGCGATGTGATTGCGAACCATGTCGCGCCTTAGCGGGCCGCGCCGGGCCGTCCACTGGAATTTGGGCTCACTCAGGCACCACCTGAACGTCAAAGGCTTCGCGCTTCCCAGAGGGTGCTGTTCCCTCGAACGGAATCACCGGTGCCGGTTCTAGGAGTTTTTGCAACTCCGGCGGGAGTTCCCGCAGCACGACGGGAAGGACTGCGGTGCCGTAAATGCCCTGCAGTTGGGGATTGTCCGGGTTCTTTTTTAGGCTGCTGACCAACTGCTCCCGAAATGGATTGCCTTCGGGCAGGCGGAGGGCCGCGGTGATCGCGGCGAGAGGATCGCTGTCTCTGAGGACACGATAGACTCCAAAGCTGCTGCGCGGGGAATGCCGGTCGGCCCATGTAAAAGCGGCGGCGGCATCCCGCTCGGCGAGGGCGCCGGCGATTGCGGCTGCCGCCCTATCTTTTCCTTCGCCGTCCGGCAGAGCGGCCCAGGTGGCTTGAGCCGCGGCAGGATTTTGCACTGCCTGGAATCCAATCTCCTGCACGGCTCGCTCGATTTCCTGATACGCGACGCCTTCCGCGGAGGCCAGCACTTCCGCCGCAGGTTTTGCCGGCGATTCAGGGCCGGTGACTTCGTTCAACCAGTTCATCAGCTTCGGATCTTCCGTGGCGGCGATGAGTTCCGCGGTCTTTGCGGCATCCCGCGCGTGCAGCAGGGCGAGCATCGGCTTGATCGTCATGTATAAATCGTTGTCCACGTATTCATCGATGGCGCGGACGGCATCTTCCATCGGCCCGCTGCGGGCGGCGGCAAAAGCGAGGGACTCGTGAAGGCTCTCATCAATACTGGACTCGCGCAGGGCGCGGAGCGGTTCGCGGGTGGCGAGACCGAGGAGCATGGATTCACGCAGCGAAGGCCGCCACGACGCAGGCATGGTGGCAGCGAGAGCTCTCGCTTTGACATCATCAGTCGTCGCCTTGGTGCGCACGATGCGGCGGGCGGCGTCGAGTCCCGCAGGCATGAAGGCGATGTGTCGGCGCAGGGACTCGGGGACGCTGTCCGGCTTCTCCAGCCAGGCAGCAGCGAGGAGCCATGCGGGGAGGCGGCGGGTTTTAAGCCAGGCTGCGGCATCGGCGTGTTCATGCAGAATGCGCAGGAGCAGGGAGACGGCGGCTTGTTGCTGTTCCGGCGCCGGCGTGGCGACTCCGCACTCGTGGAGCAGCGCGTCGAGTGCGGTGCTGCATTCCTCCGCCGGCAGGCTGGCGATTTCCTCCGGCCCGGCCGGCCAGGCGGGAGTGGGTTTCGCGTTGTGGGAATTGGCGGGCTCTGTCGCAGCGGCCTTGCGGGCGGGCGGTGCTGACGCCGGCAGCGGCAGGAGGAATCCGACCCCGATACCGACGGCGCAGGCGATGATCAGTCGGGAGTTCATGGCTTGGAAACAGTGGCGGCGTGGGCGCGGAGGGTGCCGCGTTCTTCTGGAGTAAGGCGCGGCTCGCTGAGCAGGGCTTCGAGCGGCGTGCCGGCTTTGACGGCGGATTCGATAACGGTGCAGAGCACGCGCTGGCGCATGTCAGGCTCGGTGACCTCCACGGCCCATGCGAATGCGCCGGGCGGGTCCGTGCGCGCCACACTGCGCGCGAGTCCGGCGGCTCCGCCGTCGCGCATTTCGCCGGCCGGAAGATCACGCACCCACAAAGAGGCGGCGGCAGGATCGTTGCTGGCCCATCCGCGCGTGAAGGACTCGGCGGCCACGGTGTCTGTGACGGGGAGTTCCACTCTGGCCAGGGCGGCGGCGGTGCCGTGCGGATCGCGGTGCGCGCCCACGGCCAGAAGCATGGAGACCTGCTCCGGTGTGGCTGTAGGAATGGTGCCGAGGATCTCCAGCGTCTGCACGGGATCGGCGAAAGCAGCTCGTTTGACCATGTCGTGCATGTCCTCCCTGGCGTGGTCATCGTCCGGCCGTGCTGGCAGCGAGGCCATCACCTGAAGCACAGCGACGGGCGCTGACTCGCGCGCTTCGAATGCCGCGGCGCGGAGGGCCGCGACCATTTCCGGCGACTGCGGTGAAGCGTTCAAGGCCGCAAGCGCAGCCTCCGGATCTGTGCCCGCCCACGCTTTGGCCAGCGGCGCCAGCGGCGCGTTATTTGTCAGTGCCCATGCGAGTCCGGCTTCCGGCGCGGCTGTGCCGAGCGCGGCGCTGAAAGCTTCGCGGCCATTATCCGGCAAGCTGGCGGCGAGCCGGGCGATGGCTTCGGCAGTATGTAAACCGTCGCGCTCCATCAGGGCAGCCCACGCGGCGGAAGCGAGAGGAACCAGTCCCTTCTCCGCTGCCCACAGGCAAAAGCCGCGCGGATCGGGATCGCTGGCGATAGCCGCCCGCGCCAGAGCGCCGAAGGGATCGGCGCCACTCTCCCGGCGGTATTTGAGCAGCAGTTCGCAGGTCCGCGCCTCCACTTCCCCCCTGCGCAAGGCCGCGACGAACGATGCAGGATCGGAGGACGCAGCCTCGAACGTGACGGCCTCCAGCCTCTCCTCCTTGCGCCAGCTCTCCGGCAGTGCTGCGACCCATGCGATGGCGTCCCTGGCATTCAGGGCGACCCAGCCGCGCAGGGCGGCGCGCTCGGCCTCGGCCCGCTGTGAGCCTGACAAGGAAGCGGTGAAGGCCATCGCCTCCTGCGGCGCACGGTGCGCCCACGCACGCATCACATCCACGCGGGCCGCGCTCCGCTCATGCCGTTGCATGGCGAGGTCTGCCAATTTCCACGCCTGGCGCGGATCGCGCGCGGCCACCAGCGGCACCAGGAACATACCGCCGCGTTCTGTGAAGACGCCGGGCGGTTCGCTTACGAAGCGCAGGGCCGCCGCGGGATCGAGCTTCCACCAGTCGGCAAACAATTGGCGCGCCTGGTTATGGTTTTCGAGATCACCGTCGCGAGTGCCTGCGGCCACCAGCGGGCGCAGCTTGCGCCACGATTCGGCAAAGGCCGCGGTTACCTCCGCAGGGTCACCGCTGGCCGGCCATTGCAGGAGGCCCATCTTCACGGACCACAACTCCGCGGCTTGCATGGGTTTTGTCGTCGCAGAGTTTCGTTGCGGCTCGCGCAGTGCGGGAATGACGGACCGACGCTCCACTTCGGCCGCCGGCGCGAAGACGTAGCGCATCGTCCATGTACTTGCAGCCGCTGCCGCGAACGCGAGGAGCGCGGCTGGCCAGCGAGTGATAGTGGATGGAGCGACCATGACGTGACTTTGTAACCAGCGGCGCTCAGTTGTCACGAAGGTTCCCGGTCCCGGCGGCCACGCTGGCAGTGGCAGGAGCGCTCCTGTTTCCGGTTTCCCTGTTCAGATTGTCCGCCCAGTGCTGGAGGAAGAATTTCTTCTCCTGCGGCAGGAAGGTGTCGGCTTTTCCAAGGATGGGGCGGATGGCGCAGCTGACCTGGAGGGTGACCAGCAGGAACATGAAGCACCAGATCCAGAGGTGCATGGAATCGGTCATGCCGAGGGCGCGGGCGCATTTCATGAGCAGGTTCATGCCGAAGAAGAGCGAGACCAGCCAGACGATGATGAGCAGTCCGCCGATGAAGGTGATGCTGCCGGTGCTTTGGCCGAAGACCCAGACGAGCGGAGTGAAGCCAGCGAGCAGCAGAGCCGTCAGGCCGGTGGTGCTGAAGAGAATGCCGGCGATGGCGCGGAGTTGCAGGGCCATGCCGCTGAGGGCGGCGAAAATATAGAGGCTGGGCAGGCAGATGAGCGCGGCGAAGAGCGCGCCGCCGGTGATCTTGACGAGAGGCGCCCACCATTCGCTGAGCGTGAACGTGCCGGTGATGCCGCCGAAGACCATCAGCCCGATGACGGTGACCAGCAGGAGACTGAATCCGATGCGCCCGGGACTCGCGCCGTTGATGAGTTCATAGAGAATGCTGCCGGGGCTTTTGAGCAGCGAGGCGATGGAATTGCCCACGCCGGGACCGCCGTCCATCGGCGTCATGTCGTGGGGTTTGCGCTTCTGGGGAATGCTGGCGCGCGGCGGCGTCGGAGCGGGTGGAAGCTGCGGCCAGTCGGGATTGTCGGGTGTTTCGTTCATGGTTCTGGTTTAGTTAGGAGTAAAAACACGGGGCCGCCGCAGCCGCAGCAGGAGCACCACGAAGAGCACCGCCGCGGCGAGCAGGAACAGCACCGGGGCCGGATTGTGGAGCAGCGGGCGCAGCAGAGCCCTGCCGTTGTAGAAAACCGATTCGTAAAAACTGCTGCGGTTCCAGTCGGGCCGCAGGAAGCTGACCTCTTTCACGGGCTGACCGAAAAACGGGCGCAGATTCCACGACAACTGCGCCCCCACGAAGAGGTTCCCCGCGAGCCATGCGAGGAAGACGCGCAGGCCGGAAGCGCGGCTTTCCGATGCCGCCGCGAGCACGGGAAAGAACCGCCGGTGCGCCGTAACGCCGGCGAAGGCGATGATCACGACATGTGTCAGGAGAATCGACCGGTAGGCGGCCTGGCCGCCGGGTTCACCGGGCCGCGGGGCATCGAGCACCATCATCAGCGCCACCGGACTGAGCGCGCCGGTGATGAGCGAGAAGCACGCGAAGCTCATGAGCATGGCCAGCAGGGTCTGACGAAACCCCAGTCCGCTCCCCAGCACCTGCGCCAGCATGCCGTTGAGCACTCCGTTGGTCAGCAGCGTGAGAAAAATCAGCAGCGGCAGTTTCGCCGCGACATATGCACCCATGAGCGGCGCGCGCCACAGGCCGAGCGTGAATCCATACGCGCCGCACCCGACCACGATGGCGGCGGCACAGGCCAGCAGCCGGGCCGCCGTCGGCTGCGCAAGCCACGCGGACAGTTTCTCCGGCCGCCCCTCACACAGGAGGGGAAGTTCGCGCAGGGATGGCAGGAAGGCTCGCATGCGGCGGTTGAGACAAGTTCAGGCGGGGCAGCGTTCGATTATACTTTGCATGAGGAAGTAACTTTGCAATACAAAGTTCAGTATCGCCGCGGCGGCGGGCCGGCACCTCCGCCGTGACAGGCGCGCCGGGGCAGGAGGCCGCGGAGCACAAGTCATCATGCGACAGCCGCCCGCGAATCACCATCACCGGCCCTGTCACTCCCGGGCGGGATTTTGGCACTTTTCCGCGAACGGGCGCGTATAAGACTGCGCCATGGCCCGCGAAACGAACCGCCAGATTCCGCACTTCGACACCCTCACGAGTCTGGTGCATGACGATGAGGGAAACGGATTTTCGCTCGGGGATTTCGCGGCGAACATCCGGAACCGGCCCGACCGCACGGCGCTGCACCGGCATCGCTATCCGGAACTGTTTTTCTTTCAGGAGGGATGCGGCCGGCACGTGAACGACTTCAACGATTACCGCGTGGAGGCGCCGGCGCTGATCTTTGTGGACGCCGGTCATGTTCACGCGTGGCCGGACGCGATGAAACTGCGCGGGGACATGGTTTCGTTCGACGCCGGATTCGTCCAGGCCGGTGCCGGTGCCGGCCAGTCGCCGGCACTGTTCATGCCGCCCGCTCCGGTCGTGATTTCCCTGACAGAATCCGAAGCCTCCGCGATGGGCGAAAGCTTTGCCCGCATCCGTCAGGAATGGCGCGTGCGGGCCGCCGGCTGGCTGAACGTGGTCCGGGCTGCCATGCAGATCCTGCATACGGACGCGCTGCGGGCGTGGACCCGCCAGCAGGGAGTGAACGGGGCGCCGGACAACGCGGCGACGCTCCTGACGCGCGAATTCCTGCTCCTCATGGAACGCCACGTCGATGCCGCCGCCCGTCCTGCCAAACTCGCCGCCCGGCTGGGCGTCAGTGCGGATCATCTTTCCGCGGCTCTGCGAAAGACCACGGGCCGGAACGCGCAGGAGCACCTGCACGCGCGACTCATGCTGGAGGCGCGCCGGCTTCTCGCGCACTCACGGCTCGACGCCGCTGAGGTCGGCTGGCACCTGGGATTCCGGGATGTGTCCTACTTCGGCAGATTCTTCCGGCGTCACGCGGGCATGTCGCCCGGTCAGTTCCGCGCGCGTTGCAAGAACTCACCGGAGCAGGGTCCAGCGCCCGGCGGCGGATAAACCCCTTGCATGGCCGGCGAGGTCAGGCTCTCTGCGCGGCTCAATTATGGATCATACGACCAAAGCACTAACGATCGACCTCCAGGCGTTCGACACCAGCGCGCTGCACTCGCGGCTGGGTGAACTCCGGAGGTATCTTTGACCTGCCGGCGCTGGAGGCGCGGTTTGCTGAACTCGAACAGCAAATGATGGCGCCGGATTTCTGGGACAACGGCAACCGGGCGCGCGCCGTCAGCAGCGAACGCGCGGTGACGGGGCAGAAGATCGAGGCTTTTCGCAAACTGGAGGAGCGCCTCGCGAATTTCGACGTCCTGCTGGAACTGGCCGCGGAGGATGACGATCCCGGACTGCGCGTGGAGGCGAAGGCGGAATTCCCGCAGCTGCTGAAGGCAGTGGATGAATTCGAGATCGTGACCCTGATGAACGGCCCGCTGGACACCTCGAACGCGTTCCTCACCATCAGCGCCGGCGCGGGCGGCACCGAATCCTGCGACTGGGCGGAGATGCTCTATCGCATGTATGCCCGCTGGGCGGAGCAGCGCGGCATGGAGGTCGAGACGATCGATTACACCGAGGGTGAGGGGGCGGGTTTCCGGTCGGCGACGATGAAGGTAACGGGCACTTACGCTTACGGCTACCTGCAGAATGAGCGCGGCGTCCACCGGCTGGTGCGCATTTCCCCGTTCGATGCCCAGAACCGCCGGCACACGTCCTTCTGCTCGGTCGATGTCACACCGGAAATCGAAGACGCGCCCATCGAAGTCAAAGAGTCCGACCTCGACATCGACACCTACCGCGCCGGCGGTAAAGGCGGCCAGAACGTCAACAAGGTCGAAACCGCGGTGCGCATCACGCACCGGCCCACGGGCGTCGTCGTCGCCTGTCAAAACGAACGCAGTCAGGGCAAGAACAAGGATCTGGCCATCGGCATGCTGAAGGCGAAACTCTATCAGCTGGAGATGGACCGGAAGAAGGCCGAGGCTGAACGCACCTACGGGGAAAAGGCGCAGATCGCGTGGGGCAGCCAGATTCGCTCCTACGTCTTTCAGCCCTATCAGATGGTGAAGGACCACCGCACAGGCGTGAAGACCGGGAACATCACCGCGGTGATGGACGGCGAACTGGATCCGTTCATCGAAGCCAAGCTGCGCGGCGTGACCGGGGACGACACCGGAGACGACGACGTGTAAGCCTGCCCCCGGCGCACTCCGGCCGCATGCCGGTTCACAGCAGTTCCTCCGCGGGATAGGTCCAGATTTCGCTGAGGGTGGGATGATAAAACGGAATCTCCAGAAACTGCTGCACGGTGCTGCCAAACCGCATGGCCACCGCGGCGTGATGAATCAGTTCCGTCGCCTCCGGTCCGACGACCGAGGCCCCGAGGATTTCGCCCGTGTCGGTGGCGGCGATCATCTTCACAAAGCCTTCGGTCTCGCCCATGACGAGCGATTTGCCGTGGTCGTTGAACGGATGGGACGCGGCGCGCCACGGACGGCCGGAGGCCGAGGCGTCCGCCTCGTTCATGCCCACCGCCGCCACCTGGGGTTCGGTGAAGACACCGAAAAGTTTCAGCCGGTAATCCATTTCCTCCATGTCCCCTTCCCCGCGAAGGAGGCGCACCGCGTTGCGTGCGGCCATCTCGCCCTGTTGAATGGCGACGTGCACGACATCGGAAGTGCCTGACACATCGCCGGCCGCGAAGACATGCGGCGCCGTGGTCTGCATCGTTGTCGAAACGGCGACATGGCCGTCCTGCAGCGCGACGCCGGCCGTCTCCGCCTGCAGTCCCTGCACGGCGGGGCTGCGTCCCAAAGCGAGCAGCACCTCCGCCGCCTCCGCGCGCATTTCCTGTCCGTCTTTCTCAAACACCACGACCTTCGCGGTGCCCGAAGACTCGATGCGCCTGAGCGCCGTGCCGGTGTGAATGACCATCCCGCGCCGCGTGAAGGATTCGCGCAGCACTTCGCCGATTTCCGCATCCATGCCGCGTAACAAATGGTCGCTGCGCTGAATGACCGTGACCCCGCTCCCGACGGCGCTGAGGTAATGGGCCATTTCCAGCGCGATGGCGCCGCCGCCGAGCACGATGAATGAATCCGGCAGCTCCGCGGCATCCAGCACGGTGTCACTGGTCCAGGCGCGCGCCTCTGCCAGCCCCGGAATGTCAGGCCGGTGGATCACGGAACCGGTCGCGATCAGGAAGGCGCGGCTCCGAACGGTGACTTCCCCGCCTTCGCGGAGTCGTACGGCAACGGTGTGCGGACCGGTGAAAGCAGCGGTGCCGCGCAGCAGGGCAAAGCGTCCGTCCTGCAGTTGTCCCTGACGATATTCTGCGAATTCGGCGATGAGCCGGCGCTTTCTTTCGCGGAGCGCCCGGATGTCCGCTCCCTTGAATGAAGCCTCGATTCCGAACTCGCCCGCCCGCTGCACGTGTCGTGCGATGTTGGCGCTGTGGATGAGCGTCTTGCTCGGCATGCAGCCGCGCAGAATGCACAGTCCGCCGAGTTCGTCCGCGCCGTCGATGACCAGCGTGCGCAGACCCGCGGCCGCGGCCGTGCGCGCCGCGGCATAGCCGGCGCTGCCGCCGCCAAGGACGGCGAAGTCGTATTCCTGCTCTTCGTTCATGCCTGCGCAAAGCGCGGCCGGGCGGCGCTGACAAGATGGAACTGCCACCGCGCGTCAGGTTGTTCAGTCGAAGGTGCAGTCAAGCTTCAGTGCCTGCCGCAGCCGGTGCATATACTCCGGGCGGGAGATTTCGCGCGCGCCGAACATGCGCAGGTGCTCCGTGACCCACTGCGTGTCGAGCAGTTGAAAGCCGCGCGCCGCAAGGCGCTGCACCAGCGCGCAGAGCGCGAATTTCGACGCACCGGAAACCCGGCTGAACATGCTCTCTCCAAAGAACGCCCCCCCGAGCGACACTCCGTAGAGTCCGCCCGCGAGCCGGCGTCCCTGCCACGCTTCGACGGAATGCGCATAGCCCAGTTCGTGCAGCCTGACATAACTGCGCACGATGGCTTCACTGATCCATGTCGTGTCGCGCATGGCGCAGCCGCGCATCACGGTCGTGAAGGCGGTGTTGAAGCGGATTTCAAACGGCGGCTCCCGCAGCAGTTTTTTCATGCCGTGCGGAATGTGGAATCCCTGGATGGGAATGATGCCGCGCGGATCCGGCGAGAACCAGCCCAGTTCCCCGCTTTCCATCGCCATGGGAAACATCCCCTGCGAATAGGCCTGCAGCAGCAGGTCTGGCGGCAACGCGCTGGAAGTCGCATGAGGCTCGGACATGGGCCGGAGTGTAGCCGCCCCGGTGCCGTTGCACAGAAAATTCCTTCCGGCCTTCCGGATGGTCCGCTCGCGAATTTCGCGGATGCCTGCGGGCGGATTTGGGGGTAACCGGACCGCATGAACCGACTGCCCAACAGCCGGCGCCGTTTCTTCGGAGTGTCCCTGCTTGCCATCCTCGTGGTGCTGGCGGTGCTGTGGGCGCTGCGCAAGGTTCCGTCCGCCGGGCGGAATGCCTCTCCGCCCTCCCCGGCGGAAAACCGCTGAGACTCCGGCTTACTCCCGCGGCGCCGTCTCGCCGATGGCCACTCCGGCTCCAAGACCGCCCATCATGGCACCGGTGCCGCCGCCGCCTCCACCGCCCCCTCCCCCGCCGCCGCCGCGGCTATGACCTCCGCCCTCTCCGTCGCGGCCTGATTTCTGCGGACGCCCCGGACCGGTATCCGGCAGGACGATGGAGTCCGGAATCGGGTCGAGGCCCAGCTGGCGGCGCAATTCGGCCCGCAGGCTGTCCGCCAGCGGCTGATAATCCACCGGCTCACCGGCACGCAACTGCCGGGCGCACGCCGCAGCCAGTTCCACCTGCGGCAGCGCCCCAAACAGCACGATGTCACCGAGCGCCTCCTCCAGAATCGAATGATCGTCCGCCGACGGCGGGGAAAACGATCCCGCGAGAGAATGATAGGCCGCGACGAGGGACTTGAGCCGCTCCGTTTCCTGACGGTTTTCGCGCTGCCGTCTCCGTTGCAGTCGCTGTGTGACGACGATGCGCACCAGCAGCACCAGAATGGCGGCGAGCAGTGATCCGATGATGGTGTAGGGCAGCGCGACTTTGTCCATTCCGCATGTTCTCCGGGAGCCGCGGGAATGCAAATCACCCGCAGGCCCCGGGACGGCGCCTTACACTTGCGGCTTCTTCGGGGAGTCGCAGCCGCAGCCTCCCCTGCAGCCGGGCTTCTTCCGGCAAAAGGCACGCCACACAAACACGCCGGCCGTAACGGCGACGACCGCGAGGGCGGCGTATGACTGCCAGTCGTTCATGGGAAAAGCCGGCTGAGTTGAAACACGGCGACGGCGAGAAAATAACCGGTGCCGGTCATGTAGGCGAGCTGGAAAAGCGGCCATTTCCACCCCTGCGTTTCGCGGCGCACGACGGCCACGGTGCTGAGACACTGCATGGCGAAGACAAAGAAAATCATCAGCGCGAAGCACAGCGCCGGCGTGTAGCGCAGCGTGCCGTCGGGGCGTTTTTCATCGGCGAGGCGGTCGCGCAGCGCGAGGATGTCATCCTCCTCGGCCTCCACGCTGTAGATGATCGACATGGTGGAATTGAATACCTCGCGCGCGGCGAACGAGCCGATGAGGCCGATGCCGATCTTCCAGTCCGCGCCCATGGGCTGCACCACCGGCTCGATGAAGTGCCCGAGCCGTCCCGCGGCGCTGTGATCGAGTGCGGCCGCATTGTATTCGACTTCCGGCACCGCGGCGTCGCGCTCCAGTTTCGGATAGGTGACCGCGGCCCAGAGCAGGATGGAAAGCCCGAGAATGACCGTGCCGGCGCGCTTCACGAACATCATGGCGCGGTCGTACATCTGCCGCACGATGTTGCCGAAGGCGGGCATCTTGTAGGCCGGCAGTTCCAGAATCATGGCCGACGGCGCCCCGGGCAGGAGCTTTTTGTTGAACAGCCAGGCGAAGGCGAAGGCCCCGAGCACGCCCGCGGCGTAAAGCCCGAACAGCACGCCCGCCTTCATGAGCGGCGGCACCACTTCCCCGGGCACCAGCGCCGCGATCAGCAGAATATAAACCGGCAGCCGCGCCGAACACGCGGCGAGCGGCGAGATCAAAATGGTGATGAGCCGGTCGCGCGGACTTTCGATGGTGCGGGTGGCCATGATGCCCGGCACGGCGCAGGCGTGGGAGCCGAGCAGCGGGAGAAAGCTCTTCCCTGTCAGGCCCACGCGGCTCATGAAGCGGTCCATGAGAAATGCGATGCGCGCCATGTAGCCGGTGTCCTCCATGAAGCCGATGAAGAAAAACAGGATGAGAATCTGCGGCAGAAACACGAGCACCCCGCTCACTCCGGCGAGGACACCGTCCGTTATGAGATCGCGCAGGTCTCCCTCCGCCATCCAGCCGGCGGCTTCGTCCGTGCCGTTGATTTTTTCAGTCAGGAAAGCAAAGCCGCTTTCGATCCAGCCCACCGGCACCTCCACGACGCTGAAGATGAGATAAAAAAGAAACGTCATGGTGCCCGTGAGGGCGAGCCAGCCCCAGACTTTGTGCAGCAGGACGGTGTCGAGCTTATCCGTCAGGGTCGCAGAGGCGGAATCAGGCCGGCGGATCACGCCCTCGACCGCAGCGTGGATGGCGTCGTAGCGGCTGGCGACGAGGCGGTCTTCCCAGCCGGGGATTTCCCGCTCCAGTTGTTCGCGGGCCTGCTGAATGATGCTCACCTGGGTGTCATCGATGCCGTAATGCGTGGGATCGTGTCCGCTGATGAGATAGAGCGGCTCCAGCGGCGAAGCCGTGCCGCTGACCACGCCGCCTTCCGCCAGATTCTCCCGGCAGCGCACCAGCGCGCCGCGCACCGGCACCGGCATGGCGTCGAGCAGCGGTTTTGGCGCCGTGAGATCCGCGCGGCTCATCGCGAGCTTCAATTCGACGAGCCCCTTTCGCTGACTCGCCACCATCGGAATGACCGGCACGCCGAACCGTTCCGACAATCGCTCCAGATCGAAACGCAGCCCGTTCCTCTCCGCCACGTCCACCATGTTGAGCACGAGAATGCACGGCACGCCCAGTTCGAGAATCTGCGTAAACAGATAAAGATTGCGCTCCAGATTCGAGGCATCCACCACGCAGATGATGCGGTCCGGCCGCGGCGTGTCCCGGCGGCGGCCCAGCAGCACGTCGCGCAGAATGGCTTCGTCCGGCGAGCGCGCGTTGAGACTGTAGGCGCCCGGCAAATCAATGACCCTCAGCCGCACACCGTGCTGGGAAAAACACTCGCCCTCCTTTCGCTCGACGGTGACGCCCGGGTAATTGCCCACGCGCTGCTTGAGGCCGGTGAGCGCATTGAAGAGGGTCGTTTTGCCCGAGTTCGGGTTCCCGACCAGTGCGTACACCATGCCATCCTTGAGAGGATTGAGCAGGGTCGTGGCGGTATTCATAAGGAGGAACGAGGCGGGCACGGCCTCTGCTGAGATTTCGTCTCAAGACATGTCCCGCCGGAAGGCGCAAGGGAATTGTCCCGGCGGAGGCGAACGAAAGTGAAGCCCGCGGATTCCTCCGCGGCCTCCTTGTGCCGTCGATCGCCAGCCTGACAAACGATCGCCGGGAGCCGGACTCCGCCTAAAACGTCAGGGTGACCCCGAGGGTGCCGCCGATACCGGGCTCGTTGCTGCCGGAGCCGTGGGAGCGCCAGTCTTCGTCGAGCAGATTGTCCAGCGAGGCGGTGACGGAGAGGTTCTCCGAGATTTTGCATCCGCCGCGGAGCGTGATGTAAGTATAACCGGGCGTGCCGCCGGGCGGGATGCGCTGAGTGTCGGCGCGGTCGCCGGAGTTGAGTTTGTCCGCTTTGGAGGCGGCGGTCACGACCAGTTCCGTCCACCACTTTTCGGTATCGCTCTCCCAGCGTACGCCGGCATGACCGATGAAAGGCACGACACGGCTGAGCGGCTCGCGCACCAGGACGGGGGCGCTGGTGGGAAACTGATCGACTTCGCCTTCCGTCCAGGTGACGAATCCGAAGATCGACCAGTTGTCGTCGATGCGGTAATCGCCCGCGAGTTCGATACCCTGGACGTAGCCGTCGCCGGCGTTCGCTTTCGTGACTTCCGTCAGGCCGTTGACGGTGCGGCCGGTGGGACGGCGCACGATCATGTCGGAGATGTCAGTGTAAAAATACACCAGGCTGGCGCTGTAGCGGTCCTGCCGGGTGCGCGCGCCGATTTCGAAGTTCAAATACTCCTCCGGCTCCAGCCCCGGGGCGGCGGTTTCCAGTTCGCCGCTGCGCGCGATGTCGAGTCGCGTCAGGTCGCTCAGGTTCGGAGCGCGGAACCCCTGCGAGACACCGCCGTAGAGTTTCCATGTCTTTTCGTCGTTCAGATCGAAGACAAAGCGGGCGCTGCCGGTGAACTGCGACCAGTCGTCTTCGAGGCTTACGGCGCCACCGGTGGCGGGATCCTGATAGCGCCCCACGTCAGCGGCGGCGTAAGTGTAGCGTCCGCCGAGGAAAAGCGTGGCGCGGTCGCTGACGGCAATTTCATCCTGAATGAACACGCCGAACAAATCATACGTGCTGTCATCGCCCACGGGCCCCTGAATGCCGAAGCGGTTGAAGCTTCCGTTGGCGTTGTAGAACGAGGACATGCTGTCCACCGAATCGCGGTAGTAGTCCGCGCCATAAGTCAGTTTGCCGATGGACGTGTCGCTGGTGAGTTGCAGGTCGAGTCCGGCTGTATCCACGAAGACATCATTGTGGTCGCTGGCGCCGTTGGAGCGGATGCGGTACTGCCACTCATCCGCCGTTTGCCACGAAGCGGTCAAGGCGATGCTGTCCGCGAAGCTTTCCAGGTTTTCCCCCGCAACACGGACGTAAGTCAGCGTGCGCTCCTGATCGAACGAGCGACGGCGGTCATTGCCGGTGGTCGTTCCCTCCCAGGGAACGCCGTAGATGGTGGAATGCGTGCGCCACACGTCGTCCTGACGAAACTGCTGATGCACGGCGGTCAGGGTCCACTGGTCATTGAGCGCGGCATCGAAGCGGATATCCCCGGCCCACTCATCGTATCCGGTCGCCGGCTGGAGGCCGATTTTCGCAGCGTCCACATTCCCGAAATCGCGCCATGAGCCGCCGAGATGCAGGCCCCACTTCCCCGCTTCTCCGGTATTCGCCTCGAAGTGAAATCCGTGGCTGTTTTCCGCGGTGCTGCCGCGATAACTGAGCAGCCCGTGGTTGAGGCCGCTGCCGTCGCGCCACCCGCTGTCTTCGGTCAGGGCATTGAGCGTGCCGCCGATGGAATCGCTGCCATAAAGCACGCCGCCCTGACCAGGCACGAGTTCCAGCCGGCTCAGCGAGAGCGGGTCGATGGTGCTCCAGTACTGGTTGGGACCCTCGCGGAACGTGGAGTTGTTGAAGCGCACCCCGTCGATGAGCAGCAGGTTGCGAAAGCCGGTGAATCCGCGGATGAAGGGAGAGCCCTGACCGTTGGATGTCTTCTGCACGTGCACCCCGGGCAGTTCGCGCAGGGCTTCCGGCAGGTTCCGCACCAGTCGTTCCTCCAGCTGCTGCGAAACGATCTGCTCGACAGTGTAAGGGGCACTGAGCCAGTCTTCCGGCTCGCGCGTCGCGGTGATGATGAGCGGGGGCAGCGTTTCCTCCGTTTTGGCCGCAGCCTCACTTTCCGGCCCGGCAGGAGGAGGAGCCGTCCCGGGCTCCTGAGCCCGTGCGATGAAGGGAATCAGCAGGAGCGGGAGAACGGCGGAAGCGGCTGGTTTCATCATGACGTTGAAATCTACCGGAGCGCGCACCCGTGAGAAAAAGTTCACCAGGATTGTGAAATTCTCTCGCGTTCGTTCCGGGGGGAGGTTTTAGAATTACCAGGCTCCCCCGTAATCCACCCGATGCTCGCCGCCGCGACCGCCAGTTTTGCAGATTTAGATCAGGCACTGGAGCCACAGCCGTCTCAGACGGTGGCCCCTGATGAGTCGCCGCCGGTCGATGTGGCGTTGATGCTGGAGGCGGCGGCAGGATCGGAGGCGGCCTTCACGCAACTCATCCGCCGTCATCAGCAATCGCTGCTGAACTTTTTCCTGCGCATGGGCGCTTCCTCAGACAGTGATGACCTCGTTCAGGAAACGTTCGTGCGATTGTTCCGCTACCGCCGGCAATACAGGCCGGTGGCGGGATTCACTTCGTTTCTTTACCACATCGCACGGAACGTCTGGGCCGACCGGGGCCGGAAAACTCTCCGGCGGGAGCGCCTCGCCTCCGCGTGCCGGCAGGAAGCCGAAATCGCACACCAGTCTCCCGCCCAGCCTTCCGCCCGCTGCGTCGCGGCCGATGTCGCGGCCGGTCTCGACCAGCTTTCACCCAAACTCCGGGAGGTCATCGTGCTGAATATCTGCCAGGGTCTCCGTTACCAGGAAATCGCCGACGCGCTCCAGGTGCCCCTCGGCACCGTGAAGTCGCGCATCAATCTGGCCATCCAGGCCCTCCGCAAAATTTTCCATGAAGACTAAATGCTCCAGCGAGTGTCATGCCGCCGCATGGCTGGCGGGGGAACTGTCGCCCGGAGAGTCGGCGGCATTCGAACGGCATCTTTCCGAATGTGCCGCCTGCCGGCAGAACGTGGATGCCTCACGCCGCGTCATCGCACGGCTGCAGTCGCTTCCCGCTCCCGTGCCGCAGCGCGATTCAGCTCCCGATATCATGGCCAGACTTCACGCCGGGCCAAAAGTTATTGCATTCCCGGTCCGCCGGCCGCTGCCAGCAATGGCGGCTGCCGTCGCCGCTCTGTTAGTCCCGGCGGCGGTCGTGATTTGGCTGCGCGACGGGCGCGAAAGTGGACGCGCATCCACAGCGCCGGACGACATCGCAGCGGTCGCGTCCCCTGCCCCTGACACTGAAGCTGCACAAGTCACCCGCGCACTCGACTGGTTCTATACGCATCAGGAAATCGACGGCTCATGGGATCCCGAAAAATGGGGCGGCAACCGGCGATTCAAGCCCGCCCTCACTGCCCTGCCGCTGATCACACTGCTCAAAGGAGCGCACAGCCCGGAGCATCACGAAGCCGCCCAGCGCGCCCTCGCGTGGCTTCGCCGGGAGCAGAACGAAGACGGCTCCTTCACCCGGTCCTTCGGCGACGCAGGTTATAATCAGAGTATCGGCACTCTCGCTTTGCTGCAGGCATGGCAAGCCCGACCGGAACCGGCCCTCAAAGCCGCCGCGACAGCGGCCCTGCAATTCGCGCTGCGCACGCAAACCCCGGGCGGCGCATGGGGAGATGCGATGAAGTCCGACGTCTCCATTACGCTTTGGTACCGCGAAGCCCTGGAACTCGCGGCGCGCCTCGACTGGGACGGGGCGGCACCGGCGCTGGCGAAAGCGGAACTGTGGCTGGAATCGAGAGGATCCTCCGCCGCATCAGCCGCGACCGCGCCGGAATGGACTGATCTCGACTATCTAAACACCTATTTCGCAGTGACTGCACTTCTTCGGGAGGGCACCGCCGAGGCCTCCGCCCGCCTCGGCGCCATCCGCCGGCAACTGGCAAGCAGCCAGTCCCGCACCGGCCATTACCCTGGCACATGGGAGCCCACCGACTCCTGGGGGCGCGCCGGCGGCCGCATTTACTCCACCGCACTGGCCACCCTCGCCTTGCGGTAACGGGTCATGCGTTAAGGATTGCACCGGACCTTCACGCGGGGCCGCGGTGAAGATCGCATTCAACCTGAAAAGGAAAATGGAGAGGAAGAAAACCGCAGCCGACCGAAGGGAGACAGGCGAACATTTCATCTTAACTGATGAGCCAAATGGACGCAGATGGACACTGATAAACTCGGTCTTACACATGAATTCGGATTTACTCCCCGGTGGAGGATTCCCGTGAACACAACTTCATGAGAATCCGTGCTCATCCGGGTCCATCCGTGGTTCTATTTCCCTCTTAAGGTTCATTCATCCACGACCGCAATCTGCCCTGGTGACGCCGGCCCGGCCGTGTGCAGTTTGCTCGCATGCCGCATCTTTCCCTGCTTGCCAAACAACTCGACACTGAACTCAGCCTTCACTCCGTTCCTGACTATCCGGGCGCGCTCAATGGCCTGCAGTTGCAAAACCGCAGCGGCACCGTGCGCCGCATCGTCGCGGCGGTGGATGCCTGCCTGCCGGTGGTGCAGGCGGCGGCGCAACTGCCAGGACCTGTGCTGCTGCTGGTGCATCACGGGATGTTCTGGAGCGGCGCGCAGTGCGTCACCGGAGCAGTATTCGATAAGCTCCACACCGCGATGCAGGCGGACATGGCGATCTACAGCGCGCACATCCCGCTGGATGTCCATCCGCGGCTGGGAAACAACGCGCGGCTCGCGAAGGCGCTCGGCTTCACCCGTCCCCGGGCGTTCTTCGACTGGAAGGGCATCAAACTCGGCCTGCGCGCGGCGGTGAACATGACGCGCGACGCGCTGCGCAAAAAGCTCGCCGCCGCCGTCGGCGGACCGGTGCATGTTTGTCCGGGGGGACCTGCCAAAGTTAAGAGCGTCGGAATCATTACCGGCGGCGCCGGCAGTGAAATCGCCGCCATTGCCGCCACCGGTGTCGATACGTTCATCACCGGCGAAGGCCCGCACTGGAGCTATACCGCCGCGGAGGAACTGGGCGTCAACCTGCTCTACGGCGGCCATTACGCGACGGAAACCTTCGGCGTCAAAGCCGCCGCCGCATGGCTCGCGGCAAAGCACCGCCTGCCATGGCAGTTCATCGACCACCCGACAGGACTTTGAACGCGGGCGCTGCCCTGAATTGACCCGGAATCCTGGCATTTCGGCACTGCCCCTCTGTTTCGCACCTGGTGTGGTCAGTGCTCAGTTCTCAGTGCTCAGTTCTCAGTTCTCAGTTCTCAGTTCTCAGTGCTCAGTGCTCAGTGCTCAGTGCTCAGTGCTCAGTGCTCAGAAACTCCACAGAAGCTCCAGCAAGTTCCCCGAGTTCCCCGAGTTCCCCGAGTTCCCCGAGTTCCAGCGAGTTCACGGGTAACATGCATTTGCACAGGTAACCTGCATTTGCACCGCCTGAAACGCGTGCCGCCACGCCCCGCATGCCGCCGCGCGGATGCTTTGCCAGTCAACTGCGCCAGTGCCTGCGGCGAGGCGTCAGGATTGCGGGGATGATCGGAATCGCCGGCACGGAGACATGCAGCGGTCAGGATGAGGACCAGGCAGGCGAACCCTGCGCACATGGCATATCAGAATGCACAGGCGCTCCGGAAGGGCAGGCAAGCCGGCGGGCGGGGGCTTGTTATACCGACACGGTCACCTGGAGAAACGTCGCCGGAATGGAGGTGGCGCCGGTGTCATGGCTGCGGTTTTGGCAGTGAAAGAGGTCGTCCAGTTCCCGCTGCAGTTCCGCGGCGCGTCCTGACTTTCCGGCGGCGTCGAACGCGTTCATGGTCGGCCCGTAGTAGTCGCGAAACTCAGCCACCAGTCCGGAAGGCGGGCCGGACCGGCGGAAGACGAAGGTTTCTTTTGAGAAGGCAATTCTGTCAGCGGGAACGCCCGCGGCACCGAAGCGTTCCACGACGTGGTTCTCCACGCCCCATGTCATCGGGCTGACGAATCCGTCCGGAGGAGGAGGCATGTAGGCGGACGAGATTCTCAGAATCTGCGCGACGAGCGTGGGGTCGCCAGGAATCCAGTTGCCCATGACGATGCGTCCGCCTGGCCGCGTCACGCGCACCATTTGTTTCGCGACCTCGAACGGCTGCGGTGCGAACATCGCGCCGAAGATGCTCATCACGAGGTCGAACGATCCATCAGCCACGCCGTTGA
Source organism: uncultured Akkermansia sp. (assembly GCA_964523105.1). Taxonomy (GTDB): domain Bacteria; phylum Verrucomicrobiota; class Verrucomicrobiia; order Verrucomicrobiales; family V1-33; genus V1-33. The sequence continues at coordinate 79,320 of CAZFZN010000028.1, forward strand.
GGCTGGTGGCGCAGCCTTCCTGGAAGCGGCAGTTGGTCAGGCCGGATGCCGCGGCGCGCCGGTTTCCGGCCGCAACCAGATTGCGCGCAATGTCCACTCCGAGCACATCGGCCCCGAGTTTCGCTGCGGGAATAGCCGTGGTGCCGTCGCCGCAGCCGAGATCGAGGACACGCATGCCGGGCGCAAGTCCGACGCGCTGCGCCAGCGCCTCCCCGCTTTCGCGCATGCTCGCAGCGATGCGGGTGAAGTCGCCTTTTTCCCAGAGGGTCTGGTTTGGATTTGTGGGAGGATTCATTTTGTGCTGCGGGACGGGGTTGGTGACTCAACGATGGCCGCAGGCGCCGCCTCCAGCATGAGGGTGCGGATGTCCGCGACGACGAGGCGGGGATCGAGCGTACCGGAGCTGTAGATATTGCGAATCCTTCCGTCACCATCGATGAGGAACACGCGCAGCGTGTGATGCAGCGGTCCGGTCGCGTCCGCTGCATTTTGTTTTCGTCCCACAGCCTGACCGTATGCCGCAAGGACCGGCTGCAACTCCGCCTGCGAGGCGGCGGTGACGAAATGCCACGGCGCGGCCCGGGGGCGGTCCGCGAGGAGCGCCGCGTATTCCGCCATGCGGGCGGGCGTGTCATGCTCAGGATCGAAGCTCATGCTCACCAGCCGCAGGGAGCGGGCCAGTGTCCCGTCCCTGACACTCTGCGCGTGAAGCTGCATCAGCACGCCGGTGGCGTAGGGACAGGCACGGGCGGAGGCGCAGCGCGTGTAGATGAAACTCATGACCGTGATCCGCCCGCGCGTGAGATCGCGCAGACGCACCGGCTTGCCGGCGGCATCCAGCAGCGCACCATCGGCCGCGGCTTTGATGACGGGGAGCGTATAACTGCCAGGCGCGGGAACCTCGTAGTCGTATTCCGCGGAACGCGCGGGGTCTGCGGCATGCAGGGCGGCCGCGAGCGCGGCGCAGAGAAGCAGAACGGGAGTCTTCATGACGGCAAGTGATGCAAGTTGGGCGGTTTCAGTTTCCAACCTTCGTCGAACCGAAGAGCATGTGGTGCGGGCGGCCGAGTTTGAGTGCGGTGAAATCGAGCGCGAATTTCTGCTTCAGCTCTTTTCCATTCCAAGTGAAGCCTTTGACGAACTGCTCGTTGTCGTCTCCGGTTTTGTCCCAGTTGGCGAGCAGCGAGCTGCTGAAGTAGAGCCGCTTTCCGTCCCAGCTCTGCGACACCATGTTGAGCTGCCTGCCGATGGTCATTTCGTGAATCTGCTTCGGCCGGTGCGGATTGGAAACATCGAACACGCGGCACTTGCCGTCGCCGAAACAGTCCACGAACAGCGTTTTGTCATCGGCGCTCAGGCTGATGTCCACCGGCAGCACGCCGCCCTCGCCGCCGACGTTCGCGATTTCCTTCGCCTGCCACTCGCCCATGGCATCTTCATAGCAAAGCCAGAGCTTCGAGGTCAGCGCCGTCGCGGTGAAGGCATAGTTGTGCCGGTCGCCCCACGCCCAGCGAATCTCCAGCGGAGCACCCGGCACGCTGAACACCTTCTTCGGCTTCCGGGCATGGAAATCCCAGAGCACCATGGACCCGCCAAACTGCTTCATGGCAGCGGCGTCTTTGACGAGTTCGCCGAACGGGCGCATGTAGTTGTCCATGCCGGTGAACGAAGTGGTGAGGAGCACGTTTTTTCGCGGCAGGACGCGGGCATCATAACCATAACCGTCGGCGAACTCTGCACCGGCCGCTCCGCGCGGTTCCTCTTTGGTCGGCAGCCAGTGGGTCGTGATGAAATCACCCTCATTGCTGTATTCCACGAGAGCGGTGCGGCCGTTCCTGTCCCTGGCATTGGAAAGGCAGGGCACCAGCACGCGGCCGGGCAGCGCATACACCCCGTGCGGCCCCGCAGCGCCGCCGGTCGCTTCCGTGAAATTGCCGATCGTCTTCACCAGCTTCGGTTTTGCCGGCTGCGAGTGCACATCGAAAATGAAAATGCTGCTCGACTCCAGTCCCGAAAGCCAGAGCTGCCGGCGGTCGTCAGTGAATCCGCCGTGGTGCGCTTCGTGACGCCCGCCGACGGAGTGGCTGTGAATCACCCTGCCATATTCCGGCGATCCGGGTTTCACGTCCACGACGACCAGTTTGTCCGAGCCGTCGCCCACGCCCTCCACGCCCAGCGTCCAGACGTAGAGGAACTCCTCCTGGCCTTCGATGCGGGCGAGGTAGGGAGAGGAACAGGTTTCATCGGCACGGGCCGTGAGGATGCCGAGGAGGCTCAGTCCGCCGAGCACGGCGGCGCGAATACGGGATGTCTTCATGTTAGGTCTCGATGCTTGGTTTGGGTTCATGACGCGGTTGCCGCATGGCTGAGCAGTGACCATCAGGGCCGCTGCGATCCGGGTTGAAGCTGCAGTGCCGGAATCATTCCGGTGCGGACTTTCCGCTGTCACTGTGGCGTTCGCCGGGGGGTGAATAATCTTTCACGCGGAGTTTGGATTTTTATCCCAATCTCTGTCTGGAGCCGATGTGCCGTCAGGAAATTGGCGGCACGCCATGACCTGCGCTCGCTGACGTTCCGGCGGATGGAAGCTGCGCGGGCTGCGCCGGCGGGCAGCGTCACCGCCGGCTACGGGGCGCGGTCGTCCCAGTCGAGATCCAGTTCGCGCAGTTGCCTGCGGATGACGGGAAGATCGAAGATCAGCACGCGCCGGGCCTCGACACTGGCCGCGAGTTTGCGCCCGTCGGGACTGAGAGCGACGGGAAAGACGCCGGCCGGGAGGGGCAGGAGGACCTCGAAGGTGTGCGCATCGCGCAGGCTGGCCTGTCGCAGATTCGCGGCCAGCCACATCGCCCTGCCGTCCGGCTGGTAGAGACAGCCGTAGTACTGAATTCCGATGACGCCGGCGGTTCCGCGCAGCCGCTCCCATGTGGCGGTGCTGTAAACGTCGAGATGCCCGCGGGAGACCACCGCGAGTTCGTCTCCCCGCGGGGAAAAGGAGAATCCGGCGACGCGCGGAGGACAGTGCAGTGACTTGAAAGGTGTCAGGCCGGGGAGCTGATAGATTTGCAGGACGGGGGAATTCGGAATGTAGATGCCGAGCCAGCGGCCGTCGGGTGACTGACCGTTGATGCCGCGGCTCGTGGATTTGACCGGCCAGGGAGGCGACGCCGGTTCGTCCATTCCGGCGAGGAAAGATCCGTCCTCCAGGGTCCAGACGAGGCGGTCCGACACGAGCGAGAAGGAATTGAATCCGTCAGGGCGCGGGAAGGGCCGGGTCTCCAGCACCGGAGTTCCATCCGCGCTCCCGCCGGTGGTCACACGCCACCGGTGCACACCGCCGGCACTGCCGCTGGCACTGCCGGAACCCGTGCCGAAGAGTTCGGTGCCGTCCGCGCTCCAGAACAAGCGCGCTCCGGCCGCCGCATCGAAGGTGCTCCGGCCACTTGCCAAATCGCACACGGCGAGGCCGTCGTCCGTCGAGACGGCGAGTTTTGACCCGTCGGGCGAAAAGGCGCCGTGCCGCACCCGGGACTGCGGCGTAACGGGCACTTCCCTGGCGGCTTCCGGACGTTCGATCGCGTGAAGCCGCACGCCGTCATCGGTCAGGAGGGCGAGGGTCGAGCCGTCCGCACTGAGCCGCGGCCGCCAGGTCTCCATTTCGATGCTGTAGGCGCGCTCGAACGAGCGGAGGTCCCAGCAAATGACCGAGCGTTCCCAGCCGCCGGTGAAAAGATAGTCGCCGCGGGGATCGAACTTCGCGACCACCGCCTCGGCGCGGTGACGACCGAGGAATTTCACTTCACCGGTCTGCGGGTCCATGAGATGCACCGCGCAACTGTGGTCCGTGACGGCCAGCCACCGGCCCGCCGGATGCCATGCGATGCCGCCGTAGCCGGCCGGAAAAACATGGCTCACGCGGGCTTCAGGGCGGCCTTCGTCGTGAATCGAGACAGCCCAGCCGTCCTCGTGCAGCGAGCCCGCGGCCACGGCGGAGGCGTCGGGGGCATATTCCAGAAACACCGGCGTCGCCCCGACGGCGCGCCGTTCGATTTCGACACCCCGTTCGAGGTCGATGCGCACCAGCGTCGCGGAGCCCTTCCCGATCAGAATTTCGGGGCGCTGCGGATGAAACGTCCACGCGCTGAAGCGGGCTTCGGGCACCACCATGATGCGCCGCGGCGGCGAAGTGAGTTCCCAGAGTTCGAGGTCCGACGAGGCATTCGCGAGGTCGCGGTCGCGTTTCACGGCGAGGTATTTTCCGTCAGGACTCCAGTCGATCACATAACACTGAAAATCCGCACAGGCCGGCAGCGTGGCGAGTCGCTCCAGGGTCTTCATCGAATGAATCTCCACGGGGCCCCGGCCCCGGCAGACTGCGATGCGTTCGAAATTCCGGTCCGGTTCCTTCGCTGTGCAGCCGGCGCCGAACGGGAGATGGCGCAGCGGGCGCAGATCGGGCAGGGCCAGCGCGGTGAGGGCCTCGCGGCGCAGCTCCACGGAATTGGTGATGGCGGCCGCGCGGCGAATCGCGTCGAGGGCCTTGACCCGCTGGCCATATTCGCCGCCGCGCACGGTCGCCCTCGCCTGTTCGATCAACGCGGTGTAGAGCTGCCGGCGGCTTTCGTGCTCCGCCGTTTCGGCGCGTTCCCGCAGCGTGCGCTCGTGCTCCGCGCGCGCTTCGGTTTCGCGCTGACGCGCCTGCTGCAGCCACACGACCCCGGCCACCAGCGCGAGGACCAGCAGCGTGAAGGCGCCAATGCGCCGCGCCCGCCTCAGCCGGCGCTCGATGCCATAAGCCCGGCGCACCGAACGCCCCGCGAGAATCAGATTCAGATCGCCGGCGACTTCCGCCGCATTGGCATAGCGTGCCGGAATCTCCGGCGCACACAGCCGTGTCAGGACTTCGTTGAGTTCGAGAAACTCCTCGCGGTCGGGCCATGCATCGAGATCGGAGGGCAGTTCGGGAAAATCGCAGCGGTCCTTGCCGGTGGCGGATTCATAAAGCAGCCGGCCGAGCGCGAACAAATCCGCCTTCACCGTGCCCGGACCTTCCGGCGGAATGAACCCCTCGGTGCCCACGAACGAACGGGCTTCCCCGGTGCTGGTCACGAGTCCCAGATCGGCCAGTTTCGGCCGGCCGCCGACGAAGATGACGTTCGATGGTTTGACATCGCGGTGCACCAGGCCGTGCCGGTGAATGTGTCCCAGCGCGCCGGCCAGTTCGACGCCAAGAGCGACCACCTCCGCGACGGGCAGCCGGCCGCGCAATTTAAGGTCCGAGCGGAGCGTGCGCGCCCGGTAAGTGTCAGGCTCCATGTCCCGCAGCGTTGCCGTTGTCCCCGCCGGGCCCTCCGGAGACACCGGCGCCGCCTGATCCGGATGCGGCAGCGGGTCCGCCAGTTCCATCACGTAATAGAAAACACCCGCCGCCTCGTCGCGTCCCACGTGCAGGACGTGCACGAGCCCGGCATGCGAACGGGAAATCGGCTCGAACTGCACCACGCCGTGGAATTCGCGCTCAAACGGCCGCTCGCTGGTGAAGCGGTCCCGCGAGACCGCCTTCACGGCGCGCCACTGACCGGTCACCGCCCTCGCCAGCCAGACTTCGCCGTAACTTCCCTCACCGATGCGGCGGATCAATTCGTGGTCGGCCACACGGGGCGGCGGGTGCAGCGCCGCCGCCGCCGGACTCGTCAGGGTGGAGCCGAGTTCCCGGGCGATCCGGTGGGCGAGGTACTCGGAGTCCATGTTCAGGGCTGGTTGTCAGGCAATGGCGCGCCGGCCGGGCGGCCGGCGAGGCGCTGCCCGTTGATGGTGCGCGCCGCCTGTTTCACGGCTTTGGAAATGCGGTGCCGGATCAGATAGACCTGCGCAACGTTCAGGCTCAAAGTCGCCGCCACTTTAGGAGCGGGCCATCCCTGGCGCACACAATAATCGAAGACCTGAAAGTGCTTGGGATTCACCCTGGCGCGCACACTGGAAATCGCGGCTTCCAGCACCGACTGTTCCCACTCCTGGTCCCACGCCGTGCCCAGTTCCCCGGATTCCTCGACCGCCACCGCAGCGCCGTCGTCCTCCGCCACGGGGTCAAACGCCAGTTCCGCCCTCAGCGGCTGGCGGTACACCTTGCGCAGATGATCCGCCACGCGCCGCCGCACGATGAGAAACAGCCAGCTCTTGAAAGTGCCCTTCGCCCGGTCGTAGCGGAATTCCGGCATCTTGCGCGCCACTGCCACCACCGTCTCCTGCACCACATCCTGCGCATCGGATTCGCTGAGTCCCGTGCGCCGGGCCACGCGATAGAGCATGCGCCAGTAGAGATCGAAAAACTCCCGCCAGCTCTCCCGGTCATCAAGATTGCGGAGCCGGCTCAACAGGCTGCGCCGGGTCTGCAAATCGGTGTCGGTGAAGTGGTTCATGCTGAATTTGCGGGGGTTCCTTACCCTGCATTCGCCCGGGTGCCAAAAATCTTTCACCACGGTTCCGCCCGCGGGCCCGCCGGGAGGGAACACCCCACGAGGAAGCGAGAAGGACGAGGCCTTCCACCCTTTCCGCGGGACTCGACAAAGCTCCCGGAGTTTCTACCATCCGGAATGGACTCTTCATCCGCTGCTCCATCCACCGAACTCCGGGCGCTTCCCATGACGGCGGACGAACTGCTGCCGCTGGTCTACGAGGAACTGCGCCGGCTGGCGGCGCACCGGATGGCCCATGAACGCTCCGGACAGACGCTGCAGGCCACCGCGCTCGTCCATGAGGCGTGGCTGCGCGTGGCCGGTTCCGACCGGCAGCAATGGCGGGGCCGGGAGCATTTCTTCAGCGCAGCCGCCGAAGCCATGCGACGCATTCTCGTGGACAACGCCCGGCGCAAACAACGGATTCGCCACGGCGGCGGACTGGAACGCGTCGCCCTCGAATCCATCGACCTTCCCATCGCCCGGGACGACGGGAAGTGTCTTCAGGTCGATGAGTTTCTGGACCAGCTCGCCGCCGAGGATCCGGAGAAAGCCGGGATCGTGAAACTGCGGGTCTTCGCCGGGCTGAGTGTGGCGGAAATTGCGGCCCTCATGGGATGTTCGGAGAAGACGGTCCAGCGCCACTGGAACTTCGCGAAGGCATGGTTGAGCCGGGAAATGCAGCGGGGCGACCGGACGCCATCGCCCGCATGATCGGCCGCGGCCGCCGGGCCCTGGAATCCGGGCGTAGAAAAAATTCAGATTATATGTCCGACCAGGGATCAAAACATCGCCAGTCCGGTAGAACGCCTGAACTGCCATGAACAACCGACGCGAGAAACTGGAAGCCATCTTTGAAGCCGCCGCCGCCCTGGAGAGCGAAGCCCACCGGCGCAGCTATCTCGACCGCGCCTGTCCGGATGCCGAATTGCGCGGTGAAGTGGAATCGCTCCTGGAGGCGCTGAAGCATCCGGACAGCCTGTTTGATCAACGCGATACCGATTTGGAACGGACTCTCCTGACAACCCCGGTGCTGGAACAACCGGGCACCATCATTGGCCGCTACAAGCTGCTGCAAAAGGTGGGCGAAGGAGGCATGGGCGTGGTTTACATGGCCGAACAGACCGAGCCGGTCACGCGGAAAGTGGCGCTGAAGATCATCAAGCTGGGGATGGACACCAAACAGGTCGTCGCCCGCTTCGAAGCCGAACGTCAGGCCCTGGCCTTGATGGACCATCCCAACATCGCCAGAGTGCTGGATGCCGGCGCCACTGACACCGGCCGGCCTTATTTCGTCATGGAACTTGTCAGGGGAGTTCCCATCACCGAGTACTGCGACAGGAACAAACTCTCCACCCGGGAGCGGCTCCAGCTTTTCATCCCCGTTTGTCAGGCCATCCAGCACGCGCACCAGAAGGGAGTCATCCACCGGGACATCAAGCCCAGCAACGTGATGGTCACGCTGCACGACGGCAGCGCCGTGCCCAAGGTGATCGACTTCGGGATCGCCAAAGCGACCAATCAGAAGCTGACCGAGAAGACGCTGTTCACCAACTACGCCCAGATGATCGGGACCCCGGCCTACATGAGCCCCGAGCAGGCGGAGATGAGCGGGCTGGATGTGGATACCAGAACCGATGTGTATTCACTGGGGGTTTTGCTGTACGAACTGCTGACCGGCACCACGCCGTTTCCCAGCCGGGAACTGCTCAGCATGGGTTACGGTGAAATGCAGCGGATCATCGCCGAGAAGGAACCGCCCAGGCCGTCCACCCGCTTGAGCACGATGGAAAACGAGGAGCAAACGGTGGTGGCGAAGAACCGGAACATCGAAGTGAACGCGCTCGGGAAAGTGTTCCGGGGGGACCTCGACTGGATCGTAATGAAGGCGCTGGAGAAAGACCGAACGCACCGCTACGAGACGGCCAGCGGACTGGTCTCGGACATCCGGCGCCATCTGGACAATGAACCGGTGAGCGCGGCGGCGCCCACGTTCCGGTATCAGCTGAGCAAGTTCGCCCGGCGGAACAGAAAATATATGCGGGCGGCGGCCGTCATCGCCGGGTTGCTGGTCATCGCAGCGGTTTTCAGCACTTATCAGGCCGTGCGGGCCACCCGGGCCCGGACGGCGGAGGAGGCGGCCCGCCGCGCCGCGCAGGAGCAGCGGGGCATTGCCGTAAAGAAACAAGCGGAGGCCATAGCAGAAAAGACCAGCGCCGACGGTAACGCCCGGCTCGCCGAGCAGCGCCTTTACGCCGGCGACATGAACCTCGCCCAGCAGGCGATCGCGGAATTCAACTGGGGGCGGGCCGCCGAACTGCTCGACCGCCATCGTCCCGGGGCGGGAGAGGAGGATCTTCGCGGCTGGGAGTGGCGTTATCTCTGGCAACAGATCCAGGCGGAGCCGCACGATGCTCTTCCCACATTCGATCACACCCTGATTTCGGTGAGCTACTCGCCGGATGGGCGATTTCTTGCTGTCGGATTTCACAAAGACGGCGCGGAACTTTGGGACGTGAAGCGCAAATGCCGGGTAAAAGTCCTCGCGCCACCCGGCCGCACCACGCGCTGCGTTTACGACCCAACCGGAGCCCGCCTCGCGGTGTATCGGGAGGACGGGAACAACGACGCTGACCGGGACGCCATCGTCCTCTGGAATGCCCGCACGCATGAAAAGGAGACAGAGTTGCCCGCGCCGGATGGTTTTGCGCCGAGTTATGACGTCCGCCATCTGGCCTTCTCCAGGAATGGCGAGATGGTCGCGGCGTATTTTCAGGGCTACCCCGATGAGGTTCGCGGAAACTGCTACGTCGCCGTGTGGGATGTAGCCACCGGCCGGGCTCTCTGGCACAAGAAGGCGGAGAAGACAGGTGCCGCCTACAGCGGTTTCGTGGGAGCCGTTTGTTTCGGGCCGGACGACAAAACCCTTTTTGTTGGCGACTTCGACGGCCGGATCTACTGTCGGGACGTCAGGGATGGAAGCGAGCTTTCAAAATGGCAGGCCTACGGAAACAAAAAAGAGAAAAAAGAAAAACGGGAGACGGGCTCCGGGCTGGCGTGCCTGACCCTCTCACCGGATGGCCGGTTGCTGGCTTCGTCGGCTGCCTATCGGGATCCGGTTGTAAAGCTTTGGGATGCTGAAACCGGCGAGCCGAGGGGCGTGCTTACCGGCCACCAAAGCTGGGTGGCTTCATTGCAATTTTCGGCTGATGGCCGGAAACTGTACTCCGCTGGAAGCGATACCACGCTGCGCATCTGGGACGTGGATGAACTGACTCTGGATGACTCGCGGGGCGGCCATTGGGGAAGTATCGGCTGCCTGTCCTTGAGCCCGGACGGCACGCAAGTGGCCACGGCATGCGCGGACGGAAACCTTTTCCTCTGGAACGCCGGGTCTGCGACGGGGACCCGTTTCTCACAAAGTCGCCAATTTGAACCTCTTGACTCACCGGAGTTGATTTCCAAGTGGCAAAAAATGGGCTCCGTAATGCGGACACGCTACGCCATTTCAGCCGACGGCCGGCTCTTGTTCACCCTCGGCACTGATGGCCAAATCGTGAGATCGGATCCGGAAACTCTCGAGCCACTCGGAGAAATTCCTGAATTTGGTTCCTGGGCACGACTGTGGTTCGTCGATGATTCCAGCCGAATTGTCGTCGGGCATGATTCCCAAACGCAGGTGTTTCGTCTGGAACCCCTCACACTCGAGCGAGATCTGGACGGTTTCCAGGCGGAGTCCGTGAGCAGCGACGGCAGGCTTCTGAGGGGCAAAATGCTGGCAACCGGTGAGCCCCGGATCCTGAACACCCGGACGTGGGAGCCGACGGCCCCGGAGACGCTGCCGTCCCTGGACCGCTACCGCAGCAACGGCAATGGAATTGGAGACCGTGCGGCCGGAACGCTGGCGGAGTGTTTGAGCGCGGGCCTTGTCGCCGTTCAGGGCGACCCCGGTTCAGTCACCATCCTGGATCTCACTCAAAGCGACCCGGCACTCGTCGAAACCAAATTTGTCGATCACGGACGGCGATCGATTCGCCGCATGGCGTTCTCTCCGGACGGGCAATTGCTGGCCACCTGTTCCGAGAGCGGCGAGACTCACGTTTGGCGAAGGAGTGCGAAAGTCTGGACCCGGGTGGCGAATATCCGGGGTCGGGGCGCTCCCGTTGACCTGGCATTCTCCACTGACTCTTTGCGGCTGATCACGACGGGCGGCGAAACAAATGCCATCACCCTCTGGGATACGGCGACGTGGCAGGAATTGATCACCCTTGACGCCCCGGGAGCCGTCCTGGTTGGCCAGGCGCAACTCCTGAACGACGGACGCACCCTCATCGCTGTCAGTTATGACCATGGCCCCATGAGCCTGCGCGTCTGGCACGCACCCGCGTGGGAGGAGATTGCGAAGGCGGAGGCCGCGCAACGAGAGAATACGGCTGCCCCCGCGGCGCAGCGCTGACGCGGGGACGTTTGAGTCCAGGACCAGGCCCGGTGCCACTTTTGAACTATCCGGGGGCCATCATGCCGTGTAGGCTCCGTCGTATGCCCGACAAAGTGACCCAATTGTTGAGCGCCATCGATTCCCGCGATCCCAAAGCCGCGGAGGAGTTGGTGCCGCTGGTTTACGAAGAATTGCGCCAGCTGGCGGCGCAACGCATGGCGAGGGAAGGTCCGGGACAGACGCTGCAGGCTACGGCCCTGGTGCATGAAGCGTGGATCAAACTGGGTGCGGGAAAATTCGACGGCCGCGCGCACTTCTTCGCGGCCGCCGCCGAGGCGATGCGGCGCATCCTTGTGGATCAAGCCCGGCGCAAGCAGTCCCTGAAACGTGGCGGCAATCCGCAGCGGGCCGACTGGTCATCGCTCCATCTCGCCGCCGATGCACCCGATGAACAGGTGCTCGCTGTGAATGAAGCACTCGACCGTCTGGCTCAACGCGACCCGCGGGGAGCGGAACTGATCAAGCTTCGCCTTTTTACCGGACTACCCAATATCGAGGCCGCGGAAGTGCTCGGCATCTCCGAGCGCACCGCCAAGCGCACGTGGGCCTATGCGCGGGCATGGCTGTTCGAAGAATTGAACCGGGAAACTTGAGCCGGCCGCAGATCCCGCGCCTTCTCAGAAATAATTGGCCCAAAGCCCGGCGGCTTTCCGCATGAAACCGACAAACACCACTGTCATGCCCGCCGACTTATCTCACGCCGACTTCGAACGCCGCCTCTTTAACGATGCACTGGACCACCCGGCGGGCCCGCCGCGCGATGCGTGGCTCAACGGAGCCTGCGGCGGCGATGCCGCTCTGGAAAAGCGAATCCAGGCGCTCCTGAGAGTGCATGATGCCGAAGCGGAGTTCCTGCCGGATACCCTGGCCACGGTGATCAGCGAGCCCGCCGAACGCCCCGGCACTGTCATCGGTCCCTACAAACTCCGCGAGCAGGTCGGCGAGGGCGGATTCGGCACGGTATGGGTCGCAGACCAGGACCAGCCCGTGCGCCGCCGCGTGGCCCTCAAGATCATCAAGCTGGGCATGGATACGCGGGAGGTCATCGCCCGGTTCGAGCAGGAAAGGCAGGCGCTGGCGATGATGGATCATCCGAACATCGCCAAAGTCCTCGACGCCGGGACGACAGACAGCGGCCGGCCTTACTTCGTCATGGAACTGGTGCGCGGCGTGAAAATCACGGATTACTGCGACCAGAACAACCTCGGGACTCTACAGCGCCTCGAACTCTTTATGAAGGTCTGCCATGCGGTGCAGCACGCACACCAGAAGGGAATCATCCACCGGGACATCAAGCCCTCGAATATTCTGGTCACGCTCCACGACAGCGTGCCGGTGCCGAAAGTGATCGATTTCGGCATTTCCAAAGCCACGGAGGGGCGGCTGAGCGAAGCCACGATCTACACGCAGTTGCATCAGTTCGTCGGCACGCCGGCCTACATGAGTCCCGAGCAGGCGGAGATGAGCGGGCTGGACATCGATACGCGCAGTGACATTTACGCGCTGGGCGTGCTGCTCTACGAACTGCTGGCAGGCAGCACGCCGTTCGATGCGAAGGAACTCATGGCTTCGGGCATCGATGCGATGCGAAAGACGATCCGGGAAAAAGAGCCGGTGCGTCCCAGCACAAGGCTGGCAAAACTGCAGGGAGAAGAACTGACGACGACCGCCCGGCGACGCTCTGCCGACACTGCGAAGCTGCTCCACCAGCTCAAAGGCGATCTCGACTGGATCGTCATGAAGTGTCTGGAGAAAGACCGCACGCGCCGCTACGACACGGCGGCCGGCCTCGCCGCCGACATCAGGCGCCACCTCGACAACGAACCGGTCGCCGCCCGTCCGCCGAGCACAGCTTATCGCTTTCAAAAGGCATGGCGCCGGAACAAAGTCATCTACACGGCGGGCCTGACGGTGGCGGCGACACTGGTGTTCGGTCTGGCCGCATCGATTTTCGCGCTGATCGGGCAGAATCGCGCCCACGATGCCGAAATGAAGGCAACCGATGCCGGGCGGATCGCAATCGAAATGCAGCAGGCGGCCGAGTTGTCGGGAGCGCAGGCCGCACGCACGGCGGAGGTGGTGGAAGGAATGCTGAAAGCCGCGGTCCCAAAACTTTTACAGCAAGACAACCGCACCGCGATCGACGTGTTGCTGAAGTCCGCGGACCATACGGTGAAGGAGAAACTGCAATCCGCCCCCTTGCCGGAATTCAGGGTCCGCAAGGCCATGCGCGATGTGTTCCTCCGCGCCGGAATGTTTCACCAGGAGGAGGCAATCCGGCAGATCAAGCGGATGGAGGAACTGCTGCCTGTGCTGACCGCAGACGAGTTGCCGGATTCAGAACGATTGATTTTCCAGGTTTCGGCGGCCGGAATGCATGCGATGTATGATGACTTCGAAAGCGGCACAAAGGAATTGCGGAGGCTCCGTCATCAGTTGGAGATTGCTGAGCCGAAATCCGATGATTTGATCATCGAAACGTTCATCATGGAAAGCGATGGCCACGTGATCGAAGGAAACATGGGCGAAGCGGAACGACTGGCCCGGGAAGCTTATAACCGGGGTCCCGCCATGGAAGGCCTTTACAACTTCACGAAAGAGGTTCCGGCCGCAAGACTCGCCAATGTCCTTCTGTTCCAGGGCAAGTACGAGGAGGCTCTCCCGCCTGCGGAGCAGGCACTGCAATTGCTTTTCGACGCAGCCGCAGCCGATGCGGCCGGTGTCGGCGACGCAACTGCATCCGGCGGTGACGCCGGAATCGATACCCTTGGCAGCAGAACATTCCTGTTTGCGGGTCGCGTGATCGATGCGCTCTGCGGCAACAATCGCCCGGATCAGGCCTATGACCGCATCAGGGAATGGGAGGACCACCCGGAGATCAGGAAACAGTTTGATGCCTGGGAATTCGATGTCATGAAGGCACGTGTGTGCATCGCCCGGGGAGACTGGGGAGAAGCCGCGAAAATCCTGCTGGCGGACGACCTGCAGAAGGACGCAGGCATCCGTGACTGGAGATTGGGAGCCCTTGCGGCGCTGTCGGTAGGGAACCCGGATACCTGCGAGAGGTTCGTGCAGAGGGGGTTTAAGTTTCTGGCCACGGCAGACACTCAGGGCGCCTACTGGCTTTATGAAATCCTTTCGCTGCAATCACCGTCTGCCGGGCTGGAAGAAGCGACGAATACCATCCGCGAACGATTGAGAACCGCGTCCACCGGCTGGTGGACCATGCTCCCGCTCCTGGGAGACGCCCGGCGCCATATCCTGAAGGGTGAGTATCAGCAAGCCGTCGATGCCGTCCATGAATTCGTCGAACAGAAAGACCTGCGCGGCGTGTCAAAACTGGTTCATCGGCAGATTCTGGAACAGGAAAGGCATCAATACATTCTGGCTGTCGCTTACGTCGGGCTGGGCGGGCCGGAGAACGAGAAGAGAGCCCGCGAGGCATTCAGCAAAGGCTGGGAGCGGGAACAATCGGCGCCCCCGATCGGAAGCGACCCCCGGGGAATCGTCGGCAAATACCTTTCCATGCGAAACTCGCGGCACTGGGCGGCCGGTGAACTCACCGCCAGAGGCATCGAAGTGCCGGAGGACGCCATCACCCAATAGGCGACTCGCCCGGCAGTGAAATCCGGACCCGGCGAAAACCGCCAGGGTGCCGGCGGTCATCAACTCCCGAAATCAAACCGTACCGATGCCATGATCGCCAGCACTTCTTCAGAACGTTTCCACTCTCTCGACGCCACCCGCGCCTGCGCGCTGCTGCTGGGCGTGGTCTTCCATGCCGTGTGGAGTTTCGTTCCCGCGCCCATGGGCGCACCCGTCGTGGACGTTTCTGTAAACCGGTTCTTCGACTGGTTTTTCTTCGCCTCTCACACCTTCCGGATGCAGTTGTTCTTTTTGATTGCCGGGTTCTTCGCTCATATAATTTGCCATCGGAAGGGGTTCGGCTATTTCGCAATGAACCGGCTCAGCCGCATCGTGGTGCCGCTGATTCTGGGATGGCTGATTCTGTTCCTCCCTCATCAGAGCGGCATGGCACACCGGCGCAAACCTCTCCGGGCGCCACCTCACGGAGATCCCGCTCTCAACCCCCTTCACAAATCTCTACCATAAGGGGCTTCTGTTTGTTTCGAAAGATTCCGGCGGGATGTTCAGCCTGAGGCATCTCTGGTTCCGCTACTACCTGCTGTGGCTTTATGCCCTGCTGTTCGGCCTGCGGTGGCTGCTGACCCGTTCCGAACCGGTGTCGCGGAACCTGCGGGCGTTTGCTGATGGCGTGGTCCAGCGAGCCATGTTATCTGCGTGGTCCCCCGTATGGCTTGCTATGGGAACGGGGCTTCTCCTTTGGCTCATGGATGAGTGGTTTGGCGTGGAGACGCACGTCGTCAGTCTGATCCCGTCGCCGCCGGTATTGCTCGCTTACGGCGCCTTTTTCGCCTTCGACTGGCTGCTGCATCGCCGGGCGGAACTGCTCTCCGCGCACGAGGGGTCGCGGGTGGTGATTTTGTAAGCGCAGCCGGGTCCCTTTCGAAGATTCGCCGCGGTCGCGAACTGCGGAGAGGAACTCCTGGAAACCCGCGGGAGAAGACGGGGCTGACCCGGGGACAATGCGTGCGTTTCGCCGGCAATCCGGATGCAAATCCGGATCGACGGGCCGCGGAAGAACTGCGCAGATGATCCCAGGAGGTGCGGAGATTCGTCCCGTCACTTCCGGCAGCATCCCATACTGAACTCGCAACCATCCGGATGCCGGGAAGTCGTTCCGCACGGCGCCGGCACCTCCACTCCCGCCCACTTCACCGGCCCTCATGGAACCACAGAGCCAGCCTGACGACTAACATGAAAATCCTTTGTGCCACCGACTTCTCCGATGCCGCCCGGGCTGCCGCCGCGGTTGCCGCCGCATTGACGAAGAAATCCGGCGGGAGCCTGCGGCTCGTCCATTGCCTGCCCGATACCATGTTCATGGGCGAAGTGCCCGCGCTGCCGCCGGACGACGCGCCTTATCGCGCGGAGTTGAAGAACGGGGCGGAGGCGCTGCGCGCCGGAGCAATTGAAGTGACGGAGGATTTCCGTCGCGGGGGAACGACGATGGAGATTTTGGCAGCTGCGGCGGAACAGGGGGCGGAACTGATCGTGCTCGGTTCGTCCGGAAAAGGCGGAGCGGGCCGCTGGATCGCGGGAAGCGTCGCCGAAGCTGTGGCGGCGCATGCACCGGTCCCGGTGCTGGTGGTGCGTGAAGCGGACAAACTGCTGGCGTGGCTCGAAAAGGAACAAACTCTCGACCTGCTGTGCGGCATTGATTTGTCAGGCTCATCCGACGCCGCCCTTGCCCTCGTGCGCCGGCTGAAGGGGTTCGGCCCCGTGAAGATCGCAGCCGCCTCCATTCAGCCTGTCGCGGAGGAAGGCAGCCGGCCGGAGCAGCATGAATCCCTTGAACGCGATATTTGGGAGAAAGTGCATGCGATCCTGGGTGAGGCCCGGCTCGAGGTGCATGCGAGGGAAACCGGCCGGCTGCCTGCAAGTGAATTGCTTCGTCTGGCCGGGGAGCAGAAACCCGGAATGCTGGTGGTGGGCACCCACCGCCATGAGGGAACGAAGCACCGGAGCCGGCGTTCCTTTTCCCGGCGTGTCCTTGATCACGCCGGCGTCAACGTGCTCTGCGTGCCTGGCCTGGCGCCGCCGCTGGACGTTCCCGCCATTCGCAGAGTGCTGCTGGCGATGAATTTCGACGGCATGGAAGTGGAGTCCCTGCGCCGCGCACAAAGCCTGCTGCCTTCCGGCGGAGAAATTCGCCTGCTGCACGTTTGCCGCGAGCCCAAACCCGGCATCAACCCCGTCGTCGCTTCAGAGGTTTACTTCGAACACAGTCTCGCGACGGCGAAGGAGCGCGAGGCAGCGGAAGCCCGGTTTCTCTCTCTGCCGGCGGCACTGCGCGAAGTGCCTAACGTCCGGATCAGTCAGGAAGTGCTGGTGCACCGTGATGCCGCCGCCGCCATCTGCGCCGCAGCGGAGCGCATGGGGGCGGACGTCATCTGCATGGGATGCAAAGGGCATTCCCGCCTCGGCGCCGCGCTACTGGGCTCGACCGTGCAGGCCGTTCTGGCGCGCAGCCGGACTCCCGTGCTCGTCGTCACAGCCGCGCCAATTTAGAACCATCCTCACCGGCAACCGGATTTCCCCGCATGGCTTCTCCCTTCATCAAAAAGAACCCGGCCGACTGGAAGGTGACGCCAAACCTGCGCGACCATACCACGGAATGTGCGGCATTCTCGTGGCCCGGCATCCGCTCCGCGCTTGCCGGACTGCCTGACGGCCGGGGATTGAATCTCGCGCATGAAGCGGTGGACCGTCATGCCGCCGGCCCTCTGGCGAATCACACCGCGCTGCGCTGGCTGGGCAAGGATGGAACGGTGCGCGATCTGACATATGCGGACATGTCCCGCGGCTCGGCCCGGTTCGCCAACGTGTTGAAATCCCTGGGCGTCGCGAAGGGGGAAAGGGTCTTTGCGCTGATGGGGCGGGTGCCGGAGTTGTATTTCGCAGCGCTGGGCACGCTGAAGAATGTCAGTGTCTTCTGCCCGCTGTTCTCGCAGTTCGGGCCGGAACCGGTGTGGCAGCGGCTGAGCCGGGGTGATGCCAGGGTGCTGGTGACGACGGCGGCGCTTTACGAAAAGAAAGTCTCCGCGCTGCGCGAACGGCTCCCGGAGTTGAAGTTCGTGCTGCTCGCGGATGCGGCGGAGGATGTGAGCGACGACGTGCTTTCCCTGCCCTCACGGATGGCCGCGGCGGCGGACAGTTTCGAAATTCCGGCCACGGATCCGGAGGACATGGCGCTGCTCCATTTCACCAGCGGCACCACCGGCATGCCCAAGGGCGCCGTGCATGTGCATCAGGCGGTGCTCACTCATTTCGCCACCGGCCGCTTCGTGCTCGATTTCCATCCTGACGATATCTTCTGGTGCACCGCCGATCCGGGGTGGGTCACCGGCACCTCCTACGGCATCTTTGCTCCACTGCTGCATGGCGTGACCAATCTCGTGGATGAAGCGGACTTCGATGCAGAGCGCTGGTACCGCCTGCTGGAGGAGCAGAAAGTCACCGTGTGGTACACGGCGCCGACCGCGATTCGCCGGCTCATGCGCATTCCCGGGGAACCGCGCACTCAGTTTGACCTCAGCACGCTGAGGCTGATTCACAGCGTCGGCGAACCCCTCAATCCCGAAGCGGTCGTGTGGGGTGAAAATGCGCTCGGCCTGCCCATTCACGACAACTGGTGGCAGACGGAAACCGGGGGCATCATGATCGCGAATTACGCCGCGATGGACATTCGCCCGGGTTCGATGGGCAAACCGCTGCCCGGCATCGAAGCGGCCGTCGTGCGGCGCGTCGAAGGCGGCGTGGAAGTGATCACGGAGCCGGATATCGAAGGCGAACTCGCGCTCAAACCCGGCTGGCCGTCCATGTTCCGCGCCTATCTCCACGACGAAGCGCGCTATGCGAAGTGCTTCACCGGCGGCTGGTATCTGAGCGGCGACCTGGCAAAGCGCGATGCCGACGGCTACTTCTGGTTCGTCGGCCGGGCGGATGACATTATCAAAACCTCCGGCCACATGGTCGGACCATTCGAAGTCGAGAGCGCGCTCATGGAGCATCCCGCCGTGGCGGAGGCCGGTGTCATCGGCAAGCCCGACCCGCTCATCGGGGAACTGGTGAAGGCCTTTGTCGTGATCAAACCAGGCCGCGCTGCCGATGAGCCGCTGCGCGCGGAACTGCTGGGGTTCGCCCGCAAACGTCTCGGCCCGGCGGTGGCGCCGAAAGAGATCGCCTTCATCGAATCCCTGCCAAAAACACGCAGCGGAAAAATTATGCGCCGTCTTCTGAAAGCCCGCGAACTGGGCCTGCCTGAAGGAGATCTCTCCACCCTGGAGAGCGGGTAAGCCCTCATACCCATCATCCCATGGAAGCGCCCATCCACGTTATTGGACACAAGAATCCCGACACCGATTCGATCTGCTCGGCGATTGCCTATGCCCATCTGCGGAATGCGCTGGGAGACACCCATGTGCGCCCGGCCCGCGCCGGCGAGTTGAACAGCGAGACCCGCCATGTGCTCGAACGGTTTGCGCTGCCCGTTCCCGAATTGCTGACTCGCGCCACCGGATGCCGGCTGATCCTCGTGGACCACAACGAAACCGCGCAGGCGCTGGACGACATCGAACACGCCACTGTCCTTGAGGTCTGGGAGCACCACCGCATCGGTGACCTGAGAATCCCGAGGCCGATCGTTTTCCACTGCGAGCCGGTCGGCGCGACGGCCACGCTCATCGCCGAGCAGTTTTTTCTCCATGAGATCGAGCCGCCGCCGGGCATCGCCGGGGCGCTGCTGGCCGCGATTCTGTCCGACACGCTTGTGCTCGCCTCGCCCACGACCTCGGCGAAGGACCGCCGGATGGTTCCGAAGTTAGCCTCGCTCGCGGGAGTGGATGCAGCGGCATTTGGCGCCGAACTGCTGCGTGCGCGCGGGGACATTGCCACGCGTCCGGCGCGCGAACTCATCGAGGCCGATTTCAAGACCTTCACCTTCGCCGGGCATCGCGTGGGCATCGCCCAGGTCGAGGCGCCCGAGGCCCGGCCGCTGGTGGCGCGCCGGGCTGAATTGCTGGATGCCATGCGGCACATGATGGACGAGTGCCACCTCCAGGAGGTGATCCTGATGGGCACCGACATCGGCCGCAAGGGCAGCTACCTCTGGCAAGTCGGCGGACTCCGCGAGGTGGTCGAACGCGCGTTCGGCAACCCGATCTCCGATGACGGAACGTTTCTGGACGGCTGCATGTCCCGTAAGAAGCAAGTCGTGCCGGTATTGGAGGAGACCTTTGCCGGATCGCCGCCGCTCATCGATCACAATCCCTCACAAAGCAGTGTCCGAACCAGCCCATGAGCCCGCCCCTCCCAGACCACGATCACGCCCGCCGGCTGCTTTGGCAGATGGTGCGCATCCGGCGTTTCGAGGAAAAATGCGTTGAGGTTTACAGCGCCTCGAAGATCCGCGGGTTTATGCATCTTTATATCGGTGAAGAGGCGGTGGCCACGGGCGTGATCGGGCAATTGCTGCCTGAGGACGGGATTGTCGCCACCTATCGAGAACACGGTCAGGCACTGGTCCGCGGCGTCTCCGCCGGCGCGATCATGGCCGAGATGTACGGCAAGGTCGAGGGCTGTGCACGCGGCCGCGGCGGCTCCATGCATTTGTTCGACGCCGCGACGCACTTTTACGGCGGCAACGCCATCGTCGGCGGCGGACTGCCGCTCGCCGTCGGGCTCGCGCTGGCGGACAAAATGCAGAACCGCAGGGCGGTGACGGCGTGCTTTTTCGGTGAGGGCGCGGTGGCGGAGGGCGAGTTTCACGAGGCCATGAATCTCGCGGCGCTATGGCAGTTGCCGGTTCTCTTCGTTTGCGAGAACAACCTTTACGCCATGGGCACGGCGCTGCGCCTGACTGAATCCGTCACCGAAATCGCAAAGAAGGGCGAAGCCTACGGAGTCGCCAGCGCCGCCGTGGATGGCATGGACGTGCTCGCAGTGAGCGAGGCGGCGGCGCAAGCCGTGGCGCACGTCCGCGAAGGCCGGCCCTTTTTGCTGGAGTGCCGCACCTATCGTTTCCGGGCGCACTCGATGTTCGATGCAGAACTGTATCGCAGCAAAGACGAGGTCACCGAGTGGAAGAAGCGCGATCCTATTGCGCTTTTCTTCGAGCAGATGAAAGCCGCGGGCGTTTTGAGTGACGCTGACTATGACGGCGTGGAGCAGGAAGTGGCGAAGGAGGTCGCAGAGGCGGTCGCCTTCGCCGAGGCCGGAACCCTCGAGCCGGTGAGTGACCTCACCCGGTTCGTTCACTCGGAGGTGAAACCATGAGCGCGACCGATCCAGCGAAAAGGATGACGTATCGCGATGCTGTGCGCGAAGGACTCCGTTCCGCGCTGCGCAGCGATCCGCGCGTGTTTCTAATGGGTGAGGATGTGGGCCATTACGGCGGCTGCTTTGCGGTGAGCCGCGGACTGCTGGCGGAATTCGGCCCCGAACGCATCCGCGACACGCCGCTGGCGGAGTCGGCTTTCGTGGGAGCAGGCATCGGCGCCGCACTCGGCGGGATGAGACCGATTGTCGAAATCATGACCTGCAACTTCAGCCTCCTTGCGCTGGACCAGATCATGAACACCGCGGCCACGCTGCTCCACATGTCAGGCGGGCAGTTCAACGTGCCCCTGGTGATCCGCATGGCCACCGGCGGCGGCAAGCAGTTGGCGGCCCAGCATTCGCACAGCCTCGAAGGCTGGTATGCCCACATCCCCGGCATCAAAGTCCTCACGCCGGCGACGCTCGAAGACGGTTTCGGAATGCTCGCGGGCGCCCTCGCCGATCCGGATCCCGTGCTCATTTTCGAGAACCAGACGCTCTACAACATGGAGGGCGAGCTGCCCGCCGGCGCCGGCCCGGTGGATATTTCCAAAGCGCGCGTCTGTCGCGAAGGGCGCGACGTTTCCCTTCTGACCTATGGCGCGAGTCTGCACAAAGCACTCGACGCCGCCGCAGCCCTCGAAAAGGAAGGCGTTAGTGTCGAAGTCGTGGACCTGCGCGTGCTCCGCCCGCTCGATGACGCCGCCATCCTGAGCAGTGTATCGAAGACGCACCGCGCGCTTGTTGTGGACGAAGGCTGGCGGAGCGGCGGCATCTCGGCGGAGATCAGCTCCCGCATCATGGAGCAGGCGTTCTACGAACTCGACCGTCCGGTCGCAAGGCTGTGCACCGCCGAGGTGCCCCTGCCCTACGCGAAGCACCTCGAGCAGGCCGCGCTGCCGCAGGTGGAGACCATCGTCGCGGCTGTTCAGCAACTTGTTACCACTCATGGCTGATTTCGTCATGCCCAGCCTCGGCGCGGACATGGAGGCCGCGACGCTCATGACATGGCACGTCAAACCTGGCGATGCCGTGAAGCGCGGCGATGTCATCGCCGAGGTGGAGACGGACAAGGGACTGATCGACATCGAGTGTTTCGTCTCCGGTGTGGTGAGCCGGCTGGTCGCGGAGCCGGGCGCGAAACTGGCCGTCGGCGAAATGATGGCGGTGATTCATTCCGCGGATGAACCCGCACCTGCGCCCGCATCCGCCGCTGCGCCGCCGCCGGAGGAAAAGCCTGCTCCAGGGAAATCTCCGGAGTCGAAGCCGCCGGTCCACGCCACCCCGCTGGCGCGCAAGGTGGCGGCGGAGCTTCACGTGGACCTGTCGAAGGTTATCGGCACCGGTCCTGGCGGGGCCATCGACCGCGAGGACGTCGAGCGCGCCGCGGCTTCACGACCGGTGGTGAAAACGGAAGGCGCGCGGCCAAAGGTATCGCCGCTCGCCCGCAGGCGCGCCGCGGAATTGGGCGTGGATTTATCCGCGCTGCAGGGATCCGGTCCCGGCGGAGCCATTGAATCCGCGGACGTCGAGCGCGCGGCCGCCGCCAAAGCCCCGCCCGCCCCTTCCGGCGGCATGCGCCGCGCCATCGCCGCCGCCATGGCCAAGTCAAAGCGCGAGATTCCTCATTACTATCTCCAGACGCGCATCGACATGAGCCGCGCCCTGACATGGCTGGCGTCCGAAAACCAAACGCGCCCGATGAAAGACCGCCTGCTGCCCGCCGTGGTGCTGCTCAAAGCGGTGGCCCGGGCGCTGCGCGACGTGCCGGCGCTGAATGGCTTTTGGATCGATAACACACATCGCGTTTCGGAGGCCATTCATCTCGGCTTTGCTCTCTCCATGAAAGGCGGCGGGCTCGTGGCGCCGGCGATTCACGATGTGGACCGGATGTCCTGCGGCGAACTGATGGCGGCGCTGCGCGATCTCATCCCGCGCGCCCGGAGCGGACGCCTGCGGAGTTCCGAAATGACCGATGCCACCCTGACGGTTACCAGTCTCGGCGACCTCGGCGTGGAGACAGTCTTCGGCGTGATCTATCCGCCGCAGGTGGCGATCGTGGGCTTTGGCAAAATCATGGAACAGCCGTGGGCCCGCGACGGCATGCTCGGCGTGCATCCGGTCATGAATGCGTCACTCGCCGCAGATCACCGCGCCACCGACGGTCACACCGGCGCGCAGTTTCTCGACGCCCTCAACCGCCACCTCCAGAATCCCGAATCCCTATGACCGAGTCCGAGATCAAAAGCGCCATCTTCGACGGTCTGCGCCGGATCGCCCCGGAGTCCGATCCCGCTGCGCTGAAACCCAACGAGAACATCCGCGAGGCCCTGGAGATCGATTCCTTCGACTTCCTCAACTTCCTCATCGCGCTGCATGACAAACTCGGCATCGAAATCCCGGAGGCGGATTACGGCAAACTGACCAGCCTGAACGCGATGATGAACTACCTGACGGCGAAGAGCCGTTGATAATTCCAGCCGCCCGCAAACAAACGCCGTCGCGCCAGAAAAATGGCAAAATGGGGACGGTGTGCAAAAATTGACAAACCAACTCCAGGATGAATGACCTACAAACCAGGACCGAAGGCCCTGCCCCCGCCGGCGAGAGCCCCCCGGGCCCACGGAGCATGAGGACGGCCGCATCCTCACCCGCACGGAGTATTTCTCCGGCGGCAGCGAGCCGGAGCGCATCAACCCAACCCGGCGGAGCCGGAAGCTTGAGGCCCCAACGGGGCTGGACGGCAAAGCCCGGGGCGAGCGAGGGACAATCGCAGCCCCGGGTAGCCGGTTAGCCCAAGTTCCGCAGTTACGCGCCCGGTTTGAGTTAGGCTCCGAAGCGGGT
>CAZFZN010000029.1:0-98613 GCA_964523105.1 uncultured Akkermansia sp.
CTTGGACCTTACTGATTTATAGCGCCGGGGTCAATTTCCCATTCCCGCTTTTAGGCTGAGGCACGAAGGCTTGCGCCGCAGCAGAATCGCATTGGAACTTGCGCGGAACTTCTCACCCTCATGGAACGGAACCATCAAGCGGTGTGGCGAGGCTGCGCCCGAGCCGACTTTTCTATAGAATTACACCGTGCAAGTTTCTCACTGGATGAATGGGCCCGGGCGCAGCCTCACCCCACCGTGTCCAGACCTCACGCCAGAAAGCGTTTTGTCAGGTCGCTGTAGGCATCGACGCGCCGGTCGCGGAGGAAGGGCCACCATTCGCGCTGGTTGCGGATGGCGTCGAAGTCGGCGTCGGCGAGGAGGAGTTCCTCTTTGTCGGTGGAGGCTTTGGCGACGAGGTCGCCCATGGGGCCGGCGATGAAGGAGCGGCCCCAGAATTCGATGCCCTGGCCGCCGGCGGGGGCTTCGTGGCCGATGCGGTTCACGCTGGCGACGTAGCAGCCGTTGGCGACGGCGTGGGCGCGCTGGATGATTTCCCAGGACTGGTGCTGCTTCTCGCCGAGTTCTTTCTTCTCCGACGCCAGCCATCCGATGGCCGTGGGGTAGAACAGAATCTCCGCGCCGTGCATGGCGGTGAGTCGTGCGCCTTCGGGATACCACTGGTCCCAACAAATCAGCACGCCGAGCCGTCCGGCGGCGGTATTCCATGCGGAGAAGCCGCGGTCACCGGGAGTGAAGTAGTATTTCTCCTCGAACTGCGGATCGTGCGGGATGTGCATCTTGCGATAGGTGCCGAGCAGCGCGCCGTTGGCATTGATGACGGCGCAGGAGTTGAAGTAGAGCCCGGGCGCGGCTTTCTCGAACACCGGCAGCAGGATGACGGTGCGCAGTTTCTTCGCCAGTTTGCAGAAACGTTCAGTGAGCGGGCCGGGCACGCTTTCCGCGAGCTTGAACCAGTCGGGATTGAGCGACTGACAGAAGTAGAGCGAGGCGAAGAGTTCCTGGAGGCAGACGACATTTGCGCCCTGCTTCGCCGCGGCGGTGACATGGGCTTCGGCGCGGCGGACATTGTCGGCCACGCGGTCGGAGCAGCGCATTTGCACGAGACCGATGCGGCAGGTGGAGGAGGAGCGTTTCTTGGCGGGCATGACGAATCAGGGAGAGGCCACAGATGGACACGGATTGACGCAGATGAACACGGATTTTTTGAGCGAAAGCAGCGGATGAGCGCCCCGGGGAATGACTCGCGGGTGAACCATCCTGATCTGCGTCCAGCTGCGTCCATCTCTGGCCTGTTGCTGTCCGCGCCCTGCTCATGATGGCACCGGGAAACAAAACGGCCGCTCCCTTGCGGAAGCGGCCGTTCGTGAATTGGCTCGCTGCTGTGGTTAAGCGGCTTTGGTTTTGGCCTTCTCGTCCATGGCGGCTTTCGCCTGGGCGACGAGTTCGTCGATGGCGGCAGGATTGGTGATGGCCATGTCGGCGAGGACCTTGCGGTCGAGATCGACATTGAGGAACTTGAGGCCCTCCATGAAGCGGTTGTAGGTCATGCCGCGTCCGCGCACGGCGGCGCTGATGCGGGTGATCCACAGGGCGCGGAAGTTACGCTTGCGGGTTTTGCGGTCGCGGGTGGCCCAGGTTTTGGCTTTGAACAGGGCGTCCTTGGCGTAGCGGTAGAGGCGGGAGCGGTTTCCGTAGAAACCTTTGGCTTGTTTGAGCGTCCGCTTGCGGCGTTTGCGGCTCGCGGGCGAGTTGGTGGCTCTTGGCATTTTTTCTGTTTGGCGAACGGGCTGTTATTGAATTCTCCGCGCCGTCTCACCCTTTCAAAGACCTTCCAGCGGAAGATCAGGCGGCGGCGGAGGGGGCCGGGATGCCGGCCCGTGCGGGCGTCAGCGCGCAAACGGCATGCAAGCCAGGATGCGGGGCACGTCCACTTCGGCGACGGTGGCCACTTTCCTGAGATTGCGCTTCCGCTTGCGGTTCTTGCACTCGGCGAGGTGCCGGCGACCCTGTTTTCTACGCAGGATTTTGCCGGTGCCCGTGATCTTGAACCGCTTGGCGACGCCTTTTCGGGTCTTGCTTTTAGCAATAGCTTTTCTCATAAGAGGGGCGCGACAGTGGCAGACTTCCCCGGGGCGGCAAGTGGTTTTTTGCCGCGGAAAACGCCCATGCCGGCGGCCTCACTGCCAGTCGCCGACGATCCGCAGCCGGTAGAACTGCCGGGGAAGGACGGGCCGGGTGAACTGGATCACCGTCTGCGGGTCGGAGGGATGGGCGGGAATGTCGCTGCCGGTGTCGGACCACGGGGCGAGAGCGTCGGAGCGCTGAAGGCGGTAGGTCCGCCCCGGAACGGAGTCGAAGGTGATCTGCAACTGATTCCCCGGCAGGGACGCGAGGTCCGCGGTTCTGAAGACACTGGAGGCGAGCAGGGGGTCGGTCCCGGCGAGAAACTCACTGCGGTGGCTCTGTCCGTCGCGGTCGGTGTCCTCGTCCGCATTGGCGACGGTGTCGTCGATGCCGTTGGCCCGCTCCCAGGTGTCGGACATGTTATCCGCATCGAGGTCGTCATTGAGGACGATGATTTCCACGAGGGCGCCGGCCACGCTGACGGCGGAGAGTTCCATGTTGAAGCTGATGTCACTGCTGTCGCGGGCCTGCTGGTGGA
Organism: uncultured Akkermansia sp.; assembly: GCA_964523105.1. Classification (GTDB taxonomy): domain Bacteria; phylum Verrucomicrobiota; class Verrucomicrobiia; order Verrucomicrobiales; family V1-33; genus V1-33. The sequence continues at coordinate 2,666 of CAZFZN010000029.1, forward strand.
TTTCGACGGCGAGAATGTTCTGGCCCTGACGAAGGGCGCCGGGAGGAATGTTGAGCACCTCCAGCGGGGTGGTCTCCGCCGCGCCGCTGATGCCTGTGGTGGCGAGTGTATTCGCATTCCATGTTTCAGGCAGACCGTCTTTGACGATGCGGGTGCCGTTGAGCCAGATGACGATGCCGTCGTCCCGGATGACGCGGCCCTGGAGGGCGCTGACGAGTGCGGCGGCGCCGGCGTAGTCGAATTTGCGGCGGAACCACGTGGTCACATGACGCGTCGTGGAGCCGGCCGTCGGGCTGCCCGGCGTGGCGTCGTCCTCGACCACCGTGACTTCGTCGCCGTCGCCGTAGCCGAGTTCGCCGGCGCCCACGGCCCACTGCGAGTCGTTGAAGTCCGCGTGCCGCCAGTCGGCGGAAGTTAGGACGGGACCGGCTTCCTGCGGGGGAGCGGCGCCGTTGTCGAGATATTTCCAGTCGCCGCCCATGGGAAAGATCAGCGCGGTGCTGCTGAAGGGCAGGCCGCCGGCGGTGTGGCGATACACGAAGGAATCCGTGCCGGAAGCGCCGGAGGCCGGGAAGTCCGGCGCCGGCGTGTAGGTGAACGATCCGTCAGGGCTCAACTGCACTGAGCCGCGGGACGGCGGCGTATGAAGCACGATGTTGAAGGCCGGACCGTCCACATCGGTGTCGTTGAAAGCCACGCCGCCGACGCCGGTGGTGCGCCGCGCGCGGAGGTCGAAGCGCAGGTCGCTGCTGGTGGCGGAATTCTGGTGGACCTCCGCGGCGATGACATTGCGGCCCTCCCGCAACACGCTGCGGGAAAAGGTCACACTCTTATAGGCGAGGCTCTCCGCTTCCGGAATGTTCGCGGCGCTGAAGGTGGAGTAAGCGACTTCCCCGCTGGCGGGGAATGGCAGCGCCCCGCCGGCGGTGTAGGGCGTGCTGTCGCGGTAAATTTCCACCCCGTTCACATAGATGATGCACGCGTCGTCCCGCTGAAACTCCACCAGCGGCTCCACCGTGTCGAATGGATCTGTCAGGGTGAATTCGCGGCGGAAATAGGCCGTGGGATGTTTGGCGGCGCCGCCGTCGGGAATGGTGCTGGCCGGCGGAATATCCGTGTCATAGCCCAGAGGGCCGGCGGCGTTTTCCCACGCGGAGTCGTTGTAGGCCGGATCCCGCCATGCTGTGCCGAGGTCGGTTCCGGTGCTGTATTTCCAGACGCTGCCGGCGCCGATGAGCACCTCCACCGGCTGCGCCGTGCGGCTGCATTTCAGATCGAAGCGCAGGTCGCTGCTGGTGGCGCTCCGCTGTTTGACCATCACGGCGATGACGTTCTTGCCCTCGAGGAAAAGGTTGTGGGGAATGGTGAATTCCCGGTAGGTCTGCCCCTCGGCGTCGGGAATGTCGGCGGCCGCAAAGCTGGCGTAGGCAATTTCGCCACTGACGGCCAGCGGAGGGGTGGTGCTGCCGGTATAGGGCGTGCTGTCGCGATAGACTTCCGTGCCGTTGACGAAAATGACGCAGGCGTCGTCGCGCTGGAATTCCAGTTTCGCATCCAGCGTCGCGGCCGCGGCGGTCAGGTTGAACTCGCGGCGGAAGTAGGCGGTGGGGTAGTTGTCGCCGGCCGCGGCACCCGCCGGAATCGTTCCCGAAGGCTGAATGTCCGCGTCGCCATAGCCCAGCACGCCGGTGCCGGTGGACCATGTGCTGTCATCGAAATTCACCGCCCGCCATGCGGTGCCAAGGTCGGTGCCGGTGCTGTACTTCCAGTCGCTGTTGCCGGCGATGAGCGTCTCGTTCACCGCCATGCTGCCCGCAGCGGGAATGTTAATCGGATGGTTCTGCCGGGTGAAATAGATGTCGTTCACGGCCGCCGGCGGATCGTCCACGGGAGCCACGTCCAGGGTCACGGCGACCACGTTCGACTCCGAACCGGTCGCGGCGGGCACCGGTGCCGTGGCGCGCACGGTGCCGCTCACCGTGACCGTCGCGGTGTAGTCGGGTTCGGTGATGACCTGCTGAATGCTGATGGGCACAGCCAGTGTCAGGGTGGTTCCGTTCTGGGTGATGGTCGCGTTGTTGAAGTCGTAGGCGATGTCAGGACTGTTCAGTTCCGCCAAAGGGGGCACCTCGATGCCGGAAGCGAGGCCGCCGGTGGAGAGAAACATCGTGCCGGTGGCATCCACCCGGTTGCCGGTCTGATTGAATGTGCCCGCGGTCACCGGCACCGCCGGCCCGGCTTGATCCTCGCGCATGGTAATGGACAGGCCGTCCGGCTCGATGCGCGCGGTCAGCGTGCCGAGACACAGCGGCGCCACGCAGAGTGTCAGGGTGGTCCGCGCGGCCGTGGTGATGTTCATGGTGTTGATCTGCGCCGTGCCGAACGGAGACTGCGGGGGACTGAGCCGCGCCGTCAGGGTTCCCTTCGCATTCACGTTGGTGCTCTTGTCATCGCTGGTGCCGGTGAGCGACACGCTGGACTGCACGCGCACGTTGAGCACGGACTGGCTTTGATTCACCGTGAAGGTGATCGGTCCGGCCTCCTCCACGACTTTGTAGGTGAAGGAATCCTGACCGAAGAAGTTCGCCGATGGTGTGTAGGTGAACGAGCCGTCGCCCTGCAGGGTGAGCGTGCCGTTGGCCGGGTCCGTGACTTTCACGGCGGTCAGGTTCCCGGTGGCGCCGTTGGGGTCGTCGTTGCCCAGCAGGCCGGGTGCGGTTTCGACAAAGGGGGTGTCCTCCACCGGGAGATAGAAATCCGGGCTGGCCACCGGTGCCGCTCCGGCGGGAAAAGCCAGCGCGAGGGTACATGAACCGGTAAGGAAATGGAAAAAGCGCTGACGATGCATGGGGGGTGATTGATAGAGTGGCGCGCTTTTAGCCTGAGCCGCCGGGTTTAGGCAACATCCGCATTCGGGAATTATCGTTTCACGCCCCCTGGTGAACCGTCCCGCACCGTCCTCAAGTCCACTTGCCCCGGCGCAGGCAAGGGGGCAGTCCAGTCGGTCTTCACCCATGTCCTCTCATTCCCCCCTCCCCGGCCAGCGCTGGATCAGCGATTCCGAACCCGAACTCGGGCTTGGAATCATCGAAAGTGTGGATGCGTCGGTGGTGGTGATCGCGTTTCCGGCGGCGCATGAGAAGCGGCGTTATGCGCGCGGCAGTGCCCCGCTGCGGCGGGTGAAGTTTCAGCCAGGGGACCGCGTGAAGGACATGGAGGTGCTGGCCGTGGAGGTGCGGGACGGGCTGTTCTACTATCAGACGGCGGAGGGTGAAGTGCCGGAAAGCGAATTGCCAGGCGCGCTGAGTTTCAGCAAGCCGGACGACCGGCTGCGCGCGGGCCGCGTGGACGAGGATGCACTGTTCAAGCTGCGGCTGGAGGCGCTGCTGCGGCGCGCGAAGATGCGGCAGTCGCCGGTGCGCGGGTTCGCCGGCGCGCGGGTGGACTTGCTGGCGCATCAGATGTACATCGCGGCGGAGGTGTCGTCGCGCCTCGCGCCGCGGGTGCTGCTGGCGGATGAAGTGGGCCTGGGCAAAACCATCGAGGCCGCGCTCATTCTGCACCGGCTGCATCTCACCGGACGTGCCTCGCGCGTACTCATTCTGGTGCCGGAGCCGCTGGTGCATCAGTGGTTCGTGGAACTGCTGCGGCGGTTCAATCTGCTGTTCTCCATCTTCGACGAAGAGCGCTGCGAAAGCATCGAGCGCGGCGAGGGGGCGAATCCGTTTTTGGACAGTCAGCTGGTGCTCGCGAGCGTGGACTGGCTGGCCGCCATCGAGAAGCGCACCGGGCAGGCTGCCGCGGCCGGCTGGGATTTGCTCATCGTGGACGAGGCGCATCACCTGGAATGGCACCCGGATGCACCCGGCGAAAAATACCTGCTGGTGGAAAAGCTCGCCGCCGCCGCGCCGGGCGTACTGCTGCTCACAGCGACGCCGCAGCAGCTCGGACCGGAGGGACACTTCGCGCGCCTGCGGCTGCTGGATCCGGATCGTTATCCCTCGCTGGAGCAGTTCATCGGGGAATCCGCCCACTACGGCGAAGTCGCGGACCTGCTGCGCCGGCTGGAAAGCGGCGCGAAATTGAAGAAGGAGGACCGCGCGCTGTTTGCGGCGAAGTCAGAGCAACTGCGCACCCTGGCGGACCGTGTCACCGGCGGCGATGATACTGCCCGCGCTCCGCTGGCCGCGGCGCTGCTGGATGCGTTCGGTCCCGGGCGCGTCATGTTTCGCAATTCGCGCCGCGCCCTGGCGGGATTCCCGAAACGTCAGGTGCATTTGGCTCCGGTGGAGTCCGGCGGCGAAATCAAATGGCTCGCCGCACTGCTGCGCGCACTGAAACAGGAAAAGGTGCTGCTCATCTGCCAATCGCGTGAGCTGGCGGAGGAACTGCACGCCGCGCTGCTGGGGGAAATGCAGATCGATGCGGGGCTGTTCCACGAAGGCCTGACACTTCTCCAGCGCGACCGCAATGCCGCATGGTTCGCCGGCGAAGACGGCGCGCGCATTCTTATCTGCTCGGAAATCGGCAGCGAGGGCCGCAATTTCCAGTTCGCGCATCACCTCGTGCTCTGGGACCTGCCGGAGAACCCCGAACTTCTGGAGCAGCGCATCGGACGGCTCGACCGCATCGGCCAGTCGGCGACCATTCACATCCACGTGCCGCATGTGCCGGGCACGGCCGGCGAAGTGCTGGCGCGCTGGTATCACGAGGGGCTCGGCGCGTTCCAGGAAACCGTGCACGGTGCGGCGGAAATCGCGGCGGAGGTGCATGCTGAGCTGCGCGCCGTCTTGGATCGGAATGATGAGAAAGACGCGAGAAATGGAACTGCCACCTCACATTCTTCCCAAATCTCCCAACTCCTCGCCCGCACCCGCACCCTGCGCGATGCCCTCACCAAACGCCTCGCCAAAGGCTACGACCTCCTGCTCGAGAAAAACTCCTGCCGTCCGGAGCTTGCGGAGCATATCATCGCTCCGATTCGCGAGGCGGACGCCGACGCGAGGTTCGAGACCTTCGTGCTGCGCCTGCTGGATCACTTCGGCATGGAAATCGAGGAGCACTCCGCGCGCAGTTATGTGCTGCGCCCGGGCAATCTGCTCACGGATTCCCTGCCTGACATTCCGGAAGAGGGTCTCACCGTCACCTTCGACCGCACCCGCGCGCTGAGCCGCGAGGACATCGCGTTTCTCACCGCGGATCATCCGCTGGTGCGCGGCGCCCTGGATTTGCTCCTGGGCGGAGAAACGGGGAATGCGTCGTTCGTCACCTGGCGCAGCGGCACCGGCGAGGCGCTGCTGCTGGAATGCGTCTTCGTGCTCGAATGCATCGCCCCCGCGGCGCTGCATGCCGACCGATTTCTGCCGGCCACCGCGGTGCGCGTGGTGGTGGATCACGCGCACAACGACCTCTCGTCCGACCGGGCGCTGCTCAAGGCGCAGACGGAGCCCGGCGAAATCGCCGCCATCGCCTCCGCCGGTCCGCTGCGCGACAAATTCATCCCCGCGATGCTCGACAAAGCCCGCACGCTCGCCGCCGCCAAAGCCGCCGCTCTCATTACCCGCGCCCGCGACGACGCGAAGCAGAAACTCGGCGCGGAAATTTCGCGACTGCTCGCGCTGGGCGAACTCAACGACCACGTGGATGCCGCGGAATCCGACGCCCTGCGCGCGCACGCCGCGGAACTCGACGCCGCCGTCGGTGCGGCCCAGCTGCGCCTCGACTCCGTGCGGCTGGTGCGGCGGCTTTAGCGCCGGATTCGCCGTTCCCCACACTTGCCCTCGCGGCTCAGTGGATATCTTTGGGGACCTACCGACCCTACCACCATGCCTCAGATCTACTACTCCGGTCCTAACCGCCAGCCTGTGATTGCCAATGACACCGATGTGCCCGGCCTCGTCGCCAACGGCATGATCCGGCCCGATACGCTCGTCTGGATGGAGGGCATGGCCGACTGGAAGCCGATCAAAGACGTGCGGCCCGACCTGCTCGCCGGTGCCGGTGCGCCGGTCATGCCGGCCGCGCCTGGAATGGGAATGCCGCCCGCACCGCCGCCCGCCGGGCAGCGCGCGCACGACATCGACTTCACCCTGCTCGGCGAAGAGATGCAGATCGTGGAGGTCGAACTCGACCCCGGCGAGACGGTCATCGCGGAGGCCGGTTCCATGAATTACATGGATCAGGGAGTGAAGTTCGAAACCAAAATGGGCGACGGCTCGAATCCCAAGAGCGGCTTTTGGGACAAGATGAAGCAGGTGGGCAAACGCATGTTCACCGGGGAGTCGCTCTTCATGACGCACTTCACCAATCACGGCGCCGGAAAGCAAAAAGTCGCCTTTGCCGCACCTTATCCCGGCAAAATCATTCCGCTCGAACTCAGCCACTACAACGGTGAGATCTTCTGTCAGAAGGACGCCTTTCTCTGCGCCGCCATGGGCACCAAAGTGGGCATCGCCTTCGCGCAAAAACTCGGCGTCGGCCTCTTCGGCGGTGAGGGCTTCATCCTGCAGCGCCTCAACGGCGACGGCCGCGCCTTCATCCACGTCGGCGGCACGGTCATCAAAAAGGAACTGCGCGGCGAAATGCTCATGGTGGACACCGGCTGTCTCGCGGCCTTCAGTCAGGGCATCGAATACAACATCCAGCGCGCCGGCAATCTGAAGAGCATGATTTTCGGCGGCGAAGGACTCTTCCTCGCCACCCTGCGCGGGCATGGCACCGTCTGGATCCAAAGCCTGCCCTTCGCCCGCCTCGCCGACCGCATCCTCGCCAACGCCACCGGCGCCGCCCGCACCGGCGAAGGCTCCGTCCTCGGCGGACTGGGGAATCTGTTCGGGGATTGAGCAGAGCCGGAAGGCTTGCGCACTGTGTCGCGCTCGTCAGGCTTGGGATTGAGCCTCCGAAGAATGATGAATGCCGAGCCCGCCGATCCGAGAATTGCCAGACACCGGCGGCGGCGGGTGCTGTATTTTCTTGGCGTCGTTTTGGTGGCGGCAGCCGCGTGGATATTCCGGCCTCACTTTCACGCGGATCCCGCGCTGATTGACCCGCGGCTTCGTGCGCTGGAGAAGCCTTACAGGTATGTTGATTCAAGCCATCCATTCGACAGCGGTTGTTTCATAATGTCGATTACTGATGCCCGCAGGCGAACAGAGAGCTTCTACATAGCGCATGCCGGTAAGAGAGGACACCTCCGGACGAGTCATTCTCCCGACGGCACCCGGATGTTCTACGATGACGCCACTATGCAGGAGTTCTCCGCAATATTCTCTGACCACTGCAACGATTCAGCGGACTACGAGAAGCTCGGAATCATGACCGGGCGCGCAGGCGACATGTTGAAGAGCGATTGCCCTTACCGTTGGGGGAAACTGAAATCCTGGTGCGAGAAAGTAAAGTTCTGACCTTCATTTGGAAAACCAGCGCCCGGGTTCTGCGATTGAGGAAGAGGCCACACTTGCGAGATGAGGAATCAGCCCTACTTTCGCCCGCATGAGCACAGCAACTCTGGAGGCCCCGCCCGCGGCATCTGCGGGATTGAGCGATTATGAAGTCGAACGCGGAAAACCCATGCCGAGCAAGAACCACGCTCTCATTCAAACCCGTCTCGGCACGATTCTCTCCCGTTCTCCTGATTACGAAGCCGCTTCCGAAATGACGATTGATATCGGGTCCGGCACTCCACTCACACCCGACCTCTCCATCGTAAAACGGATGCCGCTGGATCTCTGGAACGACATTCCGCGCGTTAGCGAGCCGCCAATTACCACGGTCGAAATCATCTCCGCCAGTCAGTCGCCGGAGGAGATGGTCCGCAAGATTCACACTTACCTCAGGCACGGGGTCCAAAGCTGCTGGCTGGTAAATCCGCCGATGCAAAACATCACCATCTTCACTCAAGGCGGGAAACGAAAAACCTTCGACGAAGGGATTGTCATCGATCCTGTGACCGGGTTGACAGCGGAACTGGACGTGATCTTCGCCTGACAAGCCGGGCTCTCCTGCAGCCGGTGGCCCGTCCTCTCTCCCTCACTTCACCCCCGCCACCGCCGGCTGAGGTCCGTTGAGGCGCTGGAGGCGTTTGATTTCCTCCAGAAGAAAATCCGGCAGCATGAACGGCTCGTAGCTCACATGCTGCCATGCCATGCGGCCGGCGGCGTCGATGTAGCAGGTGGCGTGGAGCGGCTTGTTCTCGAAGTCATCCCATGCGTCGAGCGCCTTGAAGGCGAGCGTGTCTGCGCCGCTGTGGACGGTGAAGGGCGGCGGTGATGCGGTGGCGGCGACATCCTCCGGCTTGTCCGTGCTGATGGCCACGATGGGCAGGCCGGCTTGCTCGAATTCACCGGCGCGTTCGCTGAAGGCTTTGAGCTGTTCGCTGCAGTGCGTGCAGGCATTGCCGAGGAAAAGAATCAAAATGTGAGGCTTGCCGCGCAGGTCGTCATTGGTGACGGGCTGGCCGTCTTTGCGCACGGCCGTCCATTGCGCCGCCGGCCACGGATGCCATTCGATGGGACCGAGCGTGTCCAGCGGCGGGCGCTCGCCGGTATCGGTCGCGGGTTGAAACGGAAGGCACCAGTCACCGGTGACTCCGGCGGCATCGGCCAGCGGCTGGAGTCGCGTGAGCACGGCGAGCGAAGCATCGGCTTCGGCGGCGAGTTCACGCACGGTTTTGAACGTCTCCAGCGCTTCGTCTTTTTTTCCGGCGGCCCAGAGCACATGGGCCAGGAGCGCCTGCGGCTGGAGTTGTTTCTTCGCGCGATTGGCAAACTCCTGCGCCGTCTTGATGGCTTTTTCGTGATCGCCGAGCGCGAGATGAATCAGCGCCAGCCGGTGTTCGTTCACGTCCTTCAACTGCGGCGCGAGTTTCTTTGCCTCCTCCACGCGGCCGGCGGCGAGGTGATCGCGCACGCGCAGTTCCGTGAGGGGCGACTGGAGGCGCTCGATCTTTTTCGTCAGCGGCAGCATGGCGTCGGCCATCGCTTTGTTGATTTCGTCGGCGTTTTTGTTCTTCGAGCGCGCCTCGGATTCGGCCTTGGCGGCGGCTTCGGTGCGCTCCTTTTGCTGCGCCGCCTCCATGGCCTCGATCTTCGCCAGCCCGGCGCGACCGGCTTCGGCTTCACCTTTACCATAGTGCGCCAGCGCGACGAGATGCTCGCGCTTCCACTGGTCTTCGAACTCGCTGCCGGTTTCGAGGAAAGGCGTGCCTTCGAGCTTGAGCACTTCGTCCCACAGTTCCCAGCGCAGCAGCGTTTCGTCGAGCCGCTGGCGTCCATAGGACCAGGTGGTGCCGCCTTTTTCCCACTTCTGGTCGGGGTTGTCCTTCACGTGTTTGCTGCGCGGGATGCGCGGCATGGCGATGAGGTTTTTGGAAACGGTGAGCGCCGTGGCCACCTGACCGGTGTAGTTCAGATTGCGCACCATCCACTCGCTGTTGTGGGCGAAGTTGTGAATCTGGTCCGGAAAGATCCGGCTGCGGATCATCTGCGCGTGGTCCACGCGCGCTGCGGCCTCCTGCTGCCAGATGGCGTCGTGCCAGCGCTGCAGTTCGGAATAAATGTGACCCGGCATGTGCCACATGTGCGCGCAGCCCGGAGCGGACGGCCCGCACATGGCGGCGGAAAGCAGCGCCTGCTTGTCGCGCTGATTGTTCCACTGGTGGATCAGATAGTGATGGACCGGATGCTTTGGATTCTTCGCCAGCACCTGCTGCGCGAGCGCCTCGGTGGCCAGCAGGCTGGGATTCGGAACCTGGTAGCGGTATTGATTGCGCCACACCATGCAGACCACGAAGGCCCGGGCCTCGATGTCCTCCGGATAGTCCATCGCGATGCGCTCCATGCCCTTCACCAGTTCGTTGGCGGCGGCCTTGCGCGCGTTGTCGTCCTTCTTCTCCGCGTAGAACTTCTTCGCGGTCTCGATCCAGGCCTTTTCGCGCGGTGTCAGCTTTTCAAACGCCGGCCCTTCAGCCCTCGCGATCAGTTTCCGCGCGCGCTCCTCGTTTTCGATATTCGCCATCGCCATGCCCCAGTGGGCCATGACGCAGTCGGGATCGAGCGCGAGCACGGTGCGGAAACTGCGTTCCGCCTCCCAGTACCAAAACCCGTGCAACTGTGCCACGCCCTGATTGAACCACTGCTGCGCCTCCGGATTCGCTGTCGTCACGGGAAAGCTTACGTCGCCGCAGCCCGGCGTGAGCGGAATGCGCCGCCGCGGGCCTTCGCTAAAGCTCTCGCCGTGCGAGGAATGCCCGGGCAGAACCTCGCCGGACGGCGGCTCTTCGTGAGCGCAGGCGAGAGAACAGACGAGGGAAAGCAGGAGGGTGCAGCGAAGCATGATGGAGGGATGGAACCGGGGGAGTGACGGAAAGGGTAATGCTCAGGGCTGGCGAGGGCTTTTGCAAGGCCGCCTGGCTACGCGCCGCGGGAACGGGGTCTTTCCGGAAAGGTCCGGGCAAGGCCCCCCGGGGTGATAATTCCCTCGCACCCGGAAAAGGGCGCGCTAAGGGCGGCGGGCTATGACTTTCGCGAACACCTTCCATCCCCCGCAGCGCGTCCTTCTCGGCCCCGGTCCCAGCGACGTGCCGGCGCGCGTGCTGCAGGCCCTGGCCGCGCCGACTTTGGGGCATCTCGATCCCGAATATCTGAAGCTGATGGACGAGACCCGGCAGATGTTGAAGACGGTGTTTCAGACCGAAAACGAAATGACGCTGGCGGTGAGCGGCACCGGCAGCGCGGGCATGGAGGCGGCGGTGGTGAATCTCATCGAGCCGGGCGATGCGGCCATTGTGTGCGTGAACGGCGTCTTTGGCACGCGCATGAAGGACGTGATGGAACGCTGCGGCGCGCGGGTCCATGCCATCGAGGCGCCCTGGGGCGAGACCATTCCCGCGGAGCGCGTGGCGGAGGCGCTCAAGGCCGTGCCGGATGCCAAAGTGTTCGGCATTGTCCACGCGGAGACGAGCACTGGCGCGCATCAACCGCTGGAGGAGATTTCCAAACTCGTGCATGAAGCGGGCGCCCTGTTGCTGGTGGATGCGGTGACTTCGCTGGGTGGATTGCCGCTGGAAGTGGACGCATGGGGCATCGATGCCTGCTACAGCGGCACGCAGAAATGTCTGAGCTGTCCGCCGGGGCTTTCGCCGGTGACGTTCTCCGCTCGCGCCCTGGCAAAAATGGATGCGCGGAAAACCAAAGTGCAGAGCTGGTATCTGGACATGTCCATGCTGCGCAATTACTGGGGCTCCGAGCGCGTCTATCACCACACCGCGCCCATCAACATGACCTACGCCCTGCGCGAAGCGCTGGCCATCGTGCTGGAGGAAGGGCTGGAGCCGCGCATCACGAGGCACCGCCGGAATCATCTCGCCCTGCGCGCCGGACTGGAGGCGATCGGGCTGAACTTCATTCCCAAAGAATCGCTGACCACGCTGAATGCCATTCACGCGCCGGAAGGCGTGGACGAAGCGGCTGTGCGCCGGCGCTTGCTGACGGAATACGGCATCGAGATCGGCGCCGGCCTCGGTCCATTCAAAGGCAAAGCCCTGCGCATCGGGCTGATGGGCAGCGGCAGTACGCAGCGGAATGTGATGCTGGTGCTCACCGCGCTGGAGAACATCCTTGGCCGCAGCGGCGCGACGGCGGCGGCGGGGAAATCATACGCGGCGAATTGAAAAGAGGATTTCAACAGGAGGAAGCAGAGATAGCAGAGGGCCCGGGGATGAGATCAACTTTGAAGCTCTCTGCTTCCTCTGCGGCCTCCTGTTCAAATTCATCGGCCCGGGCCGCCGGCAAAAACCTTGTGGCACATTCCCCGGCGGACGCCTAAGACCGGCGCTTTCGATCACCCATGAGCACCCCCGGCAAGCAGCGCGTCGTCATCAAATTCGGATCCGGCATTCTTACGCGGCCGGACACGGCGGCGCTGGATGAGAGCCAGTTTGCGCGGCTCACCCAGGCCATCGCCATTCTCCGGCAGGAGGGGCACGAAGTCATCGTGGTCAGCAGCGGCGCCGTGGCCGCGGGGCTGCATGTGCTGGGGCTTGCGGCGCGTCCGACCGAGACCGCCATGCTCCAGGCCTGCGCGGCGGTGGGGCAGACCCGGCTGATGCACAAATACGAGACCCTGCTCGGCGCCTGCGGGCTGCACGTCGGACAACTGCTCCTGACCCATGCCGATTTGCAGCATCCGGAGCGGCGCACGAATCTGGAGAACACGCTGCGCAGTCTGCTGGAGCGCGGCAATCTGGTGCCGGTGATCAATGAAAACGACAGCGTGGCGACCGAGGAGCTGAAATTCGGGGACAACGACGCGCTGTCCGCGAGCGTGGCGGTGCTGGCGCGCGCCGACTTGCTGCTGCTGCTCACCAGTGTGGACGGACTCATGCCGCCGGGCGGTGAAGAAATCGTCACCGTGGTGAACGACGTGCGCGAGGTGCTGAATTTTGCGCGCGACGAGAAGGGGCAGTTCTCCGTCGGGGGCATGGCCAGCAAACTCCGGGCGGTGGAGACGGCGGTGCGCGCGGGGATTGAGACGGTGATCGCCAACGGCCGCCGGGCGGAGCAGATTCCGGCCCTCGTGGCCGGCGGCGGAGTGGGCACGCGCTTCGCGGCCGCGCGAAACTGATTGCAATCCCCCGTCCAGCGGGAATCATCCCGGCCCCCGAATTTGCGGGGCAGGAACCATTCGAACTACTCATGAATCAACGATTGCAGCAGTGCGTCCGGGGGCTGTGCCTCGCGGCGGGAGGAATTGCCCTCACACTTTCGATGTCCGGATGCGGTGAAGTGAAGGTCGCCAAAAAGGAGCGTGCGGACAGCAGCGTCGGCGCCGAGACCGGTGACCTGCCCGCCGCCGGCAGGGCGAACCGTCTGCTCAGCCAGCAGTCCGCCTTTCTCCGCCGCCACGCCAGCGATCCGGTGGAGTGGTATCCGTGGGGCGAGGAGGCTTTTGCCAAAGCGAAGGCGGAGAACAAGCCGCTGCTCGTTTCCATCGGTTATGCCAGCTGCCCGTGGTCGCAGAAAATGCACACCGAATCGTTTCTCGATGCCAATATCGCGCGGTTCATGAACCGGCACTTCATCTGTGTGCTGGTGGACCGCGAGGAGCGGCCGGACGTGAACACCACGTTTTTGCATTACGCTTTCTGGAACAAGAAGATCAGCGGCTGGCCGCTGCACGTGTGGCTGACTCCGGAAGGCCTGCCCATGTTCGAGGGCGTGTATTTTCCGCCGGAAAACAACGGCCCGACGGCTTCATGGCGCCTCACCCTGGAGCATATATCCAACGACTGGACGAGCGGACCGGCCTATATCAGACGCAAGGCAAAGGAGGCCGTGGACCGCTACCTCGCTGAATTCGGCCGCCGCTGGAAGGGCCCGCCCGCCGAGGGCATGCTGAATGTGCCGGAGGTGAAGGCGTTTCTCGCCAAGTCGCCTGACGATCAGTTCAAGGAATTCACCGGGTTTGACGATGACCGGCTGCAGGTTGCGGTGCTGGCGCTGCCTGCGGCCAAACTCGAGGAGTTGTGGGGCCGGCTCAGCCCTGCGGAAGCCGATGCCATCCTGAGCCGCCTCAAGGCGGTGACCGCGGCGACGCTCTTTGGAAAACTGCAGAGCAGTGCCCGGGAGGCGGCGCTGCTGCATTTCGTGCGCGGCAGCCGCAGTCTGCTCTACGAAAAGCTCCGCGGCACGCGCGACCCGTCCTACGGCGGCTTCGGTCCGCCGCCGCGCTTCGCGCCGCATCAGTCGCTGGACTTTCTCGTCCGCTACGCCCTGCACGAGCGCGGCGACACTTTCGGGAAGGACAAGGAGGCGGTGGAGATGCTCACCCTGACCATCGACAACATCCTCGCCGGGGGCATGACCGATCAGTTGGGCGGCGGCTTCCACCGCTACAGCACCGATGTCTATTGGGCGGTGCCGCAGTTCGAGAAGATGGTCTATGACCAGGGCTACATGGCGCAGGTCCTGACACTGGCGGGACAGCTCACCGGGAAGCGGAATTACCTCGCCGCCGCCGCCGCCGCGCTCGCCTACACCGACCGCGATCTGTCGCATCCGGAGGGCGGATTCTACTGCGCGGAGGGCAGCAGCAGCAAAGGCCCCGACGGCCGGATGGAAGAGGGCGCCTTTTACGCATGGAGCAAAGAGGAGATCGACCGCATCACCGGCCCGGCCGCTCCGCTCATCACCGCGGTCTATGGCATCGAGGAGCGCGGCAATCTTCCGCTCGATTCGACGATGCGCAGCCGCCTCGGGAATACCAATATTCTCATGGTGAAGAAACCGCTGGAGCAAGCGGCCGCCGATCTCGGGCTCGACCTGGCGGCAGCGCGTACCCAGTTTGAAGAGGCGCGCACGAAGCTGCTGGAAGCACGCCGCGCCCGTCCGCGGCCGACGCTGGAGGACAAAGTTCTCACCAGCTGGAGCGGAGCCGCCATCTCCGGTTTTGCGCGCACCGGCTGGGCTCTCAACGATGCCTCGCTAATCGAGCGGGGCGTCAAAGCGGCCGAGTTCATTCTCGCCCGGCTGCGCGACAAGGAGAACGGCGGCGGGCTGCTGCACGCGTTCCTCGACGGTCCGTCACCGCTGCCAGGCTACAGCGAAGACTACGCCACCTTCGTCGGCGCATTGCTCGATCTCTACGATGCGACCGGTAATGCGCGGTGGCTTTCCGCCGCCGTGGAAATGCAGGAACTGCAGATCGCGTCGCTGTGGGACAAGGAGGACGGGGGATTCTACGACGGTCCGGCCACTCCGCTGCTCTTTCACCGCATGAAGAGCATGGATGAAGCCAGCGAAATCTCGCCCGGCTCCACCTCACTGCTCAATCTCGTGCGCCTGCACCATGTGCTCAACATTTCCGACTACCGCGACAAGGCCCGCCGCATCCTGGAGCGCTACGGGCCACATGCAGCCACGGTGCCGGCGGCCTTCCTCCGGTTTCTGCGCGCGGCGGAATTCCTCGTGGAGCCGCCGCCGCAGTTCGTGCTCAGCGGGGCTCCGGATGCTCCGGGCCGCGCGGCACTGCTCGATGCCCTGCGCTCCGCCTGCCGTCCCGGCGCACCGCTCCTTTACCTCGACGGCGGTGAGAGTGAACAATTCCTGCTCGGCAAAGTGCCCGATCTCGCCGCGCTGAAGGCGGAGCCGGGCAAGGCCGCGATTCACATCTGCCGCGGATTCAAAGCGGAACAGTCCTTCACCACGCCCGACGAACTCACCGCCTGGCTCCAGACGCAGTTCGCGCTTGCCGCCGCGCGCTGACTCGCCGGGGGCGGAAACGAAAAAGCCCTGACGTGCACGCACGTCAGGGCTTTTTTTCAGGGCGGAGGCGATCGCCGGGACCGGAGATCACTCCGGCGCGGCCCGGGACGCCGCCAGTTTCTCCCAAAATTCCTTCACCGGATGCGCCATCCATGCACCGGCGCCGCGCAGTTCGGCGAGCCGGGGCGCCAGATCGCCCGTGGGCAGAACCCACGGCGACTGATCCGGCAGTCCGCGCACGCGAAAGCCGAGATGGTGCGCGATGGTGGGCAGGGCGATTTCCAGATAGAGCGGGGCCTCCTCCTCCACCCGGGCCACGGCGCAGAAGGCCTCGCGCTTCCAAAACGAAACGCAGCCGAGCATGGCCAGCACCACGGAACGGTCGCGGCGCACTGAGATTCGCCCGAGGAACGGGGCGAACCCGGGATCGGCCGAGTGATAGAGGAAATGCGGGTGATTGGTGCCGTCCACGCGTTCCAGACGGCAGCCCAGCACATCCGCCTGCTCTCCGGCCAGCCGGGCTTCGAGACGGGCGAACAAATCCCCGCACAGGGGGATGCAGTCGAATTCCGTCAGGTGGAGCAGCCGGTATTCCGGGTATGCCGCCAGCCATTCATCGACGGCGGTGAAGACACCGGCGAACGACTGCCTCTCGCGCTGGTGATCGCGGGTGCGCAGGCGGGAGTCGTCCACAAAGACCTTGGCGGCCACGCGCAGCGCATCGAACCGCTCCCTGGTGCCGCCGTAGGCGATGAGGATGTCCGTGCCGGGCGACTGTTGCCGCCACCAGGACTCCATCGTTTCCACGAGGGCCTCAGCCTGATGCGTCAGGATTATCGTGAGCCTTTCGCTCATGGGGGAAGTCCGGCTCCGGATGAGTGGAAAAAGTCAGGGACTGATTCCAGTAGGTGAGGCGCTCCTGGGACTCGAAGGCCGGGATGACCCGTTTGTCCTCCAGTCCGATCACCCGCACCTTGCCGCGCCAGGGAATGAAGATGGCCTTGCCCACGGACTGCCCGGTTCGCTGGTCGATGACACGCCCGCCGAAGACGGCGGTGGCCGCTTTGAGCAGCAGCAGGAGCAGTTTCTTCATGGAGGGGGCTGCGACCGGTCAGGGCGGCGCGGAGTGGCCGCGGCTCTCAGGCTTTGGCGTGCGCGGGGACCGGCATGGGCTGCTGGCGTGGCGGCGGGTTGCGGAGAGGATTGCGTATCCAGGGAGGCGGCTCGGCGTCGGCCACCGGTCCCTGCGCGGCTTCCCGCTCCTTCACATACATCAGGAGCGAGCCCACGACGGCGAAGTTGAACCAGATGAAAAAGTTCACCGGATAGGTGGAAAACTGCGCGCCGTTCACCGTGGCGCCGGACGCGGTGGCCAGTCCGATGGCGAGACAGGTGGCCGCCACGGATCTGGTGAGCGGTTCGGGTTCGTAGAACACGAGCCGGTGCAGTTTCCAGAGGTGGTACATCATGAAGATGCCGGCCGCCAGCATGGTGAGGTAGCCGTAGTTGAGCAGCAGATCGGTGAACATGTCGTGGGTGGCCACATTGCTGCGCACGGAGGATTCGGTGTGGGAACTGAGTTTCAGTCCCAGCGGCGTCCACGCCCGCGGTTCCTTGACGAGACTTTCGAAGCCTTCGAGACGGTCGTTGAGGGTGGCGAGGTTGGTGGCCTGGGACCACTCACCGGTCCGCTTTTCCATGTAGATGTCCTCACTCCATTCATTGAGCAGGCGGTGGCGCAGCAGGTAACCCGACGCGAGGATCACGCCCACGAACGCCCCGATGGCGAGGATGTATCCGCTCATGGTCAGCAGGCGGTTCCTCATCATGGGGGCGGCGATGACCGCGATCACCGCGAACACCCAGCCGGTGCGGCTGTAGGTGGCGAACATGGCCAGCGCGATTGCCGGAATGAGGAAGAACCGCACCGGGAAGAAATCCTTGCGGCCGTGCCGGTCGGGCTTGGTCCACATGCCGGAGAAACACAGGGCGAGAATGCCGGCGAAAACCATGGAGGCGTTGGCCGCGGAGTTCATGGTGCCGAAAGGCCGGAACACCCGTTCGGAAAGCTGCCGGATTTCGATGGTCAGCCCGCTTTTCACGTAATCCATTTCCCACGCGAGAATCCCGCCCCGGAAGTAATGCATGAGCATGTAGGCGATGGCGGGGATGTAGAGGATCACCAGAATCTTCAGCATGTGGCGCAGTTCCTCCGGAGTGCGGAAAAGGACGGGCACGATGAAAAGCAGCAGCAGGTAAATGGTGGCGTTGACGGTATCTCCCAGCGAACGGTAGCTGCCGCTGCCGCTGGTGAGGGCCAGCAGCATGGCCAGCGCGGTGCAAAGACAGACCGCCACGATGAGTTTGTTGATGCCGGGACGCCCTTTGAGTTTTCCGGTGAAGTGCTGGTAGAGAATATTTCCGGCCATGCCGCACAGCGTCGCCGGAGCGATGCCGAGCACGAAGTAGAGATCCATCCGGCTCACCCCGGTGTCGAAGATCATGAGCCGTTTGAAAAAGTCGAGGTAACCGGTCAGGAACAGCAGCACGTAAAATGCGCGCCGGGCATTGAGCAGTCCGTACACCCCCGCCACGATCATGGTGTACATGTAGAAGCGCGCCACGGCATTGCTGCCGGAAGTGAAAATGTCGAACGCGACCCACAGGGATGCGATCAGCAGGCCGAAGGTGGCCAGAATGCGGATGAGAGCATTGCCGTTCATTTACCGAAGTGAAGAGGGGGAAAGGGGCTTAGACCCGGGAGGGGAGAGGGGCGTTCAGATTATTCACTGAATTTCCGATGTCCACTGTTTCGGCGCACAGCCTTCGGCACGCTTCAAATGCCGCTGTCCGGGTAGAATTCCCCGAAAGTCGCCATTCTGGCGGCGTGGGCGGTGGAAAGCTGGAACACCGGCGCCTCCAGCGGCCGCGCCCGCCAGCCCAGCCGGGAAGCGGACTCCGCCATGCCCCCGTGGCAGCGGATGACGGCGGCATCGGCGTCGTGGCGGTGCCTCGCCGTGACGGCCTGCAGGATTTCCGGGCTGCCGCACGGGCCGGCACTCCATGCATCCGCGATTTGCAGGCAGCGCAACTGACCCCGCCAGCCGCGGTTGGCGCAGGTCAGGGTCAGAAAAACCGGCGCTGTGCCGCCATCCCAGCGGTACAGGCGGCAGTTGTCCCGTCTGCCGGAAATGAATTTCCAGCGCAGCCAATCCGCGGATCGGACCGGTGCCAGTGCTCCCTCGCCGGGCGGCAGGGCGGCACTGAGAATCTCCGCTTCATCGCGAAGCCAGTGGAGTGCCCCGCCGCTGCAGTCTCCGGTGAGCGAAGCCTCGCGCCGTCGTGTCAGGCGCAGGTTCCATCCGGTGCGCCGGTGGAGGAGTTCCTCCACGAGCGGCGTCAGGCGCAGCGGCTTCAACCACTCCACATCGGTGCCCGGCAGCGGCTGGCCGCCGAGTTTCCGCCACAGCGGAGCGCTGTTCGCATTGGCTGAGCCGGCCATCAGAATCCCGTGCGCCGCCAGTTTCCGGTAACTGAGAAACAGCCCCAGACTCTCCATGCCGCGCGCTTCGGCTTTGACGAAGTAATAGCATGAAAAGAAAAACGGCAGCGATCCTCCCGCGCCGGAGAACAGCCGCGGCACACTGAGATGCACACCCTGCAGGCTGCCTTCAGCGGATTCCAGGACCCAGCCGGCGGGCCAGTCGCCGCGGTCGGGATTCTCCTGGAGCAGCCAGCGCAGCCGCGGCAAAAGCTCCGCCGCGGTGCTCTGCACTCCGCCGTAGGCCGGCATTTCGGATTCAAGGAGCGCCGCCACCGCCGGCAGATCGGAGCCGGGATCGAGCACGCGGACTTTGCAGGCGGTCGCCATGGAAGCAGTCAGGCGGTGCTGCCGGCATCCACCGTGATGCAGGTTCCGGTGATGTTTTTCGCGGCATCCGAAAGCAGAAACGAAACCACCGCGGCCACATCGTCGGTCTCCGCGAGTCGTCCCAGCGGGGAGCGGCGGCGGATCGAGCCGAGCTTTTCGTCATCGAGCCCGGCCGACATGTCGGTGGCCATGTAGCCGGGGGCGATGGCATTGACGGTGATGTTGACGCGCCCCAGTTCCCGCGCCAGCGAGCGCGTGAATCCCTGCATCGCCGCCTTGCTCGCGGCATAGACGCTCAGCCCGTTGAAACCCGTGTGCGCGATGATGGAGGAAATGTTGACGATGCGTCCCTCGCGGCGCGCCAGCATGGAACGGTGGGCGTATTTTGTCAGGAGAATGGTGCCGAGCACATTCACGTTCACCAGTTCCGCGATCTGCGAGTCGTGCATCGTGGCCAGCACGCCGTCGAGCCCGATGGCGGCGTTGTTGATGAGCCCGTAGAGCGGTCCGCCGTCCCTGACAAGTTCCGCGATGAACGGCTGAAAGCTGTCGTGGCGTCCGAGTTCCAGCGCCCGGAACTGCACCGTGCCGGGGCCTTCCCCGGAGGCGGCCAGTTCTGTCAGGGCAGGCGTTTCCCTGCGGCCGGTCGCGATGACTTCGCAGCCATCCCGCTTCAGCCGGGCGGCGATGGCCAGCCCGACGCCGCGGGTTCCTCCGGTGATGAGCACTCGTTTGGGCATAATGTCAGGTGGGTTCAGAGGCGCGCCGCTTTTCCGGCGGCGGTGGTGGCGATGGCGGCGACGAATTTCACTGTCGCCGGCACCTGCCAGCGCGGCAGGCGTTCGCGGCAGAGGGAAAGTATGGCCGGGCGCAGCGCCGCCTCGTCCGCTCCGGCTGCGGCGACGACCCGGGCTTCCACCAGCTGGCCCATGATTGGATTGGCGCGGCCCGCCACCACGGCCGCCGCCACGCCGGGCACTTCGAGAATGACCGCCTCCACCTCCTGAGGAAACACCTTGTTGCCGCCCACGTTGATGGCTCCGTTGTCGCGGCCGCAGAAGAGGAAGCGCTCTCCCTCCCGGCGCACGATGTCGCCGCTCGCGATCCAGCCGTCGCCGGCTTCGAGCTTCATTTCCGGCTGCACATAATCCTGACCGCGCACCGCGGGACGCAGCCACAACATGCCATTCCCGTCCACCCGCAGCGCGACGCCCGGCGGCGGCGACTCCAAAAACGATGCCGGAAATCCCGGCCGGCCGTCCGCGACGGAAAAGCCGACACCGGCCTCGGTGGAGGCGTAGATGTGGCGCACCCGGGCTTCCGGCCACGCCGACGCCACGGCTTCGAGCACACGGCGGTCGGCGATTTCGCCGCCCATGGAAATGTGCCGCAACCGCAGCGCGCGGGACTCCGGCAGCATGAGAATTTTGCGCCACAGCGTGGGTGTGGCTGAGAGCGCATTGCAGCCGCGGGCCGCGAGAAACTCCACCTGCGCGCCCAGTTCCACGGAGTTGTCAGGCAATACCAGCGCCGATCCCCCGCACACCGCCTGCAGGAAGACCTGCAGCCCGGCAAAGCGCGTCAGGTCGTAGAGCAGACCCCAGCGAATGGCGGCGCCCCTCTGTTTGTCCTGCTGCGCGCTGCGCGTCAGGGTGGCGAAGGTGTGGCTGACCAGTTTCGGCGTGCCGGTGGTGCCGGAGGTGCAGATGATCCAGCGCGTTTCCACGGCCGGTGCGTTTTGCGCGCGCGGTCCGTCGGCCTCAGCGGAGGGCAGGGAACAGTCCGCCTGCGCGCAAAACGATTCCACCGCCGCATCATCCAGCGAGGGCGGCAGCAGCAGCATGCGCGGCGCGAATCCGTCGAGCGCCGCCAGCCACAGGGCGGTGTGCAGATTGTCAGGCTGTCGAATCGCCGCACCGCCGCGAACACCGGCCCGCAGCCGTTCCGCGCGCTCCGCGATGTGCAGTGCGGTGAAGTCCCCGGCGGGCGTCAGCCACAGCGGACCTTCGCCGGATTGCCGCAGATGTTCGAGCACGCTCATCGCTCAATCCTTCCGGTGCGCCGAGAAGCGCTCATACACCGCCGTGAACTCCCCGAACGTCCGCGGATACACCGCCTCCTCCATCAGCGTGAACGGATCATACCCCAGCGCCTCCTCCAGTTGCGTGATGAGAATGGCGAACCCCATCGAATCGAGCCCGCTCTGCAGCAGCACGAGATCGTCGGCAAACGAATCGGGCGCGGACTGGCCGGCTTCGGTCAGGGCCTCGCGGAACCGGGTGGTGATGACGTCACGAATGGGGGTGCTCATGGAGTTAGGGTCTGGTCGGTGAGGTGAATTTGTCATCCCACGGGGCTGCGTCCTGTCAATTTCACAAAAAGGTGTCCGTCCACTTCCAGGTTTTTGACATTGTCCGCCACGGACAGTGAATAGTTCCACTGCGTGCGGTGCAGCACGGGCGGGCCGCTCTGGTGATGCTGCAATCCGGGAGTGGCCCACGCGATGGTTTTGAATCCGAGCCTGAGGCATACCTCCTCCGCCGCTTTGGAGAAGTGACGTGCGAAGCCGAAGGTGAAAGCCATGTCCGTGACCGGACTCCCGGTAATCTCCTCCAGCAGACTCCGGTTCCGGGTCATTTCCTCCTCCACGGCCCGCGGACTCAGTCGCGAGAGCATCGCATGGCTGTGAGTGTGTGCCCCGATCCAGTGGCCCGCGGCGTGCATTTCCCGGATTTCCGCGCGCGACAGCGGCACATAGGGACGCCGGTAGTCGATCACGCGGCAGTAGCGCTCCAGTTCCGCGTCAGGGCATTCCCCGCGCAGCACGCTCGTGTTGGTGAAGAACGCGGCCCTCAACCCCAGCGAATCGAACAGCGGAAGCGCGTCGTGCCATGCCTTGAAATTGTCATCAAAACTGACGCTGCAGACCCGCCCCGCTGACGAGTGGAATTCGCCCGGCCCCACGAACGAATAGCCCTGCGATTTGATCCACCGGATGGCCGCGGCGAACGGCTCAATTTCGTGCTCGTCCAGCGTGTGAAAATAGACCGCAAGCCGGTCCGGCAGGGGCTTGCGGCAGAACTTCCAGTGAAAATTCCGCAGGGTGGACTGCAGCAGTCGTTTCATGGCCTGCAATACCTCAGATCAAGCCCTTGAGAATGTGCGCCGCGTAGCGCGTGCCGGACCAGCGGCTGCTTTGCTCCGCAAGCGTTCGCCGCTCCGGCCAGGCATGCGCCGCCGCTTTGGTCAGGACTTCCGCTGTGGCTTCCAGCGAGTCGTAATAATAACCATTCTGCCCCTCCTCCAGCAGATGCGCCACGGTGAGCCGCCGCGGCAGGATTACCGGCAGCCCGGTCGCCATGGCCTGTTGAATGCCGATGGTCGCGCGCGGGAACAGTCCCAGGTCCGCCTCGTTATAAAGCCGGCACATGCCCGCCTGGTCCTGCATGCCGAGCAGTTCGATGCGGTCCGCCATGCCGGATTCCGCCACCAGGACGCGAATCTGCGCCGCGGACGAATCGTCGCCCATTCCGGCAAACACATAGCGCCACTGCGGATGCCGGCGCAGAAACCCGAAGACCGGAGGCATCCATTTGTCGAACGGCTTGTGCGCCAGCGTGCGGGTGATGGTGACGAGCTTGCGCGGCTGGTCCGGCAGGCGCGGCGCGGCGCCGGCTTCACTGAGGAAGAAATGTTCTTCATCGTACGGCAGCGCTGCCAGTTCGATGCGCTCTTCGTGCCTTCCCAGCCCGGCCTCGCGCAGAATTGTCAGGCCCTCCGGCGTGTTATAGGTCAGCTTGTCCGCCCGGTCGAAAAGCCAGCGGTACCAGCGGTCCTTCCATTTGCGCAGCCAGGGCCGCATGACCTGGCGGTTGTCGAGCAGATCGCCGAAGCAGACCGCGGCCCGCAGCGTTCGCGGCAGCACGCGCAGGGCGCGATAACCGAAGCCGTGGTTGGGCGCGTTGATAACTGCGGCGTCGTGACCGGCGCAGAGCGAGCGGATCTTCGAGGCGCTGACGGGAAAGAGTGTCTGTCCGAATCCGAGGCACTTCACGCGCTGCACGGTGATGCCGGGATGCCCGCGCAGAATCTCCGCATTGCGCTCCGGCTTCTCCTCTCCGGCGGAGGTCACCACGGTCACGGCGTGGCCGGCGCGCGCCAGATACTTCGCCAGCACCCACTCCTGAAAAGCGAGCGCCGGTTCGAAGAACGGCGTGATCATGGCAATTCTGGCCATACTTCATCCCCGCCCGCCGGCGGTCAGGCATTCGCCCTCACAAGGTCCGTCACGAAATCGAGATCGGCATCCGTCAGTTCCGGATAAATCGGCAGGCTCAGATATTCCTGCTGATGCCGCGCGATCACGGGAAGCGCTTCCCGGGTATAGCCGAGATACTTGTAGGCCTCCAGGAACGGCAGCGGCGTTGGATAGTGCACGGTGGTGGCAACGCCGGCGGCGTTGAGCGCGTCGCGCACTTTGTCGCGGTTATTCAGCCGCAGGCAATAGACATGAAACACATGGTCGCAGCCGGGCCGGACTTTGGGCGTGATCACCCCCGGCACGCCGCGGAGCCGCTCACTGTAGCCCGCCGCCACTTCGCGGCGCCGGCGGTTCCACTCGCGCAGGTGCGGGAGTTTCACGGAGAGCACCGCCGCCTGCAAGCCGTCGAGCCGGCTGTTGATGCCCTCCATGATGTGGTCGTGCTTGCTCACCGGGCTGCTGCCGTGGCGCGCAAAGCAGCGCATCTTCGCGGCCAGATCGCTGTCTCCGGTGATGATGCCGCCGGCATCGCCGTAGGCTCCGAGATTCTTGCCGGGGTAAAAGCTGAACGTCGCGGCCACGCCGAAACTCCCCACCTGACGGCCTTTATACTCTGCGAGATGAGCCTGCGCGCAGTCTTCGATCAGATGCAGCCCGTGACGCCGGCAGATGTCCGTCAGCCGGTCCATCTCCGCGGGCTGCCCCATCAAATGCACTGCGATCACCGCTTTCGTCTTCGGCGTGATGGCGGCCTCCACTTTGTCAGGGTCGAGATTGTAATAGTCGTCCTCGACATCCGTGAAGACGACGCGCGCGCCGGCCTGGGTGACGACTTCGGAGGTCGCGATCCAGCTGTTGGCCGTGGTGATGACCTCATCACCCGGTCCGATGCCGAGCTGGCGCAGCACGATGTAGATGGCCTCTGTGCCGTTGGCGCAGCTGATGCACTCCTTCGCTCCGGTGGCGGCGGCGAACTCTTTTTCAAAACGTTCCACGAACGGGCCGCGGATGTAGGCGGAGTCTTTGATGACGGCGGCGATGGCCGCGTCGAGCTCCGCCTTCAGTCCGAGGTATTGTGCGTGCAGGTCGAAGAGGGGAATTTTGCGGTGGGTCATAAAAAAGTGGCGTGGACTTCCAGTCCACTTGGTGGGGTGAAACAGATCCGGTGGACCGGAGGTCCATGCTACAGCGGGCGCATCAGCTTTGCGGGATTGCCGGCGTAGATGCCTTTCACGGTGATGTCCTTCGTCACCACGGCGCCGGCGCCGATGACCGCGCCGTCGCAGATGCGCACGGGCAGGATGGTGGCGTTGGAGCCGATGGAGACATCGTTTCCGATGTGCGTCTCGCGCCACAGAGCGCGGTCGCCGCGGGCCGGGCCGCCGGTTTGGAAGAGATCGTTCACAAACATCACGCCGTGACCGATGAAGCAGTCGTCACCGATGCTGACGAGGTCACATATGAATGTATGCGACTGCACCCGGGTGCGGGCGCCGACTTTGGCGCCGGCCTGGATTTCCGTGAACGGACCGATGAAGGCGCCGTCGCCGATTTCGCATCCGTACAGGTTGGCCGGCTGAATCACGGTGACGCCTTCACCGAACGACACGTCGCGGATGCCGCACTCCTTGAGATTGGGTTCAGCCATTGGATTGTTTGAGAAGTTTGTCGGTTTCCTCCAGCAGCCAGACCACATCCCGGGCCTGCTGCATGGTGGAGAACGGCTCTTTGCCGGTGCGGCAGCTTTCGAGAAAGTCCTCGATTTCCGCGCGCAGCGGCTCGGCCCGCTCGATCACCGGGATGTGAATTTCGCCCTGACGCATGGTGTAGCCGGCGCGCGCGGCGGTGAGGTCGAAGTCCATGCGGTCGCCGATCCGGGGGATTTCATCGAACCCCTTGTCGAACACGGTGATCGGCTTTTCCTGGTCCATGTCATCGAACACCGCCATTTTCCGGCTGCCCACGACGGTGGTCTTGCGGATCTTGTGAGGGTCGAGCCAGCTCACATGCACATTGGCGACGGGGCCGTCTTTCCATGTGTAGTTGGCGAAGACGACGTCCTCGATGCCGGGCTGAATGAAGGCCTTGCCGTGCGCGCTGATGCGCTCCGGCAGTTTGCCGTCCATGAGAAAGAGCAGCACGCTGAGGTCGTGCGGGGCGAGATTCCACCATGCGTTCACGTCGGAGCGGAGCTGGCCCAGATTCACCCGCTGGCAGTAGATGCAGTAGATCTCGCCGAAGTCGCCGCGGTCGAGCGCCTGCTTCAGCCAAATCAGCGAGTTGTTGTAGAGATAGGTGTGCCCCACCATCAGCGTGAGGTTGGCCGACTTCGCGGCGGCCATCAGTTCATCGGCCTCCGCGGCGCTCATGGCCATGGGCTTTTCCACAAAGACATGTTTTCCGGCGGCGAGAAACTTCGCCGTCAGTTCCGCGTGCGAACAGGCCGGCGTGGCGATCACCACGGCCTGCACCTCCGGGTCCTCCAGCACGTCCTCCCAGCGCGGCGTGACGCCGGTGCCGGGAAATTTCTCCGTGACGTAGTCCCGGCGCGCCGGACTGGCTTCGGCGACGTATTTGAGTTTGGAGGCGGGCAGGGTGGCGAGATTGCGGAGGAGATTGGGGCCCCAGTAGCCGCAGCCGATTTGAGCAGTGATGATGGGTTGTGTCATGGAAAAGTCAGGAAACGGGAAACTGCCGTGTCCATGAGTCGAACACGAGACAGCGGAAAGCGAGCAGCACCGCCTCTTTGGAAGCGCCCTCGCGGGAGGCGGCCTGGAGTGCAGCCTGTGCTTTGTCTGCGTCCATGTAGGACGCCGCGGCGCCATCCAGGGCAAATGTGGCGCGGCGTTTCGCGAGGAGTTCCCGCACGAGAAGCGGTTCCGGCGTCCCGAATCCCATTTTATCCCGGCGCCAGATGATGTCGTCGTGCGTGAGTCCGTGCACAGCCTTGCGCAGGCACCATTTGGCCCAGCCGTCCCTGAGCTTGAGAGGGCGCAGGGCGGGGGAGAAGGCGAATTCGACGATCCGGTAATCGGTGAACGGCACGCGCGATTCGACGGAGAAGGCCATGGAGTTGCGGTCTTCGTAGTGCAGCAGCCGCGGCAGGCTGAAATCGAGCACCAGTCCGCGCAGATGTTCGTCCACGGAATCAGTGACGCGGCGCCACGGATAGGACTGGGCGGAGTGCGGGTCCTGCACGGCGTCGAGCAGAGGGCCGGTTCTGTCAGGGTGCAGGATGGCGGCGGCGGCCGCATGCAGGGCGCGTCCATAGCCGGATTTGGTCACGCGACGCACCAGCGCGCCGGGCAGGGCGGCCATGGCGGCTCCGCGGAAGAACTGCCGCCACGGAGAGTCGCCGGTTTCGCGGGCGACGGCTTTCGCTTCGCGGAGGGCGCGGGGGATTTGTCCGGAGCGCACCATTTCCCGGAACCACCAGCGATAGGGCCGGTAGCCGGCGAACACTTCATCCGCCGCCTGGCCGTCGAGCAGCACGGTCACATTTCGCTCGCGGACCTTCTGCATGACGCACCACTGGGCGAACACCGTTGTCGCCGTGAACGGCTCGTCCTGGTGCCACACCAGTTTGTCGAAGGCGGCCGCCAGACCCTCGCCGTCAGGATAGGTGAAGTGCCCGGTGGCCGGCAGTCCGTCCAGCACGCGGTCGATGAAGCGCTTCTCATTGAACGGACCCTCCTGATGATAGACCGCGCTGAACGTGTGCTGCGTGCCGCCGGTGTTGGTGCTGCCTTTCCCCTCCTGGAGCAGGCGGCTCACCTGGCCCACGATGGATGAGGAGTCGAGGCCGCCGCTGAGGCAGCTGCCCACCGGCACATCCGCACGCAGGCGCAGCCGCACCGCATCCTCGAACAGCGCGCGCAGTTTTTCGATGGCCTCCTGTTCGCTGCAGCAGGTCCCGTCGCCGTCAGGATTGAGATCCCACCAGCGGCTGACTTTCAGCGCAGCACCATCCCAGACCGCGCAGCATCCCGGCGGCAGCAGACGGATGTCCTCGAAAAATGTATCCCCCGCGCGGGCGCTGGGGTAGCGGCCCCAGGCGAGAAAATTCGAGGCCGCGACTTCGTCAAGTTTCCAGCTTCCATCGCGGAGCGGCAGCAGGGCTTTTTGTTCACTGGCAAACGCGATGCCGCCGTCCGCACCGGTGAAGTAGTAAAGCGGCTTCACCCCGCAGCGGTCGCGCGCCAGGAATATCCGCGGAGCGCCGGCGGTCCGGAGGTCGAGAATCGCGAGACCCCACATGCCGTTAAACCGGTGCAGGCAGTCCGGCCCCCACGCTTCATAGGCGCGCAGAATGACCTCGGTATCGGTGCGGCTGCGAAAGCGGATGCCGCAGGCCTCCAGTTCCGTGCGCAGTTCGGGAAAGTTATAGACCTCGCCGTTGAAGACGATCCAGAGCCGGCCGTCCGGCGTGCCCATCGGCTGGTGGCCCGCTTCCGTCAGGTCGTGAATCGAAAGCCGTCGGAAGCCGAGCAGAGCATCCGTCACGCCCTCCGGCAGGGCGTCGCGCCAGTGCGGCAGAGGCAGTCCTTTCGTTTCGTCGCCGGCGGCCAGCGCGGCCTGCCCGGAGGCAAGGCTGCACAACAGGTAGCCCTCGTCGTCCGGGCCGCGGTGCCGCATGAGGTTGGTGGCCCGCACGCTGCGCGCGCGGTCCACGGGTTTCCCGGGAGTGATCCAGCCGAAAATGCCGCACATGTTATAATGAATCCGTTCAGGACGCTGCCAGCGCCTGTTCCACCATCGCGACCAGTTTCGTCTCCTCGGTGCAGGCATTGACGCTTTCCCGCAGCCGCAGCGAGGCCGCTTTGCAGGCGGCGACTTCCGGTGCAGTCAGGGAATCGAGCAGCGCTGCCAGTGACTGCGGAGTCACTTCCGGCAGTATCCAGCCGATGCCGTGCTTCTCCACGAACTCCCGCGCCGTGACCGTATTGGAGCAAACCGTGGCGAGCCCCGCGTGGATGTAATCGAAGAACTTGTTCGGCAGTGCGTGAGCGTGGTTGTAGTTCAGCGGCTGGAGGATGTTGAAACCGATGTCCCACCCGGCCAGCTTCGCCACGGTTTCCGCCGGGGCGACGGGCGTCTCGAAAATCACGCGCCCGGGCGGCAGGGCCTCCGCGAGCTGCCGGAAGGGCGAGCCCGGCTCCGCGCCGGATGTCAGCATCAAATGCAGCACGAACCGGTCGCTCAGCAGACTCATGGCCTGCAGCAGGGTGTCGAGATTCCGGTCGCCGCCGCCGTGACCGTGAAAGGCGAGATGCAGCCGGTCGTCCTGGCGCGGCGGCAGTTCCGGCAGGGAGCGCAGTTCCGGCGCATTCAGCACCGTGACGGGACGGAATCCGAATTCTCCGGCGAACTTGTGAGTGAACGGTTCATTCACCGTGGCGCTGCCCGCGGCGAGGGGGCCATAGCGTTTCAGGAGCCGGTAGGTGTGCGGACCGTGAAAGATCCGGTGCCACGCCTTTTCCGATGCCTCCAGCGGTGCGTACTCGTGGTAGTCCATCACGAACGGTTTTCCGTTCCGCTGCAACTGCCAGGCGCCGATCAGCAGAGCGGCCACGTCATTGCCAAAATAGAGATCGTAGTCCTCGCGGGCCACGATATCACGGGCGGCGCGCCAGTCCGCCATCATGAGGTCCGGGATCCAGTCCAGGCCGGGAAGCACTCGCCCTGGCCAGCGGCTCAGCGTGCGGATGACTTTGCGCACTTTGCCGCCCCATGAAGGCTTCAGACCATGCCAGCGGAGGCGCACCCCCGGCAGCTGCGGCGACGGGTCGTTGCCATAGCCGATGGCGATGAGATCGAACGACTGTCCAAGGTACTTGAGGTGCCGCAGCACGCGCGCGTCGCGCTCCACCGGGGACAGGGTGAGAAGACAAATGGTTTTGCGCACGGTCGAAGCGTTCCGGCTAAAGCATCGGCTCCAGGCCGTAGATTTCCGCCCAGCGCACGTAATTCAGCACGCGCCAGACCCAGTGATCGTAAGGGCAGCGGTCCGCCAGGACAGACGCCGCGGCGTGTATCAGCGGCTCGACGGCGAACACTCCCGGGGAATTGAGCCGGGCGGGTGAAAAGATGGACTTCACCCAGCCGGCGCCCCGCCGCAGCCAGTCCGCCTCCGGAGTGCCGAAGCCGACTTTGTCGCGCCGGTCGAGAATTTGATCCGGCACCAGGCCGCGCATGGCGTGCCGCAGCAGCAGCTTGGTGGTTCCATCCGGCGCGAGCAGGAACTCCTCCGGAAAGGTCATGGCCGCCTCCGCGATCGGGACTGTCAGATAGGGCACCCGGCTTTCCACGCTGCAGTGCATGGAGTTGCGGTCCTCGTAGCGGAGCAGTCCCGGGATGCTGGAGAAGAGCAGAGCCTCCTGCAGCGTGTGGCGCAGCCGCTCCCGGCGCGGCAGGACCGGTTCTTTGAATCCGGTGGCCACGCGGTTCCGGGCAACCCAGGATCGGTTCAGCCAGCATGGCACCGGCGCTCTTCCAAAAAGCCTGCGGCCCAGCGGGCGCAGACACTGCGGCATCAGGGCCTGGATCAGCAGCTTCAGCGGGTTCAGTCCGGAACTGCGCGACATGCGCCAGCCGCGAATCCACCGCCCCCGGTTGAAGAGCGAAATCGCGCGGTCTTTGCGGAAATGGTGATAGCCGGCGAACATCTCATCCGGCCCCTGACCGTCCATGGTCACTTTGATGCCGTGCTCCTGCACCAGCCGGAAAACCCGGAACTGGGCGTAGATGGAAGTGGAGCCGAACGGCAAATCCTGACACGCGATCAGCTGGTCGAGTTCGCTCTCCAGTTCCGCCACGTTCGCTCCGGTCTTGTGCACCGTGGCCGCGGAGGCATGGCCCGCCAGATCCACCCACTTCTCCTCGTTGAGCCGGTCATCGTCCGCGATGTAGCTGAAGGCGTGGATTTTCAGATTCGGCCCGCCCTGCTGCCGCATCGCACAGACGATCGCAGAGGAATCCAGTCCTCCGGACAAAGCTGCGCCGACCGGCACATCGCTGCGCAAATGGAGCTGCACGCTTTCCAGAAACAAAGCCCGAAACAGGTCCGCGGCCTGAGGCAGTGTCAGGCGCGACGCCGGTTTGACCGGGGAATTCCAATAGCGCTCGGTGGTGACTTCCGGGCTGTCGTTCTCTGAGAGGCGCAGCAGCGCGCGGCCGGCGGGCGGCACTTCTCTGACGGCCGACAGCAGCGTGGTGCCGGCCGGATTCTCCACCCGGCTCCAGACGAGGTATTCGTAAACCCCCTGCGCATCCTGCTTTCGCGACACCCACGGCAGCGCCAGCAGTCCCTTGACCTCCGAGCAAAAAGCCAGCCGCCCGGGGGCCGTGGCGTAGTAGAGCGGTTTGATGCCAAACGGACCTCTCGCGAGAAAAACCGTCCGCTCCTCCCGGTCAAGAATGGCAAACGCCCACATCCCGATGAATCGCCTGACGCAGTCCTGACCCCACCGCGCGTAGGCCGCGAGGATGACCTCGGTGTCCGTTTCGCTGGCAAAAGTGTCGCCCATCGCCTCCAGTTCGCGGCGCAGCTCCCGGTAGTTATAAACCTCACCGTTGTAGGTGATCCAATAACGCCCCGCAGCATAGGACATCGGCTGGTGCCCGGCCGTGCTGAGGTCCAGGATCGAGAGCCGGCGGTGCCCGAAAATTAACGGCCACTCCTCGCCGGCATGCTCCCTCCAGTGCGGCAGCACCGGCTCCAGCGCGGGGTCGGTTTCATCGCCCCGGACCGAAATCATTCCGGAGGAATCCAGCCGGCCGAGCAGCAGGCCTTCGTCGTCCGGCCCGCGGTGGCGAATGACCTGCAGGGCGCGCACCGCTTCCCCGACAGCGGTGCCGCGATGGGAAATGACACCAAGAATTCCGCACATAGTGAGATGAGTAGGCGGCAGGATGAATTTATCCCTCCACGCCTGCCGGCGTGCTTCGTCCGGTGATCTTCAGCAGCAGTTCCACCATCCGGCGGGTTTCATTCCCGGCATGATAGCACTCCCGGGCCTGCAGCGAGGCCTGTTTTTTTTGCGCCAGTTCCTCCGCGGAAATCCCGTCGAGCAGCTCCGCCAGTTCCGTGCTGTCCACGTTTTGCAGCAGCCATCCGTTCTGATGTTTCGCGATGAACTGCCGGAGCGCCGGCGAGGAGGAGGAGCAGACCGCCAGCCCGCCATGCACGTACTCGAACAGTTTGTTCGGCAGGGCATGCTGATTGTTGAAACTGTGACTCTCGACCAAAAACAGGCCCACATCGCACCGTGCCACGGTGGCTGCGATGTGTTCGGGAGCGACAGGCTTGAGAAACTCCACCCGTCCGGGGGCTTCCGCATCCGCCAGCGCCCGCAGCCCGCGCAGCCAGGATTCGTCCTCCACCAGCATCAGATGCAGTTTCACCGGGCGTTTCATTTTTCCCGCCGCCCGGATCATCACGTCGAGATTCCGGTTCGCACCGCCGCTGCCGTGGTAAATGAGATGAAGCGCACTGTCCGTGCGCGGCGGAGTCTCCGGCAGCGGCTGCAGTTCCGGCGCGTTCAGCACCACCGTCGATTCAAATCCATAGACCCGCCGGAAGGTCTCCGCGAAGGCCTCATTCACCGTCATCGAGCCCGCCGCGAGCCGTCCGTAGCGCCGCAGACAGCGGTGCCCGTGCGGCCCCGTGAGCCAGCGGTGGCGGAGCTGCTCCGTCGCTTCGCCCGCAGGGAATTCGTGATAGTCCGCCACGAACGGAATGCCCCGCTTCCGCAAATTCTCCACCCCCAGCAGCACGGCGCTGAGGTCGTTGCACAGCATCAGATCGCAGGGCTGCGCATCCAAAGCCTGCCGCGCCATGCGGTATTCCGAAGTCAGGGACCACGGCCAGAAGTCCGCGCGCGGAAACAGCACGCCTGGAAGATAGGAGGCCGTGCGCAGAAATTTGCCGGCCGCACTCCGCCTGCGCCGCAGCGGCACGAAGTGAAGCGAAATCCCCGGGAGCAGAGAAGAGGGATCATCGTCGATCCCGGCGGCGGTAATGGCGAAGTGAGGCGCCAGCGCTTTGATCTGCCGGAGCACCCGCCCGTCCGTGGGCAGGTGGGAAAACGACAGGATGAAAAGTCGCGGCTTCAACGAATCTGAGAGTGGCGGCGGCGCCATGGGGCGGAGGATCACGGTGCAGCCTGTGCAGGGGAGTCCGGCTGGAGTCCGGGGGATTCGTTCCCGCCGGCGGACGTTGCCGGGCGGCCGGCCTCTTCAAGGGCCGCGGCGATCACCCTGCGCAGGCGGTCGAACTGATGGCTGGAGTTGAAATACGACCGGGCCGCCGCCCCGGCGTTGGCGCGCGCCGCGGCGACTTCTTCGCGATGCGCGAGGCAGTGACGCAGCACTTCCGCGGTGCGCTCGACACATTCCCCGTCGTAATTGAACCCAAGGCGGTGCACCCGCGCCGTGTGCCGCAGCGTGACGGCACGGTAGCCGAAGAGTCCAATCCCCGCCGCCACGTTTTCGTAGAGCTTGATGCCCGCGCCCATGCGCCCGTTGAGGTGTTCCCTCGTGCCGGTGACCACTCCCAGATCGTAGCTCCTTCCGCTCGCCGCCAGCTCTTCAGTGGGCAGCGGCGGAAGAAATCGAATCCGGTCGCCGCCGCCGCTTTCCTCAGCCAGCCGGCGCAGTTCGTTCTCGTAGTGGCCGAATCCCCGCAGATCGAGCGTCACTCCGGGAACCATGCCCACGGCGCGGATGACCACCTCCAGCCCGCGCCCGTCGGTGAAGAGACCGTGGTAGTAAATGCGCAGCGGTTCGTGGGGCGCGGAGCCCGGGAGCGGCTCCTGCACTTCCGGGGAGGGAGTCACTTCCGTGAACTTCGACGCCGGGAGCCGGTAGCGGCGGCGGATCAGCGTCCCCCACAAATGATGCTGCACGAGGATGTGACTGGCCGCCTCGCACCCGCGCCGCTCCAGCCGGCAGAAATAGCGGGTCAGGCGGCGGGTGTAATGCGCCCGCTGGTTCGGGAACATTTCATGGACGTAATAAACGATGCCCGTGCCGGCGCGCACGGCGAGGCGCACCGCCGTGCTCATGAACTCCGCTCCATCGAGCACCAGCAGTGCGGGACGCAGCCGGTGCCGGCGCCAGACGCGTTTGAAGTTCGCACCCTGGTGCCGGACTGCCAGCGCCTCCTCGGCAAAGCCGGTGATCCATTCGCGGCGCCACCGCTCCGGCAGCATCGACCCCAGCTTGCGCAGCAGGAACCGCAGCCCGCGCCACAGCGGCTCCCGGGCGGGAACGAGTCGGCGGAAAACAGTGTCTCCCGCCCGCTCCGGCCCTTCCTGCGGAGTAATGACCGTGACCGTTCCAAACTCCGCGCACACCCGCAGCAGTCTCAGTGCCGGCACATTGCCCTCGAGAAACTGGGTCGCGAGGACGATTTCCGGGCGATTGTCAGGATTCATGGAGATAATGCAGCATGATCTCTGTCATCCGGGCGGCACTGTGGCCGTCGCCGTAAAGTGAGGGCGGAGAGCCTGGCGGCGCGGGCCGGGCAAGGGCCTGGAGAATGAGGGATGTGTCCGCGCCCGCCACGGTGTTCCAGCCGCAGGCCACCGACTCCACCCACTCGGTCTCATCCCGCAGCGTGATGCAGGGCCGGCCGGCCCAGAGCGCCTCTTTCTGCAGCCCGCCCGAATCAGTGAGGACTCTCTCACAGGAAAGCAGCGCGGCCATCATGTCCATGTAGCCCAGCGGATCGCAGCACTGCACATTGGCCGGCACCTCGATCCCGGTTTGCGCCAGCCGGTCGCGCGTGCGGGGATGCACCGGGAATACGACAGGGCGCGACCAGCTGTTGAGTGCATGGAAGATGGCGCGCATTCGCTCCGGCGCTTCGGTGTTCTCCTGACGGTGCAGCGTCAGCAGCGCCCATGG
Organism: uncultured Akkermansia sp.; assembly: GCA_964523105.1. Classification (GTDB taxonomy): domain Bacteria; phylum Verrucomicrobiota; class Verrucomicrobiia; order Verrucomicrobiales; family V1-33; genus V1-33. Next base: position 36,966 of record CAZFZN010000029.1, read on the forward strand.
CCCGCCGGGTGCTGGCCGAAACGGCGACCGGGAGGCGCGCTCCCTGGCCGAATGAAAGAGGTCCGCCATCAGATCGCCGCACACATGCACGCCGCGGGTGATGCCCTCCGCGGCGAGCTGCCGCTTCCCTGACTCGCTGCTGCAGAACAGCAAATCTGACAGATGATCGGTGCAGATGCGGTTCAGTTCCTCCGGCATGCGGCGGTTGTGGCTGCGCAGCCCGGCCTCCACATGCGCCACCGGAATGTGCAGTTTGGCGGCAGCGAGCGCCCCCGCCAGCGTGCTGTTCGTGTCACCGGGGACAATGCACATGGCCGGCCGGCATTCCAGCAGCACCCGCTCGATTCCCTCCAGCATCGCTCCCGTCATGGCCCCGTGCGAGCCGCCGCCGCAGCCGAGATTCCACTCCGGCTCCGGAATACCGAGTTCATCGAAAAACACCTGGGACATCACCGCGTCATAATGCTGCCCGGTGTGGAGAATCCGGACGTCCGCGCCCGACGCCGTCAGCGCGGCAACCAGCGGCGCTGATTTTATAAACTGCGGCCGGGCTCCGGCGACGAGAAGAATTTTAGTCGGCATCGGATTGGCCGGGAAGGCGGTTCAAGCAGCGGAAATCCGGCGCCCCGGAAGGCGCCGCCGGACCACCTCCACCAGAGTGCGGCGCTGGGGCCGGGAGAGCAGCAGCCAAATCAGCAGACCGAACGAAGCCGGTCCCGCAGCGCCGCGAACAAAACCGGCGGTGACGCTTTGAGCGGGAATGAAAAGGTAGAAGGCGGCGAGACCCGCCACCGCTGCGGCCACGGCCGACAGCTTCCGCCACTCGTAGCTCACGCAAAGCTTCATCGAAAGCCCGCGGCGGTTCCACCAGTGGTGCAGCGCCAGCAGGAAGAGGTAACAAAGAGCCAGAGCGAAGCCTCCTGCGAGCGGACCTGCGACGCCAATCAGGCCGGCGTTGATAATCAGTGAAACCGCCGCGGCGATGCCCTGCATCACCGTCAGGTGGCCCAGCTTCTCGGAAAAGTACTGCGCCGGAGTCAGCAGATTCACCGCGCCCAGGAGTACATTTGCCAGAGCCAGCGCGCCGACCGCCGGCCATGCCCCGTGGAAGTCCGGGCCGGTCATCACTTCCACCACCGGCTGGGCAAAAGCGAAGAAACATACCGTGACCAGCCCCATGAAATAGAAGTAATAGCTCGTCACCCTGCCAAAAGCGGCCTCAGCCTCACCTGGCTTCTCGCGGAATGACATGAAATACGGCGTCCATGAGACCTGAAACGCGGTCACCGCGAGCGAACTCACCGTCGCCAGGCTGGCGGCCAGATTGTAAACGCCGAGCGACCCCAGCCCGTAGAAGTGCTCCACCGTGAAGCGGTTTCCCTGCTGAATGATGAACATGAATGCGAAACACGGCATCATGGGAACTCCCAGCACCAGCAGGCGCCGCAGCACCGCGCCGTCCACCCGGGGCCGGCCGCCGCGCAGGAACGGCGCCAGGTAGAGAGCGAGCCCGATGGTCTGACCAATGAGCTGCGAAGTGATCCAGCCGTAAAGCCCCAGCCGCAGCCAGGCCACGGCAATGATGTTGCACAGTGCGGTGATCAGGGTCGAGACTGCGCTCAGGGAAACGAAAAGCTTCGATTTCTGCTCGAATTGAATGCTCAGCACCAGCGGCTGCACCACGATCATCAGCGCCGTCGTCACCAGGGAAATGCTCACGAGGACGGCCCCCCCGTCGCGGCCGTCGAGGAGCACTCCCGCCAGCCACGGCGCGAGCGGCAGCGCCACGGCCAGCATCAGCGCACAACTCACCACAAGCAGAACCAGCGCGGAGGCCACGGCGCGGTGTTTGGCCCCCGGTGAGTCCGCTTTGTAGTAGCAGCTGCTCAGCGAGCCCGTCACCCCCGCAGAAAATGCCATCACGAGAAAAGTGCTCAGGATCTGCAGCATTCCGGCGGTGCCGAAATCCTCATCCGTCAGGAGATGTGTGAACAGCGGCAGCAGCAGGAAGCTGATGATGCGGTTCAGCATTCCTCCGAGGCCGTAAATGACGGCGTTCAGACCCAGTTTGCGTGCGGACATGCTGTGGTTCCGTGTCACGCCGGCGCATCTTCCGGGCGACGGTCGATTCAGGCGGAAGGGGGCGAACGCCTCCGGAATAACTGTCAGACTCTGGCCTCGTCGGCCCGGAGCCATTCATCGGTGCGCTTGAGTCCCTCGTGCAGACTGACATTCGGCACCCAGCGCAGAATCTGGCGGGCGCGCTCCACATTGACCACGCGCCGGGTGACGTTGTCGATGTCGCGGCGGTCGATGAATTTGTATCCCACGCTGGTGCCGGCCGCGCGGTCGATGGCTTCGGCGAGTTGCACGATATTCACTTCGACGCCGGTGCCGACGTTGAAAATGGAGCCCTCGGCGCGGGGCACGACTCCGGCCAGCAGTGTGGCGGTCACGGCGTCCTCGATGTAGGTGAAGTCGCGGGTTTGCATGCCGCTGCCGTGGATGCACATCGGTTCGCCGGTGTGGCAGGCGACGAAGAATTTCGAGATGACGCCGCAGTAGGGATTGCGCGGGGACTGGTGCGGGCCATAGACATTCGAGTAGCGCACGATGCTCACCGGGGTGGCGTACATTTCATAAAAGACGTTGCAGTAGGACTCCGCGGCGAACTTGCTCGCGGCATAGGGCGAGAGAATGTGGGGCTTCTCGTCCTCGTGCACCGGCAGCGAACGGGCGTTGCCGTAGATGGAGGTGGTGCTGGTATAGACCACGCGCTTCACTTTCGCGCTGTGTTCCCGGGCGGCGCTCAGGATGTTGATCATGCCGCCGATGTTCACGTCGCTGTCGGAGCGCACGTCGCTCGTGGAGGAGGCCAGCACGCGCGCCGCCATGTGCAGGATGTAATCGCTTTCCCCCGCCAACTGCGTTACCAGCGGCATGTCCGTCACCGATCCGCGGATCAGGCGGGCGGTTTCCGGCACGAGTTCCTCCCGGCCGGTGGTGAAGTCGTCGAGGATCGTCACGGAGGCCCCCAGTTCGCCGAGGCGTTTGGAAACCTGGGAGCCGACGAATCCGGCGCCGCCGGTGACCAGGACGGAGCGGCCCTCGAACGATTGCCGCAAAAGATTGGTGTAGTCTATCATGTGTGTGGGAGGAGGAAGCGGGGGAAATGACTGGATGTCGCGGGGGAATTTGCCGCGGCCGCGAATGCCGGGAGACGGTCCGGCTCAGGTGGCACGCGGCGCGCGCCGCAGCAGGCGCGGCCAGCCGGGCAGGGCGATGGTAAAAATGGCCGCCGCGACCGCGCAGGCGGTGACGGATTTGAGCAGGACGGCGGCGGGACGGGATTCGAGTTCCAGCAGCGGTGCCAGACAAACGATGCCCACCAGCAAAGCGCCAATCACGAGGGCGCGGCGCAGATCGTACGGGACGGGGTGAATCCGCTGCGCGCAGTAAAATACATAAGCCGCGCAGACCATCCACGACACCGCGGAAGCCCAGGCGGAACCGCTTTTGCCCATCAGCGGGATCAACACCAGGTTCAGACCAGCGCTGACGACCGAGGCGAGAATGAAACCGGCGCCGAGCGGAGCGGATTTTTTCGCAAGGCTCAAACCGGTGCCCGCGATGGAAGCCAGCCCGCCGGCCAGCACTCCGAGACTCAGCACTCCGACCACCGGAGCGGCGCCGGCGTAGGCGGGTTTTGCCAGAAGGCGCAGGGCTTCCGGCGCGAACAATGCGACACAGGCGACCATGGCGCCTCCGAGGGCGAGATACACCAAAAGCCCGCGCGCATAAAAGGCCGGGGCGTCCTGCTCCCGCTGCACGGACAGAGCAAATGGTCCCCATGCGGCCGTAAAGGCGCCGGTGACCATGGCCACCGCCATCGCGAGGCTGGCTGCGGCCTGATAGAGTCCCACTTCAGCAGTGTCGAGAAATCTCCCGAGGAACAGCCGGTCCGAGAGACCGGTGACCCAGAGCGCGAGGGCCGCGGGCACCAGCGGGAGGGCGAATTTCATCATCTCGCGCAGGCGTGTGAAGCTGGCTCGGCGCGGATGGATGGTGCGCCGCAGCAGCCACAGTCCCGCCACGGTGCTGCAGGCTCCGGCGGCGATCTGTGCCAGGAAGAATCCAGGCATGCCCCAGTGCAGCGCCAGAATGAAATGCAGGTTCAGCGCCACGAGCACCAGCGAGGAGCCGAGCGTGAACCAGAGCGTGGCCGCGGGCCGGCGCCGCAGCCGGAAGTAATTGATCACCACCGTGCCGGCGACTGTCAGGGGCAGCGTGGCCGCCGCGAGTCGCAGCAGCGGCGCCGCGGAGGCATCTCCGGCGATCAGCGAGGACACGGGAGCGGCCAGCAGGGCGAGCAGCCCTCCCAGCACCAGCGACGCGGTCAGCTGGCACCAGAACCATGTGGCCACCGTGGACCGCCGGTCGTCGTCGTCCTCGGTGTGCCAGTACCACGTGTGGGCCGCATTGTCCATACCCAGCACCGCGAACGCACTGAGCAGCGTGATGACCACCACCACCAGCGCCTGCTGACCGAGTTCCTCCGGCGCGAAAACATTCCAGTAAAGCGGCACCAGCAGCACGGCGATGAACTTCTGCAGCATCCCGCTGACGCCGTAGATCAGGCTCTCTTTGCCGAGCTGTTTGAATTTCGCGCGCATGTCAGGCGGCCTGGTAATACTCCGCCATCCTGGGGACGATCCTGCGCGCATCGTGACGCTCCTCCACCCATGCGCGGGAGGCTTCCCCGGCCGACCGGCGCCGCGGTCCGTCGCGCAGCCACTCGCGCAGCACCTCCGTGATCGTGTCCGGATCGGCGCTGATCACCGGGCAGTGCGGCGGCGTGTGCGGCCGTAGCGACGGTTTGAGATAACAGATCACGGGTTTTCCCAGGGCCATCGCCTCGACCGCAGCCACGCCGTATTCACCGAGGATCAGCTGGTCCACAAAAATGTCGCAGCGGCTGATCCAGTCCCGTGCGGTGGCGGCGGGCATGCCCTGAATGAGCTGGAAGCCGAAATCAACTTCCTCCCGCAGCCGCTCCACCGCTGCGAGGACGAACGGTGTGCCTTTGGCGCCGGGAGCGCTCGGGGCATGCACCACGAGCGGCCGCGCCGCCGCGGCGGAGGGAACGGCGGGCGGATATTCTTCGAGCAGCAGCCGCTGGCCGCTTTCGCAGCGCATCGGGAAAGAACCGGGGACGAGGTATTGCGCCATGCCCGGTGAAACATTGAAGAGGCGGGCGCCGCCGGCTTGAAACCGGCGCTGCACCGCCCGGGAATGCGCACGAGATTCCATCGTTCTGCATTCGTAGCCGCCGCTCTCCCAGGCGCGTGCGAAGTGCGGATTGTCAGGAATTTCGATCTCCGGATCCCGGATATCCGAGCCCCAAAACTCCACGAACCGGCGCCGGTTCAGGGTTCGCGCCAGAAGCAAATCCGCCGCCAGCGGCAGCGCGGTTTCGCCGTGCCAGTGGACGGCGTCGGCCCATGCCACCGCTTTTAGAATCGCCGCCGCGCGCCGTGCGGCGCAGGATTTTCGGGCAAGGAGCGATCCGCCGTCCGCGCGCGGCAGAATCTCCAGTCCGCCGGAATTTTGATATAGCGAAGGCCCCGTCATCCCGCGCGCCTCGATGCCGATCTCCCGCAGCACGTGAACGGTCGCGCGCATTTGTGAGGAAATGTTCGCCGGCAGGTGCAGCACTTTCATGAGCTGCCGCGGTTCCGGAGGATGCGTGCCGGCACCCCGGCGACCACGGAATACGGCGGCACGCTCCGGGTGACCACCGCGCCGGCGCCGACCTGCGTGCCCCGGCCAAGGGTGACTCCGGGCAAAATGATGCTGCCCGTCCCGAGATCGCAGTCGTCCTCCACGACCACCGGCGCAAACTCGAGGCGGCTGTGCAGGATGGGCACCTCGATCCCCTCTTCGGCATGGTGCGAAGTGATGATCCTAACCGCCGGTCCGATGCCCACATTTCTCCCGATGGTGATGCCACCCGCACTGTGCAGAAACGCCATCTGGCCGATCCACGTGTTGTCCCCGATTTCCATGGTGCTGTTGTAATAGCCCTTCAGCATCGCGCCGTGACCGATGTAAATGTTTTCACCCAGCGCGATCGTTTCCGGGTGGAAAACGAGCGCGCCGGCTTCGATGATCACGTGCGCGCCGATGGACCGGAACTGACTGCGGTCGAACGTGCCGTCACCGTGACTGCGACAGAGGCGGATTTCGCGGGGCATGATTCAGAAAAGCAGGGCAGCGACCGTGTCCACCACCTGCCGCTGCTGCCCGGCGGTGATGGTTTCAAACAGCGGCAGCGCCAGCGAGCGCGCCGCGATGTCGTCCGTGACCGGAAAGTCGCCGGGCCGGAAGCCGTAGCGCTGACGGTAGCAGGTTGTAAGCGGCATGTGAATGGTGCCGACCTGCACTTCCACGCCCTGCTCCCGGGCGGCCCGGATGAGTTCGGCGCGGCGCGGCGCCTCAGCGCGGGGAAGCAGAGTGACGTAACTCTGAAATGTATGCTCCGCGCCGGTCCGGCGCGCGGGCGGGGTGAGCGGTGTGCCGGACAGCAGCGCGTCGTAGCGTGCCGCAGCCTCACGCCGGGCCGCAAGGAGACGCGGGAATTTTGCCAGCTGTGAGGAACCCATGGCCGCCTGAAATTCCGTGAGCCGGTAGTTGTGCCCCGGCATGATGAAGTCCGGCGCGGGCGACGCGGGATCGAGCCCGTGGTTTCGCAGCGCCCGCAGCTTCTTCGCCAGCGCGTCGTCTGCGGTGGTGAGCAGTCCGCCTTCGCCGGTGGTGAGGGCCTTGCGGGGATGAAAACTGAAACAGCCGAGATCGCTCCAGGTGCCGGCCTGGCGTCCGTGCAGCGCAGCTCCGAGGGCGCAGGCGGCGTCTTCGATGACGGGCACGCTGTGAGCTTCACAGACCGTAAGAATGTCCGCCATGTCCGCCATTTGCCCGAAGGTATGCACCGGCAGCGCCGCTTTCACATGCTCCCTCTTCAGCACGTCAGCGAGCCGTTCCGGATCCATGTTGAAAGTGTCAGGCTGCACATCCACGAACACCGGGCGCGCGCCGCAGAGTTCGATGACGTTCGCCGTCGAAATCCATGAGTAGGCCGTGACCGCGCAGGCATCTCCGGGCCGGATGTCCAGTGCCAGGAGCGCGAGATGCAGCGCGCAGGTGCAGTTGGAAACCGCGATGGCGTGAGGCGTGCCAATGTAGTCCGCGATGGCCTTTTCAAACGCCGCCACGCGCGGTCCCTGCACGAGGTAACCGGAGGCGAGCGCTTCGCGCACGGCGGAGAGGTCGTCCTCTCCGATGCTGGGAATGGCGAGGCGGATCATTGGAGTCAGGCCGTCCCGGTCTGAGGCCGGGCAGGGCCACGAAGGCGCTGTTACAGGGAACGGAAGTATTCCGCCGTGCGCAGGATGCCCTCTTCGAGGTCCACCTGCGCTTTGAAGCCGAGCAGTTCCTCCGCCTTGTCCACGCTCGGAATGCGCAGGGCGATGTCGGCGGAGAGCGCGGGCTTGAAGAGCACCTTCGATTTGGATTCGAGCACGCGACAGACCATCTGCGCGAGGCCCAGGGTGGTCATGATGGCGCGGGCGTTGCCGATATTGAAACTCTCGCCGATGGCCCGCGGATGCTCAAGGCAGCGCATGAGGCACTCCACGAAGTCATCCACATAACACCACGCGCGAATCTGCGTGCCGTCGCCGTAAATGCTGAGGTCCTCGTCACGCAGGGCGCGCTTGATGAAGATTTGCATCGCTCCTTCGCCGGTCTGGCCGGGGCCATAGACATTGAACGGGCGCACCGTCACCACCGGCAGGCCGAATTCCGCATGATAGGCTTTGGCCAGATGTTCGCCCGCAAGTTTGCTCACGGCATAAACCCAGCGCGCCTCGCCCGCGGAGCCGGCGACGGTTTGATCCTCCTCAGTCGAGCGGTAGGCCATGCTGCCGAAGACTTCGGAAGTGGAGAAATCGACAAACCGGTGTGAAATGCCCGCGGCGTGCGCGGCCTCCAGCGCGTTGGCCGTTCCGATCATGTTGACGCGCATGGTGCGCACAGGGCTCTTGATGACGGTATCAATGCCCGCGATGCCCGCGGCGTGAACGACCGTATCATGCCCGGCCATCGCCGCGGTCAGTTGTGCCAAATCAAGCACATCGCCCTGCACGAGTTCCAGATTCGGATGCCGGGCAAGATCAGGGCGCGACTGGAGCGTGTTCCTCGTCAGGTTGTCATAAGCCGTCACGCGATTCTCCGCCACCAGCCGCTCGATGAGCGTGGTGCCGATGAATCCGGCTCCGCCGGTGACGAAGATGTTTTTTCCCTGAATCATGGTTCTGAAACCCTGCTCAAAAGATGGTGTAAATCCACGGGGCACTCACCGCCGCCGCGCCGATGATGAGGCCGATGCCGATGAGCACGAGAATCATGGCCGCGAGACCGAACGAGCGGTTGGTCCAGCCATAAATGGCGACGTCGAGGATCATGCGGCCAAACCAGCGCACGGAAGTCCAGGTCGGCAAAGGCCCTGTCTTTTCGATGATGAACAATACTGCCAGCAGGGCGATGAGTGTCAGGGCAGCCCATCCGGTGATTCCCATAAGCCTGTGGCAGATCGAGTTGCTGAAATCGAGTTCTCCCGATGGCCGCTTCAGGCAGCATCAGGATCCATGCCGGCTGCGCGCAGCATCGCCGCAAGCTTGTCCGCACGGGCTTTCTCCTGATCCGCATTCTCCCTGGCCTTCTTCGCGACCGCATTCATTTCGATGGCATTGAGAAAAGGCATCCCGTCAGGGCGAATGATCACAAGGTCGAGCCCCTCCATCTGGAAGCGCACTCCGGTTCTCGGACTCACCCACGAGTAAACGTCCTCCACGGGCACCATCCCTTTGCCGGGCTGGCGGCACCACGCCAGCAACTCACCACGGTCCGGGTCATATTCATAGTATTCCTCGACGCCGTGCTTTTCGTAGAACAGCAGCTTCTTCTCCATCTCCGCGCGGGTATTGGATGGGGAAAGCACCTCAAACACCACCTGCGGCTCCACACCGTTCTCAGCCCATGTCTTATAAGACCCCCGGTAACCCTTCGGCCTCCCGAACGCGATGAGTGTATCCGGCGCCAGTCGCTCTTTGGGGTTTCCCTCTTCGGCGTACCACAGCAAATCACCGCCGACGAAGACATCCGGACGATCCGCGAAAAGCACATCGAACCCGTTTTTGATCAGAGCGATGTAGTCCCACTGTCTTGTATTGTCGGCCATTGGCTGTCCGTCGCTGTCAGGATAAAGTTCCACCGGCGGCCGGCGGTCGGGCGGCGCAATGGGGGTCCAGTCGGTGACTGTGGGTGGTTGCATGCCGTGATTGTAGGGTCAGGCCGCTGATTGGCAAAGGCGCTTTCAATCCAGCCCGAACTCCTCCTGCCAGCTCTTCGTCTCCTGCCACGGAGGCTGCTGCGATTTGAGGAGCACATGGTTTTCCAGCACGAGAATGTCGATGCCGGTGCGCATGAAGCAGCGGTAGGCATCGGCGGGCGTGCAGACGATCGGCTCGCTGCGCACGTTGAAACTCGTGTTCACCAGAATGGGATAACCGGTGCGGCGGTGGAACGCCGTGAGAATGTCGTGCAGCCGTGCATTGCGGTCGCGGTCCACCGTCTGGATGCGCGCGGAGTAGTCCACATGCGTCACGGCGGGCACGTCGCTGCGCGGGCGGTTCACCCATTCCACCATGCTGAGCCTGTTCTCGTCTCCAGTGCCCCGGGTGCAGCGCGAGGCCTTCACCTGATCCACCAGCAGCATGTAGGGCGAATCGTGGATTTCCTCAAAGAACTCGTGCGCGTGCTCCTTCAAACAAATCGGCGCGAAGGGCCGGAAGCTTTCGCGGAACTTGGTCGCGAGGTTCAGATACGATTGCATCCGGGGGCTGCGCGCGTCGGCCAGGATGCTGCGGAAACCCAGCGCGCGCGGCCCGAATTCACACCGCCCCTGGAGCAGGCCGACGACTTTTTCGTTCGCCAGGTTCTCCGCAAGGAACTCGTTGCGCTGCCCGTCCGGCATGAAGGTCGCGGGGATGCCGTTCGCATCGAGAAAAGCCTTCACCTGTTCATTCGAGAAGCCCGGGCCGAGCGCCGCGCCGCGCATGAAGTCGGGCGTGGCATTGCTCATGTCGCGGGGCCGGTCCAGCACCTGATGCCACACGTAAAGCGCCGCGCCGAGCGCGCCGCCGGCATCGCCGCTGGCGGGCTGGATCCACACGTCGTCAAAGATTCCTTCGCGCAGGATGTGTCCATTGGCCACGCAGTTCAGCGCCACACCGCCGGCCATCACGAGATTCCGCTTTCCGGTAATGGCGCGGGCGTAGCGCGCCGTCTTGAGCATGATCTCCTCCGTCACCGTCTGGATGCTCCTCGCGAGATCCATCTCTTTCCTGGTCAGTTCGCTCTCCGGCCTGCGCCGCGGCCCGTCAAAGAGCGCGTCGAACTTCTCATTCGTCATGCGGAAGCCGTCGAGGAATCCGAAGTAATTCATGTCCAGCCACACGCTGCCGTCCTCATGGATGCGCATCAGCTTCTCTTTGATGCGGTCCACATAGACGGGCTCGCCGTACGGCGCGAGGCCCATGAGCTTGTACTCGCCGGAGTTGACCTTGAATCCCGTGTAGTAGGTGAACGCACTGTAGAGCAGCCCGATCGAATGCGGGAAACGGCCTTCCACCGTCAGCTCCATGCGATTCCCTTCACCTTTACCGATGCTCGTGCTCGCCCACTCGCCCACACCGTCCGCCGTGATGATGGCGGCCTCTTCGAACGGCGAAGGGAAAAATGCACTCGCCGCGTGGCTCTGGTGGTGCTCGGGAAAGTAAAACTTCCGCGGCGCCCTGTATCCCGTGCGCCGGAGATGCTTTTCGATCTGCAGGCCCACCCACCCCTTGTCCTTCAGCCACAGCGGCACCCCGGCCATGAAGCTCTTCAAGCCCCGCGGCGCGACCTGGCCGTAAGTCTCCAGCATTCGCGTCAGCTTTGTGAGGGGCTTGTCGAAGAAAACCACGGCATCCAGCCCGTCCGGCGGCACGCCGCCTTCCTCAAGGCACCACGTCATCGCGCCGAGCGGCAGCCGTTCGTCGTGCTTTTTGCGGCTGAAACGCTCCTCCTGCGCGGCAGCGATGATTGCGCCGTCGCGAATGAGGGCGGCTGCGCTGTCGTGATACAGGGCGCTGACTCCGAGAATGTTCATGGCGCAGAGCCGGCCTCCGTATTCGTCAGACCGGCGAATGTCCGAAAACCCTTAGACTCCCGCACGACGCGCGCCGCGAGATACTCCGCGAAGATGCGGTGGCCCGGTTTGTCGAGATGGGCGTCGTCGTGAAACAGTTCCTCCCGGGTTCCCCGGCCCACAAAAAGCTCCGCCGGATAATCCATGGCGATGCCCAGAGCCGCCAGCCTGGGTTCCAGCCTCGTGATGTAAGGCCGCGCTGAGGGCAGGTCTCCCGGCAGGGCCTCGATGGTGCCTTTCATAGCATCCATGCCGTAGGTCATTTGCGGTATGGCCTGCTGCATGACCTCCGGAGTGGATTGCTTCATGAGGGCACCCAGTTCCACGTAGGCATTTTCACCGGCATCGGTGATGCGCCGGGATTCCGCCGCGTCCGGAACATAGTCGCCGGAACTGCGCGTCGCGATCTTCCGGTTCTCCTCCCACGCGATTCGCGCGATCACCGCCTGCCATGCCAGCAGCGGCCGGCTCGCCGGGTAGCGTGTGCCGTCGATCAGCGTGAGCGGGCGGTCGCAGTTCCCGGCGGACATCGCGATGATGCCGAGGTCGGCCTCGAATGTGCCGAACCTTTTGACGTAGCCCAGCGCGTGATGCGGTCCCCAGCCGTTCACTCCCATGGGCAGCACCTCGATGCGGCGGCCTTCGCGGGCGAAGCCTTCGTTCAGCAGTTTCTCCACGAGAACGGCGTAAGTCTCATCGTTCGTCAGATACTCCCCTCCGAAGAGCGTCGAGTCGCCGATCATGAAAATGCGGAAGACGCCAGGCTCCTTCGGTTTCACATCCCGCGCCGAGCGCATGGAGTGGTTGTTGATAGTCACGGAGCCGCGACCCGTGCTGAGCACCTGGTTCGGCTGGGGGCGATAGCCGCAGTCGGCATCGCCGGTATAGAGCAGCGGATTGTGAAGTCCGTAGTGCACCCGCAGCACGACTTCACCGGCGATCAGCCCCAGCACACCCAGCAGCGCGAGCGCGGCGAGCCAGTTTCGTCCGCGGGTGCGCCGCTCGACGCAAAACATGCGGGCGGACATCCGCTCGCGAATCCGCTCCGTGGCGGTGAAGTGCCAGTAGCTCGGCGCCTGCGCCGCGCGCCGGCCCAGAGGGTCGCTCCCCAACACCCGCGTGAAGACGCGCGACAGGGGGCCGACTGTCAAAAACAGCGGCGCCAGCAGCATCCATCCGATTGCCTGACCCGCCCGCGTCCCGAAGACCGCCAGGGCACGCTGCACCTTCCCCACCGTTGCCGGATGCGCGATCCCCAGGACCGTCATGAGCGCCACGATGCTCGCGCCCGCGATCGCCGTCCTGTGCCATCCGAAAATCCACAACAGCCCGGCGATGACGCCGCCGATTACCGGCACCACCCAGGGCGGCGGATGCGCCGGCTTCGTGCGCACTTCATAAGCCTGACGCACCTTTGCAAACCAGGGGCCGTCCTGCAGCGTTTCAGGAGATAGCACCGGCGCTGGCGCCGGGGCGCTGTCCTTCTCTGACATGTGATGGATGGGGGGCGGCCCGCGATTCAGGCCAGCCATGCGGCGATCTGCCCGATCACCGCGTCTTTCTGCTCGAGGCTGAGTTCAGGATAAATCGGAATGCTCAGCGCCTCCCCTGCGAGGCGGTGGGCCACCTCACAGTCAGTGCGGCTGGCCTCCGGTGTGTAGCTGAAGCATTCCTGCTGATCCATCGTCACGGGATAATAGATTTCACTGCCGATGCCCTGATCCGAGAGGTGCTTCCGGAGCGACTCGCGCTTTCCTTCACCAATAACGCGCAAGGTGTATTGATTCCAGATGTGTTCATTGTGCGCATAGGGAACCGGGAGCACGAGTTTCGCGCTGCGGGCGTCGAGCCATGCGTCCTGTGAGGCTGCGCACTTGCAGTGGGCCGGATTCGCCACCGCCACGCCAGGCAGAGCGCTGAGTTTCTCCGTGTAGTAGGCGGCGTTGGCCTGACGCTTTTTGGTGTAGTCGTCGTAACGCCGCAGCTTGACCCGCAGCAGGGCCGCCTGGAGCGGGTCGAGGCGGAAATTTCCGCCGACGAACTTGTGATAGTATTTCGGACGGCTGCCGTGCGTGCGCAGGAGGCGCGCGCGGTCGGCCAGGGCGTCGTCGTTGGAGACGAGAAAGCCGCCGTCGCCGAATCCGCCGAGGTTCTTGCTGGGAAAGAAGCTGTAGGTGCCGAAGTGTCCGATGCTGCCCGCGGGCCGGCCTTTATACTTCGCACCGATGGCCTGCGCGCCGTCCTCGATGACGAACAGATTGTGTTCACCGGCCAGGGCCATCACGGCATCCATGTCCGCCGCCTGGCCGAAAAGATGCACCGGGATGACAGCCTTCGTCCGGGGGGTGACTTTGGCCGCGGCTTTCTTCGTATCGATGTTGAAGCAGACCGGACAGGAATCCACGAACACCGGAGTCGCCCCGGTGCGCGCCACGCAGCCGGCGGTGGCGAAGAAGGTGAACGTCGGCACCAGCACTTCATCGCCCGGACCGATGCCCAGCGCCATCAGCGCGAGCAGAATGGCATCCGTGCCCGAGGAGCAGCCGATGCCGTGCCTGCACTCCACCATCGCGGCGATCTCCTTTTCAAAGGCCTCGCATTCCGGGCCCATGATGAACTGGCCGGACCGCAGCACGCCGGTGAAGGCCGCGGTGAGTTCGGATTCGAGAGGAAGATTCTGGGCGTTGACGTCGAGGAGCGGGACTTTCATGGTGGTTCTGTGCCTTAGTGCTTGGTGTCGTTGTGTTTAGTTGGTCTTGAATTCGTCGTAGGACTTTGCGCCTTGCGAAAGGTCGGCAGGCAGCGGGGCTTCTTCATCGAGCGTCAGACAGCGGACGGTGCCGTCCTTGAGCTCGTATTGGAAACCGGACTCCGGACAGGTGGCGCGGCCGGAATCGCAGAACTTCAGCAAATGTCCGTGGCGGCTCATCCAGCCTTTGAGTTTGCCGGGCACGCCGAGGACGAAACCATAGTCGGGAACATCCTTCGCAATGACGGCCCCGGCGGCGATGAAGGAATAGCGGCCCAGGGTGATCCCGCACACGATGGTGGCATTGGCACCGATGGTGGTGCCGCGCCGGATGAGCGTCTTTTCGTAGAGGCTGTGGCGCTTCACCTGGCTGCGGGGATTGGTCACGTTTGTCAGCACGCAGGACGGACCGAGGAATACGTCGTCCTCGATGACGGTGCCGGTGTAGATCGCCACGTTGTTCTGCACTTTGACGTTGGAGCCGATCACGACGTCGTTCGCCACCATCGTATTTTGTCCGAAGATGCAGTTCGCACCGATCCTGGCGCCGGAGCAGATGTGCGCGAAGTGCCAGATTTTCGTGCCGTCGCCAATGCTGACGTTTTCATCGATGACGGCGGTGGGATGTGCAAACCAGGACATAAGATTATTCGGCGGGAGCGGAAAGGAGTGCGTCGAGAGCATCGGAGAGGACTTTGTAGCCGGCGTCGTTGAGATGGAGGCAATCCATGCAGTACTTGGCTTCCGTCCGTCCTCCCGGCGCCAGCAGCGCGGCACTGTCGAGCACGGTGACTCCGGTGCCGGCGAGGCGGCGCAATGCTGTGTTCAGGTCACGGATGTGAGTCTCCAGTTCGGAGGTCCAGAAGAAGCGGTCTCTCAGCGAATATGGTCCCGGAGGAAACACCGTAAGCAGAATGACCCGGCTCCCGGACTCGCGGGCGAGTTTTACCAGTTTCTGCAAATTCTCCAGACACTGCGCCATGATCCGCCCGGGAGCGGGGCGCGGTGCGGAGGCGGGTGTGAGCCGCGAAGGACGGTTGTAGCCGGCACTGAGCACATCGTTGATTCCCGCCTGGATTACCACCACATCCGGCCGGCTGCCCGCCGCGAGATCAGCGCGAAAACGGTCGAGCGTTTCCCGCGCCGTGAATCCCCCGACACCGCGGTTCACCACTTTTCGCTGCGGGGACTCCGGAAAACTCCACGAGGCAATCCGGGAGTCTCCGCTCAGCCAGAGCAGCATGCGGCCGTCTTTTTCAACCTGGAGCGGCGTTTGATCGGGGAATTCTTTGGCCAGGAGACAACGTCCCTTGTAGTCCATCACCTTCAGGGTGAGCCATACATTGAGAGCCAGGGATACCGCGAGCAGGCCGGCGGACAGGATGAAGCAGGCGCGCTTCAATTTCATGAGGAGGGTCACGAGGGATTCGCGGCAGGTGCGGGTGCGGGCGCGGGACGGGGTTTGAGCGTGGCAATGCGCCGCTTGCACCACTCCAGGGCCGGAAGTTCAAAATACTTCCCCACCGCCATGCCGGCTGCCAGCGAGACGGCGATCATAAGAGTAAGGATCGTGAGGACCACGGCCATGCCCGGTGAATTCCCGAGCAGCTTGACGGAGGGCCGCAGAATGATTTGCTGCACGGGAATGTGAAAGAGGTAGATCGAATAAGAGTAGCGTCCCAGGATTTGCAGGCAGCGGAACAGGCGATGATGCTGTCCGCCGGCAGGGGCCGGGAGGCTCACCAGCCCGGCCACCAGGAGCGCGGCGCACAGGGCGTAATGCAGATTCGCGGGAACACGCTGGCCCCCGAGGCGGAACTGTGTCAGGGCAAACCCCAGAATCGCAAGGCTGCCGATCCAGACGAGGGCCTTGCCTGCCTTCGGACGCAGTGGGTGCCGTTTCAGCCAGAGGCATACCGTCAAGCCCATGAGGAACTCGAGCACGTAGGGGGAAGTGAGGTGTATAGCCCAAGGATTGGACAAGGTCACACCGGTGGCCATCACCGCGATGATCGCCCCGGTGATCAGACCCCACAGCGCGAGACCGGCGCGCCGGCTCCAGAGCATGGGCACGAAGAGAAAGTAAAACAGCATCTCGAAAACCAGGGTCCATGCCGCAGGGAGCATCGGCTCGGTTTTCCAGGGCAGCAGCAGCACATCGTGAACCACCCGCAGGGGCGTGACTTCCCCGAGCCTGGAGGGGCCGAAGTTGAAATACAGCGGCAGCATGGTGAGGCATGCCAGCCAGTAGCGCGGAAAGATGCGAGTCATGCGCCGCAGCGCGTACACCAGCACTTCGCGTGCTGAGCGTCCGTCGCGGGGATTGGCCCACATGATCACAAATCCACTGAGCACGAAGAAGATGTTCACGCCGAGGTTGCCCTCGAGAAAGACCCCGCCGATCAGGGTCGTGTTGAAGTTTTGCGGAAGCGAGATCAATCCGAAGGCATGGTGCAGCAATACCACGAGCGCCGCCACGCCGCGCAGGGCTTCCAGTCCGTCGAGTTTTTGGGATTTGGAGTCCATCGGATCCGGCGCAGGAGGTTTCATGAGGCGGAATCCGCAGGCGGCTCGGGGAGATGCACGGTGGCGGTCTGCAGGCGTTTGGATTTATGATAGTCGCCCCGGCTGAAGTATTTCTCCAGCCAGACGTAGAGGCAGATGAACAGGTAGCGGCTGCCCATCTCACGGATTTTGAGCTTGGCCACTCCGGCGCGGCGGTTGCGCCAGGAAATGGGAATGATGGACCATGTGTAGCCGCGCACGATGGCCTTGAGCGGCATTTCGACGAGCAGGTTGAAGTGGGGCGCGATGAGCGGGCGGCAGCCGTCGAGGGCCGTGCGGCGGTAGGCTTTGAAGGCGTTGGTTGTGTCGTTGAGCTTGATGGCAAAGAGCACGCGGATGAAGAAGTTCGCCATCCGGTTCACCATGAGCTTGAACTTCGGATAGCCGGTGACTTTGCTGCCTTTGATGAAGCGGCTGCCGAAGACACAGTCGTAGCCGCTTTGCAGCTGGCGCCAGTAAAGCACGGCCTCCTCCGGAGCGTCGGAATCATCCGCCATCATGATGACGAGCGCATCGCCGCGGGCGTAGTCGAGCCCGCAGATGATGGCGTGGCCGATGCCGTGCGGGCCGAGATTCCGCAGCGGACGGAGGACCGGAATTTCGGTGCGCAGGGTCTTCAGCAGTCCCCACGTGTCGTCGGAACTGCCGTCGTCCACCACCACGATTTCATGCGGCACGTTTTCCCGCACGAAGGCTTCATGGATGCCGCGCACGGTGCCGGCGATGCAGTCCTCTTCATCGCGGGCGGGAATGATGACGCTGAAAAGCGTGAGCGGCGGCGCATCGGCGGCGGGCAGCCCTGGCTGTTTCATGGTGAGCTGAAGATTCAGGCATTGGCCAGGTCGAGCCAATCCGGGTGATCCGCCGCATGGCGGGTGATTTCCTCGAGGAGGGAGGAAAGGGAAATTTCAGGGCGCCAGTCCCATGCAGCGGCGGCGAGGGAGGAATCCATCACCACCCACGGGACATCGAATGCGCGCGGCATATCCTCGCGGCCGATCTCACGGGGGCCGAGCGCGCCGGTGCACCATGCGCTCAGTTCCGCGAGCGACATGGAGCGCTCCATGCCGCCGCCGGCATGCACCATGCGCGGCTTTTCCGCACCGGCACCGGCGAGTTGACGGGCGATGAGCCGTGCGAGGTCCGCGGGATGCAGTGCATCGCGCACCTGATGGCCATGGGCGCCATAGCCGATATAGCGCAGCGGCCGGCGGGCGTGCCACGCGTGGATCCACCACGAAAAGATTCCCTGCTCGGCGGTGCCGAACTGCCCGGCTCCCGCCAGCACCCCGCAGCGGATGATGAACACCGGAAACGAAAACGCCGCGCCATATTCCAGGGCCAGCGTCTCCGAGGCGATCTTGGTGCTTCCGTAGAGCGAAGCGGGCGCGGCGGCGGGGAAGTTCTCGCTGATGCCCAGTTTTGTCAGACCCGGAGCGGTGCCGGACGGCTGAAACCGCGCGCCTGTCACCTCCAGCGGCAGGGCATTGAGCGCCGCGATGCTGCAGACGCGGCTGGTGCTGAGAAGCGTCAGGCCGGCGCGGTGGCGCTTGCAGTATTCCAGCAGGTTCACAGTGCCGAGCAGATTGTGCTCCACCATTTGCCGGCTGCTCGACTTGCCGTCCACGCCGCCCAGCACGGTCGGCTGCGCCGCGGCATCGATCACCCAGTCCACCGGCGGCAGGTTCTCGAAGTCGGAGGCGCAGCGCAGGTCGCCGTGAATGAGGCGGACGCCGGGCGTGCGGCGGTTGGACTCACTGCCGGCGCGCGCCAGCGAGTCGAAGCCGGTGATCTCCAGCCCTGACAGCAGCGCGGGAAGTTCCCGCGCCAGCGTGTGGCCGAGGAATCCGCAGACGCCTGTGATGAGAATGCGCATGAGTGTCAGGGCCGCCGCGCGACGACGAGAAACTGTCCGCCGAGAACGCGCCACAGCGGGGGGACTTTAAGATAGAGCCGGATCATCCACGGCGGCGCCTGCGGCTTGCCCACCGCCGTGTAGGGCAGAAACCGCGCGAGGCATTGCTCCGTGCTGAAACCGGCGAGTTCCAGCATTTCGCGCAATGACTGGTCCGTGAGGGCGACGTGATGATCGGCGAAGTCCCAGTAGGCGCCGCCGACCGCTTTGGCGTTGGGACCGAGGCAGATGATGCGCCCGCCGGGCTTCAGCGCGCGAACGGCCTGCGCCAGCGTGGACTTCAGCGCCGCCTTGTCCGGCAGGTGCTCGAAAAAATTGCTCGTGAATACCGTGTCCAGACTCTCCGGCGCAAGAGGCCAGGGTTGTGCGCAGTCGTGCTGGAGAAAAACCACGCCGGGCGCGAGGTGTCGCCCGCTGTCGGGATTGAGGTCCATGCCGAATTTCGCGCCGGCTTTGATTTGATTGATAAACTCGCCCCAGCCGCAGCCGAGATCGAGCACCGTGTCATCCGGCGCGATGAACTGCTGGAAGTATTCCGCCGTGAGCACGCTCCAGACACGCCGGCGGTAATCCTGCATGGAGGCGAAGCGCCGCTCATACTGTGCGCGGAGTTCGTCAGGCGTTTCACGCGGGGGCATGGGCGTGTTTCGGTCGGAAGAGCACCAGCAGGGCGAGAATTCCAATGCCGGCGGCGATCAAGAGTTTGCTGGACTGGATCCACGCATGCAGCCAGCCGGCGCAGCGGCCGCCTTCGATGGGAACGGAAAAGGCCAGCGACTGGTCCAGGGACTCGTCGGCATACTCCAGGTGATAATCGCCCGGCTCCACCCGGACGCAGACGCTCTCCCGGTCGCGCAGCAAATAGGGCGGCTCCTGGCGCAGTGCGGCGAGAACATCCACTTCAGGTCCTTCGACGACAGGGACGAGTTTCAGTTCCAGACCGTCCAGCCGGTAGTTGGTGAAACGCGCCTTTTTGTCCACAATGAGATCGAAGGTCAGGTAATCGCCTGTCACATGAAATGGATTGGTGCGTCCGCGCCCTGTGGTTGCTTCCAGCCGCTCCGGGTAATGCGTGCCCAAATATATCAAGGGCGGCAATTTGAAATACTCCGGCGGCACTCCGTCCACCAGCAGCGGGAGCGGGTTGGGTTTCGGAGCATATGGCTGAATGCCGATCACCCCGGTCATGCTTCCCGCAGTTTTGCTTTTCCAGTTCCCGGCTTTGATCTCATTCAGCATCGGTTCCAGCCGGTCGCCGATCATGTAGATGCAGGAAGTCACCTGCTGCTCGCGCTGGGCGGTGCGCAGCGGTTCCGGGTTGCCGTGAAAAAACTCGCGCACATTGCGCTGACGAATCCACTCGCTGTATTCGCCGTTCTCGTGCGCGAGGAACGGCCATGTGCGCCAGAGCAGGTGCAGCGAGACGCCTCCGACCAGCAGCAGCGCCCAGGCGTGCTTCACCATAACGATTCTCCGGCACGGGGCGGTTTGCAGCAGATAGAGCAGGGTCGCGGCCTCCACAAAAACGAACGGCATCAGCAGGTCGTTGTAGCGGCTGGACGGGATGCCGTAGTTGTCGTTCTCGCCGCGCATGAATCCGATGGCGGCGGCCTGGAGCAGGAGCCAGCCCCAGGCGAGCACCAGGGCGCGCACGGCGGGAGTGGCGCGCTCTGCGGCACCGGCGCGAAACCAGCGCCACATCAGCAGTGCGAAGGGCACCAGCGCAGAAACGGCGAGGGGCGCCATGAAGACCGGCCATGCGAACGCTTTCAGCGCCGCGCTGAGCGATTCTTTGAAAACGAATGGCGCCGGATTGCTGGCGACCGGTTTTCCCATGGTCAGGTAGAAGCCCAGAAAAATGAGCATGCCGGGCACGATCCACAGCAGTCTGCGGCGCGTGAATTTCCGCTCCGTCAGCGATTCCAGCAGCGGCAGGCCGGCCATGGCGAGGCCGGCGAGGCAGCCGCTGCCGAGGCTGAATGAGGCCGCTACCGCCATGAGCAGCGCCCCGGGCAGCGCCCACCGTTTGTCCCCGTGCCATGCCTGGATGCTGAAGGCCGCGAATGCGAACAGCCCGGCGAAATCGAAGCAGTTGAGCGACGCCCATGTGGTGCGCACGCCGGCGAACGGCACCGCGAAAAAGAACAGTACCATGCCGCGCAGCAGCATCGCCCGCTGCGGCACGATCCGCGCGAAGAACTGCGCCAGCAGCAGCGCATACGCTCCATAGACCAGCGTGTGCAGAAAATTGTCGAGCCGCGGATCCCACAGCGTGTTCATTTCCACGCTCATCGCCGCGAGCAGGCGGGAGAAGAACACGAGGTGCGTGCCGTTCTGCCGCTCCGCGAGCCATGCCCAGTCGCGGTCGCCTCCGGCCCACGCCTCCAGCTTGTCCATGAACAGCCAGTCGTCGGCGAGGGGAATGGTGCTGGTGAACCGCTCGATCAGCGCGAACCGCACGCCGCAGATGATGAGCAGTCCGGCGAGGAGGAGAAATACGGAGCGCCAGGTTCCGCTTCGCGCCGGCTTTTTGAGAGCCGGCGAGGTCGGTTCAGCGGAGTGCAACTCCGTGCTCCGCTGCTCTGCAGCATCCGCATTTTCCGGTCTGTGTTCACCTGTGTCCATCGATGGCTCCTTGCCTCAGGCCGCGGCGAGCGCGGTATGAATGTCCTCCAGCAACTGCGGCAGCGTGCTGCGCTGGGTCCAGCCTGGATAGTCTGTTTGAAATCGCCGCAGATCGCTCACGTACCAGATGTGATCGCCGGTGCGGGCCTGATCGACATATTCCCATGACAGTTTTCTTCCGGAAATGTCCTCACAAAGCGCAATCGCCTCCAGCATGGAACAGTGCGAGTGTCGTCCGCCGCCGATGTTATAAACCGCCCCGGAGCGCGGTGCCTCACAGAACTGCCAGAAGGCTTCCACGAGATCGGCGGCGTGGATGTTGTCGCGCACCTGCTTCGCTTGATAACCGAAGACGCGATACGGCGTGCCGGCGACGCAGCATTTCATGAGATAGCTGAGAAAGCCGTGCAGTTCCGTGCCGGCGTGGCCCGGGCCGGTGAGGCAACCGCCGCGGAAGCAGACCGTCGGCAATCCAAAGTAGCGGCCGTATTCCTGGACCATGACATCGGCGGCCACTTTGCCCGCGCCGAAGACGGAGTGCAGCGTTTGGTCAATGCTCATGGTCTCCGGCACTCCGGCATGGAACGGATGCGCGTCGTCCACTTCCCAGCGGGTCTCCAGTTCCACGAGTGGCAGGCGGTTCGGCGCGTCGCCATAAACCTTGTTGGTGCTGGTAAAAATGAACGGTGCCTCCGGGCAGTGCTTTCGCGCGGCCTCCAGCAAATGCAGCGTTCCGAGGGCATTGACGCCGAAGTCCGTCAGCGGCTCGCGCGCCGCCCAGTCGTGCGACGGCTGCGCCGCGGTGTGAATCACCGCAGCGATGCGCGGTCCGTGCGCCGCGAAAATCTCCCCGACGCGCGGCGCATCGCGGATGTCGGCATCGTGGTGACGATAGCGCGGCAGAGTGCGGAGCAGTTCGTCGCGCTGGCGGGAGGTCGAGGCCTCGGCACCGAAAAAACGCGCCCGCATGTCGTTGTCCACACCCACGACGTCGAAGCCGCCGGCGTGAAACCGCCGGCAGGACTCCGCGCCGATCAGACCGGCGGAACCGGTCACGATGACAACTCTGGCCATGGAGATGCACTAACTGACCGGCTGCGCGAGCACGGTCATGGGATTGCCGCCCAGCAGCCGCACCGCGAAGTCGGGGGCGAGTTTCATCAGCAGTCGGCGCGGCAGCTTCAGCAGTTTGCTGCCAAAGCTGGAATAAGCCGCGCCGCGGAGGTCGGAGTAGAACCAGTCCTCCACCCTGTAGCCGGTGTCCTGCAGGGCGGCCAGTGCGGTGCTTTTGCTGAAGTAATGCAAATGCCCCACCTGCCGGCGCACCCGCAGGATGGGTTTGTCGCGCAGCACCATTTGCACCGTCATGTCGAGCGGGATGTGGAGGATGAAGCGGCTTCCCAGTTTCCGCAGCGAGCGCAGAAATCCCATGAAATCCTCGACGTGCTCGAACACATCGAGCAGAAGCACGAGGTCGAAGGTTTCCGCGACTTCTGCGGCGGTGCAGTGACGGAATTCGAGCCGTTCGCGGCTCTTGGCGGAACAAACGGCGAACGCCTCGGGCATGGGTTCGATGCCGGTAAAGCGGACCTCCGCGGGCAGCGCGGCGTGCAATGCTTCCAGCACGCCGCCGCTGCCGCACCCGACTTCGCACACGCTCGCCGGCTTGAGGCCGTGCTTCCCGATCATGCGCAGCACCTGCCCCGCCTTCCATGCGGTGTTTTCCTCACCGCAGGAAGGATTGCAGGCGGCGTAGCGGCCGTCCTTGTAGATGTCGGCGACGGAGTCGTTCATGGGGATGTCCCGCTGCGGTCAGGCTTTGGTGACCTGACCGGGTTTCGCCGGAACGCTGACCATGGCGTTCCGGGTATCCACGATCACCGGCGCCCATGCCGCGAGTTCTGTCAGGTTGTACTTCGCGTGATTGGTGGAAATCAGCACCAGATCATGGGCGCTGACACTGGCCTGATTCCATGCGATGGATTTCCAGCCGGTGTATTCGGCGTGTTCCCGCGTGGGAGTGATGACGGGGATGTGGGGATCGTAGAAACTGACCTCCGCACCCTGGGCGCGCAGCAGATCGAAGAGCTTGAAGGTCGGGCTCTCACGCATGTCGTCCACATTGGCTTTGTAGGCGAGGCCCATGACGAGGACTTTGCTGCCGTTGAGCGGTTTCTTGAGCTGATTGAGCCGCTCAGCCACGCGGCGCACCACGTACTGCGGCATGCCTTCGTTGATTTCACCGGCGAGTTCGATGAAGCGCGTGTGGATGCCGAACTCGCGCGCCTTCCATGTCAGGTAGAAGGGATCGATGGGAATGCAGTGACCGCCGAGACCGGGGCCGGGATAGAAGGCGGTGTAGCCGAAGGGCTTGGTCTTTGCGGCCTCGATCACCTCCCAGATGTCGATGCCCATGGCGTCGGCCACGACCTTCATCTCGTTCACGAGGCCGATGTTCACGGCGCGGAAGATGTTCTCCAGCAGCTTCACCATTTCCGCGACGCGGGTGGAGGAAACGGGCACCACTTTGTTGTAGATGGCGCCGTAGGCCGCGACGCCCTGTTCGAGGCATGCGGGACAGTGGCCGCCCACGACCTTTGGAATGCCCGTGCCGTGGAAGTCGGGGTTGCCCGGATCTTCGCGCTCCGGTGAAAAGACGAGGAAGAAATCCTCGCCGAGTTTGAAGCCGCGCTCTTTGATAGGGCCGAGGAATTCCTCATCGGTCGTGCCGGGGTAGGTGGTGCTCTCCAGGCAAACGAGCTGATTGGCGCGCAGGTGAGGCAAGATCGTGTCGCGGGTGGCGCGCACGTAGCTGAGGTCCGGTTCGTGATGGTGATCCAGCGGTGTCGGCACGCAGATGATGATCACATCCACCTCCGGGATGCGGGAGAAATCGCTCGTGGCGGAGAGCTTTCCGTTCTGCACGGCGGCGGCGACGCGTTCCGGCCCGATGTGCTGGATGTAGCTTTGGCCGGCATTGAGCGCGTCCACTTTCTTCGCGTCCACGTCGAAGCCGATGACTTTGATGTTCTTTTCCGCGAAGCCGAGCACGAGAGGCAGGCCGACATAGCCGAGGCCGAGTACGCCGATGACGGCGGTTCCATTTTGCAGTTTTTCTTTTGGTGTCATGTGGTGGGGTTTCAGTGTGGGGGCGGGCGGTTTGAGACTGATGCGGTCAGGCCGGGCGTGAGACGAGTCCGGCGAAGGGAGCGCCGGGCGCGGTGAGTCGCTCGAATTCATGCAGTGCCATGGCGGTGACCTGATCCATGTTGTAATAATGATAGGTGGCGAGACGTCCCACGAAGCTGACGCCGGGCTCGGCGGCGGCCAGTTCGCGGTACTTTTCGTAAATGGCGCGCGCGTCCGGTGCAGGCACAGGATAATAGGGCTCGCGTCCGGGGGCGTCGTCCTGGGAGTATTCGCGGACGATGTTCGAGCAGTCGCTTTCCTGTCGCGTGGCGTGTTTGATCTCCACAATGCGGGTGAAGTCGTGGTCGTTCGGATAATTCACCTGCATGGCCGGCTGCCAGAAGCCTTTCTTTCCGGAGATGGGTTCGCGCTCGACGAGCCGGTCCGGCGTGAACGATTCCATTTCAAACCGCAGCGAGCGCCACGGGAGCCGCCCGTGGCGGAATTCGTAGTAGGCATCGACGGGGCCGGTATAGACGATATGGCGCGCCTCATAGTGACGGCTGGCGTCTTTGAAATCCACGCCGGTGCGGACCTGAATGTTGGGAGTGGAGGCGAGCATTTGCTCGAAGAGGTGATTGTAGCCGAGGCGGGGCAGGGCCTGAAATTCCTCGCGCAGATAATGGTCGTCGCGGCAGGTCCGGATCGGAATGCGCGCGGTGACGGAGGGATCGAGGTCCCGGGGATGGCGGTGCCAGTGCTTGAGTGTGTAGCCGCGGAAGAACATTTCGTAGAACTCCCGTCCCGCCCGCGAGAGGATGACTTCCTCACTGTTTTGCGGCTCGGCGACGGGCACGCGCTTTTCGGCGAGCCACGCGATGAATTCCTCCTCGGTCGCGCTTCGGCCGATGAGCTGCTCGAAGGTTTCGAGATTCACCGGAAAGCTCCAGTAGCGGCCGTGGGTCCAGCTTTTGATGCGATAGTCCACGTGCTGCCATTCGGTGAAGCGCGAGAGATACTCGCGGACCATGCGGCTGTTGGTGCGGAAGTAGTGCGGCCCGTAGGGATGATAGAGCACCCCGTTGCGGTCGGCGCAGTCCCACGCGTTGCCGCCGATGTGAGGGCGCTTTTCAAGGATGACGCATTTGAGCCCGTGCGCGGCGAACCGCTCCGCGAGAACCATGCCGGAAAAGCCTGCGCCGGCGATGAGGATGTCGGTTTTTTCTTTCAAGCCAGGGGAGGGGGAAATCCGGACACGCTGCCGCCCGTGGTCGTTCGCCGTGCGGCGGCGGAAAGACCGGTTAGGGGGAGCGGGATGACGGGCACCGGCGGCATCGGGGGATGCGGCAAGTTATGGGACGGAGCCGCGGCGCTCAGGCACTGAGGCGCGGCGGAAGGGCATCGGCGCGGGGATCGCGGATGCTGAGAAGGGAGAGGATGGAGACCTCCATTTCGTGAGGTGAGCCGAGGATTTCGAGCAGAACGCGCACGCGCTGCGCGCCGGGGAGCACGCGGGTTACCGTGACCTGCTGACCGCGCAGGGGGCCTTCCACGATGTCCACCTGGTCGCCGGGCTGGATGGGAGCGTCCACGGTGATGGTTTCCTTTTCATCCACGGCGGTGCGGAGGTCCACGACGACGGAGTCGGCCACGGCGGCGCAGTCGTCCATGAAACTGAGCACCTGACTGACAAATGCCGTGCCCGCGACGTGGCGCATTTCGAGCCGGGAGAAACGCGCAAACAGGTAGCCCGGGAACAGCGCCTCCACATACCAGACCTTGCCGCGCACGGTCTTCTTCTGGTGCCGCAGCCGCGGACAAAAAGCCTCGAAGCCGGCCGCGCGCAGATGCTGGGCGGCGAGGTGTTCCGCTTTTGGTTTGCCGCGGATGACGCGCCACTTCTGGATTTCGTCGCCGGTCGGTTCCATTGGTCAGTCGAGCATGGTGGTTAACAGGGGAATCACTTGCTGGCTGCGCGCATGCCACTGCGAAAGCTTGGCGAGGCGGCCGGGGAGAAAATCGGAGTCGTCGAGGCTGCCGGTCATTTCCTGGAGCCGGGCGAGACGTTCACCGCCGCTTTCGAGCCGCGGCTTGATTTCCTCGCGGATGAATCCGGCGGCGAGCTTCTTGAGTTCAGTCTCGGCGGCGTAATGATCGCGGCGGTCGCCCCCGACATAGACCTGCTTCACGGCACCGAATGCCCGGAGCACCTTGAGCCCCTGACTGGCCGAGCCCTTGCTGATTTTCAGCCGCTCCACCAGCGCATCGAGCGGCAGCGGGTCCGGCGAAACGAAGAGCAGCCCGTAAATTTCGCCGACGGATTTGGGCATGCCCAGCATTTTGACCACGTTGACGAACAGCCCGATGACCTCGACTTCCAACGGCGACAGGGCGGGGCCCTCCCCGGAGGGGGCTCGAAGGGGACGGCTGGCGGCAAGGGCAGACATCAGGCTGAGTTCGGGCGCAGAATGCCCGAAAACCTGATCTGTTCAAGAAAAAATGAACAATTTAGCCTGATTTGTTTACCGATAGAATCAGGGTGCGTGATCCAGTCCGAACTGGCGGAGTTGGGATGCGGCGGCGGTGAGGTTCCAAATCTGGACGAGATGACTGCCGATGCACACCAGCCGGGTGCCATCTGCATCCAGGCCGATGCCGCGCACGGTGCGCCCCAGAGGATGCGCAAAAGTGCGCTCAATGCGGCCCGTCGCGGGATCCACGAGGCTTACCGATTCGGGAGTGAGGGCGATGGCGACGGCTCCGCTGCGGGCGGCGACTGAGAGCCGCACGGGAGCGTAGAGATCACGTTCGCGCGGCCGGCTGTGGGTCAGTTTCCAGCGCAGTCCGCCGGAGGCCAGGTCAAAACAGGAAACCAGCTGTGAATCGCCGGCGAGGATCGCGGCTCCATCGGCCGTGAAAGCGAGCACATGGACCGGCAGAGCGGCGGGAATGGGAGGAGGCGGCGGCGAACCGTCGAGGCGCTGGATGTGAATCGAGACCCGTGAGGCGCCGGCCTTTTCCGTCCCCGCCCATGCGAAAAGCCTGCCTGACGGGTCCACAGTCATGGCCGAGACCACTCCGCCCGTGCGCAACGCGGGCGGCGTCGCCTCCACCATGCGCACTTCCTCTCCCGCGAGTGGCTCTGCGGCCATGATGCGGTCGCCCGCAGCGATGTAGAGCGCGCGGGTGACGGGATGGGCGGCCATGACGAGCGCACCGCCCTGCCATTTGCCGAATTGAAGTTTGGAATCGTCCCACGCACCGGACCATTCCTCCGGGCAGCGCCAGGTGCTGTGGTCCCTGCCGAGGCTGGAGTTGCGGATGAAGCCGCGTCCGGCAGGATCGGGGGCGACGCCGTCGCAGCGCCCGCAGGTGAGCGATTTCAGCACCTGGCCCTCCCCGTCGAGCACGTGCAGATCGTGACCGGAGGTTACGGTGAAGGCACCGCCTCCCATGCCGGGCAGAACGGCAGCCTCCCCCTGTAAGTAAGCGTTGGGCGCGGGCGAAGCCGGCAGCCGCACCAGACGGCAAATCGGCGGGGGAGTGAACCGGTAGAGCCGCGAGACCTTTTCCGGCGGGCAGTCCACCGCGAGCCGCATGCCGTCGCTGGAAGCCGCCGCACGAATGCCGCCCCACGGCAGGGAAAAGACACTGGTGAGGGTGCGCAGGTCCCAGATTTTGGTGAGGCCGTCGCGGCTCTGGGTCAGGAGATGACGGTCGCCGTCGAACAATGTCAGGGCGTCCACACTGTCGGTATGCGCGGGGATGATCCAGTCCGGTGTGGACTCGCGCGGAAACCAGCGCGCCAGTTTGCCGTCCACCGTGCCGGTGTAAAAGCAGCTTCCGTCACGGCTCCACTTCAAAGCATGCACCATGTGGGAACCGGCGACATCGTAGTCCTGCACTGCCTGGCCCGTGGCGGTCTCGATGAGTTTCATGCTCAGCCGGTCCGCGCGGGCCGAGACGAGGTATTTTCCGTCGGGAGAAAATCCGCGGGCGCTGTATTCCGGATGCGGGACTGTCACCACGCCGGAGGCGCCGGGATGTGTCAGGGATTGTGAAGTCGCGGCGAATGCGGCGTCGTCGGAAAGGTAGAGAAATCCGCTGCCAGGGGGGAACGCGGGACCCGCCTGACGTGAGGGGAGATCCCAGACGGCAGTGCGCCGTGCGCCGCGGAGAAAGAGTTTCGTCCCGTCCACGGAAAGCGGGCCGGGCGGCCAGCTGCGGTGTGCCGCCTCGGGAACCGTGTGGAGCACTTTGCCGCTGCCGGTCTCGCGGACGGCGGTGTGGTCGCGCTCCACGGTGACATAAAGACTGAGGTCGCCGTTGAAGAAGACAGGCCGGCCGGCGGAGTAGGGCACCGTCCCGTCCGGCTCCAGATTGGGCAGGGCGAGCAGACTGAGCAGCACGTCGCGCGCCGCCGCGGAGGGACGCAGCGCATGAGCGCGCTGCACGGCGGCAATGGCGTCGTCCCGGCGTCCCCACTGGCCCTCGCGCAGGCGCGCCCGGGCTTCTTCGAGCAGCGAGGCCGCTTCGGAATCGCGTGCGGCGGATTCCGCCCGGCGCGAGGCGGCCTCGGCGGTGCGGGACTCGTCCGCCGCGCGCTGCGACGCGCGGTATTCCTTCAACAGCAGGCCGGCGACCACGGCGAGACTGACCGCGAGGGCTGCGGCCATGGCGGCGGGCAGCGGATTGCGCCGCGCCCATCCCGCGAGCCGCTCCGGCAATGAAGCCGGCCGCGCCGCGATGGGCCGGTTCTCCAGCCATGCGCGCAGGTCGGCCGCGAAGGCGGCGGCGGAACTGTAGCGCGACGCCGGTTCCTTGTGCAGGCATTTGAGAGTGATGACCCGCAGATCGCGCGGCACGGCTGCGGCGGCGGGAAACGGCGCCGGCGGATCCTCGCAAATGCGCCGGAGCAGCGGAGCGAGGCCCTCCGCATGGAAGGGAAGCTGACCTGTCAGGATTTCATAGAGCATGGCCCCGAGGCTCCAGACGTCGCTGGCCACGGTGGCCGCGGCGGCGCTCGTGGAGGCCACCTCCGGCGACGAATAGTGCGGCGTGCCGAGAAAGCTCTGCGATCCTGTCAATTCACTCACGGCGTCGATCAGTTTCACCAGCCCGAAGTCCGTGAGATAGACTTTCCCGTCGTCGTCGAAGAGCACATTGGCCGGCTTGATGTCGCGGTGCAGCACGCCGCGCTGGTGCGCGTACTGCACGGCATCCGCGAGGTGGATGAAAAGTTCCGCGATCTCCCGCCAGCGGCCGCGCCGCGACTCCCGGCGGTCCGCCAGCGTGCCGCCCGCCGCGAGCTTCATGGTGAAGAACGGCATATCGTCCGCTTCATCCACGCGGTACACCGGAAGGATCGACGGGTGCTCGAGCGTCGCGACGGCGCTGGCCTCCATGCGGAAGCGCTCGCGCATGCCCTCCTCGTCGGCGAGGCGCGGGCGCAGCATTTTCAGCGCGACGGTGCGCCGCGTTTCCCTTTCGCGTGCGCGGTACACCACGCCCATGCCTCCGCGCGCGATTTCCTCCAGCACGTCGTGCCCCGGCACGCGCATGACGGCGGCGCCGGGCGGCGGTGCGGCCTTTTCCTCCCCGGGATCTTCTCCGGCCCACATGCAGCGCGCACAGATCAGTGAGGGGTAGTCCGGCGGCAGGGCGGCGCCGCAGTCGAGACAGGTCGAGGCGGGCGCGCTCATGCCGTGGAGAGCAGTTGGCGCAGGTAATTCATCTCCTCCTCCACTTCATGCGGTGCCGCCACGGTGCGGCGAACTTCCGCCCGTAAATGCTCGCGGAGTTTCTGGCGCCAGTGGTGAATCTCCGAGCGGAAGTTCCCCGGTGTCAGGCCGGCTTTCTCCGCAGCCAGCTCCTGCGGCAGCACTTCGCCCTGACCGCCGATATACACGGCGATGATTTCAAAGAATCCCTCGCCGCGTTTGGCCATGCATTCGCCGGCCACTTTTTGCAGCGCGCCCTGCATGATCGCCAGAGCCCACTGGCGGTCGAATTCGCGCTCCGCCGTCGCCTCCGCAGAGGCGCTGTCCTCATCCAGTTCCTCGTGCGGCTGCGCGCCGCCGCGCTTCTGCGCCCGGCGCCGGTCGCGTTCTGTCAGAAGAAAATGGTTGAGCACGCCCTGCAGGAAGGACCGGAAGCGGCCCTTTTCCCGTTCGGCGCGGTGCAGCACGTTTTTTTCCATGAGAAAGAGAAAGAAGGACTGGGAGAGGTCCGCCGCTTCATCCGGCGCCCAGCCGCGCTGCAGCACGTACTGCCGCACCGGCTCCCAGTAGTTGCGGCAGAGGGCTTCGAGGGCCGCGCGTCCCGCGCCGTCGCCATGCAGCGTGGCGCGCGCCAGTTCGGTCCATTGCGTATTCGGGAACATGCCCCGCATGATAGTAATCCGCCCCGGCGCGACAAGCTCCGAAGTTCCCGGGGAGCGGAAGTTCTCCGAAGTGGAGCTTGGAGAGTCCGGGAATCGGCGGCGGCATGGTGTGGGCGGGGCTGTTCTCACTCTACTTCCGGACGAGGAGCGGAATGTTGGCGGAAAGTCGCGCCGTGCCCGGCACCGGCGATCAAAATTTCGGTGTAACCGCAATCCGGCCACGGCGTCTCCCCCACCGTTCGACAGGAACTGCCGCGGTCCGCCCGGCCCGCTCCGTCAAAGAAACAAGATACATCCACCATGAAACTACGCACCACTCTGCTCCTCAGCGCCGCCCTTCTCGTGGCCGCTCCCGCCGCCAATGCCGGCGACCGGAATCCCTTCGGTGACGGCTCCCTCCCTGACATTCTCAAGCCCTTCGACGTGGACGGCGACGGCCGGCTCTCCGAAGAGGAGCGCCAGGCTTTTGTGGCTGCGGTCCGCGCCGGAGAAGTGGCTCATCCCCCCGCCCGCCCGGACCGGCCGGACCGCCCTCATGGCAATCCCTGGGACACCGATGGCGACGGCGTGCTTTCCGATGCAGAAAAAGCCGCCGCTCAGGAGGCCATTCGCGCCCGCATCCTCGAACAGCGCGGCCGCCGCTTCGATGAACTTGACGACGACGATGACGGCTTCCTCTCCCTCGAAGAACTCCAGGACATCCCCGGCATCGGCCGCCACGCTGAGCGACTGCTCGCCCACCTCGACAAGGACGGCGACGGCAAAGTCAGCAAAGAGGAATTCCTCGGCTCCATTCGCCCGCCGCGGCCGGATGTGCCGCCGCCGCCCCGCCCGGACGAGCCGCCTGTCCGCCCCGGTGATCCGGTCGCGCGCTGATCCTCCCCCCAATATCCAACACGCGGAAGCGGCCCGGGAGCGATCCCGGGCCGCTTCTTGTTTGCCAATTCACCAATCCGGCGTCACACGGCCCGCGTCTGCATCCCGCCGCCCATGCTTCGAGTCTTCATTTTCCTCCTGGTCGCTCTCAGTTCCTCACTTTTCCTCCGCGCCGGGGAAATTTATTACACCGGCTTTGAAAACTTCACCCCCGGCGCGGACGCCATCGCCGGCACGGACGGATGGACGGGATCGGCGTCCCATGCCGGGCGCGACCTCAGCGGCGTGGAGTCGGAGGCCAGCCACCTTGTCAGCGGAATTGGCAACGCCGCCTACATCGGCGGCAACGATACGCTGCTGCCGCCGCCACCCACGGTCAGCCGCACCGTCAACGTTCGCCGCGCCTTCAACCTCGACCCGGTCGCCCTTGGTCAGGAGGTCGTTCAATTCCACGTCACTTTCGGCATCAAAGACTCCACCTTCAGCGGCCTCGCCACCCGCCGCGACAACTTCGAGTTCGCCTTCTACAACTCCGCGGGCCAGCTCATCGGTTTCATCCAGTTCGACAACACCACGCTCGACACCCTGACGCAGGCCCCGGCGCAAAAAATCTGGCGCTCCGAATACCGCACTTCACCGCTTCCCTCCGGCCTCAAACTCGTGGACACCGGCGCCGTGTTCTTTTACGACATCCTCCAGCAGTTGCGGGTCCGCATCAATTTCCGCACCAACCGCTGGTCCGCTTCCATCGATGACCTCGACATCTTCATGGACCAGCCCTTCTACACCGGTACGCTTAACCGCAATCTCGGGACCATCGCCGCCCAGATGCAAATCCACAATCCCACGGGCGGTTCTCCGGCCACTCTCGCGCCCGGCGACAACTACATGCTGTTCGACGATTTCGCCCTGCGTCTCGATCCGGTGCCCGATCCCGTTTTCTACGCCATCAGCCGCACCGCCGAAGGCGCCCCGCAGTTCACCTGGCTCACGGAAGCGCTCTACCGCTATCAGGTCCAGTTCACGGACGACCTCGCCCAGCCCTGGAGGAGCGATCTGCCAGGCTCCGCCACCACGGCGGCACTCACGGGAGAGTCTCCTGTGTTCACCGACACCACGGCGGCGGGAAAAATCCGGCGCTACTACCGCGTGGTCCGGTCGCTGCCCTGACACTTACACGGCCGCTCCCGCTTTCTGCTTCGCCGGCGCTTTTTGAAACGCGGAAATGAACAGCAGCCCCGCGGCCACGCAGATGCATGAGTCCGCCACGTTGAACGACGGCCAGTGCCAGTCCTTGTAATGCACGTGGAGGAAATCCACCACGTAGCCGCGCGTCACGCGGTCCAGCAGGTTGCCAAAGATCCCAGACAGCAGCAGCGCCACGGCCACGCGGCTTGTCTTTGTGGGAAAGGCATTGGAACGCGCCAGCCACCAGATCAGCGCCAGAGCCCCCAGGGTGATGCCGCCGAAGACGATATTCGACCATGCGGCATTGTTGCCCATGCCGAACGCGACGCCGGTGTTGTGCACCCGGACGATGTCGAAAATTCCCGGGATCACCTCCCGCACCATCTGCTTGTCAGGGTCCGGATCGAAGAACGGGTCCAGCGGATTGTCCTGCGCCGACCAGAGTTTGAAATTCCTGACAATGTATTCCTTGGTGATGTAGTCGAGAGCGAAGAGGGGGAGCGAGAGAAAGATGATCAGTTGGCGCATTGGATTTCACCGTAGGCGGTTTCCGCCGGTTTGCCGGAAAAATTTGCACGCGCCGCGGAACCTCCCGCCCGGCTGGCCGGCACCCGCATCACTTCTGCAGCGTACCCTTCGGGAGCAAACCGCTCTCCTTGAGGAACTGCTCCATCTCCAGACGTTTCCCGACCGGGAGTTTCTCGAGGGCGCGGCGCACCGCGGCGGCGGTGTCCTCCACGGCGGGCAAAGCGGCGCCGGGCTGCGGTTGCGGATCACTTTTTCCGGCCCGCTGCGTGCCCGAACTGTCGGCGCGCAGGAGCATTTTGAAGTTCTCCGGTTTGCCGTTCAGTTTCTCCAGGCGCAGGATTTCCCGCTTCACATCCGCCACGGGGCTGGGGGTCTCCGTGGTGCAGGGCACGTCGCGTTTTCCCAGCGTGGCCGTCAGTTGCAGGGCCTCCGCTTTGCGCAGCAGGGTCAGCTTCACGGTGTCGCCCTCCTTGCGGTTGGCGATGAGCACGGCGAGTTGCCGAGGCGAGATGAGAATCTGATCCTCGAATTTCTGGAGCACGTCGCCCTCCTGCAGGCCGGCGGCGGCCGCGGGGCTGTCGGGCAGCACGACGGCGACCTGGAGCCCCGTATCGCGCTCCAGGGGCAGTTGCGCCGCGACACATTCGGGGACTTCCACCGTGCCGAGTCCAAGATACGTGACCGGACCGGTGCGAACGGGCGGCTGTTCCCGCAGCCAGTGCAGCGGCGGCAGGTCGTCCATTTCCGCGCGGTCCACCACCCGCACTTCACGGCATCCGTTGATTTCCGTGATCACCACCGCCTTGCCTTTGAGCTGCTCCATGCTCGCCGGGTCCGAAAAATCGAATTCCTTTTCCTTGCCGTCGATGGTCACGGTGACTTTGCCGCTGGGCATCAGGTGCGGCGCCGGAGCGGCGTCCTGAGCGCGGGCGGAAAAAATGCAGGTGAGGATGGCTAGGGTTCGAATCAGCATGGCAGGACATCAATAGGTGTGAACAGTGACGGGCACGATTTCCTCGCGCACGCGCTCCTGGCGCAGAGGCGGGGCGCCGTTGGGCTGCAGGTAGGTTTCGTCATCGAGCCACTGGGCGCGGACATAGCGGACGGGACGAGATTGTTCATCGCGGGCGACGCCGAGGTCCTGCCAGCCGATCAGCCGCTGGCGCGACTGCGCGGGCGCCAGCACTGCGGGCGCCAGCACTGCGGTGGCGAGTGGCGGGGAAGCTGGTTCCCCGGCCGCGGGAGTGCTGTCGGCCACCAAATCCTCACCGGCGGCGGGGAGGAATTTCCACGCGATGGCTCCGGCGAGGGCGATGAGGGCCGCGGCCATGGACAGGCGCGGGATAAAAGCGATGATTTTCGCGCTGCGGGGAACGACGGTCCGGGCAATGGGACGGGCGGCGGAGAGCCGGCTGAGCAGCTCCGGTGAGGGGGCCGCGGGTCGCAGGGCTTCCAGCAGGCTGGAGACGGCGTCGTTTTCGTGTTCTGCGGGATCGTTCATAGCAGGACGGGGGTGAGCGTTTTGCGGAGCTGGGCGAGGGCCGTGCGGTAGCGGGTGGCGGCGGTGCCCTGGGGAATGCCGAGGGTGGCGGCCAGGTCGGCAAAGGTCAGGTCGCCCCAGACTTTGAGTGTGATGACATCGCTGAGATCTTTCGGCAGGGTGCGCACGGCTTCTTCCAGCAGCATCGCGGTTTCGCGGTCATGCACGGCGGAGTCGAACCACGCGTCATTTTCGGGAGCCGCGGCCTGTTCCCGGCGCGCCCGGCGGTCGTGCCGGCGGCCGAGGTCGATGGCGCGGCGCCGGATGGTGGCAAACACGAGCGCACTCTCCGGCTTGCCGCCGCCGCGTTCCCACGCCTCCACCAGAGCGTCCTGCAGGACGTCTTCGGCATCGTGGTCGCTCCGCGTCTGCTGGCGCGCGAACAGGAGGAAGCGCGCCGCATTCTCGGCGATCCAGGAATCCCAGTCATTGGAGGTGTTTTCCGGCATGAGGGCAGTATTGCCGGAGGAGCGGCGCGGGGCACGGAATTTATTTCGCGGATGTCCGGAGCGCGCGGGGTCCGGACGAATGCGGAAAAAGCAAATCTTGCCCTTACGGTCCCGGCTGTGAACGATGTGCGGTCCATGAAAGCTCCCCCGTTGCGACTCCTGCTCCCCGCCTGCGCTCTCGGCGCCGCGCTTTGGCTCACCGCGGCCCCGCCGGCGTTCACGGAAGTCCTGCGGCAGTCGAATGGCGAGGTGCTGCTTACCACCGCGGCGACCGCCGGGTCATTCTATCGCATCGAAACCTCCAACAGCCTCGGCCAGTGGACGCCATTCATCACCGTGCAGAGCACGGGCAGCGATCAGCTGCTCGACGTCGCCGCGCCGCACCTGGGCCGGCGGTTCTACCGCGCCGTGGAAGTGACGGGCACCGGGGTCTTCACAGGCGACCATCTTCAGACGGACAACGGAGACGCCATTCTCCATCCGATCGGTCACGCGAGTGTCGCCGTGACGTGGAACGGCAAGGCCTTCTACAGCGACCCCAGCGACCAGAACAGCAACGGCCCGAAGTTCGCAGGTTTGCCGCTCGCGGATGTCATCGTCATTACACACACGCACAGCGATCACTTCGGCACTTCGCGGCTCAATCTGCTGGTAAAAGCGGACACCGCGATCTTTGCTCCGCAGTCGGTCTTCAACGGCATGCCCACGACGAACGTTCCCGGGCAGACGTTCACGCTGCGCAGCCGCACCACCGTGCTGGCCAACGGCGCGAACGGCGCCGCTCACGGCATGAACGTGCGCGCCATCGCCATGTACAACATTTCCAACAACAACCATCCCCAGGGAACCGGCAACGGCTACGTCGTGACCATGGGCGGGAGGAATCTCTACTTCAGCGGCGACACCGAAGACATCCCGGAAATGCGCGCCCTGACGAATATCGACGCCGCGTTCGTCTGCATGAGCCTGCCGTCGAACATGACCGTGGACGCCGCCGCCAGCGCCGTGCGCGAATTCCGACCGCGCATGGTCTTTCCCTATCACTACAGGCAGAGCACCGTCTTCGACACCCAGCGGTTCAAGGACCTCGTGGGCACCGACCTCGGCATCGAGGTCCGCCGGCGCGCGTTTTACTGAGCGCTGCGTTTCGGCAGGTGCTCCTCGCAATATTCCTCGCCGTCCTCTCCAACGCGGAAGTCCAGATTCTCGTCGTCCTTCTCCGTGCGGCGGCAGACCGCGCAGCGGTGCAGCACCGTGTCGCTTTGCGCGAGCGCCGACTGAAACCGCCGCCGGCGTTTCATGAGTTCCCAGCCGCCGCCCATCATGGCATTGATCCAGCCAATCACGCCGCCCGCCACCAGCCCGGCCACGTGCGCGGCATTCGCCACCGGCCCGACGTAACCGGTGAAGCACACCACCAGCCAGATGAGAAGCCACGGCGTCGTCTGCGGATTGAGCCGGATGTCGCCCGCAGGGTGAAACTTCTGCCGCAGCAGGATGAATCCGAAGAGGCCGTAGTTCACGCCGGACATCCCGCCGAAACCGGGTCCGCTGAAGAATGCCTGTGCCACATTCGCCGCCAAAGAAGTGAACAGCACCAGCAGCAAAAAACGCAGGCTGCGGAACCGCGATTCCAGCGTGCGCCCGAAATCCCACAGCCACATCATGTTGAAGAGGATGTGGATCGCCCCGAAGTGCAGAAACATCGGCGTGAACAGCCGCCAGACTTCGCCCTGCTTGATCTGGTCGAAATTGTGCCGCTGCAGTTTCTTTTCCATGATCCGCCGGGCGACCTCCGGATCCTCGAGTGCCGCGGGATTTTCTCTGGCGGCCTCGCTTAGCTCCTCCACTGCTGCATTCACTTCCTCGACCGCGACGGGCGCGTGCCTGTCCGCGAAGAAAAGAAAGTGCACCGGCCGGGTATCGGCGCCGATTTTGCTGAACACCGCCACCACAATGGAGATCGCGATTAGAGTGACCGTGACCGGATAGAACGACCAGTGCATGGGCGCACTGCGGCGTTTGGCTTCGCGGGGATTGGGGGGCAGTTCGGGCTGGCTGCTCATACAGGGAGAAAGGGCGGCAGGCAGACACCGGATTCGCCGCCATTGCAAACCGGGATGCGGTTCAATCCGCCGAAGCCCGGTTCGCCGTCCCGCACCTGCGGTGTCCTCTCCGGGAGTCTGCGGTCGTATTGAAGATTGAACGCCCGCCCGCTTGTGGCATCTAAATTCCCGCAGTTCGCTGCTCTTCCACCCCCTAATCGCACTTCGACAATGAAAACGACCACTCTCAGGCCCGCCGGCGCGCGCGGCTTCACTCTCATGGAACTCCTGCTCGTGCTGGCCATCATCGGCCTGCTCATGGGCGGCGCCGCTGTCGGTTACAGCAATATCATGGACCGCGGACGCATCACCAAGATGAAAGGCAACATCGGCACCCTCGTCGGCTACATCCAGACCTACTCGGTGGAAAACCGCGGGCAGCCCCCGTCTCAGGCTGCCGGTCTCCGCGCCCTCGTCACCAAGCGCATCCTCGGCGATGACGAACTGCTCATGGACCCCTGGGGCGAAGCGGTGGAATACAAGTTCCCCAATTCCCGCTCCAAGGACAAGTTCGATGTCTGGTCCAAAGGCCCTGACAAAATCAGCGGCAACGAGGACGACATCGGCAACTGGAACAGCGTCGATTGACGCACCGGCCCCTCACAGTCCAGCCCTGTAACCGCCATGCACCGGAAAGCGTTCACCATCATGGAGATCATCCTGGTGATGGCGTTGATCGTCCTCGTCTTCGCCGGCGGCTATACCGGCATGGCGGCGGTGAATGACGAGCGCGCCCTGAAGCGTCCCTATGTGGAACTCCGCGGTCTCGCCAAGACCGCATGGCAGCGCGCCATGCACGAACAGCGCGCCTGGCAAATCCGCTTTCTGCCGGACCGCTTCATCCTCGAACCGAAGCAGGCGGTGAATGAAGCCGACCAGCAGCTCTTCCACGATGCCGACGTCCTCAAGGGCCGCGGCACCGGCGTTGAGACAGTGGAACTGGACGAAGGTATTACCATGGAAGTGCGCCGCTGGGGCGGGAAGACATGGTTCCCGCCGCAGGCCTCGCCGGTGACGGCCTGGGTCTTTGAACACAGCGGGCTGTGTGAGCCGATCAGCGTACGCTTCACCCTTGCCGGGCGGACCATCGGAGCGCAATTCGATCCGCTCACCGCGAGCGTGAAGGAGGAAATCTTCGACCGCGAATGACCATGAAGGCGCGATCTCTTTCAAAGCCCGCCGGCGGCATGGTCATCATCGAGGTGCTCATGGCGCTGCTCATTTTCGGCATGGCTGCCGTAGGCCTCATGCGCGCCATCACCGTTTCCGCGCAGACTGCTGTGAGGGCGCAGCAGGAGCTTCGCATGCTGCTCCGGCTCCAGTCCGCCCTCACTGAAACGAGCAAGTACCCGAACATCGAGGAGCGCTACCGGGAACAACCGGTCTATGTCACCGATCCGGACGACTACGGCGTCTATACCCGCACGGAGATCACTCTGCTGGAGGACATCACCACGGAAATCGACGGTCAGCCCGTCAATGACATGTATCACATCCGCGTGACGGCCTATTTCGACAATTTCGGAACCCGCGGCGAAGCTTCCGCCGAGACCGTGCGCTATGCGCGGCTCTATGCCACCACCGGCGCCGCGGCGGGCGCCGCGCCCCCTGCGGCGCCGCCTCTCCAATGAAAACCACCCTCACCGCAGCGCGACGCGCTTTTACGCTCATCGAGATTCTCATCGGTCTCGCGCTGCTGGGCATGCTCGCCGGCGGCATCTTCGCCGTGCAGCGCGGCGCCCTCGAGGTCAGCCGCAGGGTCGTGGAGAGTGAAACCAAAACCCTCCAGGTCCACGCCTTCTGCGAACTGCTGCGGCGTAATTTCGAGCAAATGCCCGGCAATGCCCGCGTGAATCTCCAGTTCTACGGCGGAGCCGGCTCCGATCTCAGCGAAATCGCCTTCACTGACTATCCGCTCGCGTTCACATGGCCTGGTGTCACCGCCGGCGCCAAAACCGTGATCTTCCGCACCGAGCGCAGCGTGGAGGGCGGCATTGGGCTCCAGGCGGCCATCCTTTATCTCGATGAGGAGCAAGCCGATGCCTGGTCCAAGGGCGGCTTCGACGAAACGAAAATCCTCGGGCGCATCACCATCATGGACCACATCGCCAACCTGCGGTGGCGCTTTCTCAACGACCAAACCCAGGAGTACGAGGAGGAATGGCCCCTGACCAATACGCGCCGGCCCACCACGGTGGAGATGACGCTGCAGTTCATGGACGGCACGGATCCCGTGCAGCTGATTTTCTGGATTCCCACCATGATGAGTCCGCAGCAGTTCACCAGCGGCTTCGGCGGCCAGGCAGGTCAGCCCGGAGCCGGTCAGCCTGGTGGTCAGGGAGGTCCCGGTGCCGGCCCCGGCGGAGGACGGCCCGGTCGCGGCGAAGGCGGACGGCCCGGCCGCGGTGAAGGCGGACGGCCCGGTCGCGACGCGGGCGTCAGTAGGGAGTTTATGAGGCCAGCCCAGGGAGTCGCTCCCGGAGGCGGACGTCCCGGCGGCGGACGCGGCAACCGTTGAGCGGCCGCGCCCCGCGCCGCAGCTTTCCCTTGCACCGGGAACGCCGGACCGGGAGCGGTGCGCCCTCATGTTCGTTGACCACATCCGCATCCACGCCCGCGCCGGCAACGGCGGCGACGGCTCGGCTTCCTTTCGCCGCGAGAAATTCATCCCGCGCGGCGGACCCGACGGCGGCGACGGCGGCCGCGGCGGCTCCATCATTCTGAAAGTGGACAGCCACACGGACAATTTGAAGCAGTTCTTCTACGACCCGAATCTCCGCGCACCCGACGGCGCCAAAGGCGCGGGCCGGCTCAAATCCGGGCGGGGCGGCGCTGACAAAATCTACCGCGTGCCGCAGGGCACGATCGTCTATCGCGAACAGGCGCCCGCCCTTCCGGAGAGCGATGATTTCCTGACCGTGGATGAGGCGCCGGCGCGCAAAAAGTCCCTCAAGGAAAAACTCGATGCCGGCGACGAACTCGCCACCGTGGCCGACCTCACGGAAATCGGTCAGGAGTTCGTCCTCTGCCGCGGCGGCAAAGGAGGGAAGGGGAACAATCACTTCAAAACGCCGACGCATCGCGCCCCCACCGAGTTCACCCACGGCGAGCGGGGCGAGGAGGGCCACTTCATTCTGGAAATGCGCCAGATCGCCGACGCCGGATTCGTCGGCTTTCCCAACGCGGGAAAAAGTTCCCTGCTCAGTCTGCTGAGCGCCGCGCATCCGAAGATCGCGCCCTATCCGTTCACCACGCTGCACCCGATGGTCGGCGTCATCGAGTATCCCCAGTACCGCCGCGTCACCGTCGCGGACATTCCCGGACTCATCGAAGGCGCGCACGACAACGTCGGCCTCGGCCACGAATTCCTGCGCCACATTCTCCGCTGCCGCCTGCTCCTCTTCACCGTGGACACCGCCGGCAGTGAGGGCCGGAATCCCCTTGATGACCTTACTACGCTCCGCACCGAAATCAGTCTCTATGACAAAGACCTCGGCAAACGCCCCTGGCTGATTCTTGCCAATAAGATGGACCTGCCCGGCGCGGAGGAAAACATGGCGCAGCTCAAGGCCCGCTTCCCCAAAGTCAAAGTCATCCCCGTCAGCGCCCACGACGGCCGCGGCCTCGACGAACTGAAAAAGGAACTGCTCAAACGCGTCCACGGCACCTCGAAGCCGGTGTGAAGCGCCCGGCTGC
Organism: uncultured Akkermansia sp.; assembly: GCA_964523105.1. Classification (GTDB taxonomy): domain Bacteria; phylum Verrucomicrobiota; class Verrucomicrobiia; order Verrucomicrobiales; family V1-33; genus V1-33. The sequence goes on from CAZFZN010000029.1 coordinate 78,021, forward strand.
CCGTCAGGCGAAGGCGAATTGCCGGAGACTTTTATTAGCGCGCGGCGGATTCGCCGTTACGGTCGGCGCCGCCATGAAAATCATCACACGACTCAAGTCTTTCCTGACCGCCGGGGCCGTCTGCGCGGCGCTGACTGCGCCGGCATTGGCACAGGTTGCGCCGGTCAAGCCGGAGGACGCCTCGCAACACTTCGCCGCAGTCGCCAAACACCTCGAACTCGGCGGCCTGTATTTCAGCTACATGGACGTGGACGGCGATCTCGCCGGCTTCGGCTCCGTGCTGGACCGGCTCCTGGACCTGATGCGCCCGGAAGTGCCGGACATTCCCAAAGAACTGAGCGCCGCCAAAATCATCGAGGCGCTGGGATTGAACTCGGTGAAGGCCGTCGGGCTGAGTTCCCGCCGCGCCGGCGACGGACTCTATCACAACCGTGCCCTGCTGTACATGCCGGACGGACCGAAGGGCCTGATGAAACTGTTCGGCGGCAAGGCGGCGCCGCTGCCCGTTGCGGCGTGGGCACCCGCCGACTGCGGCGCGGCGATGCAGATGGACCTCACGCTCGGTTCCCTGCTGGAGACGGTCGAGGCCGTGCTCAAAGCCAGTGGTCAGGAAAACATTCTCGCGCAGTACAAACTCGCGCTGCTCGTGCCCGTGCCGGGAGTGAACATTCCGCTGGGGGAATTCGTGGGAAAGCTGAACACGCGCGTCATGGTTGCGATGCGCATGGAGGACGGCAAACGACTTCAGGTTCCCGGTCTTCCGGTGCCGATGCCGGGCCTCCAGGTGATGCTGGCGCTCGACGACGTGGATTTCCTCATGGAGCCGCTCATGGCACTCGCCGAAGGCAACGACAATGTGGTGGTGGAGAAGGGCGACGACTTCACCATCGTGCGCCCGAACTCCTCGGCCCCCGGCGAACTCGACTGGTTCAAGCCGGGCCTGTATCACGACAAAAAGGCGAAGCGACTCATCCTGACCACGCATCTCGAAATGGCGCAGTCCGCCGGCAAAGGTGATGTGCTCAGCGGCAGCGAGTCGTTCAAAAAAGCCACCGCCGGGCTCCCGGCGGAAGGCAACGGACTGAGTTACACGACGCCGCAGTTCATGAAGTCGTTCATGGATTACTACATGGAAGTGCTGGATGAGACCATGAAGGCGAGCGGAACGGATGCTCCGGCGAAGGAGCTGGTGAAACTGGCCGTGGATCTGCTCGGCATCGCGCCGGACCAGCCCGTGGCCACCGTCTATGCCAATACGCCGGAGGGCATGCTGTTCATGTCCAACTCCAACAGCAGTCACAAAGGCACCCTGTTTCAGGCGACCCTGCTGCCGATGGCGGGCTTCACCGCCGGTTTCGCCGCGGTGAGTTATCAGTCCACCATGGAACGCGCCCGCGCTGCCCGGGAAGCCGCGGAGCAGAGCGCGGAGGAAGCGAGGCGGCTGCAGCGCGATGCCGAAGGCGACGCGGCTCCTGACAAAGCGGTGAAGAACAATCTGCAGCAGATCTCCTTCGCCGCGCAGACGTGGTTCATCGACCACCCCGGCGACAAAGAGGTGACCTACGAAACTCTGGTGAAGAACGAACTCATCTTCGAACTCGATGCGGTGGCCGGAGAGTCCTACAAAGGCCTGACGCTGAAACGCGCCGGCGGCGAGATCAGCGTGAAGCTGAAGAGCGGCGGCTCCATCTCCCACAAATATCAGTCCGTGACGGACTGAATGCGTTCCGGCGGCAATGGACGAGGATGCCTTGATTGCCGGCTGGAGAGATCATCTCGCGGAGGCGCTGACCCTGATCGGGCGCTGGCACATGCCATTCGGCAAGTACGGTCCGCAGCATTACCCGCCGCACGGGCTGCCGCTGCACGATTTGCCGGCGGAGTATTTGCTGTGGTTCCGGCAGAAGGGATTTCCGAAAGGAAAGCTGGGACGTCTGCTGGAAATCCTGTGTGAAATCCACATGACCGGAGCCGAAGCCGTGCTGGAACCGCTGCGCAGAGCGAAGGGCGGCCGCCGCGCTCTGCGGCCGCCGCGGCGCCGCGAATACGACTTCCGTGAGGAGGGCGAGGGTTCCTGAAAGGAATCTGCGCGACGTCAGCGCGGGGAGCTATTCTGCCAGCGAGGCAGGAGATGCAAGAAACCACAGATGGACACGGATGAACACGGATTTACGAATACAATCGAACTCAACCGGGGAGTGAGTTCCAGCCCGGAGCCCGCTTGTTCAGCATCCGTGTCCATTCGCGTCCATTAGTGGTTCCATGTGAGGGTCATTTATCCGCCAGCGCGGCCACGCCGGGGAGCACTTTGCCTTCGAGCAGTTCGAGGCTCGCGCCGCCGCCGGTGGAGATGAAGGTCACTTTGTCAGCGACTCCGGCTTTTTTCACCGCCTTCACACTGTCGCCGCCGCCGATGATCGTCTTCGCGCCGGTGTTGGCGGCGATGGCTTTGGCCACGTCGAAGGTGCCTTTGGCGCAGTCTTTGATCTCAAAGACGCCCATCGGACCGTTCCAGATGACGGTCTTCGCACCGGCGATGGCTTCGTTGAAAAGCTTCACGCTCTCCGGCCCGATGTCCACGCCCTCCCAGCCGTCCGGGATGCCTTCACCGGGCGCGGTGAAGCGCGTGTTGCCGATCTTCTTCGCGTCGAAATCGAACGAGTCGGTGATCATGGCATCCACCGGAATGAGCAGCTTCACGCCGCGCTGCTGCGCTTTTTCCAGCGCCGCCTGCGAGATCGGTTCCCACTCGGGTTTGTAAAGACTGCGGCCGAGGGTGATGCCCTGCACCAGTTTGCGGAAGGTGTAGGCCATGCCGCCACCGATGATCAGGGTATCGGCTTTTTCGAGCAGCCGGTTAATGACGGCGATCTTGTCGTTCACTTTGGCGCCGCCAAGAATGACCACGAACGGACGCTCCGGCGATTCGAGTTCATCGTGCAAATACGCCAGCTCCTTCTCCATCAGAAATCCTGACACGGCGGGCAGGAATGCCGCCACGCCCGCGGTGCTGGCATGGGCGCGGTGCGCGGAGCCGAAGGCGTCGTTGACGAAAATCTCCGCCAGTTCCGCCATGCCTTTGGCCAGCGCGGGATCGTTGGCTTCCTCGCCGGCGTGGAAGCGCGTGTTCTCCAGCAGCAGCACGCCGCCGGCGGGCAGCGCGAGCGCTTTGGCCTTCGCTTCCCCGCCGATGCAGTCATGCGCGAACTCCACCGGCCGGCCCAGCAGCGCACTCAGCGCCGGTGCCACCGGCGCGAGACTTTGCTTCGCATCGCGTCCCTTCGGACGGCCGAGATGACTGCACAGGATGACCTTCGCGCCGCTGTCGAGCAGGGCCTTGATCGTCGGCAGTGTCTCGCGGATGCGGGTGTCGTCGGTGATGACCATTTGGCCGTCCTTCTCCTCCAGCGGCACATTGAAGTCCACGCGCACGAGGCAGCGTTTTCCGGCGGTGTCGAGGTCACGAATGGTCTTCTTGGGCATGGCTGTAGGATGAAGTGAGCCGTGGCAGTAGCGCGGCGTTTTCGGAAAAGCAAATGCCGGCATTTCCCTTGCAATCCCTGTCTCCGGGCCGCATCCACGCCCTTCTACATGAACGACCAGCCGCCTGCTCTGCTCCTCAAATTTCCCGGTACCAACTGCGATGCGGAAACCGCCCGCGCCCTGCAGGCGGCGGGCTTCAGCACCGCCATCGAGCCCATTTCCCTGGCGACGCCGGAGCATCTCAAGGCGGCGCGGCTCATCGTGTTCAGCGGAGGGTTTTCCTACGGCGACTACGTCATGGCGGGGCGCATCGCCCAACTCGTGACGGAGCGGAAACTCGGACATGCGCTCGAGGAGTTCGTGGCCGGCGGCGGTTACGTGCTGGGCATCTGCAATGGCTTTCAGATTCTGACCAAACTCGGCCTGCTGCCGGAGGGTTCGCTCATCGACAACAGCAGCGGGCGCTTTCAGTGCCGCTGGGTGAAGCTCAAAAACCTCCAGCCGAACAATCCCTTCCTCGCCGAACTGCCTGACGAATTCGAGCTTCCCATCGCCCATGCCGAGGGGCGCTTCGTCGCGCCGGAGGGCAAGGCGGAGGAGTATCTCGCCAAAGGGCTGGTCACGCTGCAATACACCACGGATGTGAACGGCAGCACCATGGAAATCGCCGGCCTTCAGGACGAGACCGGGCGCGTCTTCGGACTCATGCCGCACCCGGAGCGGTTCCTGTTCAAATCACATCATTACGACCCTGACTGGAATGATGACCGCGACCACGGTCACGGTTATTACTTCTTCCGCAGCATCTGGCGCGAGATCTCCGGGGGACGGCAGCTGCTGGCGGACGCAGCGGCCTGAGAGAACCGGCGGCTGCGAACCGCGGGAAGTCAGGCGCGGCGCCGGCGGCCGAGCAGAACGATCGCGGCGGCACCGGCAAGGGTTGCGGCAGCCGGCTCGGGGATCTGCTCGATTGTCAGGTTATCGAAGTGAGCCCGGAACAGCCCCTGGACATTAATGTAATTGTCGGCATAGCCGCCGCCGCCCTTGGTGAAGGAATACACCGGCGCAGCATAGCCGTTCAAGTCGCCGTAGATGTCGATCTGCGTGGCCCCGACGCCGTCGAAGGGATTGCCGTCCGTGTCGGAGAACACGATTTCCACATGCCGCATGCCGGCGCCGGCCACCGCGGAGTAAGCGGGCTCCACACCGGTCAGAACCACCGGGCCGTCGAACGCCTGGAGCAGGTTGTTCCGGCGGAAGAGAATCCCGAAGTGCGATGCCGCACCATTCACGTCCACCAGCTGGTTGGCTGCGCTGGATCCGAAATTCAGGGCTCCCCAGATGGTGTCGTCGCCGCTGCCGTAAACCGCGGGGTTGGGATCCACATCGAAGCTGATCCGCAAGCCGCCGGCCGAGAGCGCGCCGTTGAAGTTGGTGTTCAGAGAACTGGTGCTGTTGGCGAAATCCGCCACGAGGAGCTGGTTGACCGCGTTCCCGTTTTGCAGCTGGTGGGCGTAGTGTCCGGGGCCGAACGCCATGGTATAGCCGACCGGGGCCAGAGTCCCGGTCTGGCGGGCAAGGTCCACGTTGAGGTCGAAGGTATTGGCGGTCGCCGCGTCGAAATTATCCAGGAGCAGAATCCCGGCCTGGCCGAAGGGCAGCACGGAAAGGAAAGCGGTCAGGGTGAGCAGGGAATTTTTCATGAACGGGTGGATGGGCCGGCGCAGAGGGCTCGAATTTCGCCCGGTAATTCTCAATTTCGTGCCGAAATGTCAATGACCCGGTCAGGATTCTTTTCCGGGGCCGGTCATGCTCCGCGAAATCCGTGATCATGTCCCTTTTCCCGGGCCGCCAATGCTGCGAAGAAACCCCTCCATGTCATCACCCGTCCTTCAAGCCATGACCCGCCGCGCCGCGCTCTCGCGCATGGCCTGCGGATTCGGCTCACTCGCGCTGGCCGGTCTCGCCGGAGGCAGCGCGGGCCGCATCGTGACGCACCATCCCGCGCGGGCGAAGCGCATCATTTTCCTGTTCATGCAGGGCGGCGTCAGTCAGGTGGACTCGCTGGACCACAAGCCGCTGCTCCTGGAGCGCGACGGGCAGATCCTCGACTTCGATGACGCGCGCAGCATTGCGAAGACACGAAAAGGCGCGGCCCAGCGCGTCATGAAACCGCTCTGGGAACTCAAACCGCGCGGACAGAGCGGCCTCTGGTGCAGCGAACTGTTTCCTCACATGGCGCGGCACATGGACGACGTCTGCGTCATCCGCTCCATGCACACCGAGGGCGTGGCGCATGGACCGGCGACCCTGTTTCTTCACACCGGCAGCACCAATTTCATCCGCCCGAGCATGGGGGCGTGGATCAGTTATGGACTGGGCAGCGAGTCGGAGAACTTGCCGGCGTTCGTCACCATCAGTCCCGCCATGGGCAACGGCGGACCGCGGAATTACGGCAGTGCCTTTCTGCCCGCGAAATACCAGGGCACTCCCATCGGCCGCAGCGGCCAGCCGGCGAAGGATCTGGCCTTCCGGAATTTGCAGTCGCCGCTCAGCGGGCAGGCGGCGCGCCGTCAGTTCGACCTCCTGCAGGCGCTCCATGCCAGTCAGCTGCGCAAGCATCCCGGCGACAGCGCGATGGAGGCGGTGGTGGAGAGTTACGAACTCGCATGGCGCATGCAAAACACGGCTCCCGCGGTGATGAATCTCGACGCCGAACCCGGCCACATCAAAGCGCTCTACGGCATTGGCGAAAAGGATACGGACAACTACGGCCGCCAGTGCCTCATGGCGCGGCGACTCGCCGAAGCCGGCGTGCGCTTCATTCAGGTGAACTACGGCGACAACTCCAACAATCCCGCCTGGGACCAGCACAGCAACATGCCGAAGCACGCCGACCACGCCCGCGCTGTGGACCGCCCCGTCGCCGGCCTGCTCGCCGATCTCAAACAGCGCGGCCTGCTCGACGACACCATCGTCTGGTGGGGCGGTGAATTCGGCCGCACGCCCTATGCCGAAAAAAACGGCACCGGCCGCGATCACAATCCCGGCGGCTTCAGCATCTGGGTCGCCGGCGGCGGATTCAAAGCCGGCCACGCGCACGGCGAGACCGACGAATGGGGCCACCGCGCCGTGGTGGACAAAGTCCACATGCACGACCTCCACGCCACGCTGCTCCATCAGCTGGGACTCGATCACGAACGCCTCACCTGGCGCCACGACGGCCGCGATTACCGCCTGACAGATGTGCACGGCCGCGTGGTGAAGGGGCTGCTGGCCTGAGTGCGGGGGCCGCACGCGGCTCACCTGCGAAGTTTCCTGTCCGGGACGGCGTGCGCAGTTGCCAGACTGCGCGTTCACTGCTGCGGCGCTCTCCGGATCTGGTGTTCTCGTATCATCCGGTGCTCTTCATTGCTGGAGGCCGTGCGCTCGGCGAGGTCGGCTATGCGGCGGTCGGTCTCTGACATCGTCGCGATCAGTGCTGCCACCTCGGCCTTGCGTTCCGCGGGCGCTCCGGCGGCGAGATTTCCGGCGGCGCGGGCGCGGAGGACGCCTTCGGGCAGCGACTGCCAGAGTTGTAGCGTGACATCGAAATTCGCCGTGGCGCCGGCATGGAACAGACTGGCGGTGCTCCGCACGCACTGCTCGCCTTTCAAATGCTCCTGAGCCCACGCGATGGCAGCAGCAGGATCGCGCTGCGCCCATTCCCGCCCGTTGCGGCTGTTGACGAAGTGCGTCGCGGCGACGGTGTCGCCCGTGGTTTCGACATGGCGGCGGCGGAGTTCATCCATGCCCTCGAGTTCGGGAATGAATTGCGGGACAAGCTCGCCCTGCTGGATCGCGACGGCCCCTGCGAAACTCCCGGCGACCAGTTCGTCGCGGAGGGAGGCCGGCATCTCCTGCCAAAGCCTGGCGCTTTCTTCGCGGCGATACTTCCAGAGGTCGTCGAAATAGCTCGCAAGGATGGTGTTGCGGTCTTTGCCGGCGGGCAGAGTGGTCAGGGCCTCCCAGGTGGCGCGGTAATTGGCGGCACGCGCACTGAAGGGCAGGTCGCCGCTGCGGCGGAAGAATTCCGTGTGCTGCGCCATGATGGCGACGGCGCGCGGCGGGTCGGTTTCGTGCAGCGTGCGGACGAGGTTCACCACTGCGGTGCAGCGATCGCGCTCTTGGTGACACACCAGCGCCGCCCGCAGCGCGGCGGCGGGATCGCGTTTCGCCCATTCTGCGAAGAGGACAGCGGCGAAGTTGTATCGGCTGCTCCCCCGGGTCTCGGCGCGCACCTCAAAACCGCCGCGCTGCTGAAACCAGTCGAACATTTCCTGAGGCGACTGCCTGGCCCAGCGCTGCGCATAGAGGAACCCAGCATCACTGCCGGGACGGTCCGTCTGATCCTCCAGACAAAGCTCCATCAGTCGCGCGCCATGGCAGCGCTCCGCGGAAGGATCGAGTTCCAGCAACAGGGTCCGCTCCGCCGCGTCCAGCGCTGCAGTGCGCGATGGAGTCACCGGCTGACTTCTGGCGGCAGGTTGATCCGCCTTCGCAGGTATGACGGAAATGCCGCGCGGCGTTTCTGTTGCGGGAGAGATGCTGATCCAACCCGCCACCGCAGCGGCGGTGAAGGAAACGAGCGCGACGAGGGCGGGCAGTCGGCGGAGAGCGGGCACGGCTTCAGGGATTGATCCACCGTTCCTCCGGTGGGTTTTTCAGGCTCTCCAGGGCTGCGGCTTTGTCGGACCCGTCGGCGTGCTCCATCGCAGCTGTCAGAGCGGCGACAAACTCCGGTGGTGCCTTATTGCCCCACCAGCGCGCCACCTCGCCGTAGGCCTTTGCTGCCTGGTATTTGGACATGGATGCCGCCCACTGCCACGCGGCTTCAGGATCGGTGGAGGCGATGCCGCGCACCAGTCCCCGCGCCGCGCCATCGCGGGTGAGGCCTTCCGGCAGACTGGCGACCCAGGCGGACGCCGCCGCATCGTCATAGATGGCCCATTCGGCGGCCAGACCCTGCGCCGCGTGGTGAGGGCCTTCCCCCGGCAGCGTTAGCAGCCATTGCGCCGCCGCTGCCGGATCGCGCCGCCCCCAGGTGCCGGCGAAGTTGCTGAAAACATCAGAGGTATTGCTGCTGGCCGGCAGTTTTTCGATGAGGCCCTTCGCTTTCTCGGGCACTTCGGCCAGACGCCAGGCCAGCATGTCGCTCCAGCGGTCTTCGGGAAGCAGCGGCGCCAGTTTCAGCAGGGAATCCGTACCCGCATAACGGAGGCCGATGACCAGGTCAAAGGCGATTTCCCTGCGCTTCGCTTCTGACAGCGAAGCAAAGAGTGTGATGCTCATATCGGGCTCCGTCTCGCTGAGTTTCGTGACGAGGCTGTCGCGTATGGACTCTCCCAGAGGATCATATTGCTGATCATCCGGCAGCAGCATCCGGATGGTTTGAGAGACGGTTTGTTTATTCCAGTCGCGCACCTTCACCTCAGCGAGAAACCTTTGCGCATTATCATCCAGCGGGAAGTCCGCCCCCTGTTTCCGCAGAGCGGCGAGCAACTGCGCGGGGTCATCCGGCAGTCCCTCCGCGATCACCTCCAGAACCGCCTGACGCAATGGCCCTGCCGGATGGTCGCCGGGGTTGGCGAATGGATCGCTCGACTCCTCCACCGACTTGGCCACTTTGATGGTCTCCAGCAATCGCTCCATCTCCGCCCATGCCGCCGCCGGATTTTCCTGCGCAAGCGCCGCGAGGATCGCCATGCGGGCATCCTGCGGATGATCGGCCCCGCCATCAAACTGCGGCGGCAGCCATGCGCCAAGGTCCAGCTTCTCCAATTCCCGTCGCGCTACAGCGAGATCTTTCCCGGCCAGTGCGCTGAGCCATGCGTGCTGCGCCAGCCGCCGGCATTCCGTGTCTTTGAGGCTGTCCATCCAGCCGCGCACCGCCTGCGGATCGCGCGCCATCCAGTCATGCACCAAAGAAAAGAGCGCGGTCTGACCGGTGGGTCCCATTCTACCGGAGTTGGCCCAGACGGCAGCCGCAGCCGCCGGATCATTGCGGCCGAGCGACTGCAGCGCCCGCGACCAGTGCTGGTCGTATTGCTGGTCCTCGCCGGAAACCTCCAGTTTCAAAAACGCCCGCGGATCGGTCTCTGCCAGGGCCCGCAGCACGGCGGGGCGGAAAGCCCAGCCAAATTCGTCATGCACCGGCCCATTGAGAAACTCGGCTGCTTTTTCCGGCGCCACGCGACCCAGCATCATGCCGAAAAGGCCGTCCGTGAGTTCATCGTTCCTCTCCGCCGCCCATGCCGCCGCCGCGTCGGCATCGCGTGCGATCCACAGCCCCAGCAGCCACTGCATGGCGGCCTGACGTTCGCCGCTTCGGCTGGATTGAGGGAACAGCGCGTCCAGTTCCTCAAACAGCGCCGCGAAGTCTCCCGCTGCCGCGGCCCGCGCCCGCGCCATCCATTTTCCCTCAGGCGTGTCCGGCTTCACCGCCGGCCCGTCCGGGGCTTTGGATTTGAGGAACGTGGCCTGGCGCAACCGGGTTGGTTCCGCTGGCAGCAGACTTTCGTAAATGGCCCGGCTGGCAAACCATCCCGCCGCAGCGCAGCACGCTGCCAGGGGGAGCAGGGAGAGACAACGCGAGGGGGCCATGACGGACAGTAGGCAGCGCCCGGGAAAATGGCCAGAACTCTTTGCCGCTCTGCCCGCCCGGGAACAGCCAAATGCTCCCTTGCCGCTGCGGCATCGCCGCGCCGGGAACCGCCATGAAAAAATGTCCCCGCTGCCGCTCACCCCTGCCAAAGGCGGCCATGATGTGCCGCTGCGGGCACTCGTTTGTGGAGAATCCGGCGGAGCGCCCGCGTCCGCGCGTGATGGCGACGAATACCGGATGCTTTGTGTGGATGTTCCTCGCGAACTTCGTGCTTTGCACCGGTCTGGCAGCCCTCTCGCTGAATCCCCCGGACCGGCCTGGCGGATGGGACAACCTGCGCTTCGGCTGGTATTTCGCGTTTTCCGGACTGCCGAGCCTCGTGGCCGCCATTTTGCTGGCCCGGCGCAAGCGCTTTGGCTACACGCTGGGAATGGTTCTCTGCGGCATGAATCTGCTCTCCATTCCCTTTGGCACCATCATCGCCATCGTGCTCATGACCGGGCTGGCCAAAGACCGGCATCTCTTCGATGCCTGAACCTGTGAGGGGAGTTGGTGATTGAGAGCCTGCAGCTCTACTGGCCGGAGCGAACCCTTTATCCTCCAAGCCGCGTTGAGCGCGAAGTGGTGCGGGTTTTGCCGCCAGGCTGCCCCTATTCGATAAATTCATTTGAAAAGCGAATGCCCCCCAAACGGCTCACCCGGAGGCAAGACCCGCACCACTTTCCTGCCATCTCCACGAAGCCCGGGGCGAACGAGGAACGAGTGCAGCCCCGGTAGCGTCTCCGCAATGTCAGGCAGCCGGGCCCTGAAAGGGCGGGACGAACTCCCCCGCCCCCGCAATGTCCCGCCGCGACACCTGGCAGAAGTGAGCACGGGAATTCCAAACCGAAGGGAAGCCAAACGTGAACACTGTGCCGGATCACGCCTTGCAAATTCATCGCCCTTCGCGAAGCCCCGCGGATATGAAGAAAGCGTGCCTTGCTTTTCTCGCCCTCGCGGCCGCCGGCGCGGTGTGGTGGCTGGTCGTCAAATCCCGCGAGTCAGGGCGCAGCGGCGGAAGCTTTTGGGACGTGGTGCGCAATCCGGATGCGGTGCCGGATTTCGACGAGATTGACCGTCAGATCAAAAGTGAGGCCGCGGCCATCGGCAAGTCGCCGGAATCCATCTCCCGGCTGGTGGACTATTTTGTCTTTGAAGCGAAGTCTGCACGGGATGCATGGGGTGAGCGGCGGCTCCTGGGGGAACTGGGAGACAAAACCTATCCCCGCGCACTCGCCATCCTGCGGGACTCTGCCCTGCAGCCGCAGCTGGTGGCTTTGCGGGCCGCGGATGATTCCGAACTGCCGGAAGCCCCCATCAACCGCCTGTGCGAGCTCTTCGATCTTGAGGCGCCGCCGCCGCCCGGGGCCGTGGAACTGCTGGCCCCTTTCTTATCATCGGACAGCGACGGAATTCGCAAATCCGTCGCTCTCGTCATCGCCTCCACGGGCAGCGAGACCGCTGTTCCGCATATCGAGAAGTCGCTGCACGATCCGGAGGAGTATGTGCGCAGTTATGCGTTAATGGGGATGCAGCGTGCGTTGAAGGGAGAGCGCATCGGCCCGGCGACACGCTCGCGCCTTTTCGAAATGGTCGCCTCCATGTGGCCGGCGGATACGGCCTTCGCCACCGGCGACGGAATTCCCGACGTGCTGCTGCAGCTGGACCGCGAACGCGCCATCGCCCGCCTCAGCGAGCCGGACGTGCTCACGGCGGAGTTCGAACCGGTCTGGCGTGCTCTCGAGGCGTTTCGGAATCACTCCGTCGTGATTCCACGCGAGAAGCTCCTGCCCATCATCGCCGCGGCCGCCGTGGAGCCGCTGGAATATCCAAAACCCAGCATTCTTGGGGAAGCCCTCGCCTGTCTCGGAGCCTGCCGCGATCCACAGGACCTGCCGGTGCTGGAGCGCTATCTTGAGCACGCCGACGGGAGTGTCGCCGCAGGAGCGGTGAACGGCATCTATGCCTGGCGCCGCTATAAGGAAACCGTGCGTGATCCCTATGATGCCGGGCAGGCTCTCGGCTGGGACCGCCTGACTCCTGCGGAGAAACATCTCTTGTCCATTCGTATGTTGGACGCTGAAGTGAATAACGGCGGCTTCGCGCAGTTTTTCTTCAACTCCTCCGGCGACCGCTGGCCCGAAGCCCTCGCCGGACTGGAGGCGGCGGGTGCGGAGCAGCATGCCGCTCTGCTGCGCGCGGTGCTGGAGCGTTTTCCTGGCGGTCAGCCCGCCACCGGCCGCGACAAGCGTCAGGATGAATTGTCAAAGATCGCCCGAAAGCGGGAAGACCCGTTTCATGCGCAGGACGAAGCCTGGTATGCCCTTCCTGATGGTTTACTGGAACGGCTGCTGATGAAATACGACCTCGCTCATCTGGAAGGCCGGAGCAAAACGGAGTAGCTTCCCGGACACCTGCTCTCAGGGCCCAGGACAAAAGCTGCACCGGATACCCTTGCGGGCTTAATATTGCCCGCATGAAAACGACGCCCAGTCCGCAGGCGCTGCGGCCAGCGCGTCGAGGATAACTTTCAGTTGGACGCACCGGCATCGGTCGAGCACATACCGGCCGTATGAAAATGTGTCTGCCCCGCTGTGCCCCGTTCGTCCTCCTGTTCCCGTTGGTGGCCATGCTGAGAACTCACGCGGCGGTTTCGGATGTGCAGGTCCTCATTGGCGGGCGGGTGAATCTCAGCGGGGAGGGCACTCTCGTGGAGGCGGTCAATCTGGGGACGACGACCCCGGTGGCGGTGGCCGGCGTGGGCACGTTCACCGGCGACACGGGCACGGATGGCGTGGCGGGAGCGGCGGCGCTGGCGACACTGGGCGGCGGGGCGCTGGCCACGGCGGATATCGGCAGTGCCATTGATGCGCTGTTTTTTACCGAGACGTGGAACAGCGGCGGCACCGGCATGAAGTTGACCTACACGCTGCCGGACACGGGTGATTTCATCGTGGAGATGCTGCACGGGGAGCCGCGCAATTGTTGTCAGGGCACGTTCAGCGCGGTGACGTTCTCCGACGCAGGCGGATCAGTGGCGGTGCCGGCCTTCACCATCGGCAACGGGATCGCCAATCAGAATCCGCCGGCGGATGCGGACTGGGCCATCGTGCGCGCGCGGGTGCAGGGCGTGACGCAGTTCGTCTACACCATGCCGAACGGTGCGGGGCGCGGATCGTCCATCGTGGGGTTCCAGGTGCGGCGTGTTACTTTCACGGCGACGGACACGGAGCCGTTCATCTCCGAAATCTCCGCCGCCGGCAACACGACCTACGAAGACGAAAACGGCGACACGCCGGACTGGATCGAAATCTACAATCCCACCACCACCGCGATCGATCTAAGCGGCTGGCACCTGACCAATGCAGCAGCGCTGCCGAACCGCTGGACCTTTCCCGCCGTGTCGCTGCCCCGCGGCGCGCGGCTCGTCGTATTCGCCTCCGCGAAGAACCGGGCCGCAGCCGGCGCGCGGCTGCATACGGATTTCAAACTGCCCGCCGCAGGCGGTTACGTCGCGCTGACGAAGCCGGATGGCACGGTGGTGCATGAGTTCGCTCCCTATCCCGCGCAGACCGATGGATTCGGTTATGGCATGAATGGACTCGCGCGCACCGCGGGGGCGGCGTTCTTTCTTCCGGCCACGCCCGTCGGAGCCAATGGCATCGGGCTGTCGGCGGCGATCGGGGCTCCAGTCTTTTCCGTGAAGCGCGCGGTCTTCACGACGACGCAGACGGTTTCGCTCAGCACGACCTTTGCGGGCGGGCAGATTCGCTACACCACGAATGGCACCATTCCCACGGTCGCGTCCACGCTCTACACTGCGCCGCTGACCTTCGCGGCGACGACACGGCTGCGCGCCCGGGTGTTCGAACCCGCGACCGGCGGCGGCGGTGAAGTGGACACCGGATTCTTCACAAAAATCGAGACGACCTCGAATCTCGCGGGCATCCCGGCTCCGGCGGCGCTGAACACGAATCTGCCGGTGCTCATCATCGAAAACTTCGCGGCGGGTGCCGTCCCCGGGACCAGCCAGCCGCTGCAGTTTGTGCAGTTGGCGGTGTTTGAACCGGATGCCGTGACAGGCCGCACGCTGCTCAACCGCACACCGGACAAAGCCATCCGCGCCGGCCTGCGCATCCGCGGGCAATCGAGCGCCGGCTTTCCCAAGAAACAATACAAGTTGGAGACATGGAACGAGGCGGACGGCGACAACGACGAAAGCCTGCTGGGCCTGCCGCCGGAATCGGACTGGGTGCTCGGTGGTCAATATACGGACGAATCGCTGCTGCGGAATCCGCTCGTGTTTGGCCTGGGCAAAGACTTCGGCCTTCCCGCTCCCGGCACGCGCTACTGCGAGGTCTTCCTGAATACGGACGGCGGCCCCATCACCAGCGCGGACTATGCCGGTGTCTATCTTTTGACAGAGTCCCTGAAGATCGCGAAGAACCGGCTCGACCTCACAGATGCCAATGACTTCACCGACCATGACGGCGGCTACCTCATGCGCCACGAAGCCGGGCCGGCCAACGAGACGCGCATCACCGGCTGGACCTATGCCGAGATTCACGATCCCGTGCCCACCGCCGCGCAGGCGGCCTTCGTCAGCGGCCATGTGAATGGCTTCAATTCCGCGCTCCGCTCGCCGGCCTTCGCGCATCCGGTCACGGGCTACCGCGCGTGGGCCGAGCCGGAATCCTTCGCCCGCATGGCGATCATGAATGAATACGTCAGGGCGCAGGATGGCTACGTCCGCAGCGCCTATTTCTACAAAGATCGCGGCCAGAAGTTGAAGGCCGGGCCGCTGTGGGATTTCGATTTGAGCTTCGGCATCTCCTGCTGCTTCAATACGCACCTGACGGGCGTGGACTCGGATACCGGCTCCGGCTGGCAGTGGAACCACGGCTACAACCGCGGTGCCCGCGAAAATGGTCTCGCGGACAATGCGCACACCGCCGCCATGGGCCGGCTGGACTGGACGAAGATTATGATGACCGATCCCGACTTCCGCCAGATCTTCGTGGACTCGTGGCAAAAGCTGCGGACCGGCGCGCTGAGCAGTGCGGGCCTCGCTGCGCGGGTGGATGCGCTGGCGGTACAGTTGAGCGACGCCGGCGCCGCGGACTCGCCGCAGAAGCGCAATTTCATCAAGTGGGCCACGCTCGGCAGCCAGACCACCGGCTTTCAGGCCTTCCTCCCCGCCCACCTGCGCAACGCCTCCGAAACGTGGGCCGGCCATGTGCAGTATGTGAAGGACTGGGCCGCGCTGCGCTCGACATGGATGGACTCGCAATTCACCGCCATGCCCGCGGCCGGCCGGCCTTCCGGCGTCGTGACCGCCGGCACCGCTGTCACGCTCACCTCCGCTCACACCGTCTATGTCACACTCGACGGCACGGATCCACGCCAACCGGGCGGCACACCGTTGCCCGCCGCCACTGTCCTGCCATCAGGCGGCAGTCCATCCGTGACCATCAATGCCACCAGCCGCCTCCTCGCCCGCGCCCGCACTGCGGCTGGTGACTGGAGCGCACCGCTGGACCTTTGGTTCATCGTCGGGCAGGCGGCCACGCCGGCTTCCCTCATCGTCAGCGAACTCCACTACCATCCCGCGGACCCCACCGCCGCTGAGCAATTGCCCGATGGCTCGCTCACCGATGGCGATTTCGAGTTCCTCGAATTGAAAAACATCAGCGCCGCCACACTGGATCTCTCCGGTGCCGCGTTCGTTGATGGCATCGAATACATGTTCCCCGCCGGCAGCCTGCTCGCGCCCGGAGCCACGATCGTCCTCGTTTCCAACGCCGTCGCTTTCCCCCGCCGCTATGGCGCCGGCGTCGCCATCTTCGGCGACTACGGCGGACAGCTCGACAACACCGGCGAGCGTATCGAACTGCGCTACCCCTTCGGCGCTCCCGTGCTTTCCTTCACATGGAGCGACGACTGGCACAAGCCGACCGACGGCACCGGCTACTCGCTCGTGTCGCTCAACCAGAATGCCGCCGATGCCAATCTCCCCTCCTCATGGGCCATCAGCCCGCTAATCGCCGGCACGCCCGGCGCAAACGGCAGCGGATATTCGCTCACGTTTGAAAGCTGGCGTCACTATCACTTCAGCGCCGCCGAGCAATTGCAGCCCGGTCTCGCCGGCCCGCTCGACGACGCCGACCACGACACTCTCCTGAATCTCATGGAATACGCCTTCGGCACCGACCCCCGCGCTTCCCAGCCGGACTCCGTGCTGCCCCGCGCCGGAACGGTCACCGCGGGCGGCCAACTCTACGCCACCCTCACCTGGCAACGCCCGCTGCGGACGCTCGATCTCACGTATGCCCCGGACTTCTCCAGCGACCTGACCGCCTGGAGCCAGGACAGTGTCATCACCGGCGCGCCCGCTCCCGCCGGCCCTGAACTGGAAACCGTCACCTTCCGGCGACTCACGCCAGGAGCCGCCGCCGGCAGCACCTTCACCCGTCTCCACGTCAGCAAGCCCTGACGTGCCATGGACGCGACCACGATACGCGGAGTCAGGCGTTCGAGTCGTTGTCTGCTGTAAAGCGCGAGAAGACAAAGCACGCCGGTGCCAGCGGCTCATGCGGCTTGACGCCCGCCCCTCGCATTCAACACTCGCCGGCATGAAAACGCCGCTACCCATTCCCGCGGACATTCAGGCCTACAACGACGCCCAGTCCGCCGGTGACAAAGCCATCTGCGATGCCCTGGCCCGGGCCATCACCGCCGGACTTCCCGGCGCGGAGAACAAAATCTGGCACGCAATTCCCGTCTGGTTTCTCGATGGCAATCCCATCGCGGGATATGGCAAGCTCAAGAACTGCGTGCGTCTGCTTTTCTGGAGCGGCCAGTCATTCGACGAACCCGGGCTCAAGCCGGAAGGCAGCTTCAAGGCGGCCGAGGCACGCTACACGGCGGTGGAGCAAATCAATGAGAAGGACCTTCAACGCTGGCTGGCGAAAGCCATGAAAAACCAGTGGGACTACAAGAACCTGATCAAACGAAAGGGAAAGCTGGAGCGACTCACCTGACAATTGAACTACTCCGCAGCCGGCGGGATGAGCGGCTTGGGATTTTCCACCCTGCCCAGCGGCCTGACGCCAGGACCGGTGCCGGTGCGGCCAAGGTCTTTGTCCATTTCGTCAGCCAGAGCCTGCAGTTCCTTCAGCATTTCAGGATGATCAGAGGCAACATCCCGGGCTTCGCCGATGTCGGTGCGGAGATTGTAGAGCTTTGGTAACGGGGCGGCGGCATCCTGACGCGCCCGCTGCGGCGCAGTGAGCTGGAGTTTCCAGTCACCGTGGCGCACGGCCTGAAGCTGGAGTCCGTTGAAATAATAAAACGTCTCGCGGGGAGGTTTCGCATCCGGCTTTCCGGTTAGGGCCGGCCACAGGCTGGCGCCGTCGAGTTTGACTTCCGGAAGTTTCGCGCCGGCGAGCGCGGCGCAGGTGGGGAGAATATCGAACATGCCGGCGATGGCATCACTGCTGGTGCCTGCGGGAATTCTGCCGGGCCACCATGCAATGGCGGGCACACGAATGCCCCCTTCCAGAGTTGAGCCCTTGAAACCGCGCAGTGGAGTATTGGAGGCGCGCGGCGTGCCGCCGTTGTCGCTGAAGAAAAAGACCAGAGTTCGTTCCGCCAGTTTGCTTTCACGCAGCGTGTCGAGGATCCGGCCCACACTCCAGTCCACTTCCTCAACCCAGTCGGAATAGATGCCGTGCGGCGATTTGCCCGCCCATTTTTTGCCGGGGTAAACCGGAAAATGCACGGCATTGTGCGGGACGTAGAGGAGAAACGGGCGCGACTTGTTCTCCTCGATGAATTTGACAGCTTCGTTCGTGTAAAGCTCCACGAGCGACTGCTGGTCGTCCGGCATGACACGCTTTTCCACTTTGCCATTTCGCAACAGCGGGAGCGGCGGCTGGCCTTTGCCGTTTTCTTTGGGAAGGGGCTTGCCGAGGTCGCTCTTCACGCCGTCGGAGGCGGGACCCATGTCGTTGGAATACGGCAGGCCGAAATGCAGATCGAATCCCTGAGCGTTCGGGAGAAATTCAGGCTGATCGCCAAGGTGCCACTTCCCTATAATTGCAGTGGCATAGCCGGCGTCGTGCAGGACCTCCGCCAGCGTGACCTCCTTTGGCGCGAGCCCCGTGGCTCCCTGTGGAAAGAGCACGTGCGGTATTGGCAGGGCACGCTTCGCGTAGCAGCCTGTCATCAGTGCCGCGCGCGACGGGGAGCAGACCGGAGCGGCATAAAAGGAGGTGAGCTTCCGCCCTTCCGCTGCCATGCGATCAAGGTTCGGTGTGCGGTTCAATTTCGATCCGAACGGCCCGATGTCGGCATAGCCGAGGTCGTCGATGTTGAGGATGACGAAGTTCGGCTTTTACTCCGCCGCAACGAAGGTCGCGCAGGCGAGGATCGGGCATAACCGGCGAATGAGACGCGTCATGCGGGTTCGGTAACGGGCTGCCTGCGGGATGTCTACTCTGGGAATGCGTATCTGCACCCGGCGGATGCCCCGGGCCTTATCTCTTCCTCAATTGATAGAACCGGGGAGTTGCCGTGATGGTCTCCCTCCATTCAAATTGCGACCCGGCCACCGCCGGGGTTCCTGAAACTGCGTTCCACACGCGGAGATCCGGTGACGCATGCAGCACCCATCCGTCCGACGGCACCGGCCATGAGACGACCACCTCCGAGCCTTCGTGGCGGATGTTCACCGGCGGGGTCTCCGGCGGCAGCACAAGGAAATTCTGCATCATCTGATGCTCGTGCTCGAGATTGTGACAATGCATCAGATATTCCCCGGGCCGGGCACCGAATGCAATCGCCACCCGGACGGTCTCCCCGGGATAAACCAGGACCGTGTCGCGCCAGCCGCGGTCGGCAGGGAGCGTTGCCGCCGCGCCATTGCGGGTCAGGACACGAAAGAACGCCCCGTGCGAATGCATGGGATGGAAGTCCTGGGTTTGATTCGCGAACTCCCAGATTTCGACTTCGCCACACGGCACCTGAAAGTCTGTGCGGTCCAAACTGTAAGTCAGCCCGTTAATCGTATGCGTCATCATGGACGTGCCGAGAGCGAAGCTGCGAGTGCGCCGGGCGGCAGCAGGATCCGGAAGGACTGGTGCCGGCAATGCAGGAGGGATCGATGAACTGCCGCCGGGACTGTCCACGTGGAACGTGATGATATCGAGCGGATTGCCCTGACGCGGTCCGGCGGGGCCGCCTCCGGGCGCAACGATGGGAAACGCAAGGCTGCGAAGCACAGCTGAGCCGCCCGCCGGCAGACCGGCGAAGGACACGAGCACCTCCGCACGCTGCCCGGGCGCGAGATCGAACGACGTTACCGGTTCGATCATTCCGGTGAGTCCGCCATCCGACCCGATGACGTGCATGAGCCGGTTGTCGGAAAAGCCGAGGCGCAGCACGCGGGCATTGCAGCCGTTGAGGAGGCGAAAGCGCCACACGCCCTGATCCACCGCCATCCACGCGGACGGTGTTCCATTCACCAGAATGGCATCGCCGAGATAACCCCACATGTGCTCGAACATCGACGGCGCATATGTCAGGGCGAACGAGGCATTCGATTTCCAGTCACGAATCACCAGCGGCACGTCGCGTGCGCCGGTGGGCAGGCCGAGAGCGGCATCGCGTTCCGGATCTTCAATGAGAAACAGTCCGGCCAGACCGCGGTACACCTGGGACCCGGTCAATTCGTGTGTGTGCGCATGGTACCAGCAGAGGGAAGGCTGCTGGACGATGGGGATGTGCACTTCATAGGATCCGCCGGGTGCCACCGCCTGCCGCGGATGGCCGTCGCTGGCCGCGGGCGACAGCACACCATGCCAGTGGAGCACGAGGTCTTCCGCAGCCAGCCGGTTGCGGATTTGCGCCTGAAAAGTCCCGCCGCTCCGCACCCGGATGGTGGGCCCCGGCATCATGCCGTTGATCGCCAGCACCGGGGTGGTGCGGCCGGTCCAGATTTCGAGATTCGCTTCGTCCACGGTGAGCGGCGAGCCATCCCAGTCCGGCGGCAGCCGAAGCTGCTGACCGGGATGGTCCGCGGCCCGGACTTTTCCGTGCAGCAACAAAGCAGCACCGGTCCCCGCCGCGGATTGCAATAGGCGTCGGCGGCTCAGCAGCGGGGAGGAAGAATGTTTCATCATATTGCGATCGTGTGCTTGCTCATGATGCAGCACGCAGGGGGCGCATCGTACCCGTGGCACTGCACTTCTGAGTGAGACAGAGACAGAGGTAAAGGCCGGGAGTCATGCAAAATCACTCGCACAGCAGCCGCTTAGCGCGGGAGTCGGTCCACGTTGTTCTTCAAGTCGGTCCAGTCCGTCTTTGGCGCGCGGGGATCTAGCAGCCTGTCGGACTTACCCTCCGCCCGGTCATCCTGGAAAACCTGGA
>CAZFZN010000030.1:0-98063 GCA_964523105.1 uncultured Akkermansia sp.
CCGCCTGCCGAAGATGAAGCAAAACGAGATCATCAGCATCACCCCCGCCGCCTGGTCCGAAGCTCAAAAAACCGCCGCCGCAAGTGCCAGCCTCAGGCGCTCCGCGTGACGCTTACCTTACTTCTCGCCCGGCTGGCTTCGCTGTTCGCGTTGCATTCCTCGCTTGCCGCCGATGATGCGGCCAAGGCAACCGGGGAAATGGGGTGTGCATCTTTTGACAAGCGGCCACGGAGTCAGGATGGAAAACCCTGACAATCGCCACTGCTCGCTTTGATGCCGATCCAGCCTTGCGATGCCAGGCCCTCTCGGGCTACGGAAAGTCCCAGAGGAAATGGGGACGGTGTGCATAAATTGACAGGGCGTACGTGGGGCCCGCAAAGGACGCTCCGACGTCAACTTCGACTTCGGGGGAGGAGATCATACTTTGCAAGCCGGGGGATCGCAGTCGACCCAAAGAAATACAGAGCGTTCAGTGCCTGATTGCCCCATGACGGCAGTCGCGCGAATGGGAAACCCATGCCATGAGGCTCATTGCCTTGCGGGCCAGTTTATGAAATCACGAAATTTGCTGCTCCTCATTCCGTTCCGTTGGGTGATTACCGCCGCGGAGCCGTCGTCCGGGTTTCGGGACGAACAAGTCGTTACCGGGGCCGGTTCACGTGGTTAAGAGCAACGCCATGAGCCTCACTTTGAAAAGCCTTCGCAGATTTTTCGCCGGAGCGATCCTCGCCTGGTCGCTGACGACCACCGCACCGGCGATCGTCCCGGTCTATAGCACTGAGGGCGGCATGGTCCGCATCCCGGGCGTGGGCCCGGACAATCCCATCATCTACGACAACGACTGGTGGTTCGATGTATTCGACAACAACTACCTCTGGGCACAGGCGAGCCTCGGGCGTTTGGACCTGCGCGGCAACATCGTGTCGCGGGACATGTGGGATTGGCAGAAGGGCTATCTCTACTCCATGGAACAGTCGGTGAAGGACGCCGAAAAGGCACTGAAGCTGGCGCGCGATTCGGGGCTGAAAAACATTCCGAACCTCACGCCCGGTTCCGACCGCGTGCTGGAGCGGCCCGCGAGCGGCAAGATCGAAGATACCGCGGCGCACCCGACCGAGGGCAGCCGGCTCATCGTAGCCGAGGCGAAAAAGGCGTCGCCGGAGAAGCCGCTGCTCGTCATCGCGGGAGGGCCGCTCACGACTGTGGCGAATGCGTTGCTCACGAATCCGGAAATCGCGCCGAACCTCGTCGTGTTCAACCTCACCGTGAACGGCGGATACAACGGCAAGGACGGCTGGTCGCCTTACATCGTCGCGAAAAGGACGCGCTACGTCGATTGGGGCGGCGGCAGCTTTTGGGACAAGTACTCCGTGTTCACCGCGAAGGATTTTGCGGCGCTGCCGAAGAATCCGTTTTGTGACGACATGCGGCGGCTCATCGCGTCGGATCTCGGCCAGGCGAATCAATTGGGCGACGGCGCGCCGCTGGTCTGGCTCTTCAATCCGAAATGCTGGACGAGCGTGGAAATCCACCGCGCGGAGTTCAAGGGCAGGGCGGTAGAGTTCAAGCCCGTTCAAACCGGCGAGACCGGCGACCTCCTCGTCATTCCGAAGGCCGGGACGGACGTCAAGGAATGTCGCGATGAATTCTTCCGCGTGCTCACTCAGCCCGGGCTCTTTCGGTGAAACCCGGGCCTCTCTCCTTTTGCTGACAGCCCTGTCGCTGAACTTGAGCGCCGCCGCCGCACCGGCCCAAAGACCGCCTAATTTTGATCCATGGGCGGCCCGCACTTCTGCCCGATGAAGATCACCGAAGACGTCCGCAATTGCACCGCCGTACAAGGCATCGCCGAAAAAGAGGCGCTGTGCCGTGCTCCAGCACAAGCTAAGCAATGCATGCCGAACGGCGCCGCGTCTCGCTTGGTCGCTCGCCAAAAAGCGAGCGGTAGTACGCAGCGAAGCGGCCGAGATGGGTGACGCCGTGATCGACGGCCACCTGAGTGAGTGGCACCCCGGTGCAGAGCAGAGTGCGGCGGATCGAGTTCAATCGCAGCGCCTGCAAAAAATCGCGCGGGCTTTGATCGAAGACGGCGCGGAAGGCGTATTCCAGTTCGCGCCGGCTCACATGCAGCGCGAGACAAACCTCGGGAATCTGCACCGGGTCGGTGAGGTGTTCGCGCATCCAGGCCTCGGCGCGGTGCGCGAGACGCGTGCGGTTGCGCAGCGACGCGCGCGGCGGCGCGAGACGAGAGGAGAGTTCCCAGGCGGTGACGGCGACGTGCGTGACCAGATCGGCCGCCTCGCGCGCAGCGAAGGCGCTGAGATTCGGGGCTGTTGACGCACAGCGCAGGGCGTGGCGTGTGGCACGCAGGCTGCGATCAATCTGCGCGAAGACCGCCTCCGGGAGTGGCAGCGCGACGGCACCGCCGAAGCTCGGGCGCTCTACACCGGCGAGCGCGCGGCATTGCTCCCACAAGGAGACCGGCAGGTTAACTGCCATACTTGAGAAGCCGGGAGCGATGCAGCCATCAATCGCTTCGCCGGGCCCCGTGCACGCGAGCAGGCCGCCGGTGTCGGCCACGCCATACCATGAGGAGGTGCCGGGCCTGCGGATGAACCCGAGCGACAGCCAGCCCGGGGGGATCGGACACAGGATTCGGGCGCGCAATTCGGTGTCGTGAAAATCGAGCGTCCAGCCGGGCGATTGAAATTGCTCGACGCGCGCGGGCATCTTTTGCGGCGAGAGAAAATCGGCCGCGAGCGTCGCGCCAGAAACGGCAACGCTGAACTGCTCCGGGTCGTGAAGCCGGTGCACCAGGTGCCGATAGGGCTGCGGCGGGTCGAGTGAAGACACGCTTGGATTGTGCGCAAAGTGGATAGCGGCGAAAGCGGATTTCCGGAAATATACTTACGCCTCCCACTGTCCCGCTCCGCCCGGTTCTGACATGGCGTTACGCAACAAATTTACCATGAAACTCATCCGTTTGATCGCCGTTGCCGGATTGGCGACCGTCACGTCCCTCGCCTCCCTGGCCGGAGAAATCAGCCACTACAATGGAGGCTTTATGAACATCAGGGACTTCTTCATGCCGGCAGAACCCGGTCTTTACGGTGCATTATATAATTACTACTATACGACGGACCGGGTGAACGACCAAAACGGAGACCAGATAGGCACTATTACCCTCAATCCTGCGGGCGGTGGCGCCGGCAAGGCTCTCGGTCTGGATATCGATTTGGATATCTACGTAGTGTCACCGACGCTGATATGGGTGTCCGATTGGAAACCGCTGGGTGCCCGATCCGGCATTTTGGTCGCACCGAACTTCGCCAATGCCAGTGCCGAAGCTGCACTATCCCGGGCCGGGCGCGCCGGCAAAGGCAGCAGCGGGTCAAGCTGGGGCGTGGGCGACTTGCTGGTGCAACCGCTCTGGCTCGACTGGTCACACAAACATTGGGACTTCAATCTCTCGTATGGTTTTTACGCTCCGGTGGGCAAATACGATACCGAATCCGTGACCGTGCCAGGGGTTGGTCCGGTCAAAGTCGAATCCGCCGACAACATTGGTTATGGTTTCTGGACAAATCAGTTCCAGGGAGCGGTGGCGTGGTATCCGATGGATAACAAAGCTACTGCCGTCACCGCCGCGTTGACCTACGAGATCAACTCGGAGAAGGAAGATTTCGACCTCACCCCCGGAAATGTGCTGACGCTCAACTGGGGCATCAGTCAGTATGTTCCGCTCATGAAGGACCACTCGCTGCTGCTGGAAATCGGCGTGGCGGGTTATGACAGCTGGCAGGTGACGGAGGATTCCGGGGGCGACGCGAATAGCATCAAGGATGAGGTTCACGGCATCGGAGGACAACTCGGCCTGACCTGGGTGCCCTCGAGTTTGGTGGTGAACCTCCATGCGTTCCACGAATACGAGGCAGAGGATCGTTTCCAGGGAGACTCCTATGGCATCAGCATCGCGAAAAAATTTTAAATCCAATACCTCATCTCTGTGAATAATACCCTGCTCATTCTCGCCGCTTTAGTAATTGCCGGCCTGTCCACGCATGCGGCGGACACGAAGCCCAACATCGTCCACATCGTGGCCGATGATCTCGGCTGGAAGGATGTCGGCTTCAACGGCTGCACCGACATAAAGACGCCGAACCTGGACAAACTCGCTGCGACCGGCGCGAAGTTCACCCAGTTCTATGTGCAGCCGATGTGCACTCCGACGCGCGCGGCCCTGATGACGGGGCGTTATCCCTTCCGCTATGGCTTGCAAACCATGGTGATCCCCGGCACTGCCGCTTACGGCCTCGACACCAGTGAGCATCTCATGCCGCAATGCCTCAAGGAGGCCGGCTACAATACGGCCACCATTGGCAAATGGCATCTCGGCCACGCGAACCTGGCGCATTGGCCAAGGCAGCGCGGCTTCGATTACGCCTACGGAGCGACGATTGGTGAGTTGGACTATTTCGAGCACGGCGACTTTGGCGTGCTGGATTGGTTTCGCGACAACAAACCCGTCCATGAGAAAGGCTACACCACCACGCTTCTTGGAGACGATGCGGTGAAATTCATCAACGCGCAGAGTCCCGACAAACCGTTTTACATTTACCTGACCTTCAACGCGCCCCACACGCCATATCAAGCACCGCAGGATTACATTGATCGCTACAAGAACATCGCCGAACCGACACGCCGCACGTACGCCGCGATGGTGGATTGTCTCGACGAGAATATCGGTAAAGTCGTCGCCGCGCTCGACAAGAAAGGTCTCCGCAGCAACACGCTCATCATCTTCCACAGTGATAACGGCGGTAACCGCAACCCGATGTTTGCCGGCCAGATGGCGGACGTTTCGAAAATCAAGCTGCCTGCGGACAACGGCCCGTATCGTGGCGGCAAGGGAGAACTCTTCGAAGGTGGCTGTCGTGTCGCCGCCTGCGCTAACTGGCCCGGCCACATCAAGCCCGGCATCGTGGACGGAATGATTCACGCGGTGGACCTTTATCCCACCTTCGCAGCGCTGGCCGGCGCGTCCACCGACAGGTGCAAGCCGCTCGACGGCCTGAACGTCTGGGATGTGATCGCGGAAAACAAGCCCTCGCCGCGCACTGAAATCATCTACAACGTCGAGCCGTTCCGCGGTGCGGTGCGACAGGGCGATTGGAAGCTCATCTGGCGCACGCTGATTCCCACGAGCGTTGACCTCTACAACCTCGCCGAGGATCCGTACGAGAAAGCCAACGTCGCCGCCAAGCATCCGGACAAGGTGGACGCGATGCAGGACCGCCTGAATGGGTTGGGCAGGGAATGCGCCAAACCGCTCGGGCTGGAATACATTGCCGGCCTGGGCATGAAGCACGGCAAACCCATCATCGGATCCGAGAAGGGCGAGCCCCAGGCCTTGATCGGCGGCCCCTCGATCACCGACGAGGGTTTCGGTGAGACCGAGATTCCCGATAAGCATTGAAACTGCACCCGAACCCCGCGTGAAGACATTCCTCTCCACGCTGCTCCTCTCGCGCGCTCTCGTCTCACCGGCTCCGGCTCAGAGCAAGCCGAAGCGCCTGCCGCGCCTGCCGCGGATCCCGGCTGGCCGCGGGAACTCACCAAAGACGGTGCCCTACTCCGTTACAACCAGCCGCAGATTGATGAATGGGTGAACTACCGCCTGCCTAAAATGCGCTCCGCTTTCGCCCTCACTCCAAAAGGAGGGCAGGCCGCGATCGGCGTGGCGAAACTGGAAGGCAACACCATCACCGACCCCGAACCGCAGCGACATCTCGCCTGGTCTGAGGCCCCGCCTCGTTGGACTGACATCCGCCGGCGTCACCTCAAATCGAACAGATAGAGCAACGCCGCGAAGCCGTTTGGGAGCAACCAGGGCATGGATGCGAATTCTGCGGCATAGCGGCAGGCCATCCATCTACAGGACGTAGCGGGCATGAAAGAGCACTTCGAGAATTGGCCGGGGGTGGGTGAGCCATGCTTCGTTGTGAGAGAGATCGAAGGTATGGCCGGTGCCGTCGCGGATGATTTGAGTGAACCACGCGTTGAGGGGGCGTTCCGGCAGGCGGCTTTGCAACAAACTGACGGTTTGGAGAGTCCCTGCCTGAGCAGAGTAAACTTTGAATGACTGGTGGTAAAACCGATAGACTGCATCCTCCACGCCCCAATGCGACTCCAGTCGCTCCAGTTGGGCACTCAATTCGCTCCGTTTTTCACGCAGGGCGCGCAGAAGGCTGGCGCGGTGTGTTTCGTCGGGAGAGTTTGTCATCGCGGCAATTGAAGACAGGAGGTTCGTACGCGAGGGATGCGACCGATGAAACCGGCCCTGTGCCTCATTGGCGGATGCAATGGCGCGGGCAAGACGACGCTCGCACGGGAGTTGCTGCCGCGTCTGGGCCTGATGCGCATTTTGAATGCGGACGAACCGGAAGCCCTGGGAAGGCTGGAGATAGACTGATCGAAGATCATCCCGAAGGGCGGCGAACTGGGATGTCCGCCGTCAACTGGCGCGCGGGCTCTCACCACTCGATCCCGCGCTCAGCGCGTTCCGGGCGGGCCGGTTGCTGCTGGAGGAGGCGCGGTCGCTCATCACCGCAAAAGCCAGCTTTGCTCTGGAGTCCATGCTCAGTGGCAAGACCCACGTGGCACTGATCCGTGAGGCGAAAGCGCGGGGATACCGCTTCCAGCTGCATTACATTGTCATCGGCTCCGCCACGCAACCCGTCGAGCGTGTGGGCCTGCGCGTGAAGGCTGGGCGGCCATCATGTGCCGGCAGAGGATGTGCGCCGGCGCTTTGACCGCAGCCGTTGGCCTCAAAGGCGGGCGCCGCATTCGCTGCGGCAGGATTTCAGGTAGTTCAGCGCGAGGGTTCGGCCTTCGATTTCGCGTTCGTCTTTATAAACGGGGTCGTGGTAGCCCTCGATATCCACGGTACCGGCGTAGCCTGCCGCGAGGAGCGTGCGCAGGATCTCCCGCCAGTCTGTGTCGCCAAAACCGGGCAGGCGGTGCCATGAAAAACGATCGCGTCCGAAAACTCCATGTTCTGCGATGACATCGCGACGGACACCGGCGTCCTTGCCGTGGACATGGAAGATGCGGGGAGCCCAGCGGGCCAGCTGCGGCAGCGGGTCGATGAGCTGACAAATCTGGTGCGCCGGCTCCCATTCAAGTCCGAGGCAGGCGGCGGGGACGGCGTCGAACATGCGCTCCCACGCGTCCGGATTGATGGCGATGTTCCAGTCGCCGGTTTGCCAGGTGCCCCCCTGCGGGCAGTTTTCGAAGGCGAGGCGCACGCCGCAGTCGGCGGCTTCGCGGGCCAGTTCGGTCCAGACCGACCGGAACCGGGGGAGGGAATCTTCAATGCACGTGCCCGGGATGCGGCCGGCGAAGCATCCAATGATGTCCGTGCCGAAGGCCCGCGCGGTATGCATGGCGTCCCTCAGAGCCCGGCGGCTCTCTTCGCCAACAGCGTCCTCGCGCAGAGGATTTCCATAAATGCCCAGCGCGCTGACAATTGTGTCCCCCAATGAATCCTCCAGTGCGGCGGCCAGCGGTGCGAGGGGCGGAACCGTTTCCCGTTTCAGGGAGAAGGACAGCTGCCAGCACTCGAAGCCGGCCGGGCGGAGCGACCGGATGGCCGCGGCGGCACCTGCCGCGGCGCGGATCATGGTGCCCATGCGGGGAGGGGTGGAGGAATTCATGGTGCCGGACGGTCACAGGTTCGGGAGCGCAAATATGTCAAAACGGAGAATTGACGAGGAGGGAGATTTCTGAACAATTACGGACCGCGAGGCTGTCTCGCGTCCTGCTCCATCCAAACTACCATGAAAAAATTCATTGCTGCAATGATCGCCGGCCTGCTTTCCGCCGGATTCGCCCTGGCTGACGAAGCCTCCAACAAGAAATGTCCTGTCAGCGGGAAGGATGTGGATTCAGCGGTCTCGTCCACTGTCTCTGTCACGGTCGGCTTCTGCTGCGCCAAGTGTCAGGGAAAGTTCGAGAGTGACGACAAGGCCAAAGCTGAAGCGGTAAAGAAGTATGCCGGAAGCAAGGATACCCCGGCGAACAAAAAGTGCGTCTATCAGGCGAGCAAGGACGCCAAAGCCGACAACACGGCGGCGGCTTCCATGACCGTGGCCTTCTGCTGTGAGAAGTGTAAGGCCAAATTCGACGAGGATCCGAAGAAGTTCCTGCCGAAAGTGAAATAGTCCGCCGTTCAGGCATCGACAAATTGAGAGGAAGCCGGCTGCCGTGAGGCGCCGGTTTCTTTTTTGGCAACGAAGCCGAGCGCACCAAGTTCGGAGGCCAGAGCCTCCATCGGCAGCCCGACGACATTCGTCCACGAACCCCGGACTCCGGCGATGATGCGGTCTCCGTGCTCCTGCGCCGCGTAGCCTCCAGCCTTGTCGAGAGGATTGATGAGCGTCAGATAATTCTCCC
Organism: uncultured Akkermansia sp.; assembly: GCA_964523105.1. Classification (GTDB taxonomy): domain Bacteria; phylum Verrucomicrobiota; class Verrucomicrobiia; order Verrucomicrobiales; family V1-33; genus V1-33. The sequence continues at coordinate 8,455 of CAZFZN010000030.1, forward strand.
TTTCGGCTTCATTGAGCTGTTTGAACGTCACCTCTGTGACCGACTCAAAGCACCGTTCGATGCGTTCCGCTTCGCAAATCAGTACTACGGAGGTGCAGACCTGATGGGTTCGTCCGCTTAGCCGGGCGATCATGCGGCGTGCTTCGTCCATGGATGCCGGTTTGGTCAGTGCACAGTCATCGATGGACACCAGCGTGTCCGCGCCAATCACCAGACGGCCGGGGTGACGGCGGGCGATGAGCCGCGCCTTGGCCGCAGCATTGGCGGCGGTGAGTTCCCGCAGGCTGGCCCGCTCGTCGTGCACTTCGTCCACATTCGCCGCCATGACTTCAAAGTCGTAGCCGGCTTCCAGCATCAGTTGGCGGCGTCTCGGTGAGGCGGAGGCAAGAATGAGGGGCGAATCAGAACAAGACAGCGAAGGCATGGGCTCAGAACCGGCATGCCGGGCGCCTTTGCAAGGGACGGCAGCCCAATTTCCTCTTAATAATGCGAAATATCTTCTTTTCGCGTAAAGAAAAGTATAAAAAAGTCTGGACGTCCCGGAGAAATGTGTTAAAACTTCGCTCCAGAATTCACGAGCGCCGCACAGCGCGAATGGTTCTGAGATTTGTTGGTAACGAGGAACAATCCGTCTGGTCTGGTCGCTGGACGGATACCAAAAGTGGGCCTCCCCGGGCCGGTTTCCTGGGGAGGCTCGCTTCGTTTTCTGCGGGCGTGAATTCGTCGCGGGTATTCTTGCCGTGACCAGGCGCAGTTCAGCAGCCGGCGGGTTGGCCGGCCTTGCCCCGCGGGGCCGGTAATTCAGGGACGCGCCACCGTGTCCGGAACGAATTCCCATTCCCCCTCCAGACGGCGGAGCGAGTCGTGCGTAAAGTCTGTGAAAGCGCGGCGCTCTCCCGCACCATGGGTGGCGGCGGGAAGGGAGCATTCCCAGGAAATCCGGGCCCGGCGTTTTGCATCCGGGGGAGTGATCGCGATGCTCCATGAGCCGAAGGACGACTTTGAGGTGCTGGAGGCGGACGATGGAGCGAGGAAAGAATGGCCGGACGGAACCAGGAGGATGGATTCGCTTTGAATTCGCAGCGCGGAGTTGAAGCGGAGCGGCTCGCTGTCCGATTCCTGTTCGCCGGGTGCCAGGAGATGGCTCTCGACGACCGTGGGCAGCGTCAGACGCAGGCGGCCTTCGGTGGACCGGAGGGCACGGCGCGCCTCCCACTGGATCGTGAATCGCAGCGGGGCATGCAATTCTGTGACATTCTGAACGCGAATTTCCTTCACGTGGTGGCTGAGGCGGTCAAAGCCGATGAGTGACCGGAGCGCTGCGGTGCGGTCCAGAGGGGCGAGCGGGGCGAGCAGTGCGCGGAGGCGGGCCGCGCGGGTCCCGGTAATGGTGACGGTATCGGAGAGCAGGGCATCCTCCTCCGCCCGCAGCGCAACCTCCCGTTTTGTCAGGATTTCACTCGGCGGGGAATGCGGAGGGGTGCGCACCAGCCGGGGACCCGATGGAATCAGGATGAGGGCCGTGCGGTCTTCGAGTCCTACGGGAGCGCAGCCTGCGACGTCCTCCAGATACTTGTTCGTGGGGTCGATGAATTCGAAGGATTTGCCGTCCTCGCGGGGCAGGGCCACGATCATGTGATCGAACTGGGCGAGGCATGGAAAGTCTTTCTGAATATCGCCGCGGGAATTGATGACGCAGAGATAGGAGGGAATCGCGGCTGCCGCGAGCAGCTGCTGCAGCAGGACCGACTGATCCTTGCAGTCGCCGTAGCGGTTGGTTAAGGTCGCGGCGGCGGTATTGGGGATGATGGCACGGGTTCCGAACTCGATGGCGGTGTAGCTGATCGCACCGCGCACCATGGAGGAAAGTGCTGCGATGCGCTCCTCCGGGCTGCGCAGGCCGGCGATGGTGTCGTGCGCGGCATCCGTCACCGCGTCGCTGGCTGCAAGCCGGTCGCGAATCCGATCGAGATAGTCGCGCCCCAGTCTTTCCCAGCTTTGACTCGGCACGCCGGCGTGCAGGACGGGCAGCGAGTCGTGGGCAGCCGACATGATCATGCCTGCACTGATCACGGCGGGCCTTGTTTCCAGCCAGACGAGTGAATCCCCGTCGCGCTCCGGCTGCAGATTGCGGGAGCTGGCGAATTTCATCTGCGTGGTGTCCCCGGTGATGTACCACGCGTCCATCCTGCAGGGTTCGGTCTGTGCGAAGATGTGGCGCGTGTATTCGATTACCCCAAGGCTGCCTGCGTTTTCAATGGTGTAGGCGTAGTCGATGGTGCAGCCGGGTTTGAGACCGGGAACGGGAAGGTGGATCACCTTGCCGCTCACGGCCATGCCATGGCCGCCGGCATCAAGGGCGTAGTGGTCCTTGAGGCTGGCTTCGCCCAGGGCTTTGCCGGCGGGGTCGAGGACGCGGAGATGGTGGATGCAGAGCCGCTGCGCCCCCGGCTGAACCGGAATGCGCATTGTGTTATAGGCGGACATGCCCTCTTCATCAAGAATCCGGATGGCACCCCGGATGGTCTGCCGGAGCGGCTGACTCGTGTGAATCTGCAGGCCGGTGACACGGTAGAGATGCACGACGGACTGTCCCCCTGCGTCGGCCAGCGGCAGGTGCGGTTTCGGCAGCTTCGCCGCGAGGGCCGCGGGCAGTGCGACCGCAGGAATGGAGGCGTTGACAATTTCTTCGGTCCCTTCCTGGCCGCTGCTGGCGGCGAGTGCCGCAAGCGCCTCTTTCGCGGTGACGCTCGAGGGATTGGCATCGAGGATGCGCTGATAGGCTTCCCTGGCGTCCGCTGTGTGGCCGAGCGCGGTTTGGCAGGCTGCGGCGAGGAGCTGGAGCTGCTCGCGCTGCGGATGCTTCACCGCGAGGAATCGTGCCAGTTCGAGGGCTTCCGGAAACAGACGGCAGCGCATCAGGACATGAACGCATTCCACGCTCAGTTCGATGTCCCCCGGGGCGGCGGAGCGCACCGCCTTGATCAGGATGGCCGCCTTGCCCCGCTCGCCCATTTCCGCGAGGAGCAGGGCATGGTAGAGCTGCCACACGGGAGACCGGTCGATTTCTGTCAGCAGCTTCACGAACGGCTGCGCTTGAGTGAACTCTTTGGCTTCGAGGAGCGTTTCAAGATAGACGGCGGCGACACTGGCGGGCAGCCCGCCGCGCCGGAGTAAATCCGCCGCCACGCGCCGGCTCTCCAGCGCCTGACCGATGCCGGCGAGGAGCAGCATTTTCTGAATTTCCCACTCCGGTTTGCCGGCCTGATGCCCCTCCTGCTCACGGAGGATGCGCAGCGCTTCATCCTTTTTTCCTGCGGCGGCGAGACTGCGGCTGGCGTTGCAGAGATCGTTGGGCAGACGGTCCCATTCGAACAGTGTCAGGTGACACGCGGCCGCCTCCTCATGCCGTCCGTTGGCCGTCGCATCCTCGGCAAATCCCGCGAGGGCGCAGCGGTGAAATTCCCGGTCTTCCATAAGACCGAAGTCCGGATCGCCGTTCGCGCCGGGCGCCACTTTGAACAAATCCAGATTGGACGTCAGGGCATCCGCCGGGGTGTCGCCGGGGCCGAAGGCAAAGAGCACCATCAGCGAGGCCCCGCAGCGCACGGCACGGACTTCGACTGTGCCGCTGCGGCCATTGAGTGTTCCGCTGCCCCGGAGGGTGGCGGCCGGCTGGTCGTGGTGCGGCCGGCGGTCCAGTTTTCCCCACTGAAAGTCCCGGAGCGCCGGCCAGATGGTGGCGGTGAGCGCCGCAGCCCGGGCGGGGTCGTCCGGCATTCCATCGTTAGGGCAGAATGCCGCCGCGAGGCGCAGACCGCCGCGGCTGGCAAAGGCGAGCGTGATGCCCGGCAGGGTATTGCCCGCGCCCGGCCAGGTATTCCAAAGGCCGGACGGGAGCGAGATGCTGACATTTCCATGCGTGACCGGCTCCTGCGGAACCGGCACGGAGCCCGCCGTCTCCAGCAGCGCCAGGACATCGGCGCTGCGCAACCGTTTGGCCGGGTCGATGATGGAAAATCCCTCCGCCAGCCGCCGCGCTGCGGTGGACAGGTAATAAGGCGGCGTGCGTTCCGGCATCGCGGTGATCATCTCGTAGATCATGCCCTGCTGTGAGTAGAGCCAGACTTCGGCGTTGGCCCGGCTGAACCGCAGCGGGAGCCCCTCCACCTCAATGCGGCTGAAGAGCAGTCCTCCCAGCATCACCTCTTCACGGCCCCGGATGCGGGCCCCGCCGCCCAGCGAGCGCAGCGAAGCCTGCACGGCGGCGGCCGCATGATTCTGGTCCGGCACCTCCGCACCGAGGGGAAGCACGCGGAGCGTAAAGTCCGCTTCGCCGATGTCCTGGTGCGCGCTGTTTCCGCCCGTGACTTTTGCCAGACTGAACACAGCCCCTTCACGCGACCATGGATCGCGCGAGAATTGCCACGCATCAGCCGGCAGCCGGAAGCGGAAATTGAAATCGGGAAACTCCTGCAGTTCCAGAGGATTGAAGGCCATGTGGCCGCGAAGGGCGAGCGTGTCGATCACTTTCGCGGGACCTGCCGGGCCGGGGGGGGCGGGGGGAACCGGGTCCGCCGCCAGCGTGACCGTCCCGTCTGCGTCTGAGCCATACCATCGTGCCGCTACGCGATCCAGTTTGAGCACCACGATAAGTCCGAGTGTGATCACCGCCGCGGCGGATTTGAGAAACATGCGCCATTGCCTCCGGTCCGGACGCGCCGCGGACTGTCGAAACGGAGAGGTGACGGGGCCAGGCGGGTTGAATGACGTGCTGCGGTGCGGCGGAGGGATGGGCACCGCATGGATGGTGGGGGCCGCGGCCGGCGGGGCAGGGAGAGGGAGAGGGGGAGGAAGAGGCGGCGGCACCGCCGCCTGTGGCGGCGCGGTCGGTGGCGCCTGTGAGAGCAACGTTGGAGAAACGGCGGGCACAGGCACAGGCACAGGCACAGGCACAGGCACAGGCACAGGTGCCGGCGTTAACGGCTGCCCGGGCTGCCCGGGAGTGACGGGCTCAGCCAGCGGTGCGGGTAGCGGTGCGGGTGCCGGGGAATTGACAGGGCTTGGCGTCGCGGGAACAAATGGCAGTGCCGGTTCGGCCGTTTTGGCGGCATTTTCCTCGGACATGACGCCTGCTCCGATGGCCTCGGCGGCTCCGCCCGGTTTGGGGAGAAACTGCCGCGAAGGCGCTTCCGGGGACCCTTCGCCCGGCTTGGGCAGCCGCACCTCCTGACGCCGGCCACCACCTCCGGGCACCGCCCGGTCCCCCATCGCCACCCGCCTGACCTTCAGCACGCGTTGTCCTGGAGGCAGCGGTTTTTCCTCCGCGGGCCGGCTCAGATCCCCCACGATTTCCGGAGCGACCACCGGCTGACTGCACTTTGGGCAGGGGCCTTCCTGTCCGCAAACCTCCAGCGGCACGGTCAGCATTTGCCGGCAGTGAGTACACTGGAACTTGATCTTCGGCGGGTCGGTCGAGGCGCTCATTAAGAGGGTCGGAATTTTACTAGAGCTAATAATTCTGGAAATTATATACTCAAGCTCTGTTCCCGCCACCTTTTTTTCAGCATTGCGAAACTCAGCGGGCCAGTACGGCGATCAAGTACCGCAGTTCTTCATCCACGTCGTCATCGGCCGGAACCGTTTGCAGAATCTCGGCCTTCACCGCTTCGCGAAAGTTCTGCCTGAGCCGGTGGATGGCGACTTTGACCGCGCTCCCACTTAGCCCCAGCGCCGCAGCGGCGTCGGCCTGATTCATCTCAGTGCTGTCACCGGTTATCCACGGCTTGAGGTGTTCGAACAGCTTCGACTTTCCCGCTTCACGAAATCTTCCGGCTACGGCATCGAGCGCGCGGGAAATTACCGTGAGCGCCCACTGACGGTCGAAGGCCCGCTCGCTGTCCAGGGGTTCCGGCGTCGCTTCGTTTGCCAGGGCAGCGGTTTTTTCGAGAATCACGTGCTGCGCGCCCCCTCCGCGTTTCTCCGCCTGAGCCCGGAGCCGCTCGTCCCGCAGGAAGTGCTTCACCGCTCCGAGCAGGTAGCTGCGGAACTTCCCCTTCATGGGATCGGCACCGCCCAAACTTCCCCCGCCGAGCAGTCTCCCGAAGAATCCGTGAGCAAGTTCACGCGCGGCATCTTCATCGCGCCCTTCGCTGCGCAGAAATGCCACCACGGGCGCATAATAAGCCCCGCACAGTTCGCTCATGGCAGCGCCGGCGCGCGAGTCTCCCGCACTGGCGCGCATGACCAGCGTCCAGCGGGTGGGGGCGAATTGAGCGGTGCGGGAGACGGGCATGGTGCTGCGGGTTTGGCCTCTGCATCGGTCAGTTCGTCAGGCAGGAAGGAGGCCGCCTCGTTTTCTGCTCAGCGAAGACTTGCCCGATTCACTTAGAGGTGTATAATTTCCATAATTCTTGTCCAAATGACCGCTGCAGCTCCATCCAATATCTCCGCCGACCTGATCCCTGCGCCGGTCGCAAGGCGCAACGGTCGCATTCTGGTGGTGGATGATGAGCCGTCCATGTGCCGGATGATCGAGAAGATTCTCCGCTCCGCGGGCTACCAGGACATTATTTTCTCCAGCAACGGGAGTTATGTCCCCTCCCTCGCCCTCAGCGAACGTCCGCAGTTGATCATCATGGATGTTATGATGCCAGGCGGAAACGGGTTGCGCGCCCTTCGGGCCTTGAAGAACACGCCGGTCACGGCGGAGATCCCGGTGATCATCACCAGCGGCTTCAATGTCCCTTCCCACGAGGACTGCCCGCAAACGCAGGCCAATCAGGTGCTGCATAAGCCGTTCAGCACCGAGCAACTGCTGAAAGCTGTGAGCCGGCTGATTCCAGCGTGAGTCGCCGGCAACAGTGCCGGTGTAGAAAAGCATCGGGCCGGGAGCCCTCAAGCGGGCGAATCTCATGGAGGCGGGGAGTTTGCGATGGGCAGCGGCTCGCCACTGTTCCGCTGCAATAAAACGCGCAGGCTTTTTCCCTGCACCGAGGCAATTTCCTTCCACTGCCCAAATTCAAGTGCGGGTGCGGCAGCCGGAAGCTGGCAGACGGTCGGAGAATAGGGGCCGGAACCACGGACAGCGATTATATCATCCGAGTCGTTGAATCGAAAGCCCACCTCTGTCCGGAATTTGTCTTCGTCACCCATGAGCAGGGTCCTGAGCATCACCCGGCCTCCTTCTGCTTCAGGGCTTGCCAGGGCGCGGGTGATTCGTTGTCCATCCATTTCAAGGCTGATGACACTGCCGGGGTGCTCCTGCCAGTTTTCCATCCTCCAGATGATCGTGGTGCCTGCGTCTGTGCGGCTTTCTGAAACCATGACCAGCCCGGGTGATGATTGATTGCCGCCGGGGTATGTTGAACCCGGCAGCCGCCCGTTGACCAGCCTCACGGCCAGCACGGCACCTCCGGCGGCCAGCAGAATCAGGACGAAGATCAAGAACCGGCGCGGCGTGTCCTGACGCAGCCGTTTTTCCCCGTTCTCGCGCGGGGCGAACATGGCCATCTGAAAAACGATCAGCCCGCAAAACAGGGCGAGGACTCCCGTGGTCTGTGCGGCGGTGACAAGGAACTCCGTCACCTGCAACGCCATCGCATCGGCCGGCCGGGGGGCGTCGGTGATCACGTGCCCGCCGTTGGCGATATGCCCGATCGCGAGTCCGCCTTCAGCGTTGTAGCCAACGGCCACACCTCCGCGTGCCAGGCCGCCGCACGCTAGACCGCCCGTCGCCGCCAGCAGTCCCAGGGAAAGCCCGCCAGCCGTCAGTAAACCTCCCGCCATGCCGCCCACCGCAATGACACCCGTGGCCATGCCTCCCAGCGCGAGCACTCCGTGCGCGCGTCCGCCGATGGCCACGAAGCCGCGCGCCACCGGCCCGAGGGCGAGAATGCCCCGGGCCACGCGCTGTTCGCCCGTTATGGGATCGGGGCCATTCACGATGTGCCAAAGCGGATAACCAAAAAGGGAGCGGCGCGAGCGCGACTCACTTTGCCAGCGCGCCCGTCCCTGCGACGGCACCGGCTGCGGGCGCCGGCGCCTCCCGCCCGGCCACATGCCCGCCAGCACGCCCAGCGCGGCACAGACAAAAACCATCACCGCCGGGGTCAGGCCGATGGATCTCATGCCCGGCACCACTGCGGAGGCGGGAATGCCCACGCCCGCGAGGGCCGTCAGGACATGCAGGAGGCGCTTGATGCCGTGCTGCTCATCCCCCTCATCGCCGGACGGCGCGACCGCGGGCGGGGTTGTCAGGCCGCTGCCCGCGCCCTCCACCTGGGTTTTCATTTCGCCGGCGCTTTGCTGGCGGCGTTCCCGTTCCTTTTCCAGGGCGCGCATCACCACGGCATCGACGCTTTCACCCACCGCAGACTTTTGTGAGGGCGCAGCAAAGCGCCCCAGCGGCAGCTCGCCCGTCAGCATTTCATAGAACACGACGCCGAGTGAATAAATGTCCGCGCGATGATCCACCGTCGCCGGTTTCTCCACCTGCTCCGGCGCCATGTAGGCCGCCGTGCCGAGTTGCGCGCCGCTCAGCGTCAGGCCCGATGCCTGATCGCCCGCCAGTTTGGCGATGCCGAAATCCGCGAGCTTCGGCTGCCCTTTGCGATCCAGGAGAATGTTCTCCGGCTTGATGTCACGGTGCAGTACTCCGTGATCGTGCGCGAACTGCAGCGCCTCACAAATCCGCGGCACCAGCAGCATGGCCTGCTCCGGCCTGATGCCCGCCTGCATGGCCTGGCGCAGGTTCACGCCGTCCACGTACTCCATGAGCAGGAAGTAAAATCCCCCGCTTTCGCCAAAGTCGAACACGGTGACGATGTGCGGATGATTCAGTTTCGCGAGCGCGCGGGCCTCGCGGGTGAAGCGCTCGGCAAATCCGGGCTGGGCGGCGAGATGCGGCGGCAAAATCTTCAGCGCCACCACGCGGTCCAGCCGGGGCTGTCGCGCTTTGAACACGACACCCATACCGCCCTGACCGATAATCTCCAGCACCTCCAGGTCGGGAAACGCGGCGGCGACCTCATCGCGCGAGGCAAAACCGGCCGGCGGCATGACGACGGTCGGCTGCATGACACCGCGCAGGGCGCAGGAGGGGCAAATCCCGCCGGGGGCATCGGCGGGGATCGGATTTCGGCAAGCCGGGCAGAGTGTGGTATTCATGGCACCGGATTCCTGAGGAGCCGGCGGAGCGAGGTTACACAATTTCCGCATCTGCCGAACCATTCGTTTTGCGAAAAAAATGAGGGAGCGGCATGCACCCATTGCTGCCGCTCCCCTTTTTGATTCTGCCTCCCCTTAAAAGGCAGAAATTGGATGGTCTTGCGACCTCGCAGTTCCTATAGCCGGGATGGCGGCTCCGCGCTACTTCCCGCGGGCAACGATTCCGTCACGCGGAGCGCGCGGGATTTCTGACGGGCGGGAAAACTCTTGCAGCCCCGGGCAAACCGCACTCCCGGTGACGCTCCGTCTTTCCGCCCGCTGCCATCACATGAGTCATTCGCTGCCTGACACTGTTCCCTGCGTCATGAAAATCGCCGGCACGGGCAGTTACGTTCCCGACCGCGTTCTGTCCAATGCCGACCTGGAAAAAATGGTGGACACGACCGACGAATGGATCACCTCGCGCACCGGGATCAAGGAACGGCGGATCGCCGCGCCGGAGGAAGCCACCAGTCACATGGCCACCAAAGCCGCGCAGCGCGCCATGGAAGCCGCCGGCATCACGGCCCAGGACATCGATCTGATCATCGTCGCCACCATTTCTGCGGACACATTCTTCCCGTCCACCGCCTGCCATGTGCAGCGGAACCTCGGGGCGGTCAAAGCGGTGGCCTTCGATGTCAGCGCCGCCTGCGCCGGGTTTCTCTACGCGATGCAGATCGCGCGGCATTTCATCAACAGCGGCAACCGGCGCATCGCTCTCATCATCGGGGCCGACAAACTCAGCGGCATCACCAACTGGACGGACCGCAATACCTGCGTGCTCTTCGGCGACGGAGCCGGAGCCGCGGTCCTGACAGCCAAGAGCAAGGACGACCCCGACCCCGGCGGGCTGCTCAGCAGCATCCTCGCCAGCGACGGGCGGCTCACGGACATCCTTTCCGTGCCGGGCGGCGGCAGCGCCATTCCCATCACCCCTGACAATGCGCACCTGCGGCTCAATACCATCCACATGCAGGGCCGGGAAGTCTTCAAGGCCGCCGTCAAGAACACCTGCGAGGCCTGTGAAGCCGCCATCGCCCGCGCCGGCCTCACGGCGAAGGATATCGCCCTGCTGATTCCCCATCAGGCGAACATTCGTATCGTGGACGCCATCCGGGAGCGACTCGGCCTTCCGCCGGAGCGGGCCTTTCTCAATTTGCACAAGTACGGCAACACCAGCGGGGCCGCCATCGCCATCGCGCTCGATGAAGCCGTGCGCAGCGGGGCCGTGAAAAAAGGCGACAACATCCTGCTCGTGGCATTCGGTGCGGGTTTTGCATGGGCCGCCAGCGTGATCCGCTGGTAGCGGGGGAATTTCTCCCCAAAACACCAGGGAACCCGGGCGGCGTCTGCGTCGTTGCGTTCCGGAGTTCCGCCTCCAAATTGCCGATTGCCATGATCCGCCCATTATTCATCACCACATGCCTGGGCTTTCTGCCGCTGCTGGTTCCAGCCGGCGTGCAGGCGCAGTTCCCCGGCGAGGCTCCGAAGCCGCCCGCGCCCGCCCGGGAGCCCGTCGACCCCGCGAAGGCCATTCAGCGCATCGAAGGCGACCGCTTCAAGCTCGGCGCCATCGAATTCAATCAAAAGACCCGCGAGATCAAATTCCCCGGCAAAGTGAACATGAAAGAGGGGCCGCTCGAATACGTCCTCGTGCATGAAAGCGGCAAGGTGCATGAGTCCCTCCTCAGCACCGCCGTCCGGCCCACCGAACTCAATATCGTGCTCCTGCTGCTGAACTGGAAAAAGAGCGAGGCCTTCTTCGATTTCTCCCAGCCCGAACGCGGCGGTGTGCCGGTAAAGGACGCCAGGAATCCCCCCGCATCACAGATCGAAATGCATGTCACATGGAAGGACGGGAGCGGCAAGGAACAAACCTGCCGCGTGGAAAACTGGATGCATCAACTCGAAAAACGCGCCAAAGTCAGCGAAGGACCGTTCATCTACACCGGCTCCATCGTCATGCCGGAAGGGAATTTCCTCGCAGAGGACACCGGCAGCATCATGGCGCTTTACGTGGATCCAGGCTCCATGATCAACAATCCCCGGGGAGGAAACGACCTCGACGATGTCTGGATTCCCGACCCCGGCGCTCCTGACAAAGACACTCCGGTCACGATCCTCCTCAAGCCTGTCCCCGAGGCTGCGCCGGAAAAAAAGCCGGAGGCCGCGCCCGCGGCGGAGACCAAGTCAAAAAAACGCTGAACCAGCCCGGCGCTCCGTGCGCTCTGATTCATGACACTTCCAGCCATCCCATGAAACGCAAATCACTCCTCACACTCCTCGCCGCGCTGGCCTGCGGTGTTTTCGCCCGGCCCGCTGCGGCGCAGACCGCCGATGAGTCGCTCCGCAATGAAGTCCAGGCATCCATCGACAAAGGCCTCGGTTTTCTGCTCTCGAAGCAGGACCCCGCCACTGGTGCCTTCGGCTCCGCCGACCATCCCGCCTTCACCGCACTCGCCCTCATGGCGATCATGGGGGATCCGCAGTCCGGTTCGAAGGAGAAGTCAGCGGCCGCCGCGGCGAAAGGTTACGCGTTTCTGCTCTCCTGCCAAAAGCCCGACGGCGGGATCTACCAGGTCAATCTGCCCAACTACAACACCAGCCTCGCCGTGACCGCCCTCACCATGGCCGGCCCCGCGGAGAAATACAAGGACGCCGTCCTCAAAGCACGCCGCTTCATCATTGGCGTTCAGACCGATGCAGACGAGGCCGGCAAAGCGGACAACCCGCTCGACGGCGGCATCGGCTATGGAAATAAAAGCACCACCGGCCGTCCCAGCAGCGACATGAGCAACACGCACTTCGCGCTCGAAGCCCTCTATCACGCCCGCCGCTACCTGCAGGACGAACCCGGCGCCAAAGACGAGCCGCAACTCAATTACGCCGCCGCCATCGATTTCGTCAGCCGCTGCCAAAATCTGTCGGCGACCAATAAATCCAGCTGGGTCAGCGACGATCCGGTGAACAAAGGCGGGTTCATTTACAAACCGGGCGAGACCAAAGTCGCCCAGCCGGAAAGTTCCGGCGACGGCAAAGTCCCGCTGCGCAGTTACGGCAGCATGGGCTACGCCGGACTGCTCAGTTTTATCTATGCAGACCTGAGTCCGAAGGATCAGCGTTTCACCGCCGTCAGAGAGTGGCTCGCCAAAAATTACAGTGTGGAGGAAAATCCCGGAATCGGGGCGGAGGGGCTCTTTTATTACTATCACACGATGGCCAAGTGCCTCAACACCGCGGGCATCGACTTCATCGAGACTCCCGGCGGCAAGCAGTTCAACTGGCGCGCCGATCTCTCCAAAAAGCTCTTCAACCTGCAAAAGGCCGACGGTTCGTGGGCCAATGAAAACGGGCGGTGGATGGAGAAGGATGAGGTGCTGGTGACCGCCTACGCCGTGCTCGCGCTCGAGCACATCATCCGGCGGCTCTGAGGCGGGCCGGGAGCCCCGCTTACGCGGAAAATTGCTGGCGGCGCGCGCCGCGGCCGTGACATACTGCCGCGCCATGAAATCACTTCTTCTCACCGCCGTCCTCACCGGTCCCCTCAGCCTGTCCGCCGGCGACTGGTCACGCTTCCTCGGTCCGCACGGCAGCGGCTCCGCCCCGGCGCCCGGCATTCCCGCGGAAATCAAATCCTCCGCCTGCGCATGGAGCGCGGAACTTCCCGGTCCCGGCGTCTCCTCGCCCGTCGCCATCAACGGATACATCTTCCTGACTGCGGAACTGCCCAAGAGCGGTGAGCGCGCCGTGCTGTGCTACAACATCGAAACCGGTCAGGAAACCTGGCGAATCACTGACAAATTCGAGCCGCACGGCAAGCACCGGTTCAACAGCTTCGCGAGCAGCACTCCCGCCGTGGACCAGGAGCGGCTCTACCTCGCATGGTCCAGCGGCGGCGTCATGCGCGCCCTTGCCCTGACACATGCCGGAAAACGCGTCTGGGAGAAGGAGCTGGGACCGTATCGCGAGAACCACGGCAGCGGATCCTCTCCGGTCCTCGCGGGCGGCGCGCTCATCATCAGCACCGACTGCGAAGGCGGCGTCGGCGGCGTGGTCGCCCTAAAGCCCTCCGACGGCAGTGAACTGTGGAAATACGAGCGCGCCAGCACCCGCACGCCGTTCTCCTCACCCCTGACCTATGAAGCCAATCCCGGCGACTGGCGCGTCGTCGTTTCCAGCAATCCCGCCGGCCTGACCTGTCTCGATGCGAAAAGCGGCAAGGTGGTGTGGGAAATTGAGAACCCCTCGCCCGACCTCCGCGCGGTCGGCAGTCCCGCGATGGCGGGCGGAGTCATCTTTGCCGCGGTCGGTCAGGGCGGCACCGCCAAGGGCAGTGTGGCCGCCAAAGTCACCGGCGACAAAGCCGAGAAAGTCTGGGAGGGCCGCAAAGGCATGCCCTACGTGCCCACGCCGCTCGCGCTGGGGGAACACTTCTTTTTCCTTGGCGATGGAGGCATCCTCAGCTGCATCCGCGCCTCCGACGGCGAGACGCTCTGGACCGAGCGTGTCTTCCAGGATCAGGCCTACAGCAGCCCGGTTTGCACCGGTGACAAAATCATCTGCATCAGCCGCAAGGGCACCGTCGCCACCGTCGCCGCCGATCCCAAAGCCTTCAAACTGCTCGGCACCGCGGAACTGGGCGACCCCACCGATGCCACGCCCGCCATCGCCGGCGGAAAGCTCATCATCCGCACCTCCCGCCGGCTGCTGTGTGTTCCCGGCACCAAGCCGGAACCCTGAAATAATCGCGCCCGCCCTGCCAGGAAACCGGACCGCCGCCCAGGGTTGACGGGACGCCGCCGCGCTGGCAGTGAGCCGTCCCGCATGAACGGCTATTTCGACGCCAACGCCACCACGCCGCTGCACCCGGCGGCGCGCGAAGCGTGGCTCGCGGCTCCCTGGCACAATCCCTCGAGCCTCTACGCGGAGGCCGCCGCGGCACACGAGGCACTCGACCAGTGCCGCGAGCGGCTCGCCGGCATCGTGAACTGTGAGGCCGGCGACCTCGTGTTTCTGTCAGGAGCCACGGAGGCCAACAACGCCGTGCTGGAAAGCTTCACGCGGCTCGGCAGAAAAATCGCCGTCTCCGCCATCGAGCACCCCAGCGGCCGGGAGCCGGCACCGGGCGCGCTGATCATTCCCGCCGGTGCCGACGGAGTGGTCAGGCTCGAGGCATTGCGGGAGATTCTGAAATCCGAATCGCCGGCGCTCGTCTCCCTGATGGCCGCCAACAACGAAACCGGCGTGCTTCAGCCGTGGCGTGAAGCCCTGACACTTTGTCGTGAAGCCGGCGCGCTGTTTCACTGCGATGCGGCGCAGTGGACCGGCAAGCTGCCCGCCGCCGGACTCGGCGAGTGCGATTTCCTCACCGGCTCGGCGCACAAGTTCGGCGGGCCGAAGGGTGCGGGTTTTCTTAAAGTCACCGGCCACTTCCGCTGGCTGCGCGGCGGCCCTCAGGAGGACCGGCGCCGCGCCGGCACAGAGAATCTGCCGGGCATCGCCGCCATGCTCGCCGCCCTGGAGGCCGCGGAGGCCGCGCGCGTGCCTGACGATTCACTGCGGCGCAGGTTCGAGAAGGAAATCAAACACGCCGTGCCGGGTGTTCAGATCGTGGCCGAGGCCTCGCCGCGTTTGTGGAATACCGTGCTGCTCATCATGCCGCGGCACGCGAACGTGAAATGGCTGGCACGGCTCAGCCGCGCCGGATTTCAGGTCAGCACCGGCAGCGCCTGCAGCAGCGGCGGCGGTGCCAGCGAAGTGCTCGCGGCCATGGGCCTGCCTTCGGATGCCCTGCGCCGCGTGCTGCGTGTCAGCAGTCTGCGCGAACACACGGCCCGCGACTGGAGTGCCCTCGCGGAGGCCTTCGCGGCCGTGTGCACCAGTCTGGAGGCGGCGCTGTAAATTTCTCTCGACGCGCCGGCTTTCGTCCCGCTAGCGTGTCGCCGCAGCCCTCAATCCCCGCACGCACCATGCTACTTCGCTATCCCGCCGCTCTCCATAACGAGGGCGGAGCCATGACCACCCGCGGCGCCTATCCTTCCGGCTATCCGCAGGGCGCCATTGTCCATTTCACCGCCGGAGGTCCCGATGGATTGAATGCCGTCAAAGGCGGCATCCGCGACGGCTTCTGCTTTTTCGTCATCGCACCGGACGGCACCGTTTTTCAGAATTTCGACCTCGACCGCTGGGGTTATCACGCCGGCAAGAGCACGCACCAGAAACTCGGCAACAGCGTGAGCCGGTTCCTTGCCGGCATCGAAGTTTGCAGCGCGGGACGCCTGCGGCAGCTGGATGCCGGCACGTTCCGCCCGTGGTTCAATGACCCGCATTACTATCAGCAGGTTCATGAACCGATCCCGCCTGGCGTGCCCAATCCCTCGCGCGATCTCCGCGCGGATGCCGTGCGCTTCGTGGAGCGCCGCCACAACCGCGAGGCCGGCTGGTACCACAAATACACCGCCGAGCAGGAACAGGCCCTGACCACGCTCCTGCTTTGGCTGAAGCAGAACGCGCCCGACATTTTCAATTTCGAGTTCGTGCTTGGACACGATGAAGTCTCCCCTGGCCGGAAGAACGACCCCGGCGGCGCCCTGAGCATGACCATGCCGGAATACCGCGCGCATCTCCAGTCGCTGCTCGACGCCCGCGTCTCCACTGTGCCGCTGCCTGACACTTCGCACACGGAGGTCGCCGGGCTCGCTGTGCCGGCCGCCGCCGTGCCACGGCTCGTCTATGCCCCGGACGCCTTCCATCCCGAAGCGCTTTCCTTTCAAAAAGCCGCCAACTGCTATCCCGGCATCAAACTTGTGGAGGACGGCTATGCCGGAGACAGGACCAGCGAAGCCTTCCACCTGCTCACGGCATATTATTTGAAAGGCGATCCGCGCGCCGCGGATGCACCGTCTCCGCCGCCCGTGGACCTGCCTGCGAAGCGGGCGAGATCGACCACCGCCGCCGGTGCCGCCGCGCGCCGCACCAAGATCGCGGCGCAGATTGTGAAATGGGAGGCGCGGCGCGACAACAAAGGCCGCCTCGCCATTTATAAACTGCCCGGCAACGACGGCGGCGGCAAATTCGAAGTCGCCGGCATCAACGAGCGGTATCATCCTGACACCGCGCGCCAGCTGGCTTCGCTCATCAACTCCGGCAAACACGCTCAGGCGGAGAAACTCGCCGCGGAGCACATCGCGCAGTTCACCGACGGCATCGCCCTCCTGACGAAAAACCCTGGCATCGAGGCCTTCCTGCGCGACACCGCCTTCAATCGCGGTCCCGCCGGCGCGGTCAAAATCGTGCAGGTTGCCATGAAGGTCAGCGTCACCGGCAGGCTCGGCGAGGAAACGCGCGCTGCCTTCGAGCGGCTGGAAAAGGATGTGCCCGTGGCGCTGCTCCAGCGCCTGCGTGACGCGCGCGAAGAGTACGAGCGAAAGTACATCGGCTTCCGCGCCAACTTCTGGCCCGGCCTGACCAACCGCTGGAACAAGGCCCATCTCTTCGCGCTCGAAATGTTGAAGAGCGAAGCCGCCGCCACCGCCGCCGCCGAGGTGCGCCTGTCCACCACGGATGAGGCCACACTGATTTCCGCCTCTGATCAGCCGAAGTCCCTCTCCGAACCGCGGGAAGCCGTCTGGCCGCCGCTCAGCTACGACCCCGGCCGCTACAACGTCGTCGTTGAACGTTTCCAGGAATTCGCCAACGCCGCCGCAGGGACCAACCTTGAAGAGGACGGCATGGCCGGGCCGAAAACGAGCGATGTCTTCCAGTTGTTCACCGGTTACCTGCTCGCCGGCGACCCGCGGCTGGGGTGAGCCCGGATCGTTCCGGCGCGGAAGGAAGTGCCGGTCTTTTAAGAAAACGCTGATTTGACCGCCGGACCGTAGTGTGGACCTCCGGTCCACCCGCATGACCCGGTTCAAGTGGACCGGAGTTCCACGCCACATTGGCCGCTTGCGGCTATAATCGGCGCTTCCCTGTTACCTGGCTTCTCCCCGGAGAAGTTGCCCGGGAGTCTGGTAGAAGCTTGCCATTCTCCGCTGCTCCTTGCAGATTGGCTGCATGGAATTCGGTGAACTGTTTCGCAAAGCCTATCTCCTGCCGGCGGCCGGGGCGGCGGGGTTGTCGCTGGTGCTGTTTCTCATCGCATGGCGGCATGAGCGGCGTGATGCGGGGTATTCATTGCTGCTGCTGGGGCTCGTGTGGGTGGCCGGGCATCTGCTGGTGGACGCCAACAGCTATCTCTTTCCGCCGAAGGAGTCTGCCAACTGGATGGTGTTTGGCGCGGCCGGGCTGGCACTGGCGGCGGGCGTTTCGTGGATCATGAAACGCGGGGACAGTGCCCTGACGATTGTCGCTGCGCTGCTGCTCGCGGTGGCGGCGTGGCTCGCGCTGCAGAAACTTCCCTGGCTGCTGGACCGCGCGGAGACTTCGGCGCAGCGGGAAGCATGGTCCGCGGGATTCATCGCGGCGGTGCTGGTGTCCTTCGCCGCGGCGGAATTCGCAGCGCGCCGGGTGCCGGCCGTGGCGGTTGCGGCGGGACTGGCGGTGTTTGCGGATTTGAGCGGGCTGACGCTCTGGCAATTGGCGATGCCGGAGCCGGTCACGGCGCGGCTGTTCGCCGTCGCGGGGCTCGCCGCGGGGGCAGTGGTCGCGGCATGGCTGTGCTGCGCGATGCGGGCGCGGCCGGGAATGATGCTGCCGCGCGGCATGGCCGGCTGGATCGCCGGAGGCAGCGTGCTGCTGTTCATTCTCGGCTGCCTGAGCCGGGCCGGTGGAATTCCGATGGAGCCGCTGACTGCCGCAGCCGCGGGACTGCCGCTGGCGGCGGTCGTTGCTCTCGCGGCCGCGCGACTGCGGCCCGGGAGCGCGGGGCCGATCTTCGTCGCGGTCGCCGGCATGTGTGGAGCAGGCATGGTGTGGCTGGCGGCGCGGGAGGTTTCCCGTCCGGCTCCGGCGGCGGAGGAATCCGCCCCCACCGGTGCCGATGATACCGGCGCTTATGAAGGTTATTGAATTCCGCTGCTCCGGACCATGTCAGACTTTTTCTCCGGATTGGAGGTTGGTTTTGACGAATTCGAGACGGCCATCTAGTATCGCGCCTTTTCCGACTCCAAAACCGACCACACATTGAGCACCAAGACCTCGCCTAAATACGTGGGCATTGACCTGGGCACGACCACCACGGGGCTCGCTTACATTCGCTCCGACGGGAATCCCGAGATCGTGCCCAATGCCGACGGCGAGCGCATGACGCCGTCGGTGGTCTATTTCGACCGGCATGAGGACATCAAACTCGTCGGTTCGGCAGCGCGCGACGGCGGCGATCCTGACCGCACGATTCACCTCATCAAGCGCCACATGGACAATCCGAATTTCGTGGTGGAGATGGACGGGAAGAAGTGGACGCCCACGGAAATCTCCGCGCTGATCCTGGCCAAGATGAAGCGCGACTGCTCGCGCATCATCGGACCGGTGGAGGACGTCGTCATCACGGTGCCTGCCAATTTCAATGAACTCGCGCGCAAGGCCACCATCGCCGCGGGGCGCATCGCCGGGCTCAATGTGAAGCGCATTGTCAACGAGCCCACCGCCGCCGCGCTCTACTATGCGCACAGCCAGGGCCTGCAGGGCCGCATCATGGTCTATGACCTCGGCGGCGGCACGCTCGATGTGACCATTCTCGAAGTGGACGGCGCGAACATCCGCAGCCTCACCAGCGAAGGCGCGCGCCGCCTCGGCGGGAGCAATTTCGACGAGCAGATTCTCGACCTCATGGCGCTGGCCTATCGCACCGAGCACGGGGTCGAACTCTGGGAAAACGAGCGCCAGCGCCGGCGCGTGCTCCAGAGCGGCGAGGACATGAAGAAGATGCTCAGCAAGCTCCGTCAGGTGAGCGATACCATCGGCAACGAGCGCGGCGGGCTGACGCGCATCGAGCTGACCCGCGACGTCTTCGAGGGCGCCGTGAGCCGGCTCCTCACGCGCACGGTGATGCTCGTGGAACAGGCGCTCAGTTCCGTGGGGCTCAAGTCGCGGGACCTCGATCATGTCGCCCTGGTCGGCGGCAGCACGCGCATGCCCCGCGTGCGCGAGTTGCTCAAGGATTTCTTCGGATTCGAGCCCTCCAGTTGCGGCAACGTGGACGAATGCGTGGCGCTCGGCGCCGCGCTCTTTGCACTCAAGGGCGCACAGGTGCAGGAGGTCTGCAATCACAGCTATGGCACGCTCGCCATTGTGGAGGACGCCGCCACCGGCAACGAGGTCTTCGCCAACACGATCGTCATTCCCAAAAACACCCCCATTCCCTGCTCCCAGAGCCAGACCTACGTCACCAGCGAAGACAACGAGGAGGTCATTGAAATTGAAATCACCCAGGGTGAAGACGCCGATCCCAAATACGTGGATGTCATCGGCCGCATCGCCCTCGAGGTGCCGCCGAACCGTCCCGCCGGCTGCGAAGTGACCGTGACCTACAGCTACGACGAGAACCAGCGCGTGCAGGCCACCATCAAGGACGAGCGCAGCGGCACGGTGAAGCACGTCGCCATCACCTACGAGGGCGCCGGAGTGCTCACTGATGAGGAAGTGGAGCAGAAGCGGGCCTGCTTTGACCGCATTCAAATCGAATAGCTCCGCCGCCCGCGAATCCCTCCCGATCCCATCACCCGGTCATGCTCAACTTTCTCAAAAACCTCTTCAAAAAGAAAGAGCCGCCGCCGCCCCGCCTGACACTTCCGGTCACCGAGCGCATCCGCACGGCTCCCGTCCCCGCCGCTCCCGCACAGAGCCCGGGCACCGCCCCCACGCCCAAAGCCCGGGAGGAGTGGGCGCGCCAGGCAGCCCGCAGAATCAGTCCCGACGCCACCCCCGAGCAACTCTGCGGCATCACTGAAGGCATGACCAAAGAGGCCATCAGCAGTCAGCTCGCCATGCTCTACCGCCGCCACAACCGCGCCGCCAGCAGCCTCGAAGCGAGCCTGCGCGAGGAGGCCGAAATCATGCTCGAAGTCATCGCCATGATGCGGGAGAAATATACACAGTAAACTGCTCCGGCTCACCGCAGCAGCTCCCGCATGGTCAGCGCCACCATGCCCGGGGCGGTCAGTGATGGCAGGGCAGCCAGAGTGCGCACGATGCGGCTTTCCCTGCCGATCCGCACGGCCAGCGGTGGAAATGGGGTCAGGGGAAATGGGGGAAATGGGGTCAGGCTGCAAAATCTGACAAAACCGCCCGAACCATGCGCCTCAGAAATCAAAATCAAATGAACCCTGCGCCGCCAACCCAACAGCAAAACCGCGGAGCCGCGCTCCGGTCGGCGCGCCGTGACAGGGTGATAGCGGGGGGACGACACAGCCCGTGTGCCAGGGGATGCCGACAGGCAGGCACCCTGCAGAGCCAAAGCCCGGATGAATGCTGCATCTGAGCCGCTGTCTTCCATCTGTTCCGCAGCCTGTGGCTATGGCCGGGTGGCTGCCGGCGGTGCTTTGGGATACGAGTGCCCGCTGACGGGCGGACGGGTGTGCCGCGCCCGGGAGGATGGAGCGGCCCGCTTCATTTCCGCGTACGCACCGTCCCGGGTGGAAATTGTGCTGCGCCGCCCGGCGCGGGTCATGGGATTTCTCAACGTCACCGCGCGCTGGATGCCGGACAACCCGGCGGTCTTTCTGGTGAATGACAACCCGCTCGGTCTCACGCATGGCCCGCTGGAGGAAACTCTGCCCTGACCCCGGGGCCGGGCCGCCATGTGCTGCGCACGGTCTGCACGCGACTGGAGCACCGGCATACAGTATGGCGCCTGGAACCCGCCGCGGTTTTTCATCAGCCCCGGATGGCACCGGTCACATCCCGCCGCGGAGTTGTGGCGTCCGCTGTGGCAGGTGGGTCAGAGTGCCGTGTGTCAGGATCGCTGGTTTCATATCGCAGGCGCCGGGGCCTGCCTATCTTTGCCACTTTGAAAACAAGGTGGTGCAGATGCGGAAATTCATCGCCGGCCTGGAGACTGAGTACATTCTTTTCCCGGACGGGAAAGATTCGTTTCTGGTGGGCCGCGAGGAGGAAATCCCCGGGGAGTTCCTCCGGTTCGGGACTGACTTCCTGGTTTCCATGGAGCGGGGGTGCTGGCCGATATTCGACCGGGAGTGGCGGGAATCATTCCCGGCTGCGATGGAGGAGCGGCGCTGAAAACCGATGAAGCATTGCGCCGCTGGCTGGAAACGGCGGCGACGCGGGCGATCGACCCCTATCAACTGCCGGGCTGGAAGAACGCGGCACTTTCCGCAGAGCGTGTGCAGAAACTCCGGCCGCCCGGGGTGCGGCAGGCGCAGCATTGTGATTTCGCCGCGCTGCTGGACTACCCGGAGAACGGCCTCCTCCCGCATCCCGTGACGGAACCTGCCCGCGTCATCCCGATGCTGCGCGCGGGGTTTGCCGCGTAACCTGGACCGTCTGCGCTCCGGTGACAGCCGGGGGGGAACCCGGCTCACTCCGCGCTGACGCCGATCAGTTCGAGGATGCGCTCGAGGTCTTCGTTGCCGTAGTATTCGATCTCGATCACGCCCTTCTTGTCGGTGTGATGAATGGCGACCTGCGTGGCGAGGCGGTGGCGGAGGCGGTTTTGCAGGCGGCTGACGACGGCGGCGACTTCGGCAGCGGGCGGAGTGGACGGACCTTTTTTTGCCGCCGGCGCTTTGCCGCTGCGTTTGAGTTCCTGCTGCACCTGCTGTTCCGCCTGACGCACGGTGAGACCCTGACGCACGATTTTATCCGCGAGCAGTTTCTGCAGATCGGCCTCGCGGAGGGCGAGGAGCACTTTGGCATGACCCGTGGAAATGCGGCCCTGCGCGAGGTGATCCTTCACGTCCGGCGCCAGTTCCAGCAGGCGCATGGAATTTGCCACGGTGGCGCGGTTCCGGCCCACGCGCTGCGCGATTTCCTCCTGCTTGAGACCGAAATCTTTGGCCAGCCGCGCGTAGGCTTCGGCCTCCTCCACGGGATTGAGATCCTCGCGCTGGAGATTTTCGATGAGCGCCATCTCCAGCACTTCGCGGTCGGTGGCCTGACGTTCGATGACCGGCACCTCCGCGAGGCCGAGTTTTTGACAGGCGCGGAAGCGCCGCTCGCCGGCGATCAGCTCCAGCGCGCCGTCCACGCGCCTGACCACGAGCGGCTGAATCACGCCGTGCTGGCCGATGGATTCCATCAATTCCGCCAGCGGCTCCTCGCGAATGGTGCGGCGCGGCTGGAACGGGCTGGGCGTGATCTGCGTCAGCGGCACGCTGCGCACGGTGTTGGCGGTTTCGGCGACGGGCTCCGGAGGAGGCGGAGGAGGCGGCGGCGCGGGCGCGGAACGTTTCGACGCACCGCTGATGAGTGCGCCGAGGCCTTTCCCGAGGGCGTTTTTCGACATGCCCGCGATGCAAGCGGAGCGGTCGGTGAAGTCAATCAGCAAATCCCCGCGGAGTCCGGCAGGGCGCGCTGCAGCACCCCGGCGCCCGCGCATTGCGTCCGCCGTCGCAGCGTGCATGGAATTCTACATGCTCCACCGCCTGCTGACGCTCGCCCGTGTTTCCAACCTTCCGACCGTGTGGTCGAACTGTCTGGCGGCGTGGCTCATTTCCGGCGCAGAGCCGTCGTGGCGTTTGCTGTGGCTGCTGGCCGGCGCCTCGCTGCTCTACGCGGCGGGCTGCACGCTCAATGATGCCTTCGATGCGAAGTGGGATGCACAGCACCGCCCGGAGCGGCTCATTCCCAGCGGAAGCCTCAGCCGCCGCGCGGTGTGGGGCCTTGGCCTGACAGAACTGGCTGCGGGGCTGGCGCTGACTTATGCCGGCGGCGTTTCAGTGTGGTGGCCGCCGCTGGCGCTCGCGGGCGCGATCCTGCTTTACGATGCATGGCATAAACAGTCGCCGCTCAGTGTCGTGGTCATGGGCGCGTGCCGCTGGCTGCTTTATCTGACAGCGGCGGCGTGCGCCGGCGGGGAACTCCGCACGGTAATGCTGTTCGGCGCGGTGTTATGGGTTTATATTATCGTGCTGAGCCTCGTGGCCCGCCGGGAGGCGCAGCGCGACAGCCGGACTCCGCGCACCGGCCTGCTGCTGCTGGGGCCGCCGCTGGCGCTGGTAGTTGCCGTCCTGTCAAGGGACGCGCGCGACTGGCCGGGCGCGGCCGTGGTGGCACTCCTGCTGTGGGAGGGAACCATGAGCTTCCTGCCGGAGGGAAAGGTGCCGGTCGGCGTGGTGGTGAACCGCCTGCTCGCCGCCATTCCGCTGGTGGATTTCTGCCTGGTAGCGGCATGGGCGATCACGGCCTCGCCGCCCTTCCACTGGATGCAGGCCGCTGCGGTCGTGGTCTTTGCCGCCGCTGTGGTGCTGAGCCTGCACTTTCAGAAACGTTTTCAGGCGACATAGCGATGTGCCGCAGGGATAGCTCCGGGCCGGGCGGAGGCATGTCCTGACAGACAGGCAGCAGACGAAGCAGCAGTTGCCGGCGCCCTGGCAGCGCAGCCTTTGGCCGGGGTTCACTTCCGCGGGGACCCTGCCTGCGGCAGCGACGGCACGCTGATGCGCTGCGTTCCCTGCCAATTGTCAGGCCCGGTGATCATGCGCCAGAGTTCGCCCCATGACTGGTCACTCGCACGGCGGAAGTAGGCGAGTTTCACGTGTTTGTCAGGCTGGGCGGGGTCGAGCGCGATGCCCCAGAGCGGGCTGATGCGATCCGGGAGGGTGGCGTAGCGGAGGTCGCCAATGACGAGCGGTTCGTCAGGGTGGACGCCGAGCCAGTCGTCGGAGAAGTGCTGAAAGCGGCGCACGTCATTCCGCTGCACGCTGTTCGCGGGCAATGCAGTGAGCGGCGGCGCAGGGGAGTCCGGTTGCAGCAGCGGCGCGCTGGCGGTGCCGAGCACGCGTGTTCCATCCGTGATGCCGGGCCGCACGCAGACGACGTGACACTTTCCCTCATGCACATACAGGCCGCGCCAAACGAGGATATTGCCGAACGACGGCTTCACCGTGAGCCGCTGCGGCTGGTGGTGCTGCGCATCAGCCCACTCCTGCACCGCCGCCGATGCGCGCTGCTGCTGCACGAGGCAGAGCGACAGATAGAACACCGCCCAGCCGCACGCGATCCATGCCAGCCCGCGCGAAGCGCGAATCCATGCCAGGACGACGCAGATGAAAACCGGCAGCGTGAACAGCGGATCGATGACGGAAATCATGTCCCATGACTCGCGGCGTTCGGTGAAGGGCCAAAGCAGGTGCGTTCCATAGCTCGTCCATGTGTCGCAGACGCCGTGGGTGGCCGCTGCGGCAATCGCAGGCAGCCAGAGTCCGCGCCAGTGGGCCGGGCGGCGGCACAGTTTGCGGAAGCCGTTGGCCAGGATCACGCCGAGCACGCCCAGCACGGGAATCATCACCAGCGCATGCGTGAAGTGCCGGTGCATTTGCAGTGAGAACAGCGGATCGCCTGGCGAAACAATGAAGATGTCGAGGTCCGGCAGTTCCGCGGCCAGCAATCCGGCGAGCGCGGCTTTGCGGCGCAGTTCGGGAGGAGCTGTCAGGATGGAGGCGAGGATGCCGAGGGAACCGTGGGTGATATTATCCATGGGGGACCGGGAGTGGATCAGGTTACGGCGGAATGCCAGCCGCGGATTCAGCAGCGGGGCGGATTTGCCGGCAAGCGGAGCGTGCGGTCACGGCTCCGGACGGGTTTCGGTGATGGCGGCGATGGTGTTCAGCGCATTTCCCTCCAGCCGGTTGTTGATGAAAACCCAGGAGAGCCGGCGCATGCCGCGGCGCGCTTCCAGAATGAGCCGGCGCGCGGCGTCGCGGGCATCGTTGTCGGGCGCTTTGGTTTCCGTGTAGGGCGAGAAGGCGGCGACGGCGGCCTCGTATTTGCGGCCGGCCGTGAGGAGGAAACGCGCCGCAATGAAGTCCGCGGTGCGGCTCCCGGGGCATTCCATTTGCTGCGAAACGGGCGGCATGCGTTCCCACGCATTGAAGCAGTGCGCGACGCCGTGCGCCTGCAGCACCGCGAAGTATTCCGGATGGAGAAAGGTGCGGTTCCGGATTTCCACGGCATACTGCCAGTCGCGCGGCAGGTCGGAGAGAAAGCGGTCCAGCATCACGATGAAATCGCGCCCGCGCGCGAAGTCGCGTTCGTGGAAGTGACTGAACTCGAAAATCAGCACCCCCGCGTTTTGCCGGATGGTTTCGCACGGCGCGAGAAAGCAGCGCGCAAACAGCTCTGCGTCGAGAAAGTGTTCATTCACCTGGCCGGCGCGCGGGCCGAAGCGCGGCAGGTTGGGAAAACGTTTGACGGTGATTTCGTCGGTGACTTTGAAGCCGAAGCGGAAGTGCGCCGGGACCTGCTCCGCGAGGCCGGCGAGGTACTTTTCCGTGGGAAAGGCATAGTAGCCGGCATCCACGCAGACCGTGCTGAAGGTTTCCGCATACTCCGCGAGACAGGTGGCCTCGAATTTTGCTTTCGAGAATTTACCGCGGGTGAGGTAGCGCGATTCGTCATAGAGCTGGCCCAGCCATCCGGGATATTTCCACGACGAAGTGCCGATGAGCACTCCCGCTTTGGCCAGTTCGCTGACCGCAGTCCTCGTCGAGTGAAAGTCGAGCATGGCACGTCTCTGTGTTGCTCACTTTGGGGGCGGCAGCAGCAGAGCTGCGAAGCCAGCCGTTTCTTTCTGCACCGGGCCGTTTTTGCCGGCACGGGTGACGCGGGCCTGACATTCCGGGTGCTTTTCCTGCAGCCATGCGAGGCCCTGTTCCGGTCCCATGAGGCAGAGTGTGGTGGCCAGCCAGTCGGCGAGGGCGGCACGCGGGGCCACGACGGTGGCCTGCGTGCTCTCCGTCTGTCCCAGACCGGTGGCTTTATCGATGATGTGACTGTAGCGGCGGCCTTCGATTTCGACCGACTGGAAGAGGTCACCCGACGTGGCGACGGCGGCATTTTCCACTCGCAGCACGGAAGGCGGACCGGAGTCAGCGGTTTTGGCGATTTCGATATGCCATGCGGCGCGGCCCGGGGGGCGGCCGCTGACCAGCACGCCGCCGCCGGCATCGATCAGCGCACTGGCGACGCCGAATTTCTCCCGCAGCAGTTTCATCGCCTCATCCTGGGCATAACCTTTGGCAATGCCGCCGGCATCGAGCTTCATGCCGGGTGCTTTGAGCCATGCGGTGCCGGCCTTTTCATCGAGCACGAGATGCTCCCGGCCGGTGGCAGCGCGGGCGGCGGCGAGATCGGACGGAGCGGGCAGGCGGGACGAATTTCGCGCGGTGCGCCAAAGTTGAACGCACGGGCCGATGGTGATGTCAAAGACGCCGCCGCTCTCCGCGGCCGCCTGTTGCGACAGCGCCAGAACCGTCAGGAGGTCCCCGGTGACGGGCACAGGCGCAGCACTTCCAGCGGTCGCGGAGAGCCGGCTCAACGCGCTCTCCGGTTTGTAATCGCTCAAAATGGCATCCAGTGCTTCGATCCTTGCGAAAGCCGCCTTCGCCGCCTCCGCGGCGGCCGGTTGCTCAAGGCCGCTGATCGTCAGGGTCCAGACTGTTCCCATGCAGGGCCGGCGAAACGTCCGGGGCTCTCCGGCGAGGCACGGGAGAGCGATGGCGAACAGGGCAAACCGGAGCATGACGATGACGAATACGGTGCCACCGGTGGCATCGCCGGCGCGGGATTGCACCCCCGAATTGCAGGGCGCGCCTCTGTTCCAAACATCCCGCCTTAATACGTTGCGCCCCCCCGGCACAGGTGCATAATCGGCCCGCTTTTACCTCTCCACCTCACCCACACATGGCCACCCAGGAAACGACCGTTACCGCCAAGGAACTCGATGCCGGCATGATGATCCGGCGCGCCCTCTTTCTTCTGCTGCTCATCGGCGTCACCTATTACTACCTCGGCATCGACTTCAAAGGTCTCGGTCACCCCAAAGGCATGGACCAGGCGCAGATCGCGCGGCAGATCGCGGATGACAAATCGTTCACCACCCGCTGCATCCGGCCGATTTGCTACTCACAGTTCGACAAGGTGCTGAAGGCGGACAATCCGGCCGATGCCCCTTCGTTCGCCGACGGCATTCCGGATACCTATCATTCTCCGCTCAATCCCATTCTCAACTCCATCGTGCTCGGCCTCTTTAAGGAGACCTGGGAGTATCAGAAAGAGCAGAAGCACTACGCCCCGGACATCATCATCACCGGAGTCAGCATGGTTCTGCTGCTGGCCTCCATCGGGGTAACGTATCTGCTGATCTCACGGATCTTCGATGCGCGCATCGGCGGCGTCACGGCGCTGCTCATGCTGCTGTGCGAGACCCTGTGGCGCTACTCGCAGAGCGGCCTGCCGCAGATGCTGATGCTGTTCCTGTTTTCCTTCGCGATCTATTTTCTCTACAAGGCGGTGGAGAACACCCAGTCCGGAAAACCCGTGTACCTGTGGCTGGGGCTCACCGGCGGATTCATGGGACTGCTCGCGCTCGCGCACTGGATGGCCATCTGGCCGTTTCTCGGGCTGGTGCTGTTCGCCGGCTTTTATTTTCATCCCCGCGGCGTGCAGCTGCTGATGCTCATCGGCGTCTTCCTGCTCATCACCATCTGGTGGCCGTACTTCAACAACATTCGGTATTCCGGCAATCCGCTGGGCGCCGGTCTCTATCTTTTCTATGCCGGCAACGCCGCCGCCGGGTCCGAGGCCTCGCTCATGCGAGACCTCGAGCAGACCACCGGCGCGCTCGACCTCAACGGCCTGCCCAACAAAATGATGCTCAACAGCATCACCCAGCTGAGCGATTTGTACAGCTATCTCGGCGCCATCGTCGTCGCTCCGCTGTTCTTTCTCTCGCTGCTGCATCCCTTCCGGCGCAGGGAGATCGCCGACTTCCGATGGTGTATTCTGGCCATGTGGATCTTCGCCGTCGGCGGCATGACCATCTATGGTCTCGCGCCCGTGGGCGATGATCTCGTCTCCCAGACGGACGCCAACAATCTGCACATCATCTTCGCGCCGGTCATGACCGGTTATGGCCTCGCGTTTCTTTCCGTGCTGTGGAACCGCCTCAATCTGCCGCTGCAGATTCCCGTGGTGCGCAACGGCCACTTCATTCTGGCCATCTTCATCAGCATTCTGCCCATGCTGCTCAAGGCGCCCACCCGCATCACTCAGGCCGTCATCGGCGGGAAGTGGCATCATTCCCATGCGCCCTATTACCTTCCCGAGTCCATCGTGGCCTACAGCAATCTGGTGAAACCGAACGAAGCCATCGTCACCGACATTCCGTGGGCCGTGGCGTGGTACGGCAACCGCACCGCCATCTGGCTGCCCAAGGACCGCGGCCAGCTCGAACAGCTGCGCACCGTCGGCAAAGAGCGCGGCCAGCCCATCACCGGCATGCTGCTCAGCCGCTATACCCTGAGCACGAGCCCCGCGGAACTGCTCGATCCCCGTTCCTCTGAATACCCCTGGCGGGACTACATCCTCTTCAATCCGCTCCTCTCCCTCGGCGCCAGCGGCGGTCAGAACAACGAAGCCACCCGGCGTGCCAACATGGTCATGCTCAGCGCGGACCTCCCCATCAAGTACGGGGTCTCCAATTATAACGGCATCTATCTGTTCATGACCGAGAACCCGGTGGTCAAAACCGAGGACGAGGAGACCGGCGAGCCCGGCAATTAGCGGCCCGCCTGCATCGCATGGCCCGGCGCTACATCGACAAGGTGGAGGCTCACGCACAGCGCGTGTTCGCCCCCTCGCATGCCACGGGCGCGACTCCGCTCGACCTGATCAAGCTCTACCGGAGTTTCCTGAAAAAGGAAAATCACCGCATCCGGCTGCAGCACGCTCAGGGGCTGAGCGGCACGGAGGTTTGCCGGCAGCGCAGCGACCTGCTGGACATCGTGCTGCGCAAACTCTTCGCCAGCGCTCTGCAGGAAAGTCACGCCGAAGCCCGCGTCGCTCTGCTCGCCAGCGGCGGCTACGGGCGCGGCCTGCTCAATCCCGGCAGCGACATCGATCTGCAGTTCATCCATCCGGAGCGCGGCGGACGCGACCTCTCCGAATCCACCCGCGACCTCATCAGCAAGGTCATCACCATGCTCTGGGATGTCGGATTCAAAGTCGGTCAGGGCGTGCGTTCCGTCAAAGAAACGTTCCAGTTCGCACTCAAGGATCACACCACGCTCTGCGCCCTCATCGAAGCGCGCTTCATCACCGGCGACCGCGGGCTGTTCGATGAATTCGAGGACAACTTCCGCCGCCAGTGCATCACCGGGCACGAGAAGCAGTTCCTCCGCGAGCGGGTCCGCAATGTGAAGAAGCTCCACAGCGAAGCCTCCAACACCATTCACCTCCAGGAGCCGAACGTGAAAACCGGCTGCGGCGGCCTGCGCGACTTTCACAATATCATCTGGCTCAGTTACGTTAAGCTGGGCATCCGCGACCTCGATCAGCTCGTCCGCCGCCGCATCTTCTCGGAAATCGCCGGTCAGGAAATCCGCAAGGCGCACGACTTTCTCCTCCGCGTCCGCAATTCCATGCACTACGCGGAAAAGAGCGGCACCGATCTCCTGACACTCCGGCTCCAGGGCACCGTGGCCACCGATCTCGGCTACCCGGGACGCCGCATGATCGAGCGCACCGAGGCCTTCATGCGCGACTACTATCACCACACGCGCCAGCTCTATCAGCACAACCTCTCGCTCATGGAGCACTTCCAGCTGGAGCAGGAGGAGAAGAAGCCCGGCATCATCGGCTTTCTCGCCAACCGCAAGCAGGTGAAGCGCGAGTCCTTCGACGGGTTTCACGCGCGCGACGGCTTCATATTTCCCGACCGCGACGAGGTCTTTCAGGAGGACGACGGGCGCCTCATGCGGCTCTTTCAGCACCTCCAGGTGCGCGGGCTCAAGCTCAGCCCCCAGATCCGGCGCCTCGTCAAACTCAACTACTCCCTCATCAACCGCACCTTCCGCTACCGGAAGACGAACCGCGAAACATGGGAGGCCATTCTCAGCCGCAAAGGCCAGGTGGGGCCCGCCCTGCGCGCCATGCACCGCACCGGATTTCTCGGACGCTACATGCCGGAGTTCATGCCGCTCACCGACCTCGTGCAGCATGAGTTCTTTCACCGCTACGCTGCGGACGAGCACACGCTCAAATGCATCGAGTGCCTCGACGAACTCAGCGACACCCGGGAGCCGCGCCTCGCCTTCCACCAGCGGTTGTTTCACGACCTCGAGGACCCCTTCATCCTCTACCTCGCTCTGCTGCTGCACGATACCGGACGCGCCGATGGCGGCAAAAACCACGCCTATGCCAGCACCGCCCTGACAGATCAGGTCTGCCGCCGGCTCCAGATTTCCGACGGGCGCCGCCAGCTCCTGCTCTTCCTCGTGGACAACCACCTGCTCCTCTGGAAAACCGCCACCACGCGCAACCTCGACGACCCGGAGGTCATCGCGGAGTTTGCCAAAATGGTGCGGCGGCGCGACTGGCTCGAGGCCCTCTACCTGCACACCATCGCCGACAGCCGCGGCACCAACGAAACCGGCTGGACCGACTGGAAGGAAAGCCTCGTGCGCCAGCTCTATTATTCCACCCTGGCTTATTTCGAGGGCAGCGAGGCCTTCGCCGTGCACAGCCACCTCTCCCGCGCCGCCATCCGCAAAGCCGCCGATGCCGAACTCGATGCGAGCTACGATGTCGAACTGGACGCGCACATTTCCGGCATGCCGCCGCGCTACTTCAACTTCCGTGAGCCGGCCAGCGTCATCCGGCACCTGCGCACCTGCCGGCAGTTTTTCCGCCAGCTGCGCAAGGAGGATCCCGCCAGCGCGCTGCGTCCCGTGCTGCGCTGGACCGCGCATCCGGAACAGGGCTGCAGCGAAGTCATTCTCGTCTCATGGGACCGCCACCTCCTGCTCGCCAAAGCCGCCGGCGCCCTCGCCGCCAACGGCATCAACATTCTCGGCGCTGACCTCTTCCTGCGCGAAGACGGGCTCGTGATCGACATCTTCCGCGTCTGCACCCTCGCGTTCGCGCCGGTCACCTCGGAGAAGACGATCGGCAGCGTCGGCGAACTGCTCAGCCGCGCCTGCAGCGGCGAGGAAATCGACTTCGCGAAGCTGATCCGCGGACGCCGGGAGTCCCGCGAAATCCCCGCATGGCAGGAGGAGTTCCCCCTCTATGCCGCCGTTTTCAACGAGCCCCGCCGCAGCTGCACCACCGTCGAATTCCAGGCGCCCGACCGCGTCGGCCTGCTCTACGATGTCTTCAGCACCATCGGAAATCTCGACCTCGAAATCACCCACGCGCGCATCGGCACCGAAAAAGGTGCGGCCGTCGATACCCTCTGCGTCACCAATCCGGCCGGCGAACCGATCACCGATCCCGCAGCCCTCAAGTCACTCAAATACACTGTCCGCCGCGCCGTCGCGCCGGGTTAGCGCCTCGATACATTTTCGACCGGGTGTTGTAATCAAATTGGCTGCTCGTGGTATGCCGCCGCATCAGCATTCACTCCCGCGGAGTGATATAGATTCCGCCAACACGAATGAAGTCACCTTTCGATGACTTGCCATTCAGTGAGCTTTCGTAGCGGACACTCACCAGGTCCAGCGTCACCCGGGAGCGCTCCGTCTCATAAAAAGGACGATGATCGTCTTCCGAAAGCTTGTTGTCTGTAAGGTTCTTCACCTTCTTCAATTCCATCTCATCGGTGATGCCGTTGCTCAGCTCCCACTGGAGCCGGTCAAACGGAGAGTCGCCGGGAATTTGTTCGGAAAGGGTCCAGTCCAGAATGCTGTGTGTGATCCGCACCCCCGCGAGCTGTCCAGCCCGGAAGAGAAAGGCGTGAGTTTTGCCGTAGAGCAGCAGCGTATCCCTGCCGCGAAGTCTGACATAACCCGCGGGTTTTCCATGCGCAGCTGTAAACTCATCCTCGCCGGTGCCGAGCGGGATTCCATAGATGTGCTTGTCGGGATCAATTTCGGGAGACAGCTTTCCCTCTTCTCTCGCCGGAGCCACCTTGCTGCGAAGATACTCGTTGTCTTCGGCTTGTGCGGTGAGAAACAGTGAAGCGAGCAGAAGTGACGGCAGGGTTCTCATGGCAACGAATGAAAGAGGTCTCAAGGAACTGAAACTCGGGGCTATTCAATGGCCCGCACTTTGATATTCCGGAACTTCACCCACCCCGCGTGGCCCTCCGCGCCGTAGGTCTGGAATGCGAGCACACCCTCGCGCAGGAAGTGCTCCTTCGGGGCCGGATCGGTGAAGTCCACCACCTTCTGCCCGTTCAGCGTGACCTCGATGTGCGCGCCTTTGGCCACAATGCGCAGCGTGTTCCATTCGAGCTTTTTACGGATCGCATCCTTCTCGTCGCCCTTGGCCAGCCACTTGTCGGTGAAAAGACCGCCGCAGTATTCCTCCGCCGCGCCGCGGCCGATGTTGATCTGATAGCCGGTGCGCCCCTGCGCGGCGGGATCATTGCGCAGATAGACGCCGCTGTTGTACTTGCCGTGCTCGTCGATCATGAAGTCCAGCTCCAGTTCGAAGTCCTTGAACTTCTCTTTCGTCATCAACATGCCTGACTTTTTGGGATCGCCGTCCTGACCGCCTTCGATGACGCCGTCCTTCACGCGCCACGGCGCGCTGCCGCGCGTGGTGAAGGCGTCGAGGTTCTTGCCGTCGAAAAGCGTGATCCATTCGCCGGCGCGGACGGTGCCAGGTAACAGGAGGGCGCAGAGGGAGCAGAAAATCAGAGAGGCGAAGGACATGCCGTTGCCCATAGCCGCAGGGCGCGGGGAAGGGAAGGGCCACGAATGCGGGGAGGATTTGAACAGGAGGAAGCAGAGGAAGCAGAGAGGCTAAAAAGAAGGGTGCCCTTGATTTCATCATTAGAGAAACCTCTGCTTCCTCTGCTATCTCCTGTTCGAAGACAGTCATCATCCTTTGCGCAGCGCGGCTTTGAGCGCCGCGAGTTCTTCATCCACTGAGGCGCCCGGCGCGAGAGTCTGCGCGAGTTCGGTACGCAGCAGTTCGCGATAGCGGTGGCGCAGGCGGTGGATGGCCACGCGCAGTGCGGCGGGCGTCATGCGCAGACCGGGCGCGGCGCTTTCGATGCTGCCGTATTCTGCGCCGCCGGTGAGGAACGGTGTGAGCGTGGCGAATTGCGCGCCCCGGCCGTCGCCTTCCATCTCCTGCGCCAGCGCCGTGAGCGTGCGGTCGAGCAGCGTGAGCGCCCACTGGCGGTCGAAGGCCTCATCCGGCGGCAGCGCATTGGCATCCGCCGGATCAAGGCCCGGTGCGCTCGCGGTGCCGGGATCGAGCGGCTCCGGTACGACACCGCCGCCTCGTTTCTCGCGCTGCTCATGCTCCCTCCGCGCGGAGAGAAAGTGCTTCACTGCGCCGAGCAGGAACGTGCGGAACTTTCCGCGCTCCGGCTCCGCACCGTCCACGCCGTTGCCGCTCAACAGCCGTGCGAAGAATTCCTGCACCAGTTCCCGCGCGTCCTCTTCGCTGCGCCCCTCGCTGCGCAGAAAGACGAACACCGGCTCGTAGTAGCCTGCGCACAGTTCCGACAATGCCGTCTGCGCCTCCGCCCCGCGCCCGCGGGAGCGCGCCACATGGGACCAGCGGGTGTCGGGGAATTGCATGGCGCGAGGCTACTGCTGCACGGTATAGTTCTCACCCTCTTTGGCGACGAAGATTTGCACGGTGCTGGAGTTCAGATCTCCCGCACCGAAATGGTAAGGATAGTGCCGGGAGAATTCCTCCGTCCGGGTGCTGCGGGGAATGAGAATGCAGGTGAACGGTGTACGGGGATCCTGACCCTCCCGTGTGACTTTCACAATCGCCAGCGGCTCCATCTTATGCCAAATCCCGACCGAGTACTCCCAAAGACGGTCGTCGAGCGTTCGCCCGGACAACAGTTGGGCGGCATTGCGGTCGAGACGCCGGCAGGCGCTGATCCACTGCTGCAGGGCCGCGGCCTCCGGGTCTGTTTGCGCCAGCGTGGCCAGAGCCTCCATCGCCGTGCCCCTCATGGAAAGGGGCGCCTGCGGATCATCGGGCGGAACGATTCTGCCTCCCGGGATCCATCCGGGCGGTGAGATATGAAAGGCAGTGGCGCCGGCGACGAGCACAAAGGGCACCATGCCATGCAGGAGCGGGCGGCCGCGGGTGAATCCGGCAAACCAGCCGCCCAGCGTCATGATCGCTGCGAGGATGAAGAGGTTTTCATCGTCCATGAGATCGAACCGCCAGAAGCTGCGCGTGTAGATGGAGTCGTTCCAACTGACCTGAATGGACGGCCTGACACTTTCCGGCAGCGCGTGGGTCATGGCCTCGGTGATGCGGAGCAGCCGCGCTTCGAGAGCATCCCTCGACTGCGCGACGACTGCTGTCGACCACGTTTTGCGCAGGGCATTGTCGCGTGTGTCCCGGATTCGATAATAAGAAGCGTCGTAATAGTCTCCGCGCGGTGGCAGGCCGGTGCCGCCCAGCACCGCGCCCGGCGCATTGGCAAATTCCGCCATCACCACGTCGCGGAACATGGCATCCAGCGCGGCATCCGAAGTGATCGTCGCCGTGCCTGCCAGCGGTGGACGGTTGGCGGAAAAATACAGCCGGCCCGCCATGCCGCGCGTCGGCCAGGTGCTGGAGGAATTGGCCACGATCGCCAGCATTCCGCCCCAGAGCACGACCGCGAGCAGCAGGAGCAGAGGCGCCTTGCGTTTGATCCAGCCCGCCTCGGCCCACCTCGTCATGCGCAGCAGCGGCTGCACGCAGAGCCATGCCGCGAGACCGGTGGCCGCCGTCACCCAGATCATGCTGGATGGATACGACCCGCGAAATCCGTCGCGATCCAGTTCCTTCATGGACTCGAACCACAGAATCGGAATCAACAGCGGCACAAAGCAAAGCGACAGGCGGAACAGGAAGAGAAAGACGAGGCCGCAGCCGTAGCCGGTGGCCTCCGCGGCTGATTTTGGGAAATGCTTGTGCCGGTCGAGAAATCTGACCGCCTTTTGTGCATATTCCTGCGCCGTTTGCTTCAGCGGCGGCGGCTCGCTGTGCGGCGCATCCTCTGCCGCGGCGGGAGGAGCCTGACGAAACTCCCGCGGCTGCGGCGAGATGGGAGGGACCGGTGTTTGGGCAACGGTATCCAGCGCCGAGCGCATTTCGCCCGCGGCCTGGTAGCGGCGCTCGCGTTCCTTTTCCAAAGTGCGGAAGACGATGTGATCCAGCCGCGGATCGGTGCCTGACTTTTCCGACGGCGCAGGAAAGCGGCCCAGGGGCAGGCCGCCGGTGAGCAATTCGTAAAGCACGACGCCGAGCGAGTAGATGTCCGCGCGGTGATCCACGTCGGCGGGGGATTCGATCTGCTCCGGGGCCATGTAAGCCGCGGTGCCGAGACGTGCGCCCGCCAGCGTGAGGGTGGGAGCGGGATGCGTGCCGCCGAGTTTCGCGAGGCCGAAGTCGGCGATCTTGGCCGTGCCGGCACTATCAAGGAGGATGTTCTCGGGTTTGATGTCGCGGTGGAGCACGCCCTTTTCGTGCGCGTACTGGAGCGCGTCGCAGAGCTTCGGCACCAGGGCGAGGGCTTCGCGAGCGGAGAGTCCGCCGGTGCGCTGCACCTGACGCAGCGTCACGCCGTCCACATATTCCATGAGCAGCCAGCAAAGCGGCGCGCTGTCAGGGCCGCCGGAGGTTTGGCCCACGTCATAGACCTGGACGATGTTCGGATGATTGAGCCGGGCCAGCGCGCGGGCCTCGCGGGTGAAACGCTCCACCCACGCCGGATCGCGCGCATAGTCCGGCGGCAAAACCTTCAGCGCCGCCATGCGGTCGAGGTTCGGCTGGCGGACTTTATAGACACGCCCCATGCCGCCCGCGCCGAGCGGCGCGAGGATTTCCAACTGCGGAAAAGCCCGGCGCAGCGTGTCGAGATCGAGCGGCGCGCCAAATCCCTCCGGCACGGGCACCACCTCCGTCTCGGCG
This sequence comes from uncultured Akkermansia sp., assembly GCA_964523105.1. Taxonomy (GTDB): domain Bacteria; phylum Verrucomicrobiota; class Verrucomicrobiia; order Verrucomicrobiales; family V1-33; genus V1-33. The sequence continues at coordinate 44,665 of CAZFZN010000030.1, forward strand.
CCCGCCGCATCCATGAGACAAGCGGGACAAAGCCCGCGCGGAGCGGACGGCGGGAGCGGCGTGCGGCATTTGGGGCAGACGGAGGGTGTCATGGCTGAGTGTATCCTGATGCGCGGCGGGCGGAGTGTTACACGGATTTTAGCAGGGAAATGCTGATGCGGGCGAAGGCCTCGCAATCGCCGTGTGGCCAGTCTTCAGTATGGGGCCTCTCGCGGCTCGAAGCCCATTCCTCTGGTGTCGAGCAGCAGGTTGGCTGTGCGCGGTCCGTCGGGGGTAATGCCGGCGGCATAGAGAATACAGTCCGCTGTCCAGACGAGACGGTTTCTGACGGCATCAAACTCCGCCCATTCCCAATCCGTCTGGCGCAGCACTTTACCGTCCGGAGTTACCAGGTCGAAGGTCATGAAGCCGCTGGGCTGGTTATGCTGGCGGGAATGCCAGTCCCCCTCCGCCTGGCGCAACTTCCAGCCGTGCGGCAATGGCTTCTCGAAAACCATGCGTGGCGGATTGACTTCTCCGCGCCGGGTCTTGTCTGAGTCAGCCACCGGGCACTTCTCCCAAGCGGAGGGTGCCGCGGTCCAGCCATCCCGTTGCAGCCGCAGCCACAGGTATCTGCCTCGCACCATCGTACTCCACGGCGGCTGGTCGGGAAGTTTGGCGACAACAGGCATCCCCAGATGATCCCAGTGCGGCTTCTCCTCAGTGGCCAGCAGTTTCACCACCCCGTCCACATCACGAAAGAACATGCCCGTGCCCGGCCCTTTGGTCCACGAGTCGGTGCTCCAAAACATCAGAGCTTTGAGCCAGGGCGCGCGCGAGACGGCGAGATAAACACTGTGCTCCTCACCCCATCTCTGCGTGTTCACATAAGAAACAAAGTAGTCTCCGTCCGGCGAAAGGTCTGCGGCATAGTAATCGAGGCGCTTCTTCATCCATTGACCCACCTCAAAGCGATCTGTGCGACGATCCCAGCCAATGGTGCCGGAGCATCGGCCCGGCCCGCGCTTGATAAGGAGCGCGGATGGGGACTCCGTCGCGAGCAGGACGTGAAGGTGGGCCATGCGATCAGGTATTCGACGATGAGCGGTTGCCGCAAGCGGAGTGCGCCCGGGGCGGCGCACCGCCCCGGACGTTTTCATTTCCCGCCCTGCCACACCGGCCACCAGGCGTGAAACTCCGACGGGCGCAGTCTCATGCGCACGATCTTCGTTTCGCGCAGGCCCAGCAGTTCGCGCTCCACCAATTCGATGAAGTAGGCGCGGTCGCTGGCGGTGATGTTCTCTGCGGCCCATCGGCGCAGTTCGTGTGCGGCGGCCGGCTTGTTCAGGCCGCGCACCACTACGTCCCGCACGCGGGACTTGATCTCGTCGCGGTAGCGCACGTGCGCGGGATCAGGCTCGCCAATTTCCTGACGGATGGCGGCGTAGCGTCCTGCCGAGCGGTCGTAGGCCCATGCGAAGACATCGCGCAGCACCTCCACGCGGTTCAGTTCATACACCGCGAGAATACCGTCCGCGTAGTCCCGCAACGGGACGCCCACGTAGGAAATCGGCGCGTAGTTGGCCTGCACGAGCGGAATGTTCGCGGCGATGCGCGACGTGCGTTTGTTTCCGTCCGCGAACGGCTGGAGATAGGGCAGATGCACCATGAGGAAGAAGCACTGCTCCAGCGGATCGGGAATGGCCGCAACCTTGCGCAGAATGGTATCGAAGCACTCCTCCAGCACCTGCGGGGTGTTCAGCGGATGAAACACACTGCCGCCGATGCCCACCGGCTGCGTGCGCAGAGCGCCCTCCGCTTCGCGCTCCTCCAGCAGGCCTTCCGTGAGGGTGGCGTGCAGATTGAGAAACGTGTAGCGGTTGTAGCCGAGTTCGGAGGGATTCTCCACCAGGTACTCGATGGCCGTCTTGTGATTCAGAATCATCTGCGCCTCGACGTGGCGCGCCGGATCCTCCAACTTGCCCAGCGCGAGCAGATGATCGGTCTCCAGCAGCGAATAGGTGTTGCCCTCCAGGCGGCTGGAGTTCCACGACAGGTCGATGAGCAGGCGGTCCAGCACCTGACTCGCATAAGTGCCCGGCGGCAGCGCGGCCATTTCTGCGGACTGCCCGCGCAGGCGCAGCTTTTCGCGCAGCGCCGCGGGCAGATACCATGTTTTGCCAGGCTCGTAGGCATCCAGAAACTCACGACGGTAGCCGCAGACTTTCCGGTAGCCGACTGGCTGGCGGATAATGTCGCGGGCTTCGCGCGACTCCGTGCTGAATTGCGGATGCGGTGTGAGATCACGCTCGGCCGACGGCGGAGCGGGTTCCGGCGGCGGCTGTGGCCTGGCAGGCTCGCGGCCGTCAGTGGCTTCCGGCTCGCGCAGACGGCCGGTCATCTCCGGTGCGGATGGCTTGAGCAGCCCGCGCCGTCCGGCATCGGTGAGGTGGTAACGCGTCGCCCGCGCCTTGCCGGTGCGGGACACCCAGCCGAGCCGGACGAATTCGTCCATCTTGCGCAGCACCGTGCGGCGTGCCGCCAGTCCGGCGACGGCGCGGCAAAGTTCGTCCATCCCCGCTCCCCGCGGGCTGGCGGCAAGGATTTGGCCCAATTGGGATTCAAGCGGCGTATTCATGGCGTGAATTGGCCTGATTGTGGCGCAATTGGCGTATTGTTGGCGCAATATTGGCGCGATGCAAGCCCCTTTCGGCTCGATTTTTCTGCCTGGTCATGCCGAGTAGCATGCCCAGGGTGCCGGGCCATGAAGCTCATCCTTTTCCTCGCCACCGTTCTTTACGCAGCGCCCTGTCATGCCAGCGGGCAATGGATCGCCGTGGTGGCGCCGGGATTGGAGGAATCCATGAAGCCGCTGGTGGAGCAGCGTCGGACGGAGGGCTGGGAAGTGACCATCATTCCGGCCTCGGAGGATCCCGCGCCAGCGATGAAACAAATTGCCGTGCTCGCAGCGAAAAGTCAGCCGTGCTGCGTGGTGCTCGCGGGCGATTTCCTGGAAACTGGTGTGCCCGCGGGCAAAGGCACGAAACTGCGCATGACCGGCGAACCCACCGACCTGACATGGACGCAGTGCGCGAATGGCGCGCCCGTGGAAACCGGCCGGCTGCCGGCGCGCCATGCGGACGAGGCGCGGGTGATGGTGCAGAATATCCTGACATGGCCGCGCGAGCAGCGGACGCGCATGGCGTTTCCGTCCGCGGCGCTGCTCGCGGGACATCACGCTGCGCCGGAAGCGTTCAGCAGGATCGCCGACAACCTCACCAATACGCTCGCGCAGCGGCTGATCGCGCGTTTGCCGGCAGAGTGGGAAATGGACGCCGCGGTTCATATCGACGGCAGCCCGTGGCAGGTCTCCGGCAGCGATGTGCACGCGGCAGCCGCAAAGATGATGAGCACGCGGGCGACGCTCTTTGCCTACATGGGCCACAGCAGCCCGATGGCGGCCTTTTCCAGGAGCGACATGCTGCTCGCGGTGCCTGAATGGAAAAAACTGCCCGCCGACGGCCCGCGCCCGGGACTGTTCTTCACCTGCGGGTGCTTCAGTTGTCAGGTCCATGCGCGGCAGGAATCTTTCGGACTCGCCGCCATCCGCGCGCCTGGAGGACCGCCCGCGGTCATTGGCAGCCATGGTGAGTCGTGGTCGGCGATGGGTTATCTCGCCATGTCAGGACTCACCGCTGCTTTGGAAAAGAAACCCGTCCGCGCCGGTGAATTCTGGACCGCAGCGCTGCACGGCATCGAGAAGGCGGAGATCAGCGCTGCGGAGTTCGCCATGCTCGACATGGCCGACGGCACGCAGGGCAAGGTGCCGCTCGATCAGCAGCGCGGCGAGCACATGGAAATGTGGATGTTCCTCGGCGACCCCGCCATGTCGCTGGCACCACAGCCGCCGGGAATCGAAGTGAAAGCCAGCGTCTCCGGCGACGCGCTGTCCGTCTCCGGCACGGTGCCCGCCGTGCAGTCCGGCAGCACCATTCGCATCACCGTCGAGCGCCATCCCTCCGCGGTGCCGCAAAACCTGACCGCCGTGCCTGACAAGGGAACCGATCGCCAAAATGCCGCGCGCGAACACCGGCGGCAGGCAGTGGAAGTCACCTTCGCCTCCACTGAAACCAAAGCCGGCGGCTCGTCGTTTACAGCCAGCATTCCCATCCCCTCCGGCGCGCCGGCCAGGCCGTGGACCATTCGTGCCGTCAGCAGCCCTGATGCTTCAGCCGGCGCTGCAGTGCAGCTTCGCTGAGCGGTATCCCGCTTTCCCGTCCGTCCGCTGCAAAGCCAAACCGCCGCTTGGCGTCCCTGCGCAACTGTGGCAGTTTCCGCCGTCATGAACCCCGCACCTCCAGCCGCGCCCGCGCGAGAACGCACCGGCGATGAAGTCTCCGCCGAGCGCTACCGCCTTATCGCGGACAAGATCGAGGCCGATCCTTCGCTGCTCGACATCCCGCTGGCCAACATCGCCCGCTGGCTGGCGAATGGTCACTCCGCGGTAAAGCGCCTCGAAGGCTGGCGCGCTATGCTTCTCGAAGCCAAGACCAGCCGCGCCGGACTGCAAAAGGTGCTCGACATCCTGCGCGACGAAGAATGGGAGGCCATGATGTGGAAAGGCTTCTCCCCATTCCCCGGCATTCTGAACAAGGAGGAACTGGCCCGGCTGTCATGGACATCGAGTCACTGAGAAAACTGATCGCCGAAGTCACTGCGCGCGAGCCTGCCAGGCGCATCCTTCTGTTTGGCTCGTCATCGCTCTTTGCTTCGTTTCCCGACGTGCCCCCGGCAGTCATCGGCACCGAGACCACTCTGGATGCCGACTTCTTTCTCGACCCGGATGATGTGGAATCGCGCGCCAAACTGCTGGCTTACCTTGGCAAGGAACAGGAATACCACCTCACCCACGGCTTCTACGGCGACTTTGTGGACCTGCGCATGGCGGAGCAGTTTCCGGAAGGCTGGCGCGGCCGGCTGGTGCCGATGCCTGGATTCGACAACGTCTTCGCGCTGCACCCGATGGACATGGCCGTCTCGAAAGTGGTGGCCACCGCCAGCTCACGGCTGGACAAACGCTTTGGCCGACGCCCCTCCGACCGCGGGCTGAAAGACATCAACACTCTCGTGGCCCTCATCCGCGCCGGCCGGCTGGACGGCGGCGAACTGGACCGCCGCGTGCGCGCGCTGGATCATGCGCCCGCCATGATCGTGGAATGCGGCCAGGTGTTGCGCGAGGTGCAGGAACGGACGAACACCTGAGAGACTTACGGCACTGGAACCCGGGAGCGAAGCGACGGCATTGTGAGAACTGTTGGGGCGAGGCTGCGCCCAGGCCGGCAATCCGCTGGCCGGCGTCCCGGCGCAGGGCGGCGTGGAGTCTGCATCGCCGTCATGCAAAGACCTTGCCGCGGTGCATCTCCTCCGCCCGCGGTGATCTCGGCTCGGGCGCAGCCCCGCCCCACCTGGCTGCAACAGAGCGCGCACTCCGGAAAGCGGCGTAATGGCTCTGATCTCCACGCGGCCTCCTGTCACCGCGCCAGCAGCACCAGCACATGCCAGCGCCCGTGCTCCGGCGTACCCTCGCGGGCATTCGACGCGCGCACGTCGGCGATGACGGGCTGGCCTCGGGTGAGGCGGATGTTGTCCAGTTTGATCTGCTGCTGGCAGCGGCGATCCGACATCTCTTCCGGAATCTTTGCACCGGGTTCGCCAAAGGGCTGCGCCGGAGCGGTATCCCATTCCAGTGTGCCCGCCACCGTGATGGACTTCGCTTCGAAGTTGAAGTGCTCGACATTGAGTTCCAGTCCGCACGGCAATATGTCCCATGCGCTGGGCAGGCCGACGGCTTCGTTCACGCTCGATGGATTGAACTCGAGCGGATGCGGCACGTGACGATGGCAGGCCACTTTCATAGGCTGCTGGCCGGTAAAGGTGATGGCGGCGAGAGCTGGACATGGGAGTTCGCCTGCCAGGAATCGTGCGACCAGCGGAGTGGCGGAATCCCCCGGCTTCAGGACGGCGGCTTCTCCGGCGGGCAGGGAAAGGATGACCGCGTGAAGAAAGGTCTGCGGCGGGAGTTGTTCAGTGGACGTCCCGGGTAGGGGAGACTGGAGGAGAAAGGTGATGTCCGTCCGGCCATCCGGCGCGGCTTCGTCCTCTGTGGCCGGGCTTGTCGAAATCGTGGCCGCGCAGCGAACACCGGATGGCGGAATGTGCAGGCCCGTGACGAATTCCCGATCCACCCAGGACGCCTGCGCTCCATAAAGGGCAGGATGCTTTGCGGACGGGTGATACGGCACAAGTTCCAACGCCTCCGCCCGCATAAGGGCTGCGCGCCAGCCTGCACCCATTTCAGTTGGATTACCGCTGCTGCCCGATTCAGTCTCAAGCCTGCTGCCGGGATTGAACTCAGACGAGCCAAGCGGAATGAGTTCCGTGAAGCGATCGGGATAATGAAACTGAGCTTGGCTACTGGCGAGGCTGCGATGTCCTCCGCGACACAGCACCGCGCTGTGATCGCACAATTCCGCGCCGCCTTCCTCCACCATGCTACGCAGCCGGGCGTAGAGTGCCGCATCATCTCCGGACGACGAGAGCAGCAGCGCGGCGGCCTCTTCGCGTGACAGGCGAAAGGTGAGGGCATGTAGCCGGCGCTGATTGATGACATGGGGCAGCGTGCCGCCGGCCGGGGCAGGTTTTTCTCCATCCAGCCCGGCGCGCAGGAAGGTGTAATGGAAAGCCGGCTCCGCTTCGACCGAGAAGGAAGAGGCCGGTGATGGCATAATAGAGAGGAGCAGCGTGCGCCCGGTCCATGTCAGGGCCTGAGTAGTAATTCTGTGAAAACCCATCACCGGTTGCAGGGTGCGGCCCATTTTCCCGGAGCCGCGAAAGTCCGGTACTGGCCAGGGATGCAGCGCCAGCAGGGTGCCGGATTCGGGCGCGAGATTAATGTCCAGCGGCTGCTGTGGCCAGCCGGGAATGAGTTCGCCAACGGTGACCTCCGCCTCGAACGTGTGACCGAGATTCTGAGATGTGAAGCTGTAAGGAAATATAAACCAGCCGGTCGCATCGGCTTCGCTTTCGGTTGGATAGGGAAACTCCCGCAGAGCCTCCACCTTAGACCGCTGGCCACCGCGGACGGGCATTGTCTGGTCAGCAACGCGCTCCGCTTTGCCGGCGGCGACATCCGCGGCGAGGCTGGCGTAGAGCGATTCGTCGCAGTCGGGCTGTGCGGCGTCCAGTGCGGTGGCGGCACCGGATTTTTCAAACGTCACCACGCGCACCTGCACATGGCGCACATCCTGAGCGGCCAGCGGCAGCGCTGTGATGATGAGAAGAAGCGGGAGTTTCATGGTGTGGTGACGGTGACAAAGACGAACAGACGCTTCGCCGGCACGCCGGGCAGGAGGGGAAGCTGGCTGCATTGCATGAGACCGGACTCTCCGGGCCGCAGCATCGCCTGCCCGGTGACTTTGGCGTAGCGAAACTCCGGCATCTTCGCGGCGGGGAGGTCTTTGTTTTCCGGATCTGACAGGCTCGTAGACCAGTGCACCAATTCCGGCTCGGCGAAGTGGTGCTCCAAGGCCATGAAGAGATCACAGAATTCGCCGTCCTCTGAAACCGTCAGCTCCAACTCGGCAGTGCTGCCGACATTGCGGAAGCTGAATTCCGTCGGCGTGATCATGCCCTTCTCGCCGGGCTCGAAGTCCGTCGGATAGGGAAACTCTTTGATCTTCTCCAGCTTCACGCGCTGTCCGCTGGTGCATGGTTTGGAAAGCTCGGCAGCTACTTCAATACCGTCGGCTTTGGTCCTGGCCAGTTGCAGCAGCGATTCGAGCAGGGCGGTGTCTCCGTCGCTGTTCCACCGCGCATCCATGAGGGCTGCGGCCTTCGCTTCCGGCACGGTGATGAAATGAACGGTGAGGTTCATGATCACGGCCTGACTAAGTGCAGGGACGGCTGCTCCCCGGACTGCGCCGCCGGCAGAAATGCCCGCAGCACGCGGCGGCCGTGTCGAATCATCGAGCATCGCCTGCCACTGCCAGACCGCGAGGACGGCAAGAAGGAGCACCGCACCGCCGGCGATGGCACCGCGATGATGGCGCAGCCACGAGAGAAGCGTTGTGATTCCCCCTGCAACGGGCGCGGCAGCGTTTGCCAGAGAGGCATGCGCGATTTGTCCGGCCAGTCCGGCCGGCGGAGACGCGACGGATTTGTCTGCGAGCAGCGAAGTGAGGAGCGCCACGGTGAGCAGCGCGCTGCGTTTGCCGAGCAGGCCGCGGAGTTTTTCGAGGGCGCGGGCGGTTCTCATGCGGGCGGCGTCTTCGCTGGTGCCGAGTGCGGCGGCGATGGAGCGGAAGTCGCGCTTTTCAAAGAACCGGAGCACGACGGCATCGCGGTCGGCGGCGGGGAGGCGGTTGAGCGCGGCATCGAGGTGAGGCGCTAGGTCCGGCCAGGGATCGGCGGTGGAAGCAGTCATGGCGGCGGCGTGTTGTTGTTCGCGGGCGCGGCGGCGGGCAGCGGAGCGCAGGGCTTTGCGGGCGGTGAAGCAGGTGTGGCGGTGCAGCCAGCCGCCGAGCACCACGCGCGGAGGAAGCTTCGGCGCGTAAGCGGCGAGATGCGCGAAGACCTCCTGCGTGATGTCGTCGGCGAGCGCCGAATCGTCGTTCACCATGCGCCGCGCGGCGCTCCACACCGCGGGGAGATGCCGCTCCACCAGGGCGTGAAACGCCGACTCATCGCGCGAGGCGCAGAATTCCCGCAGCAGGCTGGAATCGTCGGCGTCGGGTTCGGTCATGGCAGTTTGCTTATGACATAGAACCCGCCGGGACGGCAAACCGAACAAAGGAATTTGCCGGAATGAAGGCAGTCCCTGCTCGCGGGAGGTTACCGCGCCTGGATGTAGCGTTGGTGTATAGCCTTTAGGCGATCGAAGCCAAACCTGCGGCGCAGCCGCCGTTTCCGCTGAAAGGGCCGCGCCGCTAAGTCGGGTTAATCGGCTAAAGCCTATACACCAGCCGTGGGCCGCTTCACATCACGAGGGGATCACCCTCCCGGCGAGAGCGACTCTTCCGGCGTGCCCGTTCGTTCACGGCACGGGCCGCAGTCGCAGGAAGCTGCGGGGAGTCGCGTCAAATGGCACACCGGCTTCGAGCAGGGCATCGTTGCTGAACAGGGTGACGCCTTCGGTGGTCCATGTGTTCAGATCGTCGGAGCGTTCGGCGGTGAAGGCGGCGTCCGGGCGAATCACCTGGCCGAGTGTCAGGCGCAAATATCCGCCGCTGACGGTGGTGGCGGGGCGGGGGACTGAGGCGGCGCTGTCCATGCGGGTTCCGGCGAGGTATTCGTAGAGACTGGTGAAGCCGTCGCCGTCGGCATCGTTGTCAGGCTGGAGCCGGACGGCGTGGGCGGCGGCGGCCGGCGCATTGAATCGTCCGCCGCTGCTGCACAGACTGCTGTAGGCCGGCCGCGGCACACGCGAGGCCAGCAGGCTGGCTTTGATTTGAGGAGCCTGCCATGCGGGGTTCAAATACTGGATGGCGGCGGCCGCGGCAGTCACGTAGGGGGCGGACTGCGAACTCCCGGTGTATTCCGAATAGGAGGTGCCCAGCACCGGGCTGAGAATACTGCGGCCAGGCGCAAAGATGTCCACACTAACAGCGCCGTAGTTGGAAGGATTGAAGCTGCCGGACCAGCGGGCATCCGTGCGGTCGTGATTGGCCACGACGAGGATGTTGTCGTGCGGGTAGCTGCCGGGATAGTTCGGCGTGGTATCGTTATTGGTTCCCTGATTGCCGGCGCAGATGCAGAGCAAAATGCCCGCGTTGCGGCAGTTGGTGAATTCGGCATTGAGGCTGGCGCTGTAGGGATAGTTCTGGAGCGACAGATTCATGATCCTGACACCCCGCTGTCGGGCGTAGGCCGTGGCGGCGATGAGGTTCGAGGTGCTGCCGCTGTTGGAGGAGTTGAGTATCTTGCAGACCATGATCTGCACGCCGCCGATCATGCCGGCGATGCCGGTGCCGTTGTTGCGGGTGGCGCAGAGGATGCCGGTGACGTTGGAGCCGTGGCCGTGATCGTCCGCGGGATGGCTGTCATTGTTCACGAAATCCCAGCCGGTCACATCGTCGATGCGGCCGCTGCCGTCGTTGTCCACGCCGTCGCCAGCGATTTCACCCGGATTGCGCCACGCGAGGTTCTGGAGGTCGGGATGCGTGAAATTCAGTCCGCTGTCGAGCACGGCAACGACCACGCCGGGGGCCGATTCGATGAGGTCCCAGAACTCGGGCGCATCCACATCGGCGTCGCTCACTCCGCCCGACAGACCGGTATTGTGATGCCCCCACTGGCTGGAGAATTGCGGGTCATTGGGAAGGCCGCCGCCGAATCCCACACCATCGGGCTCTGCATGTGAAATGGTGTCGCGCTCCGCGGCGAGGGCAGCGAGGGAATCGCGGACGGCAAAGAGACCGGACTGGAGCAAGTCCGCCGCATACAGATCGTCCGCCAGCTTCCGGGATAAAACCGCGCCCGCCCGCTCCAGAGCTTCGTGAAGTTTCGGCAGCGTTGCACCCTGGCGCGCGCGCACGATGATCCGGTCGGCGAAGAAGAAATCGCGCCGGGTGCAGGTCCAGTTGTCAGAGTCCGGAGCACGCAGCCATTCATCCACCACGAGGACCGGTCCGGGCAGAACGGGAGTGCGCATCAGCCGGATGCGTTCGAGGTCTCCTGACTTTTCCAGAAGGCGCGTCGTCGCATCAAGGAGCACGCCCCGGGCGGCGGCCCGCTCCACCGGGTGGGCGGAGTCTGCGACGTCCGCGGGAAGGGATGGCAGAAACGTTTCCTCCCGGGTTTTCTCTGAGTTGCCTTTTGAGGAAACCGCGAGTGGCGCGCCGGCCTCAGCGGACGGCTCGCCGGCATGCAACATCGGTGATGCGGCCGCAAGCACCGCGGAAACCGCCGCCGCCGGCAGCCTCCAGAAATCCGGCCGGGTGCGGTGCCGGTTTGTCAGGTGTGACGGGTAAAGACTCGGTGTCATGCGGCGGGAGACGTGGAATTTCGTGCTACATGTGGAGTGCCGGAAACAGAATACAACGCATGAAACCCCGCGCGGGTGCTGGAGGACGACAGCGTGTGGAAGCGGTTGCCATCAGCGGTTCCGCGCGGCCTCCCATGCGAGCAGCGCGCGTTTCCGCTCATGACTCCAGCGATAGTGACCGATGACGCCGGTCTCGCGGATGACGCGGTGGCAGGGAATGAGCAGGGCGACGGCATTGCGGCCCACTGCCGTTCCGGAGGCGCGCGAGGCGCCGGGATTTCCCGCCGCCTCCGCGAGTTGGCCGTAGCTCACCGCGGTGCCGGCGGGCACGCGGAGCAGGGCGCGCCAGACACGAATCTGAAACGGAGTGCCGGCGACGTGAGCGCGCAGCGGACCGGGCACCGGCCCGGCCTGACGAAAGATCCTTTCTGTGAGGGTTTGCACCGCTGCGTCATTCCACTGCAGCGCCGCCCGCGGCCAGAGTGCGGAAATTTCGCCGCCGGACGTCTTGCGGTCGGGGCTCTCGACAAAGGAGAGATGCACGATGCCGCGCGGGCCCGTGGCTGTGCAGCACAGGCCGAACGGCGTTTCGGCAAATCCGGCCACCAGCGTCCAGCCGGCACCGCCCGATTTGACTTCTCCGGGCGTGGCCGCTTCGAGAGACACGCACAAGTCGTGCAGCCGTCCCGGAGAGGAAAGTCCGGCCTCATGCGCCGCATCGAAGACGGTGGCCCCGCGCTGCAGTTGGAGCCGCGCATGGGTTAGCGTGAGGCACTGGAGAAAGTCCTTCGGAGTCACGCCGGCCCAGCGTGCGAAGAGCCGGTGAAAGTGATGCACACTGAGTCCCGCCAGCGCGGCCAGTTGTGTCAGGTCCGGCTGCTCCGTGTGGTGTTCGTCGATCCAGCGAATGATGCGGGCGATGCGGTCGAAGTCGCTCATGCGGGCACTGATGGCGCGCGGGGCGTCGCCGGCCACCCGGTTCTTGCGGCGAATTCAGAGCGCGAGATGTCCCAGCGCGAGCAGGCCGTAGTAAGTGTACTCCACGTCGAGCGCGTCATCGGTCCAGTTGCCGTGGAATCCACCCTCCGCGCTCCAGAGCGTATCCACAAAGTCGAGCAGGCGCTCCTTGTGAGGCGCGAAGTTCACCTGCATGCCATCCAGCGCATGCAGCGCCACCGCGGTGGAGAGCAGGTCGGGAACCGGAGCGCCCGGCGCCGCGACAAATCCTCCGCCGGGATGCTGTTGCGCCAGCAGCCAGGTCCCGGTGTCGGGAGGAGGTGTGCGCCGCAAATGACGGTGCAGGGCCACGGCGGCGGCGGTGGCGGGAATGGTGCCGAAAGGCAGGCCGGGTTCGTTGGCATAGCCGCCGGAGGGAATGCGCAGCGACTCAAGGCAGTTTGTCAGGACGTCCGCCGGGGGGAGCGGCGCCCGCAAATCATAATGCGCCGCCCATGCGAGCAGGCAGGCGTAAGCCGTGCAGTGCCGGGCACCGCGCCGCTGATTGAACCCGCCGTCGGGAGACTGGTACTCCTGGAGCCGTTCCAGCAGGCGGGTGCGGGTCTGCTCCGGCGGCTGCGCGACGCTTTGCGGCACCGCCGACCAGCAGCGCGCGAGACAGCAAAGGTGAACGAAATCAAGGCCGTGGCCCTCTCCAAAACCTGCGAGCCACTGCGCCAACTGCGGCCAGTCCGGTTCGGTGTGCAGTGCCAGCAGCGCCTCCATTCCAAAGACCGTGTAATAAAGGTCGGGCTTGCCGTCGCGGTCGCCCCATGCGCCGCACGCATGCTGCTGCCCGCGCACAAATCCGCGCACCAGTTCCGCCGCATCCCCGAGCAGTTGCGGAGCGAGCCGCGCGACCTGCAGCATTTCCAGCCGGAAACTCATGGCGTCCGGACGCGGCTGATCCATTCCGTGGCGGCGTTCCACAGCCGGTCCCACTCCCGGCGCGCGCCCTCACGAAAATTGTCCTGACCATGTTCAAAGAAGACGATCCATGCGAATGTCGCCGCCGCGTAGAGGAGGAGCCAGATGAACCAGCGGGGGATGTGCATGGAATTGGGAAAAGCGATGCCGGGGGCCGGAACCGGGCCGAAGAACGTGCAGGGAGGCCGGAAGGCAACGGATGATTGCATCCGGGCCCGCATCGCTCCACGGCGGCTCAGGGAGCGGCTTCGCTTCAGTGCGGGAAATCCGGCAGCGGCCGGCCGTGCGGCCGAATTACTTCAGCTCGCGGATGCGCAGATTGCGAAACCGGTAGGTCTGACCTTTTTCTCCGTGGTGCTGAATGCCGATGGGACCGCTCGCATCCACGCCGTCCTCCACCTCGGTCGTCACCACGCCGTTCACTTCGATTTTGATTTTCTTTCCCTGACAAGTGATGCGGTAGGTGTTCCAGTCATGGCGTTTGAAGCTGTCCCCGGCGCGCTTGCGGAAGGCGGCGATGCTTTCCTCGCAGGCTTTGCGGTCCTCCGGCGTGGCGTTTTTGCCGGCGTTGTTCCGCGGGCTGATGAACCACGCGCGCCGGCCCTCGTCGTAGAGGCCGCCGGCCCACTTGCGCTTTTCGTCGCCGTCCACCTCCGCCTGATAACCGAAGACTTTGTTCTTCTCCACATGCGCCCGGAACATGAAGCCGCTGTTGGCCTTGCCCTCCGGCAGCAGCACTTCGCCTTCAAAAACAAAATCGCCGTAGGACTTCTCCGTCACCAGAAAGAACTTCCGGTCGGCGGTGAGCCGGATTTCACCGTCCACGACTTCGGCTTTACCCCATTCGTAGGGATTCTTCCAGCCGGTGAGCGTTTTGCCGTCGAAGAGGGGAGTGAATTCTTCGCCGGCGGCGCAGGCGAAGCGCAGCGGAGTGAGGGCGGCAGCGGCGAGAGAGGCGGTGAGAAACTGGCGTTTGTGCATGCCGGAACCGGTCACCGGTGCCCCCGGCGGCGCAAGTGGAGAACGCCCCGCGCTTCCGCCGCCGCGGTGGAAAGCCGGCTGCGAATGAAGCGCGGGAACCGGGCGCTCCGGCTAGACTCTCCAGCCCAGCACGTTGAACTGCGATCCGTCCGGCGCGGCCATGGTGAAGTCGGCCAGCGCTCTGTCGAGAAATTTCCCGTTCCTGGGTTCCATGACCACCGCCATGTCGAACGTGGAGTCGTAATTGCAGATGATATTCACGTGCCACGTGTTGCCGCTGAGGTCGTAGAATCCGATGAAGACCGGGCCGCGGGAGAGCCGGGTCTGGAGCATGGTGCCGCTGAACTGAGTGGTCTTCTCCGCGTGCAGATACCAGGGAGAGCTCTGCAGCAGGCCCATCAGTTCGTGGGTTTCGAGTGTCCCGTACTTGGATTTGGTGGTGTACTTCTTTCCGGTGGTGGAATCCGTTTTGTACATCGCTTTCACCTCCTTGTTGGCGCGGATGCCGTCCTGAGTGTAGCCGGTGCAGCCAAGGACGCAGCGGGACCACCATTCCAGACATGCGGCCCAGCAGCCGTTGCGGTGGTGTTGCTTGATCGGGGAGGTGCTGGAGAAGGGATTGGAAACCAGAGTGGACATGGTGGATTGGAAGTAAGTGGTTGATCGTGGCGGGGCGGGATTTGCCGCGCCGTGCGTCCGCTTCTTCGGAATTCCGCGGGCCGCGTTTCCGAAAATCCGAGGTGTTCGGAGAATTTTTTTCGCCCGCGTCCTGAACCCGCTGCCGGCCGGGTGTCGGACACGCCGGGGCATGCCGCAATTGCGTATCCTCAGTTTGCGTAACCTGACGGAGGATGCGGCGGTCTTGCCGATCGCCATGAAACACGCCCTGCTCACCTGCGCCGCCCTCCTTCCCGCCCTCACGGCTCCCGCCGCAGAGATGCGGCAGTTCAGAAACAACAAAGGTCAGGTGATCAAAGCCGAGCCGGTGGTGGTACAGGGAGCGAATCTCACGCTCAAACTGGAAAACGGCAAGCCGGCCACCGTGCCGATCAAGAGTCTGAGCCGCGAAGACCAGGATTTCATCCTGCGCTGGATGGTTCACGACCCGAAGGCGCTGAGTTACAGCTTCGACTGCAAGAGTGAGGAAAAGGGAGGCGCGGTGGAGAAAAAAGAAAGCCGCCTCGGCAAACTGGAGACGGAGGAGCGGTTCTACACGGTAAAGATCAACAATCGCTGCCAGAACCCGCTGGACAATCTCAAGGTCGCCTACCGGATTTTCCTTGAGGACCGTGTCGAGGACAACGGCCTGCCGCGCGAAGAGACCGGCGTGACATGGAAGGGCGGCCTGCTCGACCTCGGCAGGCTCACTTACAATCAAAGCACCACCATCACCACCGATCCTCACAAGGTGCAGCAGGCGACGCCGAATTCGCTCGCCGGATTCGCCGGTGTGGATGTGAAGACGAAGAAAGACCGCATGCGCGGCGTGTGGATCAAGTTCTACCGCCACGGCGTGGAGGTGGGCGAATGGAAGTCGCAGGGACTGGTGAAATGTGACTGGCCGGACAGTCCCGCGGAAAAGACCACGCTCGAAACCGACGCGGAGGAGAACAAAAAGAAGGCGGATGCCGCCGCCGCGCCCCTGGCGGCAGTGCCCGCGGAATCGGCGCCGGCCGCGCCGAAAAAGCTGGTCTCGGATGAACTGCCGCAGGAGTTGAAGATCTTCGAGTTCGAGGACACGGAGAAAAAGTAACCCGCGCCGCGCCGGTGCGGCCGGTCCCTCACTTTTCGTCCGGCTTGAATCTGATTTCTCATCTGGCCCGCCATGTGCGTGAACGGCCGCGGCAGGCGGCGATCGTGGCGCCGCGCGCCACGCTGACGTTTGCGGAACTGGACGAGGCCTCGCGCCGGGCGGCGGCGATGCTGCAGCGGGACGGCCTGCGCGACGGCGAGCCGGTGCTCATTTTCGAGCCGGTGTCGCCGGAGCTTTACGTGGCGCTGCTGGCAGTGTTCCGGCTGGGGGCGACGGCGATGTTCCTCGATCCCTCCGCAGGCCTTGCCCACCTCGAAGCCTGTTGCGCCATGCAGCCGCCGCGTGCGCTGATCGCGCGCGACCGGGCACACCTGCTGCGGCTGCGCAGTGCGGCGCTGCGGAGCATCCCGCTCAAGTACAGCATCGCCTGGCCTGTGCCGGGCGCGCGCCGCTGGTCGGCGCGCGGCTCGCTGCCGCCGCTCGATGAGGATGTCGCCTGCGGCGGGGAGGCGCCGGCGCTCCTGACATTTACCAGCGGGAGCACCGGTCAGCCCAAAGCCGCAGTGCGCACTCACGGATTTCTGCTCGCGCAGCACGACGTGCTGGCGCGCCGCATTCATCTCGAAGCCGGCGAAGTGGACCTCGCGACGCTGCCGGTTTTCGTGCTCGCCAATCTCGCCAGCGGCCTGACCACCGTTTTGCCCGACGCCGATTTGCGCCGCCCGGGCGCCGTCCGGCCGGAACCGGTGCTGCAGCAGATCGTTCGCCACAGGGTGACGCGCTGCGCGGCCTCGCCGGCCTTTTTTGAGAGGCTGTTGTCAGGCAACCGCGCCGCGCTCGCCGGGATGACGAAACTCTACACGGGAGGAGCACCCGTCTTTCCGCGGCTGCTCGATGCGCTGCGCGAAGCCTGTCCGGCGGCGGAAATTCACGCAGTCTATGGCTCGACGGAGGCGGAGCCCATCGCGCATCTCGAATCGAAGGAAATCTCCACCGCGGATCGCGAAAGGATGTTGTCAGGCGGGGGACTGCCGGCGGGGCGTCCGGTGCCGGAGATTCGCCTGCGCATTGTAAAAGCGGAATGGGGCCGGCCCATTCCTGCGCTGTCCGCGGAGGAACTGGAAGCGCTCACCCTGCCGCCGGAAACGGCGGGCGAAATCGTGGTCGCCGGACCGCACGTGTTGCCGGGATACTTGAACGGCCGCGGGGATGAAGAGACGAAATTCCGCGCCGGCGGCGCAGTGTGGCACCGCACCGGAGACGCGGGCTGCGTGGACGCGGAGGGACGGCTTTGGCTGCTGGGCCGCTGTTCCGCCAGGATTGCCGATGAACGCGGCACGCTGTGGCCGTTCGCCGTGGAAACCGTGGCCATGAACGATCCCGCGGTGCGGCGCGCGGCTCTCATTGCGGAGCAGGGCCGGCGCCTGCTGGTGATCGAAGCCGGCACGGTGCCTCCAGGTCTCCGCGAGGCCCTCACATGGGCGCAGTTCGACGAAATCCGCCCGCTCCCGCAGGTGCCCGTGGACCGCCGGCACAACGCCAAGATCGATTACCCGGCGCTGCGCCGCATGCTCGGGCTCAAGGCGGAGCAGGGCTGAGTCCGTTGAAGAATTCCATCATGTCCGGCGGCATTTCCGCCACCCATTCCCGCGCGACGTCATCGGCCAGGGAAATCCTCAGCCGGCAGGAATGCAGCGCCTGCCGCCGCAGCACCAGGGCCGCCGCGGCCGACGGCGTCCATCCTTCCGTGATCTGACGCAAGTACCACTCCGGCGACGGTCCGTAGAGTTTGTCCCCGACGACCGGAAATCCGGCATGAGCGAGATGGACACGAATCTGATGCATGCGCCCCGTTTCCGGATGCGCCGCGACGAGCGCGAACCGGCTTCCATTCGTGGTCTCGCGCTCGAACCGCCGCAGCACGCGGAATGCCGTGCGCGATGCCGCGCCGTCGGGGTGGACGCACTGCAGGGTGTAGATGCGGCACTCCCTCACGGTTCCCGCGCGCAGCATGGGAGCGTCCACGGTGAATGTGTCAGGCTCCGGCCAGCCATGCACGATGGCGCGGTATTCCTTCTCCACCTCGCGCCGCATCATGGCTTTGTGCAGTTGTCGAGCCGTGGCGGTGTTCTTCGCGATCAGAACGACTCCGCTGGTGTCGCGGTCGAGCCGGTTGATGATGGACAGCGTGGCCCCGTTGGCAATTTCATAGCGCAGCAGTTCCCGCAGCCCGTGCCACAGCGTCGGGCCGCCGTCCGGACGCGACGGATGAATCTGGAGCGGCGCGGGTTTATTCACCGCGATCCAGTTTTCCGTTTCGTCGAGGACTGTGAAGTCGCAGATGTCCTGGTGTGCCATGCCGCATCGGAGCCTTCCGGCTGAAAGGAAATGCACCGCGCCGGAACCGATACAACCGGCCACCGCGGCGTTTCCGCCGGCCATGCGGTGTAGAATCTTAGAACCGGCCCGCCCTGGTCAGGCGAACAGACTCATCACGGGCTTCCCCTTTCCGTCCTCCGTGGCATAAAACGGCCGCTTCTCTATATCATAGGCCGTTTTCGGACTGATACCCATCGCGGTGAAGATGGTCGCGTGCAGGTCCATGATGCTCACGGGATCCTTGATCGCCACCAGCGGACGCTCGTCGGCCGTCGCGCCGTGGACGTGCCCGCGTTTGGTGCCGCCGCCGAACATGACCACGCTAGTGCCACCGGTGAAGTGGCGGTGCAGGCCGTAGTGCATCGGCTCCTTGAGCACATCGGTCTTGGCGCGGCTCTGGTCCTTGGCCTCGCTCCCCGGCACACCCTCGATCATCATGTCGCGGCTGAATTCGCTGGCGATGATCACGAGCGTGCGGTCGAGCATTTTTCTCTCCTCCAGATCGCGAATCAGCCGCGCGATGGGCGCATCGATTTCCTTCTTCATGCGCTCCGCCGTTTCGTGGCCCTTCTCGTGCGTGTCCCAGTGGACGAAGGGAATGTATTCCGTCGTGACTTCAATGTAACGCGCGCCCGCTTCCGCCAAACGCCGCGCCAGCAGGCAGCCGCGCCCGAAGTTGCCGGTATCATATTCCTTCTGCACGTCCGGCGGCTCCAAAGAAATATCGAACGCCACACGATCCTTCGACTCCAGCAGGCGGTGCGCGTTGTCGAATGCGCGGATCATGCTCTGCTGCTGATGATCGCTCATGAACTCGCGCTGCGGATTCTTATCCACGAGCTGCTTGTAGAGCTTGTAGCGATTGGCGAAGCGCCCGGCGTCCATGCCCTCCGGCGGCTTCACCGCGCGCGCGGCGTCGGACGGGAAGGGGAGATTCATTGGACCGAATTCACTGCCGAAGAATCCGCCGGTGGTGAACGCCTTCAATTCCTCACTCTCGCCGTGGCCCTCCAGCCGCTGACCGATATTGATGAACGGCGGGATCACCGGATTCCGCGGCCCCAGCACCTTCGCCATCCACGCCCCGATGTGCGGCGCGGCCACCGTCTGCGGCGGCACGTAGCCCGTGTGCCAGTGATACTGATGTCGCGAATGCAGGATGCTCCCCAGGTCCGGCTGCACATGCGAACGGATCAACGTCGCGCGGTCCATGATCTTCGCCACGTTCTCCAGCCCCGCACTGATCTTCACGCCGTCGAGCGATGTATCAATGGCCGGGAACGTGCTCAGAATCTTCTCCACATTCAGCCCGATCTCGAACGGCAGATAACGCTTCGGATCAAACGTCTCCGGCGCCGCCATTCCGCCCGCCATCCACAACAGAATGCAACAATCCGCCTTCGCCGCCGGATGCACCACCTTCTCCTCCGCCAGCACCGGCTCGCGCGACATCAGCGCCGCGAGACTGGACGCGGAGAGAGCCTTCAAGAATGCGCGGCGCTGGAAAGTGGGGGATTCGTTCATGGGTGGAGAATAGGCGCATGCCGGGCGAAGGGCAAGATGGGTGTTTGCGGGTGGGGAGAACACCGAACATCCAACATCGAACGCATGAAGTCTGCAAAGTCGGAGGCTGGCGCAATAGCTGCGTCACAGCGGGGGCATTCACGGCAGATCGATACCAAATGCTTTGGCAACTCTGGAAACGAAATCCTGATGAGTATGAGGACACGACTCCCGCCATAAGGACAGGAATGATTCGAATCGCTCGTCCGTATTCGGCATATGACATATGCTCTGCCAGTGTGAAGGCGATGCCTGCATAATTGGAAAAAGCTGAACAGCCACCAGGCCATTGAGGGGCCGCTGATACGGATCGCTTCGAAGGCTCGACTCGTTGACATGAAACCACTCCGGGAGAGAAACCCCGCCTGGTAATTGGTGCTCGGCGCGGGAGATAAATTCTTGTGCGTATGAGTCGTGGCACAAAGCGTAAGTGGACCAATTGGGGTAAGGTGCTGATGACTGCCACGTCGTTGCCATTTGTTTAAGGGTGAAAATCGAGGCGATCTCGCAAATTGATTCGTGGAACCACTGATTGGCGGTCAGTCGTAACCGCTCATAGTCAGAGATAAGGTGGCAAAACTCATGTGCAAACTGATAAGCGTACTTACTCCAAAGGCGGTTCTGAGCGGTAAGCCAGATCACGTAATCTTCATCCGGTGACGACCGATAAAGGATCCGTGGAGTGGCTTCATTCGGACGACATTGGACTTGAATACGGCCCTGGGGACACTTGTCGAGGTGGCGTATAAGATGGCGGGAAGCGTCTTCCAGTAAGCGCTGGATGTCCTGCGTGCGTGCCTCACCCCAGTCACCATTTTCAATCTGAATGTCCATGCGAGAAAAGGAACGTGTCACTCGGGAACTTGTACGCTGAACCAGTTCATTGCCGTGCGATGGGTTTCGCATGAACAGACTCGCCATCGTCCGTATTGATCAAAAGATAGTCGTATCCAAAATTACCTCTGGAAGATTCGGCTATCGTAATGTTCGACATGGGCAGCCATAGCATGGCGTTCAGTTTCTCGAAACGATCAACCTCCCACAACGACCCGTCTTCCAGAAGGATGTAAGCGCCACGATCGATGTTCTTTTTGATCCAATGGCGTCCGCCAACGTCAAGGAAGTGCCTGGGCCGGATTACCCGATATTCAGCGGCTGATAATGATGGCTTGGCAACCGCACTTCCAGTCACCGGCATTGTGGACGGATGGGCCGCTCTCTGTTCGCTGTCTGAATTCGTTGGTTCAGCTTTTGCATACGCTGCTGGCGCGAGTGTTCGGCTAGACGGTATGGGTGCAGTGGGTGGTGCGTTCTTTGAGATCTCTGCTTGGCACCACTGCTCGTACGTTAAGAACGGTCGGCGCTCTCTGCCCGCTCGCCACATCGCACGGTAATACTCACGGTAACTCGCGGAATTCTTGGCGGCGGAGGTTGCTTGAGAATTGGACGGAGAAACTTGCTGAGGTGTGCTGCAGGATAGCAGCGGGAGGTTGATGAGGATCGCAAGAAAGTGCCGAGGTTTCATTGGAAGCATGCGGATTCAGTTTGGCGTGAGAAATTACCCAAGAACTTGCGGGTTCGCTCAACACTTCGCCGACTTGCGCTTCTTGCCGATGGCGCCGCGGGCTGCGAATTTCTTGATCTGCTCGGGCGCGAAGGGAATGGAGCCGCACTTCGCGGGCTGCGCGGCGGTGACTTTGCCGATGGCGTTGGCGGTTTCGACGGCGAGTTTGTGGAGCGGTATGACGTAGCAGCCGATGGCGATGACGAAGCCGTTCATGGCCCATTTGAGGCGATCGGGCTGCTGGTGGATCGCCTTCGCGGCGCGCTGGAGGAGGGTCTTGATTTCGGCGAGGTCGAGGTCGGCGTCGTCTTTGATGGCGGCGATGCTGCTGTAGGTCTGCCAGCCGGCGGTGGCGATGGTTTCGTTTTTGGAATCCATCCATTTCAGGGCCATCTCGCGGCCATGCGGGCCCTCGGACGCGACCCACGGGACCATGTAGCCGGCCACCCAGTCGCTGGTGGCGGCTTCAATCCACTTTTGCAGATCCTTTTTGGTCATCTTCGCGTCGTCAGTGATGTATCCGGCGAGGTACATGGCGTCGGCGATGCCGGTGTCGTAGAGGTCCAGCGCGAGCGGGTAGTCCGTCTTCACGCGTTTCTGGATTTTCTTCATGTCCTCAACCTTCACGCCGAGACACGGCTCTTTGGCGCCGCCGTTGTTGATCCAGTTCTTTTTGGCTGCCGGATTGGCGAGATTCGTGAGCTCGGCGACGATGTCTTTGGCGGTCATTTGCCTTCAGGCTATGCGTCCCGGGGCCGGGTGGCCAGAATTTTTCCGGGCCAAACCTCCCGGCTTCACGGGCGCCAAGCAGGTTCGCTGCCGTCCTTTCCGGAGCGGTCATTGACCGAAACGTCGGGAAGCCGTAAGCTTAAATCATGATGGCGTCCCCTTGCTGCCGACCCCTGCTGTGCCTGTCCGTTCTCGTTTTCGCCGCGTGGGCGACGAATCTGGGGGCCGTGGAGCCGCGGATCAGCGAATTCATGGCGGACAATACGAAGAGCCTGTCGGACGAGGACGGTCAGGAGGTGGACTGGCTGGAGATTCAGAATCCCAATCCGGTCGCACAGGATTTGACAGGGTGGTATCTGACCGATGATCCCGCGCTGCTCACCAAATGGCAGTTTCCCGGAGTCAGCATCAACGCGAACGGCTATCTTGTGGTGTTCACCTCCGGCAAGGACCGGCGGATTTCCGGGCAGAATCTGCACACCAATTTCAGCCTGCGCGCCGCCGGCGAATACCTTGCGCTGGTGAAGCCGGACGGCGTGACGGCGGTGAGTCAGTTCACCTTCGGCCAGCAGGAAGCGGACGTTTCCTACGGAGTTTCCGCTGTCACTTCCGCCAGCGACACGCTGATCGGAGCCAGTGCGCCGGCGCGCGCGCTGGTGCCGCAGGACGGCGCCCTGGCCACGGGGTGGACTTTGCCAGGGTTCGATGATGCCGCGTGGCAGAGCGGGGTGCTGGCCGCAGGGTACGAGAACAGCAGCGGCTATCAGAGCCTGCTGGGACTGGACGTGAAGGCGCCGATGCTGAATACCAGCACGACCTGCTACCTCCGCATCCCGTTCACCGTTTCCAGCCTGACTGATGCCCTCACGCTTACGCTCCGCATGCGCTACGATGACGGTTTTGCCGTCTATTTGAATGGAACGCTCCTGCCTTCCGCGGGACGAAATGAACCGGGCACGCTGAGCTGGAATTCCGCCGCGACCGCCTCTCACGATGATGCGGAGGCAGTGCTCTACGAGGACATTCCTCTGACGCAGCATCTCGGGCTGCTCACCACGGGGGCGAACGTTCTCGCGATCCACGGATTGAATGCTTCGAGCAACAGCAGCGACTTTCTGATCGGGCCGCAGCTCATCCTGACCCGCGGAACACTGAGCGAGGGATACATGCCGGCACCGACTCCCGGCGCGCCGAACAGCCCGGGCGTGCTCGGGTTTGTGAAAGACACGAAGTTTTCCGCAGACCGCGGGTTCTACACGGCACCGGTGGATGTGGCCATCACCTGCGACACTCCGGGCGCGGTCATCCGTTATACCCGGAATGGTGACACGCCCACGGCCACGAGCGGTTTTGTTTATTCCGGGCCGGTTCACATCAGTGCGACGACCGTGCTGCGCGCCGCCGCCTTTCTCGACGGCTATCAGCCATCGAATGTGGACACGCATACCTATCTCTTTCCCGGCGACATTATCGTGCAGTCGGCCAATGGAGCGGCCCCGGCGGGATGGCCGTCCGGTTCGGTGAACGGACAGCGCTTCGACTACGGCATGGACCCTGACGTGGTGAATACGGCGGCGGGACCGGCCACGGTGAAGGCCGCGCTGCAGGCCATTCCCAGCATTTCCATCGTCACGGATCAGCCGAACCTGACCGATCCCGTGACCGGCATTTACACCAGTCCCCAATCGCGCGGCGAGGACGTGGAGCGGCCGGTTTCCATGGAAATCATCAACGATCCCATGAATCCCGGTGCCGGGGGATTCCAGCAGGACGCGGGACTGCGCATCCGCGGAGGTTTCAGTCGCGATCCCAACAATCCCAAGCATTCCTTCCGCCTGTTCTTCCGTTCCGCCTACGGCAAAGGCAAGATGGACTACCCGCTCTTCGGTGACGCGACGCCGGCGAAATTCGACGGGTTCGATCTGCGAACGTCTCAGGATGCCTCGTGGGCCTATCTTGGCAGCAACCAGAATACCTTTCTTCGCGATGAAGTGTCCCGCGCCACGCAGGTGCTCATCGCGCCCGGTTCGCGGGTGCGTTATCTTCATCTCTATCTGAACGGCCAGTACTGGGGTCTCTACAATACGGACGAACGGCCTAACAAGGGATACGGCGAGCAGTATTTCGGGGGAAGGGAGGAGGACTTCGATGTGCTGAAATCCTCCGGTTATCCCGGCGGTCACAGGACGGAAGCCAGCGATGGCACCATGGCCACCGGCAGCGCATGGCATCAGTTGTGGACGGGTGTGCGGGCGGTGCGCAGCAACCCGACGAATGCCAATTACTTCAAGTTGATGGGGCTGGCCACTGACGGCGTGACTCCCGCGGCGGATCCGGTTCTGCTCGATGCGGTGAATCTCGCGGACTATTTCGTGGTGCTTTTTTACATGGGGGGCAACGACGGGCCGGTCTCGGATTACGTCGGGGCCTCGAACAACTGGTTCGGGCTGCGCGACCGCACGGGCAGTGCCGGGTTTCGCTTTTTCATCCACGACTTCGAGCAGTCGCTCGGACTTGAAGCCGGGAACAATCAGCGTGTCGGCAGTGGCACGCTGCTGCGTCCGTGGTCGAACACGGTCGCCGGTGTGAATGATTACACGCGCAGCAATCCTGAGTTCATGCACGAGGATCTGGCGTGGAACCTGGAATACCGCACGCTCTTCGGCGACCGTGCGCACCGGCATTTTTTCAACAACGGCGTCATGACCGATGCCAATGTGCTCGCCCGGATGGATGAGTATGCAGCGATCATCGATACGGCAATTTGGGCGGAGTCGGCGAGGTGGGGCGACGCGGTGCGTTCCACTCCGTTCCTGCGCAGTGACTGGCTCGCGGCCAACAACCGGCTATTCAATTTCATCCGCTTTGGCACGACCGGCTCCAGCGGTCCCGGACGCGTGGCGGAGATGCTGCGGCAGCTGCGCGGCTACGACGGCGGCGCCAAGCCGCTCTATCCGCTGGTGAATGCGCCGGTTTTCAGTCAGCACGGCGGCGGTATTCCTGACGGCGGCGCCAGCATCACCATGTCGCAGTCGAATACCGGCACCACCACACTCTATTACACCACGAACGGCACCGATCCCCGCATGGTGGGTGGCGGTGTCTCGCCTGCGGCCCGGGTGTATAGCGCTGCCGTCCCGCTGAATGCATGGACGACCACCGTGAAGGCCCGCGTGCTGCGCGGCACCGACTGGAGCGCGCTCAACGAAGCCGTCTTTGCCCGCAGCAGTTCCGCGCCGCCGCTGATCATCACGGAAATCCACAGCACCCCGGCGCTTCCTTCGGCAGAGGAGGTCGCCGCCGGCTTCGACGACAAGGATGATTTTGAGTTCATTGAACTGATGAACACTGGCACCGAACCGCTGAATCTGCGCGACGTTCGATTCGTTCGCGGGGTGGACTGTGTCCTCTCCGACGTCACGCTCGCCCCGGGCGAACGGGCCGTTGTGGTGCGCAACCTCGCCGCCTTCCGCCAGCGTTACGGCAGCGGGCCGCGCGTTGGCGGCACTTTCGCGCTCAGTCTGGAAGACAATGGCGAGCGCCTCGCGCTGTCGTCCGCACTTGGTTCGATGATCGCGGATTTCAGTTACCGCACGGACGCGATCGAGACGCCCGCTGCCGCAGGTTCCAGCCTCGTCCTGCGCCATCCTTCGCTCGACCCTGCCAATCCGCTGAGCTGGCGCCGCAGTCTGGCAAACGGCGGCAGTCCGTCGGCTGGGGAAGGAACGGCCTACGCCTCATGGAAAGCATCGCACCAGGTGATCATCGATTCTGAAGATACCGACATGGATGGCCTGCAGCCGCTGGTGGAATATGCCACTGGTGGTCTGCCGGATGCTCCTGACACCACGCGCCTGCCGGTTCTTGAGATCAGAGAGAACACGATGCTTCTGTCCTACTGGCACCATCGTGAGGCCGACGAAGCCGCTGCCACGGTGATGCAAAGCACCAATCTCTCAGACTGGACCGCGGCCCCGGCGGAGTTGGAGTCGGTCGAAGATGCGGGCGACGGACTGGACAGGATCACGGTGCGCATTCCGGCGCAGCCGGGACCGCGTTTCTACGTTGCTGTCCGCTGGCGGGCTCTGCCGTAATTCCGACCCCCCGGCTTGCGGCCTGGAAATCGCGCGGCGAAAGCGCGCGCATGACTGCTGCACTGTTTCCCTGCGACGACGCCCTGCTCGCGGTAAAATCGAAAGCCCCCGGCCCGGCGGGCAGCCTCCCCCTGACAGCGGAGATGCTGCGCGAGCGGCCCAGCGGGGATTTGTTCGGCTGGAGTCAGAATGCCGGCATGGGCTGGCGGGCTGAGGAAATGACACGTCCGCCGTATTTGATTTTGAGCACGCAGGGCGGCCTGCGAGCGGAGAATGGCGAGCCTGTCGCGCTCGGCTATCACTCAGGGCACTGGGAAATCACGCTCCAGGTGCGCGCGGCGGCGGAGGAACTGCGGCGACTGAAGGCAATGCCATTCGCCGGCTATGTTAGCGATCCCTGCGACGGACGCACCCAGGGGACGACGGGGATGTTCGACTCGCTGCCCTATCGCAATGACGCGGCGATCGTTTTCCGCCGGCTCATCCGCAGTCTGCCAGTGCGAAAAGGAGTGATCGGCGTGGCGACGTGCGACAAGGGCCTTCCAGCGATGATGATGGCGCTGGCGGCGATGCGCGATCTGCCGTGCGTCATCGTGCCCGGCGGTGTGATGCTGCCGCCGGTGACCGGAGAAGATGCCGGCTCCGTGCAAACGCTCGGGGCGCGGCACGCGCACGGCATGGTGTCGCTGGAGGAAGCGGCGGATCTCGGCTGCCGCGCCTGCGCATCGCCGGGCGGAGGCTGTCAGTTTCTGGGAACGGCGGCGACTTCCCAGGTCGTGGCCGAAGCGCTTGGCCTCGCACCGCCGCACAGCGCGCTAGCGCCGAGCGGTCAGGAAGTGTGGCTCGACATTGCGCGTCAGGCGGCGCGCTGCGTGGTGGAAATGGAACGCGCCGGCCTCAAGACGCGCGACGTGCTCACCGACGCCGCCATTCGCAATGCCATGACTGTCCACGCCGCCTTCGGCGGGAGCACGAATTTGCTGCTCCACATCCCGGCCATCGCCCACGCCGCCGGACTGCGCCGGCCAACGGTCGAGGACTGGCAGGAGGTGAACCGCCGCACGCCGCGGCTGGTGAGCGTGCTGCCCAACGGCCCGGTGCACCATCCGACCGTACGCGTTTTTCTCGCCGGCGGCGTGCCGGAGGTGATGCTGCATCTGCGCGATCTGGGGCTGCTGGAGTTGTCAGTCCTATCCGTCTCTTCTGTCCCGCTGGGAGAGGTATTGGAGCAATGGGAGAGAAGTGAACGCCGCGCCCGCTTCCGCGCGCTGCTGGACACGATGGACGGTATAGACGCCGACGACGTGATCCTCCCGCCTGACAAAGCCAAAGCCCGCGGCCTCACCAGCACCGTGACCTTTCCGCGCGGCAACATCGCGCCTGACGGCGCGGTCATCAAAAGCACCAGCATCGACCCGTCCGTGGTGGATGCCGACGGTGTTTATCGCCACGAAGGCCCGGTCAAGTTCTTCACCAGCGAAGCCGCCGCCATCGCCGCCATCAAGGCCGGCGGTATCGCTGCGGGCGACGTGCTCATTCTCGCCGGCTGCGGCCCGATGGGCACCGGCATGGAGGAAACCTATCAACTCACCAGCGCGCTGAAATTCCTCCCGTTCGGCAAACATGTCGCGCTCATCACCGACGCCCGTTTCAGCGGCGTCAGCACCGGCGCCTGCATCGGCCACGTGGGTCCCGAAGCCCTCGCCGGCGGCCCGCTCGGGCGACTGCGCGATGGCGACACCGTGCGCATCGAAGTGGATCGTGTGAACCTCACCGGCACCGTGAATTTCCTCGGACCCGCCGGTCAGCGCATGACGCCGGACGAGGGCGCCGAATTCCTCAACACCCGCCAGCCGCACCCCGATCTGGGACCGCATCCGAAACTGCCCGACGACACCAAACTTTGGGCCGCCCTCCAGGCCGCCAGCGGCGGCACCTGGGGCGGGTGCGTCTATGACGTGGAGGCGGTCACCCGGAAACTGCTGTAACGCAGTGCTTCCGATACGAGTTCCGCAGTGCCTCTGGCCTGCCAGACTGAAACAAGGCAGGCGGGACGCACTGTGCCACGGCAGCCGGGACGGTCTGCGTTACAATCCGCCCAGCTTGCAGATGCGTTTGAAGTCCGCGGGCTCGACGGGGGTGATGGAGAGCCGGTTGCCGGGGCGCAGCGTGAGCAGATTCTGCAGCGCGGGATCGGCTTTCAGCGCCGCGAGGCTGACGAAGTTTTTGAAATCGCGCACCCAGGCGACATCGACGAGTTGCCAGACCGGTTTTTCGCGCGTGGCTTTGGCGTCGAAGTATTCACTCTTCGAATCGAACTGCGTGGGATCGGGATAGGGTTCCGAGATCACTTTCATCACACCGGCCACGCCCGGCTCCGGGCAGCTGGAGTGATAGAACAGCGCCTCGTCGCCGGGCCGCATGGCGTCGCGCATGTAATTCCGCGCCTGGTAGTTGCGCACGCCGGTCCACGGTTCGCGGCGTTTGGATTTGAGATCGGCGAAGGAGAAAACGTCAGGTTCGGATTTGAAGAGCCAGTAATTCATGGGCGAATGCGGAAAGTTGCGGCGGGAGGGCGTTCACTGGTGTGAGTGCCGGCGCGTGCAACGGTGCCGGCGGTGCGGAGTCGGGTTGCTTCTCTGCAGCTACCACCGCTCCGCGCGCTGCTGGACGACGACGCTGGCGGGCTCGGCTTCGATGGTGCGCTTGAGTGCGCGGCGGAGCCGGTCGGAGGCGCGGGCGCTGAGGGCTTCCGTGACCACGAGACCGAGGAAGAAGGCGCCGGACGCGGTGAGGGAATCGACGACGCAGAGTTTGCGCTCCTCCGGCAGATCGAGATGGACGGCGCCTTCGCCGGCGGCCGGGATGTGCTGGAGGGCGCGGCGGGCGGCTTCACTGACAAGGACGGCGGCGGTGACGAGTTCCGGGGGCGACTCGCGGTCGCTCGCGGGCCGGCCCTGATGGTCCACGATGAAGACTTCCTCGCAGGGCACCTGGCGGCGCAGCCAGTCGATGAAGGCGCGCAGCCGCGTAGCGAGCGGACCGGCGGGCGGCGTGAAAAAGGGAACGCTGCGGCTGAGCGGGGGAGGGGCCGCGGGCGGCTCCGGTGCTTCACCGCCGGACACGAGACCGCTTTGCTCCGCGCGGGAGCGCACCTGGCGCAGCATTTCCCTGACTTTGTCGCGCTCTTCGTTTTCCGGCGCCGGAAAGGGGGCGGGAAGATAGTGCTCCGGGAGCCGGAAATCCTCCGCCGAGAGTTTTGTCAGGGGCTGCGGGGCCGTGCCGGCGCGGGCCACGGGGGCCGTGGTCAGTTCCTTGCCCAGACCGCTGACGGTCTCTGCATCAATCCATGAGCCGAGTGTAGTCATTGGTTTCGGGGGCGGGGCGCTGGAGGCGCAGGCGGGGTTCGAGTTCGGCGGCGAGCTGGTCGAAAATGTGGGCGGCGGCGGGCGGCTGGGCGTAGAGCAGCGCCACAGGCACGCCGACGGCACTGGCTTTCATGTAAGTGGCGTCGCGCGGGATGACGCTGTCGAGCAGCAGCCGTCCCGGCAGCAGGGTGCGCAGTTCGCGGATCACTTCGGCGCTCTCGCGCTGGTCGTGCTGCACCATGGTCATGAGAATGCCGGCGACTTCGAGTTTCGAGCCGGCGGCGCGCAGGCTTTGGATGGCGTGGAGCACCTGGGGAATGGAGCGCATGCCGAGCGGCTCGGCCTGCTGCGGCACCATGACGTAATCGGCGATGCGCAGCACGTCGCCGGTGATGCCGTGCATGCCGGCGGGCGTGTCGAAAATGACGAGATCGAATCCCTGTTTCTGCACATCGCCGGTGACGCGGCGCAGGGCATCCATGGGCTTCACTTCGGGCGCGGTCGCTTCAAAGAAATTCGCCGTGTGGCCGGCGGTGAGGATCTTCAGCTCCGGCATCCGCGTGGGCAGGATGAAGGGCAGCGCGGAAGCGCCGGTATTGACGGCGTCGTAAAAACCCTGACACTTGCGCGCCTTTTCGGAAAGTGACAGGCCGACGCTGCCCTGGGGATCGGTGTCGATGAGAAGTGTGTTCCAGCCGCGCCGGGCCATGGAGTAGGCGAGATTGACCGAGACGGTCGTCTTGCCGACCCCGCCCTTCTGGCTTGTGATGGTTAGGATGGTCACAGATGGTCGCGACCGTAGCGGGCCGCTTGGAGGTTTCACCTGAAATTTGCAGACGGAGGCGGGGCGGCCTCACGGCGGCTACTGCTGCAGTTCAGGGAGCAGGGAGGCGACTTTTTCCTTCAGTTCCTTGCCGGGTTTGAATTTCACGATGGCCCGGGCGGGAATGGGCACGTCTTTGGCGGGCGAGTTCGGATTGCGGCCGATCTTGGCTTTGGCGACGCGAATCTCGAAGGTGCCAAAATTCCGCAGCACGACTTCGTTGTTCTGCGCGAGGTGGCTGGTGACATTGTCGAGGAACAGCTGCAGCACGTCGAAGACCTGGTGCTGAGTGAGGCCGGTTTGATCACTGATTTGAATGACGAGGTCCCGTTTGGTGATGGTGCCCATGACAGGGTAAAGAGTTGAGGGTTGGGTGGCTGCGGCGGTGGCGCGGAGCACGCTCCCGCTGACGCTGCGCGGGAGTAGCCTGGCGGAGAAATCGCGTCAACCATTGATTCCCACGGTGTTCCGCGGGTCCGTGGCAGGGCGGAGGCGGGGTCCGCGGGCTCAGCTCAGTTTGTTATTCTCCACCCAGCGGACGGCGTAGCGCACGAGTTCCACGCCGCTGGCCAGATGCAGCTTGTCTTTGATATTGGCGCGGTGCGCGTCCACCGTTTTGACGCTGACATTGAGTTCCTCGGCGATGGCGCGGGTTCCCTTGCCCTGACCGATCATCTGGAAAATCTCGAACTGGCGGTCGCTGAGCGATTCCACCGGGTCCTGCGAGGTGGGGCGCCGTCCGGAGAAGATTTCCAGAATTTTGCCGCTCATCGCCTGGCTGACGTAAATCTCGCCGGTGAGCACCTTGCGCACGGCATCGATGACCTTGCGCGCGCCCTCCTGTTTCATGATATAGCCCTGCGCTCCGGCGCGCAGCACCCGTTCCACATAGAGTCCCTCGTCGTGCATCGAGTGCACCAGCAGCGCCACATTCCGGATGTGGGCGCGGATGTCCTTGATGAGTTCGAGGCCGTTTTTGCCAGGAAGGGAGATGTCGATGATGACGAGATCCGGGGTGGTGTGCAGGATGCCCTCGAGCGCGGCGTGGGCGTCATTGGCCTCACCGACGACCACGAGGTCGGGCTCGTGGTTGATTAACTGCGTTAGGCCCTGCCGCATGATGGGATGATCGTCCACGAGGAACACTCTTTTTTTGACAGGAACGGCGGGCATGGAGTCGGGTCGGGCGGAATTTCCGCCAAATCTAGCGGGGTCGCGCGCCGGATGCAATACTCCAGGTGATTCCCCAGGGGGGTCTAGGGGAGAAAAATTGCGTTTGGGGCGTTTCGGGACCCCGTCGGCGGTTCTCCGAGGGTGCCCTGGGCCTGACTGCGTTATTTTACGAGGGCCTCGCGCAGGACGTCGTCCACGGTTTTGACGAAGTGGATGCTGACGCCTTTTTTGACTTCCGCGGGAATGTCAGGGAGGTCTTTGCGGTTGGCTTCGGGCACGAGAATGGTCCCGATGCCGGCGCGGAGGGCGGCGAGGCTTTTTTCCTTGAGGCCGCCGATGGGCAGCACGGTGCCGCGGAGACTGATCTCACCGGTCATGGCGAGGTCGGCGCGCACAGGTTTGTCAGTGAAAAGACTGGCCAGGGCGGTGAACATGGCGACTCCGGCGCTGGGGCCGTCCTTGGGCACGGCACCGGCGGGGACGTGCACGTGCACATCGGTGCTCCCGAAGGTGCGCGGGGCGATGCCCAGGGCGTCACTGCGACTGCGGACGAGGCTGAGTGCGGTCTGCACGCTTTCCTTCATCACGTCGCCGAGCTGGCCGGTGAGCTGGGCATTGCCGCGGCCGGGGTAGCGCAGCGCCTCGATATGCAGAATGTCGCCGCCGACAGGCGTCCACGCGAGCCCCGTGACAACGCCGGGGCGCGGCGTATCGAGCTTCTCGTCATTGAGGAATTTGGGCGGTCCGAGAATTTCCTGCGCGGCTTCGGCGGTGAGGACCGGATCCGGCGATTCACCGGCGGCGATGCGCGCCGCCACGGCGCGGCACAGGCTGGCGATGGTGCGTTCCAGTTCGCGCACGCCCGCTTCGCGGGTGTAGTCGGAGATCAGCAGGTCGAGCGCGCCGGGGCTGAGGGCGAACTGCTTCGCTTTCAGTCCGTGCTCCTTGCGCTGGCGCGGCACGAGGTACTTAGTGGCGATGACTTTTTTCTCCGTCGCCGTGTAGCTGGTGAGTTCGATCACCTCCAGCCGGTCGCGCAGGGCAGGCGGGATGGTATCGAGCGCATTCGCCGTGCCGATGAAGAGCACGCGGCTGAGATCGAACGGCGTGTCGAGGTAGTGATCGGTAAAAGTGTGGTTCTGCGCCGGATCGAGCACTTCAAGGAGTGCGCTGGAGGGATCCCCGCGGAAGTCGTGGCCGAGCTTGTCCATCTCATCCAGCATGATGACCGGATTGGCGGAGCCGGTGCGGCGGATTTCGTTGATGAGCCGCCCGGGCATGGCGCCGATGTAGGTGCGGCGGTGGCCGCGGATGTCGGCTTCGTCGCGCACGCCGCCGAGACTGACGCGGGCAAACTTGCGCCCCAGGGCGCGGGCGACGCTGTGGCCGAGGCTGGTCTTGCCCACGCCGGGCGGCCCGAGCAGCAGCATGATCGGGCTGCGGCCCTTCGGGTTGAGCTTCCGCACGGCGAGGTATTCGATGAGACGGCGCTTCACCTTCTCGAGGCCGAAGTGGTCTTTGTCGAGCACCCTGCGTGCGTGCTTCAGGTCGAGGTTGTCGTCGGTGAACTTGTCCCACGGCAGGGCGGCGATGGTTTCCAGATAGCTGACGATGACGCTGAACTCCGGGCTGCCGGCGGGGACGTGGTTGAGGCGCTTCAATTCGCGATCAGCCTGTTCCCGTGCGGCTTTGGGCAGGTTGGCCTCTTTGAGCGAGACCTTCAGTTTGCCCAGTTCATCACCGTCCTGGGTACCTCCTTCGCCGAGTTCTTTCTCAATGGCTTTCTTCTGTTCGCTGAGCCACGCGCGGCGCTGCATTTCGCCGAACTGGCTTTGCACGTCTTTTTGAATCTTGTCCTGCAGTTCGGCGATGTGCAGCTGATTGGCCACTTTGAGCTGGAGGGTGCGCACGCGCTTTTCCACGTCCAGCTCCTCCAGCAATGCCTGACGTTCCACGATTTCCATGTCGATGCCGCCGGCGATGAAGTCGGTGAGGCGCGCGGGATCGTCGATGTTCCGCACCAGCACGCCGACCTGATCGGGAATGTCTTCGCGGTGCTCGAGCAGTTTGAGGGCGGACGCGCGCAGGGACGCGATTTCCGCGGTCCATTCCGGCGTTTGTTTTGGCTGGATCGAGCGGAGGACTTCAGTTTTCGCGCGCAGGTAGGGAGCGGGTTCGCCGGCTGAGACGAGGGCTATGCGCTCCTCCACACTGACAATGGCCACCACGGTGTCGCTGTTCTGTTTGACGACGCGCATGACCTTGCCGCTGACGCCCACCCGGTGCAGATCGGCGGCGCGGGGCTCGTTGTCCGTTTCATTGAGCTGCGTGAAGACCCCGAGCGTGCCCCCTTTGAGTTCCTCGATGAGTTTGCGCGACGCGGTGCGGCCGATGGTCAGCGGCACGACCATGCCGGGAAACAGCACGGCGTTGCGAATGGGCAGGACCGGCATCAGCCCGGAAGGCGCGGTTTTTTTGCGCGGCTGCCGGGGAGGGGTAAGAGTGCTCCCCTGGAGCGTCACCACAGTGGAGGGAACTTCTGCCTGGGAATCTTTGGCCCTTGGAGGATTG
This sequence comes from uncultured Akkermansia sp., assembly GCA_964523105.1. GTDB lineage: Bacteria > Verrucomicrobiota > Verrucomicrobiia > Verrucomicrobiales > V1-33 > V1-33. The sequence continues at coordinate 78,606 of CAZFZN010000030.1, forward strand.
GATTTCATTGGGGGGATGGGGACTGAGGGGAGATTGGGCTCCTCCAGCGTGAAGCGCAAGCTGGAGGGCGGGATGTTCAGGGAAAAGGGCCGGTCGGAGAGCAGGTCGGAAATTGACGGAAGTGGGCGGTGATTGTTCAGGAGGTTGTCGAGGATTCAGAAAACAGTTTATCAGGAACGGGGAGAATTGGCCAGACATCTCTCATCAGAAAGTGTGCCGCGGAAACGAACCGTTCCCGCATGTATCATACGGCCAAAACGGCACGGCGGGTGCGACAGGCCGTCGCAAATCCGTGCGGTTGTCACCGTCCGCGTTCCTGCGCGCTTTACAGACACCGGCAGGCGCGAACTTGCGCTTTGCACCGCGCCGCGCAGTGTGAAATGTGAATTCACCATGAACCCTGACGACTTGCCCAGCCTGGAGGAGCTGGCGGCACTGCTTCCGCAGTATCGCTTCGAAAGCCTCATCGCCGAGGGCGGCATGGGTGCGGTGTACCGTGCCGAGCAGGTAAGTCTGGGCCGGCCCGTGGCGATCAAGATTCTGCCGCGCAGCTTCACGGCGGATGCGACCTATCGTGAGCAGTTTCAGGCCGAGGCGAGGCTCATGGGATCGTTGAACTATCCGCACATCGTCAACATTCACGACTTTGGCAGGGCCGGGGATGTGTTGTACATCGTGATGGAACTGCTGGAGGGGACGACGCTGCTCCACCGAATGAACGGCGAGCCGCTCAAGCAGCAGGACATCGTGAAGATTCTCAGTCAGGCGTGCGATGCCCTGACCGCCGCCCATCACAAGGGCGTGGTGCACCGCGATGTGAAGCCGGAGAATATTTTCATCGAGCCCGGACTGCGGGTGAAGCTGGGCGATTTCGGCATCGCCCGGCAGCGGCGGCCGGAAGCGGAGCCCTCGAGCGCGACCCAGGCCTCGATCAGCGGGTTGCGCCTCGGCACGCCGGAATACGCCGCGCCGGAGCTGTTCGATTTCAGCCGGCACATCGATCACCGGGCGGACATCTTCAGCCTCGGCGTCGTGCTCTATGAACTGCTCACCGGCGCGCGGCCCACGGGGACCTTCATCGCGCCTTCGCGCCGCAAGGCCGGAGTGGACCGCCGCTTCGATGACGTGGTGATGCGCGCCATGCAGCAGCAGCCGGCGGACCGCTATGCGAACGCGGAGGAAATGAAGAAGGATCTGCTGCGCATTCTCAGTCCCGCTGCCCAACCAGCGGTGCGGCCGGCCGCCGCCGCCGGAGTGCCCACCGGTCAGAGAGGCGCCCGCCCGCTGCCGCCGCCCGCGCCGCCGTCGCGTCAGGCGCCGGGCCGCAAGTCAGGGCCGGGAAAACGAAGCGCGGTGCTTTTGGGATCAGTGGGTGCCGCGGCCGCGCTTGTGGCCGTGCTGATCATCGTCTTCAAAGGCGGCGGCAAAACCAAACCGGCACCGCAGACACCGGAGACGGCACAGCAGCTGGAGAAAATCTTCAGCGGCAGTGAAACCGGAAACACGCCGCAACCCGCGCCGCCCCGGCCGCCCGATCCTCCGGCTCCGGCACCTCCGGCACCGCTGCCTCCCTCTTCGCCTTCCGCGCCGGAACTGGTCTTCGGCGAGAGTGTCTATCAATTTATCCCGTCGCGCTTTCCGTGGCGGCGGGCGAAGCGCGAAGCGGAAACGCAGGGCGGCCATCTCGCGGTTATCACGTCGGAGGCGGAATACGAGGCCCTGCGGGAATACCTTCTGCCGCTGCTCAAGGAGTCCAATGACATGTGCTGGCTCGGCGCCAGCGACGAGGAGACCGAAGGAACATGGAAATGGGTCACCGGCGAGCCGTTCCAGTTCTTCAAATGGGCTCCGGATGCGCCCAATGACGGCAGCAGTTCCGAGGGGGCGCAGGATTTTCTCGCGTGGCACTTCCAGAGCAAATACGGCGAGCGCCGCATCGAGTGGAACGACCTCCGCGGCGGGGATGCCGATTCCGCCAACAGCGGCTATCTGCTGGAAAAACCGAAACCCGGCGCCGCTCCGCCGCCGGAGACCACGGAGCACACGGCACCATCGCCTCCTGACAAGGACAAGCCGTCGGCGCCCGGGCCCGCTGCCGGATCGTGGCAGGCGGTGCACCTGACAAAAAGCGAACTCACAAAACACGGCGACCGCCTCACGCCGCAGGACGGCTGGTATGTCGCCGCGGGCGCGCAGTCCTGCGATCTTCCGGAATCCGCCGCATTCAGCGACGGCGCCGTGCGCGTCCGGCTGCGCGCGGATGAGGACGCGCGCCTGTTTCAAATCCGGCCGCGCTTCGGGGGAAGCGATACACTCATCTGCGGGCTGCACGGCCCGTCCACGGTGCGCATTGTCAGGCGGGAATCCGGCGAAGGTGAGCCCCTCGCCGAGTGGCGGCTCGCCGCTCCAGTCGCGCGCGGGGATGAAATTCTCCTGGAGATTCGCCTGCTCGGCCCGCAACTCACCGTGCTGCTCAACGGCGTCACCATCGGCAGCGTGGACACCGGAATGGTCGCGTCCGGCCGGAATGTCCGGCTCCACACCAACTTCGTTTCCTTCCGCGATGTGGAATGGATCGCGCTCGACGGGGTGTCCGATCCTGACAAAGCGATGGCGTCTCCCTCCGCGTGGCCCGCGCCCGGCGACCTCGCCGCAGCACTCGCGGAATTTGCCAGGCTGCGCGATGCGGCTTATGGATCGAAGCTGCACAGCGGGATGGTCAACCTGCGCGATTCCTATGCGAAGCGTCTGCGCCTGCTCGCCGGCCAGAAACCCGCCGAGGCCGCGATTTACACCCGCGAGGAGGCGTTCATCACCGGCGGCGGCGATCCTCCGCCGCCGGACGCGCCCGGCACGCCCGCCGCACTCGCTCCGCTGCGCAAAACATGGCACGATGCCAAAGCCGCCCTGGAGAAACCACTCGCCGCCGCCGCGCTCGGCGTCTGGCAGGCGCACCGTACGAAGCTCGATGCGCTGGCGTCCGCTTTTCGTCAGGCGAAAAAGCATGCCGACGCCGCATGGGTCGCGCCGCACCTTCGTGAGGCGGAAGCCGCCCTCGCGCATTTCTCCGCCTTCGCGCCGAATGCCGCGAAGGCCGAAGCCCCTCCCGCCGGCCTCAAACGCCCCTCAGTGCCGGGCCACGTCGTCGTCTGGCGCCGCGGGCCGGACGTCAATCATGACAATGGCGCCGCGGAAGTCCCCGCGGATCTCGGACCCGTCGTCGCCATCGCTGCGGGTCCCGAATACGCCCTCGCGCTCCGGCCGGACGGCACCGTCGTGCAGTGGGGCACCTCCTTTGCCAAACACGTCGAGCCGCCCGCCGGCCTCACGGATGTCGTGGCCCTCGACGCCGGAGGCAAATTCTCCGCCGCACTGCGCAGCGACGGCAGCATCGTCGCGTGGGGCGCGGAACACCGCAGCAATCTCGTGCCCCGCGACCTCAAGCCCGCCGTCGCCATCGCCTGCGGGGATTTCCACGGCCACGCCCTTCATGCCGACGGCACCGTCAGCCTCTTCGGCTGGCCGACTGACAGTTATCCCGGCAGCTTCGCTCCGCCAGAATTCTTCAAGGACATCCGCGCGCTCGACGCCTCCCGCGAGATCACCGTCGCCGCGAAGTCAGACGGCACGCTCGTCTTCATCGGCAGCAACGAGGAAAACCAAATCACCGGCGTCCCCGCCCGCAGAAAACCCGCGACCATGGTAGCCTCCGCCGCGTCCGTCACCGCCGCGTTCGACGGCGACACGATTTACTTCTGGGGCAAGGGCACCAGCGAGGACGACGCGGAATATGCCCGCGGCAGTTTCAAATTCCCCGCCGTCGCCCTCAATGCCGCGCCCTTTGCCAGCATCATCGCCGCCCGCAATGCCGCCGGGGACTGGAAAGTCTTCAGCCACCGCAATGCCACCGACATCCGCGAGGCCGTGCGCCGCGCGCGGGGTGCAATCGATTTGCGCTGGAGCAAGGAACACTTGCTCGCCCTTATGCCGGAGGACCGGCGATAATCCGGGCTCCCTCCTCCGGCGGGCCGTTCACAAATTGCCGCCATCCGTCCGCAAGATGGAACATGCCGGACGCCACCGTAAACGCCGCCGCCACCGCCGTGGCCACGATCGGCGGCACGAACTCCAGTTGCAGCATCACCCAGCCGATGGCCACGATCTGCGCCCCGTTGCACACCTTGCCAGTCCAGTGCGGACGGATGCGCACCCGCCCGTGCTTCTTCTGAATCGCCCACGCCCCCAGCGCTGAGAGCACATCGCGCATCAGGACGAGCACCGGAAACCACAGCGGAAACCGGTGCTGCTCCGACCACCCCGTCGCCGTCAGGGTCAGGATCGCCGCCAGCATCAGCCCCTTGTCCGCCAGCGGATCGAGCACACTGCCCAGCCGCGAACGTTGATTGAACCGCCGCGCGATCCACCCGTCCAGCAGGTCCGTCAGCCCCGCCGTCAGGAAAAGACACACCGCCGTGATCCGCAGCGACTCCACCGGCGAGCCGTCACTCACACTCTGCCCGTAGCGCGCCGCAAAATGTACGAACACCGGAATGAGCAGCAGCCGGAAAATCGTGATGCGGTTGGCAAGGGTCATGCGGGCATAAGAACCAGAGATGGCCGCAGAGAAAGGCAGAATCCAATCCCATGAGCGGGAATGAAAGGAAAGCGGGACGGCCTTTCCCCTGGTGCCTTTGTAATCTGAGCCTTGAAAGGGAAGTTGAACCACGGATGGACCCGGATGAACACGGATACCCGGCAAGTTGTGTTCCCGGGAATCCTCCTCCGGGGAGTGAATCCGAATTCATGCGTCAATCCGTGTGAATCAGTGTCCATTCGGCTCATCAGTTAAGATGAAATGTTCGCCTGTTTGCCTGCGGCTGTCTCCGCTGATACCGGTTCCCTTCGGTCGGCTGCAGCTTTCTTCCTGTCCATTTTCCTTTTCAGGTTGAGTCATCGCGGCCCATCCTGCGGGACTGCCTCCGCGCTTGCGCTTCTTCACCGGAGCGAACACCGGGCAGCCTCACAACAAAGGAGGCCCGCATGACGACGAGGCACGATCAATTCGAGGACAGCGACTGCTTTCGAGCGCACCAGCAAACGCCGCCGCGGCTGGCCGTCTGAAACGCAGGTCAAACGCGGCCTGCGCGTGGTTCACGGCGACAAATGGCTGGAGGAAAAACTCGGCCGCAACGACCCCTGCCCCTGCGGCTCCACCTGCCGCTTCAAACACTGCTGCCTGAAAGGAGGCCGTCTGCGATGGGGCGGCGCGGCATGTCTATTGGCGGGAGTGATTCGCCAGCCACCTGCCTCAACATGGCCCGTGCGGGACATGGAGCGTTGGCGTTTGTTTTGTGTGGACACCGACAGCTTTTCCAGTTCGTGGATTGCCAGCTTTATGTACCGCCACAAATACCCCCGCACGCCGCACCTGCCGTGGTCGCCGGGCGCTTCCGATGACGACGAACATCTCGCCGGCTGCGCGCACTTCCACGGGCGCGAGGTGGTAGTTACAGAGAAACTGGATGGGGAAAACACGAGCCTTTACCGCGAGGGCATCCATGCTCGCTCACTGGACTCAAGGCACCATCCCTCGCGCGACTGGGTGAAGGCATGGCACGCCACGATCCGGCATGACATACCGGATGGCTGGCGGCTTTGTGGTGAGAACCTTTATGCGCAGCATTCCGTGCGCTATGAGGCATTGGAGAGCTATTTTTATTTGTTTTCCATCTGGGATGAATCCAACCGCTGCCTGAGTTGGGATGTCACCTGCGAGTGGGCGGCACTGCTCGGCTGTCCGGTGCCGCTTGTTTTGTATCGTGGGCTATGGGACACGAAGCGCGTGCGGGCTATCGAAGTGGATACGCGGATTACAGAGGGTTACGTCGTGCGAATGACGGACGGCTTTGCTTATGCCGATTTTGCCCGCAGCGTTGGGAAATGGGTGCGCCCGCAGCATGTGCAAACGGACGAACACTGGATGTATGCACCTGTTGTGCCGAATCGCCTAAGATCGTCCGGGCCGGGAGAGGAGACGCATGGATAAGCTCTGTCAGGCTCTCATTGGTACCCAGCCGCCGGACTTCGCCGCGCTCGTAGCGGGGTGGAGTCGCGCGCTGCCGCTGCTAAGTGAACTTGCGTCCACCCCACAGGACGCTGAATGGCATGGCGAAGGCGACGTAGCCACCCACTGCGAGATGGTTCTACAGGAAGCCCGTAACATCGCTGCTGTCGAAAACCTCAGTCCAGAGGACACCCTGGCGCTGCTCATGGCCGCAGTGCTGCACGACATCGGCAAGGTGCGTACGACGAAGGCCCGCGAGATCAACGGACGGCAGCGCATCGTTTCCCTTCGCCACGCGGAAGTAGGCCGAAGCTGGCTCGCGCTGCGCGTACCGGAACTTGGCCTGGCGCAACACATCGAGAGCCGCGTGCTCGCCCTCACCGGATTTCATCATCAGCCGCGGCGGCTCGTGCAGGACGACGCCGCCCCATCGGCGTGGCGGCGGCTGGCCCGTCAATGCCCGGTGCGGCTTGTGTACTATTTGGAGCATGCTGATCTGCGCGGGCGCATCTGCCCGGACCTGCCCGAGCAGTTGGAGATCATGGAACTCTTTCGCCTGCGCTGTGAGGAACTGGGGTTGTGGCAGGACGGCGATCCCTGGAAGGACTGGGCCTCGGCCATTGAGAGTGTCTTTGCCATGCGCAGTGCGGCTTTTCGCCGCCATGCCCTCCATGCCGGCATCCGGGATGCGGAGCAGGGTCTCATAAACTGCGTGGAGGAAGCCATCGCGCGCGCCCACTGCCTGCGCGATCCTGCGCCGGAACTTACTGTGCTCTGTGGTCCGTCAGGATCAGGCAAATCTCATTGGATCGCCACTCACCGCGCCGATGCTCATGTTGTTTCACTCGACGAACTGCGGGTGCAGATTGCCGGCAAGCGCAGCGATCAAACCATGAACGGCCAGGTGCTCCAGGCAGCCAGAGAGCGACTCAAAGCCGCTCTCCGCCGCGGCGGATCCATCGTTTGGGACGCCACCAGCCTGCGCGCCGAAATGCGCGGCTGGGTGCTGCAACTCGGCTTCGACTACGGTGCACACGTCACGCTGGTGGCGATGCAAACTCCCGTCTCCGCGCTTCATTCCCGGAACCGGAAACGCGAGCATCCCATCCCCGCCGCCGTGCTCGAACGTCAGATCGATACCCTGGAGTGGCCCATAGCCTGCGAAGCACATGAGGTGGTGATCGTGAGAGCGTATTGAGCCAGCAGCTCGAGCGAGGCTCTAATCTGCCCCGTTTGAAAGAAGTGTATTTGACCGATCACTGTTGGCGCGTGAGATTTTCGCGGGTGCTTGCCATGTGCCGTTACCAGTACCAGCGAAGCAGGGGAATAACTGCGGCACGATAGCACCCGCCGGAAACCCGTGAACTTTTTCCGGTGCGACACCGGCGAATCCGCCGCGTATCATGCGCCCTATTCCGTTATGAACACCACCCGACTCCTCACCACGCTGACCCTTCTGGCCGGCTTCTCCCTCCTTCAGGCCGATCCTCCGCCCGCGCAGGATGCTGCCAAATCCAAACCGCTCTTCGACGGCAAGTCCCTCGCCGGCTGGGAGGGGAATGCGAAAATCTGGCGCGTCGAGGATGGCGTCATCACCGGCGGCTCGCTCACCGAGACCGTCGCCCGCAACGAGTTCCTCGCCACGGAGAAAAGCTATGCCAACTTCGATCTGCGGCTGAAGATCAAAATCACCGGCAAAGAGGGCTTCATCAATTCCGGCATTCAAATCCGCAGCGTGCGCGTGCCCAACGATTCCGAAATGTCAGGCTATCAGTGCGATGCCGGCGAGGGCTGGTGGGGGAAAATCTACGACGAGAGCCGCCGCAACAAAGTCATCGCCAACCCCGCCGACGAAAAAGCACTCACGGCCGCAGTCAAAAAAGACGACTGGAACGACTACGTCATCCGCGCCGAAGGCCCGCGCATCCGCATCTGGATCAACGGCGTCGCCGCCAGCGACTATACCGAAGCCGATCCCAAAATCCCGCTCGAAGGCAAACTCGGCCTCCAGGTCCACGGCGGCGGCAAGGCGCTCGTGCAGTTCAAGGACATCACCATCGAGGAACTCCCCGCGGCAGCGAAAAAGGAAAGCGCGCCGGAGCCGAAGCAGGACAAGTGATTGCCGGGGTGCTGTGCCGATGGAACCGACTCCAGGAGCATTCGCGATTCGAGAATCGCGAACAGCATACGGGGTCTCTTCAGTTGATCGGAGCGCTGGATCCATCAGCCTAAAAAGGAAAATGAGGTCCGCAGATTTCTCAGATGAGCACAGATTCTCAGGGAGTTGGAACGGATGGTGAACTCACCTGAAAGGTGAGCGGCATCTTCTGCGCAACGGCCTCATCATCTGCGTCAATCTGCGAAATCTGCGGAAACAATCTCCGCATTCAGGATCAGTTGCGCTGGAGGCATCAGTCGCCGGCACGAACGCGGCCGAGGTAAGGCTGGAGCGGAGTTGGAGCCTGATGCTCCTTCCTCGCACCCGATAGTTCAATCCAATTCCCCATCCGCCCACGGCTCTGTCGCGGCAGCATTCCAGCCGGGAAAGAGTGGATTTTTTCCGGTGCATAATGCGGCGTTTCCTGCCGTAAGGAGGGACTGTATTTCCCATGAAGCTCTCCCGCATTCTCCCTGCTCTTCTTTTTTCCCTCGTCACACTGCGCGGCGAGCCGCCGGCTCAGGATGTTTCCAAAGCAAAATCCCTTTTCGACGGCAAATCCCTCGCGGGCTGGGAGGGGAATGCGAAAATCTGGACGGTGCAGGACGGCGCGATCACCGGCGGGTCGCTCACGGAGACGGTGACGCGCAACGAGTTTCTGGCGACGGAGAAGAGTTATGCGGACTTCGATCTGCGGGCTAAGATCAAGATCACGGGCGCGGGCGGGTTCATCAATTCCGGCATTCAGATTCGCAGTCAGCGGGTGCCAAATGATTCGGAGATGATCGGCTATCAGTGCGACGCGGGGGAGGGCTGGTGGGGGAAGATTTATGACGAGAGCCGGCGCAATAAGGTGATCGCGAATCCTGTAGATGAGAAGGCGCTGACGGCGGCGATCAGGAAGGACGACTGGAACGACTACGTGATTCGCGCGGAGGGGACGAGGATTCGCATTTGGATCAATGGCGTGGCGGGCAGCGATTACATCGAGGCGGACCCGAAGATTCCGCTGGAGGGGAAGATCGGCCTGCAGGTGCATGGCGGCGGCAAGGCGCTGATTCAGTTCAAGGACATCACCATTGAGGAACTGCCGCAGAAGCCGCGGCCCGTGGGCGCGCCGGAGCCGAAGAAGGCCGAGAAGCCGTCGCCGGTTTCGCCGGAGGAGCAGAAGGCTTCATTCACGCTCCCGCCGGGGTTTGAGATGGAACTGGTGGTGAGTGAGGACGAGGCGAAGGGCTTCGGCAAATTCATCGCGGCCTACTTTGACCAAAAGGGCCGGCTGTGGACGATGACGGCGCTGGAGTATCCGGTGGATGCGAATGAGAACCCCGCCGCGGCGGACGCGCTCTATGCGAGCAAGGCGAAGGACAAGATTCTGGTCTATGATATTGTGGACCGCGGCACGAATGGCGGGGCGCCGAAGTTCGCCAAGGAGCCCACGGTGTTCGCCGACGGGCTGGCGATTCCGCTGGGCATCCTGCCCTACAAGGACGGCTGCTACGTGCAGCATGGTCACGACATCGCGCTGCTGCGCGACACGGACGGCGACGGCAAGGCGGACAAGCGCGAGACGATCCTGACGGGATTCGGCGTGCAGGATTCGCACCTCTTTCCGCACCAGTTCACGCGCGCGCCCGGCGGATGGATTTGGATGGCGCAGGGTGCGTTCAATTACGGCAAGGTGCGCGGCACGGACGGGAAGGAAGTGCAGTTCGATCAGACGCGCATGGCGCGGTTTCGCCCGGACGGATCGGAGTTCGAGATCACCAGCAATGGTCCGTGCAACATCTGGGGCCTGGTGATGAACGGGGAAGGGGAAACCTTCATCCAGGAGGCGAACGACTTTGGCTATCCGGTCATGCCCTTCCACGAATACGCGAACTACCCCGGCTGCTCGAATGGGCAGTGGAAGAGCTACGCGCCGGAATTCCCCAGCACCGCGGAGTTCCGCATGGGCGGCACGGGTCTCAGCGGACTGGCGCTCACGGATGCCAGCGGCGCGTATCCGCCGGAGTGGAGCGACGTCATGCTGGTGGCGAATCCGATCATCCGGAAAATCCAGGCGATCAAGATGCACCGCAGCAAGGACACGGGCACCGGCTGGAAGCTGGAGTTGCTGCCGGATTTCGTGCAGACGAGCGACGAGTGGTTCCGCCCCGTCGCCATGACGCTCGGGCCGGACGGCTGCGTTTACATCGTGGACTGGTACAACAAGATCATCAGCCACAACGAAGTCCCGCGGAATCATCCGGAACGCGACAAAAAGCGCGGCCGCATCTGGCGCATCAAGCACAAGGACCAGAAGTGCTTTCCTGTGCCGGATTTAACGAATCTGCCGGAAAAGGAGATCGTCGGGAAGCTGGGCAGCGCATCGCTGGCGCAGAGTCATCTGGCATGGCAGGCGCTGGAGGAACGGGAGCAGTCGAAGGAAACAAAAGCGGTGCTGGGAAAGATCGCTGAGGACACGAGCCAGTCGGTCGCAAAGCGAGTTCAGGCACTATGGGCAATGGGGGGGTACGCGGGGCAGAGTTTCGACGCGTGCGGCGATCCCAGTCCTGCGATTCGCAGGGAAGCGGTAAAGTTATTTCATCGCCGCCCCAGCGAAGACAAGCTTGTCGTTGAATTCATCGAAGAGTTTGTTGGGCTGCTGGAGGATGACGATCCCTCAGTTCGCATGGCTTTTGTGGGCTGGCTTGGCCAAAGTCTGACTCGCCACCCGGGGCAGGCGTCCCATTCCGCGGCAATTCCGGTGCTGTTGAAGACGGTGCGCGCAGCACTACTCCTTCCGGTTTCACCTTCGTCCCAGAGCGGCAAGCCGGTCAAAGTTGGTGACGCTTACCAACGGGAGTTCGAGCGTTACCTCGTGCGGATGTTCTTGGAGCGTGCGCCGGAAAGAGTGACGGGCTTTCTGGATTCTCCATGGAGTGAAGAACTGGAACCGGATCGCCTGATGCTGGCAGCGCTTTCCCTCCCTCCGAAAGACTCCGCCCCGCGCGTAGCCAAGCTCATTGCGAAACTCGACCGCGCTCCCAGCGACGAAGAACTCCTCAGCTTAGCCGAAGCCCCTGACGCGCCGGAAGTGAAGGCCGCGCTGGCGGCGCTCATTGCCAAACCGGAGTCGCTGCAGTCGCTGTTGAAGCAGCGGGCGCGGTTCGATGCACGCGTTCTGGCTCCGTTGGTGGAGGGCAAGGCGAGGGAGATGCTGAAGTCCGACACGGTGATGGCGCTGGAGGTGATCCGGGCATTCAAGTTGACGGCATTGGAGCCGGACGTGGCGGAGCGCGGAGTTGCACTCCGCCCCGACGACATGAGCCAGAGCGGAGTGCAACTCCGCGCTCCGTTGCTCCGCACCTTGCGCGAAATCGGCAGCCAGCGCGCGGATGTCTTCATCGCCCACTCCAAATCGCCCGACGCTGCGACCCGCGAGGAGGCGCTGGCCTGTCTCGCCGCGGTGCCTGACAAACTCATTCCGCTCTGGCCCGATCTCACGCCGGCGCAGCGCGGCCGCGCGTTGGAAACCATGAGCAGCAGCAAGCCCGGTGCAGCAGCGGTTGTGGCGGCAGTGAACGGCAGCGCGATTCCCAAAGACGAACTCGACGGCCCGGTGCTGGAGAAACTGGCGGCGGTGCTGGGCGAAAATGACCCCGCATTGAAGGCGCTGCTGGAGAAGATGGGCGGCGCTTTCCGCCCGGTGCTGGTGCTGGACGGGAAGAACGAGTCGTGGGTGAAGGATGAGATCAATCTCAGCGGCCCGTTCACGGTGGAATGCTGGGTGAAACTCGCCCCGGGCATTGGCAACGATGACAGCATTCTCGGCTGGCACGGTCAGGCGGACTTCAATTTCTACGGCTCGCTCTTCCGCGTGTGGATCGAGGGGGCGCACGATGTCATCATCGCGAAAAAGCCCGTGGTGCCTGACATGTGGACGCATGTGGCGGCGACGCGCGATGCGTCGGGGCGGTTCCGTCTTTATCTCAACGGCGAACCGGACCTTGCGGAGAGCAAAGTGGAACTCAAGGATCTCAAGAGCCTGCGCATCGGTCACAGCAATGTGCCGCAGGGCACGGGTGCATCGCTGGCGGAGTTTCGCGTGTGGAATGTGTGCCGCACGGCGGATGAAATCCGGGCGAATTTTGACCGGACCTTCCCTGGCGAAAAGCCCGCGGGCCTCGTGCTCCAGCGGAGTGGAGCGGACTGGGGCGCGCTCAACGGCAGCGCGCGCGTGGCGAAGACGACGGACTTTCCGGCAGTGATGACGGAGGAGCAGGCGAAGGCGATGGATGCGAAGTATGCGAAATTCCACGCGCTGGCGACGAAGCCTGGCAATGCGGAGCAGGGCAAACTGCTTTCTGCGGTGTGCATCGGCTGCCACACCATCAACGGCGCGGGCGGACAGATCGGCCCGAACCTCAGCGGTGCCGGCGCGATGGGCGTGGAGGGTGTGCTGCGGAATCTGCTGAATCCGAACGCCGCGATGGAGCCCGGCTACCGCGTGTATCGCGTGGAGATGAACGATGGCTCGCTGAAAGAGGGATTCCTCGTCAGCGAGGATGACAAAGCCATCGTCTTCCGCGGCGTCGGCCTGCCGGACGAGCGCATTCCCAAGGACCAAATCCGCGGCGGGAAGTACCTGAAGCGTTCGCTGATGCCCGAGGGACTGCTGGAGGCATTCACGCCGGAGCAGGTGAGCAATTTGTTCAGCTATCTGATGACGCTGAAGTAAAGAAGAACGGGCAGGGGATGCCCCTGCCCGTTCTGTGCAAGCTGTGCTGGTGGGCCTTACACCGCCGGAATGCTGAACTCCTTGCGGTAGTGCTCCATATCGAGCGCGTTGGCTTCGGCGGCGAAGTCGCCGGTGTATTTCTCGGTCTTCGGGTCGAGCGTGAGCATGGGGCCGAGGATGATCTTGCTGAGGTCGGCCTCCAGCTTGTTGTCCTTCAGGTGCGTGAGCATGCGCTCGAAGGTTTCGGTGAAGAGCTTGTTGTCCTTGAGCTTCGCGCTGATCTCCTCCTGCGGCGTGGCTTTGCCGAGGCGGTAGCTGTGGTTGGCCATGTGGGCGAGAGCGCCGGCCATGTGACCGGTGAGGGCGTTGTGGGTATCGGCGATTTTGCCTTCCTTGATGGCGTCGAAGAAGCGGCGGCGGTGACCGGCGCCGTCGTCTTTGGGAAACTTTTGCACTTCCTTGCCGTCGTTGTCGAAGGCCTTGCCCTCGGCGACGTAGCCGCCCTCACATTCGATGACGTTGCCGATCTGGACGCCTTTGTAATACGGGAAGCGCCCGCGCCAGTTCATGTCGTTGGCGGGATTGCCGCGCACTTCGAAGATCATGGGGATAGGCTTGAAGTCGTAGAAGGCGATCTGCGTGTTCGCCGTGGTGGCGTCGTCTTCAAATCCGAAACGTCCGCCGATGCTGATGACGCGGGCGGGCAGTTCCGCGGGATCGTTGAGCAGCCAGCGGGCGACGTCGAGCTGGTGCGGGCCCTGATTGCCGATGTCGCCGTTGCCCCAAGGCCACTGCCAGTGCCAGTCGTAGTGAAACTGCTCGCGCATCACGGGTTCCATTTCACGCGGGCCGCACCAGAGGCTGTAGTCCACGGTGGAGGGTGGCTGCTTGGGACCGGAGACTTTGCCGATGGGCTTGCGGGCCTTGTAGCAAAAGCCGCGGGAGACGACGGGTTTTCCAATCGCACCGCTGGCGACGAATTCATTGACCTTCTTCCAGACGCCGTCGCTGCGGCGCTGCATGCCGTGCTGGCAGATCAGCTTCGGATGCGCGGCGGCATGCTGCACGAGCAGCCGGCCTTCGTGAATGTTGTGGCTCACCGGCTTCTCCACATAAACATGCTTGCCGGCCTGGAGCGCGGCGATGGCGATGAGTGAGTGCAGATGGTTCGGCGTCGCGATGATGACGGCATCGATGTCTTTGTTTTCCAGGAGCTTCCGGTAATCCTGGTAGCCGGTGACTTTGACGGAAGACTTGTCCGCGTCGGCGAGGCGTTCGTTGACCACGGCCATGTCCGCATCGCAGACAGCGACGGCCTGGCCGCCGTTCTTGTTGCCGAGGGCGTCTTTATAATGTCCGCCGCCCTGACCGCGGGCACCGATGACGGCGACGTTGATGCGTTCACTGGCTCCCGCGGCGCGGGTCCAGGTGCTCAGGGGAACAGTAAGGCCGGCGACGAGCGAGCCTTTGATGAAGGTACGGCGGGTGGCGTGTTTCATGGTCGAATTCGGAGGAAGGATGGTTGATAAGGGCGGGGGATGCGCCGGCAAGGTGTGACCGATCATGCGGACGATGCCTGGGAGCAATGCCACGCAATCGCGGGGGAGGCGGAGGACAGAGGACGGAAGACGGAAGACGGAAGACGGAAGACGGAAGGCAGACGGAGTTCTGGTTCGCAATTGGCGGCGGGCTTCGTTTGCGGCTTGCCGGTTCTGCTTTTCAAAGACCGCACTCTGCATCCTTCTTCCATGCTTCGCCTCGACCAGCTGCTTTCCAGATTCGGCTATTGCTCGCGCCGGGAGGCGGCGTTGTGGCTCAAGGCCGGACGCTTGACCCTGGAAGGCGCAGTGCTGTCGCGGACGGATCAGCGCGCGGATCCGGAAATGGTCAGGGTGGACGGCGCGCCGGTGGAGTTTCCGCGCGGGCTGCTGGTGGCCTTTCACAAGCCCGTGGGTTCCGCCTGCTCACACAACCCCGGGGAAGCTCCGTTGCTTTACGATTTGTTGCCGCCGCGCTGGCTGCGCCGACAGCCGCCGCCGCAAACGGTCGGACGCCTCGATCGCGACACCAGCGGACTCATTCTCCTCACTGACGACGGCGCGCTCCTGCACCGGCTGACCTCACCGCGGCACGACGTGGTCAAAACCTATGAGGTGACGGTGGATACCGATATTCCCGGCGGACTCGCGGCACTGTTCGCCGCCGGCACGCTGACGCTGCGCGGTGAGGAGAAGCCCTGTTTGCCGGCGGAACTGGAGATGCTTACACCGCGCACCGCGCGACTGCATGTCAGGGAAGGGAAGTATCACCAGGTGCGCCGCATGTTCGCCAGTCAGGGCTGCACCGTGACGGCGCTGCACCGCACGCGCTTCGGCAGAGTGGAACTGGGTGATTTGTCGGCCGGGGAATGGCGGGCGGTGGCGGCAGAGGAGGTTTGAAGGGTTGTCCCGATGCCGGATCATTGCAGGCTAGAACAGTTGAGACGAGAGAACACCGAACGTCCAACATCCAACGATGGAACGATGGATGCGCCGGGGCGGAACTTCAGGCATTGGATGTTCGATGTTCTGTCCCGGCGCACAAAGCACTGGTCCCCGTGTCTTGTCCGCCAAAAAGTATCACACCCCGCCTTTGCCGCGGCCTGTTCCCGCGTCTCGCTCGCGTCGTCATGAACCGTCGTTCCCTCTTCTCCATCGCCGGCACCGCCGCCGGCCTCAGCATTCTCTCCGGCACCCGTGCGCCGGCGCAGCAGGCGGCGTCCGGCACGCCGAAGCTCAAAGTTGGCTTCGCCGGATGCGGCGGCCGTGGATCGTTTGTGGCTGACATTTTCAAAGAGGACGGAGGCTATGAGTTCGCCGCGGCGATGGATTATTTCGATGACCGGGTGCAGAGCTTCGGGGAAAAGTTCGGCGTGCCGGCGGAAAAACGATTCAGTGGCCTTGGTGGATTTCAGAAACTGCTCGCCAGCGGCATCGATGCCGTGGCCATTCATTCGCCGGCGTATTTCCACCCGGACCAGTGCGCGCAGGCGCTGGAGGCCGGGAAGCATGTCTTCGTCGCTAAACCGGTGGCCGTGGACGTGCCCGGCAGCCTGACCATCGGTGAACTCGGCCGGATGGCGACGGCCAAGAAGCTCGTGATGCTGGTGGATTTCCAGAGCCGCGGGAATGCGGTCTTCACTGAAGCCCTGACACGTGTGCGCCGCGGCGTGATGGGCGAGCTGACCTACGGTGAGTGCATTTATGAAGCCGGTACGCTCTCCGCGCAGGTGCCCGACGAAAAAACCGCTGAAGATCGCCTCAAGAACTGGGTGCAGTGGAAAGACCTCAGCGGCGACATCTGCGTGGAGCAGAATATTCACAGCCTCGACATCACCGCCTGGGCCTGGGGACCGCCGGTGCGCGCCACCGGCTTCGCCGGACGCCGCGTCAAGACCGGACCGGGCGATACCAGCGATCACTACAATGTGCTTTTCGAATACGCCGGCGGCGGCAGCATCGCCTTCATGTCGCGACAATATAACGCCTGGGGCGGCCCGCCCATCGTTATCAAAAACCGCCAGTTCGGCACCAAAGGCGCGCTGGAAACCGACTTCGGCGGCATGGTGCAACTGCGCGCCGAAAAGCCCGCCGACGCCTTCCGCGGCAAAACCGACGGCCTTTACAAAGAAGGCAGCGTGCAGCAGGTGCGTATTTTCAGGGAAAGCATTCTCGGCGGCAACTTTGAGAATCCGACGGTGCCGAATGCCGTCGAAACCAATCTGCTGTGCCTCTTCGCGCGCTTTGCCGCGGAGCAAAAGCGCACCGTGACCTGGGAGGAACTGCTCAAGGATACACGCCGCGCGCAGCCGGACCTCGCGGGTCTGAAAGTCTAATCCTTAAAATGGAAATAGAACCACGGATGGACCTGGATGAACACGGATACTCAGCAAGTTGTGTTCACGGGCGTCCTCCTCCGGGGAGTGAATCCGAATTCATGCGTCAATCCGTGTTAATCAGTGTCCATACGGCTCAGCAGTTAAGATGAAATGTTCGCCGGTCTTCCTTCGGTCGGCTGCGGTTTTCTTCCTCTCCATTTTCCTTTTCAAGCTAATGGGGGCGCGGCGACGATTCGCAGAATGCCGTTTACGTCCCCGGCAGCGCAGGCATCGTCGCGCATGAACCGCCGCGCGCTGCTCATCGCCGCCTGTATCCTCGCCGCCATTTCCCTGGGGGCGAATTTCTGGCTGATCTGGCAGCGGCAGTATGCCAGGTCAGTGCCGGCCGCCGCGGAGAAGCCCGCACCGGAATTGCCAAAGACAGCGGATTTCGATTTCAGCGGCACCGGCCTGTCCGATGAGGCATGGAAGCTGACCGAGGAACCGAAGCCCGGTGTCAGTCTCGACAAGCCGTTCAAGCTGGACATCAAAGACCCGCCTGCCCCTGCACCCCAATGAATCAGCCCCGCGTCATCCGCTTTCTGCTGCTCGGTCTCCCGATCGGTCTCATCATCACGAGTGTTATCGCGATGGTGATCTATTTTCGCGGCGATGCCAACGGCGCGGCCGGCGCCAGTCCGCACACGCGCCGTGAGATCACCCGCAAGGAACTCCAGGCGCATGTGGAGATGCTGTCCAAAAAGATCGGACCGCGGCACCTCGGCGCGCCGGATGCACTCAAGTTCACCGTCAACTACATCGAAGGCACGCTCGGCCCGGCAAACCTCGGCTATCGCGTGGCGCGCCATACTTACAAAGTCGGTGACACGCCCTGTCACAATTTGGTGCTGGACCTCGTGGCGACCGGCTCGGAGCGCATCGCGGAGATCGTGCTCGTGGGCGCGCACTACGACACCGTGCCGTCCACGCCGGGGGCCGACGACAACGCCAGTGGCGTCGCGGCCTGCATGGAACTGGCGCGGGCATTTGCCAATACAAAGCACGAGCGGTCGCTCCGCTTTGTTTTCTTCGCGAATGAGGAGCCGCCGTACTTCCAGACCAAAGACATGGGAAGCCTCGTGTATGCGAAGGAGTGCAAAAAGCGCGGCGACGACATCGTGGCCATGCTGAGCCTGGAGACGATGGGTTATTACTCTGACAAGAAAGGCTCCCAGAAAGCCCCGCCGGGGCTGGAGGCGCAGGTGCCTGACACCGGCAACTTTCTGGCCTTCATCGGCAATGCCACCTCCCTGCCCATCGTGGAAACGTGCAAAGACTGGTTTGCGAGAAACAGCACGCTCCCCGTGGCCGGCATGGCATTGCCCACGACGGTGGTCGAGCAGGGCTGGAGCGATCACTGGTCGTTCTGGCAGCAGGGTTATCCGGCTGTGATGGTCACGGACACGGCGCTGCTGCGGAATCCGCATTATCATCAGTCAACCGACCGGCATGACACGCTCGACTACGAGCGATTCACCCAGGCGGTGAAGGGTCTCGAAGGCGTCATCCTTACCCTGGTGAATCCCGGGCGCGCGGGTGCCGGGAAGTGACCGCGAAAATCCGCTTCCATCCCTGTGCGGAATCCGTGTTAATCCGCGTCCATCCGTGGTTCCCCCGAATTCAAAGCCCATGCCCGCCGCTCCGCGCCTCTCCGTTCCCAAAACGCTCAAGCTTTTCATCGGCGGGAAATTCCCGCGCACCGAAAGCGGACGCGTGCTTACGGCCACCTCGCCGCGCGGCGCGCACCTTGCGCATTACTGCCGCGCTTCACGGAAAGACCTGCGCGATGCCGCCGTCGCGGCCCGCAAAGGCGCGGATGCCTGGGCCGCAGCCACGCCTTACCTGCGCGGGCAAATTCTCTATCGCCTCGCTGAAATGCTGGAATCCCGCGCCGCCAGTCTCGCGGACGAACTCGCCGCCGCCACCGGCGTGAAGCCCGCCGCCGCCGGCTCGGAAGTGGCTGCCGCCATTGACGTGCTCGTGCATCTCGCGGGCTGGCCTGACAAATTGCCGCAGGTTTTCGGCAGCGTGAATCCGGTGGCCGCACCGTATTTCAACTTCAGCCAGTTGGAGCCTGGCGGGGTCGTCGTGATGTTCGCGCCTGACAAACCCGCGCTGCTCGCGCCGGTGGCTTTGATCGGCAGCGCCCTCGCCGCGGGCAACGCCTGCATCCTCGTGGCGAGCGATCAATTCCCCACGCCCATTCTCAGCCTCGCCGAAGCCCTCGCCACCAGCGACGTGCCCGGCGGCGTGGTCAACATCCTCACCGGCCAGCGCGTCGAACTCGCCCCGCCCGCCGCGGATCATCACGACATCGACCACATCGTGGACGCGAGCGGCGATCCCGCGCTCGCCGCAGTGCTCCAAGCCGGCGCCGCTGTGAATTTGAAGCGCGTGCATACGTGGACTGATTGTGAAGTCTCACCGTATCGCCTGCTGGAACTGACGGAGACGAAGACGACCTGGCATCCGGTGGGCGGTTGAGGAAGTGCTAAGTGCGCAGTGGTCAGTTGTCAGTTGTCAGATCAGCAAATCAAGCCCCGAGCACTGAGCACTGAGCACTGAGCACTGAGCACTGAGCACTGAGCACTGAGCAC
>CAZFZN010000031.1:0-90669 GCA_964523105.1 uncultured Akkermansia sp.
TGGGTAGCAGGCAGGAAGCAGACGGGTGCAATTAAGTCCGACAGGCTGCTAGCGCCGCGTTGGCTGCTCCACTGCCGGATCCCCGCCACGCTTCGAAGGAAGAGATCGAGGCGACGAAAAAAGGTTCTGCTCACTTTACCGCCCAACTTGCAACATGCCCGAAGCTTGGCTTGGCAGAGTGGCAGAGACGTATCGACACACTCAAGGCTGGTATGTTTGTCTCTCAGGTTGTGGCTGTCTTGCCTCGGAACAGCATCAGTGGCAGCACGCTTTGGGCCTATGACGGCATTTCGAGCACAGAAGTGAGGCAGACTCACATTTGGGCCTTGGATTCTGAGTTCGCCGTAGCAGTAGAGGAGGACCAATCAGGGGATGATCTATGGCGTCGTGACGGTTCGCCCAAGCCTCGTTTGCAGCGACACAGCAATCGTATTACCTCCCGGCCTATTCTACTGAGACACAAGGGTGTTCTTACAGATTGGGGGGGCTTGAACCGCAAGCACTGCTGGCCGCTATGAATACCTTCCGCGAACGTCCGGGGCCGAATCGGGTCGGGGCGGCAGGATTGCGCCTGCCGCCCCTCCCACACCACCCGGCATGCGGCTCCGCACCGGGCGGTTCCAATCAGACTCGTTAGGTGACTGACTTGCTCGTTCCTTTTGATTTGGGTTCGTCACCGTAGTGCAGTCGAATCCAGATGTCTCTCAGTTCGGGCACTCCCTTTTCCGTCAGGAGGCGGTTGTTGAGGGGGAAGCGCACGAGGCAGCCGAGCGGCGGCGGCAGCCGTGAGACCGACAGCCGGCAGGCTGCCCCGAAGGGGTAAGGGAGCCGGAGGAGGCGACCGAATCAATTTTGACTCATGCGCCAGTATCCTTTGCGGCTGCGGCTGGCGCGGTGGACCTCGCCGGGGCTGATCCCCAGTTTGATGAGGTGGCGCCGCCGTGTGCCCGGTCTCTGCCACTGTTTCCAGTGATAGAGTCGCACCCTCCGTCGTATCCATTCGTCGAGTTCCAGCACCGTGGCATAGGTGTGGCTGATGCCGAAGTAGTTCATCCAGCCGGTGGCATACAGGCGCAGTTCGCTGATGACGCGCTGCACGTTTTGTCCACGGTTGCGTTTGGTTATGTCCCGCACGCGCTGTTTGAACCTCAGGAGTGCTTGTGCGCTCCATTTCACTTTTCCGTGGGCACTGATTTGCATGGGACGGCGATCCCAGGTAACATGAACACTATACTCCATGCATCTTACACACATCAATGTAACCATGCCGAAGGGCAGTGAAGACGTTGCCCGTGAGTTCTACAGCGGACATCTTGGCCTTCGAGAGATCCCCAAGCCTGAGCCGCTTCGTGGTCGGGGCGGCGTCTGGTTTGACGCGGGAGGACTTGATGTTCACCTCTCGGTGGAGGAGGAGCGCTCTGCCCCTGACGCGCAGCGGCACTTTGGCATCGAGTGCTCCGACATAGATGGATTGAGAGGCAGGTTGAAGGCCGCAGGCGTCGAGATTGACGATGGCCGGCCCGCACCGTGGAAGCGATTCTTTGTGCGCGACCCGTTTGGCAATCGCATCGAGATTCACCAAGCGGGGGGATTACGAGCATGACGCCTAACAATAAAGGTCGCAGCGAAGGCGAGGAACGAGGCTTCGACTGCGCCTTTTGGTGGAACAAGCCCGGCGGGCGTTGCGGGGCGCGGCTGATGCGTTTAGTTTTGGCGCGGGGAGCGTCCGGGGGGCGCGGCGCACCGCGTTTCCGGTGAGCCGGGCGGTGCGGCTCCGGGGTTGCGCAATGGGCGGAGGCGGGAAGTCGTGCCGGGAACTCCCGAACACGATGTCCACCATGAAGTCCGATCCCCTGTTGTTCACCGCCGCCGATCTTGACCGCTGGGACGAGACGGGGGGCCGTCTGGTGCCGCCGGGGCGGCTGGCGGTGATCGGCGATCCGGTGGCGCATTCCCTGTCGCCGGAGATGCACAATCCGGCGATCCGGGCGCTGGGGGTGGAGGCCCAGTATGTGCGGCTGCATTCGCGGCCGGACGAGTTCGCGGCGGCGCTGCCGAAGCTGAGCGCGCTGGGATTCCTCGGCTGCAACTGCACCATCCCTCACAAGTTCATGGCGCTGGAGGCGGTGGATGAGGTGCACCCCGCGGCGCGGCGCATCGGTGCGGTGAATACGCTGATTTTCCGGCCGGACGGAACGATCTACGGACGGAACAGCGACGCGCCGGGGTTCCTGCGCACGGTGCGGGAGGAGTTCGGACGCGAGGTGTGCGACCTGCGCATCCTGGTGACGGGGGCCGGCGGCGGGGCGGGCGCGGCGGTGGCCACGGTCTGCGCCATGGAGGGGTGCCGCGCCCTGATGCTGACGAACCGGACGCCGGAGAAAGCGGAGCAAACGGCCGCGGGCCTGGCGGATCTGCCCGGCGGTCCCGTGACCCGGGTGGTGCCATTTACGCCGGAGGCCATGGCGGACGTGCTGCCGCAGGTGGATTTGATCGTAAACTGCACGAGCCTCGGCATGAAGTCCGGCGATCCGGAAGTGGTGCCGCACGGGCTGCTGGAGCCGCGGCATCTGGTGTTCGACATGGTGTACCAGCCGCTGATTCCGCCGCTGGTGGCCGCGGCGCGGGCGGCGGGAGCGCGATCGGTGAACGGCATTCCCATGCTGCTGTGGCAGGGGGTGTATTCCTTCGAGTGGTGGTTCGGCGCCGAGGCCCCGGTGGAGGCGATGCGGGCGGGGCTGGAGGCGGCGCTGGCGGCGCGCTGAAAGCACTGGCGCGCGGGACCGCGGTAGTCTATTAGCGCCGCCCGCCGCCGTCCCCTGCCCCGCGGCGGCCTGATCATCCATTCCGCGACATGAACCGCAATCTTAAAGGCAAAAGCTACAACGAAGTGATGAACGAGTGGGCGGCGCAGAAGCATTTTCTGACGCGCGCCACCAGCAGTCTGCTCATGCCAGGGCACCACGTGACCGGCGGTGCGAGGGTGATGGCGTGGTTCTGGCGGCTGCTGCTCTTCGTGGGCGTTCCCATTCTCATCTACATGGGCTGGCTGCGCGTCCACGGGAAGAGCGGCACTTTCACCAATGAGCTGGCCGCGGAGACGAAGAAATTCCTAGGCGCGGACAAGGTGGACTTCAAACGCGCGCGCTGGGACCTCAACGGCGAGTTGCGGGTGGAATACATGGAGGCCGCCGGCGCTCCGCAGAATATTTTCTCCAGCATCATCGCGTCGAATCTGGATACCTACATCCCGGTGCCGCGCGTCTTCAAGTCCCGCTGGGAACTCGAGAAGCTGGGCTGTTCCCGGGCGGAGATCAAGCTGCGCTCCGGCAGCACCCCGCGGGTCGCCCGGCACGACACTGTGGCCCCGGTGCTGACCGCCGGCTACGGGCTGAGCCCGGACTTTTCGCAGCTGTCCATCGCCGCCTATCAGTGCGAGGACCTGACGCTCTCCTGGGGCAGCACGCCCTCCACCACGGGAAAAATCACCGGTTCCAAAGCGGCGATGGTCCGGGCCGGCGAAGGCTTATGGGACATGAGCTTCGAGGGCGGCGGGTTCTCGCAGTGCTGGCTCGACGGTCTCCACATCACCCGTGCCACGATGCGCCTTGGTCCTGACAAAGTGGAGATCAGCCGGGGCGACTTCACCGTGCCGGGCGGCGGCAGCGGCACTCTCACCGGCAGCTTCACGCTGGGCGAACACCCGGAGATCGATGCCCTCGTGAAAGTGGAGAATGTGCAGATGCACCGGTTCCTGCGCGAGTACTTTCAGAGCTTCGTCGAGGCCACCGGCCAGGGGACGGTGAAGCTCACGGGCTCCACCAACCGCAACACCGGCATTCTCATGGAGGCGGACTTCGCGGTTCAGTCAGGTTCACTGCATTCGATTCCGGTGCTGCGGGCGATCGAGACCGCCACTGCGGAGGGAGGACTCTCCGCGCCTGACATTACCGGCGGGCGGGTTCGCTTCAGCAGCAGGGGCACCGCGGAGCCGGGCGGCTATGTGATCGAGAGTCAGGAAATCAGCCTCGACTGCGGCACGCGGCTCAAACTTGGATTTTCCGTGCACCACGAGCGCAAGCAGGTGCTGGCGACAAATTTCCGGGAGGCGGTGAAGAGTCTGGATCAGGATGCCGGCGAATCGGTCTCGCTGAAAACCAGCGGCACCTTCAGCATCGGGCTGCCGCCCGCCACCGCCGCCAAACTCAAGCCCGCCATCCGTCAGGAATTCATCCAGCGCGAGGAGCAGGGCCTGCAGTGGATGGACATTCCGTTCACCATGGAGGAGGGCGGAGACTTCACCAAAGTGGCCTGCGACCGCATAACGGAACTGCACTTCTCAGCGGAGTGACGGAGCGGAGGCCCCGGCTCCGGCGTTTCCGCTGAGGCCCGCAGCATAAAAAATGGCCCGGAGCCGAAGCTCCGGGCCACCCGCCGGATCAATGAGCGTGCAACTGGCACGCTCACTTGGGGAGGACGACGGAGTCGATCACGTGGATCACTCCGTTCTTTCCGACGATGTCTGTCTTCACCACTTTGGCGCCGTTCACGGTGACGCCGCCTTTGGTGCCGATTTCGAGTTCACCGCCCTGCACGGTCTTGACCTTGCCCGCTTTGACGTCAGCGGCCATCACCTTGCCCGCGACGACGTGATAGGTCAGAATGGCGGTGAGCTTCTCCTTGTTCTCCGGCTTCAGCAGGTCCTCGACGGTGCCCTTCGGCAGCTTTTCGAAAGCCTCATTGGTGGGCGCGAAGACGGTGAAGGGGCCGTCTCCACTGAGCGTCTCCACAAGGCCCGCGGCCTTCACGGCGGCGACCAGAGTGGAGAAGTCCTTGTTGCCTGCGGCAATTTCGACCACGGTGCCGGCCGCTGCGTCTTTGCCGCTTTTCTCCGGCTTCTCAGCGAACGCGGTGGTGATGAAGAAGCCGGCGCAAACGACAGCAGTGAGGGAGAGGAGAGTCAGTTTCATGGTGGTAATGTAGTGTTAGTTGAGTTGGGTTGGATTAGCTAGTGCCTCGCATGGCGAGTGCATTGATGGGAACGCCGCGGGCTGCAGTATGGACGCCAAAACAATTTCGCTAAATCTGCAGAACCGGGGCATCCGCGCTGCGCCGCGGGGCGTTCGCGCGCGCGGCGGGAGGACCAAGGTGCAACCGTTCCGCGCCGGCCGGACGTAATCCCCGGCATGCCTCTTTACACCATCCACCGCCGCGAAACTTTCCCGCTCCCGCCCGCCGCGGCGTGGGAGTTTTTCTCCAACCCGCACAACCTTCCTCTCATCACACCGCCGGCACTTGGATTTGAAATCCTGACGGAAAACCTCCCCCGCCGCATCCACGCCGGAATGATGATCGCCTACCGCGTCCGGCCATGCGCCGGCATCCCGCTGCACTGGCTGACGGAGATCACTCAGTTGCGCGAGGGCGAGTATTTCGTCGATGAACAACGTTCGGGACCCTACAAACTGTGGCATCACGAGCACTGGCTGCGCCCCGCTGGCGGGGACGGCACGGAAATCGAGGACCTCGTGACCTACCGGATGCCTTTTTCCTGGCTGGGCACCGCCATGCACCGTTGTTTCGTGCGCCGCCGGCTGGAAGCGATCTTCGATTACCGGTCCGTTGCCGTGCGCCGGCTGGCCGGGGATAATAAAATTAGCGCCGGTGGGAATCCACCGCTTTCCGCCGCGCGTAACTGATCCATCCACTCCTCTTCCCCGCCATGTTGACTGAACTGCTTCAGGACCGCGCCGCCCTCTATGTCTCCGGAGCCATGACTGCTCCGGAGCGCGAGAATTTTGAACTGATCCTCGAATTTCATGCGGCCCTGCGGGCGCATGTCGCAGCTCTTCAGGAGGCGGGGACCTCGGTCTTTCTGTCCCGCCTGAGACCTCCGGCGGGAGTCAATGCGGCGGTGCGGGAGCGGCTGCTCGGCAATCTGGACGCCCATCCCCGGCAATTGCAGCCTGACGGAATCGTCGTGACGGGTCCGGACTGCTGCATCGAGTGGGTCAATCCCTCCTTCACCGCCATGTGCGGCTACGAACTCAGCGAAATCAAGGGCCGCAGGCCAGGTCATTTCCTGCAGGGACCGGCGACCGATCCCGCCGGCGTGCAGCGCATTCGCGAAGCCCTGAGTGCCCGCCGTTCCTGCCGGGAAGTGCTCGTGAACTATCACAAGAATGGCAACTCTTACCGTGTGGACATCGCGATTTCCCCGATTCTCGACGATGCCGGCGAACCATTGTGGTTCATCGCCCGGGAGAAGGAGCTGGCCGCAGCCTAGATCTGTTCGCCGAGCACCTCACGAAGTTTCATCAGACCGCGCCGGATGCGGGCCTTGATGGTGCCGAGCGGCTCGCCGAGCTGTGCCGCCGCCTCGTTTTGAGTCAGGGAGCCGAAGAAGGTCAATTCGATGGCCTGCCTCTGCTCCGAGCTCAACTCATCCATCGCCTGGCGCACCAGGGCGGCTCTTTCGGCTGAGAGCACCGCCGTGAAGGAATTCCGGTCGTCGAACCGGTCCGCAGTGCGCGACTCCTGCTCTGCATCATCATGGAGCCGGCGCCGCCGCTGCAGGCCCCGGAGGCGGTCGATCGCTTTATTGCGCGTCAGGGTCAGGGCCCATGTCAGCGGCTTGCCGCGGTCCGCGTCGTAGAGCGGGGCCTTCTCCCAAATCATGAAAAAGGCCTCCTGAAGCACGTCTTCGGCCGTCTCCCGGTCATTCAGCACCGAAAGCGCCGTGGCAAAAAGCACGCCGGAGAAGCGGTCGTAAAGCTGCGCAAAGGCGGCGCGGTCCCCCTGCCCCACCCGCTGGAGCAGGCGGATGTCTTCTGCGGGATCAGTGAAGGTTTCGGATTCACCAGGCATGGATGCCCGGCTGCCTTACGCGTGTGCCGAAACCTTGCAAGCCATTGCGGCAATCCCGGATGCGGCGGGGGTGCGGCGGGAAGGGCTCAGCGCGGCACGCGCTGCAGGGCGGCCTGAATGAATCCCGCGAAGAGGGGATGCGGCGCGTTCGGCTTGGAGAGGAACTCCGGATGGAACTGCGAGGCGATGTAATAGGGGTGCCCCTTCACTTCGATCATTTCCACGAGGCTGCCGTCGGGGCTGGTGCCGCTGATGCAAAACCCCGCGGCCTCCATTTGCGCGCGGTACTTGTTGTTGAATTCGTAGCGGTGGCGGTGGCGCTCGTTGATTTCCGTGCCGCCATAGACGCGGTGGGCGAGGCTGCCCGGCAGAATCTTCGTGGCCCATGTGCCGAGCCGCATGGTGGCGCCGAGATACACCACATCCTCCTGCTCCTCCATGAGACAGATCACCGGGTGCGGCGCGTCTTTGACAAACTCTGTGCTGTTGGCGCCTTCGAGGCCGCAGACATGGCGGGCGAACTCGATGGTGGCGATTTGCATGCCGAGGCAGAGGCCCAGATACGGAATGCCGTTCTCCCGGGCATATTGCGCGGCGCGGATTTTCCCCTCCGTGCCGCGGTCCCCGAATCCCCCGGGGATGAGCACCCCCTGCACATCTCCGAGCAGGTCGCCCGGCTTTTCGTGTTCGAGGTCCTCCGCGTCCACACGGATCAGCGAGACTTCGCAGTCGTGCGCGGCCCCGGCGTGGGTCAGCGCTTCGTAAACACTTTTATAGGCATCCTGAAGCTCGATGTATTTGCCCACCACGGCGATGCGCACCTTGTGCGTGGGATTCACGACGCGGTCCACGAAGCTCTTCCACTG
Source organism: uncultured Akkermansia sp. (assembly GCA_964523105.1). Classification (GTDB taxonomy): domain Bacteria; phylum Verrucomicrobiota; class Verrucomicrobiia; order Verrucomicrobiales; family V1-33; genus V1-33. The sequence goes on from CAZFZN010000031.1 coordinate 7,734, forward strand.
CGTCAGGTCGGGGTCTTTCGTTTGCAGCCCCAACTGCTCGCAAACCAGCGAGTCGAATTTCTCGCGGTGCAGCATCAGCGGCAGCTCGTAAATCGAATGGCGCACATCGCGCGCCTCGATCACTGCTTTGACGGGAATGTTCGTGAACAGCGCGATCTTTTCCCTCACATCCTGCTCCAGCGGCAGTTCAGTGCGGCAGACCACCACGCCCGGCTGAATACCGATTTCCCGCAGCTTGGCCACGCTCTGCTGCGTGGGTTTGGTTTTCAATTCTCCCGCCGCCTTGATGTAGGGCACGAGCGTGACGTGAACGAACAGGATGTTGTCGCGCCCCACCTCGTGCATGAACTGACGCATCGCCTCCAGAAAGGGCAGGCCCTCGATGTCTCCCGTCGTCCCGCCGATTTCCGTGATGATGACATCCGCCGGCTGTTTCTCCGCGACCTCGCGGATGCGCGACTTGATCTCGTCGGTGATGTGCGGGATCACCTGGACGGTCTTGCCGAGGTAATCGCCGCGCCGCTCCTTCTCCAGCACGTTGAGATAGACCTGGCCGCTGGTGAGGTTGTTGAGCTGCGAAAGTTTCCCGCTCGTGAACCGCTCGTAGTGGCCGAGATCGAGATCGGTTTCCGCGCCGTCGTCGAGCACGTACACTTCACCGTGCTGGAACGGGCTCATGGTGCCGGGGTCCACGTTGAGATAAGGATCGAACTTCTGCAGGATGACGCGCAGCCCGCGATGCTCCAGCAGCGTCCCCAGCGACGCCGCGGTGAGACCTTTACCCAGTGAACTGACAACTCCGCCCGTGAAGAAAATATACTTCATGGGAGGCCAGAGAGCCGTGCCTCACCAGGCGCGCAAGAACGAATGCGCCCGGCGGAGAAATTTCCCCGCCGTCCGGCACGCACAAGCACCGCTTTGCCTGAAAAGAGCGATGGAGAGGAGCAAGACCACAGATGGACACTGATGAACACGGATTTGCACGTGGATTCGGATTCACACATGAGAGGAGCATTCACGGGGACACAACTTGCTGAGCATCCGTATCATCCGGGTCCATCCGCGGTGCTATTTCCCTCTCCAGGCTTTGTGGCGGCCGCGGACTTCATGCCCACGAAAAAGCCGCCGGGGTCTCCGGCGGCTTCCGTGGAATCTCTGCAGCTCAGAAGCTGAACCCGAAGTCGTCTCCGAGGTCCTCCTCGAACTCGTTGGCGCCGGCCATGGCGGCCATCATAGCCTCCAGCTTGCCGGGCTTCCGCGGCTTGGCGCCCTTGAGCGGCTTCGGGCCGGGGTCTTCCTTCTTTTGCAGGGCGCGGCGCAGCTTCTTGAGCGCGATGTTCTGCAACTGACGGATGCGCTCGCGGGTGACGCCGAATTCCTGGCCGACTTCCTCCAGAGTCTTGGGCTTCTGGCCCATCAGGCCGAAGCGCGCGTCGATGATCTTGCGCTCCCGCTCGTCCAGGACGTCGAGCAGCCCGTCGAGCTGGTCGTGCATGTTCCGGTGCGAGAGAATCTCGTGCGGCGTCTGCGCGCGGTCGTCGCCGATGATTTCGCCGAATTCGGTGGAGTCGTCGTCGCTGATGGGCGCGTCGAGAGAGGCGGGACGCAGGCTGGCGGCTTTGAGCTGGGCGAGCTTGGCGCGCTCGATGCCGATTTCCTCGGAGAGTTCGTCATCGGTCGGCTCGCGTCCGAGGTCTTCGGACATGGCCATCGCCACGCGGCGCATCTTGGAAATCTTGTCCACCATGTGGACCGGCAGGCGGATGGTCTTGGACTGGTTGGCCAGCGCGCGCTTGATGGACTGCTTGATCCACCATGCAGCGTAGGTGGAGAGCTTGCCGCCCTTGTTGGGGTCGAAGCGCTCCACGGCTTTCATGAGGCCGATGTTGCCTTCGGAAATGAGGTCGAGCAGGGGCAGGCCGTAGTTGGCGTAGTCCTGGGCGATTTTGACCACGAGGCGGAGGTTGGCTTTGATCATGTGATCACGCGCCAGCTTGCTGCCTTTCTTGATGCGGGCAGCGAGTTCCACCTCCTGTTCGGGGGTCAGCAGGGCGGTTTTACCGATTTCGCGGAGGTAGATTTTGATGCCGCCATCAAGTTCGAGATTGGCCATGTGAGTGGGTCGGAGAGAGGAAAAGTGAGAGTGACGAAAATATATACGCGGATTGGGGCGAAATGTTCGCCGGAATCTTACAGGAAGGGGCCTGCGGAAGGGAGCGGTTCGGGCCGGTCATTTTGTTGAGGTTCTTTGCGAATCCTTAGACCCGGGCCGGGGGGCGTCCGTTCAACACGGAAGAGAACGACCCGTCAATGCAGTTTCTGAGGATTTTTTGGCATTTACCAAATTCGTCCGGTCGGGGGCAAGGTTATTCTTAAGGGTTGTTAATTAGCAGGAAGGCCGGACGCCGCGGGAGCGCGCCTTAAACAGTGTCACCCTGTCCCGGAGAAATCGGACACTAATCCCCAAAAAGCGCAGTGCTGAAGTAGCGCTCGGCGCGGTCGCACAGCACGGTCACGACCCGCGCGGCAGACCCCAGTTCCCGCGCCACTTCCAGCGCCGCGACCAGATTCGCCCCCGAGGAAGTGCCGACGAGCAGCCCGAATTCCCGGTGCAGCCGCCGGGCCATGCGCATGGCGTCGCCGCCGGAAACGGGCAGCCGGCGGTCGATGGGCGCCCGCGCCAGCAGGGGCGGCTCGTAGTTCTGCGACACGCCTTCGATGCGGTGGCAGCAGGGAAATTCCCCCGGCGTGGCGTCGCCGGCGGGTTCCATCGCGACGACCTGCACTCCCGGCCACCTGGCTTTCAGCGCGCAGCCGGTGCCGGCCAGCGTGCCGCCGGTGCCGAAGCCACTGACAAAAGCATGCACCTCGCCGCCCGCCTGCGCGATGATTTCCTGGCCGGTCGTCTGCTCGTGGTCCTCCGCATTGAGCGGATTCTCAAACTGCCGGGGCAGAAATATCCGCGAATCCTGCGCCGCCATTTCGCGCGTGAGGTCGATGCCGGCCTGGTAACTCGCGCCGCATTCAAACAGCACCAGTTCCGCCCCCAGCCGCCGCAGCAGATTCCGCCGCTCGATGCTCGCGCTCGTGCTCATCACGATGCGAACGGTGTAACCGCGCGCCGCGCCGACCATCGCCAGCGCGATGCCGGTGTTGCCGCTGGTGCATTCCAGGATGACCGAGTCCGGCCGCAGCAGGCCGCGCTGCTCGGCATCGAGAATGACACAGCGCGCCAGCCGGTCCTTCACACTGCCGCTGGGATTGAGAAACTCCGCTTTGGCCAGAATCGTCAGGCCCTCGGGCTCGAAAGGCAGCGGAATGAGCGGCGTGTTGCCGATGAGGCTGAGCAGGGCCCCGGAACGGTGCGGCTTCATGCGTCAGCGAACGATGGAAAACCCGATCACACCCGCCGGCGGCGGCACCGTTTGGACTTCCTTTTCCTTGATGCCGTGCGACACGCCGCTGTTTTCCTCCAGTTCAGTGAGGAACGCGTCGAGTTCGTCCGCATCGCGGGACATCACCAACATCTCCACGCGCCCGTCCGGCAGATTCTTCACCCAGCCGGAAACCTCAAACCCGGCCGCGAGCTGCTTGGTGGCATAGCGGAACCCCACGCCCTGGACGCGTCCGCCGTAGAAAATGTGTTTGGCAATCATCCCCGCGAGGCTGGCGCACACCCCGCAGCGCGCAAGCGCCGCGATTTCCTCCAGGCACCTGCCGCGCATCAACGTTGTCTGCTGCGTCATGAAACGATACCTGATGCTCCTGCCCGCGGCGCTGCTCCTTTTCAGCTGCGACGACCATGTTCTCCCGACGGATGGAGAAGAGTTCTGTTTCCACGGCGCACCAGATGCTTCCAAAGCCCGCCGGCAAATGGAGGAGCGGAGGCTCCGGCGCAGAGCTCTGCAGAAATTGCCGCGAATTCCCGCCGGGCAGCTGGTCAGGCCGTTTCAGCCGGCAAAGCCCCCGCCGCCGGCATCACCCGCACTGCCCGCGCCGCAGTGGCTGCCGGAACAGTTTGAGATGACCGGGGCCGTTTTTGGAATGGGCTTCGGCCGCGGGCGGGGGAAGTGCTGACAATGCAAGCCGGGAGCCGGCCTTTCAAATTGACGTCAGCAAGGAATCCCCGTAATTTCCTTGCATGATGACCTCCACCCTTACCCGCAAGAATCAAACCACGATTCCCAAAGCCGTGGTCCATGCGCTGGGTCTTACGCCGTCGGCGCAACTGGTCTATGAAATCGAAGGGGATCGTGTCGTGCTCACCGCAAAAAGCGCCACCTTCGCCGGCCTGGCAGGAACCTTTCCGCGGAAGCGCACCGCGGAACCCCGCTCGCTGGAGGAAATCAAAGCCTCCATCCGGCAGGGTGCCGTGCAACGTTACCGCCGCACCAAATAATGATCGCGCTCGATACGAACATCCTCGTGCGCTATCTGGCGCAGGACGACGATGTGCATTTCCGGGGCGTGATGCGTCTGCTCAATCGCCGGGGTGCTGCTTTCCTGATCTCCGATCTAGCTCTTGCGGAAACGGACTGGGTGTTGCGCGATCTTTACGGCTGGACGGCAGCGGAAATCGCCGAGTCGTTCGCCCGCCTGACGGCCATTCACAATCTCGTGTTTGAAGACGAAGCGCGCTTGCGTGCTTCGCTGCGTGCAGTCCGGGAGGGAGCGGACCTTGCGGACGAGTTGCTGGTGCGCGGCAGCCGGGTGCGCGGCTGCCGTCAGTTTGCGACATTCGACAAGGGAGTGATCCGGCGACACAAGCCCTTTGCTTTTGCGCCGCCCTGAAGGCCCGGCATTACAGCCCGAATGCCTTTTCCATCTGCTGGCGTACAACTGTCAGGCGTTTTACATCACCGCCACCGACTTCGGCGGTGGTCCAGCCGGTCCAGCCGGTGTCGGCGATGGCTTTGCGCACGTCATGCCAGGGCAGGTCGTCTTTTTCTGAGGTGATGTCGGCCCAGTCCTGTTTGGCACGGCTGTAGCCTTTGACATCGAACTTTACAGCGCGGCGGCCGAAGGCGCGGATCCAGTCGCCGGGCTGGCCGTATTTCCAGTGGTTGCCGATATCATAATACATGCCGACCCACGGGCTGTTGAAGCTGTCCACAAATTTGATGAACCGCTCCGGCGACTGCTCCGGTCCCTTGTCATGATCGTAGTGCATCTGGTTCCACACGTTCTCGAAGAGAATCATCTGCCCCAGCGAGGCGGCGAGCGGGAGGCACTTTTTGATTTCCTGGCGACAGCGCTCCTCGATTTCCGGCTCCGGTCCGTCGCTGCCTTTGCCGACCACGATGAGAATGCCGCTGCCGCCGGCGGCGTGGCTGACGCGGATGCAGTGCTCCATATTGGCGCGGGCTTTGGCGCGGGTTTCGGCATTTGCATCCGTCAGGCGCACGCTCCAGTGCGCGTGATTGATGGCATTGTGAACGAAGACGCCGGTTTCTTTCACCGCGGCGCGCGCCTGCTCGGGAGTGAAGCCGCCGGCTTCATCGAAGTCCACCCCGTCGAAGCCCGCCTCTGCGGCCATGAGCAGGCGTTCGTTGATGGTGAATTGCTTCACCACCTTGCCGGTGGCGTCTTTTTGCTCGCGCTGAATCATGCCCAGCTTGCAGGAGAGCAGAATGGGACGCGACGATTTCGGGCGGACAATGGGGTCGGCGGCGGGCTTGCTTTCCTGAGCGAGGACGGAGCCGGCGGGAAGTGTGAGGGCGGAGGCGGAGAGAAAGGAACGGCGATTCATGGCGGGTCGATGCTGCCCGCGCGACGGCCGTTTGGCCAATCCGAAAACGTGTATTATTCGCGCGGCGGCCGATCAGTCCCACAGGTGCCGTTTGCAGCCGATCCATGCCGCGACCAGTCCGCACAGAATGTGGGCCATGAGCATGGAAACACCGACGCCGGGACTGCCGACGACGGTGGTGGGCACCGCCTGATCGATGCCCACGAAGTAATCCCCCTGACGCATCGTCGCGAGCTGACCGCTCCAGCTCCAGTAGGCGGAAATGAGCGGCTGCAGCACAGGCTCCAGAGCGCCGGGCAGCGCGAGCACGGCACCGCTCAGCGGGAGTTGGAAGCCGACGAGATAAATGCTCAGCAGAGACGCCTGGTCGTCCGAACGGAAGTTGGCGGAAATGGCGAGACAAACCGCCGTCATGGCCGCGTTCACCAGAATCAGAAGCGTGATTTTATCACCGAGTCCTCCTGGCAGGCCGGTGAAGTGATTTACAAAGAGCCCCATCCACACCGACTGCACGGCCACGAGCACGGCGAGGAACATCGTCTTGCTGGCCAGATAGGCCATCGGCGTCAGGCCGGCGAGCCGTTCCTTTTCGTAGGTGCGGCGTTCGCCGGCGATTTCCCGGGCGGAGTTGTTGCTCCCCATCAGCGTTAGGAGAATGACCTGGAACATCACGAGTCCGGAAATCAGCCCGCCGATTTCCACCTGCTTTTCCACATTGTCCGCGGCCAGCTTCGCGTCCTCGACGGTCTGCGGGACGAATTGATCGGGCATCGCCGGCAGGCCGCCGCTGGCAAAGATGACCACCAGCACGGGAAAACCGAAGAGCAGCGCGAGATGCAGCAGCAGCTGGGTGCGGTCGCGGAAAAAGAGCCGCCAGCGCCGCGCGAACAGCGTGAGGAATTGCCTCACAAATCCGGCCGGCCATTGCTCCGACACCGCCTCGTCCGCCCCGCCGTCCCCGGGGGAAGCCGTCTGCCGCTCCCGCTCCGCCAGTTTTTCGTAATAGGCCTCGCGGTATTTCTGCCATGATTCGTGCCACTCGGCGGCGGGCCGCCGCGGCAGCGCGGGATAGACGCCCTCGGCGCGCTCCACGCTGAAATAATGCGGCATCGCCTCCGGCGGGCCGTGATAGACGAGGTGCCCCTCGTAGAGCACGAGCACGCTGTCATAGAGTTCGATATTGCTCAGACTGTGCGTCACGTTCACCACGATGCGGTTCTCATGTTTGGAAAGCCGGTGGAGCAGTTCCACGATGTCGCGTTCGCTTTTGGGATCGAGCCCGCTCGTCACTTCGTCGCACAGCAGCAGGTGCGGCCGGCTCACCAGTTCCATCGCGAGTCCAAGCCGCCGGCGCTGCCCGCCCGAGAGCATGGAGACGCGTTTCTCGCGGGAATCCTCCATGCCCACTTCGGCGATCACGCGGTCCACCAGATCGTAATAGGGGTCGCCGCTCGTGCGCGTGCGAAGTTTCGCCGCGGCCTCGATGCTTTCCTCGACGGTCAGGTGGTCGTAAGCGATGCTGAACTGCGGCACGTAGCCCAGTTCCTGCGGCTCGATGTCGCCCTCTTCGCCGAGACTTTCGCCGCGCCAGAGAATGTCGCCGTCCGACTCCAGCTGCAGCCCCGCGATCACTTTCAGCAGCGTGGTCTTGCCGCAGCCGGACGGTCCCACGATGGCCATGAAGTGCCCGGGGTTCACCTTGAAGGTAATGTCACGCAGCAGATGCACCTCGCCGCCGTCGCGCGGCAGCGTGTAATGAATTCCTTTCAGTTCGAGCATGGCGGATAGAAGCCGTGCGGACAGTCCTGGCAAGCTCTCCGTGGCGCGGCAAATTTGCTACTTCCCCCGTTCCTCGATGAGGGTGAACGGCGGCTTTTCAAATGTCAGGCCGTCGCCGGTGACGCGCGGGTCGCCGGTGCGTTTCAGTTCCTCCATGAGCTGCGCGGAGAGCTTCGCCTTCACCTCCGCCAGCGCCGGATCGTCCGCGAGGTTGGTCAATTCGTGAGGATCTTTGCGCAGGTCGTAGAGTTCCTCCGCGGGGCGTTTGGCGAAGGCGTAGTCCCACCATTTCTTGTTCTCCGGCGCGTCGCCGTGCTCCACGAGCCAGCGTTTCGCGGGACTGGCATCCATGTCGGCAAAGGTGGCGAAAGTGCTTTTGCCCGCGGCTTCCGGCGATGGTTTCGAGGCGGCGGGATCACCCATGGGCCAGCGGTCGGGCGCGAAATTGCGGATATAGGAATACTCCGCCGTGCGCAGGCACCGCTGCGGATAGGGCAAATTGCCGGCGCGCGCCGTGTCCACGTGGCGCTCGCGTCCCGTGATGACATAACTGCGCGACGGGTCCACCTGGCCGCTCTTTTCGGAAGTGAGGACGTTCATCAGACTGCGGCCTGTCATTACCGGCGGCGGTTTTTCACCGCCGGCTTCCAGGAAAGTCGGCGCGAGGTCCATCAGATTCACAAAGTCGTCCACCACGCGGCCCGGCTTGATCTTCGCGGGCCAGCGCATGGCGAGCGACACGTGCGTGCCGAAGTCGTAGAGATTGCATTTGCCGCGCGACACTCCGGGAATGCCGTGGTCGCCGCTGACGACGATGAGTGTGTTCTGCGCCTCGCCGGTTTTTTCCAGTTCCGACAGGAGCACACCCAGCGCGGCATCGACCGACTGCACTTCGCCGAGATAATCGCTCAGGTCCGCGCGGATGACTTCGTTGTCAGGCAAAAACGGCGGCACTTTGCCTTTGAGGGAATCCGGCTCGATGCCCCAAAGCACCTTGCCGGAACCCGGTGCGATGACGCGGTGCGTTTGCGTCGGGCCGAACCAGTAACACCAGGGCTGACTTTTCTTCCGGGCGGCGAGGAAGTCGGTGAAGTTCCCCGCCACGCCGTCCATGATCTCGCGCCGCTGCGCCTCTCGGTCCGGCGCCGCCATCATCGACTGGCTGTAGCCGCTGATCTTCATGCCGGCTTTGGTGAAACGGTTGGCCGGCGCGCCGTAGGGGGCATCCGCGGGACGTCCCGGGCTCCAGACTTTGCCGCTGAATCCAATGTGCCAGCCTGCCTTCTGCAGCAGCAGCGGATAAGTGGGGATATTCCGGTCCCAGACCGCGCCGCGCAGTATGGCACCGCGTCCCGTGCGCCAGAAATACTGCCCGCTGAGCAGCGCGCTGCGGCACGGCGTGCAGCTGGGCGCATTCACATGGGCGCGGGTGAAGAGCACGCCTTCGCGCGCCACGCGGTCGAAATTCGGCGTCTTGACCACCGCGTTGAGGGAGTTGTCCCCGTCCAGGGAACGATAAGCGCTCGCATACTTTCCCCAGTCGTCGGCAAAGAGGAACAGAATGTTCGGCCGCGAGGCCTCCGCCGCGGCGGCGTGCAGGCAGAGGAGGAGGAAGAACAGATACTTCATGGCCGCCCAGCCTTTGGAACGCGGAGCCGTACGACAATGGATTTCCCCCCCGCAGATGTGGCGGAGTGCCACAAACTCCCCGTTGCGCCCCCGCGCGCTCCGTTCACGGGTCCCGGCACCCCTTCACATGACTGCCACGTCCGCACCCCTCCGGCGCCCCGTTTCCCTGCCGCGCTGGTTTTTTATTTCCATCCTGATCGTTCAATTACTGACGTTTCTGGGCGGGATCGTCTTTCTCATGCTCGGCGGCGCCGGAGCGATGGACAACAAATTCCGCGACGAGGCGCTGGACAAGTTCTGGGTCTATCTGATCCGGGAGAATCTCGTGGTGCTGCTCAAGGGCTACGGCATCGTGGCCGTGCTCATGAGCATCGTGGCGTGGCCAGCGGTGAAATGGATGCTGCGGAGGAATCCGGCGCCGGCGCGCTGGAGCATTGTGTGGCGCACCCTGGTGATCTGTTTTGGAATCACGATGGTGTTCGCCCTGCGGCTGCCCTACGAAAATCCGCACTTCCTCGGTCAGCTCGGCGAGGGGAATTTCCTGCTCTGGCTGCGCGACTTCATTCCCGCCACGGTGCGTGATACGGTCTGGCCGGCGATTTTGAATGCACTGCCGTGGATGGCGGTAGCGGGGCTCTCGTTCTATTATGTGAATGCACTCCTCCGGCTGTGCGCGCCGGACTGGCCCGCGGGAATGCGGCGCATGACGGCCATGGCGAAACTTTGCGTCGTCTCGCTGGTGGTGTGGGGCGTTCCGGCGCTGAACAGCCACGCCGGCCATGCTCCGCGCGCCGACAAGCGCCCCAACGTGCTCATCATCGCGAGCGATTCGCTGCGCGCCGATCATCTTTCCATCAACGGATACCGCCGCCTCACCTCGCCGAACATCGACGCTCTGGCCAAAGAGTCGGTGAACTTCACCAAATGCTTCACCCCCATAGCGAGCACCGTCGAGAGCCTCACCACCATGATGAGCGGCCAGTATCCGCACACCCACGGGCTGCAGCACATGTTTCCCAACCGCCAGCAGGTCGAGAAAGTGAGAACCGAAAGTCCCGCGCTGGCGAAAATCCTGCGCGAGCACGGCTACGACACCGCCGTGATGGGCGACTGGTGCGCCGGGGTCTATGACATGCTGCCCATGGGCTTTGAAAAAGTGGACGCGACCACGTTCGACAACTTCAAGCTCTACATGAGTCAGGCGGTCTATCTCGCGCATCCGGTGATGCCGCTCTATTTCGACAATCCGGTCGGCTACTGGCTGTTTCCCAAACTGGAAAGCAGCGCCTTCTTTGTGACGCCTGATGTGGTGACCGACCGCGTCGTGGACCGGCTCGCCGATCAGGCAAAGAGCGAAAAACCCTTCTTCTGGAAGGTCTTCTATTCCTGCACGCACATCCCCTACAACGCGCCGCCGGAATTCGCAAAGAAGTTCACCGACGCCAACTACAAGGGCGAGCACAAGCACCAGTTCAATTTCGATGTGAACAAGTGGATCGGCACCATCGACATGGCGGACAAATGGAGAACCACGCGCAAAGAGGACGTGGAGCAAATCATAGGGCTCTACGACGGTGGCGTGGCGAAGTTCGACGACTGCGTGCGCCGCGTGGTGGAGCAGCTCAAGGCGACCGGCCAGTACGAGAACACGATCATTCTCGTCACTTCCGATCACGGCGACGACTTGTTCGAGCCCAACTGCACGTTCGGTCACGGCATCAGCTTCAACGGCGGCGATCAGAACAACAACATCCCCGCCGTGCTGCGCGTGCCCGGCATGACAGACAAAGCCCGCAGCGTTCCGAAAATCGTGCGCACGCTCGACTTCGCGCCCACTATTCTCGACCTCTGCGGGCTGCCGCGCGACCCGCGCATGGAGGGCGTGAGTCTCCGCCCCTACGTGGAGCAGACTGCAGAAGACCTCGGGCTGGCCTTCTTCGGTGAAACTTCCTATCTTTTCTGTAAGCGCTACATTCCGGGCGAGAAGCCGCTCTACAATCCGCCCATGGTCAGCACGACCTTCATCGACGAGACCTTCGACTGCCATTTCGTGCTCAAGGACGAATACCAGCCGCGCATTCTCGAAACCAAAGAGCGCTGCCTGCGCACGGAAAGGTGGAAGTTCGTCTTCACGCCCGGCGAGCATCGCGACATCAAGCGCCTCTATGACCTTGAGAAAGACCCGCACTGCCTCAAAGACGTCAGCGCGCTCAATCCGCAGGTCTTTCGCATCATGGACGAACGCCTCATGGCGTGGATGCGGCAGCGCAAGGAGAGCACCATCCCGGAGATTTTCCCCGAAGGCGAACCTCTCCCGAACCGGCCGGCCGCGTAACGGGGTCGCTGATTGAATCGACGGATCGCAGCGTGGACCTCCGGTCCACCCGCATCACCCGCTTCATGTGGACCGGAGGTCCACGCTACTTTTCCCTGCGAACGCATGCCCCGGCGCTGCCTGAGCGCCGCCCCTTCCCCTGCTTCTTGCGTCCACACGCCGCCGGTCCCGCGGCAGAGCACCGCCGGCCGGGATTGCCCGACTCCTCCATTCCAGATTCTTGCTTGAGGTTGTTGAGAATGGTGTATTTTCAGGAATTATGAAATCTCTTCCGATTCGCCGCTTGGTGTCCCCCTTATGCGCCCTCGTCGCCTCGCTGCTGACGTGGTCAGCAGCGCCGGCTGCGGCTCAGTCGGCCAAGCCTGACAAATCCGCCAAAACGTCCGCTTCCAAAGCCGCGGCTGCCAAGACCGGTGCCAAAACATCATCAAAGCCAGGCACTCCGACGAAATTCGACCAGCACCTGGCGGCCCACATGAAACTCTTCCGCGTGCTCAGCCACTATGCGGAGGCGCTCTCGGAAGCGAAGGACGCCGCCACGGCGCATGCCGCCGTGACCAAACTGGAAGGAATCACCCGGGATGCCATCACCGCCGGGGAGGAAATCGTCAAACTGGGCAAGCCGGACGCTCAGCTGGAAGCCAAACTCGCGGTCAATCCCGACCTCAAAATGACTGCGCAAACCGTCGCCGAGCAAACGCGCACCGCGGTCAAATCGCTCGCGGAGAATGCCGAGGTCAAAGCCATTCTCGCTCCCTCGGTGGAGAACTTTCAGGCGGCGCTCAACCGGGTGCAGGAAGCGGCCGACGAACCATCCGAACCGGCGAAGGAAGCACCGGCGACACCCGCGGCCAAACCGGATTCCCCGCAACCCGCCAGCGAAGCGACATCGGTCCCGCCTCCACCGCCGCAATGAAAACCCGGCGGCGTCCGCCGGCAAACCTCTCTTGCGCGCTCCACAGCACGCGCCTTTGAATGAACAGCCGCCCCTCACCGGGCGGCTGATTCTTTTCCCTCATCATGAACTACGACCTCATCGTCATCGGCGGCGGACCGGCGGGCTACGTCGGCGCCATTCGCGCCACGCAACTCGGCAAAAAAGTCGCCTGCGTCGAAAACGACCGCGCCGGCGGCACCTGCCTCAACTGGGGCTGTATTCCCACCAAGTCACTGCTGCGGAATGCCGAGCTCTATCACCTCATGAAGCACCGCGCCGCGGACTTCGGGTTTAAATTCGAGGGCCTCAGCTACGACTGGAGCGCCGTCATCGGCCGCAGCCGCAAGGTGAGCGACCGGCTCGCCGGCGGCATCGAGCATCTGTTCAAGAAAAACAAAGTGGACTACATCCGCGGCAGCGGTGCCCTGCTCGGCGGCGGCAAGGTGGAAGTGACGGCCAAAGACGGCACGAAGAGCACCATCGAAGGCGCGCAGATTCTCATCGCCACCGGCTGCACTTCGCGCCCCATGCCGGGCCTTCCATTCAACGGCACCAGCGTCATCGGCAGCAAGGACGCCATGCTGCTCGCCAGGCAGCCGAAGGACATGATCGTCATCGGCGCAGGGGCCATCGGCATCGAGTTCGCTTATTTCTATGCGGCGTTCGGCACGAAGGTCACTGTCGTCGAAATGATGCCCAACATTCTGCCGGTGGAGGACACGGATGTGAGCGTCGCGCTGGAGAAGAGTTTCAAGAAACAGGGCATCACGTGCCTCACCTCCACCAAAGTCACCGGCTCGAAGGACAACGGCAGCAGCGTCGAAATCACCGTCGAGGACAAGGATGGCAAAAGCCAGACGCTCAGCGCCGAAGTGTGCCTCGTCGCCATCGGCATCAGCCCGGTGCTCCCGGGACCCGGCGGCCAGCAGCCGAAACTCAGCGACCGCGGCTACATCGTCACCGATGCGCGCTATCAAACGAGCATGAAGGACGTTTATGCCGCCGGCGACATCATCGGCCCGCCGTGGCTCGCGCACGTCGCCAGCTACGAAGCGATCCAGGCCGTGGACGGCATGTTCACCAATCACAAGCCGAAGAAAGTCGAGACCTTCCCCGGCTGCACCTACTGCCAGCCGCAGGTCGCCAGCGTGGGACTCACCGAACGCGCCTGCAAAGAGAAGGGCCTCAAATACAAAGTCGGCACCTTCCCGTTCATGGCCAGCGGCAAAGCCCTCGCCGTGGGCGAGAGCGAAGGCTTCGTGAAACTCATCTTCGGAGAACAGCACGGCGAACTGCTCGGCGCGCACATCATCGGTCAGGAAGCCACCGAGATGATCGCCGAGATGGGCCTCGCCATCACCGCGGAACTCACCAAAGACGAAATCGAAGCCACGATCCACGCGCACCCGACGCTGAGCGAAGCCATTCACGAAGCCACCGGCGTGGCGTTCGGTCACGCGATTCATATTTAACCTGTAGCACGGTCATGCCGTCAGGCTGGCCGTGCTTTCACTGCGTTCGGACAACTAAACAGGCGCGGACGTGTGAGCGCGGACTTGCTGCGGGCAGAATCGCGGGCATTATCCGTGCCATGAGTGCTCTCGCTGCCCAGAAGTTCATCACCGTCGAGGAATACCTCGACGGTGAGCAGCGCGGCGAGGTGAAGCACGAATATATTGGCGGCTCCGTCTTCGCGATGGCGGGGGCTTCCAGGTCGCACAATGCCATCGCCGGCAATCTTTACGGAGAGCTTCGCCCGCATCTGCGCGGAGGCCCCTGCCGGGCATACATCGGTGATGTGAAAGTGCGTCTCCTCATCCGTAAGGTGGACATCTTCTACTATCCCGACCTTGTCGTTGGTTGCGATGAGCGTGATACCGACGAGTATTTCCTGCGCTTTCCGAAACTCATCATTGAGGTCCTTTCCCCGGCGACAGAGCGCGTGGATCGCCGTGAGAAGCTGCTTAGTTACATTTCGATTCCAACTCTGGAGGAATACGTGCTTGTCGCTCAGGAGACGCCTGCGGTGACGGTTTACCGGAAGCGCACCGACTGGCAGCCGGAGTCAGTGATCGGGTTGGATGCGGTGCTGCGGCTTGAGAGCGTGGACTTCTCCATCCCGCTCCGGTTGCTCTATGAGAACGTTGATGGCCTGGTCTGATCTCTGCGGGGATCGCTCGCTTGCCCGCCACCGCTTCACGGAAACAATGGCTTCATGGCCGCCCGCAATGACCAGCCGCTCACCGGCAGTGCTCTCGTCAAGGAAGTCTGCCGCCGCATCCGGCTCGCGCGCAGCCGCTGGAAGGATCATAACAACGCCGCCTGCCGCGCCGAGCGGGAGAAGGCACTCGCGCTGTACCACACCCTGACGGATGCGGAGAAGGACCGGATCCCGCAGGAACTCCGCGTGTGGCTCCGCTACCGCAGCGAAAAATACTTCGGCCCCGGGCGCACCCCGCCGGGAAGAGGGCGGCGGTAACCCTTATAGCGGGAATGACATGACAGCGGGACGGTGTTCAGCTTTCAGTTGAGGCCACCGCATGCTGGATAGCCGGAGGTCAAACCCGCGCCACCTGGCGCTGCTCGCCGTTTATTCTGAGAAGGGAAATCGAACGACGGATGGACCGGAGGAACACGGACCCTCAGCAAGTTGTGTCCACATGAAACCTCATCCCGCGAGTGAATCCGAATTCATGCGTCAATCCGTGTTGATCGGTGTCCATTTGGCTCATCGATTGAGATGAAGCGTTCGCCTGTTGCCTGCGGTTTTCTCCGCGGCGCTCCGGTTCCCTTCGGCCGGCGATGGTTCCTTTCCTCCCCATTTTTCTTTTCAGGTTAAGGGGTTCCGTGACCCGTCCTCTGCAGCGCTGTTGCTCTCTGGAAGACATACAGCCCCGCAGGCGAGGCGGCGAACCAGCCGTGCCCACGCGCTGCGCCCAGCGACTCTCCCTCTGCACCGCAAGCTTCCCGGCGGGTCGCAGGAACCGGCATCCCGGGATCAGAAGGCCGGCGGGGCCGGAAAACGGCGGAGGAGGTCTGCCATCAATTCTTCCACGGTGAGCAGCCGAACGCCTTCCGGAGTTTGCCAGCCGGTATGCAGCGGCGCAGGCACGGTGAGGCGCAGGCCGGCGGCTTTCATCTCCTCCAGCTGCGCGCGCGACATCTCCGGCTGGAGCGTCAGCAGGTCCTTCACCACGACGCGTTTGCCTTCATTGAGCACCTGACGCCAGCGGTCCTTGCAGGTCGTCTTCAGCGCCAGCACCGCCAGCTTCTCCGCCGGATGGGCTTTGTTTTCGTAGGCCGCCTGTCCTGGAAGCAGCACGTCGGGCCTTACCTTGCCATCCACCGTGGCACTCATTTCAAAGGCGATGCCGCGCTCCCGCAGCAGGTGCTCCACGTGATATTCCAGGCTGTGTCCGGCACGGGACTTGCGCCGGTTGGTAATCGTCTCCGCGGTTTCCAGAAATTCATCCACACTCGCGAACTTCCGCTGCACCCGGTCGGCACAGACACGCGACTCGATCGCCCGAAACAGCGCAAACTCGGCTTCGACCCATGCGAGAAGCCGGTCGTCAGCCGGCTGCTTCCTCAATTCCGGAGTCACCTCCGCCACGCCGCGCCGGGCCAGTTCCGCCATGTCGCGTCCGGACGGAAAGTCGGTGTGCTTTGCCGCTTCCTGCTGCGCCCATGTCTCGTAGTGTCCGCCCGCCGCTCCCCGCTGGAGGAGCAACCCGAGCAGGAGCACGGCGACGAATCGGAACATGGGCCCGAGTATGCCCCGGGCGCGGGCGGCGTCAATTCGCGGATGCAGCCGCCGCCATCTTCAGAGGGAACTCCCGTCGGCACCGCGGGAAATTCCGCACAATTGAGCGAGGCAGCCGGAGATTTTCCGATAATCTCTGAGGCACCATGTCTCATCCGCCCTCCGCAGCACAGCCCAGCCCCGCCACTTCCGGTGATCCGGCGGCGGAGAACTGTCGCGACTGCGGGCAGCCGCTGCCGCCGGGTGCGGCGCAGGGGTTTTGTCCCCACTGCGTCTTCAAGGAAATGGACGACACCCTGGGCGATGATCCCGCGGCTCTCTTTGAAGCCGTCCCGCTGCGCCACATGGGCGAGTATGAGTTGCTGGAAATCATCGGCCGCGGCGGCATGGGCACGGTGTATCGCGCGCAACACACGGCCACCGGCGCCATCCGCGCGCTGAAGATGATCTCCGCGGGGGAACTGGCCTCACCCGCCGCGCGCCGCCGCTTCATGCAGGAAGCCGCGGCGGCGGCCGGTCTGCAGCATCCGAATATCGTCACCATTCACGAAACCGCCTCTCAGGACGGCATGCCGTACTACGTCATGGATTATGTGCCCGGGCGCACTCTGGCGGATGCGGTGAAGGAAAAGCCGATGCCGCCGCACGCCGCCGCAGCCTGCATGGCGAAAGTGGCTTCCGCCGTGCAGCAGGCGCACGACCAGGGCGTGCTCCACCGCGATTTGAAACCGTCGAACATCCTGCTCGACCGCATGGAGGAGCCGCACGTGACCGACTTCGGACTCGCACGGCGGATGCACGGCGACAGTTCCCTGACCGGCTCCATGCAGATCCTCGGCTCGCCCTCGTGGATGTCCCCGGAGCAGGCTGCCGGCGGGGGCAAGCGGATCACGACCGCGGCCGACATTTATTCCCTCGGCGCGATACTCTATCATTTGCTCACGGGCCGGCCTCCGTTCGCCGGAGAATCGCCCCAGGCCACACTGCGTCTGGTGACGGATGCCGAGCCGGTCCCGCCGCGTCGCATCGTACCGTCCATTCCCCGCGAACTGGAAACGGTGACGCTGAAGTGCCTCGAAAAAAATCCGGCGCGCCGCTACGTCTCGGCCACGGCCCTGGCGCAGGAACTGGAGCGCTTCCTGCAGGGGGACCCGGTGCTGGCGCGGCCGGTGGGTTTCGCCGGCCGGTGGTGCCGCCGCGCGCGGCGGAATCCCGCCCTGACAACCATGGCGGCGCTGCTGGCTGCCGGTGCGCTCGGCGGCCTGACGTGGATTCTCCACAGCAATCAGCAACTCCGCCGCAGCGACGCGGACAAGACCACGGTGCTCACGGAAAAGGAGGCGACGCTTGCGGAATCGCTGCTCTGGCAGGCGGAGTTCCAGCGGCTCACGGGACGTCAGGGTCAGCGGGAGGGCAGCCTCGCCGCCCTGCGCGAAGCGCTTAAACTTCCCCTCACACCGGAGCAGCTCGTGCGCGCCCGCAGCGCCGCCGTTTCCGCGCTGGCGCTGCCGGACGCGACCTTCGTGCCGCAGCCGGAACTGCCCGTGCCGGAGCGCCCGGAACTCGCGGTCGCCAACCGTTATGGCCGGCGCTATGCCTGCGCGACGCCTGACGGAAAAGTCACCGTCGTGGACATTTCCACCGGCAGGGTGGAATCCGTCCACGATGTCTCGCCAAGAAAAATCGATGCCCTGCTGCACTGGAGTCTCGACGGAAACTTTCTCGCCTATCGCTTTGACGGCACGCGCATCGGCCTCGTGAGCATGGTGCTCGTCCCGTCGGTCATGAATGCCGATGTCTGGGAGCACCCCCGCGAGGCGCGGGCCAACCAGGTCATCTTCCAGCCCTATACACCGAACCAGGCGGTGCGCCCGTGGCGCTTCATGCATCCGGAGAAAAACGGTGACATCGCCGTGCGCGAAGCCATCAGCGGCGTCGTGTACCGCCGCGTGGACTGCCCGCCGGGGGTTCCGCCGGAATGGAGTGCGCTGGGATATTCCCTGACAAAGAACCTGCTCGCCGCCGCCTCGCGCAGCCGGCGCGAAATCTGCGTCTGGAACATGGACGCCAGCCCGGAGCAGATCGAATGCATCCTTCCCTGCAGCGCCACCGTGGAGGCTCTGGAGTGGGAGAACCTTGAGAACTGGCTGCTGGCGGGCGATGAAGAGGGACGCGTCACGGCGTGGAACATCAAGACCCGCAAGCCGCAGGCGGTGTTCGAGGGGCACACCCAGCCGGTCATCAGCATCGTCAGCGGGGCCACGCACAACTACCGCCACATCTCCTCCTCCACCGACGGCACCATCCGGCTGTGGGACCGCAGCGCACAGCGTCCGGTCCTGACACTTCCCGGGAACAGTGTCAGTCTGAGCCTGAACCGCGATGAAAGCCGCGTGGGTCCCGTCTCCCACGACGGAAAAACCGGGTGGTATTCCCTCAAGTGGCCTAACGTGATCACGACACTCAATCCGGCGCAGAAATCCGACGGAGTGCGCATGTGCGCGGGCACACCTTTCGGACTGCTGACCGCTTCGCTGACCGGGGAGGCCGCGGTGGTCTGGAAGACGCGGCCTCCCAGCGGTCATTACATTCTGCTGCCGCACGAGCAGCCCTCCGGCCTGGCCTTTCATCCGGCGGAGGGCAGAAGACTTTTCGTCGCCGCGGCCGACGGACTGCACTGGCACGACATCGAGCCGCTCGGCAAAGGAACCACCGGCCTGCCGCTGCTCCGCGGCTCCCGGCGGCTGCTCAGCGGAGGCTTCACAGACGTGGCGTTTCAGCCGTCCGGCACTCTCGCGGCCCTGGTGCGCAGTGAGCCCGCCGTTCTGGAGTTGCGGCACTTGAACATCGTCACCCTGGAAATCAGCGAGCCCGTGTGGTCCGCCCCCGCGCCGGCCGGCCTGCGCTGTGTGTTTTCGCCGGACGGCAAGTGGCTCGCCGCGGGCGCCCCCGGGGCACCGGATGTGAAGATTCTGGAGTCGGGCACCGGATCGCCCGTCGCCTCCCTGGAGGTGCCGCCGCGCCGGGGCAACTGGCTGCCCGCATTCAGCCGCGACGGCGTCTGGCTTTGCTGCAGCGGACGCACCGCCCATCTGTTCAAGTGCGGCGACTGGCAAAACGCCGTCCCGCTGCCGGTGCCCGCCAACCAAAGTCAGGGCCGGGGCTCCGCTTTCATCTTCACCCGCGACAACGACAACTGGATCGCCGTGACCGGCGCCGATGAGGAAGTGCATCTCTTCCGCGTCGCGCATCCGCCGGAGAAACTCGCGGTGCTCCGCGCTCCCCAGGGCGGCTCCATCGGGTGGCTGACACTCTGCGCCGGCGGCCAAATCTGCGCCGCCGCTCCCCGGGGCGAAGTCCAGATCTGGCCCATGTCCGTCGTCCGCAACGAAGTCGAGGCGCTGGGCTTGAAATGGAAGTGAGCCTCACTCACGCTCGATGACCGAGCGATAGGCTCCGGAACGCACCGCTGTCGCAAGGGCGGCATGCAGCAGCGATTTTTCCGTCACCGTGCGGTGCACCCGCGCCACCGGTCGCGCGAGGCCCAGAAAGAGATGCCCTGACGATTCCGCACCTGACACGATTTCCAGCAGGCGCGCCGCGGCGAGGGCTCCGGTCAGCCCGGGAAAAATGAGCACATTGGCACGGCCGGCGACCGCGCTGCCCGGGGCCTTCAATGCCGCCGCCGCCGGATCGAGGGCCGTATCCATTTCAAACTCGCCGTCGATTTCCATGGCGAGGAATTCACGCCTCGCGAGATCGCGCGCCATCTCCGTCGCCGCCGCGACGCGCCGGGACACGGCGTCCTGCACACTGCCGCGCGTGGAATGACTGATCATGGCCACACGGGGTTTCGCTCCTGTCAGGAGCTGCGCCGCCCGGGCCGTCTCGACCGCGAGCATGGCGAGTTGCGGCACGGTCGGTTTGGGAAGAATGGCGCAGTCCGCCAGAAACAGCGTGCCGTGAATGCCGAGGTCCGGCCGCTGCGCCAGGGTCAGCGGCAGGCAGCTGCCCACGGCATCCGCGCCCGGCAGCCGCTTCAACATGTGAAAAATGGCGCGATAGAACGCCGCCGGCAGCGTGACGTTGCCGCCCACCAGCCCGTCCGCATAGCCATACTGCAGCATCATCGCCGCGTAATAAACCGGCTTCACCATCACGTCAGCGGGCTCGGCGCCTTTCACTTTCCGGTAGCGGCTGATGCGGCGGTAACGCTCGCAGAACAAAGTGAAATCCGCGCTCTGCTCCGGCTCCAGCACCCCGATGAACTCGAGTTCGATCTTCAGGGACTTGGCCAATTTCTGAATTTCCGCGCGCCGGCCCAGAAGGATCGGGGCCACGCATTCCAGCCGCACCAGTTCGGCCGCCACCCGCAGCACGCGCGGATCGTTTCCGTCAGGAAAGACGATGCGTTTCGGGTGACGCCGCAGGTGACGCACCAGCGGAGCGGCAAAGGCACCGGCGGCGTCAGGGTTCGAGTGGGTGGAAATCATGGGGGAGTCCGGGAGCGACCTGTGCCGCCGCGTGCCTGAACCTCAAGCATGAACCCGCCGCTGGAAAGCACGGGCCGAACAGCGCCCGCAGACGTGGGCATGGACACGGCGGCGCCCGGGCGGTAATCGCCCCCTTCCCCCCGCAACCCTCAGCCATCCTTCTCTCATGCACCGCCCGCTCGTCTTTTTGTTCGCCGCCCTTTCGGTATCACTCTCCGCTCAGGAACCCGCGCGCCCGGCCACTCCCGCAAAGCCCGCGCCGGCCGCCAAACGCCAGCCGCCGAAGAATCCGCCGCCGGCGCAGGCGAATGTCCCGTACGGCGACCACGCGCGCCAGGTGCTCGATTTTTGGAAAGCCGAAACCAAAGAGCCGGCCCCGCTGCTCTTCTTCATCCACGGCGGCGGCTGGCAAAACGGCGACAAGGCCGGGATCGCCGTCGCACCCTATCTGAAAGCGGGCATCTCCGTCGTCTCCATCAATTACCGCTATGTGCAGCAGGCGAAGGAGGCCGGAGTGACGCCTCCGGTGAAGGCCCCGCTGCACGACGCCGCCAGAGCGCTGCAGTTCGTCCGCAGCAAAGCGGGCGAATGGAACATCGACAAAAAGCGCATCGTGGCCAGCGGCGGCTCGGCCGGCGCCTGCAGCAGCCTCTGGCTCGCCTTTCATCCTGACATGGCCGATCCGAAAAGCGCAGACCCCGTGGCCCGGGAATCCACCCGCCTGTGGGGTGCCGGCGTGACGGGTGCCCAAACCACGCTCGATCCTCACCAAATGCGCGAATGGACGCCCAACAGCCGTTACGGCGGACACGCTTTCGGATTCACCGGCGACAAGGAGAAAGGCATTTCGCAGTTCGAGGAGTTCCATGCCAAACGGGACACCGTCAAAGAGTGGATCGCCGAGTACTCGCCCTATGCGCACGTCAGCGCGGATGATCCGCCGGTCTATTTGCTCTACAACGCGCCGCCCGCCCCCGGCAAGGAGGAGAAGGATCCCACGCACACCGCGAATTTCGGCGTCAAGCTGCAGGAGCACTGCCAGGCCAGCGGGGTGAAGTGCGAGCTGCGCTATCCCGGCGCCCCCGATGCCCCGCATGCTTCCACCACGGCGTGGATCATCGAACGGCTCAAGGCCGCGGAGTAGTCAGGGCGGTCAGTTCTTTTGCGCGGCTTCCGCTTTGTCAGGGATCACCGCCGCGCAGGCCCGGCGCACATATTCCTCGTACGCCCAGTCGCCGCTGGCACCGGTCTGACGTGTGATCACCAGATCGAGTCCGGGCACGAAGGCGATGATCTGGCCCCCGCTGCCGGGCTTGGATCGGGCGTCTGCGGGAATCCCCTCCCCGCTGCGCCCGCTCGCAGGATCGTGCCGCGCGGGAAGTTCCCAGCCGTGGGAGAAAACCTGCGGATTGAGCTTCCAGCGCATCTCAGGTGTCTTCACTGCATGCGTCGGAGCGGCCGTCTCCCTGACAAACCATTCGGGAATCACCTGGCGATCGCCCCAGCGTCCGCCGCGGAGCATGCAATAACCGATCCGCGCGAGGTCCCGCGCCGGCATGCCGAGCCCGTGCGAGGGATGGCGCCCGTACTTTTCGCCGCCCTGGTAATATTGAAACCACCAGTGCCCGATGCCCAGCGGCTTGAACAGCGCCTCGACGGCGAACTCATCGTAAGGTTTGCCGGTCACCGTTTCGCAGACCAGTGCCGCATGCGCCAGCGCATGGGTGGAATATCCGCAGCCCGTGCCGGGATCGAAAGCAAGTTTCTGCGTGCGCGGGTCGCCGCTGTGGCCCAGAATGTATTCCCACGTGCCGTCGTTGGGGGCGCCGGTGGCCTCCGGACAAATCCCGGACGTGTGATTGAACAGCTGCTTCACCGTGATCTGCGCTTTTCGCGGATCGCTCAGCGGCTGCGCCCACGGAATGAAATCGAACGCTTTGTCCTCGAACGTCATCCGGCGCGGTGTGCCGCCCTGCCGGCTTCGTTCCGAAGCGATGGCCAGCACGGTCGCGCAGACCGCCTTCGAACAAGAGGCCACCCGGCGCGCATCCGTCACCGCACTGTTGCCGCGCTCCACCTCCAGCACGATGAACCCGCGGCGGATCACCACCGCGGCGAAGGGGCGGTGGTCCGACTGCAGCAGCCACTCCCGCAGTGACGCGAGCTTCCGCGGATCCATGCCGGCGAGCGACTCGATATCCGTTTCCGCTTCGATCCTGCGCCAGCCGCCCTGCGCTTCCGGCGGAGGAAAATATCCGTCAGGGCTTCCGTCCTGACGCTTCGCAGGCTCCGCGGCGGCGGAGGTGAGCAGGCCCAGCGACAGCATCGCCGGCAACAGTAACGAGAGAGAATTCATGGCGCGGGATAAAACTGAACGCAGCGCCGGCGGATCATCGGATCAATGCTCCAGCGGCACGCCGCATTGCTGGCAAAAACGCGCCCGGGGATCGTTCTCCTCCCAGCCGCATTCACGGCATTTCCGGAACGGACCGCGCCGGCTCATCTCGCGCCCGATTTCCCAGGTCATGATTCCGGTGGGCACGGCAATGATGGCATAGCCGGTGAGCATGATGACCGACGCCATCATTTTTCCCAGCACGGTGACCGGCGCCACATCCCCGTAGCCCACGGTGGTCAGGGTAACGATGGCCCAGTAAATCGACTGCGGGATATTGGTGAAACCCGGATTCACCTCCTGCTCGATGACATACATGACTGTGCCCTCCACCAGCACCAGGGTCATAACCGCGCACAGGAAGACCAGAATTTTGCGCCGGCCGGCCTGCAGGGCATTGAGCAGCACATTCGCCTCGCCCGCATACTCCGCGAGCTTCAAAATCCGGAACATGCGCAGCAGGCGCAGGACGCGGAAGGTCATCAGGTAATGAGTGCCGGGCAGCAGCAGTTCCAGATAACTCGGGAGAATGGAAATGAGGTCCACCACTCCGAAGAAGCTCCTCGCATAGCGCCAGCGCCGCCGCACCACCCACAGTCGCGCCGCATACTCGATGGTAAAGAGAATGGTGAATCCCCATTCCAGTGAACGGAACAGCGCCCTGTGCGGTCCGCTCAGTTCACTCACGCTGTCCAGCATCAGCGTGAGCACGCTCAGCAGAATCAGCACGATGAGTATGATGTCGAACAGGCGGCCGGCCCGGGTGTCGGAGAGAAAAATGACGCGCCAGAGCTTTTCTCGGCGGGGATTGCTTTCAGGTGCGGCAGGCATGGAACAGCGGAACGATCAGAAAGAAGGGGAGACCCTCCTCCGGTTATACTTCCGGGGATGATCCCTCCTGCCAATCTTTATCTTCCATCCGTTTCCCCGCCGGCGCGCCGGGCGTCCGGACAGTTGCGCGGCGGCACGCTCAGGACATGGACTTCGCGTAGTCGATCATGCCCTGAAAATCGACGACCACCGCGGGCTCCTCGCCGACGGTCCATGCGTCGTGACCGGAGGGCAGCAGGGAAACGTCCCCGGGCCGGCAGTCGAATTCCGAGCCGTCATCCATCACGACGTGCAGCACGCCGGAGACATGATACTGAAAATGCGGGGCTTCGCAGCTCCTGGTTTTGGCGATCGGCTGCACGGATTCGGCCCAGCGCCAGCCGGGCTCGAAAACGGCGCGCCCGATGGTGGCCCCGCCGATGTTGATGAGTTCAAGGCGGCCTTTGGGAAACTCGCGGACCTCGTCCGGTTTGTTGAAATTCTTCAGTTCGACGGTGTTCATGGGCACGGAGCGGCATTTTGTGTGGATTCCTTGATGCGTACGCCCGGGACCTCGGCGGGTCCGCCGACAAGGCTGCGGCGGACGGGGATGGCAGCGTGTTTACCAATTTCGGACCCGGGGCGCAATTCAATTTCCGGCCGAATCCAGCGGCTGGACGGCAGGTCGCTGGTCTGCGCATTCCCGGAACTTGATATTCGGCGGCGGATGCTCACAATGCGCCTGCTCCGCCGGTTGCGGTGCCCACCACCATGAAAAAAATTCTCCCTGCTCTTCTCGCCGGCATCCTTTTGGGCGCCGGCGGCGTTTTTCTCTGGGCTCATGCGCGGGACGTGCGCGCGGGTGCCGATGCCGCAGAGGCTGCAGCGCAGCACAAACGCGACATGGATGCCCTGCGCCGTCAACTGGCGGGCGAACGCAGCACCGCCGCTTCACTGCGCCGTCAGCTGGCCGACTCCGGCGCGGATCAGCGGCCCCTGGAGCCGAATCAAATCGACATCCAGCGACTGCTCAATGACGCGCGCCCGCTCATGAAAAGCCTCGCCATTATGTTCGACGGCGAGCGCAAAAAGATGGCGGAGCGCCTGATCCGCGGCATCGCCGAACGTCTCGCCGAAGACATGGGCCTGACAGAGGAACAGACCGCAGACATGATAGCGCACTTCATGAAGCTCGACGAGGAGAACTTCGCGAAAATCATGGCGATGCTCGACCGTCCCCTCACCATTCTGGACGTCTTCAGCGCCATGAAGGACATGGACCCCACGAAAAACATGGACGCCTACGTCGCAGCCAAACTGACACCGGAGCAGAAGCTGGCATGGGACAACCGGAAGCTGGAGTCGAAGGCCCAGCAGATCGAGCGCACCGCCAACTGGCAGCTGCGCCGCATGGAGCGCCTGAATCTGGACGAGACGCAGAAGGATCAGGTGTTCGACATTCTGGTGAAGACTAATCCGCAGTACGACGCCAGCCTCGCCGTGGAGGGTCTGAGCGAAGAGGCCGGCACCTTCGAAGCCGGAAAGAGTCAGGACGAGGCCATCGCCGCGGTGCTGCGCGAAGATCAGCTGGCGGAATACCAGGCCATTCAGGAACGCCAGCAAACCGAACGCAGACGCTGGTCGGACGCCCTGGGCGGTTTCGACCCCATGCAGTTCTTCCAGGGCATGAACGGGATGAGCGGATTCGGCGCCGGCTTCGGCGGCATGGGCGGGCGCGGGCGACGCGGCGGCCGCTGAGCGTCGAACACCCGGAGCAGGCGAAATTACGCCGGCAAGGCCTGCGCCGGCAAGGCCTGCGCCGGAAGCCGCAGCAGGGCCGTCCCGGTCTTGTCGTTAGGCATGACCAGGTCCAGACGAGGACGGCCTTCGTGCGGTTCCTTTTGGTTCTCGTGCGCCATCCCTCGTGCGCCGGAGCTTTCGATAATTTCGCGTGCCGTGCCCCGGGGAAGCGACATGATGTCCCCGAATTTGTCCGTGAATATCCGCCCGCTCCGCGCGTCTCTGCCGCGGGAAATAACGCCCGCCCTCCTCCGCTCCATGAACTCCCGCCTCCTCCTCAGCCTTGTTCCCCTGGCAGGTATGCTGCTTGCCGGCTGCGACAAACCCCAGCCCCGGGCCACGGCTCCCGCGAGTCCTCCCCCGGCTGAAGCACCAGCCCCGCCGCCGGCCGCACCCGCTGAACCGGATCAGCGGCTCGCGGATCAAATCAACGACATGCAGGACCGTCAGGCGGAACTGCAGCGCCAGATCGATGAGGAAAAACTCGCGCGCCTGGAAGCCGAGATCGCCCGGGAGCGCGACCTGCTGGAAAAGGACCGCGAAGCATGGCGGATGGAGCAGGAACTGGCGGATGCCAAAGCAGCCGCCGAAGCCGCCAGGGCGGACGCTGCGGCCGCAGCCCCGGCTCAAACGGGCGGCGACGCGGTGCAGCCGGTGTCTGCTGCGACGGGCAACTACGACTATCAAACCTTCTACGACGATCTCGCCCCCTACGGCGCATGGTATGATTCGCCGGAATACGGCTACGTCTGGCAGCCGTCGGTTTATGTGGGCGACACCTCATGGCGGCCCTACACGGTCGGATCGTGGGCTTACTGCGACGCGGGCTGGACGTGGTGCTCGGACGAGCCGTTCGGCTGGGCCACCTATCACTACGGACGCTGGGCGCGCTGCCGCAACCGCGGCTGGATTTGGGTGCCCGGGGATGTCTGGGCTCCCGCATGGGTGAGCTGGCGGCGCAGCGACAGCCATGTCGGCTGGTGCCCGCTGCCGCCGGAAACGGTTTATCACCGCAATGTCTCGTGGGGGGCCACCGTGGACACCGACTGGGGGATCGCTTCCTCCATGTACATCTTCATGCCGGTGCGGCATTTCGACCGGCCCGTGCTGCGCTACTGCGAACCCGCAGCGGTCAGCTTCCAGATCTGCGCCAACACGGTCAACATCACCAACATCTACTGGCAAAGCGGCCGGGTCCACTGCGGCGGTCCGAAGTACGACTGGATTCGCGGCCACGTGCAGCGCCCTGTGCCGCAATACACGCTCGCATGGGACGAGAGCCGCCCCGGGCACGGTCGTCCGGCACACCGCATGGAGAAGAACCGGCTGCACGTCTTCGCCCCCAAAATGGATGTCCCGTGGAACCGCAGCCTGCAGCCGCGCTCCAAAACCGCGCTGCTCGGCGAAACGGAATTCGTCCGCGCGGAAGGCGGCCTCCCGCAAAAATCCCGGGAACAGTTCCGCAGGGAAAAAGCCAGCCGCCAGCAGGCGGTGGAGTCCGACAAATCGGCTCGCCTTGTCATGGAGCGCCAGCAGCGCCTCCGCGACATGGAGAAGTCCCGCGCCACGCTGGCGGCCGAGGCTCAGAAGTCGGCGGAGACGGCCGTCACCGCCCCCGCCGGCCCGGCCCGTCCTGACAAATTTCCCGGAAAGTCCGGCCGGGTGCCCGCCGGCCCGCAGCCGCAAAAGGAGGGCGACGCTGCCAAACTTCAGCCCGTGACTCCCCCTCAGCCGGAAATTGCGGTTTCCGAACCCCGTTCCGGTGGAAAGACCTCCGCCCCTTCCACACGCCTTGAGGAATTGCGGCGGCAGAAGGGAGCGGAGCCGGCCGTTGCGCCGCAGGCTCCCGCAGCAGACGCCGTTGCATCCGAAAATCAGCGCCTCGCGGCTGAAGCCGCCACGCGTGAGGCCGCCGCCCGGGCCGATGCCAAGACCGCCGGCGACCGCACCCGCATGGAATCTCTGCGCCGCGAGCGTGACGAAGTCGCAAAGCAGGCCGCAGCGCAGCGCGCCGCCGTCATGGAAGAGCAGCAGAAGCGCGCCGCTGAAACCGCCGCCCGCAATGCAGCCGCAACGCGCGAACTGGAAAATCAAAAAGCACAGCGCGCGCAGCTCGAAGAGCAGCGCCGCCGCACCGATGCCGCCAAAGCGCAGGCGGATGCCCGGGGCGCCACTGCCAACGAAAAGGCGCGCCGCGACAGTGAAGCGGCGACGAGGGAGCGCACGAAAGCCGCGATGGAGGATCGGCGCCGTCAGGTGGAGGAAACCCGCGCCGCCCAGTCCCGCGCCGAAGCCCAGCGCGCCGAACTCGAAAATCAGCGCCGTCAAACCGAAGCCGCCCGCGCCGCAGACCAGGCAAACCGTCAGCGCGAAGCGATCGAACAGCAGCGCCGCGCCGCTCAGGCCGAGGCCGCACGCGAAATGCAGCGCCGCGCCGCGGAGGAAAATGCCGCCCGCCAGCGAGAGGCCATGGAACAGCAGCGCCGCGCCGCCCAGGCCGATGCCGCCCGCGAAATGCAGCGCCGCGCCGCGGAGGAAAATGCCGCCCGCCAGCGCGAGGCCATGGAACAGCAGCGCCGCGCCGCCCAGGCTGACGCCGCCCGCGAACAGCAGCGCCGCGCCGCGGAGGAAAATGCCGCCCGCCAGCGCGCCGCGATGGAGCAGCAGCAGCAGCAAGCCGCCCGGGAAAGCGCCCAGCGCGAAGCCATGGACAAAGCGCGCCGCGCCTCGGAGGAATCCGCGCGCCGTCAGTCCGAAGACCGCGGCGGCCGGCGCGGGAAGTAGGCGGTGGACCGCCGCACTCCGCCTCCCGGAATTCAGCGAACCGTCACTGCCGCGGCCGCCTCTCTGCCCTGACGGCTCGCGTAAAGATCGCTGAGCATTTCCTGGAGTCGTTTGCGGGCGTTGAACAGCCGGCTCATGACCGTGCCGATGGCACAGCCCACCGTGTCCGCGATTTCCTGATAGGACAGTCCCTCGATTTCCTTCAGCAGGATCACCGCCCGGTGCTCTGGACTGAGTCTGTCGAGGGCCTCCCGAATACGAACTCCGATCTCCTGACTCACCATCGCGCGATCCGGCGCGGGAACAGGCCGCGGAGCGGTCGGAGCACCGGCGGCGGGGACACTGCCCAGCTCGTCATTGAACTCGGCCCCGCTGAATTTCTTCTTCCGGATGAGATCGATCACCGCGTTATTCGCGATCCGGCAGAGCCATGTGAAGAATTGCGAGCGGCGCTCGAAATTTCCCAGATTGCGCCATGCTTTGATGAATACCTCCTGCGTGATGTCCCGCGCGTCGGCTTCATTGCCCAGCATGTTCATCGTCATGCCGTAAATGCGCCCGCGGTAGCGCGTCACCAGCGTCTCAAACGCCTTGTGGCAGCCGGACTGCGCCTGCGTGACGAGGGCTTCGTCATGCTCCTCGCCCGCTTCAGTCACCGCTCCCTCCAACGCCGGCACCGCGACGGCGGGATCGTCATCGGGGCATGTTGGAACCGGCTGAATTGGGTGACTCACGGGGCGGGGGGATGCGCGACCTTATGAACGGTGCCCGCCCAGGCAAGGCGTGATTGAACCGGCCCCGCAACCGCACTGACGGAAATCCCGGCGGCCCGGGAGAATGCCGCGCTCCGTCAAAACGGCCCCGCGCGCCCTCACAAATCAAACATCCAGATTCCGCACGTTGAGCGCGTTGTCCTCGATGAACTGCTTCCGCGGTTCCACAAGGTCGCCCATGAGGATGGTGAACATGCGGTCGGCCTGGACCATGTTCTCCTCGTTGAACTTCACCTGGAGAAGCTTGCGCTTCGCGGGGTCCATGGTCGTTTCAAACAGCTGCTTGGCGTTCATTTCGCCGAGACCCTTGAAGCGGTAGATCTCCAGGCCGCGGCGGCCGATTTCGAGCACGCGCTCGAGGATTTCCGGAACGGAGAAGAGCGGATGCTGGCGGCCGTCGTGCTCCACGATCTCGAACAGCGGTTTGTCCTGGGCGCTGAAGTGATCGAGCGCGAGGCCCTTCTCGCCCAACTGTGCGAGCAGCTTGCCGATCGCACGGGCTTCATGCACATCGTAGAGCCGGGCGCGGCGGGCGGGTTTGCCGGGTTCGGATTTCGCGTCATCGCCCGTGGTGGCGGCACCGAAGAGTTTGAGGTCTGGATTGGCCTCGCTGAAGGACTTGAGCGCGGCTTCGTCGAGGCAGTAATGCATTTGCTCTTCGTTGCCGATGCGGATTTTGACCATGTATTCCGGCAGGCCGTGCGTCGTGGCGTCGCGCGAGGCAAGGTAGTGTTCAAAGTTCCCGCCATTGCGCTGGATGACGTCCACAAAGCGCGCCAGCCGGGCGAGCAGCGTGAGGATTTCCCGCAGCTTGCCGCTTTCCACCGTGCTGCCGTCGGCGAGATTCTTGAGTGTCACTTCCTCGGCGCCCAGATCGATGAGGATGCGGTTCAACTCACCGTCGTCCTGGATGTACTCCTCGCGCTTCTTGCGCGTGATGCGGTAGAGCGGCGGCTGGGCGACATAAACGTAGCCGCGCTTCACCAGTTCCGGCATCTGGCGGCAGAAGAACGTGAGCAGCAGCGTGCGGATGTGCGAGCCGTCCACGTCGGCGTCGGTCATGATGACGATCTTGTGATAGCGCGCCTTCTCGATGTTGAACGTGCCTTCGTCGCTGCCCAGCCCGATGCCCGCGCCGATGGCGGTGATCATGCTCTGGATTTCCTTGTTCTCCAGAACCTTGTCGAGCCGCGCCTTCTCCACATTGATGAGCTTGCCGCGCAGCGGGAGAATGGCCTGGAATTCGCGGCGCCGGCCCTGCTTGGCGGAGCCGCCCGCGGAGTCACCCTCGACGATGAACAATTCGCTCAGCGCCGGGTCTTTTTCGGAACAGTCCGCCAGCTTGCCCGGCAGACCGCCGCCGGTGAGCACGCTTTTGCGCACGGTTTCGCGGGCTTTGCGCGCGGCCTCGCGGGCGCGGGCGGCCATGGTGATCTTCTCCACGATGCGTTTCGCCGCCGCCGGGTTCTCTTCAAAGTACTTGGTCAGACCGTCGTAGGCGACGCTGCTGACCACGCCCTCGACTTCGTGGTTCACCAGTTTTTCCTTGGTCTGACTGGAGAAGCGCGGGTTCGGAAGTTTCACGCTGAGCACGCCGATGATGCCTTCGCGGCAGTCGTCGCCGGTGATGGGGGGATCCTTCTCCTTCTGCAGGTTGTTGGCCTTGGCGTAAGTGTTCACCGCGCGCGTCAGGGCACTGCGGAAACCGGACGCATGGGTGCCGCCGTCCATGTTCTGAATGCTGTTCGCATAACAAAGCAGCTGCTCGGTATAACTGTCGGTGTACTGCATCACCAGATCCACGAAAAAGTCCTCCATCGGCTTGCCCGGCTCGAGTTCGAGGGAGCGCTTGCCGCGGATCACAATCGGCTCCGGCGGCGTCAGTTCCTTGTTCTCGCCCATCTGCAGCACGAACTCCACGATGCCCCTGGGATAACAATACTCCTGGTGGCGTTCCTTTTCCCCGCGCTCGTCCACGATCCTCATGTTCAGTCCCGGATTCAGGAACGCGAGATCGCGCAGGCGCGTACACAGCTTCTCATAGCTGAATTCCGTCACCACTTTGAAAATCTCGGGGTCCGGAAGAAACGTGATGAGCGTGCCGGTCCTTGCGGCGTCACTGAGGCTGCCCACGACGGACAGCGGCTTCACCGTCTTGCCGCGCTCGAACGAGATGCTGTGAATCTTTCCGTCGCGATAAACCTCCGCCTTGAACCACTCGCTCAGGGCATTCACGCACTTCGCGCCGACGCCGTGCGTGCCGCCGGAATACTTGTAACCGCCCTGACCGAACTTTCCGCCGGCGTGCAAATTGGTCAGCACCAGTTCCACCGCGGGCATGCCGAACTTCGGGTGCATGTCCACGGGAATGCCGCGGCCGTCGTCGAGAATGCTGCACGAGCCGTCCACGTGCAGCGTGAGGGTGACGTTTTTGCAGTGCCCGGCGAGGTGTTCATCGATGCAGTTGTCGAGCACTTCGTTCACACAGTGCTGCAGGCCCTTGCCGTTCGGCTCATTGGGATCGCCGATATACATGCCCGGCCGGCGGCGCACGGCTTCGAGGCCCTCCAGCTTGTCGATTTTTGAGGCGTCATAATCCGCCTCGATGGGCTGCGGCGGAAGGTTTTCGTCGTCGGGCGGGGAAGCGGAAATCTGGTCGGACATGGGTGCGGGAAAGTGGGCTCTTTCGCAGTAAAACGCCCCCGGGGGAATGCAACCCTGCGGCTTTGAATTCGTCGCCTCTCAGCCGTCCACCGGTTCCGCCGGGCCGGGGAGAATCAGCTGGTGGAAATCCAGATCGAGCCAGCGGCCGAACTTGAAGCCGGCGTGCCTGATGGACGCGCAGTGCGTGAAGCCGAGGCTGCGGTGCAGCGCGGCGCTGGCCGCATTGTCCGCGTCGATGCCGCCGATCATCACGTGATAATCCTGCGCCGTCGCCGCGGCGATCAGTTCCTCCATGAGCCGCCGTCCCACGCCGCGCCCGCGAAAGCGCCGGTCCACATAGACGGAATGCTCGACCGAGTATTTGTAGGCCGGCCACGCGCGGAACGGGCCGTAACTCGCAAAGCCCGTCAGTTCTCCCGGCTCATTCTCCAGACCGATGACCGGGTAACGGCCTGACGCTTTGGCGGCGAACCACGACTTCATGAACTCCATGGTGCGCGGATGATAATCATAGAGCGCGGTGGAGTTCAGAATCGCCTCGTTGAAAATGGAGAGGATGGATTCCGCGTGTCTGTCGAAGGTGCAGTCAACGCGTGTCATGTCAGTGGTGGTGAGACGTTTGCCGGGGATCGGGGGTGTGCCGGGCCGGCGGCAAAGTCCGTGCGCCCGGCAGCAAGCCGCAACAGGTTTCTGACGCTCCTTGCAGGGCGCAGTCCATGCTGGAAGCCGCGCACACCAGGGAGGCGGCGACGACAGTGTTCGCCGGTGCCAGGAATGCCAACGCGGCTGCCGGTTATCCTCAAAAGAGCAATGGTTTTACAGGAGGGAACAGAGGAAACAGAGAAGCAATGAGTTGCAGGGAAACATCCATTCACCCGCCGGGTGAATTCGGCGCGCGGCCCGTTTCGAGCCCAGCTTCCTGAGCCTCTGTTACCTCCGTTGCCTCCTGTTCAAACTCATACCGGTTTTCAGGGTTATGAATGGAGCACCACTTTCTCTCACATTCTTCGCAGTCATGCAGGCCCCGGCTATCCCGTGGGCCGGACGTTTTCCAATTGGCACGACGCGGACCCCGCGGCCGCGATGACGTGGCGGCAGTCGCCGGCCGACCCCGTGCGGCGTACGCAGGCCCTGTTCAATGTTATCGCCGCTGGCAGGGCGGGCATCTCCCTCATCCCCAGGTCCGAAGAGCGAATAGCCCTCGCGGTGGAATCTCTGCGCATGGCTTTTGAACCAAGGGAATGAGAACGTCCCGTTCATCCGCCGCTCCATTTGAGGCCCGACGTGGATTCAGCAAGCTTGCGGCACGAAATCCCCCCCGGGAGTGCCCTCCCCCGTTTGCGGCGGGAATATCCCTGGCCCGGTCATGCAGCGCACCGCTATCGCCTCGCATGAGCACTGTTCTTCGCACTCTCACACTCCTCGCCCTCTCAGTTCCCGCCGCCGCGGCGCCCGAGGCGTTTGAAATCGGACCCGACCGGCTGGCGGATTTGCCGAAAGGCAAGGAAGCGGACGGGATCATCGGGGACTTCGTGATGCGCAGCGATACGGTGGAGCTGACCATCAGCGGCAATCTTCCGGAGCGTCGCGCGAACATGAGCACGTTCTACGGCGCGGACGGCGTCACGCCGGGCTGCCTCTACGATCTTTGTGCGCGCGGGTCGGCGAATGACCAGATCACTGTCTTCACGCCTGGCAATCAGCGCGGACCGGTGACCTGGGTGCGCATCACCAAAGACGGCAGGGACGGCGAGGCGGAAATTGAGACCGTGACCACCGCGGCGAACAACAAGGGCCTCTACAAACGCCATGCCTGGCGCCTGCGCGACGGCCGGAACGGCGTGGAGGTGGAAACGACGCTGCGCAACGAATCCGCCGCGGCCATGACCGTGCCGGCGGATGACAAGATTACCAACTTCCCCTCCAACGGCAGCGACGGTCCGTATTTCTGGACGGCCAGCGTGGACCCGCGCGACAAAGCGGGCTACGCTGTCGAGCCGATCCGCGGCGACGCGAAGCTCGCGCCCGGAGAAGAGAAAAAGTGGACGCGCTTCCTCGCGGTCGCCTCCTCACCCGCCGCGGCGCTCGGCCTTCTGCGCGAGCAGAAAGGCGGCGCGGGCCGCGTCAGCCTGACGTTGAAGGGGCCGGACGGAAAACCGGTGACGACGGCGACGGTCGTGGTGGTCAACGGCGGCAAAGAAGCGCCGGCATGGCCTGACAAGGACGGCAAGGTCGTCTTCGCCGTCGCGCCCGGCTCGCCCGAACTGCGCATCACCGATCACGGCCGCGCGCCGGTGAAGTTCACGCTGCCCGTCGCGGCCGGCCAGAACGCGGAACGCGAAGTCTCCCTCGGTGCGCCGGCGGCGGTCGTCTTCAACATCACTGAGGACGGCTCCGGCCGTTCCCTGCCCTGCAAGGCGCAGTTTCTGCCAAAGGAGGGAACTCCGAAAGTGGACCTCGGCCCCAACAACCGCGCCCACGGCTGCGTGGACCAGTGGCATTCGGAGAACGGCAGCTTCACCGTGCCGCTCGCGCCGGGCAGTTACACGGTCGTGGTGACGCGCGGGCCGGAGTATTCGCTCATCCGTCAGGAAGTGACGCTGGCCGCCGCGCAGCAGGTGGAGGTAAAGGGCGTGCTGAAGCGCGTGGTCGATACCACCGGCTGGGTCGGCACCGATTTCCACAACCACAGCACGCCCAGCGGCGACAACACCTGCGGCACCGACGACCGCATCATCAATCTCGCCGCCGAGCACATCGAGTTTGCACCGACCACGGAACACAACCGCCTCTACGACTGGGCACCCCACATTGAGAAGCTGCAGCTGAACGAGTTCCTCTCCACCATCACCGGCATGGAACTCACCGGCAACAATCAGCACCTCAACTGCTTCCCGCTCACGCCGGAGCCAGGCAAACAGAACAGCGGCGCGCCGGTGTGGAACTTCGATCCGCGCATCTCCGCCATCACGCTGCGGGACTGGCAGAAGCCGGATCCGGACCGGTGGATTCAGGTGAACCATCCTGACCTCCAGCGCGTCTTCAATGATGCCGATGCCAATGGCGAAAAGGACCGCGGCTATTACGGCGTCACGCAATACGTGGACGCCTGGGAGATCGAGAATTTCATCGATCCGGGAATTCTCTCCGACGCTCCGTTCCGCATCGTGGAGAACGCACCGGGCAGTCCGCGCACGGTGCGATTCCAGCGCGAGTTCATTTACCTGCAGCTGCTCAACCAGGGTCATCGCCTCGTAGCCACCGCCGTGGCCGATGCGCATACTGTTCACGGCAACGGCGCGGGCGCATGGCGCGTCTATTTGCCCTCCGGCACCGACGAGCCTGCCAAAATCGACTGGCGGGAAATGTCCCGCGCCACCAAAGCCGGCCGCGGTGTGCTCAGCACCGGGCCGTTCCTCACCGTCACCGCCAACGGCCAGCCGTCAGGCTCGGAAATCAAGTCGGAGGGCAAGCCCGTAACCCTCAAAGTGCGCGTGCAGTGCACCGACTGGCTCGACATTGACCGCGTGCAGATTCTGGTGAACAGCCGGCAGCCGAAGGAGCTGAACTTCACGCGCCAGACGCACCCGGACCTCTTCGGAAGCGGCACGGTGAAGTTTGACAGGGAGATTCCCGTGGAGCTGAAGGAGGACGCGCACCTCATCGTGGTCGCGCTCAATTCCGCTGGCGATCTCAAGCAGTGGTTCGGCACCAGTTCGCAAAAGGACCTCAAGCCGCAGGCATGGACGAATCCGACCTATGTGGACGTGAACGGCGACGGCTTCAAAGCGAACGGCGACACGCTCGGGTTCGACATTCCCACGACGAAGATGACCGTGGAAGAGGCGCAGCGCATCCTGCAACTGGCGCATTGAGCCGGGCAGTTCAGTTAAGTCGCAGCCGGGCAGTGCCTTAGCAAGGCCGTCCCGGCCTTGAGAGCAACCACCGTATCGGAGCGAAACGACAAGGCCGGGACGGCCTTGCTACGGGCGCTCGCGGCGTCCGGCGGCAACTTTTCAGATTACCGCTTTAAGCAGACCGGCGCAGTAGTTTCGCCGCGACGGCCGAAAGCAGCAAGGCACCGAGCAGCACTGCGCTGCACGCCGCCGTGAACCGGAGAAATTTCTCCGCCTTGCGCGCCGGCACCGCGACCATCCGAGGCTCGCTAATCACTCGCGTGGGACGCAGGACCACACCCTCGCGGATTCTCAAATCCTCTGCCTCCATGCGCAGCTTTTGCAGCAGGGCGAGGGCGCTGTCATAGCGCACCTGGGCGGCATCCAGTTCCGAGCGGTTGAGCAGGCGCAGGTCTTTTTCTTTGACCGACTCCGCGGCGAGCGCGGCATACTCCTCCAGCGCCGCCTTCAGGGCCGCCTGCTCCACCGCAAGCGCCGCTTTCGCAGGATCGGCTTCCGGCGTCGCTTTGAGGCGCGCTTCCAGCATCACCAGATCGGCGCGCGACCTGGCGAGCCTGGCTGAGAATTCCGCGGCCTGCTGTTCGGCAGCGGCCACTTCGGCGGGCATCAGGGCGTGCCTTCTCATGAGATCGTTGCGCTCAAGGCGCGCTTTATCCACGGTGACGACCTGCAGATTGATCCTCGCCTCCAGAGCCTGGCTGAAGCGGCGGGACCGGTCCATCGCCACATCGATCAGGTCTTCGTGCAGCGCCTGCGCCAGAAATCCGGCCTGCGCCGCCGGTGATTTGCGGTGTTCATGAACGGTAATGGTCAGATGCGGGCCGCTGAGACTGACTTCCGTATGCTTTGCGAGCGCCTCCCGCGCATCATCCGCCAACTGCGGCTCGGCGGTGCCGCCCAGCTTTACCGCCCGGCGCAGCACTTCACCGGAAGTCACCCGCGCCGCGTGGGCCTGCATCTCCGCCTCCGAATTCTGTTCGAGAAACTCCACCACCACGCGCCCGGCCTCCTCCTTCGGTTCCAGCCAGCGCAGGGTGCCGAAGCTCAACGCGCACACGAGCGCGAGCAGGAAGACCAGAAACGGAATGCAGCCGCAGCGTTCCCTGCAGCGCGGAGGAACCGCGGGAGCGGCGGCAGCGGCCACGGGAAGCGGCGGCGGGGGTTGCGGATTCATAACCGGGGGAGCCTGGCAGGTCGCTCCCCTGACCGGAAGAACAAAATGCCCCCCCGGCGAACGGAGAGGCCCGCCTGCCACGAAATGAATTAGGCCGCCTAGCGGACTTTTTGCACAGCAGGCAGCAGCAGCCCTATCAGGATGGCGATGATGGCGATGACCACGAGTCCCGGCGGACGGTTTGCCGCATCCTCAAAACGCCCGGTGCTGGAGACGACGGTGCCGTCGCTGAATTCCACGGAATCGCGCCACGAAAAATGAATGCCGCCGGCACCCTCGGCATCCGCGTCCATGGTCGCGATTCCCACCAGGAGATCGCCGTTGGCGGCTTCAAAAACAACAGGGCCGGCGCCATGCAGAGCGGTGGATCCCTCTCCCGGAACAAATTCGACTTCGCCGGTGGCGGTGAACCGCCCCAAATGCGAGGCGGTTCCAGTGATGGAAAATGGCGACGGCCCCTCGGCTGAGAAATCGATGGTGCCCTGCCAGTTGTGCAGTTTGACGGCTGATTTGCCGTATGACGACGTGGTCGTTGCCGTGAAGAACGCGCAGACCGTAATGAGCGCGACGATTTGCCTCCAGAGTGATGTTTTCATGGTGTGGCGATTTGGTTGGAGTGCGGTGATAAGGGATTTCGGCGACAAGTGTCAAGCTTTCCATTTTCTTCCCGGGCGGCCGACAGTGCGCCCCGCCGCCCGAATCCGGAACGAATGGAGCATCCGTGTTTGACGCCGCTCTCTCCTCACGTTGAATGCCCCGCCATGAAATCGCTCCCCCTCACATTTGCCGCCATTCTCTTCTCCGTCGCCACGCTCCCCGCCGAGGACTGGCCGCAATGGCTCGGGCCGCGCGGTGATTCCTCATGGAACGACACCGGACTGGTGACGAAGTTTCCCACGGACGGGCCGAAGGTGCTGTGGCGCGCGCCGGTCGCTAACGGCTACAGCGGACCCTCCGTGTCCGGCGGCAAAGTGTATGTCATGGACTACCAGGTGACGACCGGCAAAGTGGACGCCAACGCCTCGGCGCGCACGAAACTGACCGGCAAAGAGCGCGTGCTTTGCTTTGATGAAAAGACCGGCAAGGAACTCTGGTCGCACGGTTACGACTGCACCATCAATCTGAGTTTTCCCAACGGCCCGCGCTGCACTCCGGTGGTGAGCGGCGGCATGGTCTTTGCGCTGGGAGCGGAGGGACACCTCAGCGCGCTGAGCGCCGGGGACGGGAAAGTGGTTTGGGAGAAGGAACTGAAGTCGGCATATAAATGCGAGTCGCCCATGTGGGGCTACGCCGCGACGCCGCTGGTCAGAGACGGTGTGCTCTACACGCTCGCCGGCGGCAAAGGCAGCGCCGTGGTGGCGCTCGACACGAAAACCGGCAAGGAAATCTGGCGCGCGCTGGACACGAAGGACATCGGCTATGCGCCGCCGGTGTGGACCAAACGCGACGGCAAAGACGAACTGCTGGTATGGCACAGCGAGTCGCTCAACGGTCTCGATCCCGCGAACGGCAAGGTGCGCTGGAGCCAGCCGTTCGGCACTTTCTATGGCATGTCCATCATGGCCCCGCGCGTCACTGCGGACGGCATCTTCATCGGCGGCATCATTGCCAAGTCCGCGCTGGTGAAGCCTGGCGACGGCAAAGCGGAACTGGTGTGGGAAGGCACGCCAAAACTGGCACTCGCGCCCAAGAACGGCACCCCCCTCGTGGTCGGCGAGCATGTTTATGGCTGCGACATGGATGGCGACCTGCGCTGCTTCAAGTCGGCGACGGGTGAGCGGCTCTGGTCCACCCTCGACGTGCTCAGCGGCAAAAAAGTGAACAGCGGCACCTTTTTCATGGCGCGCACGCCGCAGCAATGGGTGCTCTTCAATGACGACGGCGAACTCATCCTGGCTGACCTCAGTCCGTCAGGCTACAAAGAGAACGCGCGCGCCAAAATCCTGAGCGCCGACACGCCCTCCATGGGCGGCCGCACCGTCGTCTGGAGTCACCCCGCCTTTGCCAACCGCTGCGTCTTCGCGCGCAATGACAAGGAACTGATCTGCGTCTCGCTCGCGGCGGAGTAAAAGTGGTCCGCACAGTCTCTGTGCGGTTGGGCTCCACCGCACAGAGGACTGTGCGGACCACCCTGGCTCACACCACGCACCGCGGGCAGTGCTCCACCCAATGACCAGGCGTCAGTTCAACATACGGAGGCCGTTCGTTTACCAAAGGTTCGCCCGGAGCATCCACATTCCGCGGGCAGAAGCGGCAGCCGGGCGGCATTTTGTCGAGTGATGGCACCATGCCTTCGATGATCGGGAGCCGCGTCCGCGGCGTGCTGTCGAGCCGGGGAATGCTGGCCAGCAGCCCGCGGGTGTAGGCGTGGCGGGGATGGCCGAACAGTTCCGTAGCGGCAGCCCGCTCCACGATGCGCCCCGCATACATGACCACCACTTCATCGCACATCTCCGCAATGACGCCGAGGTCGTGCGTGATGAGCAGCACGCTCATGCCCATGCTGCGCTGGAGGTCGCGGATGAGGTCCAGGATCTGCGCCTGCACGGTGACATCGAGGGCGGTGGTCGGCTCGTCGGCAATGAGGAGCGAGGGATTGAGCGCCATGGCGATGGCAATGCCGACGCGCTGGCGCATCCCGCCGCTAAGCTGGTGCGGATATTCATGCACCCGAATGTCCGGCGCGGGAATCTGCACGCGGCGCAGCGCTTCGATGGCTTTGTCCTGCGCATCGCGGGCGTTGAGACCCAGATGGAGGCGGAAGACTTCGGCGACTTGACGCCCCACGCGATGGACTGGATTGAGCGAGGTCATCGGCTCCTGGAAGATCATGCCCATGCGGTGGCCGCGGAGCTTCCACATTTCCTCCTCCCCGGCCTTCACGAGGTCGCGGCCGTCGAAATGAATACTGCCTCCGGTGATGACGCCGCTCGGATAGGGCAGCAGGCGCATGACACTCATGGCGGTGACGCTTTTGCCGCAGCCGCTTTCTCCGACGAGGCCGACGACTTTGCCGCGCGGCACGGAAAAGCTCACGCCGTCCACGGCGGTGACGCGCCCGGCGTCGGTGTCGAAGGCGACGCGCAGGTCTTTGATGTCGAGCAGCGGGGCCTCGCTCATGCGTCCTTCTCCTTCCATTGGTCGTACGTCAGGATCTGCGGCGGGAAGGTGCGGCCCTCCTTCATGGCGCGCTGGGTTTCCTCCTTCATCTTCGTGTCTATCCAGTAGAGGTGAAACTCCTCCCAGTCGCGGCTGGTGCGGGCATTGAAGCCTTTGGGAAAACGCATCCAGCGCCAGTGGGCTACGCGGTAGTAGTCCTGCACCCACGCGGGCACGAAGGCGGCGTCATCGTGGAGCCACGCCATCATTTCGCGCGCCAGACGCACAATCTCCGGCATGTTGTCGGCCTTCTCGTAGGCTTCGATGAGCGCGTCCAGTTCCTTGCTCGCGGTCATGGTTTCGTTGTTCGTATCCGTCTTGATGCTTCCGTCCTCCTTGTAGGCGTTGGAGCTGTGCCACGTCTCGCGGAAACGCGGATACAGTTCCACTGAGACGTTTTTGGCTCCAAACGAAAGATCGTGCTTCTTCTCATCGGCCTTCTTCCACGCGGCGGTCTGTTCAATGATTTCCAGGTTGAATTCGACGCCCGCTTTGACGGCTTCCTTCTTCAGAATGGTGAGCACATCGGCGAACATCTTGTAGCCGGTGGTCATGGTGAACGACAGACGCTCCTGCTTATCATTCACAAAGATGCCGTCCGGCCCGCGCTGCGTGAACCCGGCCTGAGCAAAGAGTTTTTCCGCGGCGGGGATGTCGAAGGCGCGGGCCTTGATGCCGGGGAAGGTGACTTCCGGGTAGCCGTCGCTGCTGGTCTGCATCCGCGTGGCGTCGCCTTTGAAGACTTCGCGGATGGCGAGGTCCCAGTTCATGGCGTGCTGGATGCCCTGACGGATAAGTTTTTCCTTCAACAGCGGGCGCGAGCAGTTGATGCTGAAGCCCCACGTCACGCGCGGGATTTGATTGTAGAAGAGCACCTTCTCGATGTAGCCCTTCGCCACCTCCGGCGCGTCGTGCGGCAGCTTGCGGTGCCAGTAGTCGGACAGTCGCATGGTGAAGATGTCCAG
This sequence comes from uncultured Akkermansia sp., assembly GCA_964523105.1. Classification (GTDB taxonomy): domain Bacteria; phylum Verrucomicrobiota; class Verrucomicrobiia; order Verrucomicrobiales; family V1-33; genus V1-33. The sequence goes on from CAZFZN010000031.1 coordinate 48,860, forward strand.
CTCCCCTTTGCGGAAGACCTCGAAGGCCTTGTTCATGTCGCGGATGGTCACGAAACTCATGCGGTCCACGTTGTAGCGGTAGCGCATGTGCTTCCGGTCCGCGGCCCACCAGTTCGACACTTTGGTGAGGAGAATGCGGCGGCCTTTGTCCACGTTTTCCGGGCGCACTTCGTAGGCGCCGGTGGTGGGCTCGAATTTCCACTGATACACGTCCTGCCAGTCGTCGGCGAGTTCGAGATAGAAGTGAACCGGCACGGGCCGGACGCTGGTGGCCTTGTAGAGCAGGTCCGGCTTCTTGTCGCGCATGGAAATGGCGATGGTGAGATCGTCGAATTTCGTGATCCGCGTGAAGGTGTCAGTGTAAAACTGCTGATACCACAGATCGGCGGTGTAGTTGCACCGCATGAAGTAGAAGCAGAACAGATAGTCGTCGGCGCGGACGGGCACGCCGTCACTGAATGTCGCGGCGGGATCGAGCTTGAAGTAAATGGTGCGCCCGTCGGGATCGAAGGCCCACTTTTCCGCCAGCTCGGCATACCACTGGAAGTTGTCCGGGTGCTGACTGGCCAGTTTCATCGCATTGGCATCGAGGATGTATTTGCGGAACGCACCGCTGGCATCCGGGCCGATAAACCGCAGCGTGCGCGCGAAGTCGGGCATGTAATGGTAATACGTGCCACCCTTCTTCGCGGCAGGGTCGCCGAATTCCGGCACGTTCGCGCCGTCCTCCCATTTCAAATCAGCGGGCACTTTGTCCGGCGTGGAGAAGATGAAGAAGTCCGGATAGCGGCGGAAGAACTCCATTGCCTCGTCCGGCAGCGGGGCGCGCTCGGCTTTGTAATTGAACGGGCGCTCGTTACGGCGGCAGGCGGAGAGCGCCGCGGCGGCGGCTCCGGCGCTGAGTTGCAGCGCCCGGCGGCGGGAGAGCGTGGCCCGGGCTTCCAGCCCGAAGGAGGGAGACTGCGGGCTGGAAGCCTGAGCCACTGTCTGGTCAGCGTTCATCGGTAGGTGGTGAATTTGCGCGGATCGTAGGCCTCGCGCACGGCTTCGCCGACAAAGGTGACGAGCAGCAGCACAGCGACGAGGCCGCTGAACGCCGAGAGCACGATCCACTCTGCGTCTTTGTTATCGAGGCCCACCTGGAGCATCTCGCCCCAGCTCGGCGTAGGGCGCGGCAGGCCGAAATTGAGGAAATCCAGCGCTGTCAGCGCCGTGATGCCCGCGGCGACAGTGAACGGCAAAAAGGTGACAAGCGTGGAGATTGTGTTAGGCAGGATGTGGCGGAAGATGAGCCGCAACGGCCCCGCGCCGGCGAGCCGCGCTGAGGCTACATAGTCGCGCGCCTTTTCCTTGAGCGTGGCCGTGCGGAGGAACCATGCTTTCGTCGTCCACGCGAAGATGACCATGATGAACAGCAGGATCAGGATGCGCGGAGCGGTGCCCACATCCGCAGGAACGAGCGAGATGCCGATCATGACGATGTAGAGGAACGGGATGTTGGCCCAGATTTCCACGATGCGTTGACCGATGAGGTCCACCGCGCCGCCGAGATAGCCCATGAGGCAGCCGATGACGATGGCGACGAGCATGGTGAGCAGCGTGTAACTCAGGGAGAAGAGGATGACGTTTCGGAATCCATAAACCATGCGCGAGAGCACATCGCGCCCGGTGACATCGGTGCCCAGCCAGTGCCGCCGCGCGCCATCGGGCGGCTGCGGATGGCTGACGCCTTCGCGGAAGTCGCTGTCCTGCGGTCCCCAGGGGATAAGCGGCATGAGCACCCAGTTGCCCTGATCCTCCGTTTTAAAGCGGTCCTGCAGCGCGCGGTAGTTCGTCTCGTACTTGTAGCTCTCACCGAAGGTCTCGCCGGGAATGATCGCGCCGTAGGTGGGGAAGTAAGTCTTGCCCTCGTAGCGCACGAGCAGCGCGCGGCCGTTGACCCACAATTCCGCCAGCAGGGCCAGCACAATGAGCAGCACCAGCAGAACGAGCGACCAGTAGCCCCGCTTGATGGAGCGGAAGCGCTGGAGGCGTTTGCGGGTGAGCGGGTTGAGCGGCATGGGATCAGTCGAAGCGCACGCGCGGGTCCACCATCGCGACGAGGAAGTCGCTGAGGATATTCCCGAGCAGCATGAAGAGAGCGGCAATGGAAACCGTGGCCATCACGATGGGATAGTCGCGGTCCACGATGGACTCGAAGCCGAGCAGGCCGAGGCCATTGATGTCGAAGACGCGCTCAATGAGGAACGAGCCGCCGACGAAGGCGGAGAGGGCAAAGCCGAGATTGGTGGCGATGGGAATTAGCGCATTGCGCAGCGCATGGCCGGTGACGGCTTTGTGATACGGCACGCCTTTCGCCACCGCGGTGCGCACGTAGTCGGCGGCGAGATTGTCCATGAGCTGGTTCTTCATCAGCATGGTGAGAAAGGCGAACGCGCCGATGAGGTAGCAGCACAGCGGCAGCACGGTGTGGCGCGCGATGTCCTTCACCTTCCCCCATGTGCCGAGGTCGGTGAAATTGTAGCTCGTGAGCCCGCCGGTGGGGAACCAGTCATTGCGCACCAGCCAAGAAGTCGCCAGCAGGGCGGCGAGCGCATACCCGGGAATGGCGTAGCCGCCGAAGATGAGCGACGACGAGACGTTGTCCTGCCAGCGCCGGTGTTTGAGCGCTTTGAAAATGCCGAGCGGAATGCTGATCAGATAGCTGACCAGTAGCGTGAGCACGGCAAAGTATATCGTCGTCGGCCAGCGCGCGAGAATCACATCCAGCACCGGCTCGCCGTAGCGGAAGGACTTGCCGAAATCCCCCTGGAGCACGCCGTTGAAGCGCTCGCGGTAGATTTCCACCTTCTCGATCTTCGGCGGAGGCGGGGCCGCGGGGTCAGCGGGCACCGGTGCAGCGGCTTTGGGTTTCGTTTCCGGCACGCGCCATTTCCAGGTGTCGTTCGGTTTCCCGTCAGGATTGAGCACTTCAAACTTCCCCGGCCCCAGCCGCTTCACCAGCAGCGGCTCCCGCGGACCCGGCGACCGGACACGCAGTTCGTTCTCCTTCTCGCCAAATTCGATGCGCTTCCGCTGATCCGCATACGGCCACACGCCCAGCCACGCGAAGTAGCCCTCCACCGGACCAATATCCAAGCGATAGGTGACCTTGAGCTGCTCCAGCTGATCCTCGGAAAGCGCCTGCTGCCCGCCCGGCCCCGTGCTGGCGCCGCCATCTCCTGCTTTGCGCATTTCCGCGAGCCGCTGTTCCATCGGGCCGCCGGGCACGAAGCGCGTCAGCAGAAAGACGACGAGCGTGACGCCAATGAGCGTCGGCGGGATGAGCAGAAAGCGGCGGAGGAAATACGATCGCATGGTCCGTGGCTGCTCGGTTCCTTACTCCCGCCCCCCCTGGGGATCGAAGTCCATGGGAATGCGGAAGGCGGGGAAGTCCTTCAGCGTCAGGCTCAGCAGGACGCCCCATTCCTGCTCCTCGCGGTGGTCGCGGATGATGGCGCCGACCGTGGCGACCCAGCTGGTGAGGTCGCGGTGGACGCTGTATTGCTGGGTTTCGAGGGTGCTGTCGTCCATCTCAAAGCGTTCATAAATGCTGACGCCCCATTTGTCAGTGAGCCGGGCGTAGGCGTGGAAATCGAGCAGGCTGCTGTCCTCGAATTCCGGGTGGTCGTTGAGCGTGCGGTGCCCGATGCTGAATTCCATGCTGTCGGTGGGCATGAAGGCGGCGCGGGTGTTGAACTCGGTGAAGTTGCCCATGCGGTCGCTGATGGGAAACTGCGCGCCGACATCGAACTTCATCCACGGCACCGGCTGCCACGCGATGTCCTGGTAGAAATTGGAAAAGTCGCGGTCGTATTCGGGGTCTTCGATGAAGGCGTCGATGTAGGTGTTGGCCGTGAGCCAGTTGAAGGTGGCGCGGTCGCGTTTCGTCTGAAGACGGTTGGCGACGCCGAGGCGCACGAGATTCCAGTCGCGCAGGCTGTCGAGAGCCGTCCAGTTGCTCACTTCCAGCGGGCGCGGGCGCGTGCTGGGCACCAGGGTATCGATGCCAAACCCCGCGCCGAGATCGTCGGCACTGACATACGACCAGTTCACATAAGGCTGCACGATGTGCCGCAGCCCGTCGAGGCCCAGCTTGGGATTCACCACGCCGTCATAGACGCGCGAGAACTTCGCGGAGGCGTCGAGTCCGGCGGAGAACAGGAAGCGCGAGTGATCCAGCGGCTCCACGCCTTCGATGCTGGAGTAATTCGTGAATCCGGCGCCCATGCGCGGCGTCAGGGTCACGGCGCCGTCGTGCCAGCGGATCGGGTAATAGACTTCGCTCCAGGTGTGCGAGCGGTTGAAGCCGGGATTGATGAGGCTGGCGCGCAGGCTGTCGAGCCGCGCAGCATTCGCGGGGCTGCCGGGATCGGGGCCGGCTTCGATGAGGGCGATTTCCGTGAGAATGGCGCGCTCGGCGTCGTCGCTCATGCGCTCCTCCAGCACGCCGAAGCTCGTGGAGCCGCTGTAAAACAGCCCCGTATTCCAGAGCGGCTGCCTGACAAAGTCGAGCGCCAGCTCCGGCAGCCGGGTGTCGGTCTCGTAGAAGTCATTGAAGTGGAACCGCCCCCAGAGGCTGAGTTCGCCGCGGTCGTGCTGTTTGATGAGCGCGATGGTGTTGTCCGGCTGCGGGTCGTTGCGGAATTCGTTCTGGAAAAAGTCCTCGTAAAAGAACGCGTCGCTGATCTTGTTCAGGTCCACGTCGAGATAGAAATCATCCTCTTTCGGCGAGGGCAGATAGACCCGGTGCTGCAGATTGACGCGGTAGCGGCTGTTGTCCACGTCGAGGCGCGGGCGGGTGTCGCCGCTCGTGCTGGTGGTGGGCGAATCGTCGTAGAGCCAGTAAAACTTGAACTTCCCGAACTTCGACGAGCGAGGAAACCGCCGCGTCTCCAGGTCCAGACCGCCGCCGGCGCCGCGCCGGGAATATAAGTCGAAGTGCCACTTCGCGACCGTGTGATCGCCCACGGCCGTGGTGTATTGATTGAGCAGGAAGGCGCCGAGATTGCTGCGGTATCCCGGCAGCACCATGTAGGCGAATTCTTCGTCCAGCGGCTGCGAAAGCTTCGGCAAATAGAACACCGGGGTGTCGCCGGCATAGACCTTCAGTTTGCTGAAGACGACTTTGTCGCCGGGATAAAGACTGATCTTGTCCGCCGTGATGCGATAGCCGGGATGGTCGCTGTCGTGCGTGGTGAACTCCGGCACGTCGAAATTGACCACGGAAAGATCGCGGTCGCCTGAGGCATTGACGCGCGCCGCCTTGAAAAACAGCGGCTCCATGCTCGTCCGCATGCCGGAGGCGTCGAGGTGCCGGCTGTCCGTGTTGTAGGTCGCATTGTCGCCGCGGTAGATCATGCCCTCGCGGTAAATCGCGACATCGCCCATGAAACGCAGCACGCCGGTTTCGGACTCATACTCCGCGCTGCCGGCAAAAACCTCCATGCCGTCCGCCTCAAAATGCAGCATTCCGCTGCGCGGCTTGATGACCGCCTTGCCGTCCTTGTAACTGAGATCGCTGCTGTCAATCCGCAGGTCGCTGATGGCGTCGAGTTTTTCCAGCACCTGGTCGAGGCGCGAAAGCCGCGTCCTCGTGCCTGTGGACAGCGCTGCGGCGTCGGAGGGCAGCTGCGGGAGCTTCGTTTCCAGCTCTGCCGGCAGGGGCGACTCCGCCGGCACCGGCGACGGCTTCTCCGGCGCAGGAATCATCGGCCCGGGCTCGAGCAGTGAAGGCTTCTCCGGCTCCGGCACCGGCGGCGGCACGGGAGCCGGCGCATCCGACGGCGGCGGCACCGGAGGCGGCGCTGGAGTGTTCTGCGCCATCGCGCCGTCCGCACTCAGGGCGGCGGTGAAAAAGAGCAGCAGCAGGCGCTTCATGCAGAGTCGGCGGAGGGGAGGGAGTTTGCGGAACTAAAGGAGTTCCGGGCAAATTGCAAACTCCCGCTCCACGTCATTTCCAGCCGCGCACTTTGCAGTGGACCACCGCCACCTGGCCCATGTAACTCTGCGCCGGCGCGAGCGCCGCGGCCTGGAGCATGTGATCCTTCGCCTCCGCGGTCTTTCCGAGCGCTTCAAAATAGAGCCCGAGGTAGAGATGCGCATACATTTGCTGGCTCTTCACCGCGCCTTCGGATTTCCCCTCCTTCGCCTCCGCAGCCTTGAGCACCGCCTCCGGGCTTCCTGTTCCGGCAAAGAGCGCGTGAATCTCCTTCATCGGCACCCGGGGGTCGCGCGTGATAGGAATGAACACCTTGCGCGCCGCATCCGGGCTTTCCAGCTTCGACACGCACAGAAAGTGCCACACCGCGTTCTCCACGTCCTCACTGTTCACCTTCTGATGCACCTCGAACTGCTCCCGGCCGTCCTTGTAGCGCTCCGCATAATACAACGCCAGCCCGCGCTGCCAGTGCCCCGGCAGCGACGCCGGATCCTCCTTCACCTGCGCATCCCACTCCACCAGCGCCTCCTTCATTTTTCCGGCAAAGAAAAACTCCACGCCTTTGGAGAAGCGCGTGGATGCCTCCTGCGCGAATGCAGCGGCGGCGGTGAGGAGAAGGGCGAGCAATTTCATCATGACACCGGCAGCGTAGCGCACCGGGCTCGATGAAAAGAAGAAAACCGCGGATGGACACGGATGGACGCCGCTGCAAGGCACCGCCTTCCCCATCCCTCCCGCCCCGCCGCTTCCTCCTTTCCTCTCAGACAAAAGTATCCGTGTTCATCCGTGTCCATCCGTGGTTCTTGAACTCCTCACTCATGCCTACCCGACCCAATCCCGTCCTCACCACCGGCACCCTGCTGCGCCGGCACGGGGAACGCACCTGGATCACCGCACTGCCCAACGGCGCGGAAACGCTCGCCCATGTGCCCACATGGAAGCTCGACTCCATGCCCCCGCTCCATGAAGGCGACCGCGTCCGCCTGGAGATGACGCAGTACGATTTCTCCATCGCGCGCCTTTCCGGGAAGGCGGAGGGCTGAGCGGCGCATTTCAGGCCGCCAGGTTCCGGCCTCCCGCCGCCGCCGGGAGAGTTCCCGCATCCTTTCTCTTGCCCTGCCCGTCCAGCCTGCCACCGTCGCCCGCAACCAACACGACCAATGGCGTTTTTCAAAAAGCTGTCACTCAAGGGCTTTGGAGAGAAGAAAAAGGACATGCCGGAAGGGCAGTGGCACAAGTGCCCCTCCTGCAAGGCCATGCTCCATGAGATCGAGCTGGAGGAGAACCTGCGCGTCTGCCCCAAGTGCGCGCACCACAATCCGCTCGATTCCGCCGCCCGCGTTCTGTCGCTGGTGGACGACGGCTCATGGGATCCCCTGGATACGCACCTTCGCTCGCAAAATCCGCTCGGCTTCAAGGCCTACAAGGAAAAGGTGGCGGCGAACATGGCCAAGACCGGTCTCAATGAAGCCGTCGCGACCGGACGCGCCGCCATTGCCGGTCATCCGGTCACCCTCGGCGTCATGGACTTCCGGTTTCAGGGCGCCAGCATGGGCAGCGTGGTGGGAGAAAAAATCACCCGCGCCATCGAGACGGCCACGGCGGAAAAACGCGCCAGCATCATCGTCTCCGCCAGTGGCGGCGCCCGCATGCACGAAGGCATTCTCAGCCTCATGCAAATGGCCAAAACCAGCGGCGCCCTCGCCCTGCATCACGAAGCCGGACTCCCGTTCATTTCCGTCCTGACACATCCCACCTTCGGCGGCACCACCGCCAGTTTCGCCACCCTCGGCGACATCATTCTCGCCGAACCCGGCAGCATCATCGGATTCGCCGGCCCGGTGGTCATCCGTGAGACCACGCACCAGAAACTGCCGCCGGGATTCCAGACCGCCGAGTTCATGCTCCAGCACGGACTGGTGGACCGCATCGTCTCCCGCCACGATTTGCGCCCGGCCATCGCCTCGTTCCTCGACTACTTCATGCCCGCACCCGTGCACCGCGGCGCGCCCGCGAAAAAGAAGACCGCTCCCGTGCCGGCCGCGCCGAAGGACGAGCCGGCCCCGCAGCCGGAACCGGTGGCGCACTCGTGAGCATCCGGAGTGCCGCACTCGCCATGCCCGCGAAGCGCCCAGCCGACACTGTTTCAGCCGCCGACAGCCCGGATCCGGTCACCCGGCACTTCGGGCAGCGGCTCAAGCACCTGCGTCAGGAGCGCGGCTGGTCGCTGGAATCACTCGCCGGCAGCAGCGGCGTGAGCCGCTCCATGCTCAGTCAAATCGAGCGCCGGCAGGCGAACCCCACGCTCGCCGTCACGCTCCGCATCGCGCGCGCCTTCGGCCTGTCGCTCGGCGAACTCGTGGAGGCGCCGGGCGCTTCGCCGCAGATCAGCGTCATCCGCTCCGCCGACCGGGCCTATCACTATCATTCCGATGACGCGTGCGACATCCGCACGCTTTCGCCGCTGCACCTCGAAAAGGATGTGGAATTCTACGAGGTGCGGCTGAAGCGGGGCGGCGCCCTGCGCAGCGCGCCGCATTTTCAGGGCACCAGTGAATATCTCACCGTCTCCGCCGGCAGCGTCCGCGTGGAGAGCGGCGGCGATTCGGAGATCCTCAGCGCCGGAGACTCCGCGAGCTACCGCGCCGACGTGCCTCACGCCATCGTGAACAACGGAGCGGAGGAGGCCGCGCTCTACCTGGTGGTCATTTACCGCTGAGCGCCGCGCTTCGAAAAGCCCGCGGCGATGACGGAACGATTACAAACGGACCGTTGTGCGAAGCCCCTGCCCTGCTCTCTTGTTCCTCACCGCATGCCACTACCCGCCGCTTCATGGAAACCCGCCGCTCTGCGCGCCGCCGTTTGTCTGCTGCTTTACATCGCCGGCTGGCTGGCCTCGTGGTTCAGCGGGGAACCGGCCGCCGTTTGGGTCTTTGCCGCGGCCTGCCTGCCCGGAGCGTGGGGCCTCATGTTGGAAAGCTGGCAGGATCTGATTTCGCGCCGGCTCGACATTCATTTTCTCATGCTCGCCGCAGCCGTGGCCTCCGCGGCGCTGGGGCACTGGCAGGAGGCCGCGCTGCTGCTCGTGCTTTTCTCCGGCTCGGAAGCGCTCGAAGCCTACGCCAATCACCGCACCGAAACGGCGCTCGCCTCACTCTTTCACGACACGCCCCGCACGGCCCTGCGCGTCATGCCGGACGGCACGGAACAGGAATTCCCCGTGGATGAACTCGCTCCCGGCATGACCATCCGCATTCAGCCGGGACAACTGGTGCCCGTGGACGTGCGCATCACCGCGGGAGAAAGCGAGTGCGATGAAAGCAGTCTCACCGGCGAGGCCATTCCCGTCGGCAAATCCCCCGGTGCGGAAGCACTCGGCGGCGCGCTGAATCTGTCAGGGCTGCTCACCGCGGACGTCGTGCGCCCCGCTTCGCAAAGCGCGCTGCAGCAGATCATGGCGCTCATCCGCGACGCTCAGGGCAGGAAGGCGCACGCGCAGCGCTTCACCGACCGGTTCGGCACGGGATACACGGCGCTGGTGCTCATCGGATGCACGGCGCTCTTCCTGTTCTGGTGGCTGGGGGCCGGACTGCCGGCCTTCCGCGACAACGGCGGCACGGCCAGCGCCTTTCGCCGCGCCATCACCGTGCTCATCGTCGCCTCCCCGTGCGCGCTCGTCCTCAGTGTGCCCTCCGCCATTCTCGCCGCCATCGCCCGCGGCGCGCGCATGGGCGTCATCTTTCGCGGCGGCTCCAGCATCGAGGATCTGGCCCGCGTCAATGCCATCGCGCTCGACAAAACCGGCACCCTGACGACCGGCGAACTTCAGGTGGAGGAGGTTCACACCTACTCCGGCGAGGAAAACGCCCTGCGCCACGCCGCCTTCAATCTCTCACGCCAGAGCACCCATCCGCTCTCGCGCGCCATTGTCAGGAAATTCACCGCCGGCGCCGTCGTCGAGGAGCCGCAGGGTTTCACCAACGTCCCCGGCAGCGGCGTCAGCGGCCAGCTCGGCGGCGGCGAATGGCGTCAGGGCAAACGCTCCTGGATCGCGGAGTTCGCGCCCCATTTGCCGGATGAAGACAGCGCGGAGCGCGCGCCCGTGCACAGCGAAGTCTGGATCGCCGGACCCGGCACCACCGGCTGCCTTTGGCTGCGCGACCAGCCGCGCACCGGCGCCAAGAACCTGCTCGATCAAATGCACGCCGGCGGCATCCGCACCATCATGCTCACCGGCGACCGCCCCGCCGCCGCTCAGGCCGTGGCCAGCCTCACCGGTGTTCAGGAAGTTCACGCCGGACTTCTGCCCGGCGATAAAACCGAAATCATCCGCCGCCTCCAGAAGGAAGGCCGCCACGTCGCCATGGTCGGCGACGGCGTCAACGATGCCCCCGCCCTCACCGCCGCTCACGTCGGCATCGCCATGGGCCTGCGCGGCAGCGACGCCGCACGCGAACAGGCCGACCTCGTGCTCGCGCGCGACCGCCTCGATGCCGTGCTCGACGCATGGCACCTCAGCCGCCGCGCCGTCCGCATCATGCGCCAGAACATCGGCGTCGCCCTCGGCATGGCCGGCGGCATGGTCATTGTCAGTATCGTCACCGAAATCCCCCTCTGGCTCGGCGTGCTCACCCACGAAGGCAGCACCGCCGTCGTCGTGCTCAACAGCCTGCGCCTGCTGCTGTCCGGAACGGTGCGCCGGAACCTGCCAGGCTGATTCCGTTGCGGCAGTAGCGCGGGCATGGCGCAGCCTGCCCGTGTTCGCTCCCTGCCTCGGAAAACAAACGCGGCCAGCCTGCGGCATGACCGCGCTACAGTTTGAAATGACAAAACCATGACACTTCCCGCCCCGGGGATGTCTATGGTAAGCAGCACCATGAAAACGATCCTTCGTCTTCTCACCCTCACCGCGCTCATGGCCGGTCCCCTTGCCGCACAGAGCAACCCGCCCGCCAGTGCGGCACCGCCCTCCGCCTCCGACCTCAACACACTACTCCGCGACGCCCTCTTTGAAGAAGAGGCCAACCGCGACCTCACCAAAGCCGCCGCCGGCTACGAGGCCCTCCTCGCCAAATGGAACGAGCAGCGCCAGGTCGCCGCCGCGGCGCTGTTCCGCCTCGCCGAAGTCCGCCGCAAACAGGACCGCAAGGACGACGCCATCAAACTCTACCAGCGCCTCGTCACGGAATTCCCCGATATCGACCCGCAGGCCCGCCTCGCCCGGGAAAACCTCACGGCCCTCGGTGTGAAGGAACCGGCGGCCGGGACAGCACCCCTGCCCTCCGACCCGGAGGAGGAAAAAGAACTCCGCCGCCTCATGATGCTGGTGGAAAACAGTCCTGACAAGGTCCTTGAGCCGGTGCCCTGGCCGGAATCCGGAGTGAAGGACGGAAAGATCGGCGCGCTCTCCAATGCCGCCATGCGCGGCTGGACCAAAGTCGCCGCCTTTCTGGTGGAGCATGGCGCCGACCCCAACATCACCCGTAACATGGGCGGCCCTCCTCTCTACGCCGCCGCCGCCAACGGTCACAAAGCCATCTGCGAACTCCTCCTCGCCAAGGGCGCGAGGATAAACACCGCCAGCGCCGCCCTCGGCAATGCCATCGCCGACAATTACACCGCCGTCGCGGAACTGCTCATCGCCAGAGGTGCAGACATCAATGCGGACACCACCGTCAACCTTGATGAGACCAACAAAAAAGTCTGGCTCGAACTTACGCCACTGGCCATCGCCATATCTAGAGATAACAAGTTCTGGATTGACAGGCTGCTAGCCCTCAAAGCCGATGTCAATGCCGCTCCTAACGGCCAGCACATGACTGCGCTCCATGTCGCCGCGTGGAAAGGCAACCGTGTCGTCCTCCAGAAACTGCTGGACCTCGGAGCCAATCCGGACGCACCCGATGATCTCCTTGAATCCAGGGCGGAGCTCCGCAGTCCATCTACAGACGCCGCAGGCTGGCGTGCCCTGCACTACGCCGCCACCGATACCGGCATGGTCGAAGCTTTGCTCAAAGCGGGTGCCAATCCCTCCCTCGCCGACAGCAACGGCCTTACTCCGCTCCACATCGCCTGCCTGCGCGAGAAGCTGGACTGCGTGAAACTGCTCCTCGCCGCCAAATCCGATGTGAATGCCCGGGGCACCGTGCGCCGCACGCCCAACAACATCCCTGATTTCACTGACAACACGCCCCTCCACATCGCGGCCACCACGGCCAATACCGCCATCATCGAGGCCCTCCTCGCCGCAGGTGCCAATCCTAATCCCCCCGTTGCCGAGGGTCAGAAAACGAAGACGCCGCTCGCTCTCGCGATGAACGCCGTTGTTTTGGACAATACCAAAGGCTCCTCCGCCATCGCCGCGCTGCTCAAGGCCAAGGCCGATCCCAATGGCACGCCCAACTACAGTCCCGTGAGACTCGCCACCGGAATCCAGGACAAGGTGTTGCGCGAAACCGTCCTGACCATGCTGCTCGATGCCGGCGCCGACATCGAACTCGCGATCCGCGAGGCTCCCGCCGACGTCCGCGTCCCGCTCCTGCGCAACCACCGCTACCCGCAGCTCGCAGACCTGCCGCAGGTCACCCTGACTTATCCCGTTTTCGCCTTCGAGTCGATCCTGGAGAAAAACGAACCCGGCGAACGGCCGCAGCCGCAAACCCTGGCTTCCCTGATGCTGACATGGCACGAGAACGGCGGATGGTTCCGCAACAACCCGCGGCTGGAGAATGCGAACTGGATCGTGCCGGACTGGTCCCTGCTCCGTCTGTGGCGCCGCGGGGCAGACGGTAAATTTGCAGTCACGGAAATCGCCGTGCAGCCCGGCGCGGAGTTTCCCGCCCTCCAATGGGGCGACGTCCTGGAGGTTGTCTCCAAAGACTGGGACACCCCGCCGCCCGCAGAGGCGCAGCACCGGCGTCTCACCATCCGCGCTCCGGCGACGCATGAAAACGGTCTCACGATGGCGGCCCACGCCGCTTTTTCCTCCGTCTGCACCGCGCGCATCACGTTCAAATGTGACGGCTTTACCAAAGACCTCACGCTCCGCGGCATCCTGCGGACCTACGATCCCCTCAGCGGCGAGGCGCCCCTGCTTCCCGTGAGCCAGCTCGTCCGCCTCCTCGCCGGCCCGCGGCCGGGCACTGTCCACATCCAACACGGCAATGCTACGGTGGTTTTCCACAACCGGGACAAGAACATCAGCTATATGGATGACGGCGGGGTCATCACCTTCACGCCCGACAAGCCCGATGCCAGCAACCTCCGCGTTTCCCTCCGCGTCACCGGACAGCCCGGCGTCTGGCAAACCTACGGTCCCTCCCAAAGCGTCTCGCTGCTCCAGTTCCTCAGCGAATTTTACCGCGCCCTCTCGCCGCAGCTCCTCGTCCCCGGCACCGGCCCCGACGCCGACGCGACCACCATGGCGGAACAAATCAAAGCTCTCAACGCCGACGGAATCGTCGCCAATCTCATTGCCAGCGCGGAGAATCCCTCCGGCTGGCCCTACCTTCCCTGGCCGGACTGGAGGGGCGTGAAGGTGCGGCGGGTGAAAGCGGATGAACCCAAAGTCACCGAAACCGCTGAGGGAAAAACGGTGCACCACTCCCTGGGCACCCCTACATGGGGCGAACCCGAATCCTTCGACCTCCTCGCCGCCATGAAGTCCCTCACTCAGGACAGTACTCCAGACGACGCCCGCAAGTTCGACACTATCCTCAACCCTGGCGACGAAGTCGAACTCCCCCTGCTCAAGGATCACCCCGCCGGTCCCTGGCCGGGCCTGGATGAAGCCGCGTGCCGCCTCTTCATCAAAGCCCTCACGGCCAAAGTCACCGTCACCGACCCGGATGGCCGCTTCCACCAGGCCACACTCCAGTGGCTGCCCCCGCGCTGGGTGCCCACCGCCGCCGGCGTCCTGCCGATTCCGGACGGCGCGGCCACCGGCGGGCGCGTCCACTGGATCCGCGCGCTCCAGTTTGTGAAATCCGCCGCCCCCGGCATGGAGCCGAACAGCGTCCAGCGCGGGGAGGAATTCGTCGTGGACCCCAAACAAACGGACCCCGCCGATGTTTTCCTCCGCCCCGGCGACCGCATCATGCTCCGCCCCGCCGCGCGGCCCAGTCTCAACCAGATCCCAACTCCCGCCCCCCAGGGGCACGCGACCGAAGGTTCCCATTCGCCCAACCCGCCCCCGGCCACCAACTCGCCCCCTCAGTCCCGGAAACGAGTCGTCCTGCCGCCCAGTTCCCCGCAGTGACCCCGTGCGGTTCATGTGAGCCTGGTCCCATTCGATGAAACCCGTCCGCTTTTGGCCCCTGGCCACCGTCATTATCCTGCCCGTGCTCGTGCTGGCGGCGGCTTCGGTTTATGGGCTCATCCAACGCGGGAAGGCCACGCGGGTCGAAGCCGCCGCGCAGTGCCGGATCGAGTATGTGGATTCCCTCTGGGGCAATGTTTGGGGTGAGGCTGTGGAGGCGTCGCCGCGGGTGGTGCTTTACGATGACCCGCCGCGGCCCCGCGAGAAGGTGCCGTTCCCAGGCGGGCTCTTGGACCTGGATGACGGCCCCTTTCCCACGCCGGAACAGCAGCGGGAAGGCGAGTCGCGGCTGGACAAGGCCGTGACGGAAAAAGACCTCGCCGCCCTGCGCAGCCTCATGGAGGAAAAGGATCACGCTCCATGGTTCACCGCGTCCGGCATTCCCATCCCGGCGCTCGCCGCATGGCACTGGATCCAGACCAGGCTGGACGCGCCGGCCTCCATTCCCCCCGCGGATGTCGCGCTGGCAGTGCGCGTGCTGACGGTGGAGGCACCCTCGGTGCTCACCACGACGCTGCTGGATAAGTTGTCAGCGCATTTTCCCGACGCGGTCGCCGAGGGACGCCGCGTCTGGCAACTCATGGAAGTGCGGCGCGCCGCCTTTCGCCGCACCTCGCCGCTGCGATACCGGCGGGGCAACGGCGCCTACGGCCCTCCCCAGGTCGTGCCCCTGCCTCACAATTCCCTGGAAGTGACCGGCCTGCCGGTGGACGAAGTGAAAAACCGCTGGCCGGGCCTGATCTGGACGGGCCGGCAGCGGCCGCTAACGTTTGCCCTCGTGATGCCCGGCCATCGTGGCGAGGAACGCGTGCTGCTGGAGGCGGAACTGCACGCCGCTGCGCGCACCCTGGCCGAAAAGTCCGTGCCCCTGCTGCCGCCCTGGGCGACCGCCGGTGTGACGCTGAAGCCGGAGAGTTTCATCCGCTCCGGCATTCGCCTGCCGGAAATCCCGCTGGGCACGGAAGTCGGCCAGCCCCTGACAACGCGCGAGAGCAGCCTCTGGACGGTAACCGCCGGCGCGAAGGAGAGAGGCGCGATTTTTAAAGACTACGAGCGCCTCGTGCTGTGGGCCGCTGCCTTCATCCTCACCAGTCTGCTCACCGCCCTGCTCGGCCTGCGTTACATCCGCCGAACGCTGCACAAGGAGCGCCGCCTGGGAGAGATGAAGAGCCAGTTTGTCAGCAGCGTGAGTCATGAACTGCGCGCCCCCATTGGCTCCCTGCGCCTCATGGCCGAGGGACTGGCCAGCGGCAAAGTGTCAGGCAAAGCCGCGGACGAATTCCACCGCCTCATGGCCGGCGAAGGCGCGCGCCTTTCCTCACTCATCGAAAACGTGCTCGACTTCGCCCGCATCGAACAGGGCCGGAAGCAGTATCACCTGGCCGAAACCGACGTGGCCGCGCTGGTGCAGGACGCCGTGAAGCTCATGCAGCCGCAGGCTGAGGCGCGCGGATTGAAGATCACCTGCGAGTGCGCGCCACTGCCTTTCATTCCGAAAGTGGACGCCGGCGCCGTGCAGCAGGCGCTGATCAATCTGCTCGATAACGCCATAAAATTCTCGCCGGCCAACGTAGCTCGACATTCCAATGTCGAGTCGGGCGCGGACTCGACATTGGAATGTCGAGCTACAATCCACGTCCGCCTCGCTCCTGACGCCCCGGGGTGGTCCCTCTCAGTAACCGATCAGGGCGGGGGCATCCCGGAAGAGGAACACGCCCGCATCTTCGAGCGCTTCTACCGCCTGGGAAATGAACTGCGCCGCGAAACCACCGGCACCGGCATCGGTTTGGCCATTGTGAAGCACATCGTCGAAGGCCACGGCGGTCGCGTGAGGGTGCAGTCTGAAATGGGGAAAGGCAGTGAGTTCAGAATGGAGTTCACACAAAAGGCTGAAGGCTAAAGGCTGAGGTATGAAACCTCCGATGCGCGCTCCTTTCAGCCTTCAGCCTTCATACTTCATACTTCATACTTTCCCATGCGCCTCCTCATCATCGAAGACGAACTGCCCATGCGCACCGCGCTCTGCGAGACTCTCACCGCCGAGGGTTACAAAGTGCGCAGCGCCGCCGACGGCGAGGCCGGCCTCCAGCGCGCCCTCACTGAAGAGCACGATCTCATTCTCCTCGACGTGATGATGCCGAAGCTGGACGGCTACGCCCTTTGCCAGGAACTCCGCCGCCGCGGCCGGAAGACGCCCGTGCTCATGCTCACCGCCAAAGGCCAGGTGGACGACCGCGTGAGCGGCCTCGACGCCGGCGCCGACGATTACCTGGTGAAGCCCTTCTCCATGCGCGAACTCCTCGCCCGCGTGCGCGCCCTGCTCCGCCGCGCCGAACGCGCAGACGCCGCCCCTCCGTTGCTGACGCTGGGCGACACCGTGGTGGATTTCGTGAAACAGACCGCCCGGCGCGGCAGTCAGGCGATCGAGCTTTCCCAAAAGGAATTCGCCATGCTCCGCCTCATGGCCAGCCGGCCCGGCGAGGTCATCAGCCGAGAGACCTTCCTGGATGAAGTCTGGGAATACAACGCCTGGCCGACGACGCGCACCGTGGACAATTTCATTGCCGCCCTGCGCGCGAGAATCGAGCCCGACCCCGAGCGCCCGCGCTACATCGAGACCGTGCGCGGCACCGGTTACCGGCTCGCGCCGGGGAAGCCATGAAGCTGTCAGGGTTCAATGCGCGGGCAGTTCCAGCATCGGGGCCTTGCCCGTGGCGGGGCGCGTGAACTTTTCCCCGTACTTGGTGAAGCCCTCCACGAATCCGCCGTGGCTGAGGAAGAACTCGCCGTTCTCCATGCCCATGAAACGGTCGAGGCGCGCGGCCTTGCCGGTGCCGTCGTGGCTGAATCCGGCCTCGGTGAGTTCGATCCATTTGCCCTCACTCGTCTGAATCCACTGATTGCCGTAGCGAGCCTTGCGCAGGAGGTGGCCGTTGGAGCCTCCGAAGTTTTCGCTGAAGGAATACAGCCCGCGGAGATGCTTGCCGTCCTTCGGCGCCCGGAAGCTGGCAATGAGCATCCACACTTTCTTCTCCGGATGCCACCAGTAGCCGCTGTAGTCGGTGAAGGTGCCATCCACTTTGGCGGTGACGACGAACCGCTGCAGTTCGCCGGTCTTCCACATATATTTGAGATGACTGTGCCCGCCGGTGCCTTCGTTGCCGAAGACGCTGGCGTGAACACCTTCGCCCTTCGCGAGCAGCTTGGTGTGATTCTCCTCCTTCACCGTGCTGCGGTCTTTGGCGTCGCCGCCTTCTGCCGCATCCCAGACCGAGAAAATGATCCGGCGCTCGCTGGTGCTGTTCACCTGCATGCCAAAGTAGCCGCGGGAGAATCCCGTGGCCATGTAGTAAGTGTACACCGGCTCCTCCAGGCCGGTCATTTCGCAGTAAAACGCCTGAACCTCCGTTTTGTCAGGCACCGGATAAAAGAGATGCACGCTGGCGGCATTGCGGCGCGGATCGGTGTTGAAGTGCGCGCCCTCCGTCGCGGGACCGTCGAGCACCAGGGCGAGGATTTCACCGGCCGGCGCCGGCGATTGGAGCGTGAACTTTTGATAGCCCGGCTGCGGGATGTCGAAAATGCCAAACTTCACCGTAACTTCACCGCTACCCGAGGCCTCGGCTTCGGCGGACTTGCCGGCCAGGGTGAGCTTGAACTTCACCGGCTGCGCCGTGCCCTCCGGCAGCGAGACGACGATGGCCGCGTCAAGTTTGCCGGACTTTTTCAACTCGCCGAACCACAGCACCGACTGTTTCGCGTCCTTCCATCCGGTGACCCCGCGCTCCTTGTGAACGCGCAGCGCATCGAAGTCAGGCGCCCCATACGCGGTGCAGCCAGGGACGCGGAGTTCGGCTTGTGCGGTAAGAGTGAAACTGAGGAAGAACAGAGAGCGGAGCATGCCTGTTCATTACGCCCGCAAGCCGCGGTGGAAAATGCCGCCACTGATGCTTTTTCGCGGACCCGGAGCGTGGAGTTGCACTCCGCCCAAAGAAACCCGCGAACCAATGCCGCCCCGGCGGAGTGCAACTCCGCGCTCCACATCAAGCCAGCAAATCCCGCGCGATCTTCGCCTCCTCCGTCGGCCCGATCAGCCGATTGTTCAGCCCCTGAAACGGGAAGCTGAGGCTGTAGGGATTGAGTCCACACTGGTGCAGCAGCGTGGCCTGGAGGTCGCGGATGGTCACTTTGCCGTCCACCACGTGATAGCCGAATTCATCGGTCAGTCCGTGCAGCGCGCCGGCCTTGAAGCCGCCGCCGGCAAACCACATGCTGAAACTGTGCGGATGGTGATCGCGCCCGAGGAAGGTGCTGCCGCCGCGGGCTTCGTTCATCGGCGTGCGTCCGAACTCACCGCCCCAGACGACGATGACTTCATCGAGCATCCCGCGCTGCTTGAGATCCTTCACCAGCGCGGCGCTGGCCTGGTCCACCTCTTTGCACTTCTTTGGAAAGGCATTCATCAGGTCATCGCCCGCGCCGGTGCCGTGGATGTCCCAGCCCCAGTCGAACAACTGCACGCAGCGCACGCCGCGCTCCACCAGGCGCCGCGCCAGCAGGCAGTTGTTGGCGAAACTTCCTTCGCCCGGCTTCGCGCCGTAGAGGTCGAGAATGTGCTGCGGCTCCTTTTTGATATCGAACGTCTCCGGCACGCTGACCTGCATGCGATAGGCGAGTTCGTACTGCTCGATGCGTGTGAGCGTCTCGGGATCGCCAAACGCCGCGGCCTCGCGCTCATTGATCGTTTTCAGCGCATCCAGTGTGGCGCGCCGGCTTTCGCGACTCATGCCCGGCGGATTATTCGCATACAGAATCGGCTCGCCGGTGGTACGGCACTGCACACCTTGATAGACGCCCGGCAGAAACCCGCTGCTCCACACACTCTTGCCGCCCGTGGGGTCGGTGCCGCCGCTGAGCAGCACCACGAAGCCCGGCAAATCCTGATTGAGCGATCCCAGCCCGTAGGTGAGCCAGCTTCCAAGCGACGCGGAGCCGGCGCGCATGTTGCCGGTGAAGAGAAACAACTCCGCCGGCGCATGGTTGAACTGATCGGTCCACATGCCGTTCACCATGGTGATGTCGTCCGCGATGGACGCCATGTGAGGCACCTGCTCGCTGAACCACGCCCCCGCCGGGCCGTGCTGTTTGAAATTGTAGGGCGAGCCCAGCATCTTCGGTACGCCTTTGATGAACGCGAAGCGCTGGCCCTTCAAAAACGTGTCCGGACACGGCTGCATGTGCAGGCGTTTCAGCTCCGGCTTCCAGTCATAGAGATCCAGCACCGGCGGCGCTCCGCTCATGTGCAGATAGATAATGGCGCGGGCCTTCGGCTTTGCCGGGGCCGGACGCGGCGTCATCGGATTCTCCGCCGCGGTGGCTCCTCCCATGAGCGAATGCAGCGCCATCCCGCCGAGGCTCAGGCCGGTATTGGCCAGAAACTGCCGGCGTGTCGCCGCACGGGCAAGATGGAGGCGGGGAGAATCGGGAATCATGGAACGGGAATACGCGGGCAAGGTGCCGGTCTTTTGCCGGAATGCACGGGAATCCGGCCCGGAACGGAACATGTGAGCGCGTGGACGAAACACCTTGCCAACGCCCCGACCGCGCAGAGAATCCGCCCGCATTGTTCGAGTCCCCAAGTCCCTTTATGTCAGACACACTCTCCTCTCCCCTGCCCGCCGACGACGTGGCAGCCATTGATCAGCTTCGCTCCTCCTACAGTAAGCTCACCGCAGAACTCGGCAAGGTCATCGTCGGCCAGCAGGCGGTTATCGAGCAGCTCTGTATCTGTCTCTTCGCCCGCGGCCACGCCCTGCTCATGGGAGTTCCCGGTCTGGCCAAGACGCTGCTCATTTCCAAGCTGGCGGAAACGATGTCGCTGCAGTTCAGCCGCATTCAGTTTACGCCGGACCTGATGCCGATGGACATCACCGGCACGGACATTCTCCAGGAACTACCGGGCGGGAAAAGGCAGTTCGAATTCGCCAAAGGCCCCGTCTTTGCGAACATCGTCCTCGCCGATGAAATCAACCGCGCCCCCGCCAAGACGCAGGCTGCGATGCTCGAGGCGATGCAGGAACATCGCGTCACCGTCGCCGGCCGCACCTACACCCTGGACTCGCCGTTCTTCGTGCTGGCGACGCAAAACCCCATCGAACAGGAGGGCACCTATCCGCTGCCGGAAGCGCAGCTCGACCGCTTCATGTTCATGATCGGCGTGGACTATCCGAGCCGCGATGAGGAAATCGCCATCGCCAAGAGCACGACCGGCGTGAGCATGCCGAAGCTGGAGCACGTGCTCGACGGAGAACGCGTGCTGGCTTGTCAGGATCTCGTGCGCCGGGTGCCGGTGCCGGATCACATTTACAGCTTCGCCGTGGACCTCGTGCGCAAGACACGCCCCGCCGGAGCTGAGGCGCCGGAATGGCTCAAGCCGCTCGTCGGCTGGGGCGCCGGCCCGCGCGCCGTGCAGTATCTCGTGCTCGGCGCCAAAGCCCGCGCCGCGCTGCTCGGCAGTTACATGGTGCGCATGGAGGATATCGTCGCCGTGGCCGAGCCCGTGCTGCGGCACCGCGTGATGACGACGTTCACCGCGCAGAGCGAAGGCGTGGACAGCATCGCGGTGGCGAAGCGCCTCGTCGAAGAATTGCGTAAAGAGGGATAAGCGACTAACCCGCCTCAAAGCGATCCCCATCGTCCTCGTTCTCGTCCTCGTTCTCGTCCTCGTACTCGTCCTCGTTCTCGTCCTCGTTCTCGTCCTCGTACTCGTCCTCGTTCTCGTCCTCGTTCTCGTTCTCGCCCTCGAAACCCGACTGCACGGAACGCCCCCAATACCTCGCCTCGCCACGACATGCCCTCTCCTCGATATCAATTCGATCACGAGAAACTGGACGTGTACCAGTGCGCGCTCCAATTCATCACCCGGGTCACGGCTTTGTTCGCAGAACTCCGCTCATCAAGAATTCCCCAGCTTAAGGAAGTCTGTGACCAACTGGACCGAGCTTCCATTTCCGTCGTCCTCAATATCGCAGAAGGAAACGGCAGACGTGCCGGTCAGGCGCGCGCCAGGTTCTTCGACGACTCCCGGGGTTCGACGACCGAATGTGCAGGGTGCCTTGATGTTCTGGTGGCGAAGGGAGCGTGCGCGGCTAAGCGTATTCAGGAGAGCAAGGAACTCCTTCTGCGCATGGTGGCAATGCTAACCAAACTTGTGGAGCGATTCGATGGAAGCACGAGAAAGGAGGAGCGATGAACGGCAGCGACCAGCGTGAATCCCGGGGGCTTGGACCGCTGTTTGCGTTTTCGAGGACGAGCACGAGGACGAGGACGACTATGTTCCCGCGTGAACCCCTGACCCAACGCGCATGAAAACCGCCGCCACATTCCTGGACAGCAAAGTCCTTTCCCGCCTGCTCGCGCTGCCGCTCAATGCGCGCCAGGCGATGATTGGCGGCGTCTCCGGCCGGCACCGCAGTCCCATCCGCGGGTCGTCCATCGAGTTCTCGCAGTATCGCAAGTACGTTCCCGGCGACGACACGCGCCGGCTCGACTGGCGGACGTGGGGGCGCACGGACAGGTTCTACATCAAGGAATTCGAAGCCGACACCAACCTGCGGCTGGCACTCATCGTGGACGCCAGCGGCAGCATGGGTTTCCAGCCTGCGGGTGCGAACGAAACACGGCTCGACTTCTGCCGTAAACTCGCAGGCACGCTCGGCTATCTGGCCGCGCAGCAGGGCGATGCCGTGGGCCTGTGGGGCGTGGGCAAGGACCACCGCCAGAAACTCCCGGCCAAACGCGGCGCCTCACATTTCAAACTCATCCTCGATCAGTTGTCCTCGCTGGAGGCGAAAGGCGGCACCACGATTCTGGAATCCATGCACGAAGCCGCCGAGCAAATCGCGCAGCGCGCGCTGGTGGTCATCGCGTCGGACTTCTTCGTCGAACCCGCGACGCTGAAACACGCGCTCCAGCACCTGCGCTTCCGCAAGCACGACGTGGTGCTGTTCCATGTGCTCGATCAGGTGGAGCTGGACTTCACCTTCGACCGCCCGGCGCGTTTTGTGGACATGGAGGGCGGCGAGACGCTGCTGGCGGATCCTTCGCTCATCGCGCGGCGTTATCGCGAAGTCGTGAAGAAGTTCATGGCCGAGTTCGACGATGTCATCCGCACCACCGGCGTGGATTATCACCGCGTGCTGATGAAGGAGAATTACGAAGACGTGCTCGCCAAATTCCTCCTCGCCCGCCTGCAAAGCAAAGGCCGCCGCTGAGGGCCAATTACCGTTTTGAAAACCGGACCCGCCATCTATTTTGCAGCCATGACAACTCCGACTCTCACCTGGGAAGCGATCTGCGCCGACCGCTCGCTGCGGGACTTGCCGTACAAGATCGAGACCAACCGCTTCAACCAAATCATCATGAGTCCTGCATCAGGCTGGCACGGCCATTGCGAATATGAAGTCGGCAAACTGCTGGAGCAACGGCTGCCGGGCGGAAAAATCATTCAGGAGTGTCCGGTGCAGACTGTGGATGGAATCCGCGTAGCGGATGTCGCCTGGATGTCGCTGCAACGCTGGCAGCCGCTGCGCAGATCGGTGGCATTTCCCGTGGCGCCCGAGGTCTGCGTGGAAATCCTGTCGCCCTCCAACTCCCGCGAAGAAATGCTGGAGAAAATGCAGCTCTACTTCGCCAAGGGTGCTCAGGAGGTCTGGCTTTGCGATGAAGACGGGAAGTTTGAGTTCTTCTCCGCCGTCAGTGCGCCCCATGCCCTGCCTCATTCTCAACTGTGCCCTGACTTTCCGCAGAGCATCAAGCTGGATTAAGGTGCCCTCGGTCCCCGCCGCATGAGCTTTCTCGCCCCCATACTCCTGTTCGGTCTGCCGCTCGCGCTGCTGCCGGTGATCATTCACCTCATTCACCTGCTGCGGCGGCGGCAGGTGAAGTGGGCGGCGATGATGTGGCTGATGCTGGCGCAGCGGATGCACAAGGGGCTCTCGAAGCTGCGGCAGTATTTGATCCTGCTCTTCCGCGTGCTCGCCATTGCGGCGATTATTTTTGTTATCGGCCGTCCGCTCGCGGGCGGATTGCTGGGGCTCACCGGCGGCGCGCCGGACAGTGTGATCATTCTGCTCGACCGCAGCGCCTCGATGGAGCAGCAGCTGCTGACCACCGGTGTGAGCAAGCGCGAGGCGGGTCTGCAGAATCTCTCCGCCGCCATCAAGGACGCTTACGGCAAGCGCTCCAGGCTCGTGCTCATCGACAGCGCCACGCTCCAGCCCGTGGCCCTGGAGAAAGCGGAATCGCTGCCCGATGTGCCCCAGGCCGGCCCCACGGACACGGCGGCGGACATTCCCGCGATGCTGCAGGCGGCGCTCGATTACATCACGACAAACCAAACGGGCCGCACCGATGTGTGGCTGGTGAGCGACCTGCGGCAGTCCGACTGGAATGCCGCGGGCGGGCGCTGGGCCGGGCTGCGCGGGGCATTCGCATCGCTCCAGGGCGTGCGGTTCCAGGTGCTCGCCTATCCGGAGGACCAGCCGTCGAATCTCGGCGTGACGGTGGAAAACGTCACGCGCCGGGAGTCGGCGGACAAAGCGGAATTGCTCATGGACATCCGGCTGCAGCGCGAAGCGCCCGCCGCGGAGGCGTTCCATGTACCGCTGCGCGTGGTGGTGAACGGCGTGAGCAGCGAGTTGAAGGCGAATTTCAAGGGCACGCAGGTCGTGCTCCAGGCGCAGTCCATTCCCGTCGACAAATCGACGAAGCGCGGCTGGGGCCGCGTGGAGTTGCCGGCCGACACCAATCCGGAGGACAACGTCTTCAATTTCGTCTTCGATGAGCCGCCGGCGCTGAAATCGGTGATCGTGACGGACAAAGGCGAAGTGTCAGGCCCGCTGCTGGCGGCGCTCAGTGCGCCGGCGGATCCTTCGCGCAAATACGAAGCCTCCGCGCTGCCCGCGGCCCGCGCCGCCGAGATCCCGTGGGAACAGACGGCGCTCATCCTTTGGCAGACGCCGCTTCCTGACAAGGAATCCGCTGTGGCCAAACAACTCGAAGCGCATGTCGCCGCCGGACGCTCGCTGATCTTTCTGCCGCCGGATACGCCGGATGACCGCGAGTTCGCCGGCGTGCGCTGGACGCAGTGGCAGACGGCGCCGTCGGGCAAACAGGTGCTCGCCGAATGGTGGCGCAACGACACCGGCCTGCTCACCGCCACACGCGCCGGCTCCGCCCTGCCCGTGGGTGAAGTGGAGGTGCAGCGCTGGTGCGGCATCCAGGGCGAGCACTCGCCATTCGCCCGCCTGAGTGAGGATGCCGGAAAAGCCCCCCTGCTGGTGCAATCCGCGCGCGATGCGGGACACGGCGCATTTTTCCTGACCACACTTCCCGGCCCCGGCAGCAGCAGCCTGGCGCGCGACGGAGTCGTGCTCTTTGCCATGCTCCACCGCGCGCTCAATGCCGCCGCCGCCTCGCTCGGCAATGCCCGGCAGCGCCTCGCCGCCGCCGGCGCCGTGGATGCGCCTGACAACTGGGCGCGCCTGGACCTCGAGAACCCGGAAAGCGTGCTCCCGCTCGACCGCCCGCTGCGCGCCGGAGTGCTGCAGCGTCCCGGAGCCTCCAGCGACAAGCCGGACCTGCTGACCGCTCTCAACCGCCCGCCCGGTGAAGATGCCCCGCAGGTGCTCGGCAAAGCCGCGCTGGATGAACTCTTCGCCGGCCTCGACTGGCGGCTGCTGGAGCGCACGCTGGAAAACGAGAAGAGTCTTGTCAGCGAAGTCTGGCGCACGTTCCTCTGGTGCATGGCTGCGGCCATCGTCATGGAAGCCCTGCTCTGCATGCCGGGACGCCGCACGGCCGCCGCCCGCAAAGCGGAGGTGAGCCGGGACGCAGTTCCCGCCTGACGGACCGCCTCTGCGGCTCCATCGATTGCGGTTCCAGGTAATTCACCGGCGGAAGGTGAACCGGCTCGCGGCAGATTTCTGCCTTCCTGATTCAGGGGAAAGTCATGGCCCGGACGGGCCATCAGATTCAGCCCACGGCAGCTTCGCTGCCGTGGGATAGCTTTCTGTGAACTCCCGCGCCCCGGAGCGGGCGCCAGAGACTTCTCCGGATGCCCTCTCGCGCCCGCTCCGGGGCGCAGGATATGACACCAACGCCCCCACGGCAGCCGGGCTGCCGTGGGCTGAATCTCCTGACCCTCCGGGCCAGTCGCCAAACCCTGCGCATTCTACTCACGAACTGTCTGTGAAACTGTTCGCCCGGACCCGGCTTGACCGGGTTTGGACAAACCAAAACCGCCGGCCCGTGGTGCGGACCGGCGGCAATGCGATTTCTTACCTGCGTTAATCCCCAGATCAGTCGCGGCGTTCGCGGCGCGGGCCGCGCGGGCCACGGTCGCGGGGACCACGGTCCCGGCGTTCGCCGCGGTCATCGCGGGGCGGGCGGCCTTCGCCGTCGCCGCCGCCTTCGCTGGGACTGTCGCCGGAAAGGCTTTCGACAAGTTCGCCCGGGGTTTGGCCGCCGGCGAGTTCGCGCTCGCGGTCTTTGAGTACGGCTTTGCGGCTCATCTTGACGCGGCCCTTGTCGTCCACTCCCACGCACTTGGCGGTCACGATGTCACCGGTTTTGACGACGTCTTCGGTCTTGTTGACGCGGAAGTCGGCGAGTTCGCTGATGTGGATGAGTCCGTCGCGGCCGGGGAAGATTTCCATGAACGCTCCGAAGTTCGTCGTGCTGACGACGCGGCCCGTGTAGAGCGCGCCCACTTCGGCTTCGGCGAACATGTTCTTGATCATCTTCAGCGCGATGTCGAGGCTCTCCTTCTTCACCGCGTAAATGTGGACGGTGCCGTCGTCCTCGATGTCGATCTTCGCGCCGGATTCGGCCTGGATGCCTTTGATGTTTTTGCCGCCGGGGCCGATGAGTTCGCCGATGCGGTCCGGCGGGATCTTCGTGCTTTCGATGCGCGGGGCATAAGGGCTGAGCTCCGTGCGCGGGCCGCTGATGGCGGCGTTCATGGTCTCCAAAATCTGGAGACGGCCGGCTTTGGCTTTGTGGATGGCTTCCTCCAGAATGCTGAGCGGAATGCCGGGGAGCTTGAGA
Organism: uncultured Akkermansia sp.; assembly: GCA_964523105.1. GTDB lineage: Bacteria > Verrucomicrobiota > Verrucomicrobiia > Verrucomicrobiales > V1-33 > V1-33. The sequence goes on from CAZFZN010000031.1 coordinate 75,265, forward strand.
TCGAGCTGATAGCCGGTGACCCCGTTGGTGGTGCCGCAAAGCTTGAAGTCCATGTCGCCGAAGTGGTCTTCGCTGCCGAGGATATCGATCATCGTCAGGTAGCGCTTCATTTTCTCGGACTCATCGAACTCACTGACCAGACCGACGCTGATGCCGGCGACGGGAGCGGTGAGCGGCACGCCGGCGGCGAGCAGCGCCATGACGCCGGCGCAGGTGCTGGCCATGCTGGTGGAGCCGTTGGACTCCATGACTTCGCTGCTGACGCGGACGGCATAGGGAAAATCCTTCTCCGTCGGCATGACGGGGAAGATGGATTTCTCCGCCAGAGCCCCGTGGCCTATCTCCCGGCGATTCTGCCCGCCGAAGCGTCCTGTTTCTCCGACCGAGAAGGGCGGGAAGTTGTAGTGCAGGAGGAAGCGCTTGCTGTCCTCACCGCCGGTGTAGTTGTCGAATTCCTGGGCTTCATCCAGAGGAGCGAGTGTAACGAGGGCCATCGCCTGGGTTTCGCCGCGGGCGAACAAAGCGGAGCCGTGCACGCGCGGGAGAACATCCACTTCCGCGGTGAGCGGGCGGATTTCGTCGAGGCCGCGGCCGTCGCAGCGGTGCTTCTTGTCGAGGATGCTGATGCGGAAGGCTTTCTTCTGGAGGTAGTCGAAGGCCTGACTGATCTCGAACGCACCGGCGTCGGGATACTTCGCAAGGATGGCGGCTTTCACTTCCTCCTTGAGTTCGCCGATGGCTTTGGCGCGGGCGGTTTTGCCGGGCGTGTAGATGGCGGCCTCAATGCGGCTGCCGGCGACTTCGTAGGCGACTTCCAGCAGTTCCTGGCGGGCGCTGAGAATCTTGTACTCGCGCACGGGTTTGCCGCACTTCTCGCGGAGTTCCTTTTGGGCGGCGATGAGCGGCTGCACGGCGGCGTGGCCGAAGTGGAGGGCCTTGATGAATTCTTCGTCCGGCACTTCAAAGGCGTCGCCTTCGATCATGATGACTTCGTCCTCGCTGCCCACGTAGATGAGATCGAGGTCGCTGTCCTGACGCTGCGTGTGCGTCGGGTTGGCGACGAATTCTCCATTGATGCGGCCCACGCGCACGGCGCCGAAGGGCTTGGCCATCGGCAGATCGGAGAGATACACCGCGGCGCTGGCGCCGTTCATGGCGAGCACATCGGAGTCATTCTCCCCGTCCGCGGCCAGGAGCAGCGCGACGATCTGGGTGTCGTAGAAATAACCTTTCGGGAAGAGCGGCCGCAGCGGACGGTCCGTCATGCGGCAGGTGAGGATTTCCTTTTCCGTCGGGCGGCCTTCGCGTTTGAAATAACCGCCGGGGAAACGGCCCGCGGCGCTGGCTTTCTCTTTATACTCGACGCTCAGGGGGAAGAAATCCTGACCGTCTTTGAGATTGGTGGACGAAACGGCGGTGACGAGGACGACGGTTTCGCCGAGGGTCACAGTGACCGCGCCGTCTGCGAGACGCGCGATCTTTCCGGTTTCAATGATGATGTTGCTCGAGCCGACCTGGCTCGTGGTTTTGTGGATGCTCATGTGTTGCTTTCTTTGTTTTGTGTTTTGGAAAGCGGGCAGCCGGACTTCGGATGAAGTGTTCAGTTTTCAGATTTCAGTTTTCAGATGCACGACCTGAAGACTGAAACCTGAACACTGAAACCTCCGGCGGCCCGCCGGGATAACGCAAAACCCCGCCACGGCTACAACCGGGCGGGGTCAGCGTAAGTTTTCATGCGGTCATTCCGTCGGGAATTAGCGGCGGAGACCGAGGCCCTTCACGACCTTCTGGTAGCGTTCGGGGGCGGTGTTTTTGAGATAATCGAGGAGCCGGCGGCGCAGGGCCACGAGCTTCAGGAGACCGCGGCGGGACGAGAAGTCCTTCTTATGCCCGCCGAGGTGCTGGGTAAGATGATTGATGCGCGCCGAGAGGCACGCGACCTGATAATCAGCACTGCCGGTGTCGTTGGGGTGCTGTTTGTACGCGTTCGGATCGATGGTATTTTGAGTCATATTCCTTGTGGGTTGTTCAGCAGCCGGCGTCATCTGACGCGCCGCTCCTTATCCTTCCCTTGGGATAAGTGCCGCGAGCCGTGCCACACATCGGGGGATGCGCAACTGGGTTTTTCTGGGGGGTGACCATCCTGGTGTCCCGCTCCCCCTCCATCGGTTAACACCCCGTACCGGTGAATTCAGACGTCCTCAATCCATGAAAAGCCATTGGACACACTCTGACCAACCCTCCATGATCGCGCCGGTTCCCTTCCCCCTTCATGCAACTGACGTATCTCGACCCGCTGTGGTGGCTGCTCGGTCTTCTCGTCCTGGCTGCGGGATTCTATTTCACGCTGGTGGACCGGCCGCGGCGGCTGATGCTGGGGTCGTTCGTCCTCCGGGCGCTGGCGGTAATTTTTCTGGTGCTGGCGCTGTGCCGCCCAGGCTGGATGCGGAAGGTGGACGACGTGCATGTGGTCTTTCTGGTGGACGTGAGTCAGAGCGTGGACTTGAAAGCGGCGCGCGCGGCGGTGGATGAGGTGAATGCCGGGATCACGAAACTGGAGCGCGGGGATTCGCACACGGTCTTCGCCTGCGGCAACGGCGTGCGGCTGCGCGAGACGGAGAATCTGGCCAAGGAACTCGATGCCTGGCAGCAGGGGATCGCAGACGATGAATTCCGCTCCGCGACGCGGCTTGCCGATGCCGTGCTCACGACGCGCCTCGCGTTTCCCGCGGGTAAATCGCGCCGCCTTGTCCTCCTGACGGACGGTCAGGAAACCCACGGCAGCATCGCGGCCGCCATCGAAACGCTGAAGCGCGAAAATGTGGACGTGGTCTGGAAGAAACTCAGCGGCCTGACGGATCCGGAGGCAAGTATCGTGAGCGTGGAGCCGAATGTGCCCGCGGCCTTTGCCGGCGAAATGGTGCGGCTGCGCGTACGCATGGCGGCGAATCAGGAAATGGGCGGCGTGGTCCGCATTCTCAGTCAGGGCGTAAAGGTGCTGGAGAAACCGGTGAGCCTCGGACCTGACAAGGACAACACGGTGGAGTTCGACGTGCCCATGACCGTGACCGGCACGTCGCTCTGGCAGGCGGAGCTGATTCCGGACAAGGATCACTTCCCGCTCAACAATCAGGCCGCCGCGACCATCGAAGTGACCGGCAAGAGCCGTGTGCTCGTCATTCACAAAACCCCGAAGGAGATGCGCGGCATCTCGCGCTCGCTCCAGGAGCAGGAGTTCGATGTCGATGTGCGCGGCGAGAACGGCCTGCCGGACAGCATGGACGCGCTGCTGGCCTTCGATGCCGTGGTGCTCGCGGACATTCCCGCCACCAGCGTGAGCACGCGGCAGATGGGGCTGATCAAAAGTTACGTGCAGGACTTCGGCGGCGGCCTGGCCATGCTCGGCAGCGAGAATTCTTTCGGGCTCGGCGGCTATTACAAGACGCCCATCGAGGAGGTGCTGCCGCTGGTGAGCCGCTTTGAGAAGGAAAAGGAAAAGCCGTCGCTCGCGCTTGTGCTGGTCATCGACAAAAGCGGCAGCATGGACGGCCTGCCGATCCAGATGGCGCGTCAGGCGGCCAAGGCCAGCGTGGAGCTTCTCAGCCCGCAGGACCAGACGGCGGTGATCGCGTTCGATGGTGAACCTTATCTCGTCAGCGACCTGCGCCGGGCGTCGGAAAAGGACGGCATTCAGGCGGCGATCGATACCATCGACAGCGGCGGCGGCACCGACATGTATCCCGCCATGCAGCAGGGGAAGCAGCTCCTCGACAATTGCTCCGCCAAGATCAAACACATGATCTGCCTGACCGATGGCCAGACGGAGGACCGGGGCTTTGCGGAATTGACGCAGGCACTCGCCGACAGCGGCGTCACGGTCAGCACCGTGGCCCTTGGCGATGGCGCGGCGGCGGATTTGCTGCAGCAGATCGCGGAAGTGGGTAAAGGAAGATTTTACGCCGCGCAGGATCCGGCGAGCGTGCCGCAGATTTTCACGCGCGAGACGATGCAGGCCAGCAAAAGCGCCATCAAAGAGGATGTCTATGCCCCGGTGGTCATCAGCGAGCATCCCATGATGTCAGGCTACGATGACAATCTGCCGTCATCGCTCGGCTATGTGATGACCGAAGCCAAGCCGGTGACGCAAACCGTGCTCGCCGCCGAAACCGGTGATCCGCTGCTGGCCGTGGGCCGTTTCGGACTCGGACAGGGCCTTTGCTTCACCAGCGACCTCACGGAAAAATGGGGCGGCGAATGGCTCGCATGGGACGGCTGCGGGAAGTTCTGGGCGCAGGTGCTGCGCTCGATTTTAAGACCGAAGAACATCCAGGGCATGGAAGTCCGCAGCATGGTCGTGAACGACGAGTGGACATTCGATATCCGCCGCCGGGAGCCTGACGGCACGCCGGTGAACAACATCCAGTGGGACGCCAAAGCAGTGGACGAAAACAGCGCCGAGACGCCGATCACGGTGAACGAAGCCGGCCTCGGCCGCTACACCGCCAGCGTGCCGCTCGCGGGAAAACAAAAGCTTACCGTGCGCCTGCGCGACGTGGAGAACGGCAAGCTCAAGGTGCTGCACTACAACCGCCCGTCGCCGTCGGAATATCGACTCGGCCAGGCGGTGCCGCCGGCGCTCGCCGCCGCGCCGGAGTTTTCTCCACCGGCGGTGCGCGAGAACATCACACCCGTGGAAACGCGCCGCAGCCTTGAACCCTGGTGCTACTTTGCCGCCCTCGCGTGTGCGCTGGGCAGTATCGTGCTGCGGCGGGTGTGAAGCATTTTGCGGATTATTTTCCTTTTCCTGTCCTCCGGGCGCTCCGCCGTTCGTCATCAGTAGTCCGGTGTATTCGACCAGCCACCGAACCAGCACATCCCATCATGAAAACCATCATTCAGCCCTATCTCTTCTTTGGCGGCCGCTGCGAAGAGGCCCTCGAATTCTACAAATCCGCCATCGGAGCCAAAGTGGACATGGTAATGCATCACCGTGACAGCCCTGACAAGCCGCCGCCCGGCATGCTGCAGCCAGGCTACGAAGACAAGGTGATGCACGCCTCCTTCCACGTCGGCGAAAGCCTCATCATGGCATCCGATGGCTGTGGCGGGGGCGCGAACTTCGGCGGCTTCTCGCTGTCACTGAGCCTGCCGACGGAAGCCGAGGCGCAGCGCGCCTTCGCGGCTCTGTCCGCAGACGGCAAAGTCACCATGCCGCTGATGAAAACCTTCTGGTCGCCGTGCTTTGGCATGCTGGAGGACAAATTCGGTGTCGGCTGGATGGTCACCGTGTATGCTGAGCACGCGCCGTGAATTTCACCGCCCCCGGACAACAACACCAACCCGCCCGCATCCCATGGCTCAATACATTGACGGATTCGTCCTCGCCATTCCCAAAGCCAAACTGGCCGACTACAAAAAGCTCGCCACCAAAGCGGGAAAAATCTGGCGCAAGCACGGGGCACTCGAGTATCGCGAATGCGCACTCGATGACCCTGACGCGACGGGCATGATCGCCTTCCCCAAAATCGCGAAGGCGAAAGAGGGCGAAACCGTCATCTTTGCCTATGCTGTGTTCAAGTCGCGCAAGCATCGCGACGCGACGAACAGGAAAATCATGGCCGACAAAGAGCTGGCCGCGATGTGCGACGACGCAAAGCGCATCGTGAACTGCAAACACATGGCCTACGGCGGCTTCGAGGCTATCGTCAGTCTCTGACGCTGCTTCCACGAGGCTGGCAATCAGTCCTCCTCTCCGCGTTTCAGCCGCATCCAGGCGCGGGCCTGTTTGTGAACCTTCTTCCATTCGTGGCGCTGCTCGCGGGCGATTTTCGGGCTGGCCTTGCGCGCGGCGTAAGCCTGCTCGCGCTGCAGTTTGAGGTAACTCTGCCAGCGGCCGAAGTCGAGCGATCCATCATCCAGCGCGGCCTGGATGGCACAGCCGGGCTCGGAGTGATGCGAGCAGTCGCGAAAGTGGCAGCGCGCGGCGATGCTCACCACGTCCGCGAATGTGCTGTCGATGTCGGCCGCGTCCGGGTCCCACAACTGCAGTTCGCGCATGCCCGGAGTGTCGATCACCAGCGCGCCGGAGGGCGTGACGATAAGTTCGCGGTGCGTCGTGGTGTGCCGTCCTTTGCCGACGGCGTCGCTGATGGCGGCCGTGACCATGCGGCTCTCGCCTAGCAGACGGTTGATGAGGGTGGATTTCCCCACCCCGGAAGAGCCGAGCAGCGCGAGGGTGCGGCCCGGCCTCAGCAGGAAATCGAGCGCCTCAAGGCCCTCGCCCCGCGCGGCACTGAGTGCGATCACCGGCACGCCGCAGGCAATGGCCTCCACTTCGGCGCGCAGCGAGGCGGCGTCCGGATGCAGGTCGGTCTTGTTGAGCACCACCACCGGCTCCGCGCCGCTCTCCCGCGTGGCCGCAAGGTAGCGCTCGATGCGCCGCACGTTGTAGTTCTGGTCCAGCGCCGTGACGAGCAGCGCCGTATCGATGTTGGCCGCGACGATCTGTTCCGTTCCGGCATCCCCGGCGACCCGGCGGGAGAACCGGGTGCGCCGCGGGAGCACGGCGTGAATGTCGGCCATGCGCGGCGCGGCTGAAGTGTCAGGGCGAAGGCGCACGGCGACCCAGTCGCCCACGGCCGGCAGGTCGCCGCGGCCGGTGGATTCATGGAGCAGCCGCCCGGTGCAGCCGGCGGTGAGTTCGCCGTCGTCAGACAGCAATTGACAGGCGTGCTTGTGTTCGAGCACGACGCGGGCGGGGATCAGACCGCCGGTGGAAAAGGGCTGGAAGGCTTCCGCGAAGAATTCATTCCAGCCGAGAGACGAAAGTGTCATGGAGAGTAAAAACAGAAAAAAGTCAGGATCCGCCGTGCGTGGCGGGAGCGGCGGCGCCGGGGCGTCGCGAAACAAAAAAGGCCGCCCGGATCGGGCGGCCTTCCTTCTCGAAATCTTTGCGAGAGTGCGCGTCAGCAGGGACGCGCGGTGAAGCCAACCGGCGGGAGCGAGGTCTGGGAATGGACAAACTCGGTCATAGTGGTGAAGGGGTTGGCGGTTGGACAGAGCCGCTCACGCGGCGATAGAGGCGGAAGAGAGCACGAATGCCGGGGCCCGTCAAGAATTCCGGTTCACGCAGACGGGCCGGGGGAAAAGCGATGCGAGCGGCTGCTCCGGCGGCCCGAAAAATTCGTTCTCCATTGTCCTCCGCGCCGGGTTTCGTTCGTCGCCTCTTTGTCACATCAACTTCCCCATCATGAATCCCACTCCTCAAAATGCCGCCTCCGAAACTCCCTTTCTGCTTCTCTTTCGCGGTCCCGACTGGGACACCGGGCGCACGCGCGAAGAAACTCAGCGCATCATGGATCGCGTCTCGGCGTGGTTCGAGAGCCTGCAAAAGCGCGGCGTGGTGCGCGGCGGAGCCCCGCTGGAGAGAAAGGGCAAACTCGTTTCGGGAACCGCGCGCGTGGTGGCGGACGGACCGTTTGCAGAATCGAAGGAGGTCATCGGCGGCTATCTCATGATTGCCGCGCCGGACCTCGCAGCGGCCACCGCCATTGCACGCGACTGTCCCACGCTCGACTGTGGCATCGCCATCGAGATTCGTCCGGTACTGGACGAGTGCCCCATTTCCAAACGCCTCCGCGCACCGGAGCCACTGCCCGCCGCCGCCTGATGCCTCACTTTTTCCGATCCAGATCCTCCATGAGCGCCACTCCCCCATCCAGTCAATTCATGTTTCTCGTCGTCGGCTATGGCTGGGACGAAGGCATGCCCGCCGCAGACGCCGCCAGTGCCATCGATGCCATGATGAACTGGGTGCACGGCCTGCTGGAGCAGGGCGTCGCCACGTCCACCAGCCCGCTGGCCCGCATGGGAAAAATCGTGACCGGGAAAAACGGCAGCCTTATCACCGATGGTCCGTTCGCGGAAGCCAAGGAAGTCGTGGGCGGCTACATCGTGGTCAATGCCGCGGACATCGAGGCCGCGACCGCCATCGCCCGCGGTTGCCCGCTGCTGGAATACGGCGTCAAACTCGACGTTCGTGAAATGGTGCACGTCTGCTCCATCGCCCAGCGCCTCCGCGAGGAGTCGAAAGCCGCTGCCTGAATCCTGACTTTTTTCGGCTCCCATGCCCGCATCCTCCAATCCTCAAAGCCCGACCGACGAATACCTGCTGCTCATCCGCGGCACCCACTGGAGCAGCGGCATGTCGCCGGCGGAACTGCAGCGCGTCATGACCGACTTCTATTCATGGGTGGACGGCCTGGTGAAATCCGGCGTGCATCGCGGCGCGCAGCCGCTTGTGGAAGAGGGCAAACTCGTCACCGGAGCCAAAGGCTCGACGGTCACCGACGGCGTTTTCGCCGAGTCGAAGGAGGCCATCGCCGGCTACTTCCTGCTCGCGGTTTCCGGAATCGATGAGGCCGTGCGCCTCGCGCAGGCCTGCCCGATTCTGGCCCACGGCGCGCAGATTGAAGTGCGGCCCATCGCCGATCTCTGCCGTCCGATGGCGGAAGTGAAAGCCGCCGAATCCGACTGGGCTGATGAAGCAGAGGACAAGGACCGGCTGTAGCGCGGAGCGGCAAAATCCACGCTGGCCGCCAGGGCCGGCATCTCTCTGAATGGCCGCCTGACATGCCTGCCAAATCGAAACCTCCCGCCACACGACGCTCCAACTCCCCGGACTTCCGCATTCCCGCGGCGCCCGGTTCCATTCAGAAAGGCAGTTCGCTGGCGGTGCTGCTGGATCGCGAGGCGGTGGACTGTCTGGCGCACAACGTCTCTCAGGTGCATCGGAAATTCGACAGCGCTGCATTTCGCCAGGCAGCAATGAAGGACATTGCGCCGCTGGCGATCATGCAAAGAGGGACGCACCTGGCGCGGGTGCTGCGGGAGTTCCTGCCGGCGCGCTATGAGGATGCCGTGGAGATTCTGCTGCGCTCCCTGACGCCGCCGCTGGCGCCTGACGACCGCCCGGGACTGAGCGTGTTCTTCTACCTGCCGCACAGTGCGTTCGTCGCGACGTACGGACTCGATGCCGGGGAGAACGGCGGGCGCGATCCGTTCGACGTTTCCATGCGGGCGCAGTATGAGATCACACGGCGGTTCACCGCGGAGTTTTCCATGCGCCCGTTTCTGATCCGCTGGCCGGAACGCACGCTGGCGCGACTCATGGAATGGACCCGCGATCCTGACGAAAACATCCGCCGCCTCTGCAGCGAAGGCTCGCGGCCGCGCCTGCCGTGGGGCCTGCGCATTCCCTCGCTGATCAAAGACCCGCGCCCTGCCCTGCCCATTCTGGAGACGCTCAAAGACGACCCCTCCCTCTACGTGCGCCGCAGCGTCGCGAATCACGTCGGCGACATCGCCAAGGACAATGCGCAAATTGCATTCGACCTCTGCGAACGCTGGGCGCGCGGGGCGACGGAGGAGCGGAAGTGGATGATCCGCCATGCCGTGCGGCATCCGGCGAAGAAAGGCGTCGCCGCGGCGCTGCGGCTGCGGCAACTCGCGGCCCGTTAGCGCCGCACCACTCAGAACGGCAGACCGCCGGGCAGGTCTTCTCCGGTGAAGTCGGTGCGCAGTTCCTGCGCCGCGTCGAGTCGCGTTTCGATGTCGGCGATGACGGCATCCAGCGCCGTGTGATCCATGCCCGGCTCCGTGTCATTGAGCCACGCGCGACAGAAGCGGATCACCCCGGGGACAAGGTTGCGGTCATAGACGCTGCCGGTGCGTTCGAGGTCTTCGTGAACCAGATAAATCCAGAGCCTGGCGGTGTTGGAATACATGCGGTCGTGGAGCGCGCGTCGCGCATCGCCGGCGGGCGGTTCGTTGCGGTTCCGTTCGATGTGGTGCAGCACCATGAAGGGATTGAAGGCGGCCCACTTGCCATGTCCGCGCACGCCGGGGCCACTGGCATTGAACCATGCGCCGGCATTCGCTTTGGCCACACTGGTCATGGCGACGACGAAGGCGTGGTGGACTTTGTAATGCTGGAGCAGGCTGGAGTAGAGGTAGTCGCCCTCGACCGTTTGGAAGATGCTGTCGGAGAGGAGCAGCGCGGGATCGTAGGCCCAGCCCATCCAGAACCAGACGCGCAAAAAGTTGTCATTCTGTTCCCGGAGGACGGTTTGTGAGGCGGGCACCGTGGCGGCGAGGAACGGCGGGAAAGTGGTGGAGGGATTGGCGGCATCGAAGTGCAGCGGATTCCGGCGAATGGCGTCGCCGGTGCGGAAGAGCGGATTGCGCGCGATGACCGTGCTGCGGTTCGCCACTATGCCGCCGCCGTGTCCGCTGAGCGCGTCGGGATAACAGAGCGACTGGTGCCGCAGCATGTGCGCGGCGACGTGAACAGATTGGTACTTCAGAAGATTCCATGTCTGACCGCGCTCGTAGCCGGCCGGCTCGACGGGCACGAGCAGTTCCTCCATGCGGCTGTAGTAGGCCCAGAAGTTCGCATCCGTGGGGTCCGCGAGATACGCGTCGTGCAGGGCATACCATTCCGCGGCCTTGCCCGGCGCGGGCTGCATTCCCATGTTGGGCAGCCATTCGCTGACGCTGATATGAGCGCTGCCGTGCGCCGCATCTTCGGACCAGAGATCGAACGGAATGCCGACGGGCAGCTTGCGCAGATCGAGCGCGAGCAACTGCGCCTGCGCCGCGAGAGCCTGCGCGCGGGACGTGATGCGGTCTTTGGCCCAGAGGAGCGCGGCTTCGCTGTTCAGCAGATTGCCGAACGCCAAATCCCGCGCGCTGTGCGTGGCGCCGGGCAGCGGCAGGTGCCCCGGCTGCAGCGGACGAAACTGCCGCGGATGCAGCGGGCGGGCGATGCCGTGTGTCTGGCGCAGGGCTTTGATCCACGTCACGATCTGCGCCGCTTCCGCCGCAGTGACGTGATCCAGAGCGCGCCGCGTGATGTCGGCATCGCTGTAGCCGATGAGCGCAAGATCGAATCCGTCAGGACTGTGGCAACTCGTGCAACTCCCGTGCGCTCCGATACGGCGCCACGCCGCCATGCCCTCCGTGCGCGCCGCAGCCAGTTGCGCGGCATTCATGCGCTGCGACGGATCGAAGCCCGCACCAAAGCCTGGATCATTCACCGGAGCCAAAATCGCCTCCGGCCACGATACCGAAAAGGAGTCGCCAACCGCGCCTGATCCCTCCGCCAGGTTCGGCAGCCGTTTGTAATAAAGCTCCGGTACCGGCGTCGCGTCCGGCACCGCCGGCGGGACTCGATAAAACCGCTGCCTGTGCCCCAGTCCTGCGGGATCGAAAACCTCCAACGTCGTCCCGCCGACGGCATTCGCCGGCAGCGGCAGCGGCTGCCAGGTTGTCAGGTCCGGCGAACTTTCCACCCAAAACGTCCGCGCCGGATCCCCCTCGAAACGCAACTGCACGGCCCGGCCCTCCACAAAATCAAGCCGCAGCCCCGCCGCCCCGCCATTTGCCGGCCACGGTGCTCCCTGCTGCGCCCGGACGGACGCGGACAGCAATAACAGAATAGAGAGGGAGCGGAACAGGGAACTCGTCATAGGTAGTCTTCCCGGATTTTGGCCGAAGTTGCCCGTTCCGGGGCGGTTTGGGAAGCAGAATCTTATAATTTCCATAACTCGCGATGCTTTCCAATTCTTGCGCTTCCAGAGGAAACCTGGTAACTGCGCGGGTCATGACCCCCAGGCAAAGCCTCGACCGAAAACACCTTGTCTGGCCGGCTGTCGGCGGGGTGATACTGCTGATGCTGCTTTGGCTAACACCCGCGGGGCGTGGGCGCGACTTTACTGTTGGGACATGGCTGTGGGATGCTGGCGACTGGATCGCGCTCTGCGAAGGCTGGCTCATCCTGACGGTCGTGCTGCTGATGTGCTGGTGGCAGGGCAAAACCCGCGTGCGGCTGTCCGAAGTCCGCTCCGGGCACTGGCTCTGGCTTGCGGCCGGACTCGTGTTCCTGCTGTTCTACGTGCTGGGCATGCACGTTAGAGAAATGCTGTTCGCCCTGGGAATGCTGCCGCCTCTGCTGCTGTGCGGTGTCTGCTGGGTGTGCGGGGCAAGGACGGGCATGGGATTCGCCTGGCCGCTGCTCATGCTCTATGCCTTTGCACCCGTGTGCGGCAATTGGGTTCGTTCGTGGAGTTTCGACTTCGAACGGATGCTGTGCGAATGGCTCAATCACGACTTTTCGCGCAGGCCGCTCCCGGCTTACGAGTGGGGACTCTATCCGTACTTCCCCCGGCCGGGCACCAGTCTGTTCCTGGTTCTCGCGCTGTGCTGGCTGACGCGATGGAGTTGGTGGAAAATGGCGCTCATCGCCGTCGCCGGGACAGGTCTTGCAGCGGCGCATGTGTATTTTTTTGGAAGAGGCGGCATTTGTTGAACGGGCGGCTCCTGGCAGACCGGCGGTGAGTGGAATGCGGCTTGCGGAGGACACTGGCGGCACTTCACGGCCTGGCCGGGACTTGACTTCCGCATCGTCACGCCGAATCACCGTCTCATGGGCTTCCTCTCTTACGTCACCGATTTCGTGGAGTCGCTGATCGGCATGATCGTGATCACGATCGGCCCCTGGCCGGCGACGTCACCGCAGCCGGTGGAGCGGATGCCGCATTACCAGGCGGCGCTGACGCTGGTGGATGAAGGCGCGAAGCTGAACGACCTCACGGAAGCCCCCGGGCGGTTCCGCGCGGGCTGGGCCAGAGTGGAACTGACGCCGCCCGTCGGCACGCCGCTGGCCGGTTATGGAGCACGCAACGGCGGGCCATCCACGGGCGTGCATGATCCGCTGTTTGTGAAAGCGCTCGCTGTCAGCGACGGCGCGGACACGGCGATCATCGTGGGCGCGGATCTGCTCGTGGTGCCGGAAAACATCGCCGACGAAGTGCGGCGTCAGGTGACGGCGGCGACGGGGCTGCGCGCGCACGCGATTCTCTTCAACGCCACGCACACGCACTCCGGCGGCGGCGGCGCCATGCCAGGACTGGTGCCGCGCCTCTTTGCCGGCAGCTACGATCCTACGCTGCCCAAGCTCGCGGTCAGAGCGTTCACCGATGCTGTTGTCAAAGCACATGCTGCGATGAAACCCGCGCGGCTCGCCAGCGGCAAAGTGGACGCCTCGCGTTACATCCGAAACCGCACACGCGCCGGCGATGTTGACGGCAGCCTGCGCTGGCTCGTCGTCGAACGTGACAGCGGCGAACGCTGTATCGTGGTGCGCTTCTCCGCGCACGCCACCATCATCGGCAGCGGCAACATGGAATTCAGCGGCGACTATCCGGGTTTCGTGCAGCGCATCATGACCGCCGAGACCGGGGCCGAATGTATATTCCTCGCCGGTGCCGTGGGCAGCATGAGTCCCGCAAACACCGGCGAGGGCGACGACTTCCTGCAGTGTGAGAATCTCGCGCGCAGTCTGGTGAAACTGATTCGCCCCGGACTGGAGAAGCCGGCATTCAAGGACGCCGTGGATGTCGCCGCCATCGGCGTGCCGGTGCAGTTTCCTTCGCTGGAAATTCGCGTCGCCAAAAATTGGCGGCTTTCGCCCTTTGCGGCGAGCCTCGCCGGCGTGGACGACGATGCGTGGATCGGAGCGGTGCGTCTCGGCGATGTCATCCTCGCCGGCCTGCCCGGCGACTACAGCGGCGAACTGGCCATTCGCATGGCCGCATGGGCGGAGAAATCCTACGGCGTGGACCTGTGGATGAACAGCTTCTGCGGCGACTACCTTGGATACATCTCGCCGGACGCGGTCTACCACGATCCCTTCGACCACCCAGACCCGCAGGCCCGCGCCCGCTCCGCCTACGAAGGACAGGTGATGTCCTGGACCGGCCCGCGCCAGGAGGCTTTCTTCGATGGCGTAGTGAAGCAGATGGTGCAGCGGCTGAAGGAACCCCAACGCTAATCCGGGAGCCCGAAATGTCAGAACACGATCCCGCATCGACAGAGGGCACGCATCAGGTGGCCGCGGACTTGTTCCGCCGGGAAAGCGCGCGGCTGGTCGCGATGCTGGCGGGATGGCTGGGCACGCACCGGCTGCAACTCGCGGAGGATGTGGTGCAGGAGGCGCTGGTGCGCGCTTTGCAGACATGGCCGTATCGCGGCGTGCCTGACAACCCCGCAGCGTGGCTCACGCAGACGGCGAAGAACATTGCGCTGGATCATCTGCGCCGCGAACAGCGCTGGCAGGAAAAGGAGGAGGGCATCGCGATGGAGCGTGGGCGATGGAGCGGTGAGACGATGGACTCGGAGAACGGGGATACTTTCACTGATGACACCCTGCGCATGATGTTCGTGTGCTTCCATCCGCAGTTGTCGGCGGAGGCGCAGACGGCGCTGGCGCTGCGCACGCTGTGCGGACTCAGCCCGGCGGAAATCGCGGCGGCGTTTCTCACCAGCGAGGCCGCCATCGCCAAGCGGCTGGTGCGCGCGCGGCAGCGCATTCGCGAACTGGCGCTGCCTTTCGCCGTGCCGGAGCCGCGCGAACTGCCGGAGCGGCTCAGTGGCGTGCTGGGGACGCTCTATCTCTTGTTCAACGAGGGCTACAAAGCCTCCGCCGGTGAGCGGCTGGTGCGCGAGGAGTTGTGCCACGAAGCCATCCGGCTCGCGCTCCTGCTGGCGGATCATCCGGCCACGCGCGGGCCGCGAACGCACGCGCTGCTGGCTTTGATGCTCCTGAATGCGGCGCGGCTGCCGGCGCGCACGGACGATGCGGGCCATCTCCTGCGGCTGCACGAACAGGATCGCGGCGCGTGGAACCGCGGCATGATCGAACGCGGCCTGTATTATCTCGCGCTGGCCGCGACCGGCGAGGAACTCAGCGAGTATCACCTCGAAGCCGGCATCGCCGCCTGTCACAGCACGGCTGCCAGTGAAGCGGCTACCGACTGGCCGCGCATCCTCGCGCTCTACGATCAACTGGTGCGCCTGAATGCCTCACCCGTGGCGGCACTCAATCGCGCGGTCGCCGTCTCGCGCGTGCATGGACCGCAGGCCGGGCTGGAAGCGGTGGAATCCATCACGCCGCGTGCGCCGCTGGAGTCGTATCAGTTTTTCCACTCCGTGCGCGGCACGCTGGCCGCGGAGCTGGGCCGCAATGACGATGCTCGGGAGCACTTCCGCCGCGCGGAGAAGCTGGCCGCACTGCCTTCGGAGCGGGAGTTTCTCGCCCGGCGCATCGCGGAGTTGGAGTGATAGCGGCAACAGTTGAGAAGTGGATGACTGGACGGACAGCCATAGCAAGGCCGTCCCGACCTTGTCGCTAAACTGCCGCCGGGTCAGAGTCGTCCCCCAAGGCCGGGACGGCCTTGCTACGGGCCCGGGACATCCTCCCGAATACAACCTGGTCTGGCACGACAGCCAAACGCTCATTCTAATTCGCTTTCAAGATGAGACGAACCATGCTTAGGTGCGAGCATG
>CAZFZN010000032.1:0-90527 GCA_964523105.1 uncultured Akkermansia sp.
TGCGGAACCAGTCGGAGTCGTTGAAGGGCGGGTTGGCGAGGACGTAGTCGGCGCGGAGGTCGGGATGGAGGTCGCGGCGGAAGGTGTCGGCGTGCTCGGGGCCGAAGTCGGCCTCGATGCCGCGGATGGCGAGGTTCATGATGGCGAGGCGGCGCGTGGTGGCGTTGCTCTCCTGGCCATAGACGGAGATGTCACCCAGCTTGCCGCCGTGGCTTTCCACGAACTTTTCCGACTGCACGAACATGCCGCCGGAGCCGCAGGCCGGGTCGTAGATGCGGCCCTTGTAGGGCGCGAGCATCTCGACGAGCAGGCGCACGACGCAGGACGGCGTGTAGAACTGCCCGCCGTTCTTCCCCTCCGCACTGGCGAACTGGGTGAGGAAGTATTCGTAGACGCGGCCGAGGATGTCCTTGCTGCGGCTCTCCTTGTCGCCGAGGCCGATGGTGCCGATGAGGTCGATGAGTTCGCCGAGGCGGTGCTTGTCGAGCGCGGGGCGGGCGTAGTCCTTGGGCAGGACGCCTTTCAGGCGCGGGTTGTCGCGTTCGAGGGCGACCATGGCGTCGTCCACGATCTTGCCGATGGTCGGCTGCTTGGCGCTGTTTTGCAGGTAGCTCCACCGCGCAGCGGGCGGCACCCAGAAGATGTTCTCGGCGCGATATTCGTCCGGGTCTTCGGGGTTCGCTCCGGCATAGTCGCCCTTGCCAGCCTTCAGCTTGGCATGGTGCTCCTCGAAGCTGTCGGAGATGTATTTGAGGAAGATGAGCCCGAGAACGACGTGCTTGTATTCCGCCGCGTCCATGTTGTTGCGGAGCTTATCCGCAGCGAGCCAAAGTTTGGCTTCAAAGCCGAGATTGGCAGTGGAGTCGGCGGGTTTGCTGGACTTGGATCGGGCGGGCATTTTTCGCCGGGATGCTAGCCGATGCGCCGCGGTTGGCCAGAAGAGAATTGGGGATGGCCCGGCACATTTTACTCGAATGAAAGTCACAGCTCCGCGGCAGCGTCGCCCCACTGGTGGGGGATTTTGCCTCATGCCTTCGGAACAGTGCGAGGGAGAAGGCGGCAAAGTGCGCGCCGCATGAGGCGGGGGCACAAATTTTTGACAAAACACATGTGGCGGATTCAAGAGGTCTGTCCTCTTGTTGACCGGAGACGCCAGCTTCACTTGACCGGCTGCGCGTCGGGAAATTTCCACGCCCCGTTCAGAATCTCTTTGCGCGGCCGGTAGAGGCGAACGGTGTAGTTCCAGCCGGGCGCAACAGGGAGGTAATTGGGCGCGCCTTTGGGATCCCCGCCGAACTGAATCGTGCAGGAGCCGTCGGCGTTGGGCCTGGCGGTGAGATTGTTGACGGAGTACGCGTTGAGCGGGTTCTTTTCGAAATAGCCCTTGGCATTATAGAGACTGATCGACCAGAACCCGTCCACAGGTACATCCTTGACCGTCAACCGGTACACTGTTTTGCCATCGTTTTCGGCGGGAAACACGCTCGAGTAGATCGCGGCGGAGCGCGGATTACCGCCCCATCCGATGGCGGTCCCTATGAGAAACTGCACCGGATCGACTTCGCTTTTGGCTCCAAACGTTTCGGCCCCTTCGCCTTTAAACGCGCCGAGTTTTTCGAGTGCTTCGCGAATTTTGTCCTGTGAGTCCTTGTCCCAGTTCGGAGCCTCCCACTTGCCGGGCGCCGCCTGCTCGACTTGGATGGCGCTCAGCAGGGCATTTGCGGCTTTCAGGTCGTTCCCGTCTTCCGGGTTCGCGAGGCAGCGGACGAGGGCAAAGAGATAACGGGTGCCGGCCTGCTCCTTTGTGTAATGGTGCTTCCCCGGTGCGTAGGTAACTTCAAGTGTGTAATGATCCTGCGAAATGACCTGCATCGACATGAAGCGTTTTCCCGCATCCGGCAGTGTGATTGTCACCGGGCCCGCTTCGAGGTCGAAGACGCCGGAGCAGTAAATCGTATCCCGGTTCATTCGCACCACATTCTGTGCATCAACCGAAGCCACGTTGCCAGTGCCGCCGAATTTTCCGAAGCGCCCCTGCTGGACGAAGCGCCCGAAATACAAATCGGTTTCTGCGCGGGCGAAGTTCTGCACGGTGACGGGCACCGGTTTGTCATCAGCCCTGACGGTGAAGGCACCGGCTGTCGCCAGGAGAACGCTGAGTGAATGAATGCGGATGATTGAGTACATAAACTGATTGGCTTACCGCTCCTGCTTCGCCGCGGCCGGTTTGGGTGCTCCCATTTCGAGATCTATCTCGTCTTCAAAGGCTCTTTTCTTACCCGCGACGAATCGCCGGTATCCTTCGCGGTCCTCCCATGCCTTTATCCCTTCGGTCGCCGCCCGCTGCCGTTTGCCCTCCAGGTCGTAGTACTCGTTGTGCTGTGCCAGCCAGATGTCCGGCTTCAGCATCTCCAGTTTATGGTGCGTGCGGCGAAAATCCTCAGCGATACCGGGGTAAGAAGGATCCTTTGCCAGGCGATAGCCGGGGTTGAATCCTGCTCCGTCAGGAAAGGCGACAACGTACGCCTTTCCCTCGATGACGAGATTCAGGACCCACGTGGTCGCCCCCCGGGTGTGACCCGGCGTATGATACGCGGTAAACAGAACGTCCCCCATCCTGACGGTGTCACCATCACGCAGCACACGATCAATCTTCGGCGGGGGGTAGACAAAGTCATCCGCGTATTTGAAGTCTCCCTTGTCTCCGCATTCCATGGCCGGGACGTCATCCTTCATCACCGCAAGCTGTGCGCCGAACTGATCCTGAAAATATTTGAACGCTCCCGCGTGGTCTATGTGCGCGTGCCCATTGATCATGAGTTTGATGTCCTCCGGTTTGAATCCCAGCTTCTTGATCGACTCCACAATCATCGGACCGGATGATGGCATCCCCGTATTCATCAGCACGTGACCCTCCGCGGTCGTAATCAGGAATGCTCCGAGACCCTTCGTGCCGACGAAATAAAGCGGCCCGGCGATTCTCACCGGTTCGGCGGGTTCCTCCCATTTCAGCGCCTTTATCGCCACGGCGAGGAACAGCTTGTTGTTGGTCGCAAGGTCCTCTTTGGTGATATTGGGAGGCAGTTCCTGAGCATTGTGAACGGAGCACAATACGGCCATCCCCATCAGACAGCACAGGGCAACAAGCTTGGGGTTCATCCGGCGTCCTTACGTTGCTCTGCCCACCATTCAAGCGGGTGGCATCGCAAGTGGACATGGCATCGCAAGTGGACAGACCTCCTGGCCTTTCGATCCGCGGCCTGGTTGAATCCCTGTTGTCCCGGATTCCTTCCTCCTTCCTGGAACGTGGCCCGGACTTGTCGCTCAGTTCGACCGCGTACCCGGATTCAAGAGGTCTGTCCTCTTGTTGACCCCTCTTGTTGACCCCTCTTGTTGACCCCTCTTGTTGACCCCTCTTGTTGACCCTCTTGTTGACCGGTCCTCTGGGCCTCGCAAGGGGACAGACCTCTTGGACTCGCGGGCGAGTTTGGCCACAGCATCGCGACGGATCCTCTCCACGGCGGATTCCTTCACGGCGCCATAGAAGCTCGATTGAGGTCCGGTCGGCGAGGGGATGCCAGGACGGAAACGCGGTTTGGAGAGGACCGGGGGATTAAGGCACTGCCGGAGGGAGGCTGGAGAACCTCCAAGGTCCAACGTCCAACGTCCAACGTCCAACGTCCAACGTCCAACTTCCAACGTCCAACTTCCAACTTCCAACCTCCAACTTTTAAGGGCTGGCAGCGGCGGGAACGAGGGGGGAATGCGTATGCGCCGGGGCGAGGCGGACCGGAAATTTGATTTGCCAACCGCGGGCGGGAATGCTGGAATGCCTGGCGTTATGAAGACAGTTCCGGTCCCGCCTGTGTCGTCGTTGATGAGAAGCGCATGCCGTGGAGGCGGAGGCAGGCGACCCTTCATGCTACCAATGATGATGGCGGCAGTCATGGTGGCCGCACCGCCGTCCGCTTTCGCACAGGGAGCGAAGCCCGCCGCTGCCGCAGCGGCACCGCTGCTGACGGCGGAGGAGACCGGGAGGATCGGGGCTCTGGCGCAGGCGATGCTGAAGGCGGGGTTTCCGGATGCGGCGAAGGCGGAGGTGTATGCTGGTGAGCTGAGGGTGTCGGCGACGTTTGATCCGAACGGGCCGCCGCCGCTGCCGAGCTCGCGGTCGAAGATGCAGATGTCGGTGCCGGGCTCGACGATGATGACTTACGGTTATGAATTCACCGGGCTGCATTTCAAACTGGCTGACGGGACGTGGCTGATCGCGGTGAAATACCGGTTCCAGCCGAAGGAGGGAGACAAGGTGATCACAGACGCGGCGACGCTGGTGAGTGCGGCGGAGTTGTCAGCGGTGGCGGCCAAAGAGAAGCCGTTCGATGCGGAGAAGGACGCCGCGGAGTGGCTGCAGGGGGTGGCGCCGGCGCATAAAGCGCGCACGATCGCGGGGATGAACCGGCTGGTGCCGGTGCTGAATTACCTGCGGCTGAGCCTGGATGATCTGGCGCCGGCGCTGGTGCTGCTGGGGCGGGCGGGCTGGCGGGAGGCGGGAACGCTGAGTCTGTCGATCGCGGACCAGCGCGCACGCAAGTACTGGCAGGTGCGTCCGTGGAGTGGACCGGAATTCAGGTTCGATCCGACGGGGGAGTATGCGAACGCGAAACCGGATGAAGAGGCGTGGATGAAGGCGAATGCCGTGGTGACGCCGGAGCCTCCGAGCACGGCTTTCCGGCGCGCGATGTTTCGCTGGTGCCGGGCGCAGGTCATGGCGGAGAGTCCGGAGGATGGGATGCTGACCCCGGCCACGGGGGCCGCGGTGGCGAAGTTGTGTCTGGATCCGAAGGACCCTCAGGGGAACGGCGCGAAGATCGATGCACTGCTGGCGGGTGCGAAGCTGCCGGTGACGCCGCCGGAAGGCGCGGCGCTGGCGGTGCGCCTGCAAAGCTGGGAAGCGCGCGAACGGGAGCCGCGCATGGTGGTGGGCGGCGGGGGCAAAGAGGAGGAGGGAAAGCTTTCCATACAGACGGCATTTGTGGCGCCGGTGGCAGCGTACGTGCCGGAGCCGGGAGACCTGGAGGCGCTGGTGGCGCTAACAGGTGACGAACGGCCGAGCCGGTTTTGGGATTTCTCCGGTCCGCGGACCGTGGGCGACAACGCGCTGCGGGCGCTGGCGGTGCTGCTGAAGGCCGACCCGCGGCAGCTGGCGGGTCATCCGGTGGACCGGCCCTGGACGGCGGCGGAACGGAAGGCGGCCGCGGCCGCGGTGCAAAAATGGTGGAAGGAGAAAGGGAAAGACCAGGCAAAGTGAGACCGGAGGTAAGTCTCGACTCCATGATCAACCGGCCGCAGGAGGCGAAGCCCCATTATCTCTTCAACGACCGTGCACTCCGGATCTACGGCCGGCGTTTGCGTTCATTGGCGAAGCGGATTTGCTCGATCCGCGCGTCGCAGGCGGCATGAATCCCGCGGAGTTGTTCGAGTTCCTGTTCGTCGGACAAGCCGGGCTCGCGGGCGAGTTTGGCCACAGCATCGCGACGGATCCTCTCCACGGCGGATTCCTTCACGGCGCCATTGAGGACGAGCGGAGCAATCCAGCGCGTGAAATCCGGTGCGGACGTGCCCAGGTTTCGTCCAGGGACTGAAGCCGCGGCTGTGCCTGCCGTGGGCATCCAATCGATTTTCGGAACCTTGCGGGCGGCGCTTTCCAGCGGGGCCTCATGGGCAGAGAACACAATCGAGACGCCAAGGATCACCGCGAATCAGAGAGCCCCGGGGGCGGCGCAAAGCAGCAGGATACCACGGATAATCCCTCCGCGACACATTGTGATGATCGAGAGGACGAGGATCACCGGCAGGAAGGCCCATCCCATCACCAGCACCCCAGGCAGCATGGCCACTCCAGCGATGGAAGACAGGTTCTGGGTCTCCGTGCTCTGGAGATGATGGGTGCCGGCGAGCGAGAGGATGAGGATGATTCCAAGGGCCAGGACCGCGGTAAAAATGATTCCCGCCCGGAACGTTTTGCCCGGAGACGGAGGCCCCCCGCCACTCGCGGCGGGTGCCCGGGCCGAGGCGTTTCGGGCAGATGGAAGCAGAGGCGGCGACATCCTGCTAACATCCCGGACGCCTCGGGTTTGGCAAGGACATTCTATAATTTCTGTAATTATTTGGAAGCTCGATTGAGGTCCGGGCGGTCGGCGTGGATCTTTGGCAAAGAAGCGAGCGGATGGAGGTGGCGAGTGAGGTGAACTGGACGCGGGTGATGTGGGCGCCTGGCCTTGAATCTGACGTGAAGATAAGTTTGCTCCTGCCATGTTTGCTGATCACGACGCGTACATTGCCGGGGCGCCTGAAGATCTCCGCCCGCTGCTGGTGCGCCTGCGCGCTCAACTTGCGTGCGCGCTGCCTGACGCCGAAGAAGTCATCGCCTATAAAATGCCGGGGTTCAGAATCGGACAATCCATCATCGCGGGTTATGCGGCGTTCAGCAGGCAATGCGGCCTCTATGTATCACCTTCCGCCATTAAGTCGCACGCCGACGACATTGCCGCGGCCGGGCTCAAGTCTTCCAAAACCGGCGTCACTTTCCCGCCGAGCCAGCCGATCCCTGACGGGCTCGTTCAAGAACTCGCCCTGGCTTCCAGAAGGGATCAGAATCTCTGAGATTCCGTTTGGAAAATCACAGGAGAAACAGAGGCAGAGAAATGGGATCGTGCCCTCGGCGTGGATCCTTGGCAAAGCGCTGATGAGTCGGGGAATGGTCGATGAAAGTCACGGCTCCGCGGCAGCGTCGCCCCGCCGGTGGGGGAATTTGCATTATGCTTCCGGAACAGTGCGAGGGAGAAGGCAAAGCCCGCACCGCATGAGACGGGTGCACAAAATTTTGACAAAACACATGTGGGACGGAGCGGGCCGGCGTGATACTGAGGAGCGTTTGTTGCAACGAAGCCATGAAAAACCAAATCAAATCCGGGATCGTTTGCCGGCTGGCCGTGGCCGGGCTTATGGGCGCTTGTCTGGCTGCGGTGCCTTACGCGACAGCGGCGGAGCGGGTTTTCCAGGGGGTGGATTATTCGAAGGTGCGGGAGGTGAAGGATCACAGCTATGGAGCCATGCCGGAGGTTTATGAGTTCGACACGTCCGTGGGGCGTTATCGGTCGGTGGAGACGACGCTTCAGGTGCAACGGGATGGCACGTGGGTGACCTACAATCCCACGCAGAACAAGTATTACCTGAACAAGGTGCCCGGGGAGGCGGAAGGTTCCTATTTCGGGCCGATCTAGGGAGACCCGTTCGAGACTTTCAAGCTGGAGGAACTTTACATTGGGAGACTGCGCAAAGAATACGCGCCGGATGAGCAGTACCGGATCCGGCTGATGCTGCGATCGGGGAATGCGAAGCTGCGGGAGCGGGCGCTGCGGATTGTGCTGGCGGCGCTGGCGCCGGAGGTGAAACTTTCTGTCCGGTCGGCGAATGTCTCCGAGTTTCGCCGGGCGGTGGAGGAGCACGAGGGAGCGGACCTCGAGCCGGTGCTGGCGGCGATCAAGGCGACCGAGAAAGCGATCGAGGAAGCCATGCCCACCTATCCGGATGAGGATTACGCACCGGGGAACGAGGCGCTGGAGAAGCAGGGCAAGCTCAAGGATTGGATGAAACTGCCAGGGGCAGTGCCGGAAGGCGCGTGGGGCGAGCCCCTGAATGGTCTGCGCGCCGCGGCGGTTTATTCCACGGTCACGCCGGAAGCGGGAGCGAAGATGGACGTGTGGCTCGTGGTGGAGAATGTCAGCGACCAGCCGGTCAAATTCGCGCTCCATGACGTGATCCAGACAGCGCGGCCGTCGGTGAAACGGGCGGATGGGACGGAGGTGCCGGTGAAGTCGTCGTTCTTCACCGGGTTGTCGCCCATTCTTCGTCACCGGCTGCAGCCGAAAGAACGTCTCACGCTGACGAAGAAGACGCTGGTATTCGATGAGAATGCGGAGAATCCCGGCTTCGGCGAGAACCGGGCCGCCGCCGGCGCGGGAGAGTATCAGGTGCAATACCGGGAGGTGATGGGCCATGGAACCGCGAAAGGCGAGTGGGGCGGACAACTCACCACCGGCGCGACCAGGATCACGGTCGGGGCGAAGAAGCCGTGAGGACATAACACCCGGCAATCGGCAATGCATTGAGGCGGGGCGCAGTGACGTCCCGTACCGACTGGAGCGTGAGGACCGGTCCCCGGGGTTCGCGTTCCTGGCGCAAAAGACCGTCTTCTTCCTCGTCCTGGCGATCATTTCCGGACGCTGGCAGAATTTTGTGCCCGTCACGATCGTGGCGTCCGTGGCCGGTTTGTATCTCGACGCGACGCTGCGGGGCAAGTTCGTCGTTTGAGCGCGATTGCTCGACTCGCTGCGTCTTCGCGGCGAAGACCGAATCCTGGACCCGGGTTGTGACCGGGGTGCGGTGTTGCTCATGGCCGCGGAGCGCCTGACCACGGGTCGCGCCGTCGGCGTGGATCTTTGGCAGCGGGCGATCAGCCTGAGATCAGAAATGAAGTTGAACAGGAGGCAGCAGAGGAGGCAGAGGCTCTGATCCTTACGTCCGGAAAGGCCGACATCAGGACTTCACTGTCTGGATGATCGATCTCTCCAGTCCATCGCCGTCATTCTCTGATGCCTCTGCTTTCTCCTGTTCAATCATCGCTCAGTTTGGGATCAGTCCGGTGGAGGGAGTGGCCGACCGCGTGGAACTGCACACGGGCGATAGGAGGGCGCTGCCTTTTGCCGACCGCAGCTTCGATGCGGTGCTCTCCAGTCTGCCCATCCATAACATCCGGGGCAGTGCCGGCCGGGAGCAGGCGATCGCAGAGGCCTTGCGCCTGCTGCGTCGCCGCCTCGGCTGGCAGTTCTGGCGGGGCGGCGCAGCGGCGGCCACCGCTCCCGTGACCGTCACGAAACCGGAAGGTCCGAACCCGGACGGCCAGGCAGCTCTATAGCGCGCGCTGGGAAGCCAGGAAGGGGAGCGGGAACTGCAGGGAGGAGTTCGATCAGAACACCGGCAATCCCTGACAAAATGCGGCGCGTGCTGCGGATGGGAAAGTCGGGGCCTGTTCCCGGGCGGCGTCAGGCGCGGCGGCGGCGGGAGAGCGTGAGCAGTCCGGCGGCGGCGGCGAGGGCGGCGGTGGAGGCTTCGGGCACGGCGTAGAAGATGATTTCCGACATGCCGGGATTGGAAGCGGAGGCCGTGGAGTCGAAGCGGACGTAGCGGGCGCTGACGGGCGCAAAGGTCTGACTGAATCCCCAGTCGGGACCGGGCGCATAGCTTTGCACGGCGACCGTGCTGCCAAAGCCGGGGTCGTTGGAGAAGATGAGGTCGAAGCCGGTATTGCGGTCGAGGGCGGCCATGCGGTCGAAGAAGTCAAAGCCGGTGACGGGCGTCACGGCGCCGAAGTCGAAGTCCACGAACATGTTGGTGGGTCCGGTGATGCCGCCGTTGATGGCATATTCATTGCCGGAGCCGTCGCGTCCGACGTTGTTATTGGCGGCATTGGCGAGGTCGTAGTTGGCATTGAAGGGAGCGGCGCCCGCGATGACGCTGACGGGGGCGATGGCACTGCCGGCGGGGGTGTTGAGAAAGCGCATTTCGATGCCGCCGAGATTTTGTGAGGTGCCCGTGGAGGTGATGACATCCCAGCGGGCATAGCGGGCGGTGGTGGGAGCGAAGGAAGCGATGAGGCCGGCTCCATTCTGGCCGCTGGGATTGATGACCACGGTGGCCAGCGGGGACGAGAAGTCCGGATTGTTGCTGAGAATGAGATTGGCCTCGCCGACGACATCCACGTTGTTGAGCCGGGTGACGACGAAGAAGCGGTCCACGGTCACCGGAGCGCCGAAATCCATGTCCACGAAGGTATTGGCGCCCTGGCCCTGGGAGGCGTATTCCGTGTCGCGGTTTCCGTCGAACAGGTTGCCGGCGACATAGGCGCCGCTGAAGGCCGGAGCGGAGTTCGTCACGGCCGGATTGGCCACGATGGCCGCCTGAACGCTGCCGGCGGTGAGGGAACCCAGGATGAGGAGGGTAGTGCAGGTGGTCATAGGAAAAGAGTTCCCGTCCCGGTGCCGGGAGGGCGTGGTGCGGCGGAATATCACAGGGGCGGGAAACGGTAAATAAGAATTCGCGACGTTTATTTCTGAGTCAGGGAGTCAGGGAGTCAGGGAATTTCGGGCATCGATGAAATGGCATTCCCAGGGCAATCCCCGGAACTTTTATAGGGAGTTTCCCTAAATAAAGCTTGTCATGGGAGGGCGGAATTCATAGACTGCGCGCGGAAATCAGAGCCGGTTTCTCACGTCGGAAGGGTTTCCTCAACATCATAACCCCGCGGATCACCACGCCGCACAACCCGACATAATAACATGAGAACGAAAGCAAGCCGCAGGGGCTTTACCCTGATCGAACTGCTGGTAGTGGTGACCATCATTGCCATGCTCGCGGGAGGAGCCTATCTGGGCTACTCCGCACAATTGCCGCGATTCCGCGCCCGTCAGGCGGCGAGCCAGGCGCGGGTGATTCACTCCTGGCTGGTGGCTTATGCCAGCGACCATGGAGGCAACTTCCCCGACGGGGACAATGCGAACCAGGCTTACCGGGAGTTGTTCAAAGGCAACATCGGGGCCGACGAAAAACAGTTCGAAATCAAAGGCGACCCCTGGCACAAGGACTCGCCGGCCGACGGACCGGACGGCGACGCCGGAAGGGCGCCGGATTTCGCGCAGTGCCTCGAGGCGGGGGAAAATGCCTTCGCCTATGTGAGCGGGCTGTCGAGCAGCGACCCCGCGCGACTGCCGCTGGTGGCCAACGGCTTTTCCGCCCAGCCCGGCGTCTGGAGCAAGAACAAGAATGAAAAAGGCGGCGTCTTTCAGGGCAAATACGGCGTGGTGTGCCGCGTCGGCGGCAGTTCCACCGTCCACGATCTGAACGACGGCGAGTGGATGGTGAAGGAAAAGAGCAACGGTCAGGACGTGAACATCTTCACGCCTGGATTCTGTGACCTGAACTTCCAGGTGCTGAATCCGCACTGAGCCAGGGCCAGGGAGGCGGGAGAACGGGGGACGTGCCCTGTTCTCCCCCTCGGCCGGGCACGGCGTCAGGGCAGAGAAACCCCGGTCCACATCGAATCATCAAACCGGTCTGATGAAGTCGCGGCGTGATGTGGAGCTCCACGGAACGATGCCGGAATGCGGAATGGAATTTTCTTTTGCGCCCGCCGGCGTTGAAGCATGATGCGGCGACTGGCTGCGGTGAGAGTCCTCCGCCGGGCAGCCGGTGCGGCCGATTCACTCCAAACCATTCCTCAGCCATGAAACCTTTGTTGATCCACGGAGCCTGGGCGCTGCTGGCCGCGGGCGCTTATCTGGCCGGAACACGACAGTCGCCGCAGGCCGCATCCGACGACCACTCCCGAGCCGCAGCGCCGGGGGCGGGGATGAATCCGGCGGCGGCCGGCAAAGGCTCAGCGGCAGCGGCGCGCCGTGCATTGTCAGAGGAGTCGGCGTGGCTGGAGGCGTGGCGCGACGGAAACGGAAGGATCAGCGCGGAGAGGATGAAGGAGGCGGTGACGGCGGCCATGCAGGAACCGGACCCTGTCAAATCGCTGCTCAATTTCACGCTGCTGCTGCAGGACCTGTCTGCTGAGAATGCCGCGGCGGCGGTGGAGGCGATCACGGAAAATACGGGCGGGCGGGAAGCAGGCCGTTTTCTCAGTCTGCTCGCCAGCGCGTGGGGTGCCAAGGACGGCGCCGGCGCGCTGACGGCACTCCGGGACCTGCCGCGGCGCGAAGGAGAAATGGCGCGCGCCACGGCGATGGCCGCATGGGCGGCGGCCCATCCCGCGGCGGCGAAGGACTGGATGGTCAAAGCCAGTGCCGGCGACTCCGGCGCGGCCGTGAAACCCGACCGGGCGCTGGAGCGCGGGCTGGTGACAGGGCTGGCGCGACGCGATGTGCAGGAAGCGCTGCAGTATGTGGTGACGCTCGACGCCGGGCAACAGGAGGACCTGGCAGGCGTCCTGGTGGAACAGAAGCTGAAGGAGGGAGTGCTGACGGGTGCGCAGTGGGCGGAGAGTCTGCCCACGGAGGAACTGCGGGTGACGGGGATGGAGGTGGCAGGCGAACACTTTTTGCGGCGTGATTTGAAAGGCGCGCTGCAGTGGGCTGAAACGATCGCCGCCCGGGCGGATGCACACGAGGCGGTGGCGGACATCGCCAACGAACTCGCCAACCGCGACCCGCAGCGGGCGGTGGAGTGGACGGCAGCGCTGCCGGCCGGACCCAGCCAGAACCATGCCTTCGAGGACGTCTATGAGAACTGGACGGAGGAGGACCCCGCGGCGGCAAGTCAGAGCCTGACAAACCTTGCGCCGGGGCCGGGCCGGGATGCGGCGATCGAAGCGTTCTCCGGCACGCTCGCCCGGGAGAATCCGACGGACGCCCTGACATGGGCGGGCGAGATCGGCGATGCGAAACTGCGCGCGGACACGCAGGTGAATCTCGCGCGCCGGTGGTTCAGCAGCGCGCCGGCCGAGGCGCTGTCATGGATCGCGGGAAATCTGCCGATGGAAGTGCAGACGCGCGCGCTGCAGCCGCGGCGTTAGGAGCCCGCAGAGCCGCCCGCCTTCAGCGGCGGCGCCCGGCGGGCTTGCCTTTTGGCAGCGGACCGGCGGGCGTGGCGGGAAACTGAATACGGTGCTCAAAGGTCACCGAGCTGCAGCTGAAGGTGACGGACTCCATGGGCAACCCGCCGCCACCGCCGCCGGAAATCGAGTAGCCGCTGATAAAGACGTCCTTCAATTCAAACGTGCCGGCGGGATCACTGACAATCAGCACGACAGGGAAAAAGGTGCTGTTCATGGCGGCCTCCTGGATGAGCGCCGAGCCGGGACTGTGGCGCAGGGTGACGACGATATCCGACTGAAACACTTTAATCGCTGATGGTTCGGATGACGCCACATTGCCGGCACCGGGCACCCGTGCAAAGCTGAAGCTCTCGATTTGGAACCACCCGGGAAAGCGGGCATCACCGCTCTCGCCTTTGATGTCGCCGAGTTTCATGAATGCAGGCATGGCAGGAATCCTTTCGGGAGCGGAGACTAGCGGGGAGGGCGGCGCAGAGCAAGGATTTCAAATCGAAAATCCGCGGACGGGGGAAACAGGTCCGGCTTGTCAGCCGTGCCGGGGCGGTCATGGTGCGGCATGAGCGATTCCCTGCCCCGACTGTTTGTGAAGACCGGCTGCCCGTGGTGCCACGAGGCGATGGAGTATCTCGATGCGCACGGCATCGGTTATGAGAAAATCACGGTGACCGGAGATGCCGCGGCGATGCAGGAAATGGTGGAACTGTCAGGCCAGTCAAAAGCGCCGGTGCTGGACTGGCACGGCAAAGTCCTGGCGGATTTCGGAGTGGAGGAACTGGTGCCGTTTCTTGAGGAACTGAGAACTGAGAACTGACGGCGAGGAAAATGAAATGGCTGGCCCTGGAGGGCGGGAGTGTGTAAGGACAGCGGGACGATGAATCATCCCGACCTCGCCGCCCTCCTCAACGAAGCCCGCCGCGCGAAGCCGGACGACCGTGCCATCTGGTGCGTGCCGGCGGCGGGTTTTGAAACCCGGCTGAACCACCGCCGGGGACTGGTCCTGGGAGGAGCGCACGGCCCGCAGTATTTGCGGGATGCGGGACCGCCGGACTACGCCGTGCCCTGGCAGATTTGGGCGGTGCGGGCGCGCGTGATTCATTGCGACGGAGCCGCGGAGAAGCCCTTCACCGCATGGCTGCCGCTGATGGAGGCCATCGCCGCGGCGGGAGAATCGCTCATCGTGGTGACGGGCAGTATCGAGCGCCAGCTGCTGCAGACGCTGCTGGTGAATTTTCTGAAGTCCACGCTGTGCGCCTGTGTCATCGGGCCCGGGAAGGACCGCTACGGCAGTGCTCTGCCAGGCGTGGAGGGTCTGGGGCGCGCGTTTTCCTCGCCGCCGCACACACCGGCGGAATTGCCGCTGGTGGCCGAGGCATGGATTCGCCGCACGGCCTCTGTGCTGCTGCCGGCGGCCGGCGAATCGTGGCCGTCCGCCGCTTCCCTGCAGGACCTGACAATCATTGAAACCGGAGGCGATCACGCCGAGGACCAGCGCGACCGGCTGCGTTTTCTCATGACGGAACTGCAGCGGAGCTGAGCAGGGAGGGCAGCAGGTTCTTCACCCGCGCCGGCACTTTCCGCCTTTCGCCATCCCTGTCGATTGGCTGCACGGAGGGAGTCGGGCCGCTAGTCGCCGGGGAAGGTGGCGGCGGAACCGGCGTTCAGAGTTTGGAGATTGGTGGCTTTCATTTGCTGCTGCTGATGGGGTGCAGGCGCGCCTCCGCCGGAGCAGCAGCAGGAGGGAAGCGCTGCCAACAGCATTAGAACGGCGGTCATGACCGGCAGGAAACTCATGCGGAAAACTTCCAGCCCTGGGGCCGGGTGTCAATTCGGATCCCTGCCGCGGAAGAGAGCTGCCGCACCGTAATACAGGTGTAATCCAAGCAGGTTAGCTGGCGGGAACGCCCGCGACCGCTCCGGCATGCCCGGAGCTGCGCCGGGCCAGTCCTCCCGGTATCCCCGCATGAATACTCCCCGTGAACTCCGCGCTCATTCGCATCCCTGGTTGTGTCCGGCGGTGGCGTTCGCGCTGCTGCCCTGCGTTCAAAGCGTGGCGCAAACCGCGCCACCTCAGTACAATTCAGGGACGGCGTGGGGACCCGTGCAGATTGCCGCGCTGAAGGAAGCCTCGGGGCTGGCCGCCGGCTGGCGCAATGAAGGACTGCTCTGGACGCACAATGACGGAGACCGCCGGCAGCTCTATGCTTTGACGCCGGGGGGAATGCACGCGGCGACATTTCTGCTGCCGGAGACGGTTTCGGATGTGGAGGAAATCGCCACGGGTCCGGGACCGGCGGAAGGTGTGGCCTATCTGTATGTGGGCGACATCGGCGGAAAGGATGGCGTGAACGGCATGCGGCCATCGGTGAAGATTCTGCGGGTGGCGGAGCCGGCCGTCGCGCCCCCGGCGTCGTGGCCCCAGCCACAATCCACGCTGAGCGGCGTGGATTCCTTTACGCTGCTCTATCCGGACGGCAGTTACGATGCCGAGGCGATGTTCGCCGACCCGCTGACAGGGGATCTCTGGCTGATCACCAAAAGCGCGCCGGCCGCGCGGGTCTATACCACAAACCTGAACGCGGTGCCGCCGCGGGCTACGGTGACGCTGTCTCTGGCGGCCGTGGTGACGCTGGCCGAGCCGTCCGCCGCGGCGATTTCGCGCGACGGACGGCTCATCCTGGTGCGCAATGAAGATGAGGCGAGGCTGTGGACGCGGGCCCCCGGAGAGAACCCCGCCGAAGCGCTCTCGCGCAGCCCGGCCCCGGTCCCGGTGATCGGCACACCAGCAGAGCCTAACGGCGAAGCGGTGACGTTCCCCGGCACCGGGAGTGGATACCTGACCTTGAGCGAAGGGGCCGCCCCGGTGGTGTATCACTTCCAGTCGCGCGCTCCGGAAACCCCCCCCGTGATCCACTCGCCGCTGCCGGCGCGGTCGGTTTATGCAGGAGGCACGCTGCAGGTCGTGGCCGCGGTCTCGGGCTATCCCGTGCCGGCGTATCAATGGCGGCGGAACGGCACACCCCTGGCGGGACAGAACAGCAGCATGCTGACACTGACCGGAGTGACGCCGGCCGATGGCGGCACCTACGAACTGACCGCGATCAACTCCCTCGGAAGCGCCAGCGCGGCGGCGGTGGTGACGGTGCAGCCGCGTCCGGATGTGAGGATCACAGAGGTACAGACCGATCCGGCGCATGCCGCGGGAACGGACTGGTGGGAACTGACAAGTTTCGAGCCCGGACCGGTGGATTTGTCAGGCTGGCGGTTCAATGACGACAGCGGGGACCTGACGAATGCCTTCACGCTGCCGGCGGGGCTGGTGATCGCGCCGGGCGAGAGCATCGTCTTCGCGGACGACCTGAGCGCAGCGCAGTTTCGTGCGTGGTGGGGCGCCGCAGTGCCGGCCGGGGCGCGGATCGTGACCTACGACGGCGGCGGCCTCGCGCTCGGTCCCGGCGGAGACTCGATCCGGCTCTGGGATGCCACGACTACGAATACGGCGGATACCCTGCTGCGCGTCTCCACCGGCACGGCCACGAAGGGCGTGAGCTTCTCCTATCAACCGGACACGGGAGCGTTCGGAGGTTTGAGTCAGAACGGAGTGAACGGCGCGCAGCGGTCCGCCACAGGGACGGACACCGGATCGCCCGGAGCGTGGCTGGAGCCGACCGCGGCGCCGGACATCGGGGTTTTGCTGGACGCCGGGAATGTGCGACTGACATTTCAGGGTGTGCGGCACCATTGGTACACGGTGGAGGGATCCGCCGACATGCAGACGGACCCGTGGACGCCGCAGGGACCGGCGGTGCAGGCAAACGCGAACGGACCGGTGACCCTGCTGGCACCGGCGGCGGGCGGGCGCCGGTTTTACCGCGTGACGGTGCGCTGAGCCCCGCGCTGAGAAAAAGTGGAGCGGCTCACTCGACGCGGCGCATTTCCATCACACCGCGGTCCAGGCCGGATTCATAACGCGCCTCGAAGACGCCGCCGCGAATCGTGCCGCGAAAGTGGAAGACACCTCCGAAGTGCCGGCCGAGGTCTTTGTTCCCGGACACCACCCATCCCTCCGGGTCGGGCTGCACGGTGGCGTCCACGGTGAAGCCGGCGCAGAGAATTTTCGCCCATGAGGCCCGAAAGCGAAAAGGCCACACCGGCTGAGGCTGCGGAACGGCGACGGCGCGGAGGCCGCCGTGGTGGCCGTTGGTTTCACTGCGCCACGTGCCCGCCCACGCGCCGCCGGCGGGATGGGAGGGCGGAGTGCGCTTCGCCTCCGACCAGCCGCGCGGCAGACCGGTGCAGGCGGAAAGGAAAAGAGCGGAAAGCAGGAGCAGCAGACGCATAAGGCGGAAAGAAGGCTGGCAATGGCGGCCCGGCAAAGGAATATGTGCTGTGCGGCGCACCGCCATGGGCCGCATCAACGCACTCCCGCTCCGCCATGAAACGCCTCAACCGCTCCCTGATCACCGTGCCCGCCGTTCTCACTGCTGCTGCGGCGGCGGCATGGTTCAGCCTGACCGCCGGGGAACCGCCGCCGGCGGCGTCCGACTCCCCCGCCCCGCCGGTAGTGGGCACTTACTCCATCGTAGCCCGGGACCCCGCGACCGGAGAACTCGGCGTGGCCGTGCAGTCGCGCGTGCTCGGAGTGGGCAGCATCGTGCCGTATGCCAAAGCGGGCGTGGGCGCGGTGGCGACACAGAGTTATGCCAACACGGCGTGGGGACCGGAAGGCCTGGCGCTGCTGGCGAAAGGCAAATCCGCGGAGGAGGCGCTCCAGGAACTGGTGGCCTCCGATGCCCTGAGCGCGAAACGTCAGGCCGGCATCATCGCGCCGCAGGGCGAGCCCGCCACTTTCACCGGCAACGGCTGCATGGAATGGGCCGGAAGCAGAAAGGGCGAACACTTCACGGCGCAGGGCAACATCCTCGCCGGGCCCGCGGTGGTGGATGGCATGGCGGAGGCTTTCACCAAAACAGAAGGCACCCTGGCGGAGCGCATGCTCGCAGCCCTGGATGCGGCGCAGGCCGCGGGCGGCGACAAACGCGGCATGCAGAGCGCCGCCCTGCTCGTGGTGCGCGACGGCTGGGGCTACGGCGGGCAAAACGACCGCTACATCGATCTGCGTGTGGAGGATCACGCCGAGCCGCTCAAGGAACTGCGCCGCCTGCTTGAACTGCACGGCAAGATCTTTCGCCGGCCCGCGGACCGGCCGGCACCGGCTCCGGAAAAGAACCAACCGGAGAAGGAAACCGGAACCACGAATGAACGCAGATGAACACGGATACTCGGCAAGGTACGGCCGAAGGGGGGCTCAACCGCCGGGTGCATCCACATTCATCCGTAAATTCGTCTCGATCAGTCCCCACCCGCGGTTCCACCCGTTTCCATTCTCTCTGGCAGGATAACTGAGCCCCCCGTGCGCGGGGATGAAACGGTGCGGACCGCATGGCGCTGTGTGACGGAATTGTCACATTGATTTAGTCTCCAGACCACAATTTCTGTCACATAAACCGCGCCCCCTTTCAATGCACCCATGATCTCGATTCAGAAAATCTTCGGCAAAGACGACAAATTCTTCACCCTGCTGGAAGCCTCGGCCAGCGAGGGCCGCGCCAGCATCCAGGCGCTCAACCGGGTGCTGTCCTCGCCATCGAAAACTCCCAGCCTGGAAGCGTTTCACCAGGCGAAGGAGTCGGACAAGAAAATCACCGACCAAATCAACGAGGCGCTGGTCTCAAGTTTCGTCACCCAGCTGGAGAAGGAGGACATCGAAGTGCTGAGCCACGCGCTCTACCGCATTCCGAAAACCGTGGAGAAATTCGCCGAACGCTTCATCATCAGCGCGCCGGTGGTCCAGGGCGTGGATTTCAGCCGTCACATCGCGCTGATGGATGCAGCCACTAATCAGGTCGTCGCCCTGGTCGGCATGCTGCGCACGCTCGGCGCCGGGAAGATTCATCAGGCCAAGGAACTGAACGGAAAGCTGCAGCAGATCGAGGGCGATGCCGACAGCCTGCAGCTGGAAATGTTGCGCGACCTCTACAGCGGGCGCCACGAGCCGATCAAGGTGCTGGCACTGCGCGACCTGTTCGACCTCCTCGAGACGATCGTGGACCGCTGCCGGGACGCCGGGAACATTGTGACGCACATCGTTTTCAAGAACTCCTGACGCACCGCCATGCTTTCCGTACAACGACTTCTCGGCCGCCCGGCCCAATTCTTCGGACTGCTGGAAAAGAGCGCCACGCTGGGGGCCGCCGCGGTCGCCGCACTCCGCCCGATCGCCGCGCACACGGGTGAACCGCCGGATCTCGAGCCGCTGCACAGAATCCGCCGGGAGGACAAAGCGGTGGTCAATCAGATCGAGGAATTGCTCACCCGCGTGTTTGTCACGCCCATCGAGCGCGAGGATCTGGAGACGGTCGCCTCCTGTCTCTACCGCGTGCCCAAGAAAGCGGAGAATTTCGCCGAGCTGTGCTCCGTCGTCTGGAGATTCCTTGACGGCATGGACCTGACGGTCCCGCTGCAAATGCTGGAGAGCGCGGCGCGCGTGGTGCGTGAAATGGTGCAGGCACTGGCCGCCTCCACCAATCCCACGGAGGTCAAGGGGCTCGACAACCGGCTGAGCCAGATCGAGGCCGACGCCTCCGCGGTCATCAACAGCTCGCTGCGCCGGCTCTACGAACCGGGGGGTGATCCGTTGCAGGAAATCGCCATCCACGACGCCTGTCGCGCGCTCACCGTGTGCTTCGAAGCGGTGCGCTCCTCCGGCCGCGCCATCGCCCATGTTTCCCTGAAGAATTCCTGACACCCGCCGCCCCCATGCTGTCCGCTGCCCTTCTGTCCGTCTTCGCCGTCGTTATCATTGCCCTCATATTCGAATACATCAACGGCTTCCACGACACGGCCAATTCCATCGCCACCGTCGTCGGCACCAAAGTCCTCACCCCGCGCCAGGCCATCGCCCTCGCGGCGGTGACGAATCTCCTCGGCGCCTTCACGGGCATCGCCGTCGCCAAGACGATTTCGTCAGGACTGGTGGACGCGCACTTCGTCACTCAGGGCGTCCTGATCTGCGCCCTGCTGGGCGGCATTATCTGGAATCTCATCACCTGGTGGTTCGGGATGCCGTCCAGTTCCACCCACGCCCTCGTCGGCGGACTCGTCGGTGCGGTGCTCGCCGCGGGCGTCAGCATGTCCTCCGCCGGCACTCTGAAAAACAAGGACGGCCAGCAGGTCGGTGTCATGGAAACTTTGATCTGGAATGTGGAGAAGGAGAAATCGAAGAAGGAACTCGTGGACATCGAACCCGCCGTGCAGGCCGCGCTCACCGCCGAGGGCGAGTTGGCCTCGCGCAACGGCACCCATCGCCTCAAGGTGCCGGTGGAGGTCGAAAAGGACGGCGTGAAGTCCACGGAGGAAAAGGAAATCCAGGTCGTCGTCTTCGAGGGACGCGTAAAACAGGTGAAGGAGACGAAGCAAATGGCGAAGGAGGGCATCCTCAACAAAGTCATCATTCCCATGTTCACGTCGCCGCTGGTGGGATTCGTGGGCGGCTTTCTCATCATGACGGTTCTCTACGGCCTGCTGCGCAGTGCCAGACCCGCCATGGTCAACCGCACCTTCGGAAAGCTGCAGCTCGGCAGCGCCGCCTACATGGGCTGGAGCCACGGCATGAACGATGCCACCAAAGTCATGGGCATCATCACCCTCGCACTGGTGACCGCCACCTCCGATAAAGTTGGCGTGCCAGGCTGGATGGAGGTCAGCAGAGTCCCGGACGCCTATCACTTGTCGCCTTTCGCCACCGTGGTGAGCTGGCTGCCTCAGTGGCTTCAGTTTGGCTACATGCCGGATCCCGTGGATTTCAAAGCGCCCGCCGTCCCTCCGTGGGTCGTCGTCATTTGCGCGCTGACCATGGCCGCCGGCACCGCCGCCGGCGGATGGAAGATCATCAAGACCATGGGCCACAAGATGGTGAAGCTGCAGCCCGTGCACGGCTTCGCCGCGGAAACGACCGCCGCCAGCGTGCTCTTCGTCACCGGCACCCTCGGCATGCCCGTTTCCACCACTCACGCCATCACCACCAGCATCATGGGAGTCGGCTGCGCCAAGCGCTTCAGCGCGCTCAAGCTGGGAGTCGTCGAACGCATCCTCTGGGCATGGCTCATGACCATCCCGGCCGCCGGCGGCCTCGCCTTCGCCTTCGTCTGGATTGCCGGCAAACTGGGCTGGCTGAGCTTCTCCTGAAGCCGGGCGGCCTTACTTCACCTCCGGGCGTTCCCCGCCGTGGCGGATGTCCTTGGCGGTGAGCAAATAGACGGCGTCCTCGGCGATGTTCACAGCCTGGTCGCCGATGCGCTCGATGAAGCGGCAGCAGAAGAGGAGGTCCACGTAGGTGGAGACATTGCCGGGATCGACGCCCATGCGGGCGACGACGCGTTTGTTGTAGGCCTGATAGGCGGCGTCGAGTTCGGCATCGCGGCCCTGGATCATGAGTGCCGCCTGGAGGTCGCCCTCACAAAATGAACTGATGGCGTCCTTGAGCATGGCCGCGGCGAGTTCATAGACGGCGGGAATGCCGTCGGTCTCGGCCACGGGCTCGGCAACGCTGATGCGTTTGGCCCGCTTCGCCACGCTGACAGCGTGATCACTGATGCGCTCAATGGCCTGGGCGGCTTTCATGGTGGAAATGATCCGGCGCAGATCCTTGGCCACGGGGCTGAACTTCATGATGATCTCGACGCCTTCGCGGTCGATCTGCACCTCCAGTTCGTCCACCTGCTCGTCGTCGGTGATGGCACGGTTGCAGAAGTCCACGTTGCGCTCGAGCAGGCCGCGCACGGCGTGGTCCAGATTGGCGCGGGCGAGCCGGCCCATCTGGCGGATGTCCTCGTTGAGGTGGCGGATGGCGTCTTCAAACACGCCGAGAATGTGGCGGGATTCGGTTGGCATGGGGGTGAATGATTTGGCGTTGTACTGCGGGGAGGTCGGTATCTATTTCGTAAGATTCGCGGCGAAGGAGGGGTTGCTTTTCAGTGCTCAGCGCGGCCGTGCGGGTGGACTGCACCACTGCGCACCGTGAACTAAGCACGTATCCATCAACCGTATCGCCCCTCGATATACATCGCCGTCTTCTCATTCTTCGGATTGAAGAACAAGTCCTGCGTGGAGGCGTGCTCGATGATTTCACCCATGAGCATGAAGATGCACTCGTCGCTGGCGCGGCGGGCCTGAGCCATGTTGTGGGTGACGATGACGATGGTGAAGCGCTCTTTGAGGCTGGCGATGAGTTCCTCGATGCGCTCGATGCCGGCGGCATCGAGGGCGGAACAGGGCTCGTCCATGAGGATGATGCGCGGCTTGATCGGCAGCAGCCGGGCGATGCAGAGTTTCTGCTGCTGTTCGAGGGTGAGCTCGGTGGCTTTGCGCTTCAGGTTGTCCTTGGTTTCATTCCAAAGCGCGACTTCGCGCAGGGCGCTTTCGACGTGACCGTCGAGATCGGAACGGGAAAGCTCCCTGCCGGGGACGTGGCTCTTGATTCCGAAGATGATGTTTTCGTAGATGGAGATCGGCAGCGGATTGGGGCGCTGGAATACCATGCCCACGGTTTTGCGCAGCGTGGCGACACTCACATCCTCGTCGAGAATGTTCTTTGTGAGAATGCTGATCTCGCCTTTGGTGCTGACATTTCCGTAGCGCTCATTGATGCGGTTGAAGGAGCGCAGCAGCGTGGTCTTGCCGCACCCGCTGGGGCCGATGAGGCCGGTGACGATGCCCTGACGAATGTCGCTGCTGACCTTGATAAGGGCCTGAAAGGTGCCGTACCAAAGACTGAAATCGCGGACCCGGATGCTGACGTCGTGGTGAGACCACGCCGACTGCACGGGCTGGAAGGTGGAAGCGGAAGGGGCCGTCATGGTTTAACCGAAATCTCCGTTGAGGTAACGCCCGGTGATCTCCTTGGCGGGCGAGTTGAACATCTGATCCGTCGGGCCCCACTCCACAAGCTCGGAGTCGTTGAGAAACATGACCTCATCCGCCATGCGGCGCGCCTGCTGGGTGAGGTTCGTCACCAGCACGATGGTCATCTTCTGCTTCAATCCGGTGAGCACCTCCTCGATCTTCATCGTGGTCACGGGATCGATGGCGATGGAAAATTCATCGAGGCAAAGGATTTCGGGATCGAGTGACAGGGCCCGGGCGAGCGTGAGGCGCTGCTGCTGACCGCCGCTGAGGCGGGTCCCCAGCAGATCGAGCCGGTCCTTCACTTCATCCCAGAGCACGGAGTCCCGCAGGCAGCGCTCCACGATGCCATCGAGTTCCGCCTTGCTGCTCACCCCCATGCGGCGCGGGGCATAGGCGACATTGTCGTAAACGCTCATGGGCAGGCCGACGGGCAGCGGAAAAACCATGCCGATGCGGCGGCGCAGGGAATACACATCCTTGATATGCTTCACGTCTTCGCCGGAGACCTGGACCTCACCGGTGACGCGTGCCGAGTCGTTGAACTCGATGGTGCGGTTGATGCACTTGAGCATGGTGGTCTTGCCGCTGTTGGCGGGACCGACGACGGCGAAGACGGTGTTTCGCAGGATGCGGAACTTCAGTTCATCCAGCGCCTGCTTGTGGCCGTAATGAACGCTGACGTCTCGAAACTCGATGTGGGTGGACATTGCGAAGAACGGGGACGGGTTACCACTTTCTGCCGCGGCGCAGTTTGCTGCGCAGGAAAATGGAGAAACTGTTGATGAGGATGATAAGCAGAATCATGGCGGCGGCACAGGCGAACTTTTTGCTCTCCGGCATGCCGGAGATTTCCCCGGCGATGATTTTGAGGTGATAGGACAGCGCCCGGAACTCCTCGCCCAGACTGTAGGGGAAGAGCTTCTCCGGGAAGGTGTCCGCCACGTAGGCCGTGAACGAAGCGCCGGTCAGAAGGATGGGCGCAGTCTCGCCGGCAGCCCGGGAGACGCTGAGAATGATGCCGGTCAGAATGCCGCTGATGCTGTTGGGCAGGACCACGGTGCGGATCGTCTGCCAGCGGCTGGCGCCGAGATTCCAGCAGGCTTCCCGGAAGCTTCGCGGCACCGCACTCAGCGCTTCCCGCGTGCTCGTGATGACCAGCGGCAGTTCCATGACCGCGATGGTCAGCGCGGCCGTGAGCAGGCCTGCACGCCATTTGGTCGTGGGATCGTCGAACATGGTATTGATGAGCGGGAGCAGTCCGAAAACGAACGCCCCCAGGCCGAACAAACCGGTCACAATGCTGGGCACGCCCGCCAGACTGGTCACGGCCATGCCAATGGCCCGGGTGCCCCAGTTCTCTTTGGCATACTCATGGAGATAAATGCCGGCCAGGACGCCCACGGGAACGGCGACGCACAAAGAGCAAAGCACGAGATAGAACGTTCCCAGAAGCGGCGCCCAGATGCCGCCGGAAATGCCTTTGTCCACGGGGTTGTCGAGGATGTAGCCGGGCGTGAATTCCGGCAGCGCATGCCAGACGACGTAGCTGATAATGAACAGCACCGGCGTGAGCAGAAGCCAGCAGGCGACGGCCGTGCCGCCGGCGGCGATGCGGCTGCGCGAGGCCTTGGAGATTTCGTATCCGGTGGCGGCGAAGGGGTTGGCGGGAGCGGACATGTCTGCAGATTAGTGGTGCCGGGCGCCACGGCCCTTGATAACGAGGTCGGCGATGACGTTGATGGTGCCGGTGATGACGAAGAGCAGCAGGCCGAGAACGAAGAGAACCCGGTAATGGGAGTCCCCGTGTACAGTTTCCGCCATCTCCGCCGCGATCGTCGCGGTGATCGTCCGCACCGGATCCGTCAGGGCCGAGGGAATCTGATTGTTGTGACCGGTGGCGAGCAGCGCGGCCATCGTTTCCCCCACCGCGCGGCCCAGGCCGAGCATGACGGAGGCGAGCAATCCGGTTTTCGCGGCCGGAAAGAGCACGCGATAGACGATCTCCCACTTGCTGGCTCCGAGCGCCAGCGCCGCCTCGCGATAGGAATCCGGCACCGCGCGCAGCGCATCCTCACCCAGGGAGACGATCAGCGGCACGCTCATCAGACCCAACACGATGCCGCCCACGAGCAAATTTCCCGGCTGCCGGGCTCCGAGCAGATCCTGAATCCAGGGACCCAGAACTGTCAGGCCGATGACACCCCACACAATGGAGGGAATCGCGGCCAGCAGTTCAATGACCACCTTCAGCACCTCCTTCACTTTTCCCGTGGCGAACTCAGAAAGGTACACTGCCGCCGCGAGCCCGAAGGGCACAGCGATGCACAATGCGATCGCGGTGGTTGAGAAGGTGCCCACGATGAGCGCGAACGCCCCGAAGTGCGCCTCGTTCCCTTCGGCCGGGTGGGGAATCCACCGGGTACTCCCGAAGAATTCCGCCCAGTCCATCCTGCCCATGACCGGTCCCGCCTCCTTCACGATAAAGATGAAGATGGCCGCCAGCGCCGCGATGGCGCTCCAGCCGCAGACGCGAATCAGGGACTCTATCGGTTTTTCCAACCGGTCGCTCCACAGCGACTTTCGCTGGCTCCTGGGTGTGGAAGGGTCTGGCATAAGGGGCGGTCGATGCCGGCAAATGACGGTTTTCCGGAGGAGGCGGACTCATGGCGCACCCTGAGTCCGCCCGGGATCATTCGGGGACGGAGTGGTTATTTGAGGGAAACGAATCCCTCTTTGCTCACGATGGCCTGACCTTCCGGGCCTTTGACCCAGTCGAGAAAAGCCTTCACGTCGCCCTCCGGCTCACCGAGGGTGTAAATGTAAAGTTCCCGGGCGATGGGATATGTTTTGCTGCGGGCGGCCACTTCGCCTGGCTCGATGCCCTCTTCGCCCTTTTTGGCGGATACTTTGAGCCAGTTCACTTTGTCGTTCTTGTATCCCATGCCGCTGTAACCCATGGCGCTTTCAGTCTTGCTGATCGTTTCGATCACCTCGGTGGAGCCGACCAGTTCGCTGATGCCCTGACGGAATTCCCGGGCCTTGCCCTCAGGCGTCTTGCCGCAAATGTGCTCCCGGAAATAGTCGTAGGTGCCGGAGTTGTTCTGCCGGCCCACGAGGCTGATTTTTCCGCCCGTTCCGCCAAGCTGCTCCCAGGTTTCGATCGCGCCGCCCTCGGCCCAAATCTCGGTGAGTTCCTCCACGGAAATCTGTTTGATCGGGTTGGAGGGGTGTGTGTAAACAGCCAGGGCATCGAAGCAGACCACGTGCTCCACCACGTCCTTGCCGGTCGCGGCCTTGATCTTCTCGATCTCCTCCTTTTTGATCTTCCGGCTGCTGTTGCAGATGTCGGTGGTGTTGTTTTGCAGCGCAGCGATGCCGGTGCCGGAGCCTCCGCCCGTAGCGCTGATTTTGACTTCCGGATTGACTTTGTTGTAGGCTTCCGACCACGCTGTGGCGAGCTGAATAAGCGTATCCGAGCCCTTGGCCTGGATGACTTTCGTCTTCTTGCCGCAGGAGGTCAGACCGGTGACGGCGACGGCGGCGAGCGCGAGAAATGTAATGCGTTTCATTTGGTGCGGTGTGTTTGGGGTGTTGGCATTCCCGTGAGAGGAAGGCGGCGATGAGTGATGCGGAATCTGCGCAGGGTCCAAGTTTTCTGTGTTCCAATTTCGTCACAATGACGTGCAACGGAATCGTCACGCGCCGGGATTTGTAATCTGCACAAACTGCCTCACAAAATGAACCCAGCCCCGGACTCCGGGAATGCTCCTGCCAGTGCCCTATCCGATCTTCACAGAATGACCACACGGCCCGAACAATCCGGGAAGGCGGCGGACTTCACAGTCCGGGACGCGGGGGATGGCAGCCTGCTCACCGGAATCCTGCGCACCATGGACAGTCTGGCGGATGCCTGTCTGGTGGCGGAACCGGATGGCAGGCTGCGCTACGCCAACGAATCCGCGCGCCAGCTCCTGCGCATGAAGGGACGGGCCACGGGGCGCAAACTTCCCTCTGTGCTGGCCGAGCGGCATGCCGTGGAAATCTTCGAAGAGGCGGTCGCCGCGAGCCGTCCCCGGGCGGCGATCCTTCCGCTCACATTCTCCAGCGACGGCGCGCGCAATTTCGCCATCAGCGTGGTGCCGCTGGTCATTCCGGGCGAAGGCCGATTTTACCGCATCGCCCTCTCTCCCGCCGGCACTCCCGCGGCGCTGCCGGGCGGCAGTGAATCCGCCGCCGTGCTGGAAAAACTCGGCGACCCTCTGAGCATCATTCAGGGCTATCTGGAAAACATGCTCGACGGCGTGATCAAGGAACCCGCGGTGATGCGTCAGTGCCTCAGCGCCATGCAGCGTCAGGCCATGCAGATGCAGCGGGTGCTCAATGCGCTGCGCTCCTGATGCTCCCGCCGCCGCTTCAGACGGCCCTTCTCACGGTGCGGCTGGTGATGCCCGTGAAAAGTTGCCAGGGGATGAGGCCGGCCTGACGGGCCAGTTCCGGTGCCGTGATCACCGCATCTCCCTGCCGTCCCAGGAGCACGGCCTCATCCCCCGGCTGCGGCGGCGCAGGCAGGTCCGTGACATCAGTCAGGAGCTGATCCATGGTGACCCGCCCGAGAATGGGACAGCGCCGGCCCGCGATGAGCGCGGCGCCGCCCTGACCGGAAACCTGGCGCGGGTAGCCGTCGCCGTAGCCGGCCGCCAGCGAGGCCACGAGCGTCTCACGCGCGGTGATGAAACTGCGCCCGTAACTGATGCCGTGCCCCGCCGGCAGCCGGCGCACCAGCGTGACCCGCGTCTTCCATGTCAGAGCCGGCCGGAGCTGCGTCTGATATTTCTCCAGCGGCGAGACTCCGTAGAGCATCAGCCCGGCGCGCACCAGCTCTCCGGGCTGGCGCGGATAGTGCAGAATGCCGGCGCTGTTGGCAAGGTGCGTGCGGAAAGGTCCGAACTCGCGCCGCCATTCCTCCACAAGCGCGCGAAACCGCGATTCCTGTTCCGTCGTGAAGGACTCGTCCTCATCCGAGGACGGAAAGTGACTCGACACGCTGTCGAGCATGAGCTGCGGACTCGCCTGCACCGCCCGCAGCACGGCGGGCGCATCCTCCGGCAGTGCTCCCATGCGGCCCATGCCGGTGTCCACCACCACATTCACCGCGGTCCGTTTTTCCCCGCCCGCCCCGGCAAACCGCTGCACCTCCTCCACCGTCGAGACCGCGGGGATGAATCCATGCCTGACAATCTCCCCCGTCTGCGCCGGCAGGGCGGGGCTCAGAATGTAAACGGGCGGGACGCGTCCGCTGCCGTGCCCGGCGGCACACCGCTCGACCACCACCGCCTCCTCCACGCACGCCACCGCAAACGCCCCGATGTCCTCCGCGAGCGCGCGCACGGTCTGTTCGAGACCGTGACCGTAGGCATCCGCCTTCACCACCGCCATGACACACTCCCGGCCGCCGCCGGCCAGTCTGCCGGCGACTGCGGCATTGGCGCGCAGCGCTTCGCGGCTGACTTCAATCCAGCAGCGCAGGGAATCTCCGGACACGGCGCTCATGATCCGCGCCGCATGGCCTCCTCCGCGGCAGTCAGGGCTGATTGATTATTCCATGCCGCCGCAACGTCCTCCAGCGCCGCGCGCGGCGCCTCCCGGAGCGCCCGGCAACGTTCCACCAGCAGCGGCAGACAGCGCATCAGGTTGTCCACGATCGTCAGCGTGGCCGTGCGCGCCGTGCGCGAGAGCGGATTGAGGTCCACGGTGATCACCTTTTTCCCGTTCTGCACGAGGGCTCCGCAGCGGTCGCCGTCCTCCAGCGGCACGAAGACGACATCCGCGCGAAAGATTCCGTCAGGGTGAATCCAGCGCCTGTTGTGTTCGATGTGGTCCAGCGCGTGCGTGCGCGACGGCAGCAGCACTTCCTCCGCCCCGGCTGCCACGAGCGCACCGCGGATGGCCTGCTCGCGCTCCGCCGAGGTGTGGAAAATGTTCACCTCCAGCCTGGCGCCGCACGCAGCGGCGAGCGCCGTGAGATGCTCCGCGGCGAGCGCACAGGCGTTGCCGTTCACCGAAATCACCGGCCACTCCGCCGTCAGCAGCAGCGCCGCCGCGGCTTCGACGGCTGAAACCGCGAAATCATGTGTACGTTCTCCAAGCAGATAATCGAAGGCCTCGCCGCGGCCGTGCGCGATCAGGCCGTGCATGGAAGTTATGCCGCATTCCACGCCGTGCACGATCCTTTCCCGCGCCATCAGGGAATGATAGCGGGGATGGGAGAGGGGAACATCGGAACGGGCCGCCGGAGAGGACATGAAAGCCCGTTCCTAGTGCAACCTTCCCGGGTGGCAAGCCCGCCTGTGGCTCCTCCGCGCCGGGCTACTGCTCCTCATCAATCCGTTCATCCCGCTGATAGATCGGCAGCTGCCGTGCCGGCACCGTGAGCGCGAGAATGATCATCGTCGTCCCGTACACCTTCTCGAGCCGGTCGTCCTTCCACGAGCCGTCCTCCTGCTGCTTGCCGAGGTAGTAAGGGTACATCCAGTCGGCGTAGCGCTTCCAGTATTTGCCGCCGAGCTGAAACATGCCCTGGGCGTTGTAGTAGTTGCCGTAAGTCTCGAATTCGGAATGCGGCAGCCGCTCGAAATTCTCCAGAATCCACTCGCCGGCCTTGATGTTCTCCGGTGCCGCGTGACGCCCGCAGAGTTCAAGGCAGAGCAGCCCCGCGCCCGTAAGCGACTCTTTGTGCTGATAGGCATCCATGTAGCCGAAGTGCCCCAGCTTCCGCTCGAAATTGCCGTGAATGTACTTCACCGCGGCATCGATCGCCTTCGGCGGCACCGGTGCGCC
Organism: uncultured Akkermansia sp.; assembly: GCA_964523105.1. Classification (GTDB taxonomy): domain Bacteria; phylum Verrucomicrobiota; class Verrucomicrobiia; order Verrucomicrobiales; family V1-33; genus V1-33. Next base: position 29,480 of record CAZFZN010000032.1, read on the forward strand.
GTTGAGCCGCGCGGAACGCAGCGCCATCAGCGCCCAGCCGCTGCAGGAGAGATCGCTGTCATGCGATCCGGGATGATAACGCCAGCCGCCCTGATGGCGTTCGTCTTTCCGCACCGCCTGAGCCCGCAGCAGCAGACTGATCGCTTTGGGCAGCACCTCGTCGATCTTCTTCTGCCGCGCCGCATCCACCATGCCGGAGCATTCACTGAGAAAGAGCGCGCTGATGTTGTGCGCGTACATCGGCCCGTTGCCGTGATCGCCGCTGTCGATGAGCCCCTCGCCGTCGGTGTGCTCCAGGGCATAATCGATCCGCCGGTTGATGGCTTCACCGTAACGTCCGTTGCCCGGCGTGTGGCCTTTAGCCAGAAAGCACATGCCCACGAGCGAGGAGATGCCGGTGCTGCGCCCATGACCTCCCGGAAAGGTGCCGTCCTTTTGCTCCACGCTCAGCAAATACTCGAATCCGCGGTCCACAGCTTTGCTGACTTCGGCTTCATATTTGCGAAAGACATCGCCCGTGTCCTGTGCGGAGACAAGTGACAGGCTGAGCAGCAGCGGAGCGATCCATTTCAGTTTCATGGCGGTCATGGCTTAAGCGTCGTGAAGATTATTGCTTCCCTTCCTCTCCGGTCGGCTCGCCTTTGGCCAGCGCGCCGAAATACTGGCGCACCAGTTCACGGTATTCCGCGGGAACGCGGTCGCTCTCCCCGCTGCTGGCGCCCGCGAGCACGCCACGGAGTTTCACCCAGTCGGCGGCGGTGAGGCCGAGTTTTTCGAGTTCCGGCGGCAGTTCCTGAGTCGCGCCGAGGGGCTGCGGGCCGGCTTTGGGATTCTGGCCTTCGCCGCCCGGCTTTTGCGCGAGTTGCTGGCCCTGACCTTTACCCTGCCCGGGTTTGCTCTGTGCGTTTTGACGCGCGCTTTGCGGGATGCCCATGTTCTGCGCCGCCGCCATCGCCGCCTGCTGCAATGCCTGTGCCGCGGCCTGCGCGCTTTGCTGCGCGTTGCCCGCGCTGGGCTGTGCGCCGTTCGGTCCCTGCTGACTGCCTTCCTGCGCGGCCTGCTGCGATTCCTGAGCGCCTTCCTTCATCGCGGCGGCTTCCTGTGCGAGCGACTGCGACTGCGTTTGCATGGCGGTGCTCAGTTGCTGCAAGGCCTGGGCCGCTTCCGCGAGGGAACCCGCCGCCGCCTCCGCTTGAGCTTCCCCCGGCGACTGCGATTCCTGGCCTGACGGCGATTCGCCGGAAGGCTGCTCCCCGCCGGGCGTTTCGCCACCTGGCTGCTGACCGGATGGAGATTCTCCCGACGGCTGCTGTCCCTGCGGCGGCTGTGCCGCCTGCGCCAGTTCCTGACCTGCGGTCTGTGCTTCCTGCGCACCCTCCGCGAGTTGTTCCGTCGCCTGATGCGCGGCTTCCTGGGCAGCGGAGCTTTGATCGATTTGTCCGGCGGCGCGCTGCGTCAATTGCTGCGCCTGTTGCGACAACTGCTGCGCCTGTTGCGCCAGTTGGTTCTCCTGCGCCGCAAGCGCCTGCTGCTCCTGAGGCGTGTCCGCGGACGGCACCTGATCGGCCAGGGACGACTGCTGCTCCGCCAGCTTCTGCGCCTGATCCGCCAGGTTCGCGGCCTGCTTCGCCGTTTCCTGCATGGATTGCTGCTGCTGCTGATTGTTGAATTGCGACAGCTGATTCTGCAACTGCTGCGCCTGCTGCGCGACCTGGTTCTGCTGTTGCTGCCATTCCTGCTGGGCCTGCTGCGCGGCTTGTTGCGCCTGCTGCTGTTGCTGGGGCGATTGCTGCGCGAGTTGCTGTTCGGCATTCATGCCGGCCTCCTGCGCGAGCTGGTCGGCCAGTTGCTCCAGCGATTCCGCGGCCTGCGCGAATTCCTCGCCCGCGGCCTGCGCATCCTGCGCGCTGGCCTGCGCTTCGTCTGCGCCCTGCGGCTGTGCGGCGGGGTTTTCCTGCGGAGCCTGAGCGGCTTCCTTGCCGAGTTGCCCGGCAAGCTGATTCAAATTCTCCGCTGCCTGCGCGAGTTCCTGCTGCGCGCTCTGCGATTCCTGACCTGACGCTTCCGCTTCATCCGCGCCGGCGTTCGGCTGATTCGCCATCTCCGGATTCTGCTGGGCCTGTTGCGCCTGCTGCTGCGACTGCTGCTGCGCCTGCTGGGCCTGTTGCTGCGCCTCCTGAGCGTCCTTTTCCGCGGCCTGAGCATCCTCCCGGGCCTGACGCGCCAACTGGAGATTTTCCTCGTCGCGGTTCAATTCGCCCGAGTTCTGACTGCGGAACTGCTCCACCTCGCGGGCGAGTTGCCCCGCCTCCTGGACCGCCTGCTGCTGCGCCTGGGCCAACTGCTGCTGCTCCTGCAGGGTGTCGGCCTGCGCGGCCTGTTGCGAGAGCTGCTCCTGCTTCCGGGCGAGCGCCTCTGCTTTCTTTGCCAAATCCTGCGCCTGCTGTGCCGCCTGCTGCGCCTGCTGTTGATTCGGCTGCGGCGGCGCGGCGGGCGGCTGCTGATTCTGCTGCGCGGCCTGCTCGGCCAATTGCTGCGCCTGCTGCGCATCCTGCGTGCCCTGCTGCACATCCTGACGCGCCTGCTCCAGCATCTGTTCCTGTGCGGCGTCCTGATTCAACTCACCTGCATTCTGCTGCGCGAACTGTTGTGCGGCCTCCTGGAATTTCTGCGCCTCCTGCTGCATCTGCGCCTCCGCCTGCGCCAGCTGCTGCTGCTCCTGCGGCGTGTCCGCCTGCTTCGCCTGTTCAGCCAGAGCTTCCTGCTTTTTGGCAAGCTCCGCGGCTTTCTCCGCCAGCGAACGCGCCTGCTCCGCCGCCTGCTGCGCAGTGTCCTGCGCCTTCTGTTCGGCCTGCTGCGCGAGTTGCTCCTGCTGCTGCGCCAGCGCTTCCAGCTTCGCGACGTTCTCCGCGTTCTGCTGCTCCTGGTTCAGTTGATTCTTCTCCTGCTCCAGCTGGGCCAGCGCCTGATCCAGGAGATTCGTCGCCTCGCCCGCCAGTTCGCTCCGCTGCTTCTTGTCATCCGTCAGGGGAATGTTCTCCGCCTTCTCCGCCGCCGGCTCCACGAGGTTCTCGGCGATCTGTTTCAAGTCCTCCGCCTGGCGCGCGTAGGCCGTGTCTTTCATCTTCTCAGCGATCTGTTCCAGCGTCTGCGCCGCCTCTTCGGCTTTCTGCTGCGCCTGCTCGATCTGCTTCAGCGCCTCCGGCTGAATCTGATCCTGATTCGCCAACTGCGGCGGTTTGTCCTGAATGTTTTGCTTTGCCTCCTGCACGAGCTGTTTTGCTTTTTCGATTTCCTGCCGCAGTTCCTCGGCCTGCGCCGCGAAGGTCTGCTGCATGAGCGGCTTCGCGTCGTGACGGATGCGGATCAAAATCTCGCGGCTGCGGCCGATCTGCGGACCCTTCATGTCGGCGGGCAGCGAATCCGCGACCTCCAGATGGAAGCGCAGCTCGGTCACGCCGTTGAGCGGCAGCTTCGCCAAATCGAAGACGGTCACGCCCGGCCAAACGTCGCCGGACTCGATCTCGCGCGACGGCAGCGGCGTCACCTCGAGCGACTGCTCCGGCCGGCCCGACGGACGCGCTTTGATCTGCAGCGACGAGATGCCGAAATCCTCCTGCACCACATAGGAAATGGGCAGCCGCTCGCTCGGACGCAGTTCAAACTCCGGCTCCTGCGGCGACTCGATGGTAATGACCGGCGCCAAATCCTTCACCGCCTGGATCATGTAATCCACGGGCCGATTCTGAATGCCGTGCTCGTCCTCCAGCGCAAAATGCCACTGAGTGTCCAGCCCGGCGGCAACGTCCGCGGTCCACTCCACAAATTGTTTGCCGCCCTCCGTCAGCGTCTTCACGCCCTCGACCGGCTTGCCGTCCATGACAACCTCCGCCTTCGCCACCGGGCGGTTCAATTGCCCGCGCACCTGGACCTTCGTGCCGGTCACGGCCACGATGTCGCCGGGCACATCGCGCTTCACGTCCTGCGGCTTCGCGGTGTAGGCCGGATAATCGAATGTCAGCGTCAGGCTTTCCGGCACCGGACGCGGCAGCACCGTGATGGTGAACGGCTCCGTGATCGCCTTCCCCGCCGCCACGCGCGCAGTAAATCCCTGCTTCACCTCCGGCATCCGCAGCGCGAATCCCGTCTCGCCATCCTCCGTCTTCACCGCGCTGTCGGCGCTCAGTTGCTCCACCACTTCCTTGCCGTCCGGCCCAGTCATGCGCAGCTCTACGCGCTCCGGCTGGCCCTGCACCGCAACTTCAATGTCCAGCGGATCTTCTTCGGCGACAATCTGCGACTTCGTGAGCAGCCGGATGTTGTCCGCGTAGGCATTGCCAATGTCCGCCAGCGGTGAGAAAAGCCGCGCAAACAGCCGCGGCGTCACTTTCGGCCAGAGAATAAACATCGCGATAAGCGCCGCCGCCGCCGTCAGAGCCGTGATGGCCGGACGACGCGCGATCTTCGCGCTGAGTTCGGATTTCGGATTCACCTGCCCCGCGTCGTTGATCGCGTCCTTCACGACCTCCGCGAGAAGGTCGGCCGATCCGGCATCGTCCGGATGCGCCATCAGTTCCACCGCCGTGGAAATCCGCTCCTGCATTTCCGGGTGATGCGTCTCCACCCACCGCGCCACGCCCGCCAGCGTGATGCGTTTGGAAAGCGGACGCAGCAGCCACGACCAGAGCGCGAGAATGGTGACACCCAGCGCCGCCAGCGAGAGCGAGAGGCGGATCGCCTTCGACTCCACCGCAAATGCCGCATCGATGCCCATGACCACGAGCGCGGAAATCAAAGCAACCGCCAGTGTGGCACACACACCTTTGATGAGTTGCACCCGCCGCACGCGGGCAATGACGGCCTTGAGCCGCGCCACAATGGGAGCCGGGAGATTGCGGATGCCCTGTTCGGTGAAGGAGAGTTTAGACATGGCAGTGCGCGGGAGGCGCGGGTTGGTGGTTTCGATGAAGTATTGAATCGCTAATGGTCCAAGCGCCGAATCAGAGTCCAAAGGAACCCGGCGAGCACTGGAAGTCCAAGCAGTAATGTGATTGCGTCCAGTCTTAATAGGCGTTGCACGGAAGCCGTTTTAGGAACCGTCCCTTTGTAAGTCATGAGAGCTGCCAGCGCGAATGTCACGGCGCCGATCGCCACCGCGACCACTGTTTCGATTGCGCTGCTGGGGGACGGGCCGCCGACTCCCACTACCGACAACGAAGCGAGCAACAGAAAAAGCCAGCACAACAAGACCAGCGTGGAGGACACCATGAACACAGCCTTCATCTGGAATCTCCTTTCTGTTTCGCCCCATCGATTACCAGGCATCGCGCACCTCCCCCGGCGCAGCCGCCGTTAAAACCGGTAGGGATAAGCTCGCGCCTGTCCCAATCTAAGCTAGCCGGCGCCTCGGCGCCGGGCGGCGCGGAGCCTCCGAATACCGGCCCGGAGGGCCGAGAGAAATTAGCCGGGGGTGCAGCGAAGCGGAACCCCCGGGAACCAGACCACAAAACATCAAGCCCCGGCAGGGGCGGCAGAACCGCACGAGGTCGCCATGTCGTCGGCATGCTTCTCCCGCCCCTGCCGGGGCGGAACATCGTGTACGACGGTCCCGGGGGTTCCGCTCGTTCCTCGCTCCACCCCCGGCTAATTTCTGCCGGGCCTCCGGCCCTGATAGAAGTAAAGCGCACGTTCACACCAGCCCTCCTCTCCGTCTTAAGATCCACTCCGCTGTCGCGGCGGCGACGGCCAGCGCGAGGATCATCCAGTTGTCCCAGAGTTTCGTCTCCCTCGTTTCCTCGACCTCCTTGGTCGCGGCACCGAAAAGCTCCAGCACCTTCGCGGCTTCGTCCGGCCGGGCGACCACGCCATTGCTGAGCGACGCGATGCGGGCGGCGAGTTCCGAGTTCACGCTGACTTCGCCGAGTTCCACGGGGTTACCCTCGGCGAGGATCGTCAGTTTCTGGTCCACGGTGCGCACGTTGTCCTTCGACAGCAGTTCCTCCACTTTCGCGCCGGTCAGTTCGATGCGATAGGCTCCCGGCTCCGTCAGTGACTCGAATTCCGTCTCGTACATGCCGTGCGATTGCCCCTGGAAGGCGAGCGGCTTTCGCAGCACCACCTCGCCGGCTTCATTATAAACCGCGATGCCGACTTCGCCGTCGGTCACGGGGCGGAAGTCATCGTCCACCAGGCGCGCCATGACGCGCACTTTCTCACCGGCTTCGTAATTCAGCCGGCGCGTGCCGAGGCGCACATGCTCGGTGCCGCTCGCGAGATTTTCGCCCGCGCCCCAGCGCATGAGCTGGCCCCAGAACTTGTGGTGAATGGTGTCGCCGATGCCGTAACGGAAGCGCCACGTCTGATCGAAGTTGAGCATCGCCACTTTACCCAGTCCCGCCTGCGAAGCCACCACGAGTGCGTTGCGCTGTTCGGTCTCGCGCTGACGGGTCAGGGCGGTCGCCATGTCGCCGGTGTCGGCGGGCGCGATGTCGTTTTCCACGGGATTGCCGAAAGCATCCACCGGCACGGGCCTGGCCCATGCGAGGACTTCGGCTCCGGGACGGATGCCTTTGATGGCGTGTCGCCAGCGCATGACCGGAATCTCGCTCCAAATCCGCGCGTTTTCCACACCGCTGTCAGTGGGCGTGAAAATGGGATGCCCCCGCCCCGCCGCCGTGAGCATGAGACGGAATGCCGGCTCCGGCCCCAACATCATCTCCGCAGTGCTGCTCTCATAATCCACAGGGATCAAACTGCGCGCCGTCTCGTTGGTGAAGGCGTGCGGCATGTGTGAGGGGCCGGCGACGATGACCAGCATGGCGCCGCGTTCGTCCACGCACTCTTTGATGATCTTCCACGTATCCTCACCGAGCACCGCCGGCGGCAGGTCGCCGAGAATGATGACGTCGAACTTCCGCCACTCCTCCGCCGACGCCGGCAGGCGCGTGGCCTCGCTGTCGCCGAACTTCCGCGACGCGCTCGCCGGGATGCCCGGCAGCGGCGGCGCGCCCTGGAGCGTGTCAGGATGCAGCAGCACGTACTGCAAATGCACTGACTTGTCGCGGCTGTCGAAGAGGTTGCGCAGATAACGGAATTCCCAGCGCGGGCGGTCGTCGATGAGCAGCACGTTGGTGCGGTCGTCGCTCACGGCCACGTCGAAGCTCCATTCGTTGTTGTTGGGGAACAGCTCGCCCTCCACCGGATCCACGCGCACCGTGTAGCTGAAGATGCCCTTCTCCGGCGGCTGATGCGAGAAGCGCAGCGTGGTGCGGAAGTCGTTGTCAGGCACCGGCACCTTTTCCTCGTGAATCACCGCGCCCTCGCGGAGCAGCTTCACCGCCACCTGCTGCCCGCGCAGGCCGTCGGCCTTGATCTCCGCCTTCACCCGCACGCGGTCGCCGAGAAAAACACTCTGCGGACTGCCCACGCCGATAATGGCCGCGTCCTTCGTGCCGCGCGAAGAGCCGGTAAGAATGGGACAAATGCGCGCGCCTTGCACGCCGATGGCGTGGGCTTCGTTGTCAGGACTGGTTGGGCCGTTGTGGCGAAAATCCGAAACCACCACCACGCCGGCGAGCTGCTCGCCCGGGTAAGTTTCCTTGATGCGTTTCAGCGCACCGCTGAGATCGGTGCGGCTGCGGAAAGCCGCGTCACCCTCCGGCCCGTCCACGCGGTCCGTCTCCGCCGCTTTCCTGCCAAAGCGCATGTGCCGCAGCGTGTACTTATCCGCGATCTGATCCAGCAGCGACGGAGCCTCGCCCTGCTTCCGCGTGAGAATCTGCTGCGCGATCTGCGCACGCGGGCGCGCTGCCGCAGCGTCGATCTTACTCCGTGCATCCTCCGGCAGTGAGGCGTAATATTTCTCGTCCACCGTGTCGGCATACGGCCCGGCGATCTCGATGCCGCGCTGCATTTGCAGCGAAGCCTCGCGTGCCGCGCTGCGAATCTGGCGCTCGTCGTTGCGCGCGAGGCCATTGCGGAAGTCCTTCATGCGCTCGCGGAAATCATTGATGGCGCGCTTCCGCACTTCGTTGCGCAGGCGTTTGATGTCCTCGGGCAAATCGCGCTGCTCGCGGCGGTTCTCGTCCATCGCCTGACTCACCGACTCCGCCCAGTCGTTCGCCGCTTTCTCCACGCGAGTGATCTCCTCGTTGTTGGCGGCGATGAATTCCTTCACTTCGTCGCGCGAGTAATTGTCCGGCGTTTTTAAAAGATCGGACAGGCGCTCCAGGTCTGCGGCGATTTGCCCCGCCTCGGAAAACAACCGCGGCAGCGCCGGCCGGTCCTTGATGACTTCGATTCCTTCAAATGCCGCCACCGCCAGTTTTTCCGCCACCGGCATCTCCTTGTCGGCAATCTGCATGGACGCCGAGTCGTCGAGCAGCACGACCACATTGCGGTCAATGCGCTCCGTTTCTTTCCGCTGAAACACCGGCTGCGCGAGAATGATGAGCACCGCTGCCGCGACCACGAGCCGCAGGGCCAGCAGCCAGCGCCCCAGGCCGGGCCGCACGATGCGCTTCTCCAGTTGGTAGAAGGCGATGAGCACTTCGATGGAGAACCCGCCGATCAGTCCGCACACCCACAGCGGCCAGTCGGTCTCCAGCACCAGATGCCGCGCCACCGCCTGCCAAATCGCCCAAACCGCCGCCGCTCCGATGACCGTGCGCACGGCAAAGCCCGCGAGCTTGAGCGGCTTCGTTCTCAAAAACCGCCGCGAGATAAGGTGGGAGATGACCCACACTGCGATGAGCACAGCCGCGAGAATCCACACACTGGAGGTGTGAACTTCAGAGCCGAGAAGATCGGGGCGTGGTTTGTCGGTGGTCATGCGAGGATTGGGGGGATGACGAATGCCCTGATTGAAAACGGGGCGTCCATTTGAATCAGCGGACCAGGAGAGCCCCAACGGGGCGAAGCAACATAGCCCGGGGCAAGCGAGGCACGAGCGCAGCCCCGGGTCCTGGAACGAAGGATCTTCAAGCCCTGAAAGGGCGGGACAAACCGCTCGAACCACACACCGCGACCAGTTCCACGCCCGGCCTCGCCCTTACAGGGCTTGGAAATATGGGTGCGGGCTACCCGGGGCGGCGCTCCTGCGTCGCTTGCCCCGGGCTGGGATGCATCGCCCCGTTGGGGCTGCTGTGATCCTTCTATCATTTTGGTTTGGTCATTCGGGCTTTGTAAATCTGATTCAGTCATTCCTTCGGACTATGATCTTCTCGTTTCGTCATTTCATTTCGCCTCCTGCACTTGCCGCAGCGCTTGTTTGAACTGCGCCGACGGCTCGAACTTGTCCTCGAAACTCACCGCGACTTCTTCGCCGCTGCGGCGGGAAATGGCGATCCAGCGCGTCAGCGCGATTTCCAGGAGCAGGATGAACAGCGCGGCGACGGCGAGGTACTTCCACAGTTCCTCACCGAACTCCCGGCCGGCCAGAATGTTCAGCACTTCCGTGGCGCTCTTGGGTTCCAGCATCTGGAGGCGCTGCTTCATGAAATCCATCTCCGGCTGGCCGAGTTGCGTGAGCCTGCTTTCGGCCACGTCATCGGCGATGCTGAACGGGATGCTGCCGTCTTTCGCGGCAAGGCCGGCGTACTCTTTAGCCTGCTCCTTCGGCAGCTTCATTTGGTAAAGCCCGGGCACGATGTCCTGCTCCATGCGGGCGACGAGTCCGCCGCGCGTGAACACGAGCGAAGCCTTGCGCGGCAGATTGTCAGGGCCGGTGACTTCCCACTGACCGACCCGCGACTCACTGGCCGTGGCGTTCGGCGGGAACGGCGTGAGGCATTCCGTGGGCACGACCTCGCTCGGCTGACTTTGGCTTTGCCATTCCAGTTTCAACGCCGCGCCGCCGCTGTCGTCGTCGAAGTCGAGTTGAATGGGATAAAACTTCCCCGCCTGAAGCTTGATGCGGCCCTCGCCGCCGCGCTCGAAAATCTTCTTTCCGTCCACCGTCACCGTCAGCGAGTCGTCGCCCCAGCCGTTGAACCGATACTCCTCGCTGTAACGCGGCACGATGGCACCGGTCCAGCGCGCGGAGAAATCCTCCGGCACGCTCGGCGCAGGGCGGCCGTTACCCCACTGGAAATCCGGCTTCGGATCAATGCGCACCAGCACCGGTTCGTCTTTGCCGCGGCCTTTGAAATACTCGCCTTTGAGGCCGCCCTCGGCGCTGGCCTGCGCGAGCGGAATGTTCAATTGCGCCGCAGGCTGACGGTTGAGCGGCTGGCCGTCGGGATTGGCCAGGTGATAGACAAGCTGATGCACCAGCGCGACGAACGCCTGACGCGACGGCAGGTTGCCGGCCGCGGTGTCGAAGTTGCTGCACGCCATGATGACGCTGCCGAATCCGGTTTTGATGCTGGTGAGAAACGGATCGCCGTTCGCAAGCCGTCCGCCGGTGCTGCCGCCGCCCGTGGCGTCAGGCTCCACGCGCCAGTAGCGCTGCATGAGCGTGCCGCCGAGATCGCTCTGCTTGGCGTCGGCCACCAGTTCAAGCGCGGGATGGCTCAGCGTATTGAGCGCCACGCTGACGGGTTCTTTGGGAATGGCCTCCGCCATGAGCCGCGCCGGCAGCAGGCGTCCGCCGTCGGCATCGCGCCAGTTGTTGTAAAAGTCAGGCTGCGCCTGGATGCCCGGCAGCACGAGCAGTCCGCCGCCGCCCTGCACCCAGCCGGCGATCCGGCGCGCGGTGCTTTCCGGCAGCTTGGGCACGTCGGCGAGGATGATAACATCGTAGTTCTGGAACGACGCCACATTTCCGAGCCGGCTCAGCGGCATGACTTCGGGATCGAGTGCCACGGCTTTCTTCTCGCCGCGCTTGGCGGGATCCATGAGCGAGGACGGCGCGAGCGCGAGCGCCGTGAAGGCACCGGCGCGGTCGAGGAACCGCTCCGTTGGATTTCCATCCACAATGAGCACGCCAAGGCGGTTCACGACGTGGCACACACTGACGGATTCGTTGTCGAGCGCGAGTTCATCGTTCGCCGTCACCTTTGCGCTGACCACGAAACTTCCCGACTCCTTGAACTGATGCAGAAAGCGCACGGTTTCCTTGGCGCCCGGCTGCAACTGGCCGGTACCGGGATCTTTGATCACCGAGTCGCCGATCTTGATCTCCACGCCGCCGGGCGTCACGGCTTCCGTGCCCGTGTTCTCCACGGAAACCTCGATGCTCACCGCACGGTCGGTGCCGATGACATCGCGCGAATAACTGATGCCGGCGACGGCCACATTGCGGAAGGTCGCGGGCAGCGGGAATTTCCGCATCAGCACCTGCGGCGGCGCGTGGAAGGTCTCGAAACCTTTGACGAGCGCATCCCACCGCGCGCGGTTGTCCACGTCCCAGCCCATGTTCTGGCCATCGGTGAAGACGATGACTTCCTTGCTGAGGCTCGAACCGCGCGAGAGCGACACCGCGGCGGACGCGAGCGCATCGAACGACGCCATCTTGCCGCGCACCGGCTGCAGTTTCCCCAGCGCCTCCAGCACTTCGCTGCGATTCACGATCGGCTCCGCTACGCGCGCCATCGGCACCGGACCGCCCAGCACGACGCTGAACGCCGTGCCCGGCTCCGCCTTCTCCACGATCTCTTTCGCCTCAGCGACCGCGGCATCGAAGTTGGTGCCAGCCGCGCCCGTGCGCAATTGCATGGACGTGGAGCAGTCAATGATGAGCGCGATGTCCTTCTTCCCCGCCGTGCCGAAGCGCTTCTGCTTCCACTGGTATTCGTACCACACCGACATCCCGGCGTAAGCCCCGCTGGCGAGCGCGGTAAGCAGCAGCAGCCAGAACCACTTTTTGTTTCCGCGCAGAATCACCGCCGTGGTCAGAGCGACGAGTGAAATCAGAAACGCCGGCAGCACCACGACCCAAGGAATCGGCGATCCCGGCGGCGCAAACGGCCGCGCCACCGCCAGCGCCAGCAGCGCCATGAGCAAACACCGCGCCGCCATGAGCAGCGCCTCCTCCAACTGGATGCGGCGCTTCCGCGACTCGATGGAGTCGAGGAGGAACTGCATCGCGCCCCAGTCAATCACCTTCGCCGCCTTGCGTGAGAGCAGGTGGATGATGATCGGGATGGCGATGGCGCCGAGGCCGATGAGAAGGGCGGTGTGGATGAAGGACACGCGGGGAGTGTTTTAGTGCTTGGTGTTTTAGTGCTTAGGACGGTCATCTCTTCCGGCTTCGACGCGCCACAAAGTCAGCCAGCGCCTGCGCATAGGGCGTCTTGGTGGTCAGGGGCACATAGTCCGCCTGCATCTGGCCGCACGCTTTCTCGATCACGCTGACGTGTTCCTTCACCTTCTGGAGATACGCCGCGCGGATCGTCCGCGGGTCCACCTTGATGCGCTGGCCCGAGGCTTCGAGGTCTTTGAACTCCTGACTGGCGCTGAACGGAAAGGTCAGTTCCTCCTCGGCCATGATGTGGAAAAGCACGAGTTCGTGATTCCGGAATTTGAAGTGATGGAACGACTCCACGATCTGCGCCGCGGATTCGAAGCAGTCGCTGAGAATGAGCACCAGTCCGCGCGACGGAATGCGCTCGGCGACTTCGTGCAGCGTCGTGGCGAGGCGCGTGTCGTTGCCGGGCTCCGCTTTGTCCAGTTCGCCCAGCACCAGTCGCACCTGACTGGGACGGCTCGCCGCCTTCACATAGGAACGGATATGATCATCAAACGTCACCAGTCCCACGGCGTCCTGCTGCTTGATCATCAGATAGGCCAGCGACGCCGCGAGATACTGCGCGTATTCAAACTTGGACACCTTCTTCCCATCCACCGGCGCCGCCTGCTCGCCGCGGTATTTCATGGACCCGCTGCAATCCAGCACGATGGTCGCGCGCAGGTTCGTCTCCTCGATGTACTGTTTGATATAATAGCGGTCGCTCTTGGCGAAAACGCGCCAGTCGAGATCCTTGATGTCATCGCCCGGCATGTATTGCCGGTGCTCGGCAAAGACGACGCTGAAACCCTTGTTCGGACTCGTGTGCCGGCCCGACATCGCCCCCTGCTTCTTCGCCCGCGCCAGCAGTTCAAGGCGCGACAGCGTGCCGGCGATGCCGTCGGGCAGCAGGCGCATGTAAGTGGTGTCGGGGAGGGCGGCGGACATTTAAGAGGTGAGATTTAAGATTTAAGATTTGCCCGTATCCATCCGCCGGCAGGTGTAGTTATGGAAGGCCTCGTCCGCACGGACCATGACGAGGTCTATGGGGACGATGTCTCCCGAAGGATGTTCGCGGACGAAATTCAGCGTATGGGCATCAAACGCGCCAATCCTCGACTGGCGGTGGTAGAAACTGAAGCAATCCTCCGAATTCGCCGGCAGGCCGGGAATACGCTCGAAACCGAGCATGTCCATGGATTCAAGGATTTCGGCGGGCTTTACAGGTGAACCAGAGATAAAGGGCTGGCTCGTCAGAATGGCCAGTCCTTCCGCCTCGATCCACAGTCCTTCCAGACGGATGTCGTCGGCGAAGACCTCATTTTGCAGCAGCAGGCGATCCAGGTATTGCAGCGGAGTGGCCCCGCCCATGCCGATGAAGAGTTCGTCCTCCTGGGTGCGCTTGTCGTAGCGTGAATCAACAAAGGCATACCATCCGTAACGGCCTGCGTGGGTGGCTTTGTAATAGCGCCCGTCTTTCTCAGAGAACCAAACGCGGTGTTCCTGCCCGCCCTCGTTGTTATTGGCGAACTGCTCCAGCCAGGGAGCGGCGTCTAGGCAGCAGCCTCTTTCCTGCGCCCACAGCCAGAGCGCGCGGCCTTCGCGGGTGGAGCGGTCTGAGTGCGGCTCGCCTGGAATTCCAAATACTGCCTCCGTGCCTCCTCCGAGGTGACAATGGGCTGCTGCGAGCGAATTTCTTTGAGCCTCGCGCGATACTCGTCGGGAGTCATCTTTTTCATGCGGCATAGGGTGGTTCGATTTGGAGTTTGGGCAAGTTGTCTTTGCCCGCGAGGTGTCACCAGGATTCCATCCACCAGCCCCAACGGGGCGCGGCATCACAGCCCGGGGCAGCGCCCCGGGACTGCCAGGCAAAGAACCGCAAGCCCTGAAGGGGCGAGGCAACAGCGCGGCGACGACAAATTGCCCCGCCCTTACAGGGCTTGACCGTGCGACCCGGTTTCCCGGGGCTGTGCTCCTGCGTCGCTGGCCCCGGGCTTTGTTGCCGCGCCCCGTTGGGGCTATGGAAGGAGGCAGCGTCATGGCTTGTTCGGACTCCGCATGGCCTTTCGCCTCTGGCGCCGGCTTTGGAAGATCAGTCCAAAGAACCATTCCACCAAAAGACCCAGAAGAAGGCCTCCGATGCCGATGATCCAGAAAACCTGTTCCATGCGAGGGCAGTGGTAGGTGGCTTCCTGAGCAGAGAGGACTACACCTCCAACTCCGCCTTCGGCTTAAAGTGCTCCAGCAGCATCCGGATGATCTGGTCGCTCTTCACGCCGGCGGCTTCGGCATTGAACGTGGTCAAAATGCGATGCCTCAGCACGGGGAAGGCGCAGTGCTGCACGTCGCCGGTCGTAGCGTGGTAGCGGCCCTGCAAAATCGCGCGCGCCTTCGCCGCGGTGATTAAGAAGATGCCCGCGCGCGGGCCGGCGCCCCACTGGACCATCTCCTTCACAAACGACGGCGCTTCCTTTTCCTTCGGGCGCGTGGCGCGGACCAGACTGCTGGCGTATTCCACGACGTGATCGCCGACAGGCACACGGCGCACGATGTCCTGGAGTTCCATCACCGTTTTGCCATCGAGCAGCTTTTGCACATTCGCTTTGTGGGTGCCGGTCACCTGCTTGATGATCTGCTGCTCCTCGGCGTCGGTCGGATAGCCGACCATGATGTTGAACATGAAGCGGTCGAGCTGCGCCTCGGGCAGCGGGAAGGTGCCTTCCTGTTCGATGGGATTCTGCGTGGCCAGCACAAAGAACGGCTCCGGCAGGTCGTAGGTGTGTTCGCCCACCGTGACGTGACGTTCCTGCATCGCTTCCAGCAGGGCGGCCTGGGTCTTGGGCGGGGTGCGGTTGATTTCGTCGGCCAGCACCATGTTCGCAAAGACCGGCCCGTGAACGAAACGGAAGTTCCGTTTCCCCGTGGCCTGGTCAATTTCCAGAATGTCGGTGCCCGTGATGTCGGCAGGCATGAGGTCCGGCGTGAACTGGATGCGCTTGAAGCTCAGGTCGAGCACCTTGCTCAGCGTGGAAACCAGCAGCGTCTTGGCCAGGCCGGGCACGCCTTCGAGCAGCGCATGGCCGCGGCAAAATATGGCGATGAGCATTTGCTCCACCACATCCACCTGGCCCACGATGACCTGGCCAACCTGTTCCTTCATGCGGTGATACACCGCGTTCAACTGCTGGACGATTTCGCGGTCATCCTTGTGGGCCGCAGGCTCGAGATTTACGATGCGTTCACTCATGTAGAATTATTTGGAGGAGAAATGGGAATGATGGAGCGTAGCAGAGGCCATGCAACTACGCGAAGAGGCACGCAGGTTGTCGTTTTGTGGCAGGAGAAATTGCGGAAGCTGACAAGCATCGGTATTCCGCCTGGCGGCATCTCGGGCATTTACCTACGATCCCGGAACCATCGCTCATGCCGACAATAGCGCCCGCTCCAGCGCCGCGGGCAAATTCACTCCGCCGGTGCCGCCGAGTTCGCGGTCGATGTCCTCGAGCCGCTGAATGAGGTCGCGCACTTCGCTGCGCGCGTAGGGGCCGCCGGCGGCCTTGCAGAAATGTGTGCGGCAACCAAAGGGCCGGCCTTCGTAGATGCGGCACTTTCCGTTCTCCAGCAACGGACACGCGCCGTCCGGCGACAGCGGCATCTTCTTGCGCCCGGAAGCCCGCACCGCCTGTGCCGCCACCATCGCCTCGCCGCGGGTCAGGAAGGGCGTACGGCCCGTGAGTTTGAAATGACAGCACTCCGCGCGCCCAACACAGTCGCGATCCGGCGCGCGCTCGGCGAGTTCTTTGTAAATCGCCCGCACGCCGGCGAGCAAAGCCTGGCGGCGGTCGGGAGTGATGGGGCGAAGGCTCATTTATCGCTTCTTTAGATTCGGTGATCCAGCAGCGCGGCAAGAATAATCCTGATTCCCTCAACAAAAGGCCCGTCGCAGTTTGCCGCTCAGGAGCGGCAGTGGTCTGCGGCGGGTTTTTACGGATCGCGCCCCCGGTACCGCTTCGATTTCCCGCAGCCGAAGCAACTGTTCACTGGTGAGCCCGTCGAACGCCTCGTCCCCAAACGACATCCACCGCCACGGCTGTAAATTTTGGAGAAGGCCCGCGATGGAATCGAGGTGCGTGAACGGCGCGAGGCACCATGTTGCCAGGTCCGCCCAAAGGCCGTGAAGCAGTCCTCTCCTCGTATCTCCAAACAGTCCCAGCAGTGCCTGATCCATGGGCTCATCGTCGAGCAACTGAAGTGATGCCTTTTCATCTGCAAACAACCGAACCGCCGCCGCTTCGACCTCCAGCTCGCCACTCATCAGGGCAGCTATCAGCAGCTCCGCGAAGTAGGCCCATGTAGAATGCAGTTCACAGAGAAATCCTTTGTTCGCAGAGAATGCCGGCCGTGCATCGATTAACGCGAAGTTCAGAATCTCCAGTTGTTCTACGTCTTGGAGCACAAGGCTATCGAACAACAGCCGGCAGAGCACGCAGTCCATGATATCATCGTCCACCGCTTGTTCGTGAACAATTCCAAACAGTGCGACGGAACCGGTCAGAGACCGGAACCGACTGAAGCCCTCGTCAATCTCGTCTCCCCAAGTCGTCAGGCCGATGGTTTCGGAGACTTCGAAATCCCACTCCCCGGGGAACCGCCGCTGCTCGAGTATCTCGGTCCACTTGGAGACGTAACCAGCGGAGCCTGGATCGCTGGGCACCCACCTTTCGATCAGCGAACGAGTGACGTTGCGGCAGGCACGCTCAAAAAGCCGGGTCAGCGCATCCATTCCGGTTAGTCATATGATCCCCCGCCGCTCCACGATCTCCTGCTCCTGGCGCAGCTTGACCACGCGATCCGCTGGCAGGACTCCGCGCCAGACGGTACCGGGATAAAGCACACTGCGGCGGCCAATGAGGCTGCCCGGATTGAGCACCGCGCGCGCGCCGATATCGGCGTGGTCGCCGATGATGGCGCCGAATTTAGGCAGGCCGGTTTCGATGCGGCCGGCGACGGGATCCATGACCGGCACGGCGCCGCCGTCGTGACGCCAGTTGCAGAGGATGGCTCCTGCGCCGAGGTGCGATTTGTAGCCGAGGATGGAATCGCCCACGTAATTCCAGTGCGGCACTTCGGCGCGGTCGAAGACGATGCAGTTTTTGAATTCGCTCGTGTTGCCGGCGATGACGCCGTTTCCGAGCACGACGTTTTCGCGAATGTAACAGCCGGGCGCGATGACGCAGTCCTCGCCGATCCATGCCGGCCCCATGATTACCGCACCCGGCGCGACTTTCGTCCCGCGGCCAATATGCACGCGCTCGCCGATGAAGGCATGGCCCTGAAGCACACCTTCATTGCCGGGTCGCAGATTCTCCGCCAGCCAGGGCGCGATCTTTGGAATCGCCTCCCACACTTCACCCACGCCGTCGAACAGCGCTGCGGCCTGGGTTTTGCTCAGGTCAAGATAGGCGGAGACAGGATGGAGAGGCATCGGATTTAAGATTTTAGAGGTGAGATTTAAGATGCGTGGGTTCTTCGGATCCAGTCTGGCTCCAAAATCTTAAATCTTAAATCTCAAATCCTAAATCCACTCACACCGTCATGATCTCCTGCTCCTTCTTCACCACGTGGACATCGATTTCCTTGGTGTACTTGTCGGTGAGCTTTTGAATCTCAGTCTCCAGCCGCTCCTGATCGTCCTCAGTGATCGCTCCCTCCTTCTGTGCTTTCTTCACGGCCTCCATGCCGTCGCGGCGCTGGGCGCGGATGCGCACTTTGCCCTCCTCGCCCATGCCTTTGACGCGCTTGGCCATTTCCGCGCGGCGCTCCTTGTTCATTTCCGGGATCGGCAGGCGAATGGCATTGCCGTCCACGGCGGGATTGATGCCGATGTTCGCTTCCTTCAATCCGCGCTCGATGTCCTTCACCGTGCCGGGGTCGAACGGTTTGACATAGATGAGGCGCGGCTCCGGAGTGCTGATCATCGCGAGCTGCTTGAGCTGCATGTTGCTGCCATAACTCGGCACATGAATCGAAATGCCTTCGACGAGGCTGGGGCTGGCTTTGCCGGTGCGCACGGTGCTGAACTCATGCAGCGTGTACTCGCACGCCTTTTGCATGTGTTCGTCGAGTTCGAGGAGAAACATTTCGGTGTCCATGTGGTGAAAGGATGAAGGCTAAAGGATGAAACTTTGCAGCGCGGATTCCAAATTAATTCTCACGCGACCGTCGCCAGCTCATTGGGCAGCGTGGCAGCGTCGCTCACCAGGGTGCCGATGGGTTCGCCGCTCAATGCGCGGCGGATGTTGTCGGGCTGATGCATGTCGAAAACGATGATCGGCTTGTGGTTGTCCATGCAGAGACTGAACGCCGTGGAATCCATCACCTTCAACTGCCGCGCGAGCGCCTCCCGGAAATGCACCTGCTCGAACCGGCGCGCCTGCGGATTCTTCTTGGGATCGCTGTCGTAGATGCCGTCCACTTTCGTGGCTTTCAAAATGACATCCGCGTTGATCTCACTGGCGCGCAGGGCGGCGGTGGTATCGGTGGAGAAATAAGGATTGCCGGTACCGGCGGCGAAAATCACCACGCGGCCCAGTTCCAGATGGCGGATGGCCACGCGCCGGATGAACGGCTCGGCCACGGCCTCCAGCTTCAGCGCGCTCATCACGCGGGTCGGCACTTCGATAGCCTCGAGCATTGATTGAATCGCCAGCGAATTCATGATCGTCGCCAGCATGCCCATGTAGTCCGCGGTGGTGCGCTCCATGCCCTTGTTGCTCGCCGTCAGCCCGCGCCAGAAATTGCCGCCGCCGACCACGATGCCGATCTCCAGCCCGGTTTGGTGCGCGGCTTTGATCTGCTGCGCGATGTCCTCGACGATGGGCGGCGAAATGTTCTCCATGCTGCCGTCCTCGCGCAGCGCCTCCCCTGACAATTTGAGCAGCACCCTTTTCCAGGGCTTGCGGAGGGAGGAGGATCCGGAGGATTCTGACATAAAGGCGGCGCGGGCTGCGCGAGAGAACAGGGAACGCCGCGGCGCGCAAAGGAAAACTCCACTCGCCTGCAGGTTCACCTGCAAGGCTATGGCCCGGCCTTGTGGAGCACCCACTTGTCCGCGTTGAAGGTGATCTTCCGGCCCTCTTCGCGGGCGAACCGCTCCACGGCGAGCCGCACGCCGTCCCACGACCAGTCGTCGCCGAACAGCAGCCCCTTTTCATCCGCCACCTCCCACCAGCTGCACAAATCCTGATAGACATCCTCCTCCTCGTGACTGGCGTCCACGTAGATCAGATCCGCGGTCAGTCCGAACCGCCGGAACCACAGCGCCGCCGTGGCGGAGGTCTGCGGAAAGGGGGTGATGCGGTCCTGGTGCCCCTGATGACAGACGTTGGCGAGAAACTGATAGTAAACCGTGGGATAACCGTGTTTGAGCGCGAGGCTGCCAAAGCGCTGCGGGTCGCTCTGGTCCGTCCAGAACTCGAGCGCCCCCAGCCAGGTGTCGATGCACACGATCTGCGTGCCCAGTCCCAGATCCCGGCAGGCGGCGGCCATTTCAATGGCGGAAGCCCCCTTCCACGTGCCGACTTCGACAATGAGGCGGGGTTTGTGTGCCTCGATCAGGTCACGGAAAGCCGGTGACTGTCCACCCCAGCCGTGCGCGTCGAACGGCAGCGTTTTCCAGTCGAAGCCCGCGTACGGATCTTCGCGGTGGAGCAGCCGCCGGATGTCCGCGCCGGCGACAGCCTCCCCGGCCGGACCGGCACTGCGGCGCGGTGCGGTCCGGATTTTTTTGATGCTGTAGCCGGCTTTGTAGAGCAGCGATTTGAGCAGCGACTTCATGAGGAGAATCGGAAAGCGTTCAGTTTTGGTCAGTCTGCCTGAGCCGCTGTTCCGCGGCCCGCGCAACGGCGAGGTAAGCCTCCTCCTGCGCCGCATCGCACCGGGCGTCCGCATAGCGGCGGGCATAATGATAGGCCAGCATGGGGTCGAACTCGCCGCCGGCAAGACCGCGCCGGCGCACGGCGGCGAGGTATTCGCGCGGCGTGCTGCCCTGACGCCGCGGCAGCCCGGCCTCCCGGAACACACGCAGGAACTCCGCATAATACAGCGGCTGTTGTTCATCCTCCGCGAAAGCATCCGGAGTCTCCCCGGCCTCCCGCTCCCTCCGCCACATCATCCGGAGCAGAAAATACAGCACCGCCGCCACGGCGAGCCATGTGAGAACCTGCTTCGCCCGCTCCATCGGATCCATCGCGGCGATTTTGGTCAGGGTGTCGTTCCACCATGCGCTGAGGGAAAACTCCTCCGGCTGCTCCGTTTTCCCCTCGTCCGGCTGTTTCTCATTCTGTTCCGCGAACTGTTTCTCATCGAAGGCCGGCTTCGCCGGCTCCTGATCTCCTCCGATGCGCCCGATGTTTCCCGGCGGCGTGAAGTCGCAGATCGTCCAGCCGCGGCCCTCGACGTACATCTCCGTCCACGCGTGCGCCGATTCGTCAGTGAAAATGAAGACACCGCTTTCCGCATCGAAGTTTTTGCCGGCATAGCCGTAGGCGATGCGCGTCGGCACGCCGTAATACCGCAGCATCAGGGCCGCCGCCGTGGCGTAGAAATCGCAGAATCCGCGGCGCTCCACCGTGAGAAAATTATCCAGCGGCGCCATGCCGTTGCCGCCTTTGACGACGGTGCTGTACTGGATCTCCCGGGCGAACCACGCCTGCATCGCCTCCACCCGCTGCACCAGCGGCACAGCCCGTTCCGGATTGAGGCTGGCTTCGCTGTGCACGAGGTCCATGACGGCACGGTTGTCAGGCGTGGCTGACTGCGCGGGATTGCCGGTGTTCCCCGCCCTGAGCGCGCCGCGATCCGGCAGCGTCTCCCAGTTCACCGGCGTCGAGACGGCATCATAGCGAATGGCGCCGGAGGTTTGCATCTGGTGGGCATCGCCTGGCAGGACATACACCCGCGGCAGGTGCAGCGCCGTCACATTCTGCAGCGCCGGCAGCGTGTAGCCGTCGGCATTTTCAAGGAAAACGGTGTGCGGAACGGCGGCCGCGCCGGCCTGACTGAATGTGATGACCCCGTCCGCGGTGCCGTCGGCGGCGTCGCTGATCCACTGACCTCCCTGCACGGACGGCGACCACACGCCGTCCCGCCAGTAATCCAGCGTGTGGCTGCGCACATACACGGTCCGTTCCGCCAGTTTCGCCGCCGCGGCGGAACTGTGAGGGCGAAGATAGAGCACGGTCTCGCCCGTGGCCCGGAGATCCGCCTGCTCCGGCAGCCGGTGTTGTCCGGTGACCGCGGAGGAATCGAGCCCCGGCCGCTGCGCAGGACCGCTGTCCGCCGGAGCGGATTCCGGTTTCTGCTCATGCGGCGGACGCTGGGCCGGGGTGTCCGCTTTCAGTTTCCACCGCGGTGAGATTTCGCAGAGCTTCTCCGCCGCGGCCGGCAGCACGCCGCTGAAAACCGCGGCGATAGCCGCCAGCACCGCCGACAGCAATACGATGCGCCGCACCCGCGCGCCCGGAGAAACACCGCCGGCACGCCGCCCGGGTTTCAAACGAGTCACGCGCGCCAGTTCCCACGCCGGAATCGCCAGCACCAGCACCAGCAGCGCCAGCGGACCGGTGATCCACGAACTGACATTCCCCGCTCCGCGCAGCAGCACGAACACCAGGCCCATCGCCGAATAAAATGCCACGGTGAACACCAGGCCGCGCATCCTCACATTCTGCGGCGCCGGATCCCTGCCGAGTGCAATTTCCCAAAAGCACTGCGTCGCCGCCAGCAGGTGCGGCAGCGCAAGGAAACACAGCAGCGTCGGCAACAGCGATGCCTTATAATACAGCGGCCCCGCCACCGCGATCAGCCCCGCCGCGAGCGCCCGCACCAGTTCACCCCACGCGGCGCCCTGTTTCCAGACGGCGGCGTAAAACAGCAGCCCGCAGGTCACCGCCGCGAGCAGAAACGGATTTCCGGAAACCAGCCACGCCAGCGCGCCCTCAATCGCGAGGAAGGCGGCGAAGATGACGAGAGAGGGGCGCATGGCGGAAAGGATGAAAGATGAAGGCTAAAGGATGAAAGCAGTGCGGTGATTGGAACTAAGGCGCTAATTGGATTTGAGAGTTTGAGTTTTCATCCTTCAGACTTCAGCCTTCATACTTCTGAACGCCCCCGGCCGCTTCACCCGCAGATCGCCCACACTCAGGCAGGTGATGGCGAACGGGAACTCCGGCAGCAGCGGCTCCCAGTCGCGCACCGACACGTCGCTGAGAATGAAAACCCGCGTGTGGCGCTCCACAAAACTGAGCGCGCGGAGGAGATTCACGGCGTCGCGCTCGCCGTTGCGGCGCGCGGCGGCCAAAAGATAGAGTGCGTCCTCGATTTGCGGCGGCGTGGACACGGGCACCGCCTGCCAGTCGGTGAAGGACGCCATGAGGTCCATGGGAATGCAGTTGTCGCGGCAGTGCATGAGCAGACCGCAGAGCAGTTCCATGGCGCTCTCGAACGCGTCCCCGCGCTCGCCGGTTTGCCGGCCAGGAAAGATACTGTGGAAGACGACGAAGAATTTTTCGGGCAGCGGGCGGTCGAACTGCCGCACCATGAACCGTCCGCTGCGGGCGATGCTGGGCCAGTGCAGCAGCTTGAGCCGGTCGCCGGGTTGAAAACCGCGCACCCCGTGGAAGTCGCCCATCCAGTCGCGGTGCGTGCTCTCGGATTCCTCGGTATCGATCATCGCGGAATCCGTCGCATCCTCCAGCGCGCGCGGGGTCACGGGCCGGGGGAAGACCGTGACGTCGATGGTATCGCGCAGTTCCCTGCGGCTGCGCCACAGTCCGAGAGGAAAGGTGGAACTCAGCAGCGAGCGCACGCGCTGGGCCGTGCCGCGCCGCATCAGCCGTGTTGTCAGGGTGCGCACCACGCGGCCGCCGCCGCTGCGCAGCCACCGCGCCGTCAGCCCGCGCTCCGCGGGACCCGCGATGCCGTCCTCAAGTTCCACCGCCACGCTGTCGAGGTGCGGTTTGTCATTCACCAGTTCCAGGTCCATGGGAAACAACTGCCCCGCGAAACAGGTCTCCGGCAGCTTCCGCTCCACGCGCAGCCCGCGGAGATTGCGGCGCGCCAGCGGCCATGTCAGCGGCAGCAGCAGCATGCCGAGCAGGCCCAGTCGCACGGCGTTGGGTTCGGGAATCACCGCACCCGCCACCGTGACGGTCAACGAGAGCAGCAGCAGTCCCGCCCCGCGGCCCGTGAGCCGCGTGCCGTCGCGTGGTTTGTCGCGGTCGCGCGCCATGCCGCGGCCTGGCACAATCGCCCCGGCCTCACAACGGGCATTTGAGAATCTGTCGCCCGTTTCCGGCGGTTGTCGCGGCGGCCGGGCGGTTCCAGACTGCGGCCGATGAAAACCGCTGCACTTCTCCTCTTCACCGCCACCCTGTCAGTCTCTGCGGCGGATTACGTGATCGTTGTCTCACAGCGCACCGCCTCCGACGCCGCATGGCAGCCGGTGGTGGAGAAGCTGAAAATCAAACACGCCGCGCAGACGGTGACTTTCAATAAGGCGGCGGAGGAAGTGCTGCCGGCGCTGCAAAAAGAGATGCCGCGCTACACCTGTTTTGTCGCGACGCGCGAAGAGGCGACGCGGGAATTCGTGCACCGCGTGCACCGCCTGACCCGCCGGCTCGACGCCGATCCCTTCACCGACACCCGCTGGGGCATTCTCACCGGTTTCGATGCGGCGAATGCCCTGGCCATCGCCGGCGAGGAGAAACCGTTGACCATCCACAAGGCCGGCAGCGGCACTGAACTGGCGATGGACCGCATCGAGTCCGGCACATGGTACTGCGAACTGCGCAAAGGCCACATGGTGCAGCAGGAAAAAGGCGGCTCCGCGGAGGAAAAGAAAGTGGAGCCCGACACGACGAAGGCGCTGGTGGACCTCATGAATGCCGCGCCGGATTTGTGGGTCACGTCCGGCCACGCCACGGAGCGCGACTGGATGATCGGATTCCGCTACCGCAACGGATTCTGGAAGAGCAAAGCCGGACGGCTTTTCGGCGAAGACACGAAAGGCGCGACCTTCGATGTGAACAGTCCGAATCCCAAAGTTTATCTGCCTGTCGGCAACTGCCTCATGGGCCACATCGACGGCCCCGACGCGATGGCGCTGGCCTTCATGAAGAGCGCCGCGGTGCGCCAAATGGCCGGCTATGTGCTCCCGACGTGGTACGGTTATCAGGGCTGGGGCCTGCTGGACTATTTCGTCGAACAACCGGGCCGCTACACCCTCACGGAAGCCTTTCACGCCAACAACCTCGCGCTGGTGCACCGGTTAATGACGCAGTTTCCCGGCGCGGAGAAAGTCGAATCCGTGGACGAAATGGGCCGCCCGCCGCGCGGCACGGAACTGCCCGCGCCGGCCGGCAAACTGACGCGTCAGGACCTGCACGGACTGCTCTTCGACCGGGACAACGTCGCCTTCTACGGCGATCCCGCGTGGGAGGCGCGCATGGCTCCCGGCAAACTGAACTGGGAACAGAAACTGACGGAGGAGAGCGGCACCTTCACCCTGACACTCACACCCCTCGCCGGCGCGGAGACATGGAAGCCGGTGAACACAAACGGTTCCCAGCGCGGCGGACGCCCTGTGGTGCAGTTTCTGCCCCGCAGGATTCAGCCGGAGAACGTCAAGGTTATCGACGGCGCGGACTTGAACCCGGTAATCACGGATGACTTCATTCTCGTGCCGCTGCCGCAGGATTCGGCCGCGCCCGTGACGGTGCGTTTTCGTGCAGAGTAGCAACCGCCCGGACGACGGGAAGGCGGTGAAAAGATTCCAGATTTTTCTGGCATGAAACTCGCTGCGTGCTGTAATCCGCTTTCGATTCAGACATCTTGCCGCTTCCACCACACCCGACACCCATGAACTATACCAACTGCTCCATCGCCGCCGCCGTGATCCTCGCCGCCGCTGTCCCGGCGCACGCGACACTCGCCACATGGCAGGCTGAGGTCGGTGCCGGCACCGCCCCGGCTGTCACCCTTTTTTCCACCGTGAGTGGAGCCACCCCTCAGTCGATCAACGTTGGTTCCCTGTCCGGGGACCGCGCCTTTGAATTCATCTACAATGCCGGAACCGGTGTCCCGTCGCAGGCGCTCCTGGGCAGCCAGGACGCTGCCTCCGGAAGCCAGGGACTCAAGGTGGACCAGTGGAATGCCAGCGGCGTCTATGGCGTGACCGATTTCGGTGTCGCTGACCACTACTCGTCAGCCTCCACCCTGACAAATCAGGACGTGCACATCATCTATTCTTCAGATGGAGTGGACACGCACATGTATCTGAACGGCGCTCTCGCGTTTACCTACATCGGTGTGGACCTCACCGTCACCGGATTGGCCGGTATCGGTGCCGCTGATAATTCCACCCACACTGCATTCTTCGACCAGCTTCAGGGCAGCATTTTCGGATTCGCCAGTTACGACTCGGCGCTGAGTGCCGCCGAAGTGGGCGCTCATTACAATGCCTTCGTCATCCCGGAGCCGGGGGTGGCCGGATTGGCGATGCTCGCCGGATTTACCTGGCTGGCCCGCCGCCGGAGCCGGTAATGTGGTGCGCCCCGGCCCTCGCTGCCGCCAGTCGCCGCCGTTCGGGGCGGTGAATGAAATACCATGACGCCGCGAGCACGGCGAGCAGCGCGCCCAGCCACGCGCGCCATGCGCCGTCGGCCCGGCTGTGTTTCGTGATCAGCGCCGCCTCCACGCCCTCCAGATCCTGACGACTCACCGCATCGGTGAAATCCGCCTCGCGCACATCGGCGAAATGACTGCCCGCCATCAGCAGCAGGCGGCCGCCCTGACGCACTTCGATCAGCGCCGGCATCTCCGGTGCCGTGAGGAGCGGCGCCTGCGCGGGCGGCACCGTGACACTGCCGTCTCCGTCCGCGCCTTTCCATGTCAGAGTGACCGGGGAGGCCGCAGCATCGGTCTCCACCGGGCAGCGCAGTCGCTGATTGCACTCCACGTTGCGCCATTCCTCACGCACGGTGCGGCTGCGCACGACTTCCAAGAACCGGTGCAGGCCCAGCACGAAGGCCGGCAGGCGGCGGGCATTGGACTGTTGCAGGTCGAAATTGAAGCAGAGCATCCGCCGGTCCTCTTTGCCGCGCAGAAAAACCACGGGGCGCTCACCGATCCATACGACCGGTTCGTCGCCCTCGCGCGGCGGAATTCCGAGGCTGTCGGCGGCCATCAAAGGATGCCAGTCGAGATGGTCCGCCAAAGGATGGCGCTCCTGAATGAGCGTGCCTTTGAGCACGGGCGCATCCGGCCGGGGATCGCGCACAAAGACGCAGGCGGGTTTGTCAGGCAAGGCCGGGTCCAGCGGATTGTAATGCACCACGAGCACATCCGCCGCAGCGCGGTCCGCCGTGACCGTTACCCCGGGCATGGCGCCGAACAGTTTCGCGTAATGCTGCTCGTCGGCGGGCAGCGTCAATTCATCCGCGGGAAGGACGACGGTGATCTGACGAGGTTTCGGGCGCACGATCACGGCGGCGTCGTCCGCGGTGAATTTGTCAGGATCAAGCCGCACCGTGAGCTCCGTTTGCCCGTCGGCGAACGCCCCCTGCAGCGCCTGCATGCCGCCCGGAGACAATGTCACAGACTGCTTTGCGGAAACCGCTCCCCCGGACTCGATCCACCATTCGCGCGACTGCGGTGCCGTTCCGAAATTCCGCAGCACGGCGCGCCAGACCGTGCGGCCCTCCACTTCCTCCACGGTCACGCCGGCGAGCCCCGCATTCTCCTCCGGCGCGCCCACGGCAACCAGCCGTGCGCCCAGCGGCAGATCCTTCACCTCGTGGTCCGTGACGAAGAGCACCGTGCCCTCGCGTCCTGCCAGACTGCGCGCCAGCCGCAGCGCCGGCCCCGGATCATGCGTGCCGCCGCCCGGTTTCCATTTCGCCGCCGCCTCCATGAGTTCCTTCACCGAGCCGCCGTGATAGAGATGACCGGAATCCCGCCTCGAATCGAGCAGATAGAATTCCGTGTGCGCCGTGGCCCTGGCCAGCCGCTCCAGCACGGCGGGCAGTTCCCGCTCCATGCGTCCGCGGCTCACGCTCATGCCCGCCGAGCCGTCCAGCACGGCCACGATCTGCTGCACGCTGTTGCGTTCCATCCAGCGCGGCTCCGCCAGCAGCCATGTCAGGATCAATACCGCCAGCAGCTGCAGCCACAGGGGAATGGATGGCCGCAGCCGCTCGAACCGGCTCCCGCCCTCGCTTTCCCGCTGCAGCTGCTGCAGCAAAAACAGCGTGCTCACCACCGCCTGTTTCGAACGCCGCTGCAGAAAATGAATCGCCAGCACCGCCGGAATGCCGAGCAGCGCAAGGAAGCCGAGCGGATTGCCAAAACTCAAACCCATGGCTCCACCGCTCCGTCGCGGAGCGCCTCCGTTGGAATCCAGGTGATCTTCATGCCGCGCGCTATCACCGGATTTCGCCCCGCATCAACTGATCAACAGCAGCCGCACCTCCTCCGTCTCCGGCGCCCGGTGAATGCATGGCGGCACCGGACTCCCCGGCCACTCCGTCGCGATCCGCCACAGGTTCCCTGCGCCAAAAGAGAACGGCTTCGCCTCCGGTGCTGGCGCATAGTGCAGGTCATAGCAGTTCTCGTTTAGAAAATCGAGAAACTCCGCGTCATCCTCTCCGCCGTACAGTTCCAGCAATGCGGCGCGCGTCTCCGGCACATCCACCCGTCGCCGCGCCTCATCGTGGCGCAGCCCTTCGCTCGGCGGGCCGTGGTAAGTGCAGAGCCACGTATCCGCCTCCACCGGGGCACTGTCCACGTGCCAGGAATACACATCCGTTGCCACCGGACCGCCGCGCCCGTCCCGATTTCCGCAATAGATGGCATTCAACACCGGCTCCAGTTCCAGTTCCCGCAGCCGCCGCAGGTCTTCCAGCATCACTTCAATCGCCACCCGCCCCGCCGCGCTTGCCGGCAGACTCTCCAGTCGCTCGTCTTCCAGAACCACAATGCCTTCGCCCGCGCCCAGCAGTTTCACCACCTCGCCGAAATCCCCCGGCAGCGTCCGCGGCCAGCAAAGCGCATTCACGCCGTCAGCGAATGGCGTCGCCACCAGTTCGCGAAAACTGCTTACCGTCCTGATGCAGGGATAACCGCCAGGCGATGTCAAAGGATTCATGTCCGCAGCGCGCTTCACGCTTTGGCATAGAATGGAAAATCCGTGTAACCCTCCGCCGTGGGTGCCGACCACACCTTTACGTCCGCCGGCGGATTGAGCGGCCATCCGTTCGCGAATCGCTCCACCAGATCCGGATTACTGAGGAAAGGACGTCCAAACGCGATCAGGTCCGCATCGCCCGCGGCAATCGCCGCCTCCCCCGTCGCCTGCGTGTAGCCGCAGTTGCCCATCAGCGGCCCGTCGAACACCGCGCGAAATTCCGCCAGTGTCATCGGCTCGACCTGTTTATGAAATCCAAACGCCAGCCCGTCCACCACATGAAGGTAAGCCAGCCCATAGCGGTTCAACTGCGCCGCCGCATAGGTGAACGTCTCGCGGAAATCCGGCGCGCCCATGTCGTTGAAGTTCCCGTTCGGCGACAACCGCACGCCCACGCGGTCCGCCGGCCACACCGTGAGCACCGCCTCCGTCACTTCCTTCAGAAAGCGATACCGGTTCTCCACGCTCCCGCCGTACTGGTCCGTCCGGTGATTCGTCTTCGAGTCGAGGAACTGATTGATCAGGTAGCCATTGGCCGCGTGAATCTCCACGCCGTCGAACCCCGCGGCTTTAGCCCGCTCCGCCGCACGGCGGTAGTCCTCCACCACCCCTGGAATCTCCGACGTCTCCAGCGCTCGCGGCACTTCATGAGGCTGCTTGCCGATGGGCGTGTGAATGGAGTCGCCATTGATCTTGATCGCCGACGCCGACACCGCCGGCTGTCCGCCGTGGAAAGCACTGTGCGAAGCGCGCCCCAAATGCCAGAGCTGCAGGAAAAACGGCGTCCCGCGCTCCTTCATCGCCGCCACGATGTTCCTCCATCCCTCCTCCTGCGCGTCAGTGTAAATGCCAGGTGAATCCACCCACCCGTTCGCCTGCTCCGAAATCGTCGTCGCCTCACTGATGACCAGCCCCGCCGAAGCCCGCTGCGTATAATACTCCCGCATCAAATCATTCGGCACCCGTTCCCGTCCCGCCCGCGCCCGCGTCAGCGGTGCCATTACCACACGGTTCCGCAGCGGAATCCCGCGGAGACTGAAGGGGGAGAGTAAACGAGGTGAGGAAGCGGTGGAGGTCGGAGTGGACATAGGAAGATCGAATCGATGCACGCAGCTATTCGCTCCGCAGACAAGGACGGATGCCGCCACCTGCAGATGATCGGAGGTGCCCTGCGACACCTCCCGCGTCGATTATTCCTCCTCCCCGGTCTCCGACACCTCTTTCCGGGCCCCGGTCCAGCGCCGCCAGTATCGCGCCGCCATCCAGCATCCTAAAGCCCATGCGATGCCCGCCATCCACCCCGCCAGCACATCCGTCGGATAGTGGACTCCCAGGTAGATCCGGCTGACGCCCACGAGAAACGTGAGGAGCATGGCGATGGTCAGGAAGTAGAGCTTCGCTCCGCGGCCGGGCACGACCTGCATGAGCAGTGTGCCGAGGGTCAGATAAACGATCGCGGAAAGCATGGCATGCCCGCTGGGGAAGCTCGGCGTGGTCACTTCCCGCAGATGGGGCACGATGTCGGGCCGGTCCCGGGCAATCGCATACTTCAGAAGGGCCGCCACGCCCGCTCCGGTGATGATCGTCACCACGGTGAAAAGCATCAACCCATAGCGCCTCTGGAGCCACATAAATCCGACCACGGCACTGACCATGAGAACCAAAACCACCGCTCCGCCCAGCGCCGTCAAATCCAGCCCCGCTTCGCGCAACCAGGGAGGCCCGATCGGCACCGCGGGATCGTCCGCCCGCCGCAGATTCAGGAGAATCCATTCATCTATCTTCCGGGTCTCGCCCTCTTTCACTTCGTCCGTCAGTTCGATCACGGAGTAGATGCAAATCAGGACGATCAGAGCCGCTATGAGCATGGCCACTTCCTTCCACTGCCAGCCGCGAATCCGGTTCAGTTGATTCCGCAGAAAGTGGGGCATGGGACGATTCATGGTGCGACCACTACACAAATCCGCGGCTTCGTCACCATGACGTTCCGGCAACTTCGGATTCTGTCATCTCTCCCGATCCGCATGAATCTTCAGATGCAGATGGATATGATCATTGACGATGTGTTTGCCGAGGAAGCGGAAGAGTTTTCCCGAGCCGTAGTGGCTGCCGTAATCCGTGCGGTCGAGCTCGAACTGCCCCTGCGCGGTGAGGCGGCTGGCGTCGTCGGTGGTGGCGATAAGGACGGGGAATTCCAGCGCGCGGGTGATGCCGCGAAGCGTGAAGGTGCCGCGCAGCCGGTGATTGGGCGTGCCGTCGGTGCAGTGGGAGATTCTCTCTGCGGCGGTGGCGGTGAATTCAGCGGTGGGGTGATGCGGCACGTCGAAGAAGTCGGCGGAGTGGAGATGCTCGATGAGCATCGCGTTGTAAGCGGGATCGGTGAGGTCTTCGCAGGCGATGCTCGTCATCTCCACGGTGAACCGGGCGGAAATGAGTTCGCCCTGACGAAGCATGATTTCGCCGGAGGCACACTTCACTGTGCCGCTGTGGTGATTGAATAAATTACGCCCGGTCCAGCGGATGACGCTTTGCGCCGCGTCGAGCCGGTAGGTGCCGTCGGGGACGGGAGGCTGCGGCAGTTGGCCGGTGCCTTCGACCGGCAGGCCGGCGGCCTGCCATTCCGCAAGCCCGCCATCGAATGACTGCACCTGCATGTAGCCTGCGTCGCGGAGTTTTTCTGCGGCGGCCGCAGCGTCGAGCGATCCGCCGCCGGCGCCGTACACGACGACAGGGACGTCTTTGCCGGGCACGAGCGCCTGCACCTGCTCAGGGAAGGTCATTTCATAAGCGCAGGCATTGAGCGACCCGGGGATGCGGGTGGCGGCATGGACTTCCGGCGGCAGCACGTGAATGAGCCGGGGCGGAGGGCCGGTCTGGAGCAGGGTGTGGAGTTCGCGGGCGTTCATGGTGAATGGGAAACGGAATGACCTACGACCACGGTTCGACAGCGCCATTGCGGAGCGCCTCCAGTTGCAGGGCGGCGGAGAAGTCCGGCTCGCTCGGCACGCGGGCGAGAGCGATGCCGTGCTTCTGCGCGGCCGCTTTCCACAACTCGAAGTGCCGGGCGTAGGCCTCGCGGTAACGGCGCAGCAGCGCGGGTTCCACGCGTCGCGGGTGGTGCGAAAGTTCCTCGGCTTCGATGAACTCCATGTTCCCGTCCCACGCCGGATCGCTTTCCTCCTGACAAAAAGGCGCGAGCACCACGGGCCGGCCCTGACGCGCTCCGAGCGCGCCCGCGAGCGGCTGCGGATCGCCCGCGAAAAGCAAATCGCTCACCACCACGCGCAGCGACTGCGCGCGCAGCGGCACGCGGGCGAGTTCCGGCGGCGCGGCGGCGGCCTGCGGCCCCCCGGGCAGCTGTTCCGCCCAGCGGTGGCTCATCACCGCCTCCAGCGGCAGCGGTTTTTGCCAGGCCCCGCAGACAACGGTGACCGCAGGAGTGGCCCCGGCCCGCAGCGCGCCCTCCACGGCGAAGTAAAACAACTCCAAACTGCGCGCCGCCTTTTCCGGCGTGAAGAACATGCTCGGTGAAACATCGAGCACCACATCGATGACCGGCCGCACCTCCTCGCGGAAGAGCTTCATGGAATACTGGCCGGTGCGCGCGTAGGCCTGCCAGTTGAGATGCCGCGGATCGTCGCCCGGCGCGTAGGCGCGGTGGTCCTGAAAATCCAGCGACGAACCCGTGCCCCGCCCCATGAAGTCCCCGGCCCCGCCGCGCCACACGCGCTGCCGCAGCGGCAGGCGAAACATTCCCGCACGCCCCCGCGCCCGCGCATGGCAGTCGCGCAGCAGTTCAGCGGTCAAGGGTGTCGTCATCGCGCCGCGGATAGCATGAGGCGTTACGAATGCCAAGTGTGCGGGCAGCAATCCTTCCCCGTTTGCGCGGCCCGTCAGACGGCGGATGGAGCGGGCGATGTCGAGACTCTACACCCTGAAGAAACAGGCGGCGGCCGCGGCTCCGCCGGAGGCGCGGACCGGCGCCATCGATTTCCGTGCGGAGTTGAACGACCAGCAGTTTGCGGCGGTGACGGCTCCCCCGGGTCAGGCGCTGGTGCTCGCGGGCGCGGGCAGCGGCAAGACGCGCACCCTCACCTATCGCGTCGCCTATCTTTTGCAGAACGCCGTGGCGCCGGAGAACATCCTGCTGCTCACCTTCACCAACAAAGCGGCGCGCGAGATGCTGGAACGCGTGGAGCACCTGCTGCCGGGACAAACGGGCGGGCTGTGGAGCGGAACGTTTCACAGTGTCTGCAACCGCATCCTCCGGCATCACGCCACGTCGGCCGGACTGACGCGCGGATTCACCATTCTGGATGCGGAGGATGCGAAAGCACTCCTGTCAAAAGCCATCAAGGAAAGCGGCGTGGCCAAACAGGTGGAGAACGCCACCGGCGTGAAGTTTCCCAAAGCGCCGGTCGTGCAGGGGCTGCTCAGTTATGCGACGAATACGAAGCAGCCGCTGGAGGAGGTGGTGCGCGCGCAGTTCAGTCCCGACGACGAAATGCTCCACGGCATCGGACGCGTGGCCAGGCTCTATGACAAAAAGAAGCGCGAGGCCAACTCACTGGACTTCGACGACATGCTGACGCGCACCCTGGAGCTGTTCGGGGAGCATCCGGATATTCTCGCGCGCTATCAGTATCAGTTTCAGTTCATCCTCGTGGATGAATACCAGGACACGAACCCCATTCAGAGCGACCTCATCAATGCGCTGGCCGGGCAGCACGGCAACGTGATGGTGGTGGGCGACGACGCGCAGAGCATCTACTCGTGGCGCGGTGCGGATTTCCGGAACATCATCAGCTTTCCGGAACGGTTTCCGCAGGCGCAGGTGTTCAAGATCGAAACCAACTACCGGAGCCGTCCGGAAATTCTGCAGCTGGCCAACGCGGCGATCCGTCCGAATGAGCGGCAGTTTCAGAAGAACCTGCGCGCCGCGCGCGGACCCGCGGAGCAAAAGCCGGTGCTGGCCGCGCTCTATGCGCCGCAGGAGCAGGCGATGTTCGTGGCGCAGCGCATGCAGGAACTGCACGATGATCACGGCATCCCCTGGAACGAAATGGCGGTGCTCTACCGCGCGCATTTTCAGAGCATGGATGTGCAGCTGCAGCTGACGCAGGACGGCGTGCCGTTCACCGTGACGAGCGGGCTGAAGTTCTTCGAGACGGCGCACATCAAGGACTTCAGCGCATTTCTGAAACTCGCGGTGAACCTGCGCGACGAGGCGGCGTTCGACCGCATCGTGCGCATGCTGCCGGGCGTGGGAGCCGGCACCGCGGTGAAAATGTGGGCGCGCTGGCTGGCGCAGGTCGCCCAACTCGCGGGCGAGCTGCCGCGTTCCTTTTCCGAATTTATGGCCCCCGTGGCCGTGCCGGCCCGCGCGGAGAAGGACTGGCAGCAGCTCGGCTGGACGATGGATGAATTCCTGACGCCGGAGGGAACGCTGCAGTCACCCGCGGTGATCATGAAGAGCGCCTGGGAGGGTGTGTACGAACAATGGCTGAAGTCGGAGCACGAGAACTTCGAGAGCCGGCGTCAGGACGTGGAGCAGTTCATGCGCTTTGGCGAACGGTTCGCATCGCTCACCGACATGCTGAGCGAACTCTCGCTGCTGAGCGGCCCGGAGGCTGCGGAGGACACCAAACCGCGCGCGGAGGAAAGCGTCTGCCTCAGCAGCGTGCATCAGGCCAAGGGCCTCGAATGGCGCGTCGTCTTCATCATCTGGCTGACGGATGCCATGTTCCCCAATCTCCGAGCGGTGGATGAAGGCGGACCGGAGGCGCTGGAGGAGGAGCGCCGGCTTTTTTATGTGGCGCTGACGCGTGCCAGGGATCAGCTTTATCTGCTCTATCCGAAAATGTGGCCCAAGAGCTACACCGGCGAGCTGTGGCAGTCGCCGTCCCGGTTTCTGCAAAACCTGCCGAAGGACTCGCTGGAGGAATGGCGCATCGGCCGGTAAGTGCCCCCGCAACCTGGCAGGGGCACACGTCACGGCTTGCGGACCGGACCGCGGCGCTATGAAACCCGGGCCAGCAGCCAGGCGGTGAGGTCGGCGATTTTAATGCGGTGCTGTTCGTTGCTGTCGCGTTCGCGGACGGTGACGGTGTCCTGCAGTTCAGGGCCTTTCTCGCCCAGCGTTTCGAAATCGATAGTGACACCGAACGGCGTGCCGGCTTCATCCTGACGCGCGTAACGGCGGCCGATGCTGGCGGTTTCGTCGTAAAAGCAGTTCATGTGCTTCTTGAGCATGGCATAAACCTCACGCGCTTTCGCGACGAGTTCCGGCTTGTTCTTCAGCAGCGGGAAGACGCCGCATTTGATGGGCGCGATGCGCGGATGGAAGCGCAGCACGGTGATCGTCTCCGATTTGCCTTTCTCATCGGTCTTCACCGTTTCGCTGAAAGCCTTGGCAATGATCGCCAGCGCCATGCGGTCGAGACCGGCGGACGGTTCGATGACGTGCGGCACGTAGTTGCCTTTGAACAAACGCTCGAACCAGGCGCGCACGTCGGCTTCGGACATCGGCTCGCCCTTCGTCTTCGCCTGCTCCGCGGCGAGTCGCTTTTGAATCATCGCCTCCTTCTGCTCCGGCGTCAGTTTGGCGGCGGCATTCTTGAGGTCCTCGTCGAAGACTTCCTGCGACTTCGTGCTGTGTTTCTGGTGCTGGCTGAGGTCGAAATCCCCGCGGGCGGCGATGCCTTCCAGTTCCTCCGTGCCGAACGGGAATTCGCAGAGAATGTCCACACAGGCGCGGGCGTAGTGCGCTAGATCCGCGGCGGTTTGCCAGTAATAATGCACCACGTCGCCGAGACCGATGCTTTGATAGAATTTCGTGCGTTCCTGCACCCAGTAACGGTGCCACATTTCCCAGCCCCAGTTCGGCTGCGGCTCGCTGAGATCCGCGGTTTCGCTCCATGCCGCGACTTCGCCGCAGATGACCTCCACGGCTTCGTCAGGGCGGATGAAGAACTCCAGTTCCATCTGCTCGAACTCGCGCGAGCGGAAGGTGTAGTTCTTCGGCGTCACTTCATTGCGGAAGGCTTTGCCGATCTGACAAATGCCGAACGGGACCTTCACGCGCGAGGAATCGAAGACGTTCTTGAACTGCGCAAAAATCGCCTGCGCGGTCTCCGGGCGCAAATACGTCGGATCATCCAGCGTCGCCGTCGGGCCGAGGAACGTGCGCAGCATGAGATTGAACGGGCGGGCGGAACCGAGGGCGCCGCCGGTTTCAGGATGAAAGTCCACGCTGTCCGTCACTTCGTCGCCCTTCGCTTCGCCGAGCAGTTCGATCTCCTCCGGCTTGCCCGCAGCCTCACCGGCATTGGAAGCGATGAGCAGACGCACCTGTTTGCGAAAGCTCTCGATGTGCGTGCCTTTCCACAGCAGAGCGCTGATAGGGCGCTCGATCCTCCAGCCGGCGGGCGACTGCGCGCCGGTATAATTCATCACCGTTCCCGCCTGCGGCTCCACGTGGTCCGCGCGCACACGCTTGTTGGTCAGGGAACACTCGCGCATCATGTCGGCGAAGGTGTCCACGTGGCCGCTCGCCTTCCAAATGGCCGGGTTCATGAGAATGGCGGCATCCAGTCCCACGATGTCCTCGCGGTCGCGCACCATCGCGCGCCACCATGCATCACGCAGATTGCGCTTCAGTTCCGCGCCGAGCGGGCCGTAATCCCACACGCCGCCGCAGCCGCCGTAGATTTCGGACGACTGGAAGATGAAGCCCCGGCGTTTGCAGAGGCTGACGATCTTCTCCATTTGCGGGGTTTCTTTGGCAGGCTGGGACATAAATTTGGCGGGTCAAAAAGAGCGCGCATCCTGCCGCCTCCCTCCGGGCTGGCAAATGGAAAGCCCGGCTTTCCGACCTCATCCGTGACGAGCAATAATCGTAACGCAGTCCGTCCCGGCATCAGTGGCGCAGTGCCTCCGGCCTGCCGCTTTGGATTCGATGCAGGCTGGAAGCACTACGGAACGGCAGGCCAGAGGTGCCGCGTTACACCGGCAGAGAAATCTGGACTTTCAGCGGTCCTCCGGCATGTCACCCTGCCGCCCCGGCATCATGCCGCCGAAGACTTTGGCCAGCCGGTCCACGTGTTTGCCGCTGGCGTACCAGCCATAGAGCAGAAAGGCGAGGTGGATGGAGGCGATGGTGGCCCAGATCCAGAACACCACGCGCACCCAGCCGTGCTCCTGATAAAAGATCAGCAGCACGGTGCACCAGATGAGACTGCGGATGAACCACTTCTTGAGCCGTTCCTGCAGCATGCCGCGGAAGGCCTGGAGCACCATCTCCGGGGCCATCTTCATCATGTCCTCCGGCGACATGCCTTCGCCGGCGCCGGGCTGATCGGAAACCAATTCGAGATCGATGACTTCGGCCTCCGGCTCCTGCCGCGAGAGTTTGTCGTCCGCTTCGTCCGGCATGCCAATGTCAGGGTTTGGAGGCGGTGATGAGCTTGACCAGCGCCACGGCTTTGTCGTGAATCTGCTGCACCTGCGCCTGCTCGAACGGCTTGCCCTCCGGCACGTCGAGCTGCACACGGATTTCGTCGATGCCGGTGCGAATGGCGGCGAGTTGCGGCCGCTTCAGGAGCAGGGGCTCGAAGTCCGCGAGCGTGGCCGAAAAATACTCCGCGAGGTCCTTGCGGGCGAGAGTGGCGGCGCGTTCGGCGCTGAAAGGCTCGAGGGCGGTCGTGCTGGCGATTTCGAGGCCGCGCAGCCAGCCGCCAATGGAAATGAGATGCGCCATCTCCACGTCGCGCAGCAGCACCATCTCCGCCTCCACGTCTTTCTGCGTGGCGGCGAGATCCTCGCGCAGCGATTTCCAGTCGCCCGTGGCGCTGTTTTCCAGAATCGCCTTGGCATGCTCCGTCACCCGCGCGCCGGCGGAAAGCACTTTCGCATGACGCAGCACCGCGCGCCCGACCTGTTCGAGATCATCCACTTTCTCCGACTGCGCCGCGAGAAAACCATCGCCGACGAGCACGCCGAGCGACAGCGCCACGCGCCAGCGCTCCTGCGGCACGGACTTCGGCAAGTCGCGTTTCAGCTTTTCGTAGGGCAGCTGCCCCAGCAGATCGAGCGACCCGAAAATCTTGCGAATGCTCGGCGCGGTGAACTGGTTCACGCCCAGTTCCTCGCGCAGGTGCTCATCCTCGAGCAAATCCTCGGGCACCTCCGGGTCCTCTCCCTCCTTCGCGTCCGCCTCCGCCGCTGCTTTGTCAGGATCAGTCGGGCCGGCCTCCGCCTTCTCCGGCGCAGGCGGTTCCGCGGCAGGCGGGGCCTGGTCCTGAGCCGTCGCGGTCAGGACGAAGCCGGGAATTAAAACGAGGAGCAGAGAACGCATGGTCGGGAGGGAGGAAGGAGGCTTATTATTGGCATCCGCGGGCGTATTACGAGCGGATTTCCCGGGAATGTCAGCCCGGCGGCGGAGCTTACGCATAAAGTCGTAGCAAGGCCGTCCCGGCCTTGTCGTACAGGCTTGGCCAGGGCCAGAACGCCTCTACTGCGCGTCATTTCGCTCTACTTGCATAAACTCAGGCCCGGTGGCGCGCCTTTCCCGCCGGCACCGCCGAAACACTTCTAATTCGGTCTGGCTTAAAGCGCCTGCCGGAGGATTTCCAGCAGGTCATCGCGCGTCGGCCGGCGCGGATTCAACTGCACGAGCCGTTCGATGGCGAAGGACTTGTCGGCAAAGCCCGGCAATTGTTCCGCCACGGCGCCGATCTCCCGCAGCCGCGCGGGGATGCCGGTTTCGCGCTTCAACCGCTCCACCTCGCGCACCGCCTGTTCCGCCGCCGCCGGCTCGTCCATGCCCTGCACGTCCGCGCCCAGCAGCGCCGCAATGCGCGCGAACTCGCGCTGCCGCACGCCGAGATTGAAACGCATCACCCACGGCAGCAGCAGCCCGTTGCCCGCACCGTGTGACACATGCAGCGCCGCGCCGATGGGATACTCCAGCGCATGCACGATCGACACTCCGCAATTGGAAAACGCCATGCCCGCCAGCGTGGCCGCGAGCGCCATGTTCTCCCGGGCCGGCAAATTGTCAGGCTCCCGCACCGCGGTGACGAGATTGCCGCCGATGAGCGCGATGGCCCTTTCCGCCAGCAGGTCGCCCAGCGGGGTTTTGCCGGCGTAGGGTGCGACCTGCGCGTCCGGCACGGCCAGCTGCGCGTGGTCCACGACGGTAAAGGCCTCGATCGCATGTGTCAGGGCATCGATCCCGCTGTCCGCCGTGGCCCGCGGCGGACACGACAGTGTCAGCACCGGATCGACCACCGCGAGCGCCGGCCGCAGGTGTTCGCTCAGCGTGCTGACCTTGACCCCGTGCGCCGCATCGGTGAGCACGGCGGAATGCGAAACCTCGCTGCCCGTGCCCGCGGTGGTGGGCACACAGACGAGCGGCAGCACCGGCCCGGGCACGCGGTCGAACCCGAAATAGTCCTCCGGCGCGCCGCCGTGCGCGAGCAGCAGAGCCGTGATCTTGGCAAGGTCCATGTTGCTGCCGCCGCCCGCGCCAAGAACGGAGTCGGGCCGAAATTCCCGTGCTGCTGCGAGCGCCCGCTGCGCCGTTTCCAGCGATGGCTCCGGCTCGCCGCCGTCGAACACACCGCAGGCGATGCCGGACTCTGTCAGGGTCCCGCGAATCCGGTCCCCCACGCCCGCCGCCGTCAGGTTCCGGTCGGTAATGATCAGCGTGCGTTCAAGTTTCCGGCGCGACAGCAGTCGTCCCAGTTGAGCCGTGGAGCCGGAGCCGAATACCAGCTGCCCCGCTCCGAAGAAATTCCAGTGAGTGCGCATCGCCTCCGGATATCGCATGCCCCCGCCCGCGCCAGCAGACAAATCGAATTGGCAAAAGCGTGCGCCTGCCGGCCATGACCCCCGCGAAAAGGGCCGCGCCAAATGGACCGCGGGCCACGTCTTCAGGAGCCTCGCATGTTGCCGGGGACAATACCAGGCACGGGGAATAGGCATGGCACGGCAACTTTCCAGAAGCGCTGGCTCGAAGGAGGCCGCGATTACGGCTGTCGAGCGCCGGGCGCGCGAACTGGCCCCGCCCAATATGAGATTCGCGCATTATCCATCCTTTCTCCATGAAACACTCCGCCCTGCTTCTCTGCCTCGTTTCCGCGGCTTCAGCTCAATCCCCGCGTTTGCTCCACACATGGGAACGCCAGCAGCTCACTGACCGCTACTTTTCCGAAGGCATCAATGCCGCGGACATCAACGGCGACGGAAAGACCGACATCATCCACGGGCCGTTCTGGTTCGCCGGGCCTGACTGGAAGCAGTCGCACGCCATCTATCCGCCGGTGCCGCAGAACCGCGAGGCCTACTCGGACAACTTCTTTTCCTGGCCGCACGACTTCAATGCCGACGGCCGGCCTGACATTCTCTGCGTGGGCCTGCCGGGTTCACCCGCCGTGGTCTATGAAAACCCCGGCGCCGCGGGCTTCGACAAACCCTGGCCGAAGCGCCAGGTCTTCGAGTGGGTGTCCAATGAATCGCCGCACTTCATGGACCTGACCGGCGACGGGAAGCCGGAACTGATCTGCACTTACAAGGGTGTCTTCGGTTATGCTTCACCGAACTGGAGCGACCCCGGGGCCGCGTGGACGTGGCATCCCGTCTCTGAAAAAATCGCCGCAGAGCGGTTCGGGCACGGCCTCGGCGCGGGCGACGTGAACAGCGATGGGCGGCTCGATCTCCTCATGCAGTCAGGGTGGTTCGAGCAGCCCGCGGCGCGCGGCGCACTGTGGAAGCTGCACGAGGTGCCGTTCGCGCAGCGTGGAGGCGCGGAGATGTTCGCCTATGACGTGGACGGCGACGGCGACAGCGACGTCATCACCAGCCTCGCGGCGCACGAGTTCGGCCTCTCGTGGTGGGAGCAAAGCGGCAGTGAATGGAAGGAGCACCTCATCATGGGCGACCGCCCCGCGCTGAATGCCTACGGAGTGGTCTTCAGCGAACTCCATTCCGTCCAACTCGCCGACATGGACGGCGACGGACTCAAGGACATCGTGACCGGCAAGACCTACTGGTCGCACCACCGCAAGTCGCCCGGCTGGGATGACGGCGCGGTCGTTTACTGGTTCAAGCTGGTGCGCGGGCCGAAGGGCGTGGACTGGGTGCCCGTGAAAGCCGATGGCGAAGCCGGCATCGGGCGGCAGATTGTCATCGCCGATGTGAATGCGGACCAGCTGCCTGACATTCTCACCGGCGGCATGGTCGGCGCGCACGTGCTGCTGCACCGCACCAAAGAAGTCAGCGAGGCCGACTGGCTCGCGGCGCAGCCGAAGCGGGTGGAGTTGAAAGAGACCCCTCCCTTGCGCGGCGCACCGGCGCCCCTCAATGAACAAACCGGAGCCGTGGCCGGCGCGGCGGAGGCGGAGTCTCTCACCGTCAAAGCCAGCAAGGGCACCACCGCGGCGCAGAACATGAAAGGATTCGCCGGCGCCAAATGGAGCGGCGGTGCCCAGCTCTTCTGGCGCGGCGGCGGCGTGGGAGACACCATGGAAATGGAACTCACCGCGCCCGCCGCGGGCGATTACATGCTGGAAAGCGTCTTCACTGTCGCCCCCGACTACGCCATCGTGCAACTGGCGCTCGACGGACGCGACCTCGGCGCGCCGCTCGATCTTTACGACTTCTCCAAAGTCGCCACCACCGGCGTTATCAGCCACGCCACGGGCCAACTGGAGGCCGGTCCTCACAAATTCACCGTCCGCATCACCGGGGCCAATCCCCGCGCGCAGCAGTCGCGCTTTGTCGGACTCGATTACGTCAGACTCACGCCTTTGAAGTGAGGCCAGGCGGCAACACCCGGCCACCGGACCACTCCGTGGTTCCAGCTACGACTCGCCGCGCAGAATGGCCAGCGGGGGATGGCTGGCGATGCCGCGGCTCAGCGCCATGCCCAGGGCGGCGGTCAACCCGGACACCAGTCCGACCGCCGCAAAGAGCGGCCAGTGCCAGGTATTGAAGGGAATCTCGAACACCTGCCACGACAGCAGCCAGCCGAAACCCAGCGACAGCAGCGCTCCGGTCACGGCCGCCAGCAGGCCCAGCAGCAGATACTCCGTCACCAGAATGCGTCGAATCTGCGGGCGCGACGCTCCCAGCGTGCGCAGCAGCACACTTTCCTCCGCCCGGTCGCGCCGGCCTGACAACAGCACCGCGACGATGATGACGAGTCCGGTCAGAACCGTGAGCAGCGACAGCCAGTGCACCACTTTCGAGCCGCGGGCGATGAGTTTCTCGACGATCAGGCTGATGTTCGCGATGTCGAAAATGGTCACCCCGGG
Source organism: uncultured Akkermansia sp. (assembly GCA_964523105.1). Lineage (GTDB taxonomy): Bacteria > Verrucomicrobiota > Verrucomicrobiia > Verrucomicrobiales > V1-33 > V1-33. Next base: position 71,205 of record CAZFZN010000032.1, read on the forward strand.
CAGCGCGGCGGTGAGTTCCCGCTGCGCCCGCACCCCGTGCGCCGCGTCCCTGATTCGCGCGGCCGCGGCATAGGTCACCACCAGCCCGGCAGGCACGCGCTCCTTGAACAGCACCGGGAAATTGTCCAGCATCCGCTCGATGTCCGCCTCGTGCAGCGCCTGCACTTTGCAGAGGAACTCCCGTCCGTTGTGACTGAACGCGACCTCGTCGCCGGCCTCCACTTTGAGGTTCTCCGCCAGCCCCTTTTCCATGGTGATCTCCAGCGGCGCGCCCTCCTCCGCCTGCGGCAGCGCCGGATCCCATGACACCCGGTAGATGTGTGTCAGGAACCAGCTGTTGATGCGGCGTCGCCCCTTCACATCCTGAAGTTCGCTGAGAGACTTGCCGTTGACGCTGCGCAGGCCCATCACCGCCACCGGCGCCTGACCGAGCAGCTCCGCGCCGGAGCGCTCCAACGCCGCCGCGGCCGTGTCGCGCTGATCCGGCGCGATGTTGATGGCGAAGAAATTCGCCTTCATGCGCACGTCCCAGCTGTTCAGATAACTTGTCAGCATGGATTCCGCCATCAGCGTGGAAAGCACCATCGAGACTCCGGTGCCGACACTGAGCAGAAAGAGCATCGTCTGATTGCGCGGACGGTGCAGACCCGCCAGTCCCATGCGCAGCGTGAACGGCCAGCCGGGTCTGACAATTTTACGCGCCAGCCACATCACCAGTTTCGCGGCCCCGGCCAGCAGCAGCATGCCTGCGGCCAGCGCCGCGCAAAATCCCAGACCGACCTCCGCCCGCCGCGGAGGACTGAGCATCACCGCCAGCCAAACCAGACCTCCCGCGACCAGCGGCAGCACGAGCCACGTCACCGGATCGCGCCAGAGACTGACGCCGCCCGTCACCGGCGCGCGCACCGCCGCCAGCGCCGGCACCCGCCGCACACACAGCAGCGGCAGCAGCGCAACACTAACACAAAGCACGAATCCAAATCCCATCGCCTGCCCCGCGACGCCCGCACTCACCTGCGCCTCCACCGGCACCGGCAGCAGTCCTTTCAGCAGCGACGCCGCCCCATGCACCGCCGCCGCGCCCAGCAGCACGCCGCCCGCCGCGCCGGCCAGTCCCAGCCAGATGCCCTGGATGACATACACCGCCATCGCTCGTCCCGGCGTGCAGCCCAGACAGCGCAGCGTGGCCACCACCGGCAGCCGCTCCGTGGCATGCACGTGAATGGCACTGGCCACACCCAGTCCGCCCAGCACCAGCGCAATGAACGCCATCAGGCTCAGGAAGCTGTTCACCATGTTCAGCACGAAGGCGATGCTGCGCTTCCGCGCGGCCACGGTTTCGAGATTCACGCCCTCCGTGCGCAGCTGCTTTTTGAATTTGTCCGCAAACTCCTTCTCCACGTCATATCCGTCAGGAAAAACCAGCCACCGGCGGTGAAATGTGCCCGCCGCCTCTTCATCCAGCTTCGCCTCCGCTGCGAGGCGGTGCGCAAAGAACAACTCCGGCGCCACCGCGCTCATCAACGACACCTGCGGCGGCGGACGCCGCAGTACGCCGAGCACCGGCAGTTCGAGTGCGCCGAGTTTCAGACGGTCTCCCGTGCGCAGCGCGAGCGATTCCTCCAGCACCGTGTCCATCACGAAACCCTCGCCGGCGAGACAGCGCTCCCACGCGTCCGCCGGCTCGGTCGTTGGCTTTCCAAAATGCGGCCAGCCCTCCTCCACCGAACGCGCCTGCACCAGTTTCGCATCCTCGCGTCCCGCGACCCGCGCCATCGCGGTGAACGCCGTTTCCTTCAGAATCTCTACAGGCTGCCCGCGCAGCAGTTCCTCCGCCTCCTCCGACAGCGGCCGCTTCGCATGAAGATAGGCATCCGCGCCCAGCATCGCCCGCGCCTCGCCTTCCAGGGCCCGCAGCAGGTTGTCCCGCAGCGATCCCACCAGCACCAGCGCCGCAATCCCCGCCATGATGCTCGCCGAAAACAGCAGCAGCCGCAGACGCGTGCGCCGGCTGTCCCGCCACGCCATGCGCCAGCACCACGGGGAGAAGATATGGAGGAGGAAGGACATGACTGAGGGAGTGCGGCAGGGGTGAATACGACGACTCCATGCCCCTGTCAGGCAGGAATTTGTCATGTCGCGGAGACGGAACCGATTCAATCACACTGCATTTCTGATTGCTCCTCCGCAATGACCCCGCACCATCGCGCTCATGGCATCCAAACGCATTCTTCTTTCCACCACCAGCTACCAGGACACTCCGGGCGCGCACCACGATGTGCTCAATGCCCAGGGCTATGAAATCGTGCGCGAACGCGGGCCCCTCAACGAGGCGCGGATGCTGGAACTGGCCGGCGAATTCGATGGATTCCTCTGCGGCGACGACGAGATCACCGACGCCGTGCTCGCCAAATCGCAGCCGCGGCTCAAGGTGATCAGCAAGTACGGCATCGGGCTGGACAAGATTGATCTCAGCGCCTGCAAGGAGCGGCGCATTCCGGTACTCTTCACGCCGGGCGTCAATCACACCACGGTCGCCGAGCACACCTTCTGCCTGCTTCTCGCGCTGGTGCGCAATCTGGTGGACAGTGTGGTCGCGACGCGCGCCGGAAATTGGAAGCGCATCACCGGCAACGAACTCTGGCACAAGCGCGTCGGCGTCGTCGGGCTCGGCCGCATCGGTCAGGAAATGGTCAAGCGCTGCCGCGGTTTTGAAATGGAGGTCCACGCGTTCGGCAATTACTGGCCGGAGGACTTCGCACGCGAACAGTGCATTCAGCGGCATGCCTCGCTCGACGCCATGCTGCCGCATGTGGACATTCTATCGCTGCACACCATGCTGAGCCATGAAACCCGCCATCTCATCAATGCCGACCGCATCGCCAAACTGCCGCCGGGCGCCATTCTGGTAAACACTTCGCGCGGTGAACTGGTGGACAGCGCCGCCGTGCTCGCCGCACTCGACAGCGGTCATCTCGGCGGCTACGCCACCGATGTTATGGAACAGGAGCCGCCGCCGCCGGATCACCCGTTGCTGAGCCATCCAAAGTGCATCGTCACCCCGCACATTGGCAGCCGCACTTACGAAAGCGTCCCCCGTCAGGCCATGCGCGCGACGAAGAACCTCATCAACTTCTTCAACGGCGACGACGATGTGCTCTTCGCCATCAAGCAGTGAGCGGACTCATTCCGCCGCTCGCGGATCGAGTGGATCACGAATCACCGGGTGGACCTAGCTCTGATTTCCAGCCCCGTGGCGGGGTCATTGTTTAACGATGCGCGTGCGGAAGAAACGCTTTTGGACATTTCCGGAATAGGTGCCGGGATTGGCCGGCGTCCAGGTGACCATATCGGTACTGCTCTCAAGCAGCACCTGGTATTGGCCATTGGCGTCCTCCGGAATGACGGCGGCATTGGAAGGCGTGGTGGCGGGTGTGGCCGCGCGGGTGACGGCCATCGTGGCCATGCTGTATCCGGAAGGATACCCGGGGCCGCCCGTGGTCAGCACGATGGTGGCTGGTCCAGCGAAGAGGAGTTTTTGACTCAAATTCGGAAAGGCAGTGCCTGTGGCCTGGCTCGCGGTATAAAGAGGAACAAAGAATTCTCTTTCAGCAGCGGTGACTCTGAGCCGCGAACTGATGTTGGTGATGCCGGGGAGATAGGTGACGACTTCCGCACTTTCGCCGGCGGCCAGGGTGAGTGTGGCGGAAATGCCTTCGGCACCGGCGAGGTTCGTGGCGACGAGCGCAACGGCGTCGGTGGCGTGTGCGGTGAACGGGAGAACAGCGGCAGCAAAAAGGACAGAGGTCAGGAGGGATTTCATAGGAGGGCAGCATTGAAGCGGAATTGAAGGCCGTGAAGCGAAAAGAAATGAGAGGAAACGGGGTCGGGAGGATGGGGCACGGGCAACGCGCCGGGGCTGGCCTGCGGTCATCCTGCACGCAGGCGGGACACCTCCAACCCGGCACAGCCAGGATGGACGGTGTTCCGGCACCCATGACTCCGGGGCCGTTCCCCTGCCGTCACGCCGCTGACTTCCTGCCGGGGAGACAGAATCCCATTCTCCCGCCGCCAGCGGATGGCACATGGTTATCGACGCAGGCACGAGGTTGCGCGACGCCCTCCTGGCAGTAGTGCCCGCAGATGTCCTCAGCCATTTCCTTCCCCCCCTCCAGCGCCACGCTGCACCGCCTGCCCAACGGCCTCGAAATCATCTTCCAGGAGGATCGCAGCGCTCCGCTCGTCAGCGTGCAGGCGTGGATCAAGACCGGGAGCATTCACGAGGCGTCGTTACTGGGCAGCGGAGTGTCGCATCTCTGTGAGCACATGGTTTTCCAGGGCGCGGGCAGCCGCGGGCCGGGGGAACTGGCGCATGCGGTGCAGGAGACGGGCGGTTATCTGAATGCCTACACATCGTTCGACCGCACGGTGTACTGGATCGACACGCTGCGTGAGGGGCTGGACACGGCGCTGGGCGTGCTGGCGGACCTGACGACGGCGGCACGATTCCCTCACGAGGAGTTTGAGAAGGAAAAGGACGTGATCCGGCGCGAGATCGACATGGGCAAAGACGATCCGGGGCGCGCGGTGGGACAGTTGATGTTCAGCACGGTGTTCCGCGAGCATCCCTATCGCGAGCCGGTCATCGGGCGCATCGAACTGTTCAATACCGTGGAGCGCGATGCGGCGCACCACTATTATACCGGCCGCTATGTGCCGGACCGCTCGTTCCTGGTGCTCGTGGGCGACTTCGATGCTGCGGAGGTGCTTGAGAAAGCAGCGGCGCGCTTCGGCGCATGGGCGCCGCGCAGCATACCGCATGTTCTCCTGCCGGGCGAACCGGCGCAGACGGCGCGGCGCGAGGCGCATGAACCGTTCAAAACGGAGATCACGAAAATGGAGCTGGCCTGGCGCATTCCCGGCGTTCTCCATGCCGATGCGGCAGCGCTGGAGGTGCTGGGCGTACTGCTGGGGCATGGACGGGCCTCGCGCCTGTGGCGGAATGTGCGCGAGCGTCAGGCGCTGGTCCACACGGCGCATGCCGGCGCGTGGACGCCGGCGGAAGGCGGCCTTTTCTATATGAGCGCCGACTGCGACGCGGAGAAGCGTGGCGCCGCGGAACAGGCCATGCTGGCGGAAGTGGCCGCCATTCAGAATGACGGCGTGAAGGAGGGAGAAGTGCAGCGCGCGTCGCGGCAGTTTCTGGCGGATCAATTGAACGGCCTGACCACGATGCGCGGCATGGCCAGCGACCTCGGCAGCAACTGGCTGGCGGCGGGGAATCTCGATTTCACCCGCGACTATCTGGCCTCCGTGAGCCGCGTGACGCCCGCGGATGTGCAGCGTGCGGCCCAAACGTGGCTGCGGGAGTCCGCACTCAACAGTGTCTCCGTCAATCCGCCCGCCGCGGCCGTGCGGAGCAAAGCGCGGAGCACCACGCACCGTCCGGGAGAAGTGCAGCGGCATGTTTTTCCCAACGGGCTCACGCTGCTGGTGCGCGAGGATGCGCGGCTGCCGCTCGTCTCGATGCACGCCGCGCTGCGCGGCGGCACCCTGGCGGAAACGGCGGAGAACAGCGGGATCGGCCGCCTCATGGCGCGCACCATTGTAAAAGGCACGGCCACGCGCAGCGCGGATGAAATTGCCGACCTCATCGAGGGCGGCGGCGGCAGTGTGAGCGCGGACAGCGGCGGCAGCAGCCTCTCACTGTCGGTGAATGTGCTCCGCCCGGAACTCGCGACGGGTCTGGCGCTGTCGGCGGAGATCCTGCTGCAGCCTTCTTTTCCGGAGGCTGAAGTCGCGCGCGAGATCGAACGTCAGGTCGCCGCACTCAAACAGCAGGAGGACCACCCGGGTTTCATCGCCTTCCGCGAGTTGCGCCGCGCGGCCTACGGCGACCACCCCTTCGCACTGAACCGCGAGGGGACGCCGGAATCGCTCGCCGGCCTGACAAGTTCCAGGGTGGCGGCCTTCCACGCAGCGCGCACCACGGCGGGGAATGCCGTGCTCGCGGTTTTCGGCGATGTGAAGTTCCACGAAGTGCGCTTCCTGGTGGCCAATTCGTTCGCTGAAATGCCGGCGGGGCCGCGACAGGACCGCGACGTCCTGCCCGCCCTGCCGCCGCACGCAGGCCGGACGATTTCCGTGCCGAAGGACAAAATGCAGGCGTTTCTCGCCGCCGGATTTCCCACCGTCGCTCTCACCCATCCCGACCGCGTGGTGCTCGACCTCATCGATGAAGCCTGCTCCGACATGGCCAGCCGCTTCTTCGAAGCCATTCGCGAAAAGCACGGCCTCGCCTACAGCGTCGGCGCGACGCAGGTGCTGGGAATGTGCCCCGGTCTGTTCACGTTCTACCTCAGCACATCGCCGGAAAAGCTCGACTTCGCCCAGGCGGAACTGGTGAAGGAAATCCACGCGTTGGCGGCCGACGGTCTGACGGATGCGGAAATCGAGCGCGCCCGCAAAACATGGATCGGCAAGCAGGCCATGCAGCAGCAGCACAGCGGCGGTCTGGCGCATGTCTGCGCGCTGGATGAACTCTACGGTCTCGGCTTCAACCACAGCAGCGAAGTGCTGGAGCGCGTGCGCGGCATCACGTCAGGCGAAGTCCGCGAAGTGTGCGCGCGCTACTTCTCCGCCGCGCCGATCGTCGTGCGCGTAGGACAGGAGTAAGCGATCACGGCACCAGCCACCACACCACTGCCACCGCGGCGGCGATCAGCAGCAAGAGGCATCCGAGGACGACGGGCGCGGTTCGGTCCCTGACCGGCTCCAGTCCGGCCGTCAGCATGGCCTGTCTTGCCGGTGAAAGCGGCGGCTGGAGCGCCTCCGGCGGAAGCCATGCGGGAGGAAGAGTCTCGACGGGGGAGGTTTTCAGCTCCGGCTGTTCACTGGTTCGCGGCGCGGATTGCGGCGCGGGGAATACAGCCGGCGCCCCGCCCTCCTGTTCATAGACGAACTGCAGCGAACCGGCGGTGATGAGGTCGCCGTGATGGAGCGGCGCCCATGAGACCGGTTTGTTATTTACCAGCGTTCCGAGGCCGCTGCCGGCATCTTCGAGAAAGTGACCCGACTCCCACGGCTGGAGATGAAAATGCACGGGAGCCAGACCATAACCGGCGGCGATGGCCACCGCGTTGGCCGCGGATTCCCCCACGCTGACACGCTGGGCGGGCAGTGTCAGGGTGTGGCCGGTGGCGGCGCGCAGTCTGGGCATGCGCTCAATACCATTGCGCCAGGCCGTTCTTCCACAGCGCCTTCAATTCCGCGAGGTCTTCATCCACGAGCGACTTGTCGGCATCGATGAACACGCGCAACCGCCGGTGATTCGCCACGGTCTGGCCGAGCGGCGTGCACGGGAGTCCGCGAAAGGCATCGGTCACTTCGCGCATGTGCTCCTTGCGCACTTCGATGATGAACTGGCCCGGCGTCTCGTCGAACAGTTGCACCACCGGCGAAGTCGGCAGCGGCATGAGGAAAATATCCATGCCCGCCTTCATGCTGAACGCCATCTCGGCCAGTGCGGTGATGACGCCGCCTTCGGAAACATCGTGGGCGCTGAGAATGTGGCCGGCCTTCACGCATTCGTGATAGGCCTGATAGGAGGCGAACGCCTTCCCCGGATCGAACTGCGGCACCGGCTGATTTGTCAGGCCCTCGGTGCGGGCATAGACGCTGCCGCCGAGCGACGCGCGTGCCTTGGCCGAGTCCGGTCCGCCGATGAGATAGAGCCAGCTTCCGCTGCGGCGAATGCTGCTGCCGGTGACGTGCCTGGCGTCCTCCACAATGCCGAGACCGCTGATCAGGGCCGTCACCGGAATGCTCACCGGTCCATCCTCCGTGTTGAAGTAATTGTAGAAGCTGTCCTTCCCGCTGATGAACGGCGTGCCATAGACCGTGGCCGCTTCCGACAAGCCTTTCGCCGCCTCCACCAGCGCGCCCAGTTGCTTCGGGTCATGCGGATTGCCCATGCAGAAGTTGTCGAGGATGGCGAGTTTGTCAGGATTTGCGCCGCACAGGATGAGTTGCCGCACGCACTCGTCCACGCACGCGCGTCCCATGGCGCGGGGATCGTATTTGCCCCACTCCGGCAGCAAACTCAACGCCAGCGCCACCAGCCGCTGGCTGCCCTCCACCCGGATGACGCTCCCGTCCTGCGGGGCATCACCCGCGGCGCCGGCCAGCGGCTTGAGCACCGTGTTGCCCTGCACCTCGTGATCGTATTCGCGAATGACCGGCTCGCGGCTCACCACGGCGAAATCGGAAATCACGCGCCGCAGCACTGCGCCCAGATCGTTGTCAGGCAATGCCGGCAGCGGGCTCCACTGCGGCGTGGTCCATTCCGCTTTCAATTTCAAACGCGGCGCGTCGTGCAAACGGCGGCAGTCGAGTTCGCAGACGGTGAATCCGTGATGCTTCACTTTGAGAATGCCGGTGCCGTCGGACTTGCCGAGCACCGTCAACTCCGTCTCCCAGGTGGCGGCGATTTCGCGCAGTTTCTCCAGATTCTCCTCCTTCACCGCGAGCACCATGCGCTCCTGACTTTCGCTCAGAAAGATGTGCCAGCTCAGCAGTCCCGGCTGTTTCAGCGGCGCGTTATCCAGGAGGATCTCCCCGCCGGTCTCGCTCAGCATCTCGCCCGCAGCACTGGAGAATCCTCCCGCGCCGCAGTCAGTGATGCACTCGATGAGGCCCTGCGCCCGCGCATCGAGCACAAAATCCGCCGCCTTCTTCTCCTCGATAGGATTTCCGATCTGTACCGCCGTCTGATCCTCCTCATGACTGTCGGTTCCCAGCGCGGCGCTGGAAAACGTCGCGCCTTTCAGTCCGTCCATGCCCGTCCGTGCACCGACCGCGATGATCACATGCCCCGGCTGCACCTCCTTGGGAATATCCGCGCCCGGGATCACTCCCGCCGTGCCGCAAAACACCAGCGGATTGTAGATGAACGTGTCGTCGAACTGAATCGCGCCGCCGGTCGTCGGAATGCCCATTCGGTTTCCGTAATCCCTAACGCCGCGCACCACGCCGCGCATGATGCCCAGCGGATGGATCACATCCTTCGCCTTGATGTCCTCCTGCTTCGTGTCCGGCCTGCCAAAACAAAACACGTCCAGCGACGCCACCGGCTTCGCTCCTTTTCCCGCGCCGAGAATATCGCGGATCACCCCGCCCAGCCCCGTGTTCGCGCCGGCATACGGCTCGATCGCGCTCGGGTGATTGTGCGTCTCCACCTTCAGGCACGCTGCCAGCCCCGGATCAATCTCGATGAACCCCGCGTTGTCCGTGAACGCACTCAGCACAAACCCCGGCTTCTCCGCCATGATGGCCTCACTCGGCTTGCGGATCAGCGTCTTGAAAATGCCGTCCACTACTTCCGTCTTCCCATCGAGCGTGAACGTAATCTCCGCGCCAAAGATCCGGTGCTTGCAGTGTTCGCTCCATGTCTGCGCGATCACCTCCAGTTCCACATCCGTCGGCTCGCGGCCCGCCTCTTTATAATACGCCTGCACCGCCAGCATATCCTCACGGCTCAGCGACAGCTTCATCTCTTTGGAAATCCCGTGCAGCGCCTCGCCATCGAGGTGCAGCAGGGGAATGGTGCGGTAACAGGGCTGGTCGGAGGAGGGAGCGCTCATGCTGCGACAAAGCAGGGGCGCGGGCGGAGTCAAACGGGTGAGAAGGGCAAGCCCCGCAGCGCCGCCCGCTCACTGCGAACATATCAACGCGGGCTCCCCTCCATTGCTTGACTAACCCCTCTCCGGAATTATGGTAATTACAGGCCGCTCTCCACCTATGAATAGCTCCCCTTTCATGAGCCCCCCTGCTCCGCCAACCGGCCAGCGCATCACCAGTGCCGGCGGCATCGCACTCGACGGCGCCAGACTGGTCGTCCCCAATGGCTATGTCTTTCCCCCAATCTGCCCGGTTACCGGAGAAACGACCGGCCTTGAGGCTCCCTTGACCCGGCGCCGCGTGTCTAATGCACATAAGACTGCCCTCGGAAAGACCGCGATCGGACTGCTGAATGGCCCCATAGGCCTGATCGCAGCAAGCCGGGCGGCGGCCAAAGACTACACTTACACTTTTCGCCCCAGCCTCCGCGCCACGCGACGCTGGAAGCTCGTTCGCCGGCTCGGCATCCTCATGATTATTGCCGCGTGCTACGGCTTTGGAAAAGGGCTCTCGCTGGAGAGCATCCCGGTGCTGTCCGCCAGCATGGTGCTGTTCGGCCTCGGTTGCATTACGAGCGTAGGCTTCTTCGACAGCGTCGCCGTCACCCGCGTTCGAAACGGCCAGCTTTGGCTCACCGGCATCCCGCGCCGCATCAGCGAAAAGATTGTGGAAATCGAACATGGTCGCATCGAAGCCGCTCGCCGCGCTGCTCTCGCTCAGCAACAAGCCAGCGCTGCATCTTCATTGCACGGATCGCCCTTCGTTGCCGCCGGTCCTCCGCCACTGCCGCCAGGATGGCAGGCATCCTGACAGACCAGGCGCCTCGCCTGCGCAGGACTTACAGCCTTCGGACGCTCATTGCGACACGATCGCCGTGCTTGCAGCGCGGGCGGGTGCGCCGCCGCCGGCTCCGTGATGGCTCAAGGCCGTGCAATCTCCAACTGCCGGCAAATACTCCGCACCGTTCCCTCCTTCACCTCGCAGTGGCGGGGTGCCGGTGCCACCTTGCCGTTCGCCGGGTTTTTCCAGAGTGTGTAATTTACGCCTTCCCGCTCAAAGTGGCAGCCGTAATCCCGCAGATGCCGCTCCAAATCATTCAGCTTCACACCGGCGCGAGTTCGAATTCGTGTCGCACAGCACCGGCGGCAGGTTGTTTTCGCCGGGCCTCCCCGCGGTGGTAGTCCATGACCAGCTTGAGCGCATCGAACAAATTTGCCTCCGCCTCCTCAATGGTTTCTCCCTCGGAGAATACTTCCGGCAGTTCCTCGAACGAGGAGGTGAACCCGCCTTCCGGGGCCGGTTCAATTACGGCAGTGAGCTTGACTCGTTCGTGCAGATTCATGGGGGATCGCTTCGTTTCATTCCTGCGGCCGCTCAAGCTGGAATCCCGGCATGACGGCACAGCGTCCGGACGGCGGCTTCGGCAAGTCAGGGCCGCGGGCGGAGTCAAACGGGCGCAACGGCGCGCAGTTCCGCCAGAAAGGCCACTGGTTCGCAAGTGACGAACTCAGGATAGAAGCACCCCGCGTTCAGGAGATGAGCATCATAGGTCACCAAATGCGTTGCTGCACCGTTGAGCGCGCAAAGGACGAACGCGATATCATCCGCATCCGCCGGATAGTGGCGGAGGTGAAAGAAGCGGATGGGCACGGTCTCTCCCATTGTGAGCAGGTCCGCGGCAAGGGCCTCGACTTCCGCCTTCGGCTTCCCCAACTCCAGAAGCTTCTCTGCATACTCCGCCACCAGGTCCAGCGTGACCAGCAGCACAAACCGCCCGGCGCGCCACCACGCCATGATCTCCCTGTTCGGACTGCCTGGATTGTTCGCACATCCGGATGCCAGCACCACATTCGTATCCAGGACGGCGCGCAGCATAAGTCAGGATGGGTCCGCTTCCGTCAGCCGCAGGTAGCGTTCCTCAAACTCCGCCATCGCCGCCTTACGATTGAATCCCTCCGCCTTACGGCGCTCCGCCGTCAGCCGCGCCCGCTCCACCAGGGCCAATGTCTCCGGGCTGAACCGCCGCTGACGCTCCTCATGCTGTGCCACTTCCATACGAATGAAATTCACCACACGCTCCGTCAGGCCCGGCACCGCTTCGGCCCGGGCCGCGATGTCCTCAGGAATCTGAATCGCGGCACCCATGCCGTGGAATCTGAACCGATTCGCTGAATTTGCAAATCCTCCGCACCGTGTCCCGCTCAAACCCGGGTGAGTGCGAACTCGCGGTAAACCCGCATCGCCGCCGGTTTCGCCAGGCGCGCTTCATACCGGGAAACCTTCATCACAGCGTGCAGCACCTCCAAGACATTCCTCTCCGCCGCCTCCATCGTTGGTCCCTCAGCCGAAATGCCCGGCAGTTCTTCAATCGTGCTGGTATATCCGCCTTCGGGACCCGGTTCGATAGCGACTGTTATTTTCAAGGAATGCACCGGAATCATCCTATCGACGTCCACACTGCCCACTTCGCCTTGCGCTGCAAGCTCTGCGTCACGTCATTATCTTGAGTCATCTTTAGCCCCCTTTGGTAACGATGCCCAGCCGCCAGGATTTTGCCTCCAACTTTTGCGCCGGGCTTGCAGCGCGGGCGGGTGCGCCTTACGGCGGCGGGCCTATGGCAGACACACTTTCTGAATACCTCCTCTGGCACGGCACGGATGCGCCGCCGCCGGCTCCGCGATGGCTCACGGCGGGACCGCTCGCGGTGGCGCTGGAGGAAGGGCAGTTGCGCGGCATTTGGCTGGGCGGGCGGCAGGTGGTGCAGCGGATTTACGGTGCGGTGCGGGACCGGTTCTGGAACACGGTGCCGGGCAGCCTGACGTATGTGCGCGCAGAGCAGGAAGCGGGCGGATTTCGCGTCACGTTTTCCAGCGAGCATGTGTCGGCGGAGGTGGATTTCATCTGGCGCGCGGAAATCACGGGCGCGGCGGACGGCACGCTGCGCTATGTGTTCGATGGCGAAGCGCGGCGCAGCATGGCCAAGAACCGCATCGGGCTGTGCGTGCTGCATCCGCTGTGGCTCGCCGGCAAGCCGTGCCGCGTGGAATATGTGAGCGGCGACCGAGCGACGGTGAATTTCCCAACGCTGGTGGACCCGATGCAGCCGGTGCGCGGGCTGCATGACTTCCGCGAACTGCGTCATGAGCTGACGGACGGCGTGGAGGCGGTGTGGAGTTTCGAGGGCGATGTGTTCGAGATCGAAGATCAGCGGAACTGGACGGATGCGAGTTTCAAAACCTACAGCACGCCGCAGCGCATCCCGATGCCGGCGCTGATGACGGAGGGACAGCGCGTGCGCCAGACGGTGACGCTGCGTTTGTCAGGAAACACGGCGGCGCTGGCGGCGGGAACGCCGCGCGCCGAGCAGGAGACGGTGCAGATTTCCATCGGCGACAAAACAGGAACGCTGCCGGATTTGGGTACGGGCGTGGCGTATCACGGGGAAGCGCTCACGGAGCGCGAGACGGCGCAGCTGCGCGCGCTGCGGCTGGCGCATTATCGCGTGGAGGTGGACACTTCGCGGCCCGGCTGGCAGGCGCAGCTGGAGCGCGGGCTGCGCGAGGCGGCGGCGCTGGGCGCGAAGGCGGAGGTGGTGCTGCCGCTGGCGGACGACGTGGAAACGCTGTGCCAGTCGGCGCGGGAAACGGCGGAGGAGTTTCCTGGAATCGTCGCGCGCTGGCTGATTCTGACCCGCGGCGCCCCGGCCACGCGCGCCGCCACGCTGGAGGAGGCGCGCGGCGTTTTGGAGGAGGACGGAGTGACCGTCGGCGGCGGCACGGACGCCGACTTTTTCCAGCTGAACAACAACCGCCCGCCCGCGGACCTGTGCGATTTTGTCAGTGTGCCGCTGCGGCCGTGCGCGCATCAGTTCGACCTCGGCATCATGGCGGAGAATCTCCAGGGCCAGCGCGAGGTGCTGCAGGCGATGCGGGCCATCTGGCCTGACAAACCGCTCGTTGTCTCTCCGGTGAGCCTGCGCACCCGCGCGCAAAAGGGCCCGCCTGCCGGCCCTGGCGAACTGCCCGCGCAGGCGGACGTGCGCCAGATGTCGCTGGCCGGCGCCGCGTGGACGGTGGGCTGCATCAAGGCGGTGGCGGAGAGCGGCGCGCAGAGCCTGACGCTTTTTCAGACGACGGGATTGCGCGGGATCATGGAACGCGAGGGCGGCAGCGGCGTGGCGGAGTTCCAGAGTCCTCCGGGGGCGGTTTTCCCGGTGTATCTCGTCCTCGCTGCGCTGGCGGACTGGCGCGGCGCAGAGGTGCTGGCGGCGAAGAGCGCTGCGTCACCGGCCGTGGAGGTGCTGGCGCTGGAGCGAGGGGGACGGCGCTGTGTGCTGCTGGCCAGCCTCACTGCCACGCCGCGGCAGGTCGAATTTCCGTCGCGATTTATCCGCGCCAAAGTGCTGCATGCGGGCAACGCCCTTGCGGCGATGACCGATCCCGCCGCCTGGCTCGCGGAGCCCCCGCAACCGGTGCATCACACCGTGGCGCTGCCGGCGTTCGCGACAGCCCTGCTGACAGAGGAAACCGTCGCCGCATCTTGACGTTCCCCCGCCCTGCGCGAGCGTAGCAAAAATGCCGGCGTGGTTCCAGTGCACGAATTGCGAAGCGCGCTATCAGTTTGAGGCGCGCCTGGCAGGCCGTGCGATGGCGTGCCGGTCCTGCGGTTATGTCTTCCGCATTCCGGCGTTGCCGGAAGGCACGGTGCCGGATGCCGCAGCCCTGCCGGCGGGAGGCGGCCAGTGGCTGGTGCGCTTTGCCAGCGGGAGGCAGTTCGGGCCGGTGGTGACGCAGGTGGTGGAGGAATGGGTGCGGGAAAAACGCGCCGATTCTGAATGCCTCGTGCAGCCGGAGAACGGCCACGACTGGTTCCGCATCGCGGACATTTTTCCTGACCTTTTCGCGCCGGAACCGGTCAGCCCCCCAGAGGATGCTCTCGCTCCGCTGTCGCCGGTGCCGGAGCGGCTGCCCGCGGCGGGGCTGCTGGAGCAACTGCCGGATCAGCGGCATTTGCTCACGGACAGTTTTCGCGCCCGTCATGACGAAGCGGCCGGGTGGCTGGAAAAGGAAGTGCACCGCACCATGGGCGCCGTGACGCTGCGCGGGGTGCGATCCGTGATCCTTGAGGACGACGGCTGGGACGGGCCGCGGCGCGAGCATCAACTGCGCGCGGAGCATTGCCTCGCAGCCGAACTCTCGGCGCACGGCAGTTCGTTCTATCTGGCCGTGCCCTGGAGTCCGCTGGGACGGATGGCGCATGAGTTTTTCAGTATCCTGCCAGGAAAGCTGCCGCATCCCGTGGCGCTGCGGCGCGGCTCGGAGGATGCCTTCGGCGAGGGCCAGTGGATCGGCATCAACGGGGAGGAGGATGACGTGGTGGCGGTGAGCGCGCGGCGCAGCCGGGAGAATCTGGAGGGCGGCATCGAGTGGCAGTGGTTCAGCCGGCGGCGGGATTTCACCATGGTGCAGGTGTGGGGCGTGCAGGCGGTGCCGCTGGGACCGGAGAAATTCCTTCACGCCATCCAGACCAATCCGCGCGGAGCCACGGGGAGTGATTACGGCGTACTGTGGTATCTGGAGCGGCAGGCTGCCTTTTACCGGTTCGCCCGCCGGCTCAGCATTCCGGACACGCACGAGTCGCACGTGCTCTTCGGCTGCTGCACCGGGCGGCTGATGGTTCTGGCGTCTGAATGCACGAATGCGGGCGGCTGAGGCGCACTCGGTGGTTGACCCCGCGGCCCGGATTCCCGTAAACTCCAAGCACCTGCACCCCTGGCCGGCACCCGCACCCTTATGAGCACCCCTTCCCGCCCCCTGGCGCGTCTTTGCGGCGCGCTGCTTTGCTGTTTCGTCCCGGCAGCCACCGCCGCGGTTCAGATCAATGAGTTCATGGTGGACAATCCCGGCCGGCCCAATGATCCCAACGCCCTGCTCGACATGGACGGCAGCAGTCCGGGCTGGATCGAACTGCATAACAACGGCGGCGCCGCGGTGCCGCTCACCGGATGGGCGCTGAGCGACGATCCGGCGAATCCCGGCAAGTGGGTTTTTGCCGCGCCGGTCGCGCCGGCCACCGTTCACACGACCATTCCGGCGAACGGTTATCGGGTTATCTTTTGCGGCGGCATCGAGCGCAATATCGCTAATGTGGAGGCGCATACGAACTTCAAGCTGGACGACGGCGGCGTGGTGCTGCTGAGCCAGCCGGACGGCAGCGGCGGCTGGACGGTGGTGAGCCAGGTCGGGACGGCGGCCGTGCCCTATCCGAATCAGCGCAAAGCGGTGAGCTACGGGTACCCCTCCAACAACAGCACGCAGCCGCCGGTGTTCTTCGCGAATGACACGCCCGGGGCGGCGAATGCGCCGGTGACCGCCGGCGTCACGGAGTTTTGCGACGACACGCAGTTCGACGCGGACCGGGGATTCTATGATGCGCCGTTTGTGCTCACCATTACCTGCGCCACACCCGGGGCCACCATCGCCTACACGGTCAACGGCAACGTCCCTTCCCCCACGCACGGCACCCAGGTGCCCGCAGCGGATGGCGCCAGCACGCCCGTGGCCACTATCAACATCACCGGCACGACGATTATCCGCGCCCGCGCATGGAAAGCGGGACTCGGCATGTCCAATGTGGACACGCACACCTACATTTTCGCGTCGCAGGTCCTCACACAAAACGGACCGCTCCCGAGCATGGGCCTGACCACGCACGACACCTTCCCCTGGGGCACCAGCGGAGGCAGCCTGCGCAGCCCCGCCGGCCCGGACTGGGAGGTCGATCCCGCGGTGGTAAATCACGCGACGGCGGGAAACCGGCTCACGGCGGAGGATCTTAGAAAACTCCCGGTGGTCTCGGTGGTCACGCCCTGGCGCGAGGCCTTCGGTCCGAACAATACGGCGCCTGACTACGCCACAACGCCGGTGGCGAACCGCGGCTTTTATGTCGGCGGTGAAGTCGGGGTGCCTAACGAAGGCACGGACCGCTACTGCAGCATGGAATACATCAATCCCGCGGGCGACAGTGTGAATCCGAACGCCGTCAAAGGATTCCAGACGGACGGGAACGTGCATGTTTTCGGCGGGACCAGCCAGCAGCGCTGGAAGAGTTATAAGCTATCCATGCGATTCCGCTCCCAGGAGACGGTGGAATTCAATGTCTATGGCGACGACGCCTCGCCGCGGCAGGATCTCTTCATTCTCGACGCCCGGCTCAATCAGGCATGGGTGCATCCGGACGGCACCCAGCGCGCCCGCGGTGATTACGTGCGGGATCATGTGATGGCGGACCTCCAGAATGCAATGGGCGGCAGCTCCTTCCACAGCAAGCCGGTGCATTATTTTCTCAACGGACTCTACTGGGGCCTCTACGTCCTGCACGAGAAGCCGGATGATCGTTTCATGGCCGACTACTCCGGCGGCGACAAGGAGGACTGGGACGTTTTCAAACACAACGGGGGCAACGGCGTGGACGGCGGCACGCTTTTCGGCAATGTGATTTCCTCGATGCCGCTCAACCCGGCGCTCCCGCTGGGCAGCACATCGGACGCGACCACTTCCGCCTACTACAACTGCACCACGCTCAAGAACTTCGAGGACCTGCTGGATCTGGTGGGCCTCGGCAGAGTGGCGCCAAATCCAAGTCCGGCGCCGAATCTGGCCACGCAGGCGGCTTATGAAGCGGTGCTGGGCAAGCTCGACCTGGGGCAGTTCATCGACTACATGCTGCTCAACTTCGTCGCGGCCAACAACGACTGGGCGCACAAGAATCTCTACGCCTCGTATCGTCGCAGTGACCCCAATGCGAAATGGCGCTGGCACAGCTGGGACGCGGAACACGTCTTTCGCACGGAATCGGAGAACTCGGTTTCCAAAAACGACACCTACGGCCCCACCGCCATTCACCAGAGGCTGATGGCCAGCGCGGAATACCGGCTCTCGTTTGCCGACGCCATTCAGAAACACATCTTCAACAATGGACTGCTCAGCACCCAGGGCCTGCGCGATGCCTTCAACCGCCGGTTTGCCGAAATCGAACCCTGGGGCGTGCGCGGGGAATCCGCCCGCTGGGGCGACAACCGGGTGGACGCCTCGCCCTACACCTATCTGAGTTCATGGGCGACCGAGAAGAGCCGCATCCTCAACGTCATCCTGCCGGCCCGCGGCAGCACGGCGGCCTCGCCCGCCAGCACCGCCCTCAATCAGATGAAGTCCGTGGGCCTCTATCCCGCCACCGCTGCGCCCGAGTTCCGCAACAACTCCACGAATACACTGCAGCACGGCGGCATCGTTCCCGCCGGGTTCACGCTGAGAATCCACAACCCCGTCGGCGGCGCGAGCGTGGTCTATTACACACTCGACGGCACGGACCCGCGCACCCTGTGGACCGGCACGCCCTCGGCCGCCGCGCAGACTTACAGCGCGCCATTCGCGCTCGGCACTTCGCTGACCGTGAAGTCCCGGGTGCTCAACGGCACCACGTGGTCCGCCCTGAACGAAGCCTTTTTCAGCGTCGGAACGGTGCCGGCCAGCGCCGCCAATCTCGTGGTCAGCGAGTTCAATTACAATCCCGCCGCGCCGTCGGAGGCGGAGATTGCCGCCGGTCACACGCAGCGGCGCAATTTCGAATACATCGAACTCATGAACATCGGTTCGTCCGGTGTGAATCTGGAGGGCGTGCGATTCGGGGCCGGCTTCGACTACACCTTCACGCCCGCCAGCAGTGTGCGTGAACTGGCTCCGGGCGAGCGCGTGCTCATCGTGGACCGGCTGGAGGCCTTTGAAATGCGCTATGGCCCGGGCAAGCCGGTCGCCGGCAGCTTCCAACTCGGCACCAACCTGAGCGACAGCGGGGAGCGTCTCGAACTTCTCGCGGCCGACGGCAGCACGATCAAAGATTTCACCTACAATGACAGGTCCCCGTGGCCGGCCGCGGCCGACGGCGAGGGATATTCCCTGGTGCTGATCAAGCCCCACTCCAATCCGGATCACAACAACGCTCACAATTGGCGCCCCTCCGCGGTGGCCGGCGGCGTCCCGGGCTCGAGCGACGTTCTGACCTACGCGACATGGAAGGCCGCCCAGTCGTTCACCGACGACATGGCCGACGATGACCGCGACGGCACGCTCAACTGTGAGGAATACTTCTTCCGCACCGATCCCGCGTCCGCCGTGAGCCGGCCCGCCGTCACCGGGAAGGTGGAGACGCATCTTGTGGACCCGGGACCCGGACTGCCGCCGGTGCCGGGGGACTACCTGACCATCACCTTCACAAGAAATCCTGCGGCGGACGAAGCGACGTGTGTCCCGCAGATCTCCGACGACCTCGGTGCATGGCGGGACGGTGCCGCTGACATCCTGCGCGTCAGCATCACGCCCAACCCCGACGGCACCGTGACCGAGGTCTGGCGCAGCACCACTCCGGCCGGCGGCGACCGGCGTCTCTTCGGAAGAGTGAGGGTCACGGTGCCCTGATGGCGGCGGCAACTGCGGCCCGGCAGACGAAAACGTGTTCGACATCCAGCAGGGGGTGAGCGCACTTCCCGCATGTCGCCTGCCCCCATCATCGAAGTCCGCGACGCCTTTGCCGAGGCCTAGCAGCCTGTCGGACTTAATTGCACCCGTCTGCTTCCTGCCTGCTACCCAC
>CAZFZN010000033.1:0-88052 GCA_964523105.1 uncultured Akkermansia sp.
TCCAGGTTTTCCAGGATGACCGGGCGGAGGGTAAGTCCGACAGGCTGCTAGATCCATGCACGCGGCCCCGCACCGCCGCCGGGTGTTCCTCCTCAGCGCCGCTCTCCTCGCGGGAGCGGCGCTCTTCTTTGCGCTGCGCCGGCCGCCTGTGCCGGAGGCGTCAGGAAGCAATGCCCCGGCGGCCGCCTCCGCTGAGAAACCTCCGCCCGGTGCCCCGGCGCGCGAAACTGAGGCGTGGTCCCCGCCGCTGTCGCTCAGCGAGGCGGCAAACATGCACACCGCCGACATCGCGCTGGAGCTGGCCGGATGGCCGGAGGGAAAAATCCATCCCGACCTGCCGGCGTGGGCAGCCCTGCTCGCGGCGCGCGGCCCCGGAGCGGTGAGCGATCTCAGCAGTGCTCTCGCCACCGCCGGCTCCAACACCGCGCGCGGCGTCCTCGCGGATGCACTCGCGCGCATCGGCACCGATGACGCCATCCAGGAACTCAGCCGCGGCGCCGTGCAGGCGCCGGATGCCGCCGCCCGCCAAACGATTGCCTCCGCCTTTCGTGCCGTGAGCCGTCCCGCTGCTGTTCCCATGCTCGCCTCGCTGTTTGCAGAAACCGATCCCGTGCTCGCCGCCGAGGCCGCCGGTGCTATCAGGCGACTCGCCGATCAGGCCGGCGTGTTCGCACTCGCCGATCTCGCGCAGGAGGGTGGGCAACTCCACTCCCAGCGCGAAACCATTTTCAACGTCCTCTCCACTCTGCAGAATCCCGATGCGCTGCCCGCCCTCGAAGCCATTGCCGCCGACGACACCGATCCCGCCCGCGCCGCTGCCGCCCGCGCCGGCATCGCTGCCCTGACTAATGCAGGAACGCCACCGCGCTGAGGCTATTGGGTGCCGGACCGGGCATGCCCGTTGCGGTGCACGCGGCGGTCGAAGTGGCGCAGAATCCTCTCATCACTCCCGGAAGGCGGGCAACCTCCAGAAGTGTCTGCCGTGCCGCCGGTCATCTCATGGCCTCTCCCGTAATAAACCTGAGAAGGAAAATGGAGAGGAAGAAAACCTCAGCCGACCGAAGGGAACCGGAGCGCAGCGAAGATAGCCGCAGGCAAACAGGCGAACATTTCACCTTAGCTGATGAGCCAAATGGACACTGATGGACACGGATTGACGCATGAATTCGGACTCACTTCCCGGAGGAGGATTCCCGTGAACACAGCCTGCTGAGTATCCGTGTTCATCCGGGTCCATCCGTGGTTCTATTTCCCCTTTAAGGATAAAAGGACGGGAGAGTGGAATGCCGCAGAGGGATTACCGGGAAACTTTGATGGCGCGTCGCGCGTGTCGCGCAGGTTCGCCGCCCGGGCGGGACTTCATTGAGGGTTGTCGATTTCGCACCGGCCCGGGGAATCTCACCCCCCACGCTTAGACGTAACCAAACCGGCATGGCACCCCGGCTCATTGTGTGCCCACTCATTTCCCACTCCCCCAAAGAACATGACTACCCGACGCTCCTTCCTCTCCACCGCCAGCCTCGCCTTTCTCGGCCTGCAGCGTTATACCCGCGCTGCGGACTCCAGCCGGATCATCGCTCCCTTCGGACCGCTGAAGGAAGATCCGTCCGGCGTTCTCGACCTGCCGGACGGATTCACCTGCCGCGTGCTCACCCGTCAGGGGCAGCGCATGAGCGACGGCTTCAAATCGCCCGGCCAGTCCGACGGCATGGCGGCGTTTGCCGCTCCCGGCGGCAAAGTGGTGCTGGTCTGCAATCACGAGATCGGCCTGAATACCGCTCATCTCGGACCGTTCGACGATCACAAAAAGCTGCCCGCCGGATTCGCGGCGGAACTTTGTTATGATGCCGGTGACGGCGATGGCATTCCGCACGCCGGCGGAACGACGAACCTCGTGTTTGATCCTGACAAAGGCACGCTCGACGCCCAATTTCTCTCGCTGGCCGGCACCGACCGGAACTGCGCGGGCGGAGCCATGCCATGGGGATCGTGGATCACCTGCGAGGAACCGGAAGACCTCACCAGCGAGCGCGGCCTGCGCCACGGATGGTGCTTCGAGGTCAGGGCCGCCGCCGATGGCGGCGTGCAAAAGCCCGTGCCGCTCAAAGCCCTCGGGCGCTTTCGCCACGAAGCCGTGGCCCTCGACCCGCGCAGCGGCATCCTCTACCTGACTGAAGACCGGAACGACGGACTGCTCTATCGCTTCCTGCCCGCCGAACCCCGGAACTTTCAGTCCGGCCGCCTGCAGGCGCTGGCCATCGCCGGCAAGCCCTCCGCCGACCTGCGCAACTACCGGCGGCGATCCGCCTTTGTTGAACCCGGCGCGAAAATGGAAGTCGAGTGGCTGGACGTGGAGGAACCCGAAGCCCCCCGCGACGACTTGCGGCTCCGCGGGCACCGCGCCGGCGCGGCCAGATTTGCCAGAGGCGAAGGCATTCATCTCGCGGACGACGCCATCTACATCTGCTGCACCGACGGCGGTCCGGCGAATCGCGGGCAAATCTTCCGTCTCCATCCGGCCCCTAACGAGGGAGGGAAGGACACTCTGGACCTGTTCCTCCAGCCGGAGGAAAGCGACCTCCTGACAAACGGCGACAACCTCTGCCCGGCTCCGTGGGGCGGCATCGTCGTCTGCGAGGATTTTGTCAGTTCCAGATTCGGCCCGCTGGCCCACGCCCGCTGCGTTACGCCGGAAGGCAGGATCTTCACCCTCGCCCGCAATCCCCGGAAAGGCGAACTCGCCGGCTGCTGCTTCTCGCCGGACGGAAAATGGTTCTTCGTGAACATCCTCTCGCAAGGCATCACCGTCGCCATCACCGGCCCGTGGGAAAAGGCACGCGGGGCGTGACCCGCCATCCGGCATGCCCGGGGACCCGGAGTGCCGGATAAGCCCGCGCAGGCGCGGACGGCCGGGGTTCAGCCTCCCGGAGGGAACGACCGGACGGCCCGCCCGGCCTACCGCAGTCCCGCGGGCGGGCCGAGGATTTCGCGCAGGACGATGGCGCGGCGGAGTTCCGCAGGCTGCCGCAGACGGCCGGGGATCAGTTCGGAGGATGAAGCAGCCGCAGCCCTGACGGATTCGGCTGTGACCCGGCTGGCGGCGGAGGCGGCGGAGGCGGCGGCGGAGGCGACCCGGGCCTCCCGTGACTCCCGCCTTGTGCCAGGGCGGTGGCGCTGGCGCCGCTCGGGAGCGGGCGCAGGGCCGGTCCCGGCCTCCGCGGCTGTTCGCGGCAGCGGCGGCGGCATCACGACCGGCGCTTCCACGGCTTCGTCCCCGTATTCCCAGGGCCGCCCGTCGTCGCCGTTGTCCGGCGGGTTTTCCCGCTCCTGCCGCTCGGCCATCTTCCGCTCAAAGAGGCCCTTCAGCCAGACGAGAAAGGCGCCGACCAGAATGATGACGAGCTGAAAGTGCTCCAGGATCCACTGCATGGGCCGCGGGGGATTGTGAGGGTTGACAAATGTTATGAGTTCTCCGGCTTCGCAATGCTGGTGCGCATCTGAGTGTCGGACTTCACGTTCTCCATTTTGTAATAATCCATGACGCCGAGGTGCCCGGTGCGGAAGGCTTCGGCGAGGGCCAGCGGCACCTGGGCTTCGGCCTCGACGACTTTGGCCTTCATCTCCGCGACGCGGGCGACCATTTCCTGTTCGAGGGCGACGGCGGCGGCGCGGCGGATTTCCGCCTGCGCCTGGGCCATGTTTTTGTTGGCCTCGGCCTGCGCCTCCTGGAGCTGCGCGCCGACATTTTCGCCGACGTCCACGTCCGCGATGTCAATGGACAGGATCTCGAAAGCGGTGCCGACGTCGAGGCCGCGGTTGAGCACGACCTTCGAGATGGAATCCGGGGATTCGAGAACCGTTTTGTAAGTCTCCGCCGAGCCGATGGTGGTGACGATGCCTTCACCGACGCGGGCGATGATCGTTTCCTCCTTCGCACCGCCGACGAAGCGGTCGAGATTCGTGCGCACCGTGACCCGGGCGCGGACTTTCACCTGGATGCCGTCCTTGGCCACGCCGTCAATGGTGGTGCGGCCGGAGGCCGGGTTCGGGCAGTCGATGACCTTCGGATCCACCGAAGTGCGCACGGCTTCCACAACACTTTTGCCGGATCCTTTGGTCGCCAGATCGATGGCGCAGGCCCGGTCCCAGTCCATTTTGATGCCGGCTTTTTGCGCCGCGATGAGGGCCTGGATGGTGGGGATGACATTGCCGCCGGCAAGGAAGTGGGCTTCGATGTCGTTGATGGGAATGTCCACGCCGGCCTTTTTCGCGGTGATGCGGGCGTCCACCACCATGCCATAAGGCACCCGGCGCAGACGCATGGCGATGAGTTCGGCGAATCCGACGTAGGCCCCGGCCAGCCATGCGCGCAGCCAGACGCTGAAAAAGGACACGGCGATCGCGAAGAGCAGGAGGCCGATGACGGCGATGACGATGAGAATGATGGTGGTCGTGTCTGGCATAAGCGTGAGTCAGGAGGGTTGAGGGTGGTTGACGATGAGCCGGAAATTGTCCGCGCCGACGACTTGCAGCGCCGCGCCCGCGGGGGCCTGACCGGACTGGCAGAAGGCTTCGTAGCGCTGCCCGCCGACGCGCACATAACCGCTGGGCGAGAGCATGGTCAGCGCTTCGGCGGGCTGACCGATCAGCTTCACCGCCTCCGCGCCGACCGGTGCGCTCACCGCAGTGACCTGCGACGTGAGGAACGCGCGGCGCCCGATGCGGGTGCGGGGCAGGACACGGAATTCAATGAAGAGCGCCAGCCCGGTGACCACGAGGGCCGCGAACACCGCCAGCAGGCCGCCGCCGGTGCCATAATCAAGAAATGCCATGACGCAGCCCCCGAACATCAGCAGCGCCCCGATGGTGCCAAGAATGCCGCCCGGCACGATCACTTCCGCCGCGAGGAAGACGATGCCGATGGCAAAAAGCAGGATGATCAGCGTCATGACTGCACCTCCACGATGAGACCGAATTCCCCGCAGCCGGTGACCCTGACCGGCGTGCCGGCATCGGCGGAGCCGACTTCCAGCCGCGCCTCGTAACGCCGCCCGGCGACCTCGACCTGGCCGCCCGGAAACAGTGCGGTCGCGGCCACGCCCGCTGAGCCCACCAGCGACTCGCCGCCAGGCCCTTCGCCGGTCACCGGCCGCAGGCTCCCGGGTTCGCCGCCGACGGACGTGTCCAGCACCAGGCGGCTTGCCAGCGTGCCTTTGGGAAGAACCTTCAACAGCACGAGGCAGAACACCACCGCGAGGCTGACCCCGATGGCCACGCTGGTCAGCGGGCGCACAAAAACACCACTCGAAATGGTAATCGGTTCCTGCGGCCAGAGGTCCGTCATGGACCACACCAGCGAACCCAGCATCAGCAGTCCGCCGGCAATGGCGAACAGCATGATCCCGGGAAAGAAAATCAGTTCGACCACCACGAGAGCACAGCCGAGCAGGAAGAACAGGATCGGTTCGTGACCGGAAAGCCCGGCCACATATTGTCCGAGGAAGACGATCGCCAGCACGACCAGCCCGAGGATTCCCGGCAGGCCGAAACCGGGCGTTTTGAACTCGACGAACAGCAGCACGAGGCCGATCGCGAGGAGCAGCGGCGTGATGCCGGTGAGATACTGCGCCAGCTTTTCCGACCACGTCACCGCCAGCTTTTCGACCGAATAATTCCCCGGGCCGTGCAACCGGTCGAGCATGGCCTCCAGATTCTCCGCGATGCCCGCGGCGAGCAGAGGCTGCGGCGGATCGCCGTAGGTCTTCACCGCCTCCTGAGCGGTCAGGGAGAGCAGTTCGCCCTTCGGCTTGATAATCTCCTCACCGATTTTGAACTCGTACTCCATGTCGATCATCGCCGAGATCACCTGACCGCGGTAGCCTTTGCCCTCGGAGATGGAGCGCACCCGCGCCTTGAGATAGCTGACAATTTTGCCGCGCATGGTCTCGTCGAGTTCTCCGCCGGTCATCAGCACGGGAGCCGCCGCCCCGATGACCCCGCCAGGAGCAAACCAGATTTCATCCGTGCCCGCAGAAATCAGCGCCCCGGCGGAAATGGCCTCGCGGTTGATGTAAGTCACCGTCCTCCCCGGGAACTTCTCCAGCGCCTTGAGCATGTCGAAGGTCACGTCCAGCGACCCGCCGGGCGTCTCCATGTCGAGCACGATGGTATCCACCTTCTGCTCAATGGCCTCCTTGAGCCCGCGGCGCAGGATGAAGAGTTCCGGCGAGGCGATTTCTGCGCGGACGGGGATGACGACGACTTTGGCCGGGCGGGTTCCTGACACCGGCTCCTCCGCGCACACCAACCCGGCCCAGAGAAGTCCGAGGGTGATGGTGAAGATGCTGAGGGCGGCGGGATTCACGCCGGCACCATGCCGGGGAGAGCGCGCGTGTGCAAGTCATCCGTCTCCGCATCGTCGCCAGTCGCAGACGATGGCCCCGGGCTCCCCGCGGGACGGCGCGTCCCGTCGATCGAAGTTGCCGGCAATACGGCCCCTGGCATTGCGCGGTTTTGCCGCGCCCTCACCATGCTGCCGCGGCAGCGGCGGAGCAACGCGCCGGGTTGGCAACGTGGACGGCGCCTGTGCCATCCTGCCGCGCCTCCGGGCCATGATGGCACAGAGGACGCACGGCGCGACAAATCGCCCGCCGGCTCTGGTAATCCCCTGTCGTCTGAAAGCCAACGGATTATAACTCCCTGCATCGCCGCGGCACGTTCATTGCAGGGAGGGCGCGACATTAAACACCAACCCCAACCAAACACACCTATGGGCAAAATCCTCGGCATTGACCTCGGCACTACCAATTCCTGCATGGCCATCATGGAAGGCGGGGAGGCGATGGTTCTCGAAAATTCGGAAGGCGCACGCACTACCCCGTCGGTCGTCGCGTTCACCAAGAGCGGTGAGCGCATCGTAGGCCAGGCGGCGAAACGTCAGGCGGTCACCAACGCGAAGAATACGGTCTTCTCCGCCAAGCGTTATATCGGCCGGAAGTTCTCGGAACTGACGGAGGCGGACAAGAACGTGCCCTACAAGCTCGTCCCGGCTTCCAATGGCGACGCGCACATCGAAGTGGAAGTCGGCGGCGAGAAGAAGACCTACAGCCCGCAGGAAATTGCGGCGATGGTGCTCGGCAAACTGAAGGCCGATGCGGAGACGAAGCTCGGTGAGAAGATCACCGACGCGGTCATCACCGTCCCCGCTTACTTCAATGACTCGCAGCGCAACGCGACCAAAGCTGCGGGCGAAATCGCAGGCCTCAACGTGCGCCGCATTATCAACGAGCCGACCGCCGCGTCGCTCGCTTACGGTCTCGACAAGAAGAAGGACGAGAAGATCGCCGTTTATGACCTCGGCGGCGGCACGTTCGACATCAGCGTGCTCGACATCGGCGAGGGTGTGTTTGAAGTGCTCGCCACCAACGGCGACACGCACCTCGGCGGTGACGACTGGGACAATCGTTTGATCGACTGGATCCTCGCCGAATTCAAAGCCGACAGCGGCATGGACCTCCGCAATCAGCCGGACGCCATTCAGCGGATCAAAGAGGAAGCCGAGAAAGCGAAGATCGCGCTCAGTTCCGCGCAGAGCTACGACATCAACCTGCCGTTCATCACGGCGGATCAAACCGGTCCGAAGCACATCCAGAAAACGCTCACCCGCGCCAGGCTGGAGCAGCTTTGCGACGACCTCTTCGAGCGCACCGTCGGCCCGGTGAAGAAGTGTCTCGAAGACTCCAAGGTCAGCACCGCCAACATCGACGAACTTGTGCTCGTCGGCGGCATGACCCGCATGCCGAAAGTGGTCGAGACAGCGAAGAAGCTCGCCGGCAAGCAGCCGAACCAGGGCGTGAATCCTGACGAAGTCGTCGCCATCGGCGCGGCCATACAGGGCGGCGTGCTCCAGGGCGACGTGAAGGACATTCTCCTCCTCGACGTGACCCCGCTCACACTCGCCATCGAAACCATGGGCGGCGTGGCCACCCCGATGATCCCGCGGAATACGACGATCCCGTTCAAGAAGGTCGAGACCTTCTCCACCGCGAGCGACAACCAGCCCGGCGTGGAAGTCGTCGTCACTCAGGGCGAGCGCCCCATGTCGCGCGACAACAAGCAGCTCGGCACCTTCAAGCTCGACGGCATCGATCCCGCTCCGCGAGGTGTGCCGCAGATCGAAGTGACCTTCGACATCGATGCCAACGGCATTCTCCACGTCACCGCGAAGGACAAGAAGTCCGGCAAGAGCCAGCAGATTTCCATCAAAGGCAGCAGCGGCCTCAGCCAGGATGAAATCGAGCGCGCCAAGCGCGACGCCGAACTCCACGCTGAGGAGGACAAGAAGCGCAAGGAATCCGCCGAAGCCAAGAACAAGGCCGAAGCCCTCGTCTTCCAGGTGGAAAAGCAAATCGCCGAACTCGGCGACAAAGTCACCGACGAGCAGAAGAAGCCCCTCAACGATGAAGTCCAGAAAGTGAAGGACGCCATCGCCACCGGTGACACTGACAAGATCAAAGAAGCGACGGACAACCTCGAGCGCCTCTTCTCCCAGGCGGCCGCCGCCGCACAGGCCGCCGGCTTCAACCCCGGCGCCGCCGCCGGTGCCGCGCCCGATGTTGAAGAAGGCGAAGCCAAGTCCAGTGAGCCGAAGCAGGCCAAGGGCAAGGTCGTGGACGCCGACTTTGAAGTCGTGGACGAGAAGAAATAATCCCCATCCCAAACTGCCCATTTCTCATGGCATCAAAACCCAAAACACAACCAAACACAGACACCAACATGGCAACCAAAATCCAGCCCCTCGGACAGCGCGTCCTCGTGAAGCGCATCGACAGCGAAGAAAAAACCTCCGGCGGCATTTATCTGCCCGATACCGCCAAGGAAAAGCCCCAGGAGGCGAAAGTTGTCGCGCTCGGCACCGGCGGCAAGGACGATGACGGCAAGACCATCGAGTTCACCGTGAAAGTCGGCGACGTCGTACTCATTTCCAAATACGGCGGCACCGAAGTCAAAATTGACGGCGAGGAGCACCTCATCCTCTCCGAGTCCGACATCCTCGGCATTCTCAAGAAGTAGCTCCGCCGCGAACTCAAATCGTAAATCATAATTCGTAAATCATAAATTCCACATCACCCAATGGCTAAACAACTCATCTTCGACGAATCCGCCCGCCAGAATCTCCTCCGCGGCGTGGAAAAAATCGCCAAGGCCGTGAAGGCCACGCTCGGCCCTGCCGGCCGCAACGTCATTCTCGACAAGAAATTCGGCAGCCCCACGATCACCAAGGACGGCGTGACCGTCGCCAAAGAAATCGAACTGCCCTGCCCGTTTGAGAACATGGGCGCGCAGCTCGTGCGCGAAGTCTCCAGCAAGACCAGCGACATCGCCGGCGACGGCACCACCACCGCCACGGTGCTCGCCGAGGCCATCTACAAGGAAGGTCTGCGCAACGTGACCGCCGGTGCGAACCCGACGTCGCTGCAGCGGGGCATCATGAAGGCCACCGAGGCCCTCGTGGAGGAACTGGCCAAGATTTCCAAGCCCGTCAAAGGCACCAAGGAAATCGAACAGGTCGCCACCGTGTCCGCCAACTGGGACAAGGAAGTGGGCAAGATCATTGCCGACGCCATGGACAAGGTCGGCAAGGACGGCACGATCACCGTGGAGGAAGCCAAGAGCATCGAAACCGCGCTCGACGTGGTGGAAGGCATGCAGTTCGACAAAGGCTACCTCTCGCCGTACTTCGTGACCGACGCCGAGGCCATGACCGCGACGCTCGAGAACGCCTACATCCTCATTCACGAGAAGAAGGTGTCCAATCTGAAGGACATGCTCCCGCTGCTCGAGAAAGTGGCCAAGAGCGGCAAGCCGCTGCTGATCATCGCGGAAGACGTGGAAGGCGAAGCCCTCGCCACGCTCGTGGTGAACAAGCTCCGCGGCACCCTCAACGCCGTGGCCGTGAAGGCTCCTGGCTTCGGTGACCGCCGCAAGGCCATCCTTGAAGACATCGCCATCCTCACCGGCGGCAAGTGCATCACCGAAGACCTCGGCATCAAGCTCGAGAACGTCGATGTCACCGACCTCGGCAAGGCCAAGCGCATCGTCATCGAGAAGGAAAACACCGTCATCGTCGAAGGCGGCGGCAAGAAAAACGACATCACCGGCCGCGTCGCCCAGATCAAACGCCAGATCGAAGAGACCACCTCCGACTACGACCGCGAGAAGCTCCAGGAGCGCCTCGCCAAGCTGGCCGGCGGCGTCGCCGTCATCAAAGTCGGTGCCGCCACGGAAACCGAAATGAAGGAAAAGAAGGCCCGCGTGGAAGACGCCCTGCACGCCACCCGCGCTGCCGTTGAAGAAGGCATCGTCCCTGGCGGCGGCACCGCGCTGCTCCGCGCCCAGAAGGCTCTCGATACCCTCAAGCTGAAGGGCGACGAAGCCACTGGCGTGGACATCGTCCGCCGCGCCATCGAGTCCCCGCTCCGCACTCTCGCCAGCAATGCCGGCGTGGAAGGGGCGCTCATCGTCGAGCAGGTCAAGAACGGCAAAGGCGGCGAAGGCTACAACGTCGCCACCGGCAAGTTCGAAGACCTCATCGCCAGCGGCGTGGTTGATCCTACCAAGGTCACCCGCAGCGCCCTGCAAAACGCCGCCTCCATCAGCGGCCTCCTCCTCACCACCGAATGCCTCATCACTGAGCTTCCGGAAGAGAAAAAAGGCGGCGACGCCGGCCACAGCCACGACCACGGCGGCATGGGCGGAATGATGTAATCCTCCGTTCCCAACAAGCTGCGCCAGCAGCAATCACAGCCGGGCGGTCCGCAAGGGCCGCCCGGTTTCTTTTGCACCGGCCCTTCCCCGTCACAGAAAGTCTAGCGATCCGGAATTTCGTTCAGCGTGTAGTAGGCGCGGTCATGAAGCAGCGGCTCGCCGTCGCGCGCTTTGAAATCAGGCAGGTGAAAGTCGTGGACGTGACCCTGCACCAGCCCGCGCACCCGAAGCCGCACGCTCATCGCATCCGGTCCGACTTCGGCGGCGGTAATGACGGGGCGTGTGTGGTCCACCTCCGGGCTGCCGTAGCCCTGTTGATAGATGTGCGTGTAGGTCTGCAGCGCGTAGCTCTCCGGGCGCGCGGCCTGCGTGGCTTCGGCGGGGCGCGTGAAGCGCAGTGTGAATCCATCCGGCTGCGCGCGGATGTCGAGAATCTCGAACGGCGTCTTGCCCGTCCAGTCGAGCCGCTGGAGCAGGTTGTCCTTCATGCCGCGCACGGGCCAGCCGCGGTTGGTGCCGCCGGTGATGAGCTTGCCATCCGGCATGAAATGCACCGCGAGGATGCCCGTGCCGAGTCCTTCGCGGAACGGGTAACACGCGCCCTGCCACACGCCGTTCACTTTCTCCGTCGTCGCCCGCATCACAATGCTCAGCGTGTAGTCTCCGACAAAGATCTGATTGTCGAACGGCCCGAACTTCCCGCCCGCGCGGCACACTTCGAAGCCGGAAATCGAGCGCCCCATTTTCTTGTAGGGAAACACCACCGCGTAGGGCACCAGTTCCTTCACGCGCCCGCGCTCCGCTTCCATGCGCGACGGCGAATTCGGCATCACCGGCGCCGGGCCCATCTCCGGGGCGAAGGGATACCAGTTGAAGCTGATAGGATGCCCCATGAACCCGCCGGGCTTGAGGTGCTTCAGCGAACACGAGCCATTCCACGGCCCCTGACTCTCCACGTAAAACATCTCGCCGTGCTCGTTTTCACCCACGCCCAGCGGACTGCGCAGCCCGCTGCAAATCGGCGTCGCCTTTCCATCCGGCGAAATCCGCAGCGCCCAGCCGCGAAACAGCGCCTTCGAGTTGTAGGACTCGGAAAGCCCCAGCGCCACGTAGAGATTCCCCGCCGCATCGAACTTCGACCCGAGCGCATACTCGTGATAATGCCCGAAGCCCCACGCATCGCTCACCGTGTTGAACCGGTCCGCGCGCCCGTCGCCATTCGTGTCCGCGATGCGCGTCACCTCCGTCGCGTGCGTCACGTAAAACGCCCCGTCGCGCCACGCCAGCCCCAGCACTTCATCCAGCCCGCTGGCAAACCGCTCCACCTTCGGCTGCGGCCGCTCGTCTCCCACACCGCTGAACAACAGAATCTCCCCCCGCCGCGTCCCCGCCGCCAGCCGCCCATCCGGCAGCGAAACAAAACTCCCGACCTCCACATACATGCCCTCCGGCATCGGCACATTCACCAGCCGGTAGTAACCCGCCTCCCGCTCCGCCGTGCCCCACGTATCGCCGAAATCCTCCGCGGCCGTGGCGACCGGGAGCAGGGCGAGGAGAGTGAAAAGGCGAAGTTTCATGGCTTCCCCCCACTTTCCAGCAGCCGCGCCGCGCTCGCCGTGAGCGTCCGCATCTGGCGGATTGCGATGGCGTTCAGCTTCGTCAGCCGCTCACCCGACGGCAGCGCCATGTGGATAAACTCCGCGTTCAGGCTTTCGAGATTCGCCAGCACGAGAAGCTGCTCGATGGTCGCGTGGTCGCGCATGTTGCCGTCGAGCTTCGGATTCGCGTCGCGCCACTGCCGCGCCGTCTGGCCAAAGAGCGCGACATTCAGCAAATCGGCCTCGCTCGCGTAAGTCATCGCCGCCTGTGCGGGCGTCACTTCGGGCGGGATGAGGTGCGCTTTGATGGCGTCGGTATGGATGCGGTAATTGAGCTTCGAGAGCGTGCGATTGAGATCCCACGCGAGCGAAAGCCGTCGGCTTTCGTCCTCTTTCAGCCGCTGAAATTCCTTGATGAGGTAGAGCTTGAACTCGACCGAAATCCACGACGCGAACTCGAACGCGATGTCCTTGTGGGCATAAGTACCGCCATAGCGCCCGGCCTTGGAAATGATGCCGACCGCGCCCGTCCGCTCAATCCATTGCTTCGGGGTAAGGGCGAAGCTGTTCAGCCCGGCCTGCATTCTAAACCCATCGAATTCGACGGGATTAAAACCGGGGTTGTTGAGCCGTTCCCAGATGCCGAGGAACTCAATGGTGTTCCGGTTCCGAAGCCAGTTTCGGATGAGGTCGTCGCTTGCGTAGGTGTCTTTGAAACGCGCGATGTCGGTGAGGCAAATGTAGTCGTCCTTCCGTTCGGAGACGATGCTCACGACGACACCTTGAACTTCGATGGTGGATTTGGCAGGCTGCTTTTTCATGAGTGCGTTTGGTGATGCCGGTAAAAAGCAGTCCTGCCCCAGTTCACCGCCACCGCCGCCTTCACCTGCGCCGCCCGCACGCGGGCTTTCAAGTCGGCGAGCAACGGGGCGTAGGTGGGGAGATTGAGCTTACTCATGTGAAGTGGGTTCGGTCGCTGGCACCGAAATGACTTCGGCTGCTTTTTCCTGCACCAGAGCAAACTCGGACGTTGTTGCCGCCGTTTCGACACCGACCCGCTGAAACAGAATTCGGTTCCTCTGCTGTGCGTCGTCCACGAGCTTATCGAAAGAAATCACCTCCACATAGCAGCCGTATCCCGGATTGTATCCGAAGAAGCCGCGCCCATCCGGCGAGCGTGTCAGGCCTGTTTCTTTAGCTGCCCGTTCAAAGTCGGTTCCCGCTTCAAAATCGCAGATGGAGTAGCAGTAAAACACGGTGCCCTCTGTGACCCGGATGGGTCGCCCGTCTGCATCTTTTACATGACCGCCCCTAATGTCCTCAACGTATCCATAAAGCTGCTGAATCGGATTCTTCTTGTCCGAGCCCTGCTTTGTTCGGCCCGGTCGTTTGAGTTCAATCAGCGTGATGGCGTTGTGAACAGAGCCGGGTTGGTCGTTTGAGGAAAAAGCTCCGGGACGATTCACAATCAGAAAATCGGGACGCTCGCTCGACTCAGATTTGATGGCTTCTTGGCTCTTCAATGGTTTGTCCGATGCGAGGTAGCGATGGTAGGCAAGGCGTTCATCCACCAGCCACAAGTTTTGATGCCCCCAAACTCCGGGGTCGTCGGAGCTCTTTTTCATCGGGAAAATCAGTTCGTGAATTGCCGCTTCAAGTTCGAACTTCTCGTCGTTCCTTCGTTTCAGTCGCTCAATGAGCAGGTCAAGGATGGCCCGCCGGTGTGTCACATATTGAGCGAGCCGGGCTTCGGACTCCTGAGTGACGCGGCTTAGATACGCCTGATAACGCTGCTGGTAATCTTCACTCTGATTGACTGGCTGGTTTAGCAGCGCCTTCGCTTCCTCGCGGGTTTCTTCTTCCGCTTCGAACTGAAAGTCATTGAGGCGACGTAAGACCACTGCGGGCGAGGCGTTCACCGGGAACGAGTCTATTACCTGCTCAACCCGAGCCAACAGTGGACGATACTCAGGTCGCTGACTTTCGACGACGCGACGAATCTCTTGCCGAGTTTTGTTCCGAATGGACTCTAGGAAAGGTGACAGGACGGCAACCGCTGCCTGAGTAGCGGCCTCAATGATTTGCTCAAGCGTCGGGACATCGGCTTCAACCATTTCTTCGCCCTTTGGGAGATTGAAGCCTGTTCGATTAGGCGTAACCCGTGAGTCGAGCAGGTCACCTGTCACCACGCCGAGGTAATAGAAGCCGTCGCCCCGCTCGTCTTCGAGTTTCCCTGCGAGCCCCGGAATCCGCGTTTTCAAAGCTACTTCATCAACCTCCCGAAAGTTGGCGGCTAGTTGGAGGCTGTTTTGATGAGGTTCAGACGTGTAGAGTCGCAGGTGGTGAATCGTAAAGTCGTGTGTCCCGACGCGAAGATTTCCTGTCGCGCCGTATTCCTTGAAATACTGGCGAAACCGTTCGTTGAGAACGATGCTTTCTGGGGCTGCGTCATCAAGAAGCTCAATTCGCGGCAAGTTCGGGTCCAAGAAGTTGGTCGCGAGGTGAATCATCAGACGCTCTGCGATGGTTTCGGTCTTTTTGGGGCAGCTCTCAGCATACGGCTCTACAAACCCAGTGAGCGTGATGGTCGTCTGGAGTAGCGCGCCGTTTGCTGCCTTAGCCGTGCTCTTTTGGACGCCTTTGGGAAGTCGGAACTGGAATTGTCGCTGCTTGTTCAAGCCGTCACCAGCTCGATAGGTGCTCAACACCGCGACTTCCTCAAACGCCTTCAACCACAGCAAGCGCCCAATGCCTTTGGCTCCACGCGATTGCTTGTGGAGGCTGTCGCAAGTCTCGAACGATTCAAAATTGGCGTCCGTAAAGCCCTCGCCGTTGTCCGTAACTTCAAACCCTACAATTGGAGCGAGCGCCTTCGAGTCAGACGTTGCCCCAAACAAAGACTCCTTGTCGCGCAAAACACGGATGCGGACAAAGCCGTCTCGGCTCCCGCAATCTTCAATCGCATGGATACTGTTTGAAACCGCCTCAAGCAACGGCAGCAGCGGCTTTGCCTTGGGCAGTTCTAAGTTTTTTACGCGACCGGCGAGATTGACCTTCATGGTGGAAATGGAAGTAGGCGGTTTCGATGATAGTTCAAAGTGGCGTTTCTGGGCTCACGGCTTCGCGGTCAGGTGATACTCCAGCAGCATCTCGGCCGCTGCGGGCAGGATGAGTTCTTTGGTTTCGTCCGCGTCGCGCACGAGCGGGGCGGCAGGGAGGCGGACGAGGAGATTTTTGCCGACGGCGAAGTCGTTTCCGCCGCGGGGTTCGATGGATTTGTCGGCGGCGACGCGGAAGTGCAGGCCGGCGGGCGGGGTGGTGAGTTTCAGGGTGCGTTCGAGGTAGAGTTTTCCGGCGGGGTCGCGGCGCTCGATGAAGAAGTCTTCCACGGCGAAACCTTCCAGCGCGTAGCGGAGCGTGGGGCGTTGTTGGGCGTCGAGGGTGTAGCCTTTGAAGGCGAAGCGCGACGGGCGCGGCGTTTCGTCGAAGGCGGGCCATGCGGTGTCGGGCGCGGGGAGGACGGCGAAGGCGGGGCCGGGCGGGAAAGTGACGATGTCTTTGCCGAGCAGGCGCGCCTGGCCGGAGCCCTGGCCGCGCCAGAGTCCGGAGGCTTCGATGAAGCCGCCGGTCCATACGCTCGCGAGCCGCATTTGCGCGGCGTCGAATGCGAGGTTGATGCCGCCGGGATAGCCGACGCCGAGACCGCGCTTGCCGATGCCGGGAAAGGCGCGGCGCACGATGACGGCCTCGTCCTTCACCTCGACGACGAGCGGCTCCAACACCAGCCCGGCGGGTTCGCCGGCCTCGGGGCCTTGCGCGAGGAATTGCCAGAGCGCATCGCGCTGGCGTCCGGGGTCGCCGCCGAGCACGTCGGGCAGCGCGGATTTTCCATCGGGCCAAAAGCCGGGCATCACCGTGAGCGGCGCGAACCGCTGCGGCTGCGCGAGGAAATGATGGAACCAGTTTTCCTCCAGCCGCTCGGTCATCGTCGTGAGTTCCGGCCCGCCGATGGCGGTCTTCCTGCCGCGAAACGTGTGGCACGCGATGCAGTTGAGGCCCTTCGTGCCGGTGAGTTCGCGGCCAATCTGGTGCGGCTTTTCTTTTTGCGGCACGCGCTCGAACGGCAGCGGCGGCAGTGTGTCGAGCTGCTTCAGCCATGCGGCGAGCGGCGCGGTGTTGTGCGCGCCGAATTTCGGCATTCGCGAGTTCATCGTCGTGCGCACGCCCGCGCCGTTGGCGATGACTTCGCGCATCCACTTATCCTTGAGCTTCGCGCCCACGCCGGTGAGCGGCGGCGGGATGCGGCCCTGCTCGCCGAGGCTTTCCTCGCGTCCGGTGAAGTATTCATTCCGCTCGCTGACGATGCCGCCGAGTCCGTCGCGCTGATGACAGGCGATGCAGTTCAGTCGTGTGAGGGTAAGCTGCACCTGCTCCGCCGGCGTCCACGTTTTTCCTTCGTCTGCGAGCGCTGCCTGCAGCGACGCGCGCTGACTTTCCGCGAGCGGATAATGCGGCCACGCGCCGCGCTTTTCCGAGAGACAGCCTTTGTCCGCGCGCAGCTTGCTCCATGCGAGCGACTGCGCCGGCGCGGACTTCCCGCCCGTCGTGTGACACGCATCGCAGCGATGCTGCGCGAACAACTTCCGCCCCTCCGCCGCGAGTGCTGCATCGGGCTGAAAAGGCTCCAGCGGCTTCGTCTGCCCGCGCAGCAGCCAACTCGCGATGTCCTCCGCCTCTTGCGGCTCCAAATGACAATCCGGCATCCGCCCGCTTGGGCGCGCCGCGAGCGGCTCCTCCAAAAACGCGGCCAGACTCGCCAGCGTGTACTTCTCCGCCAGCGGCCCCAGCGGCACCGACCCGGCCAGCGCCTTCTCCGGCGCATGACACGCCACGCACCCGACCGAATGATACAGCGCCCGCCCGCGCTCCACGGCGTCGGCTTTGGGCAATGCCGCCGGCGCCGGCTGGCCCAGCGTCGCGAGGAAATGCGCCAGCGCCGTCGCCGCCGCGTCGCGCTCCGCCTGCGGCAAATGCCCCAGCACATCCGGCATCGTCGTCCCCGGCTTCTCGCCCGGCGGATTGGCAATGAACCGCGCCATGTGCGCCCCGTGCGCCCGCGCCCCCACCGCCGACAGATCCGGCCCCGCCTTCGCCGCCAGCGCCGCATTCGGAGAAGAATGACAAGCCACGCACCCCAATTCACTCACCAACACCGCCCCCGTAATCCTCTCCGTCCCCGCGCGCCCCAGCCCGCCAATCACCGGCGCCTCCGCCCACGCCGCCGACGCCCCGTAAAACGCGAACAACACAAGCGCAGCCCCGCGGAGCATCCGCGCAGCGAAAATAGAGAGCAGTGGTTTCATAGAAAATGCAGCGACGCCTTCCTCCGCCCGCCAACCCGCGCCGCGAACGAAAACGCCGCGCATTTCTACCCACAAACCCCGCCCAGAGGAACCGCTATTCCACCCACCCGCTGCCCCGTCCCTGGCCAGGCGCGACTCAACTCCCCCGTGATGCGAAGTCGCGGCTTCTACTCGACGGGTTTGGGGGAAAACGCCAGGAGGGAGGACTCCCGCCTTGTCGCCGTTTCACTTCGATTCTAGGAGTTTGCTCATGGCAAGCGCCGCCCAACTGAAAGCCCTGCTGCAAAGTCACGCCGATGGCGATGACTCGCGCTTTTACGCGGTCGGGTTGCAACTGGCCGCAGCGGAGGCGCGCAAAGGGCATCCCGACCTCGCGCGGGAATTGCGCGACATCGTGGAAAAATCACGCGCCAGCGAATCGCAGCGCGACGCCCGCGCGAACTTGCTCCACATCGCGCAGCCGCAGGGCGAAGTGGCGGATTTGCTCGCGGCGCGGCAACCGGAGGCGCGGCTGTCCGACTTGATACTGGATGACGCAGCCGGGGCGCATCTTCGCCGCGTGCTTCACGAGCAACGACAGTTGGAAAAATTGAAATCGCACGGCCTGCGACCGAGGCAAACGCTTCTGCTGACAGGGCCTCCGGGATGCGGAAAAACTCTCACGGCCTCGGCGATTGCGGGGGAACTTGGCCTGCCTCTTTTCATCGTGAGACTGGAGAGTCTGATGACGCGCTATCTCGGCGAAACGGCGTCTAAGCTGCGCCTGATCTTCGACGCCGTGGAGCGCACACGTGCGGTGTATCTCTTCGATGAGTTCGACTCCATCGGTATCGCACGCGGCTCGGAGAATGATGTGGGCGAGATGCGCCGCGTGCTAAATGCGTTCCTCGTCTTCGTCGAAAATCACCGGGGAAACAGCATCGTCATCGCCGCCACCAATCACGGGCATTTGCTCGACCGCGCACTGTATCGCCGTTTCGACGACCTCATTGAACTCGGCCTGCCTTCCACTGAACTCGCCGCCAAGACATTCCGAGAGCGTTTGGCCGGTCAGAAAACCTACTGCGTGCAGTTCAACAAACTGGCTGCAGCGGCGGAGGGCTTGAGCTTCGCGGAAATCACGCGTGTCTGCGAGGAGGCCATCAAAGACACGCTACTGCACGACAAGCAGAGCATCACGACAGCCGACGTACTGCGCGTCATCAGCGAGCGGCGCCTCTTTCTTGACCGCCGACCGTAATCCCCGATGCCCGCAGACCTGCCAACAGTGCTGCGGCACCTCGACTACTCGGGCCGCGCATATCCAAAGCCCTACACTGCGAAAGGCAGCGGTGGTGCCAAGTTCAAACGCTTCGAGCGGCAGGACCGGCAGGCGCACGCGGGCAAGCTGCGCGGAGAATTGCAGCAGGCACAGATGGAATCTGAACGCCTGCGATGTTCTCAAGAACTCGCCAACTACGAGGAAGACGCCGGTGTCACGCTCGCCATCCGCAGTGCTCCGGCTCACCCG
Source organism: uncultured Akkermansia sp. (assembly GCA_964523105.1). Lineage (GTDB taxonomy): Bacteria > Verrucomicrobiota > Verrucomicrobiia > Verrucomicrobiales > V1-33 > V1-33. The sequence goes on from CAZFZN010000033.1 coordinate 19,239, forward strand.
CTGAAGACAGAGGCGCTGGACTCGCCGCGCTTCGGCATCTCGTTGCTGTCTGTGCGGCAGGAGGAAGAAACGAATGTCACCGTAGCGACAGTCTTCGTGAGGCACGGGAAACTCACGCGCCTCGTCGAGAAAGTGGAGGCTTACTCGCGAATGAAGACCCGCACCGACAAGGCCGGGAAAACGATTGCTGCGGACAATGCCGACCTCATCTCAAACATCGATTCCATCGGCGTCGCGGCGATTGAGGCGTTGTGGACTTCAAAGCATCCGCTTCCGGAACTTGACGTGATGACATGGTGGGAGGTGTGGGTTCGAGTGGGTGCGGAGTCTCAGCGCAGCCGCCATGAGACCGCCGTTGAGACAGAGGCAGCGCGATTTGGCATGATTCTCAAGACGGGCAAACTTCTACTGCCTGAACACACCATCTATCTGCTCAAGACCACGCGCCGGTCGCTCGCCTCCGCAGTGGCGCTGCTGAACTTCGTGAGCGAGTTGCGTCACCCGGCGCTGACGGCGGAGTTTTTCATCGAGCAGACGCCACGCGAGCAGCACCAGTGGGCAGCGGATTTGAAGTCGCGGCTCACGCTGCCGCGCGATGATGCACCCGCCGTCTGCGTGCTCGATACCGGCGTGAATCGCGGGCACCCACTGCTTTCCGACTTGCTCCACGAAAGCGACCATGACACCGTGCGCCCGGAGTGGGGCAAGGATGACCACTACCGCAACGGCCACGGCACGCAGATGGCCGGTCTCGCCGCCTATGGCGACCTCACGCCGCTGCTCGAATGCACCGGGCCAGTGGCGGCCACACACTGGCTGGAGTCTGTGAAGGTGCTGCCGCGATTTGGCAGCAACGAGCCGGAGCACTACGGCCTCATCACGCAGGAGGCGATTTCGATTGCTGAAAGTAATGCGGGAGAACGGCAGCGTGTCTTTGCGATGGCTGTGACCGCGCCGGATTCGCCGGACTTCACAGAGATGGGCAAACCCACGGCATGGTCGGCAGCACTCGACAGCCACACGTCCGGCGCGATGGACGATGATGACACCAAGCGGCTCGTGTGTGTGAGCGGAGGCAACGCGTGGCTGCAAAACCGCGGCGAGTATCCATCGAAGAACGAACTCACATCGCTCGAAGACCCGGCCCAGTCGTGGAACGTGCTCACAGTGGGAGCCTGTACGACAAAGGACATTGTCACCGACCACAACGGCGACATCGTTCCCGGTGCCATCTGCATGGCCCCGCGAGGCGGACTTTCTCCGCACAGCGCCACGAGCTGCCTGTGGACGAAGCCGGAATCCCGCCACTGGCCGATGAAACCCGATGTGGTGTTCGAGGGCGGCAACGTCGCCGCCGATGCGAAAGGCGACCGCTACGAGCGCGACAGCCTTTCCCTCCTCACGACCAACTCCGACATCCAGCAACGCCTCTTCGCTCCATTTTGGGCAACGAGTGCTGCGACCGCACTGGCGGCAAAAATGGCCGCGCACATTCAGGCAGAGTATCCCGGGTTTTGGCCCGAAACCGTCCGCGCCTTGATGGTTCATTCGGCGGAGTGGACGTCGGAAATGCTGCGCGACAGAAAGAAGAATAACAAAGGCGACATGGCGCACGTCATTCGCCGTTTCGGACACGGGCAGCCCAATCTCGCCCGCGCGCTGGCCTCCGCCCGCAGCCGCGCCACGCTCATCTGCCAAGACTCGCTCCAGCCGTTTGAAAAGAAGAAGGCACAGAAGAACAATAAGAAGGCGAAGAGCAATGTGCGCACCAAAGACATGATGCTCTACCGCCTTCCGTGGCCGAAAGCGTTACTTCAGGCGAACGGCGACGTGCAGGTGCGGCTGCGGGTAGCGCTCTCCTACTTCATTGAGCCGAATCCCGGCTCGCGCATGGTGAACTCCAAGTATCGCTACGCCGGGTGCAACCTCCGTTTCCTCGTGCAAACCGCGACGGAGAAGTCCGTGGACAATTTCATCGCCCGCGTCTCGGACGCCATCTCCGAAGACGAACGCGACGCTTACGAAAAACCCGATGATACGAGTGATGGATGGACGCTCGGCGACGACCTCCGCCGGCGTGGCTCGATTCACGCGGACACCTGGACCGGCACCGCCGCCCAACTCGCTGCGATGGAACACCTCATCGTCTTCCCCGTGAACGGCTGGTGGCGCCTGCGCGCCCAGCACAAGAAATACTACAACCGTATCCGCTACGCGCTCGTCGTGAGCCTCGAGACCGTTGGCGCTGACCTCGACATTTTCACCCCGATTGAAGCAGCAGTGGTGCAGTTGGCAGTGGACGTGCCGCTCACAGTCTGATCCAGCGGCACTACCGTTGCGGCATGAGTTGCGAACTCGCCTACTTCCCGTCGTGCGGGATGAGCGGCTTGGGATTCTCGGCGCGGCCCAGTTCGCGGCAGCCGGGGGCGATGCCTTCGGTGCCGAGGTCGGTTTTCAATTCCGCGATGAGGGACTGGAGCCTGGCGACGATTTCGGGATTCGCGGCGGCGACGTTGTTCGCTTCGCCGATATCTTCGCGGAGGTTGTAGAGTTGCGGGGTGAACTCTTTGGCTTTGGCGCCGGGGGCGCGGCCTTCGCTGATTTGCAGTTTCCAGTCGCCGTGGCGGACGGCGTTGAGGCGGAGGCCATTGTAGTAGAAGAAGGTTTCGTGCGCGGGTTTGGCGTCGGGGGCGGCGGTGAGTTGCGGGGTGATGTCGGTGCCGTCGAGTTTGCGGCCGGTGGGGAGTGGCGCGCCGGCGAGCGCGGTGAAGGTGGGGAGGATGTCGTGGTTGCCGGCGATGGCGTCGGTGGCGGTCGCGGCGGGGATCTTGCCGGGCCACCATGCGATGGTCGGCACGCGGACGCCGCCTTCGAGCGTACTGCCTTTGTGGCCGCGCAGCGGGGTGTTGCGACCCCGCGGGGTACCGCCGTTGTCGCTGGTGAAAATAACGAGCGTGCGCTCAGCGAGGCCGTGTTCGCGCACGGCGTCGAGCACGCGGCCCACACTCGCGTCCACCTCCTCGACCCAGTCAGAGTAGATGCCGTGCGGCGATTTGCCGGCCCACTTTTTGCCCGGGTAAATGGGGAAGTGCACGGCGTTGTGCGGCAGATAGAGCAGGAAGGGCGCGGCTTTTTTCCCGGCGATGAACTTCACGGCTTCGTCGGTGTAGATCTCGACGAGCGATTGCTGGTCATCGGGCAGGACGCGCTTCACGACCGTGCCATTGCGCAAGAGCGGGAGCGGCGGCTGGCCTTTTCCTTTGGCGTTAGGGTTTGGCGCGGGGATGGGCTTGCCGAGGTCGCTGCGGACACCGTCGGCGACCGGGCCCATGTCGTTCGAGTAGGGCAGGCCGAAGTGGAGGTCGAAGCCCTGCGCGTTGGGCAAAAACTCCGGCTGATCGCCGAGGTGCCATTTGCCGATGATGGCCGTCGCGTAGCCCGCGTCCTTGAGCACTTCGGCAACGGTGATTTCCTTTGGAGAAAGTCCGGCTTTGTCCTCCGGGAAGAGCACATGCGGAATCGGCAGCGCGCGCTTGGCGTAGCTGCCGGTCATCAGCGCCGCGCGGGACGGCGAGCAGACCGGCGCGGCGTAGAACGACGTGAGCTTGCGCCCTTCCTGCGCCATGCGGTCGAGGTGCGGTGTGCGGTTCAGCTTCGAGCCAAACGGCCCGATGTCCGCATACCCGAGGTCGTCCACGGTGATGAGGATGAAGTTAGGTTTCGGCGCGGAACTGTCGCGCTTCGGACCGGCAGCGTTTGCCGCGAGCCAGCCCAGCGACGTGAGGAAACGGTCCGCCGCCTCAAGCGTCTGCGATTTGTAAGGCTCCCGGTTGAAGAATCCGTGGACGGCACCGGAGAACACGTGAGCGTCGCAGCGGACACCCGCGCTCTTCATGGCGGATTCGAATTCGCGCAGGACCGGCACGCCGATGAGTTTGTCGGTATCGCCGAGGAAGACACAGGTTGGCGGCGCGGCCTTTGAGATATTGTGCGCCGGCGAGAATTCGCGGAACCGTTCACCCACGCGCTCGTGCCCCCACTGTCCGGGGCCGTTGTTGAAGACGGGGTTGAAGAGAACGAGCGCGTCCGGTTTGCAGGAAATCTTCAAATCGTCCGCGGGATCATCGAGCCCTTCCACGAGGGCTGTGAATGCCGCGAGGTGCCCGCCCGCCGATCCGCCCGCTCCGGCGATGCGATTCGGGTCCACGCCCAGTTTCGCCGCGTGGCTGCGCACGTAGCGCATCGCCGACTTGGCATCGGCGCAGCAGACGAGCGGCGGGCTCTTCTCCCCTTTCGCCACGGTGCGGTATTCAGCGCGGATGCCCACCATGCCGCGCGCGGCGAACGCTTCGCTCTGGCCGCGGAACTGCTCCGGCGATCCGCTGACCCAGCCGCCGCCGAAGAAGAACACGATGGCCGGGCGCTGGTCCGCCGGCTTCCATCCGGCCGGCTTTTCGATGTGCAGAAGCAGTTCGCGATCGCCGGCTTTCTTGTATATGACCGTTTCAGCGGCGGGAGTGCGGAGGCACAGCAGTGAGAGGCAGAGGAGGAGCAGTGTGCAGGTTTTCATGCGGGAGCGATGGGAGATTATTCGACGGCGAAATCCCAGCGGCGGGTTTGGGCACCGGGGTTTTCCAGTTCGATCCAGTCCAACTCTGCAGGAGCGGGGACGTGGAGCCGGATGATGCCCGCTTTCCCGCCGGGCGCAGGGATGGACGCGGTGATTTCGGTGAACTCACCGGCTTTAACCGCGAACCCGGACGGCTTCGGCGCATCGGTTGCATCCGGCGCGGAAAGCCATACGATTTTGCCGCTGCCGCCGTCGCTCTTGATGCGGAAGCGGAGCTTCGCACCTGCGGCGAGCTTTCCGGCGGCGAAGCCGAGAAATGGATCGGCGCCGATCGCCTTAATGTGCAGCACGCCGTCTTTCACCACCGCTTCGCACTGACGCGGCTTCCAGCCCAGCAGCGGGTCCTTGGCAACTTTCTCAGCCTCGGCGGGCGCTGTCTTGCTGAACTTTGGATTCAGCTTCGGCACCACGGCCCCGGTGTCGGCGAGGTAGCGCGTGATGAGCATGTTCAATTCCGCGGCGAGTTCGGGCTTCGCTGCGGCGAGATTCTTCGTTTCGCCGGGGTCCTCACGCAGGTTGTAAAGTTCCAGCCGGTCGCTGCCGTCGTCGTTGTCGGCGAAAAAGCGGATCAGTTTCCAGTCCCCGCGCCGCACCCATGTGGAGGGACGGAAGCCGTCGATGTCGCTGCGTCCGCCGTGCGGGAAGTGACAGAAGATGGTATCGCGGGTGAACGCTTCCCCGCGCAGCGCGGAGGCGAAACTGGTGCCGTCAAAACTGGGCGGCTGAGGGAGCTTGAGGTCCGCGAGTTCCAGAAGCGTGGGGAAAAAGTCGGTGGTCTGCACGATGGCTTCGCTGGAGGAGCCGGGGGCGATTTTTCCCGGCCACACAGCGATCAGCGGCACGCGGGTGCCGCCTTCGTAGTTGCTCGCTTTGCCGCTGCGGAACGGGGCGTTGCTCGTCACCGGCACGCCGGCCCACGCTTTATTCTTTGAAGCTTCGCGCGGCACGTTGTGCCAGCTTCCGTTGTCACCGGTGAAGAGAATCAGCGTGTTGTCTGCGACGCCGTGCTTTTCCAGCGCGGCGGTGATGCGGCCCACGGCGTCGTCGAGACTGCGGAGCATGGCGGCATACATGGCATTGCGCTGCGGGGCGCTCTTGTCAGAGCGCGCGGCGGCTTCGGCCGTGTAGTCCTCCTTCGCCATCCACGGGCTGTGCACACTGAAAGCCCAGTAGTTCAGAAAAAACGGACGGGCTATGTTCGCGGCGATGAATTTCTCCGCCTCCTCCGCCATGCGATCCTCGATGTGGTCACCGGGCTGGCCTTCGCCTTTCCAGAAGTTCCAGGGCGCGAAGTAGCCGTTGCCCCCGCCGGGTCCTGGACCGGGCGTGTGCGGCAGGTCGCTGTCGAAACCATGTTGCAGCGGAGAATACGGCTCTGCGCCCAGGTGCCACTTCCCGAGATGCCCCGTGCGCCAGCCAGCGTCGCGCAGCACTTCCGGCAGCGTGAGGTAATCCGTTTTGAGCCGCGTGATGCTGTCCGCGTTGAGCACGCGCGCCGTGGGGCCGCCCGGGGAGAGTCGCTTCTCAAGCATCACCTTCGGCAAGTGACAGTTCGGCGCCGTGATCCCGATGCGGGCCGGCGCGAGGCCGGTGAGAATGCTCGCGCGCGTCGGCGAACACAGCGGACTGGCCGAGTAGGCTTTCGTAAATTTCATGCCGCGCGTCGCGAGCGCGTCTATTTGCGGCGTGCGGTGAAACGTGCTGCCATAGCAACCGAGGTCGCGCTGCCCGAGGTCGTCGGCAAGAATGAGCACGATATTCGGCCGGGGGGCGGCGGCGGCAAGACCGCAAAGCAGCAGAAGAACGAAGGGTATTTTCATGACTGGAGGTCAGGCGGAGAAATCACGTGAACGCCTCGTTTGGCCGTGACTCGCTCCAGTGCAGCGGATGGATACATTTTGAAGGGCGGCGGTGTCATCATCTGGCGGCGGCCTTGAGTTCGTTGAACCGGGAACGCATCGCTGCGAGGCGATCCGCGTGTTCAGCATTGCGGGCGAGATCACTTTCTTCGCGCGGGTCGGCGGTGAGGTCGAAGAGCTGTTCGTATTTTGCCTCCGGCCAGAACATGTATTTCCACTCGCGCTGCACGAGGGCTTCGGACGGCGGGATGTTTTTGCCGATGGGGCCGTGTTCGTAGAAGAATTCGGTGCGCCATTCCGGTTTTTCCTCTGCGAGATAGAGCGGGGCGAAGTCGCGGCCCTGCATCGTTTTGGGCGCGGCGATTCCGGCGGCCGCGAGGATGGCGGGGGCGAGATCCACATTCAGCGTGAAGGCGTCGTTCGTCGTGCCGCGCTTCGTCGCCGCCATGCGCGGGTCGCGCACGATGAGGGGGACGCGGATGCTTTCCTCGTGGGGATACCATTTGTCGGCGAGGCCGTGCTCGGCGTGGAAGTAACCGTTATCGGTGGTGAAAATGACGAGCGTGGAGTCCAGCGCGCCCTGCTTCTTCAACTCGTCGAGCACCCGCCCGCACGTTGCATCCACCTCCGCGGCGAGGCGGTAGTAGTTCTTCATCATCGTCTGGTATTTCTCCGGCGTGTCGAAGCGCCAGCCCCAGCGGCGGCGGCCTTCGTTCCTGTCATCGAAGAATGGCGGCAGTCGCTGCCATGATTCCTGCGTGGCATTGGGCGGCACGGGAATGGTGACGTCCTTGTAGAGCTCCATGCTCGCGGGCTGCGGCAGATACTGCTCCTTGTTGCCGTCTTCCGCGTGCGTGGCGAAGAAGGCTAGTGTGAGGCAGAACGGTTTGTCCCGGGGGCGCGTGCGGAGGAATTCCAAGGCGTCGTTTTCGTTGCGCTGGGTCACGTGGATGCGCGTGCCGTCCGGCAGTTTCATCCAGTGGGTGCCGCTGTAGGCCCTGCCAAAATCGAAGTGCTCTGCGGGGAATCGTCCGTTGTGCCATTTGCCGGCGTGTCCGGTGAACCAGCCGTGGGCCCGCAGCAGGCCCGGATAGGTCTCCGCCCACGGCGTGGTGAATTCCTTGAAGGCCTTATTGCCGTGCCGCGACATCCACTGGCCGGTGAACAGCGAGGCGCGGCTCACCCCGCAGATCGAGGTGGTGACGCAGTTGCGCGTGAAGCGCACACCTTCCGCTGCGAGCCGGTCGAGGTTCGGCGTTTTCACCACCGGATGACCCGCGCAGCCCAGCGTGTCGTGCCGCCAGTCATCGGCGTAGAGCACGACGACATTGAGCGGCCTGGCGCGCAGCGCGGCTGGCAGCGCGAGGGCCAAGAGAAGCAGGGTGAGGCGAAGTGGATTCATGGTCTGCACGGATTCGAGGTTTTAGTCCATAGGCGACGACATCAATCACCATTCACTGCGGAATCGGATCCGTGCGCCTTACGGCCTGGCCTTCCCAAACCGCTTCGTCGGTGGCTGCGTCATAGGTGAGCACACGGTGGGCGCTGCCGGGCGCGGGCGGGCGATCCGGTTTCGGCAGCCACTTCCTGTGGGCGGCGATCACGGCGGCGTGCCCGGCTTTGCTGACAAGGTTCGTCCATTCGTTCGGATCAGCCTGCATGTCGTAGAGTTCCTCACTGCCGTCCGCATAGCGGATATAGCGCCAGCGTTCGCTGCGAATGGCGTGATTGCCCTGGTTGTGACTGGTGATGGCGGGACGCTCGCGCTTCGTCGCGGCATCCCTGAGTTGCGGCACCAGGCTCAGGCCTTCGAGACCTTCGCGCTGCGGCACCCCGGTGAGTTCGATGAGCGTGGGGTAAATATCCAGCAGTTCGGCGGGCTGCGCACAACGCTGGCCAGCCTTCACGCCGGGGCCGGCGAAGATCAGCGGCACACGCGTGCTGCGCTCCCAGAGCGTGTTCTTGCCGCTGATGCCTTTTTCGCCGAGATGCCAGCCATGGTCGCCCCACACGACGACGACGGTGTTTTCCGCGTGGCCCGATTCCTCCAGCGCGGCAAGAAGGCGGCCCGCCTGCGCGTCGGCGAAGCTCACGCTGGCGAGGTAGCTGCGCGCGAGATTGCGCCACTGGTTCTTTTCCTTCAGCCACGCCAGGCGCGGCTCGGGCAGGCTCCAGTGGAGATACCATGAGAAGCGCGGCGTGTCGTCGCGGTCATTGTCCAGCACTCGCGGCAACAGGCTGTCGTCGTCGGGGTAGAGGTCGAACCACTTCTTTGTGGCGTAGCACGGGACGTGCGGGAGGAAGAATCCGGCGGCGATGAAGAAGGGTTGGTCCTTTGGTGCGGCTTTTATTTGCTCCACCGTCCACGTCGCGACTTTGTAATCGCCCTTGGCAGTGTCATCATCGTCCAGCGGCCACAGGCCCCAGTCCATGAGCGGGTTGTTGCCCATCGGTGTGGGACCGACGAGCTTGCGCGGCGGCGTGGTGCCGACACCGCCGAGCGGCGCAGTGATTTGAAATTCCGGCGTCGCGCTTTTCCCGCCGCCCGTGCCGCCATGAAAAATTTTCCCCGTGGCCGCCGTGCGATAACCCTGCGCCGCGAAGTGCTGTGGCAGCGACGCGCGGTCGCGCAGTTCCGGCAGCGCGCGCGGCGCGGGCGCGAGTCCGTAAATGCCCGTGGTGGTGGGGCGCAGGCCAAGCAGCAGGCTGGCCCGCGAGGGATTGCACAGCGGTGCCTGGCAGTGCGCGTTCAGAAACGTGGTGCCGCGCGCCGCGAGACGGTCGAGATGCGGCGTCTTCGCGAGCGGATGCCCGCCGAGGTGGCCGATCCAGTCGTTCTGATCGTCAATGGCGATGAAGAGAATGTTCGGTTTCGGCGCGGCGGAGGAACGCCCGCAAACGAACGCAAGGAGCGCCAGGAGAAGCAGGTGAAATCTCATTTGGTGACGGGCCACGGGGGCAGGGATTGAAGCCGGGCCTTCAGTTCGGTGATGGTGTCAGTGTGTTCGGCCCTTCTGGAGAGATCCCGCGTTTCCTCCGGGTCGGCGGCGTGGTCGTAGAGTTCCAGCGCTCCGTCGCTCCATTGCGTGAGGCGCCAGCGGGTCGTGCAGACGCTTTGCCCGAACCTGTTCGCCCCGCGCGTGACGAGCGTAAAGGCAGCCTCCTTGTGAGGGCGGGAGGCGTCAGCCAGGAGCGGACGCAGGGTGCTGCCGGCCAGGGTGTGCGGCGCGGTCACGCCGCAGTAGTCGGCCACGGTCGGATACAAATCCACGAATTCGACAGGCCCGGCGAACACCTGCCCGGCCTTTCCGCCGGGTGCGGCGACGAGCAGAGGCGCGCGGCACGACCGGTCGAAGAGCGTGTTCTTGTTCCACCAGCCGCGCTCGCCAAGATGGTAGCCGTGGTCACCAAGGAAAATCACGACCGTCGTGTCCCACAGCTTGAGCCGGTCGAGCGTATCGAGCAGACGGCCCACCTGGTGGTCCATGTAAGAGACGCCCGCGAGATAAGCCTGGAGAAAACTGCGCCGGTCATCGTCGCTGAATTTCGCAAAATCCGCGAGCCATCCTCCCGGAATGGCCAGCGGGGCGGCCGCGCTCAGGCCAGCGGGGTCGCGGTGGAGCGGCAGGGAGTCTTTGGGATACAGCTCGAAGAACTTTCGCGGGGCGTGAAACGGGTCGTGCGGGCGGTGAAATCCGGCGGCGACGAGCCACGGCTTGCCGGCGGCATGGAGTTCCTCCACCGCGCGCGCCGCCGCCGCAGCCGTGCGGGCGTCGGGCTGGTCGTCGTCCGGGCCGTCCACCATGCCGATTTCGCACCAGCCGAGTTTCCCGCCGGTCAGATTGCGGAAGTCACCGCGCCGGTGAGGAGAGGAGGCGGGCAAAATCTCCGCGTGATCCCACGACTTGCCTTCATCCAGCCAATCGCGGCGCACGTTCTCACCGGTATTCGCCGCGTGCAGGATCTTTCCATAGGAGCGCGCCGTCCACCCGTTGTTCCGGAGCAGTTGGGGGAAAGTGATCATGTCAGGAAGCGTCGCGCGGAAGAACTGCTGATTGCCGACGATGCCGGTCTGCTCGCACCGCTGACCGAGGAGCAGGGAGGTGCGGCTGGGATTGCACACGGGATACTGCGCAAAGGCGCGGGAGAACCGGGTGCCGCGCGCGGCGAGCCGGTCAAGGTGCGGCGTCTTCGCCAGCGGATGTCCATAACAGCCGACCGTGTCGCGCAGGTCGTCGGCCATGATGAGCAGAACGTTCACCGGCGCGGCACCCGCCGCGGCCGGCAGCGCAAAGACGCACAGAAACAGAACAAAGCAGCGCATGTGTGATACCGGATTTACTTTTTGAAGTGCGCGTGCGCCGGGTCTCCGCCGCTGAGGGTGTAGGCGAGCAGGTCGAGGATTTCCTCTTTCGTCAGCATGGCCAGCAGCATGGGCGGCATGGGAGAGACTTTGCTGTTCTCGATGCTGACGACGTTCTTGCGGTCGATGTTCTCACGCTGGTTGGGGTCGCTGAGGTCGGTGTTCAGCGTGACGTTGTCGCCGTTGAGGTTGACGACCACACCGCTCACGGAACTGCCGTCTGTTTTGGTGACGACGATGGGCGTGAACTGCTCGTTGATTTCCTTGCTGGGATTGAGGATTTGATCGAGCAGATCGTGCGGACTGTAGCGTCCGCCGGCGCCGGTGAGGTCGGGTCCGGTCATGCCGCCGGCATTGCCGAAGCGGTGGCACGCGAAACACGCGGCGGCCGCGAACATTTTGCGCCCGTTCTCGAAATCACGGCCCTTCATGCCGTCGCGTGCGGCGGCGCTGAGTTCCTCCAGGGTCCAGTTCTTTGGTGTGCGGCCTGCGAATACCGCGGCGGAAACCTCCAGCGCGGACTTCACTTCCGGTTTCTTCGCGATGAGTTCGGCGAACTGCGTTTTTTCCGCATCCGTGAAAGTGGCGAGGGAGTCCTTGCGGATGAAATCAATGAAGATGTTGAAGCTGGAGCCGCCCTTGAAGCTGGCGGCTTTGAGGAACCACTCGAGCTGCTGCTGCCGCAGTTCCGGCGTCCAGCCGACTTTGAGGAAGCGCAGGCTGCGGGCGTATTCGATCTGCGGTTCCTGACTTTCGGCCGCGGCGATAAGCGCCATCGCTTTGCGGGCGGTGTTCGGCGCCTGGAGATACGCCAGCGTCTCGGTGAGCAGCCAGTTCAGCTCAAAGTTCGCGGCGGGATAGCCGGCGTCAAGTTTCGCGATGAGCGCGGCATTCGTGGCATCGCCGGGATCTTCTAAACGATGCAGGACGATCTGCGAGAGCCGCACGTATGCGAGGCGCTGGTCGTTGGTGAGTTTGGCAAAGTCGTGCTGGAGCAGCGCCGACCACAGCTGTTCGCGCGCGGCGGTGTTCACCACATGGCCTGGCGCGCGGTGCGTGGGGCAAACGCCGGTGACGCGGGCCATCGCGAGCAGGGCTTCGAGTTGCGCGGTGGCGTTCGCTTCGGCGAGCGCACGATCGCGCCACTGGTCGAGCGGCTGGTGCTCCAGCACGGTGCGCGCCGCGGTGCGAATCCAGCGATCTTCGCTGGCGAGGTGCGGCCACGCCGTTTCCACGGCTTTCGGGTCCTGCCTGCCGTGGAATGCTTCGAGTGAGTGCCGCAGCCTGCGCGCGGCTTCCTCGACGCTCACCCCGCTTCCTCTGCCCGCGCGCACGGGAGCCGTGCTCTCGTTGCCGGTGTAGCTCACGCGATAAAGACCGCTCTGCACCCTGCGTCCGCCGATGGCGAAATACATCGCGCCGTCTTTGCCGATGACCGCATCCGTGACCGGCAGCGGCCCGCCGGTGACGAACTCCTCCTTCGTTGCGTTGTAGCTGGAGCCGCTTGGCTGGAGATGCACGGCGTAGATTTTTCCCCAGCTCCAGTCGAGCGCATAGAAGGCGTTCTGATACTTCGCGGGAAACTTCGCACCGTAGCCGAAGACGCAGCCGGTGGGTGAGCCGGGGCCGATGTTAAGCGTGGCCGGCAGGTTGTCGGCATAGAATTCGGGATACTTGCCTGCGCCGTTGCGCCAGCCGTATTCGCCGCCGCTGACAACGTGATTGATGCGCGTGGGACGATACCATGAGGTATTGAAATCGTACTCCATGTCCGCGTCGTAGGTGAACAGCTCGCCGTCGCGATTTAGTCCGGCGTCATAAATGTTGCGGAAGCCGCTGGCGAAGATCTCGAAGTTCTTCCCGTCAGGATCAAGGCGATAGACGATGCCGCCGGGTGCCATGACGTGGCGGTTGTGTCCGCGTCCGTCGGGCATGCGGGGGAGCAAATGGTCGTCGCCCCACAGCTTCGCGACCGGTGAAGCGGCGGCGGTGCCTTTGACGGGACCGCCGCTGATGACGGCGTTGTTGCCGCAGATAAGATAGAGCGACTTGCCGTCCGGCGCGGGCACGATGGCGTGGACGCCGTGATCGCTTCCGGCCTCGAAGGCGCGCAGCAGTTCCAGCTTGTCCAGATGCTCCCCGGTTATGCGATAGAGTCCGTTGGTGACCTTCTTCTCGTAGTCGTTCACGCCGAGATACAGTGCGCCAAAGGCGAACTCCATGCCGTTCACGCCGCGAATTTCGACCGGCAGTTTCTCGATGCTCTCCGCCGCGAGCGGCTGGCCCGCAGCGGGCGCGGGGAAACGATAGAGTCCGCCGTACTGGTCGCTCGCCAGAATGCGGCCCATGTCATCAACGCAGAGCGCGACCCATGACCCCTGGTCGCCGCCGGGCACCGAATAGAGCAGCTCGGCTTTGAATCCCGGCAGCGTGGTGATGCGCTCCACGGGCGTGGCCTTGTTTTCGCCGATGGCCATGCCGGCGTTCCGCGGCCGCCGCGCCCCGGCTCCGGGAGTCCTTCGTTGCGGGGGCGGGGATTCCGCCGGCTTCGCTGCGGCGGGCTTCTTTGCTTCGATGGCCTGCGCGTCATTCGGGATGTCGGCTTTGGCGAACGGCTGCACGCCGCCTTCCGGCAATTCCTTGAGCCGCACGTCCTTGATCTGCACCGTCATCGCCGGGCCGCGATGGATCTGAAAAGCCAGCAGTCCTGACAAGGCGCGCTTCGCCTCGTCGTGGTCGGTGAGTTCCGCCGTCACCTTTCCGTCGAGTTTGAGCGTGAGGCGGTTTCCCTGAGCCACCACCGTGTACTCGTGCCACTCGGCCACATCGGCCTTCACCGGGTCGCGCTCGGCCACGAGCCATTTCACGCCCTGCGGGTCGGTCACGACACTCTGACCGTTTTGCGCCACGATGCCGCGGCCGCGCTCTTCGTAAAGCATGGCGTTGTTCTTTGGCAGCGGATGAATGTCGCACTGATAACCGCCCACGCTCCACTTGCCCACATCCGCGAGTTCCTTGCTGCGGAACTGAATGCCCGTGTTGTTGCCCGTGACCTTCGCCTTCACCCGCAGCTCGAAGTTCTTCAACACGCCGCCGCGCCAGATGAGGAACTGATTGTATTTCAAATCATCGGGAGATTGCGTGCGGCCGGTGAGGCAGCCGTCCTGCACCGACCAGAGCGCCGGATTTCCGTCCCAGCCGGTGAGATCGGTGCCGTTGAAGATTGATTTGAAGCCGTCCTCCGCCGCGGCGCGGCACAGGAGAACGGTGACGAGTAACGAAAATGCTGTTGGAAGGCGCATGGGGAGCGGGTGGATGGGTGTGAAGGTGCGGGCGCTTTATGGCCGGGCCGGTGCTATCGAAGAGGTATCCCTCCGGCCGGCGCCGCCGGGAAATCCTGCACCGGCCCAACCCCGTCTGTCACTGACAATCATCAAGACGGAGGCCTCTCGCGCCGCCAGGGTGCCGGTGCGGAGAAATGTCAGGAACAGGACGGGATGCATGGAGAGGGATGGCGGGAAAGCAGACGCTGGACGCGCCTCCGGGTTTGGAAGCCGGAATTGAGCCGCAAGACCGGAGTCTCCCGCGGGCCCTCAGTGTTTTGCCAGCCCCTTCAACTCCGCCATCGCCTCGGCAAAAGCCCTGCCGATGCCGGCGAGGATCTTGGCGGAGCCGAGATAGTGGTACTCCGCGTTGGAGACGCCGGCGTCGAGCACCCTGCGTTCGCGTTCGGAGAGCTGTTCGCTGCGCAGTTTCTCAAAGGCCGCGCGTTCTTCGGCGGGTTTCAGCTGCTGCTCCTTTGCGGCTTTTTTCGCCTGCTGGCGGACGGCGTTCTCCTTTTCCCGCGCCATGGTGATTTCCCGGTCCCAGTACTTCTCTGTCAGGACGGCGGCGACATTGCCCTGGAACTCCGGCAGCTTGGCCGGTGCGGCCATGGCGTCGCGGAAGTTCTGGTGCGTCGCCTTGTAGCGCTGTTCGCCGGGGCCGTAGTCCGCCGTCGGTCCGCCGACGCCCATGACGCCGATGACGAACGGCAGCTTCGGCGCGTTGAGGTCTTTGCGGACATCCCGGATGAACTGCGCCATTACGCTGGTGTAGGCATCGTAGCCGCCGGGCTTGTCGCGGTCGGGATAGGTGCCGCCGTCCACCATGTCATTCCAGCCCTGGAACCACACGAAACCGGCCAGCTCACAGCCCTGACCGGCGTCGTAGCCGGGCACCACGCGTCCGGGTTCGGCGAGGACTTTCCTCACATGTTCGATCATGAGCCGGTAGTACTTGCCCGTCGCTGCGGCCTTCTCCGCTTTTGCGGCCTCGAGGTCCTTGCCCTGCTTTTGAAATCCCGCGATTTGTGCTTCATTGAACGAATAGGCCCCGGCGCCGGGCGGACGGAAATCGGTGTTGATGCTCTTGCCGCCCCACGAAGTCTTGATCAGCAAGACCGGCGCTCCCCCGGTGAGCTTTTCCATGTAAAGACCGAAGGTGAACTCCGGCCCAATCTTCTCCGGTGAGGCGCCGAAGCCCGCCGTCAGTTTTCCCGTCTGCTCCTTCGTGTCGTCGCCGGCACAGCCGATGGATGAAATCCAGACGCGCCCGCAGACCTTAGGCTTGCCGTCTGCGCCGAGCATTTCCTGCAGCAGCGGTGCCGTCGCCGGATCCATGCCGATGTGCTCGAACGTGCTGATCTTCGCGTGGCCCTGCATGTTCGACTGACCGGCGAGGATGAAGACCTGAAGCGGTTTTTTCTCCGCCGCGGGAGACGGGATGCAGAGAACGGTGCAGAGAGTGAGAAGAATGTGGAGTAGTTTCATGGAGGGATTCAGTGAAGGGGCCGGCTGCGGCCGCTGGTTTTGGATTGGTCGAGCAATGCTTTCAATTCCGCCGCGATGTCAGGATGGGCGGCGTGGAGGTTATTCTTTTCACTAGGGTCTGATTCGAGATCGTAGAGGGCGGCGGGTGCGGAGTCGGGAATGTAAAACTGACGGAGGCCCGGGTCGCGTTCGTAATTGTTTCCGCCGGAGCCGGAATGGTCCAGATATTTCCACGGTCCGCGGCGGAGGGAGAGCGTGCGCACGCCGTTGAAGGCCTGCTGCAGCAAGTACGGACGCACGGGAGCCGTGTCTTCGCCGCGCAGCGCAGGGAGCAGATTGAAACTGTCCTCCGCTGCGTTGTCAGGCAAATGCGCGCCGGCAATCGCAGCGACAGTGGCCATGACATCGGTCAGGCTGGTGAGCTGCGAGCTGGTCGTGCCGGGTTTCACATGGCCGGGCCAGCGGACGATAAAGGGCACGCGATGTCCGCCCTCCCAGCTGTCCCGCTTCATGCCGCGCCACGGCCGCGCGCCGTCGTGGCCGTGGTCCGCGCGCATGTGAAGGACGCTCGTCGTTTCCGGACCGTTGTCACTGGTGAAAATGACAAGCGTGTTTTCCGCGACGCCGAGTTTCTCCAGCGTTGCCATGAGTTCGCCGGCGATCCAGTCGAGCTCGTGAATGAAGTCGCCGTGCGGCCCGGCACCGCTTTTGCCGCGGAACTGCGGCGCAGCGAAGGAGGGCAGATGCACCGCCTGCGTGGAATGGAAAAGGAAGAACGGTTTGTCCGGCGATTCGCGGACGTGCTGCTCAAGGAACTCGCGGCTCTTTTTCAGGAACACGAGGTCCACCTCCTCCATCGGAAAATCCGGAGCGATGAGCCCGGGCCGGCAGTCGTTGGCATAGGGATGCTGCGGCAGTGTGGCTCTATCAATCAGGCCGGCTGGCGGCACGGGCACGCGGTCGTTTTCGATGAAGGCGTAGAGCCAGTCCGTCGTCGGGCAGCACGCGGTGCCAAAGAAGCGGTCGAAGCCGTGATCGACCGGGCCGCCCTCGACGCGGCGGGAGAAATCGATGCGCCGCACGGCCTCGATCCCACCCTTGTGAATCGCTGCGCCGTCCTTGTCGCGAAACGTCAGGCCGACATGCCACTTGCCGAACGCCGCGGTCGAGTAGCCCTGCTTCCGCAGCATCTCCGGCAGCGTGAGACGCCCCGGTGCAATGAGCGACGGCCCGCC
Source organism: uncultured Akkermansia sp. (assembly GCA_964523105.1). Lineage (GTDB taxonomy): Bacteria > Verrucomicrobiota > Verrucomicrobiia > Verrucomicrobiales > V1-33 > V1-33. Next base: position 36,137 of record CAZFZN010000033.1, read on the forward strand.
TGCGCCGGTGAACACCGTGCCGCCATTCGGCACCCGAAACGCCATCTGTCCGGTCATCAGGCTGTAGCGCGAAGGAGTGCAGACGGTGCAGGGGCTGTGCGCATCCGTGAAGCGCATCCCCTGCGCCGCCAGCCGGTCGAGGTGCGGTGTCGCCACTTTCGCCTCCGCGTTGTAACAGCGCACATCGCCGTAGCCAAGGTCGTCGGCGAGAATGAGGAGGATGTTGGGCGGCGCGGCGTGCGACTGGCCGCACAGGAACGCAAGGAGCGCAAAGACGGCGACCGGGACGTTCGGGAGAATGCGTGAGATCGCCTTCATCTTTCCGTGCTCATTTTCTGAAGCCGCCTCACCTGCTCGCCGCCGGGCGCGATTTGAATTCCGCGATGGAGACGAGCGTGGGGGTGGCGGTGCTTGATTCGATGGCGGCGATGAGTGCGTCCACTTCCGCCAGCTTCTTGACGGGGCGCTTTTTGACGTTGGCTAGGTAGGCGCGGGTTTCCTGAATCTGCGGCAGCAGCGCCTTCGCGTGGGTGCCGTAGCGGGCGAGGAAAGTGAGGCAGCTTCTGGTGCGGTCGTCTTCGCCCCAGCGGTCGGGCTCCATCACCGAAACGCACAACGCCATGCCTTCACGGATGCCGAGACGTGAGAGCAGGTCGAGGCCGGCGAGGCGGACGCCGTCGCCAAACATTTCGTTGCTCGGCGCGAGGCGTTCGATGGCTTTCACGATGTCGGGCAGCAGGGCGACGAGGTCGGCGTCGGTGAGGTTATCGAAGGTTTTGCCGGCGGCGCTGCGCGGGACGCTGTCTTCGTGGGCAAGAAGGGATTGCAGGGCGGGGATGAGTTTGGTGCGGTCCACGCCGTCGAGGGAATCGGCGATGATGCTGCGCGGCCCGCGGCTGCCGGGGAAGGGGGAGAAGAGCGCGAAGCTGGCGGAGCGCGCGGCTTTGCGGCGCGGGTCGGCGGGGTTGGTGCGCACGACGAGGGCGAGCAGGTCGCTGACGCTGGCCTGGCGCGCCTCTTTGCCGAGTTCGGGCAGGGCTTCGGCGGCGAGGCATTGAATCCACACGTCGGAATCGGTGAGGGCGGCGCGGAGCTGCGGCGCGGCGGCATCGGCGCGCGGGCCGAGGGCGCCGAGGGCTTCGATGGCGCCGTAGCGGGCGTCGCGATTTTTCCCGGCGAGCATCTCCAGCAGTGCGGGCAGGTGGTCGCCGTCGCGTTTGCCGAGCGCGGCGGCGGAGCGTCCGCGCACGAAAGGCGACCAGCTGGCGAGTCCGGCGAAGAGCTGGTCGGTGGTGCGTTGTTCATAGAGGTTCGCGTCGCCGCGATAGGCGAAGTCGCGTCCGGCGGCGATGACCTCCGCAGTTTGCGCGGCGTCGAGTGGCGGCACCGTGAACGGTTTTTTTCCGGTGAGGCGCAGCGATTTCAGCGGCATGGCGAAGCCGAGCAGGTAGCTGCCGCTGCAATCCCACTTGTCGTAAGCGCCGCTTTCCTCCTCGCCGGCGGGCGAGCCTTGATAGACGAACTTCGTGTCCCAGCCGCGTGCGAGGTCGTAATACCACGCGTGCTCGCGCAGATAGGCGCCGGTGGTGAGCGGGCCGCAGCGCGCGACGCCGGAGAGTGCCCAGAGCATGTTGAAGAAGTTGCCCGTGTGGCCGCGCTCGCGCTCGCTGTAGGCGGCGGCGGACATCTTCGCGAAAAACTCCGCGGCCTCGCGGTCGCCGAGCAGGTCGAAGAGGATGGCGGCGGCGGCGCACTTGCCGTTGTCCTCGTGCGCGAAGAACGGCTGGTGGTCGCCATAGGGCACCGCGCCTTTGTTCACGTACCAGCGCAGCATCGTGGCGGACTTCGCGATGGCGCGGTCGAGGTCCGCATGCTTCACGCCGGCCTCGCGGGCGAGCACCATGCCGATGCTGAGCGAAAGCCCGGGCGCGTTCATCGCTCCGTAGCCTTCGAGATTCACGCCGTTCGGCGAAAAGCGATGGCCCCAGTTCCCCACCGCGCTTTGCCCGCGCGCCGTCTCCAGCGCGAGGCGGGTGAGGCCGGGCAGCCCGGACTGGTCTCCCGTGGCCATGATATATTCGGCGAGGAACATCATCACATAGCCGTAGCTCCACGAGAGGTAGCCGCTGTCGGTGAAATCCGCCGCCCACTTCGCCTCCCGCTGCAAGAGCGGTGCGTAGTCCTTGTTGCCGCTGGCGAGCAACGCGAGCGCGTTGCAGCCGCGCACGATGCCGTGCATGCCCTTGCCGTAATTCGCCTCGCTCATGCGCTGCGCCAGCGATGCGGCGCCGAGGTCGAAGATGCGCTTCGACTTCGCGCATGCATACGGAGCCGTCGCCGCGTAGCTGCCGAGCACGGGCAACTTCACCTCCACCGTTTCCGTCTTCCCTTCGCGCCACCGCGTCAGCCGCAGCGTGCCTTTCTCCGATTCCGCCGCCGCGATGGCTTTGGCGAAAGCGATGCGCGCATCGTCAGTGAATGCCTTGTCGCCTACGCCGAGAATCACATCGCCAGCGGCGAGCGCGCCATCGGCTGGCGAACCCTTCGCGACTTCGGTCACGAGAATCTGCCGCGAGTCGCGCGAGTGACCGTTCGCCGTGAATATCCACCCGCGCGCCCCCGTGGGACCGAGCGTCCAGTCGTGTGTCTTTTCAGCGGGCTTTCCGCCTTTGGTGAAGTCGGGATTCGACGGCGCTTCCGCGGCGCGGGCCGGGAGGCTCAGGCAGCAGAGCAGGGTGAAGATGTGGACGAATCTGATGATTGTTTTCATATGGTGCCGTGATTTTTTGACCACAGAGGCACAGGGCACACAGAGGTTAATTGCAGCGCGGTGATAGTATATCTTCATAAAAGTCTCTGTGTTCCCTGTGTCTTTGTGGTCGAAAACAAGTCACAAACTCACCCTTTTGATGCCGTCGAGCAGGCGCACGGAGTTGAAATTGAGCACCAGGCCTCGTTTCCACGCGCCTTGTCTCAATCGGGCCAGCGCGGCGGAGGTATGCAAGGGGCGAAGCGATGCGGTGGAGAGTGGAAAGACGGGCAACTCGCCCGCGACGAGCAAGGGAATCTCCGCCGTCGCGGAGAGAACCTCGCCGTCGAAGTGCAGCGGGACTTCTTTGCAGCACTCGAACGGGACGCGGCGTTGTGTGAGTTCGTGGCAGAGGCAGGCGAGGTAGGAGGATTCGAGCAGGCCCGGGCCAAGGTGACGGTGAACCTCAATGGCAGCCAACACGACTTCGTGCGTGAGGCGGTCGTCCCGGAGCGGTTCGTCGGCAGGACCCTCGTGAGAGGGAGGCGTCGAGTGCCGGGTTTCAGCCATGCGTTTGAGTCCGTCTTTCAGTACAGCCACGTTGAAGTTCATCAGCAGCGCGAGGGGATACCCGCCGAGACGCTGATAGGTGAGGAGCTGAGCCTCATGTACCCGCAGGAGTTCATGCACGGCTTTCAATTCGACCGGCAATCGCTCCTGCACCAGCAGGTCGAGGCGATAACCGCAGTCGAGCTTCACGCCTTGGTAGATGAGCGGCAGCGGCACTTGGCGGCGGTTCTGGATGCCTTGGGAGTGCAGTTTTCGCGAGAGAGCATCTTCGTAGGCCGCCTCGTCAAGTTCCGGCCCGAGTTGCCGATGTACCTCGATGGCCGCGCCGATGATGACTCCCGTGAGTTCGTTGTCGTGGCTTGGGTCGTGGTTCATGGCGCCAGGAGTTTGGACCACAGAGCCACAGGAGACACTGAGAAATGATTGGGGAAGATGGCTTCTTTCTTCATCAAACCCTCTGTGTTCCCTGTGTCTCTGCGGTCAACTTCAGCTACTCCTTCCCAAGCAGTTCCACCATCGCCCGGCCCATCGCCTCGCCGACGTCCATATAGACCTCCGCTTTGCCGCCGTAGTGGCCGTTGCCGCTGCCGCCCTGTGCCATCGGATTGGTATAAATGGTGGCGACGTTGCCTTTGAATTCGGGATACTTCCCGCTCGTGCCGTCCACGGCGAGGTGCGCGTTGAGCACCAGTGCGCCGTTGCCGGTGCCGCCTTTTACGGACTCGCCCATCGTCGCGAGCACGAAGGGCGCGTTCGGGGCCTCGAATTCCTTCCGCACCGACCTGATGAAATGCACGAGGTTCTGCTCGTAGCGCGCCGCGTGGCCGGGATTCCCCGCGTCCTTCTCGCCCTGCCAGAAAAAGAATCCGGCAACTTCGTGCTTCGTGGCTTCGGGATAATATTTCCCAAGGTCGGCGAGAACGTTCTTTGCGTAGGAAATGTCGTCGTCCCACTGTTTGCCGGCATACCAGTCGATGGGTTTGCCCGTTTTCTTGTCGAGCCACGGCGGGGGTTCGGTCTTCAGGCCCAGAGCCTGGTCCATTTCCCATGAGTCGGGCCGGTCTTTGTAGCCGGCATAGACCATTGTCTTCTCCGCACCTGACCTGTCTTTCAGAACAAACTGATAGCGTTCGCTGCCCGGCGGCAGCAAATCCCAGCCGAGGCTGCGGTTGCCGATGCAACTCTTGAGCAGCATCACCGGTGCCTCGATGGCGTTGCCGAGTGGATGACCGATGCCGAACTCCGGTCCCATCTTGCCGCCCTTCACGGCGAGCCATTCGTTGCGAACGAGATTCATCGCGCCGCCGCCGCGCCCCTGCATCACCTGCACATTCCGCACATCCTTGCGTTCCACCCACGCGCCCGCTTCGTCCACGAGATACGGGTACTTCTTCTTTTCCTTCACGGCGAACTCCAGCGAACCCTCGCCCCCGGTGATTTTGCCGAGGCCGACCATGTTCGACTGGCCCAGCAGGATGAAAACTTTCACCGGCTGCGACAGGTCGGCGGGTTTGGCACCAGGTGGCGGCAGATCGCGCGCCGGTGCGGGGGTTGCGGCGGCGGTGAGCCATGTCAGGGCGGCGAGGGCGGCGAGTTTCATGGTAGTGCGGGGGCACGCTACCGCGGCGGCCCTTGCGGCGGAATGCATTTGGCGTTCGACAACCTGCCCCCGTCGGGGACAGGTGGTGACGCATGTCCGCCGTTTTCCGCACCATCACCGCCCAGGTGGCCGATCATCTGCGAACCGCCCTGCAACAGGGCCGGTGGAGCGGAGAACTGCCCGGCCGGGTCCGGCTCGCGGAGGAACTCGGCGTGAACGTCAAGACCGTCGAGGCGGCGCTGCGCCAACTGCAGGACGAGGGCGTGCTCCTCCATTCCGGCAAGGGCCGCCGCCGGCGCATTGCCATCCCCGCCCGCCAGCCTTCGTCCGCGCTGCGCGTGGCCATTCTCCTGAGTGAGGGCACCGACCGGAACGGCGAGTACTTTGTGGAGCTGCGTCACCAGCTGGGAGAAGCCGGACATGCCGCTTTTCATCCTGAAAAGTCGCTGGTGGACCTCGGCATGAATCCCGCGCGCATTGCCCGGCTCGTGGCGGCGACGCCGGCGGATGCCTGGGTCGTGACTGCAGGGTCGCGGCCGGCGCTGGAGTGGTTTGCGCGCCAGCCGGATCCGGCCTTTGCGCTGTTCGGTCCCATGCGCGGTCTGCGTCTCGCCGGTGCCGCGCCTGACAAAGTGCCGGCGTGTGCCGCAGCCACGCGCACGCTCCTCGGATTCGGCCACCGCCGCATTTGCCTGCTCGCGCGTCCGCGCCGCCGGCTTCCCGTGCCCGCCCCTCCGGAGCAGGCCTTCCTCGATGAATTGACGGCGCACGGCATTCGGCCGGCATCATTCAATCTGCCCGGGTGGGAGGAGAATCCTGACAGCCTGCACCGCACGCTGGAATCTCTCTTTCGCGTCACACCGCCCACCGCGTTCATTGTGGACGAAGCGGAACTCTTCGTCGCGGTGATGCAATTCTGCGGCGCGCACCGCCTCCGCGTGCCGGAGGACGTCTCGCTCATCTGCACCGACCACGATCGCGTCTTCAACTGGTGCCACCGCCCGGTCGCGCACATCGCGTGGGACCGCCGGGCCGTGATTCGCCGCGTGGTCAACTGGGCCGGCCGGGTGAGCCGCCGTCAGCCCGACGTGCAGCAGCATTTCACCGCCGCGAAGTTCGTCCCCGGTGCCACCATCGGTCCTGCGCCGCGCCGGGCCGGCCGCCTTGCGTAAACAGAATCGATTGCCGCGGCGCCGCGCCCGTCTCCGGAAAGCGGCATGCGTTCCGGTTTGCTGCTCCTTTGCCTCCTGTCGGCTCTCTCTGCCCGTGCGGCACCTGAGGAAGCCGGCGGTGAACGCGTCATCAACGAAGCCGGAGGCCGCGTTCTGATCCGGCCGCTGCCGGTGCCGGCGGAGTTTCGCAATGAATGGCCCGCGGCGTGGGAGCGTGAATTTCAGGACCGCATCAATGCCAGCCTGCAGGCCAGCGACGTTCAGCCTGGCAAATACGGCGGCACCTATTTTGAAAACGAGAAGGCCAGCTACCCGCAGGCGTTCATCGGCTTTCTCAAAGGCCAGCGTGCCGAGGCGCTGAAGTTCCTCCAGGCGGAGGACGACGCCGCGTGGAGCAAGAAACTGACGCTGGGCGTGGACTGGTTTCCGTCGTTCACCATCCGCAGTCAGGTGCGGAAGTATTTCTTCTTCGGCCGGTATCTGGAGCCGGACTACCGGCAGCGCATGTTCGAGTCGGCGCGCGTCTGGACGGAACAGGATCCGCTGCGGCGACCCAATGAGTTCTGGATCCCGCCCGCACAGCGCAAAGACAAAAACGAGGGCTGGACTCCGGAGCATCACAACTCGTGGGTGGACGTGCGCGGCACCGACAACCTGCGCGCCATGCGGGAGACCGCCGTGTATTTGATGGCGGAGGAAACAGGCAACGCGGAGACGGCGCGCATTTATAAAGAGCGCATCCGGGCTTACGTCACGGCGCTCTACACGACGGGCATGGGCGAATGGGACAGCGCCAACTATCTCAGCCACGGCCTCACCGCCTATCTGAATCTCTGCGACTTTGCGCGCGATGCGGAAACACGCGCCTTGGCCAAGGCGCACCTCGACTGGGTCTGCACCGCCGCGGCAGTGAAATACTTCCGCGGCTGCTGGGCCGGGCCGAACCTCCGCGACTATGGCAACATCGGCCCGCACGACGGCGCGGCCGGTGAGTTCTGGCATTACTTCGGCGGTCTCGCGCAGCCGGCGGACAAACCCTATCGCGATTTCGTTCACATCGCGACCAGCGCCTATCGTCCACCCGCGGCGGTGGTGGAACTGGCACGCAAGAACTTCGCGCGGCCCGTGGAGATCCTTGCCGGCAAGCCGAGCTACGACGGCTGGACCAAACCCGGCGGCGAGCAGGAGCCGTCGTATTTCGAAACGACCTGGATCGGCCATCATACGCAGCTCGGTTCCCTGCCCAACGGTCACGCCGACCCGCCAGGCATGAACCTGAACGGCTTTCGCCTGCTCGCCGAAAACAGCGCCCGCGGCGCGGACACGCTGATCTTTTTCACCTCGCTCGACTACAATCACAGCCACGCCAGCGCCACCCGCGGCGGCGATCAGATCGCGCAGTGCCGCGGCAATCTGATCTGGATGAATGCCAGGGCCGGCACGCCCTTCTATCTCTTCCTGCCAAAGTCGGCGGAAGTCATCGCGGACGGTGCCCGCGTCTTCATCCGGCTGGAGAAAACGTGGCTGGCGCTGCATCTGATCAACGCAACATCAGCCGGCGCGGACGCGGCGGCCACGGCGCGCGCCTGCGGCGGGAAAAAGCCGTATCCCGGCGAGCACGTTTGGAAAATTGCCGGCGGCGAAGGCCCGTGTGGTTTCGCGCTGGAGACCGGAGAGCCGGAAACGCACGGCGACTTCGCGGCCTTCCGCAGGGCCGTTGCAGGGAAGTCCAAACTCGACCTGACAAAACTGGCGGAGGGCGAGGCGCACTTCACCGCGGCGGACGGCGGGCGCGTCGGCCTGCGACTGGCGCGGTCCGGCCTGCCCGTCGTCTGGCGGGACGGTGCCGAGCATGACTGGAAGCAACACTGGCCGCTCTGGGCGGGCGAAGGCGCGCCCGTCACGCTCGGCTGGAAGCAGGGGGAACTCCGCGTCCGCGCCGGCGGCCGGTCTTTTGCGGGAACCCTGCGCGACGGGAAATACTCGTTCTCGGCTGCCGCCTCTCCGTGAATTTCAGAGGCATCAGCGCGCCCATGCGGTGAAAAATCTGACGCCGCACGGAAAGTGGCGCGGGAGTTCAAACCGTGTATGGGACCGGCGGGCCGAAAGCCAGCCCGACCCTCCGTCCTATGCGCCTCCTCACCTTCATCGCTCATCTCATCCCCCTGTGCTCCGCTTCTGCCGAGAACTGGCCGTGCTTTCGCGGACCATCGCGTCAGGGCGTTTCAGAATCGAAGTCGCTTCCTCTCAAATGGAACGACAAGGAAGGCGTGAAGTGGAAAACCGAAATCCCCGGCGAAGCGCATTCCTCGCCCATCGTGTGGGAGGACCGCATTTTCCTCACCACGGCGATGGATGGCGGCAAATCCTGCCGCGTGCTCTGCGTCTCCGCCAACGACGGCAAGCTGCTCTGGAACACGGAGGTCTTCACTCAGGAGACATCGCGCAAGGAAGCACGCAACACCTACGCCACGCCGACGCCGGCAACCGACGGCAAACGCGTCTATGCCGTCTTTGGCGGCGGCGGCATCACGGCGGTGGATTACGACGGCAAAGTGGCGTGGACGTTTCGGGAGTTTCGCTTCTACAGCCGCCACGGGCTCGGCGCGTCGCCGCTCCTGGAGGACGGCCTGCTCATCATGCCCTGGGACTGGAGCACCGATCCTGACAAAGAAGGCGCGGACAAGGAGCGCGTCGGCTGGCAGTTGCCGTGGGACCGCAGCTTCGTTTTCGCGCTGCATGCGGAGAGCGGCAAACTCGCGTGGAAAACCGGCCGCGGCTCATCGCGCATCGCCCACATCACGCCGAATCTCTGGACGGCGCCCGATGGCCGGAAACAGGTCATCAGCGGCGCGGGCGATGTGGTTCAGGGATTCGATTTGAAAGACGGCACGCTCATCTGGACGGCCAGCAATCCGGGCGAAGGCGTCAGTCCTTCGCTGATCATTGCAGGGGATCTGGCCATTCAGCCCAATGGATTTCAGGGCGCGGAGAGCGTGCGCGCTTTCACCATCCCCGGAGCCAAAGGCAGCCTCGGCGAGACCACGATGGCCTGGGAGCAGACCAAGAATCCGCCCAAGCTGCCGTCCATGATCTTCGCCGCACCGCATGTCTTCGCCTTCACGGAAGGCGGCATGACGTGGTGCGCTGAGGCGAAGACCGGGAACGTCCTCTGGCGCGAGCGTATCGGCGGCAGCACTTTCGCGTCCTCGCCCATTCTCGCCGGCGGACGCATCTATATCACCGGCGACGAAGGCGAAACCGTCGTGCTCGCCGCCGGCCCGAAATTCGAAATCCTCGCCCGCAATCCGCTCGGCGAAAACGTCCAGGCCTCCCCCGCCGTCTGGCGCGATCATCTCCTCATCCGCGGCGTGCGGAATCTTTACTGCATCGGGGAGTGAGATCCTGGACAGCGGCTTCCGGCCGTCATGCCGGATTGGGGAGCTGCCTCTCAAAAATGTCCTCCGGTCCGTCGAATTCATCCAGTTGGGAACCGATCTTCTGAAAGCCCAGTTTGGCCGCCAGCGCCAGCGACGGCAGATTGTCAGGACTGACGCTCACCACGAAGCGCGTCACGCCATGCTCCTCCCGCGCCCACTGCATCAGGGCCTCGATCGCTTCCGTCGCCAGTCCGAGCCGGCGATACGCGGCCGTCACCTCGTAGCCAAACTCCACCGCGCCCGGCGCCAGGTCCTCCAGCGAATCATGCCCCGGCGCCGAATGAAACCCGATATGGCCGACCGCCACGCCCTCCTCCCGCAGCACCATCGCCCGTATCAGCCAGGGTTGCAGCCCGGGAATCGCCTCTAACTGCCCCAGACGCATCTCCAGCGCATCGCAGTGAATCTCACAATCCGCCGGCCAACAAACCCCCAGCAATCGCCCCGCCTCCCCATGATCCCCCGCCAGCAGCGCCCGGATGACCGGAGGCGTCATCGGAATCAAATCAAGGCGGGCGGTGTGGATGGCGGAGGTCATTGTTCCGGAAAGATGAGAGCCTTCGCCTCCTTGTAGGCCAGCCAGCAGATCAGATCGTTGTGGTCGGCAGCTTCACTGAATTGTCTGCCGTCAACAGGAAGGGGCTTCATCTGCGTTTCCGCCGCGTTGAAGAGTTTTATCGATTCCGACTCCTTGCCTTGCCGGAAGAGACTCATGGCATGGTAATGACACGCGGTGGCTTCGAAGGCAGAGCATACGTGTTTCTGTTCCCGATGCGTTCTCGCAGTCGCCGTTGGCAGTAGCGGTCGCTTTGCCGAGGTCAACGCGTAGTCGGCCGCAGAATAATTACCCAGTCGATATTCAGCCATGCCAAGGCCAACCTGGTACCAAGGCAACCACGGATGGCCCTGGCCTAGTTCCACAGCCCTCCGAGAGAGAGTGACGGAGATTTTGAGCACGTTTGTATCGAGGGAGTGGCGGAGGCTGTAAGCCTTGGCAGCTTGATCGGCAGCTGTGGGATCGGTTGTCTCAGTGGCCAAGTGAAGTCCAAACTGAGCAGTCATGAAATCCGGAGTCTCCTTGCCGAGCCATGCGTGAAGCGCGCTTAGTTTGAGAGCGCCCGACAAGAAATCCGGAGAGTGTGAAATCGAATTCGCAAGCAAGGCTATGGCGTGTTCAAATCGTCCCGCAGCAATGTAGGAATCCGCTAAATTCGCGACCGCGGACAACGTGTCAGGATGGGTCGGACCATTAACCTTCGTGCGGAGTGCCAACACCTCCTCTCGAACTTTGAGCGCATCAGCCAAGCCGCCCGTCCAATAAAGGTAAACAGCCAGGTTTTCCAGAGACTGGAGCGTGTCAGGATGTTCAGGGCCGAGCACCTTTCGACGGCGCGCAATTACATCCTCTTGCATCTTCAGTGCCTTAGTCCAATCGCCCACGCCGTGAAAATACGAGATGGCAAGCTCGTGCATCGAAAAAAGTGTGTCCGCGTGCTCCGGGCCGCCGGATTTGCGCCGTAATTGGAGGATTTCCTCACGCATTATGAGCGCTTCGTCCCGGCGGCCAGCTTTGTCGTATACGTGTGCGAGATACGTACGGGTCCATAGAGTATCCGAATCCTCTGGTCCCAAGCTATGAACGTAGGAATTGAGGATTTCTTCCCATAGCTTGCGTGCTTCTACCTCACGGCCAGCCTCATAGTGGGCCAGTCCGATATCGCGCATCACATTGAGCTGCTCACGTTGTTTTCGGCTGACAGCATAGCCGAAGTAGTCCCGGGCCTTTTCCAACTGGGAGATGGCCTGGCCGTAAAGACCCAAAGCATGGTACGTTTTTCCAAGGGAGCAGTGGAGCTTAGCCCGGCGCCCGGGTTGAATGGCGGAGTCCGTCGCAAGCTTTTCTGCCGCACGGTCCAAGGTTTGCACGACTGTAATCGTCGGGCCATCGCGGGCAGGGTCGGCGCTCTGAAACACGTCGATGAGGAAATTAGAGACAACTTCGGCATCTTCGCGGGCGAGATTCTCTTCAGCGGCCTTTGCTGTGGCGGTTCTCTCGGCCTTTGCGGCCCGCTTTCCCGCTAACGTGGCCCGCGCTGCCTGCCACGTACTGACGATGGTCGCCGCAACCAATACTGCGGCAATGAGTGCTGTGCTGATGACCGCTGCGATGACAAGCACTCCTGCGGCAAGCACCGCGACACGAAGTGCAAATTTGTGCCGCCGGGCAAACTTGTGGAAGCGGTAGGCTGCCGTCGGCGGCCCCGCGCTCACCGGCTCATCAGCAAGAAACCGCTGAATGTCGAGGGCCAGTCCATTCGCAGTTTCATATCTGCGGGCGCGGTCCTTCTCGATGGCTTTCATCACGATCCAGTCAATGTCCGGCTCGACGAGGCGGCGGAGCTTTTCCGGCTCGATGTGGCGGGCTTTGGCCAAAGCAGTGCGCTCGGTTTGGGAGAGGGTGTTCAGCCGGGTCGAGGGCTTGGGCGGCTCGACTTCGCGGATGATGCGGCGCATTTCCTCGTAGCCGGCGGAAAGGAGCGTCTTCGCGTCGAAGGGCGGTTTGCCGGTGAGCAGTTCGTAGAGCAGGACGCCGAGCGCGTAGATGTCGCTGCGGGTGTCGATGTCCATGTCGGCGATGGCCGCCTGTTCGGGGCTCATGTAGGCGGGAGTGCCGAGAAACTGCTCGAAGCGGGTGAAGAGCGTTCGGTCGGTGAGTTTTCCCTGGGTGGCTTTGGCGATGCCGAAGTCGATGACCTTCACGACCGGCCGGTCGCCGCTGATTGTGACCATGACGTTGGACGGCTTGATGTCGCGGTGGATGACGCCCTTCTGGTGCGCGTGATTGATGGCTGAGCAGACATCGGCGAACAATTCCAGGCGCTGGCGCGTGGTGAACTCGCGCTCGTCGCAGAACCTGGTGATGGGAATGCCCTTCACCAGTTCCATGACGAAGAACGGGCGGCCTTTGTCGGTGGCGCCGGCGTCGAGCACTTTGGCGATGTTGGGATGATCCATCATGGCCAGCGCCTGACGTTCGGCCTCGAAACGCGCGATGACCTCCTTCGTGTCCATGCCGGCCTTGATGATCTTGAGCGCCACGCGCCGCGTCACCGGCTCCATCTGTTCCGCCATCCACACCGTACCGAATCCGCCTTCACCGATTTGTTGGAGCAACCGGTAGCGGCCGATGCGCTCGCCGGATTTCTCGACGGCCGGAAGGATGGCGGTGGCCCCGGCTCCCGCCACGGCGGGGCCGTTGAGAAAATCCCGCGACTCCTCCGCGCGCAACAGATCCTCCACCTCCGCGCGCAGGGCGGCATCGCCGGCGCAGGCGGCGTCGAGATATTCCGCGCGTTCCCGGGTGCCGGGAATGTCGAGCGCGCCGTGGAAGATCGCCTCGGCGCGGTTTGGAGAATCGGGTGGCAGCGGCGTCATGGGAGAGGGCATTTCACACTGACAGGCGAAATCCGGCGAGCCAAAGGATCAGAAAACTTCAGAAAATGCCGAAACAATTGAAATGAAGGCGATCCGCAGGGCAGCCGCAGGGCAGCCGTAGCAAGGCCGTCCCGGCCTTGTCCGAAAACCTGCGGGTAATAGTTTGTCGCCCAAGGCCGGGACGGCCTTGCTACGGGCTTGGCGCCACCGGCCGGAGTTCAAACCTGAATGGGTTTGAGTCAATCCCGCCGGATTTCCCGGCGCAGCCATCCGCGTGCGAAGGCCCAGTCGCGCTTGGCCGTGGGGTGAGAAATTCCCAGGACGTCCGCGACCTCCTCCAGCGTGAGGCCGGTGAAGTAGTGCAGCTTTACCACCTCCGCCTTTCGCGGGTGCTCTGAAGCGAGGGCATCGAGGGCCTCGTGGACGGCGAGTAATTCGTCCTCCTTGCCCGGCACGACGGCAATCTCGACGCCGTCCAAATCAACATGCTCTGCACCGCCACCGTGCCGCACGGCCAGCCGGCGGCGGGCGCGTTCGATCAGAGTCCTGCGCATGGCTTCGGCTGCGGCTTTGAAGAAATGCGCGCGGTTCTCAAACTGCGGCTGACCGCTCTCGTCCACGATCCGCAGCCACGCCTCGTGGACCAGCGCCGTGGCCTGGAGCGTGTGGCCGGGCCGCTCGCGCGCCATCTTCGCTGCCGCCAGACGGCGCAGTTCGGCATAGACCAGCGGCACGAGCGCCTCACCCGCGCGGGTTTCGCCGCGGCGCACCGCAGACAATAGTTGTGTCACATGCTGCACGGCCCCGGCTACGACGGAAAATAACTTCGCGAAACCGTCATTCTCCGCGCCGTGCCACACGCCCGGGCGTGGCGGTGAATTGCAACCGGCGGTATGCGTCACTGCCAATCCTGTGGTTCGCGGGATTTGGAGATTTCCGCCTCACCCATCCCCGGCGGCCGCGGACGGAAAGCCGCCGCCATGCTCCCGGTGCCGCGGCGAAATGCCACCACGTTAGGGATGCCTGACTGTGTCGGAATTGCAACTGACAGGGTTTGTCCGCCGGTCAATACACTCGCGCAGCCGCGTGAAACCGAAACGCCCCTTTCCGGAGTTTGGCAATTCAAACAATCGCCGCCATTCATGCGCGCCATTCCCGCCACCCTGCTGATCTCCGCTGCCATGACTTCCAAGCTGTCTCCGTTCATCCTGTCGCTGCCGGTGATCTTGCTGTCGCTCATTGGCTGGAGGCTGTTCGTTTCACGGGCGCATCCGGTGGCCGGCCAGACACCGCCGGCGCCGCAAAAAATTGCCGCCGTGCTGCCCGTCCCGCAAGATCGCTCCGGCTACGTTGCGCTCGATCAGGATCGCGTCTTCATGATGCCGGCGGGTCCGAAGGGACTGGAGTACACGCCAGTGGCAGGGGCGCTGAACGGAAAAAAAGTCAGGATGACGGGATGGATGGTAAAACACCTGCACGCCGATCCCCGCATCTTCCTGCTCCATGCGCGGCCCATGGTTCTCAATATGAAGGAGTATGGACTGGCGGATGATCTCCCGCCCTCCGCGCCGCATGTTATTCTCCCGGAACGTCCCGGTTATGCGCCGGCGTGGACCCGCCGCAAGCTGGAGGTCTGTGGCACCCTCGAACTGGGGCCGCGGCAGGAAGCGGACGGCCGCATCTCTCATGTGCGCCTTTTGGCGGAGCACGTCCTCAATCCCGCCGACGGAAGTCCGGTGGATGTGTCCGTGCCCGTCGGACTGCAGACGGAGCGCCTCGCCGCCGGCGGGGCGCAGCGGGAGTCCGCGGGGATCCGCCCGTCCGGTTCAAACTGATCACCTCAAACCAAACCAAACGAAACTCGAAACGAACCTAACAAAACCATGAACTCCAAAAAATCACTTCTCCTAACCACCGTGGCCGGCATTTGCGCCGCTGCCGCCAACTCCGCTCATGCCGCGCCATCGGTAAGTCGCCTCAATCCACCAAGTGCACTGTTCAGTTTCAACGATCCCAATCCTCCCATCATCGCGCGCTTCGCACCCGGCCAGCGATTTGACCTCCATGCCACTGTCCAGGCAGATCCCGGCAAAGTGATCACCAAGGGTCAGTTCAAAGTCGGACATTGGACGATCCCGGGAACGGTGACGATCACTCCGATCGGCGGCGACAAGTTCAGTATTGCCCTGCGGGCCTGGTCCTACAGCAAGTCCGGCATTCACCGCTTCAAGGTGGTGGCCACCCAGGATGACGGTGCCACCGCCAGCGCGGAAGGCAACTTCGAAGTCGTCGCCATCAAGAACGGCGGCAAGAAGGCGAAGAACATCATCTATCTCATCGGCGACGGCCTGGGTATCGCCCACCGCACCGCCGCGCGCATTATCACCGGCAACGTCAAACAGGGGAAAGCGGAAAGCGGCCTCGCGATGGACAGCCTGCCCACCACCGGTATTGTGATGACGCATTCGCTCAATTCCATCGTCACCGATTCGGCCCCGGGTGCAGCGTGTTATTCGACCGGAAACAAGTCGAACAACAACCAGCAAGGCGTGTTCCCTGACGACACCACCGCTTCGTCCGTGCCCCTCAACAAATGGGACAATCCGCGCGTGGAGCACATGGGCAGCTACCTCGCGCGCACGCAGGGCAAGGTGCTCGGTATTGTCAGCACGGCGGATGTGGAGGACGCCACGCCGGCGTCCTTTGCGGTGCATACCCAGGACCGGGGCGCCGGCACCGGCATTTGCGATATGTATCTCGACGAAGCCGTGACCAAAGCCAACCTGAGGGTGCTCATGGGCGGCGGGCGCCGCTGGTTCCTCCCGCAGGGCACGCCCGGAAGCGGACGGGTCGGCTCCACGACCCTGCCCGGAGCCGATTACGTGTTGCCGGCCGATGTCGCCTCCGCATGGGGTGTGCCCGTTGGCGCAGTGGACCCCGGGCGCGACCTGATCGCTGACTTCGTGGCTGCGGGCTTCTCCTACGCGCCGGACAACACTTCGCTGAATGCCATCCCCGCGAATGAAGACCGCATTCTCGGACTCTTCCACACCGGTAACATGGACATCGCCATGGACAAAACCAACGCCCGGCGCGGCGGGCCGGCCGTCGGAACGGTCGCTTCATTCCCGGACCAGCCCATGCTGGACGAAATGACTGACAAAGCGCTCCGCGCACTCAGCAAGGATCGCGACGGTTTTGTGCTCATGATTGAAGCCGCCTCCATCGACAAGCAGGCGCACAACATGGACACCGAACGCTGGGTGCTCGACACCGTGGAGTTTGACCGCGCCGTCGGGCGATGCATCACCTTTCAGAAGCAAAATCCCGACACCCTGATCATCGTGACCGCAGACCATGAGTGCGCGGGCATCAATATCATCGGAGGCTCCCGGGTGACCAATACCGACCTCGTCGCCCGAGCTGCGGAAAAAGGCGCCGACGGCGTGCAGGGAGTCGTCAACGGAGCGGAAGGCAAATCCACGGACGGTCAGAAGCGGCTCCGCGACAATGTCGTTGGCATCTACGACGCGGCCGGTTTCCCGCAGTACGATCTTCAGGCCGACGGCTATCCGTCCACCATGGATGTGGACTACAAGATGCTGATTGGCTATGCCGGCAACGGCGACCGCTTCGAAGACTGGCTGACCAATCCTGAGCCTAACGTGGCTGGAAGTGCCCGCGACCTCGAAGGAGATTACTTCATCGCCGGCCAGGCTGCCGGAGCGGGCAACAGCACCGCCGTTCACACCGCTTCGGACATTCCGCTGTCCGCGGGCGGACGCGGGTCCTCGATGTTCACCGGCGTCATGGACAACACCGACGTTTACTTCAAGGCCATGCAGGCCGCAGTCGGCGGAGTCAAGCCCCCCCAGGATGATGATGATGACCACGATGATGACGACGATCATGATGAAGATGATGATTGATTCCGCCCACACGCAGGCCCGGGGCAACGCTTCAGCGTGAACCCGCCGGCCTGACAAATCGGAAACCTCCCGGCAGTCGCCGGTCACTCCGGTGGCCGGCGACTTGCCTTTTCCCGGGCCGGCAATGCCATCAGCGTCCGGACCGGATCAATCGCGAAGCCTACTTCACCAAGAAGGGGAGTTCCACGACCTTCATGGAAGGACGCTCCCTCTCCGTGCCGGCGATATCCACTTCGAAGGGCTTGCCGATGCTGTTCCCGGCGAGGTCTTCGAGTTCCGGCTGAATGACAATTGCGTACTGACCGGCGGTCCACGCGGTGTCGGGAGTGAAGCTCCACTGCGTGCCGGGATTGTTCAGTCCGGTTTGGCCGTGTCTGTCGCGGACAGTGATCAGGCGCAGGGCCAGCGCGTGGTCCATCGGTTCGCTGAACTCCACGCGCAGCGGCTCGCGCGTGCCGGCGGCGGGTGGTGTGATTTTCCACTTCTTTGGATCCGGCGGCGTGCGGTCCGGCGCGGTGACGGTGAGTTTCTTCTCTGCGCTCTGTTTCAACGGCTGTCCCGCGGCGTCCGGCCATGCCTTGTCTATCACCAGTGTGAACGTCCGGCCGGCGACGAGCGCGGGGCCGATGTCTTCGAGAGGCTTCACCTCGCGCTTCACGCGCCCGGGATCGATGAACAGCGTGAGCCGCGTCATCTCCGGATTCCAGAGTTCCTCGGCGAGTTCCAGGAACGGCAGTTCCACTTCTCCGCCGCGTTCATCGCGCAGGTGGATGTGCTGATAGATATCACCGCCGCTCATCGGCGCGCTGAAGTGGAGGTAGAACTTGAGCAGATTCTCCGGCACGGTATCGCCGCCGGGATAAATGTGCTGCACGGTGGTGCCGGGTGCGGCGGGCTTGGGGATGAGATGTTCGGAGCGATGCTCTGCACCTTTCGCCGGTTTCCAGACTGCGGTGTATTTCAGGCCGGGGGAAAAGGGAAACCGCGGTGTGAAGCGCAGCGTCGTTCCCTCCAGACGCCACTTTCCGAGCATGGCCGGCGCCTCCATGCCGCCGGCGCGAACCGGGAAGCGCTGCGCCCATCGCTCCTGACTGGCTGCGACGGCGCCGTCCGCAGACTCGAGCCCGCGCACTTCCACGGCGCTGTTGTCAGGCAGCCAGTGAATCTCCGGTGCCGCGGCGCAGGTCACAGCCAGCGCCGGAAGGAGGAAGCGGAGAACAGCCGTGCCTTTCATCCCGCACGCCTACAGCCTGACGGCAGCGATGCAATGGCAGGACGGCCGCGCATCCATCCGTGAATGAGAGTGGACAGGCTTCCCCGTTCCCCTGTATTGGCAGTGTCATGGTCTGCACCATCTTCCTGAAGCATCGCCGGCGTCCTCCTCCGGAGCGTCGCGCGCACCCCGCGAAACCGGTGCATTCCGCCCGGCGGTCCCGGCGCGGGCTGCAATCTTCCTCACACTTCACTCCGGGGCCTCCCTCCGGAACGAATGTGAACGGCGGAGCCTTCCGCGACATGGCAACCTTCACTTGTGCAGCAGGATGAGCGAATCCGAATCCGCTCCCCGCTGTTCGGTTTGCCAGGCTCCCCTGGCAAACGAGTCGGGAGTCTGCCCGCGCTGCCTCTGGAACTGGCAGGAGAGCGGCAGCCGCATGGCCGCAGACGGAACGGAACCGACCCTCTCCGTTGACGGCGACGGGGACGCTGCCGGCCACCCGCTCGAAGGTCATACCATCGGCGGATGCATCTTGATCGAACCCCTCGGTCAGGGAGGCATGGGAATGGTGTGGCGGGCACGGCAGCTGGCCCCGGCGCGCGAGGTGGCGCTCAAAATGATGAAAGCCACGCCCGGCCGGGCGGGGGAATTTCGCGCGCGCTTCGAACTCGAAGCCCGGGCGCTCGCCTCCCTGGAGCACCCTGGCATTCTGCCGCTCTACGATTATGGAGAGGACGACGGCTGTGCATGGTTCACCATGAAACTGGCCGCGGGCGGCACCATGGCGGCCCGGCGCGAGGAGTTCGCCGGACAGTGGCGGCGCATCGGCGAGATGATGCGCTCGCTCGCGCTCGCACTTCAGTTCGCGCATGACCACGGCATCCTGCACCGCGATCTCAAGCCTGGCAATATTCTCTTCGACGCCGAGGACCGGCCCTGCATCGCGGACTTCGGACTCGCGAAACTCGCGGGCGAAGCCAGCGTGCTGGACGGTTCGCTCGCGGTGCTCGGCACGCCGGCCTATCTTCCGCCGGAGGTGGCCGCCGCCGATGCGCGCGCGGCGACGACCGCGAGTGACATCTACGGACTCGGGGCGACTCTTTATGAACTGCTCGCAGGCGCGCCGCCCTACGACGCCAAGTCCCTGCACACGCTGCTGCGGGAGATCACCTCCCGGGATCCCGTACCGCCGTCGCGCCGTCCCGACTCCCGCGGCCCCGCCGCCCTCTCCGTGCCGCGGGATCTCGAAATCATCTGCATGAAGTGCCTCTCGCGCGAACCGGCCCGCCGATATGTCAGTGCGCGCGCCCTCGCGGATGATCTCGACCGCTGGCTGACGGGCCGACCCATTTCCGCGCGGCACGCCAGCCTTGCCGAGCGGGGCTGGGCGCTGGCGCGGCGGAATCCTGCGATCGCCGGCCTCGCCGCCGCACTCTTCATGGCGCTCTCCGCCGGCGGCATCGCCCTCTACTTCAAGAACCGCGAACTCAGCCGCGCGCTGAATCAGGCGAGTGCCGCACGCGCGGACGCGGAGCAGCGCATCGAGTTCATGACGCGCAACCTCGCCGGGAAAATGAAGAGCTTCGGCCAGTTGACGCTGTTGAACGAAGTCTTCGACGATGTGGCGCGGTACTACGCGGCGCGGCCCGCCGGCACCGGTGATCCCGGGGATCTGGAACGGCGCATCAACTTTCACGTCCGCGCAGGAGAAATGCTCGTGCCCCAGGGGAAAGTCGATGACGCCCTCAGGCAGTTCAACGAAGCCATCGCCCTCGCAACTGATGCGGCTGCGCGGTTCCCTGACGAAGAGCGGTTCCGCGTGCTCCTGGTCGAGAGCCACCAGCTGACCGGATTGGCACTGCTCGATTTCAACCGGGACGCCGAAGTCCTCGAAATCCTCCGGCGCGGGATCGCCCGGGTGGAGCGGCCCGCCTCGGAGGCGGAACGGGCGGCGCGCGCCGGGATTCTGTCAGTGGCCGCGCGGACCGCCGCCCACCTCAAGGACTGGCCGGTCTCCGCGGGCTTCGCAGACGAAGCCGTGGCCCTGCGCCGGAAGCTGCTCGAAGACGCGCCGGGCGCGGAGCAGCAGGCCGCGCTGGCTCTGGCGCTGGAGGCACGCGGCATTGTGCTCAAAGAACACGCCGACGACGTGAAAAGAAGCGATCCACCGCTGGCGGCGGATTTGTTCCGCGAGTCACTCGCCGCTTTCCAGGAAATGGGCACCCTGTTGGCGGCGGCGGTGAAAGCAGCACCGGAACAGCTTCCATGGCAGCGCAGCCTCGCCTCTTCCTACAACTGGATGGCGGCGGTGCAGCGGCGTCAGGAGAACTACGAAGAGGCCAAGGCCAACCTCGCGATGCAGCGCCGCTTCATGGAGCCGCTGCTGTCGGCGGAGCCGCTCAACGGTGAATGGCAAATGGCCATGGTGCTCAATGCATGGCAGGAGTCGTACATCGCGCGCAAGACCGGAGCGCAGGACGAGCAGCGCCGCTGGAACGAAAAGCAGGTGGAGCTTTCCAGCCGCCTCATGAATCAAAATCCATCGGTGCGAATGTGGTGGGGGCATCATCGCGATGCCCTTCGCGAACTGGCGGGAGCGGCGCGCGACCGCGAGGACAGCGCGGCCGCCGGCGAGGCGTTTGCCAAAGCCGCCGAGGCCGCCCTGCGCGCCAATCAGCTGAACGCAAGCCCCGGCGAAATGGAGGACATGGCCGGACTGATGGAGGAGGCCATCGATGTAATGTTCACCGCCGGCGATCCTGCCGGTGCGGCCGCCCGCGCGGAGAATTTTGCAGTGCGCATGGAGGCGCACGCCGCGAAACAGCCCGCCGACGCCGGGGCGTCATGGCGCCACACTGCCGGGCGCGTGAGACTCCGCGCGGAACTGCTGCGCGCCTCGCAGAACGGTCCGAGCGATGCCCTCGCCGTTTATCGGAAGGGCCTGAGCCTGCCCGGGGGACTCGACTATATTCCAGCCAAGGTACGCGAGGCGGCCCGCAGCGATTTCCGCCGAGTGCTCAAAGCCGGCCCTCCTGACAAAGCGCTCGCCGCGGCGGAGCAATGGATGAGTTTCACTGATGATCTGGCTGCCGCGCCGGTTAGCGAGGGTTGGCGCGCCGGGTGGTTCCGCCTCGCCGGCACCGTGGTTAACGAAGTGCAGGAGGCAGATCCCGGGGCTCTGCCCGCGGCGAAGGCGTTCGCCCGCACCGCACTGGACCGGCTCAAGGCGGCCACACCGGATCTGCCACTGACCGACGAGGAAGCCAAAGCCGCAGCGCGCGTGGAGGCGCTGCTGAGTCCATGAGCAGCATCACTTCCCTGCGAACAGCGTTCGCCACCAGCGGCGGTGTTCGGTGGCATTATTGAGCACGTTCGCGGCGTAGTGGCGCGCCGCCCGGGACATCCGCGCACAGAGCGCGGGGGTCTGCTCCAGCCTGCGGGCATACCGCCCGTAGTCGGCGCGGGTTTCGCAGTGATAGCCGCATTTTCCGTGAGGCACCAGTTGATCCAGGTGATGGCCGCCGCCCGCGGGCACGAGCGGGATCGCGCCGGTGAGCATGGCCTCCACCACTGCGCGGCCCCAGCTTTCCTGACAACCGGGCGAGAGTTCATAGACGAACAAATCCAGCGACTGGAGGAACTCCACCGCCGGCACGGCTTCCGGCGCGAGCAGCGACCAGCGTTTGCTGAAACGATGCCGCGGCCACAGGTCCGCCATCTGTTGGGTCCAGCCCATGACGGCGTAACGCGGATTCCGCAGCTTCAGGCCTTCGTAGGAGGCGGGGAAATCGGGCGGAAACTTGCGGGGATCCGGACGTGACAGCCGGCCGATGCGCAGCGGCATTCCGGGGGGACGTTTTGTCCAGCGGTCCACCCACGGGAAATAGTCAGGGTCGATGTAATTGCCGGTGATGACCCAGCGAAGCCGGGCCCCCGGCGTATGCGGCGAGGTGATGCTGCCGGCGCGCGTGCCCGGCCTGCGGAGCGGCGCTTCCGGCGGCACCGCGAGCGCCGTCCACGCCTGACGGTAGGCAGGCTCCAGCGCGCGGCGCTGCGCTTCCGAGACGTAGATGATGTGATCGATGAACCCGGCCATGACGAGGCCGAGTTCGCGGCGAAAGTGCCACATCATGTCATTCGACCACGCGAATTTCAGTCCCCGGCGGCGCAGACCGGCGAGGCGGTCGGCGTCGAGCAGGTGGCTGTTGCAGAAGGTGAGGCCCCAGCCGCGGAGCCGGCGCGGCAGCCGGTCCCATGTCAGCGCCCGGATGCCACGCTCCGCCATCCACGTCCGCCACTCCCTCTCCGCGAGCCTCTCCGGCTCGTTCGGCACCACGGTGATGCGATAGTGCCGGTGGAGGAGCTGCAGCCAGTGGACGCAGCGGGTGTCCGCTCCGCCAAGATGTGAGGGCCAGCCGAAAAAGTAGAGATTGATGGGTGTCATTTCCTGCGGACCGTGCCATGCTGCCTCGCCGTATTCTGTTAACCGGGCCTCCCTCCGCCGGACAATCCCAATTCTTAACTAAATTCAGACCGCACCCATGAATACCGAATTCTACCGCCTGCTGGGCTTTCTCGATGTGATCTCCACCATGCTCGAAAAGAAGGAACTCGTCGTCAGGAACATGAAGCGGAATCCCGTGTCGCTGGGCCGGCAACTCGCCGGCGCCCGCCGGGTGCTGCTCACCGAGGCTCTGAAAATGCAGCGGGCCAGCGCCGATTTCGAGGCCAAGGTGAAGCCCGCGCGCGCGATCATTTCCGAGGTGATGCAACTGCTGCGCACGGGCGCCTCGCGGCTGTCGCCTTCGGTGGCAGCCCATCTCGAGGAGTTTTCCGGCGCCGGCGGGTTCATCGTCGCCGAGGACTGCTCCACCGCGCCGGGCAGTTCCTCCGCAGGTTCCAGTTCCTCGGGCAAGCCGCGCGGCGGCGCGGAGGACTGCTCCGCGAGGAAATCCAGTTCCTCCAGCAGCTGATCTCCCCGCGCTGCGGGCGTCAGGCCGGGGCCGCCGGAGCGGCGCGGGATGCGGGTGGAATCTGTGAGGCTTCGCCTTACGGCAGCGGCAGACTTTCCAGGCTCAGACTGCCGTTTTCGGCTTTGCGCAGCACGACCGCGCGGGCGGCATCGAGTTTGTCGAGCTGCTCGATGCCGGTCCAGCCCGCCACGGTTTCAAATTTCTGACCGGCAGTGCCGCCGCCCTCCACGCGCTCCTCGATGGCGCCGGTGGCTTCAATGTTGTCAGTGTCAATCTTCATCACGCCGCGGGCGCTGTTGGCGAGCAGCAGCCAGTCTTTGCCGTCCTTTTGGTACACGATCATGTCGAGCGGGCGGTTGCGGTTGCCGAGTTCGGCGATGGTCTTGCCGCGAATCTTGGCGCCGGGCTTGAGCGCGCTGACGGGAAACCGCACCAGTGGCGTGCAGGTGTAGGCGGCGAGCAGTTCCGGCTCCTTGCCGACCATGAACGGCACGAAGGTGCGCACCGGCGACTTGGTTTCAAATTTCCCGTGCGCGCCGTGATAAATCTCCACACTGGTGCCGTCCTCCACGTTCTTGAACGGATAGGGAATGGCGCGCAGCGTGGAGGAGAATTCCTCGTTGGACAGGCCGGCGACGAGCACCCGGTCCTCAAGGAATCCGATGTCGGTGATGCTCTCCATGCGCGGATTGCTCTGGCGGCGTCCGTCGCCCACCACGCCGTCCACCGGCGCATCCGGCAGCTTCGCCACGGAGTGCTTCACGTTGTCGAGGGCCACTTCACTGAGTTTGCCCTGACTGTCCGCCCGGAGCAGGACGGGCACCGCGTCCGGCCCGCGCCCGCGGGAGACGGCGAGATAGATGCGATAGGTGAGCGGGTTCACCGCCATGTCGTTGATCAGGATTTGATCCGGCGCCGTGCCCAGCAGACCGGCGACCTGCTTGTCGAGGTCCGGTATCTTCACGTCGAGCACCGCTTTGCGGTCGGGTTTGTCAGTGCTGGAGATCGCTGTAATGGCGGCGGCTTTGGTGTCGGCAACGAAGAGCGTTCCGTCCGGCGCAAAGGCGATCGGGCCCATGGACTTGAATTCGGCTTTGCCGGTTTTGACTTCCGCCGGGCCGGCGGCGGCGCTGAAGCTGAAGGCGAGGGTGGCGGCGGTGAAGGCGGCAAGTGTTTTCATGGCGGGTGTGGATTGGCTGAGTGCGTTTACATACACCCGCCGGAGGGGAAACCGCCCGCTCTCATTTGCGGCAGGGACCGCCGCAATCCCGTAGGCCGCCGGCTGCAATTTGGCCTGAAGATAGTAGCCGTCCGGGACTTGCCGGCCCGCGCCGCCTGCGCTACAGGCGCGGCCATGAACGAATGGTGGACTGACCTAACTCCTCTGCTGCGCATCTTCTGGGGCATCGCCGTGTTCGCCTCCGTGCTGCAGGTTCTCATGTTTCTCGGCGCTCTGCTCGGCAGCGGCAATGACTTCGATCACGACCCGGCGGCGGACGGCGCCAGTGGAGCCGCCGGCGCACAGATTCTCTCCATGCGCACCCTCATCGCGGGCGGCGTGGGATTCGGCTGGGGCGGCGTGCTGGCCCTGCAAAGCGGAAGCTCGCCGGGAGTCGCCATCGCCGTCGCGGTCGTCTGCGGCGTGGTTTTCATGTACATGGTCTTCGCCGTCATGCGGTTTCTGTTCGCCATGCGCGCCGACGGCACGCTCGACTTTAAGAATGCCGTGGGCCTCACTGGAAAAGTTTATGTCACGGTTCCCGGCCACCGCAGCGGTTCCGGTCAGGTGGAACTCATGCTCCAGGGACGCCTGACCATGGCGGCCGCCCAGACGGATGCCGGACCGCTTTCCCCCCAAACGCCCGTGAGGGTCACCGCCGCGCAGAGCGATAACACACTCATTGTCGAGCCGGTCACTGTCTGATTTCCCGCCACCCATATGCAACTGACATCCCTGCTGCACCACGCCGCTCTGTTCGAAGACTCCCCCGGTGGAGTCATCATTCTCATCGGCATTCTCGCGCTGATCCTGTTCGGCACTTTCGTCTTCTTCGCCTCACGCTACAAACGCTGTCCCTCAGACCGGATCCTCGTGGTTTATGGAAAGGTCGGGGGCCAAAAATCCGCGCGCTGCTTTCACGGCGGCGCGGCCTTTGTCTGGCCCGTCATTCAGGACTTCGCCTTTCTCAACCTGACGCCGCTGGCCATTGATATCCAGCTCCGCGGCGCGCTCTCGCAGCAGAACATCCGCGTCAACACGCCGTCCACCTTCACCGTCGGCATCAGCACCGAGCCGGGCGTCATGGAGAATGCGGCGGAACGTCTGCTCGGCCTCAGCTTCGTGCAGGTGCAGGAACTGGCCAAGGACATCATCTTCGGCCAGATGCGCGTCGTCATCGCCACCATGCCGATCGAGGAAATCAACGCCGACCGCGACAAGATGGTGGCCAACATTTCCAACGGTGTGGAAGTCGAACTGCGCAAAGTCGGGCTGCGCCTCATCAACGTCAACATCCAGGACATCACGGACGAGAGTGGCTACATTGACGCGCTGGGCCGCGAAGCCGCCGCCCGCGCCATCAACGATGCCAAGATCAAAGTCGCCCAGCGCGAACGTGAGGGTGACATCGGCGCCGCCGAAGCCGACATGGAAAAGCGCATCAAGGTCGCCAAAGCCCAGGCCGAAGCCGTGGAGGGCGAGAACCTTTCCGCCGTGCAAATCGCGCAGTCCATCGCGGCCCGCCGCGAGCGGGAAGCCGAAGCCCAGCGTCTCGCCACCGCCGCCGAAAAAGTGGCCAGCGCCAAAGCCCTCACGGAAGGCTATCAGGCCGAGGAAATCGCCGAACGTCAGCGCGCCAAGCGCGACGAAGCTGCCCAGATGGCCACCATCATCGTGGAAGCCGAAATCCAGCGGCGTAAAATCGAAGTCCTCGCCGAAGCCGAGAAGTCGAAAATCCGCCTCCAGGCCGAAGCCGAAAAACTGCGCGTGGAACTCACTGCCCAGGCGGAGGGCGAGAAGCTCAAGCTGCTCAAGCAGGGCGAAGCCGACGGTCTCCGCGCCTACATGAATGCCCAGGCCGACGGCACGCTCGCCCAGCTCAACGCCCGCGCCGAAGGCTTCAAGCAAATCATCGCCGCCGCCGGCGACGCCGACCAGGCCGCGCGCCTCATGGTCACCGAGCAGTTGCCCAAGCTCGTCGAAGAGCAGGTCAAGGCCGTCAGCGGTCTCAAGATCGACAAGGTCACCGTCTGGGACGGCGGCAAAGGCGAGGGCGGCAAAACCAAGACCGCCGACTTCCTCAGCGGTTTGGTAGGCAGCGTGCCGCCTTTGCACGAAATAGCCCGCAACGCCGGCGTGGAATTGCCGGAGTACCTTGGCAAAGCCTCTCAGTCCCCGCCAAAGCTGCCGCCGAAACTCGATGGCGAGTAGCGGAGGCTTTTCACCCCCGGGCGGTAAGCTGGCAGAGGAATTCCCTGCCAGGAATCCGCCGGAGTCCGCAGCAACGCCGCCGTTTCGGTTACCAAACCCCTCAGCCTGTTTCGCATCCCGTCGTGTTCCGTGACGGGGCGGCGGGGACGCGCTCGAGCAGTTTGCCCCGGCCTGGCTGGCCGCAGTAGTTTCCGTCTTTCACCGCAAGGAAGCCGCGCACGGCGACATCGCGGGCGCGGCCCTGGACGGACCAGCCCTCGAACGCGCTGTAGTCCAGCTGCATGTGATGGGCGGCGGCGGTGATGGTGCTGCGGTGCTGCGGATCCCAGACCACCAGATCGGCATCCGCGCCGGGCTGGATGGTGCCCTTGCGCGGATGCAGGCCGAAGATTTCGGCGGCGCGGGTGCCCGCGGCCCTGACAAAAGTGTGCAGGTCCATGCGGCCGGTGCAGACGCCGTGCGTGTAGAGCAGTTTGATGCGCTCCTCCAGCGACGGGATGCCGTTGGGGATTTTGGTGAAATCGTGGCGGCCCATCTCCTTCTGTCCCGCGAAGTCGAACGGGGCGTGATCGGTGGCGACAGTCTGGATGTCACCGTCGCGCAGCGCCTGCCAGAGCACGTCCTGATTCCGCACCTCGCGCAGCGGGGGCGACATGACGTACTTCGCGCCGTCGAAACCGGGGCGCTCGGCGTATGATTTATCGAGCGTGAGGTATTGAATGAGCGTCTCCACCTGCACCTTCACGCCGCGGCGGCGGGCGGCGAGGGCTTCCGCCAGAGCCTCCGCGCAGCTGAGGTGCACGATGTAGGTGTCCGCGCCGGTGAGTTCGGCAAATGTGAGGAAATGATGCACGCCCTCCGCCTCCACGGCGGGCGGCCGGCTGGCGTGGTGCTGCGCGGGACCGGTCAGGCCGGCGGCGAGCAGTTCCGCCTGACGCTCGGCGATGAGGGTTTCGTTTTCACAGTGTGCGGTGACGGTGACGCCGAGTTCCGCGGCAAGTTTGAGCGTGCGGTAGAGTTCCGTGTCATCTACGCCGAACGCGCCTTTGTAGGCGAGAAACACTTTGAACGAAGTGATGCCGCGGCGGACGATTTCGCGCAGTTGGGCCGTCGTGGTTTCATCCTGGCGGGTGACGCCCATGTGGAAGGTGAAATCGCACGCGGACCGGCCCTGCGCGTTGCCGAGCCACTGCTCGAAGGCGGCAAGCGCGTCGTCGCTGCGGGCCGGGCAGATCATTTCGATGAGCGTCGTCGTTCCGCCCATGAGGGCGGCGCGGCTGGCGGTTTCCCATGTGTCCTTTGCCAGGGTGCCCATGAACGGCAGGTGGATGTGGACGTGCGGATCGATGAATCCCGGAAACACGAAACAGCCCGCCGCATCGATGACCTGCGTGCCCGGCGGCGGCGTCAGGCCCGGTGCGACGCGCGTGATGGTTTCGCCTTCACAAAGAATGTCGGCGGAAATTCGGGAGTCGGCGGTGACGATGTCGCCGTTGCGGATGAGCAGGCTCATGCGGGATGCAGGATGCTTTTTTGAACAGGAGGAAACAGAGAAAGCAGAGGCTCAGGCAGGAGCGGCCCTCGAATTTCGACTTCAGCTGTCAAGCTCCGTTGCCTCTGTTCCCTCCTGTTCAAGAAATCCCTTACCTCTTTTCCGGGACGCGCCAGTTCTCCCGCAGGATGGCGGTGATTTCCACGAGGCCGTCCCGGTGCGTCAGCTCGAGCACGGGTGCGTGCGGGGGGCCGCCGAACCGGTAGATGGCCTCGGCCCGGGCGGCGAGCGGGGCACTGCGCGGAATGAACGCGTAGATCGCGGGCTCCTGCAGCACCGGGGACGAGATGGCGAAGGCGAGAAATTTCGTGTGATCCTGCCCGGGCAGCATGTCTGCGAAAACATGGCGGCGCTGCAGTCCGGTGTAAAAAGCAGCGGGCGGCGCGGCGGGGTCGGCGACGAATTTCCGCAGCGCGCCGTCGCGGCACTGCCTGACAATTTCCCAGTCTGCCCGGAGTCCGTCAGACGTTTCCTCCACCAGTACGGGAAAGCCGGTGGCGACACTGTCCGTGGTGACGCGGAAGAACCACGATTTCCGGCTGGTGCCGGGAATGACCTCGGTGCGTTCGAGTTCGGCCTGATGGGTCGCGACCGGGACCATGCGTCCGGAGCTGAAATACTCTTCGAGCGCGGGTTTCAGCTTGTCGGCATTCAGAATATTCGGGAGCACCTGATCCGCTGACGTGGCGTAGAGCAGCCGTCCGATGAGTTGTGCGGCGCCGGTTTCATCGACGGGAAGCGGCGTCGCCGGGTCGTCTTCGGGGGCGGGCGGAGGAGGCGGGGCGGGCAGCGGTTCGGAATCCGGCGCCCCGGAATCAGGGGGCGCAGGAATCTGCGGATCGGAAGTGTCAGGCCCGGGCGGTTCTGCTGCGTCCGGCGAACCGGGTGATGCGGCCGGCGGTGCGGGAGCCGGGCCTGCAGCGGGCGCGGGGTCCACTTTGTCAGGGGCGATTTTCACATCCGGGGCGTCGGCGGGGGGAGCGGGCGCGACCGGGCCGGAGACGGGAGGAGCAGGCCGCGGCAGCCGGCCCTGGATTCGTTCCTCCCAGAACCTAACCAACTGTGGCTTGAATGCGAAGATCAAAAGAATGCCGGCCAGCACCGCGAGCGCGCCCACGCGCCCCGGGGTCAGCAAGGGACGCCGCGCGGCGCGATGGTCGGAAAGGCGGCGCACTTCCCGCCTTTCCACATAAATCTTCTCCGGCGGATGGGCGGCGGAGTTTGTCGCGGCGGAAAACGCAGGAATGGGCGCGTGATCGGACAGGGATTCGAGTTCCTCCAATTCCGCCGCGGCTGGAGTCGTGGAGGCCGGCTGGCTCACCGCGGGTGCCGGAACGGCGGCTGCCGGGACCGCCGGGATCGGAGCGACGGGGGCGGGGAGCGGCGGCAGGGGTTCGGCGCGGTACCCTGGCAGGGCGACCGGAGCGGCGGCGGTCTCTTCCGGGCGCGGAGCGCGCGGAGTCAGGGACTGCGGGGCCTGCGGGACCGCCAGACGGATGGTGGGCAGAAAGGGTTTGGGCTCCGGTTTGGCTGGCGGCGTGGTGGTGTTCTGCAGCCACGGCGGCACGGATGCGGGCGCGGCCGGTGTCTGATGGAGCCAGGGAGGGAGGCTCGAAGTGGCCGGCACGGGCTCCACCGGTGCGGTGATCGGGGCCGGTTCGGAAATGACAGGAAAGGGCGGCGCTCCGGTGTCGGATGGCGCCGGAACCGGAGGAGGAAAGATCGCCGCGGTGGCGGACGAAGGGGCCGGCGGCTGTTCCGCCGCTGCCTGTCGCCAGATTTCGTCAGGCTCGGGCATCGCGGTCGCGGCGGCGGGGGGCTGCAGGGCCGCGGCCTTCTCCCAGATGCAGAACGGCGACTCCGCGGAAGTGTCAGGGATTGCGGCCGGCGTCTGCGGCGCGGGAGCCGCTGTCGCCGGCACGACCGCGACCGGAATCTCAGGTGCCGGAGCCGTTTGCGTCCAAGGCGGCGCGGCGGCTGCCGCAGACTCTGTTGCGTCCGCAGCCGGCAGCGGGCGCACCGGCGCAGTTCCGGGGACGGCGGGCGAATCCGTCAGGGCAGCGGGCGGCTTGAGCGGAATCGGCCGCACAGGAACCGCGGCATGCCGGGCCGGCGTGAGTTCCAGCGATTCTTCCGCGACGGGTGATGCGAAGACCGGCGCGGTGAGCACTGCGGAAGGCGGAGCGGCGGCTGCCAGCGGTGCGGTGTCCGTTACCATGTCAGGCACTGTCTCAGGCAGCGGCGCCGCCTCAGCGGATTTCAGTGCCGCAATCTCCGCCTCCGGCGCGGGCGGCGCATCGAGCGCGGCCGGTGCGGGCGGAGCCGGCTCCGCGGCTGCGCCTCCGGGCTCGTTAGAAACTGCCGCGAAACTGAGTCCCTCCGGTTCCTTTTCCTGCAGTTCCCGAGGCGCGATGGAGGCCTCGAGGGCGGCGACCACGGGTTCCAGCGGGGGCAGAGGAGGCGGCGCGCCCTCCGGTATCAGGAGAAACTCCTCGCGCGGCCCCGGTTCCTCCTCCGCTTTCAATTCGGCGAACTCCACGGGAAACGCCTCCAGCAGGGAGGGCACCGGAGCCGTCCGCGACGCCGGTGCGACCTGCGGCGGCGGCGGCGTGGAAGTGTCAGGCGGTGACAGCGCCGGCCCGGGCGCGGGGACCGCTCCCAGTTCGTTTTCGGCGCGCTCCAGAAGTGCGGTGACGGGGAGTCCGCTGACAGCGCCGGCGGCGGCCGCCGCACTCTGCGGCGCGGCGGGAGCGAGCGGCTCAAAGAGGGCGGGCATTTCCGCAAAGGCGCCGGCATCCTCCGGCGATTCCGCGGGCGGAGCTTCCGCGGTGCCGTTTGTCAGGCCCGGCGGCGGCACGGGTGCGGTCGCCGCGCGCGCCGCGGCGTCGTGCGCCAGCGCCAGTTCTGTCAGGCGAGCCATGGCAGCCTCCACCGCCTGACGAATTTCCGGCTCGACTTCCGGGCGCGGCGGCGGAGCGGCCGGATGCTCCTCCTCCGGCACTGACGGCGGCGAAGCCGGGGCGGCGGATGGTCCTGACACTTCCAGCGGATAAAGAATTCGCTCCTCCGCGGCCGGTGCGGCCGCCAGGGCGAGGGGAATGCCGGAACCGGCGGCGGCGAGGGCGGCGACCGCATCCACCGGCGGCACCGGACTCGTCTGCAGACGCACGCGCATCGTGCCTTCTGCGACCGGCGGCGGCGCGTGGCCGTTGCTCGAAGGAGCCTCAGGCGCCGGCCGGGCCGCGGCGGGCGGCGGACGTTTTCCGAGCAGTCCCGCGCCGAGGGCGGCGAGGCCTGCCGCCAGTCCTCCGGCGCGCCCGAGGAGCGCGCGTCCTATCAAGAGCCCCGCCACGCCCGCCACGGCGGCCTCCACGGCGCGCAGATCTTTTTCCGGCAGGGCGGTCAGTCCGGTTTCCGCCGCCGGCGGGGCGTCAGGGTCGGGAGTCATGTCTGGTCGGTGGGGCGGTGATTGAATGGTCCCGCGCCGGACGATCGGCCCGGCGCGCGGCGCGACCATAAAGACGCCCGCCGCGGCATCCAATAAAAAATTTCCGCCCGCACGCGCGGCTGCGGCGGCTTCAGAAAGCCGGGAAGGGCCGCGCCAGGGCGGAGGTGCGGGCGGTGCGGCTGGTGAGCAGGAACGGCCATGCCGGATGCCCGGAGCGCACCACGGCCACGGGCTCGCCGGGCCGCCAGCGCAGCGACGCGCTCTGGCCCGCCGGCTGCACCTGCCAGGGAGAGTTGTCCGTGAGTACGACCCGCTCCCGCGACACTGCGCGGACGGCGAGATTCTCCGGAATCGGAGGCGGTCCCTGCGGCGGCCGCGGCGGTGTGCTGCGACAGGCGGAAAACGCCAGCGCTGTCAGACAAAGCAGCCGCTTCATATCGTCATCGCATGGTAACCGCCATCCACCACGATCTCCGCGCCGGTGATGAAACTGCCCGCGGCACCCGCCAGCAGGAGCGTGGCCCCGATCAGTTCGTGCGCCTCGCCAAAACGCTGCATCGGCGTGTGCCGCATGATGTTTTCCACGCGCTCCGGATTGAGCACTTTGCGGTTTTGCTCGGCGGGGAAAAATCCCGGGACCAGCGTGTTCACCCGGATGCCCAGCGGCGCCCATTCGCGCGCGAGGTTTTTGCTCAGGTTGTGCACCGCAGCCTTGCTCAACGAGTAGGTGAAGACGCGGCTCAGCGGCACCAGCCCTGACATGCTGCCCAGATTGATGACGCTCGCCGGATGCCCGCGCTCGACGAAGTATTTGCCGAACACCTGACACGCGAGAAACACGCCCTTCGTGTTCACATTCAGAATGCGGTCGAACTCCTCCTCCGCGATTTCGAGAAACGGTGTCGGCGAATTTACGCCCGCGCCGTTCACGAGGATGTCCACCTTGCGCGAGCGGGCCAGCACCGTCTCCAGCAGCGTTTCCAGGCTGGCGCGTTCCCCCGCCTCCGCGGCGCAAAACCATCCCTGACCGCCCGCGGCTGCGATCTTCTCCAGCCGCGCCTTCGCTTTTTCCTCACTGCGGCCCACCAGCACCACTTCCGCGCCCGCGCCGGCCAGTCCCTCCGCCATGGCGCCGCAGAGTTCGCCCGTGCCGCCGATCACGACCGCTGTTTTTCCGGAGAGGGAGAAGAGGGAGTCCAAGTACGACATGGGATTGGGAATGAGCCTGCGGCTACAGGCCGAAACCCGGCACCCGCGCAAGCGTCATGACTTCACCTTCAGGGGAATCTCCACCGCGTAGCGCACCATGCCCTCCGGCGTGATCGCGCCTGCGATCTTTCCGCCCAGCGTCTGACAAATGCGCCGGCACAGCGCGAGCCCGATGCCCGCGTTGCCGCGATGGCCGCTGGCATTCGGATCGGCCCGCCAGAAGGGCGTGAACGTGTCCTCCATCTGCTCCGCGCGCAGGCCGGGATTGGTATTCTCCACCGCCACGCGGCACACCCCGTCAGCCGGGGAAGCGTGGATGCGCACCTCCCCGCCGGGCGGCGCGTAGGTCGCCGCATTTTCCATGAGATTCGTGATCACGATCGCCGTCAGCGAAAGCGGCAGCACCACCTCCGCTTCCGCCTGCGACACCTGCCACGTCACGCGCAGCTTCTTCTCCGCCGCGAGGTCCACACAGTTGAGCCACGACTTCTTGAGCATCTTTCCAAACACCGCGTGCTCCGTCACGAACTCGCTTTGCCGGTGCCCGCTCTCCAGCCGTGCCAGCAGCAGCAAATGGTCCACGATGCGCTGCATCCCCTGCTGACTGTGCAGCAGTCCCTCCAGCGTCGTCTCATATTCCTCCGGCCGGCGCGTGCGGCTCAGCGCCA
The DNA here is from genome assembly GCA_964523105.1 of uncultured Akkermansia sp. GTDB lineage: Bacteria > Verrucomicrobiota > Verrucomicrobiia > Verrucomicrobiales > V1-33 > V1-33. The sequence continues at coordinate 69,528 of CAZFZN010000033.1, forward strand.
CCTCGATACTGCTGCGAATGGCCGCCAGCGGATTGCGCAGCTCATGCGCCGCGTTGTTGGCAAACTGCCGCTCGTGCTCGATGGCATCGCTCACGCGGTCCATCAGTGCATTGAGCCGGCCCACCACCGGCTGCAGCTCCGTGGGCGCGCCCGGCAGCGAAAAATGCGCCCCCGCCTCCGCCAGCGGCATGTGCTCGATCTGATGCGTCAGGGAAACCACCGGCTTCACGCCCCGGCGGATGATGAGCCAGGATACCACCAGCACCGCCGCCATCACCGCCACGCCCATCTTCACAAGGAACCGCTGCACGCGGCTCAGCGTCTTTTGCAGCGTCACCAGATCCCGGCCCACCACCAGCTGCACCTCTATATTGGGCAGCTTCGGGTCCGTCTTGCGCGGCACGAAGATCGTGGAGCAAAACCGCGCCGGCCGTCCGTCCCACAGCCGCTCGCTGCCAAACGCCACCCCGCCCGGCTCCACCGGCACGCGCGGCAGGTCCGGTTTCCCCTCCAGCACCGGCGGGCGAAAGGGGATCGCATTGCCCCGCTCCACATTCCACGCCTGAAACAAATCCGGATTCGTCCGGTGCTGAAACCGCGCCGCATCCGGCTCCAGCATGTGAAACTGCGCCTGCGGCAGCCCGCGGTACACCGTCAGCTGCATCGCCGCCTTGTAGAACTCCAGCCGGTCCAGCAGCAGCTCATCGTTCTCCTCCTCCAGCTGCACCGCGATCACCCGGTAGATCACCAGCCCCCCCAGCGCCAGTATCACCACCATGCTGAGCAGAAAGCCCAGCAGCAGCCGGTTTTGCAAAGAGCGCGGAGGGAGCATGTGTGAGGGCATGTTGTGCCGGAACCCCGCCCGCCGCGCAAGCTCGGCTTCACGGATCACCGGGGCGGAATTTCCCGCCCCGCCCGCACCCGCCACTTTCCGTCCAGCATGCTGCTGACACGGCCCCCGCCGTCTCAGCCGAATCCCCGCGCCGGCGCATAAAAACCCCGCGCCGTCCTCACACTTTCGCGGCCCGCGGCGAAATCCCTCGCCGCGGCCGCGCCCCGTCACGCCCTGACAGGTCAAAAACCGCCGCTGTTCGTTCCGGAAACACCGTCCGGACCGTCAACACGCCGCGCTCCGGCCTGCCCATCACCGTCCGCACCGGCACCCGCGCCGTCCTTCCTGCGCGACGGATCACGCGCCGCGCTCCCCGCACGCTCCCCGCGCCAAAACAAAACGCATAAGCCGCGCCGTGCGACCACCGCCGGGCTTGTTCAACCAAAAGGTGCAGTCGAAGGCTAGTCCCTCGCCTTCGCTGCGACCTTTATTGTTCTGCCTTGGTGGTGTTCGTGTGGTTCATGGCTTCGGTCTTCGGGAACGTAGCTTAATGGAGTTCTCTGAAACGTCTGAATGAGGAGATCAGCACAGTCCATGACATGCTTCGCTCGTGGATCATCCTGTAGCCGATGGTCCACGAACACCGTCACGACTGCGATGTGGCCTCCGAGCCCAAGATACCAGTAATGGACCGTGTCCCTTGAGTCTTCCGAACTCGCCTTATGGGTGCGGAAAAGGAACTTCTCGCCGATCACCTCATGCTGTCCGCCGCCTTCATCGGCCAGTTGTGGTATCTCCCGCTCTGCGACTTGATGAACTTCTTCTCCCTTGCGATAAACGCTGGTGACCGAGCAGCGAAGGGTAGCCATGTCTGTGTCTGGAGCATGAGCGACCAGAGTTCCATCGTCGTCGTGAAAGTCGAGATCGCGGAAAATCTCAAACTGCACATGGTCCAACTGTAGGGTGCGCGTCATCTCTTAGGCCGAACGGCTCGGATCAGGCTACGGCGAGCGGGAAGCGTCGATGACAAGACAGATGCCATTCGAGCCGTTGCCTGCATCCGTTTTGTTCGCCCTTGTGTCGTCGGTGGCTGGTCATGGCCTTCGATTATCAGGTCTTTCTATGGCTTGGGCCATTCCCAATCCGGCAGTTCGAGTCGCCCGATAAAATCATGGTATGGACTACCCTCGTAACCATCACAAAACGGTTCGATTCCGAACTGCTCAAGAACCTTTAAAGCCTCGAGAACCCCACTCGAAAACGCCTCTTCGAGCATGCCAGCGACAATCCGGCGGTCATCAGCCGAGAGACGAGAAAGAAGGAGGTTAATCTCGTGCTGCTCAGGAATAGAGTCCTCTGTAGCATTCTGGTTCCAGACACCAGCATTCGCCCGTTCGGGGCCAATCTGGCCCTGCCCATGTTTGCAGGCGTGAACCATCCCGTCGATCACGTCCCTATAAACTTGTGGTTTCCGACTGGTGCTCATTGCTTCGACTCGTGGCGTGTTGAATTGGGCGAACAGTATTATTCTGTGTCCGCCTGGACAGTTTTGCAAAAGGCCTGGTGGACAGTGTGCATGAGGGGGCGGGGCTGGATTTACGGTTGGGGAGAGAGAAATCGATGGTGCAGAATTTCCAGTCCGGCCGGTAGTGTCAATGTAGAAACTGTCCGTCAGGGGCGCGGCACACTGTCCGGGGGGAGTCACGCGGGGATGTTTCGGAGGGGATTCCGGTTTCCGGTGTGAGGGGTGCGGTTGGAGCGGGGGAAGAGGGGGCTGGGATGCTGCTAGCGCGGCGACGGAGGGCTGTGAGGGAAGATTAAAGTGCACGTCGCTGAAAATGAGCTGTGTTCAGCCAAAACTTTTCACCCCTTTGGACCAACTTTTCGCCTCCCCGGGCCGACTTTTCGCCCCGGCGGGCCGGCTGCTCGCCCCCCTGGCTGACCTTTCGGCTGCGCGGGCCGGCCTTTCGGCTGCACGGGGCGGCTTTCTGGCGGCGAGGGCCGACAATTCTGCTCTCCGGACCGGCTTTTCAGGGCTGGAGCGTGAATCCGAAGTTGCGGCGTGGATCGCATGGCGCCGCGGGGGTCGCAAGGAAACCTGCGAGTGCGGAAGCCGCCCGCGCCCTGGAGCTTTTGACGGGCGGCCGGCAGCCGCCTCAGCGGCCCGATTTTCCGGCGGTGAGTTCGTCGCGGTAGAGTTCGCGGTTCGAGGCCTGGAACTCGGCTTTGAGGCTGACGCGGAAGTCGTGGAGGTCGGCGAGGCGCCATGCGGTGAAGCGCCATGCGCCGTCGGTTCCGTCGTGGGCGGGGCCGGCGATGAGGTGGCAGGCGTCGCCGGTGATTTTTCCTGTCAGGGCGCGGGGCTCGTAGTAGAAGGTGCGCAGGGTGCTCGATTCCGAGGAGGCTTCGTAGAGTTTGGGGTCGAGGTAATAGAGGCGGCCGGTGGGCGTGTGCGTGAGGCGGAGGTCGGGGTAGCCGGCGCGCTGGGCTGCGCCGGCGGCCGTTTTTGCGAAGGCGCAGGTGAAGTCGCCGGTGTGGAGCAGGGCGGCGAGTTTTTCCTCGGCGGGGCGGCTGGCTTCGTTGATGCGGCGCAGGCCGCGCACGGGGCTTTGCGGGGCGTTGAGGAAGGCGAGCAGTTGATCGAGGGCGCGGGTGAGGTGCGCCTTCACGGCGGCGTCGGCGGGGATTTTGTCAGGCTGAAAGGGGAGAATGCGCCGGCCGGTGGCGGCGGCGACGACTTCGCGCAGCGGCACTTCGCGGAGGGATTCCTCCGCCAGCATCACGGCGCGGACGGATGCGGCGACGGGTGCTGGTTTGTCAGCGGGAGGACCGGCGAGAGTGCCAAGGCAGGCGGCGGCGGGGAGAATGGTGAGGAGGAGCCGGGTCTTCATGGAGACAATTTCCACCGACCGGGACGGCTGTCACCCGGGAGTTAAGGAAACGCCTGTTGGATCGGTGGCGGCGACATTCGGTCTCCGTGCGCCGGTTGCTCTGACCAGGGACCGGAGGTCCCTGCCACGCTTCCGCCCGCTGTTCAGCGTTCCCCGGGCCATCCGGCTGGAGAGCCGGGTTGCACCCTGGCGGAGTGCGGTCAGGCTGGGCCGGCATGTCCAAATTACAAATCACCGCCTGTGAGGCTCCGCTGGTGAGCGCCGCGGAAATGCGCGCGCTGGAACAGGCCGCCGTGGCATCGGGGACGACGGAGGAGGCGCTGATGGAGCAGGCGGGCGCGGGGCTGGCGCGCGTGGCGGCGGGGACGGCGACCGGGAAGGAGCGGACCGCAGTGGTTTTCTGCGGCAAGGGCCACAATGCCGGCGATGCCTGCGTGCTCGCGCGGCATTTGCTGGATCGCGGCTGGCGGGTGGAACTGCGCGCCGCCTTTCCGCCGGAGACGTGGCGACCGCTGGCGGGGGCGAAGCTTCGGGAGATCGCTGAAAGAGTCAGGATGGCCCCGCTGGAAGCGGAGGCGCCGGCCGGCGGCGGTGAGCTGCTGCTGGTGGACGGACTGCTGGGCACGGGCGCGGGCGGGGCGCTCAAGGAGCCGGTGCTCACGGCGTCGCGCGTACTGAACCGTTTTCGGGAACAGCACCGCGGGGAACTGCTGGCGATCGACCTGCCGAGTGGTCTGGATGCCGACACGGGTGCCGCGGATCCTGACACAGTGCGCGCGGATGTGACGGTGACGCCCGGTTTTCCGAAACAAGGTCTGTGCGCGCCGGGTGCGGAGGATTTCACGGGCCGGCTCGTCCATGTGCCGCTGGCCTTGCCGCTGCCTGACAAAGCTGAGGAGCGGGCACAGTGCGTGACGCCGGCGCTGCTGCGCCCGCTGCTGCCGCGGCGTCCGTTTTCCATGCACAAAGGTCAGGCGGGCCGCGTGGGCATTCTCGCCGGATCGCGCGGACTCACCGGTGCCGCGCGGCTGGCTGCGGCGGGTGCGGTGGCGGCGGGCGCGGGACTGGTGACGCTGTTTTGCCCGCACGATGTTTATGAAATCCTGGCTGCGTCCTGTCCGCCGGAGATCATGGTGCGGCCGGTGCATTTGTGCCGCGAACTGATGGCATGGAACCTCGACGCCATCGGTACTGGCCCGGGCCTGGGTGGCACGCCGCCGGCCGAACTGGCCGCGCTGCTGCGAGACGACCCGCGTCCGGTGGTGGTGGATGCCGATGCGCTCAATGCCATGGCGGCGCACGGCGTTTCGCTGGCGGGAAGAACCGGCGGGCCGCGGCTGCTCACGCCGCATCCGGGGGAACTGGCGCGCCTCACGGATCGATTCCGCCCTGGAGGGACGGCGGCGGAACTGGCGGCGCAGATGGACGCCGTGGTGCTGGCCAAGAGCGCGCGCAGCGTCGTGGTGAGTAGCGGCGCGCCGGCATTCTATAACACCACCGGCCACCCGATGCTGGCCAAAGGCGGCTTCGGCGACGTGCTCACGGGTTTCTGCACCGCCTTCGCCGCGCAGGGTATGGACTTCCGGGCCGCCGCGGCACTGGGTTCGTGGCTGCTGGGTGATGCGACGCGGTGGGCAGGGCACAGCGAGGAGCAGGAATATACGCCTTCGCGACTGCTGCAGCAGGTCGGGGCGTCGTTCGACTGGCTGCGGCGCGGCAGTCAGGAATGACATGCATCCGCACTTCACAACTTGACGCCGCGGCGGCGAATCGCTTGGAGTGCGCCGTCATGACAAGCTCCCCCATTCTCCTGTCGATTTCACTCTTCGCCGCCGGCGCGCTGCACGCTCAGTTGCCGGCCAAATCCGCAGCTTCCGGCGCCGCATGGCCGGCCTACCGCGGCCCCGCGGGCGATGGCACCACGGCGGCGGACTTCGGCAAGCCGTGGATGTCCGCGGGTCCGAAACAGGTGTGGAAGACGGAAGCGACCAACGGATTCAGCAGCATCACCGTGAGCGGCAACGTGGCGACGACGCTCATGACGCGCGACCACGAAGGCTCGCCGACGGAACACTGCGTGGCCTTCGATGCGGCCACGGGCAAGGAACTGTGGGCGCAGCCCCTGAAGCTGGCCAGCTACGGTCACGACGGCGGCAACGAAGGCGCGGGCGACAACAAAGGCGGCGACGGCCCGCGCAGTTCACCCACGCACGACGGCGGCAGGCTCTATGTCTATGGCAGCAGTCTCGATCTTTACTGCTTCGATGCCAGGAGCGGGAAAAAGATTTGGGCCAAAGACGTGGCCAAAGACTACGGCGGCAAACACATCCGCTGGATGAACGCGACCTCGCCGCTCATCGAGGGAAATCTGGTGATCGTCAGCGGCGGCGGGGCGGGCGCGGCCTTCATGGGCTTCGACAAGGCGAACGGCTCGCTGAAGTGGAAAGGTGAAGATGACACCATCACCCACGCGACGCCAACCGCCGCGGTCATTCACGGCACGCGCCAGATCATTTTCTTCACCAAAGAGGGGCTCGCGGCGCTGACTCCGCAGGACGGCAAGGTGCTGTGGCGGCAGCCTTACAAATTCAACATCAGCACCGCCGCCTCGCCGGTGGTGTTCGGGGACATCGTCTATTGCTCTGCCGGTTACGGCGTCGGTGCCGGAGCTTATAAGATCGAAAAGAAAGGCAGTGCATGGAGCGCCGCGGAAATCTGGCGCAAGGAGGGTAACGATGTCGCGAATCACTGGAGCACTCCCGTGTGCAAGGACGGTTATCTCTACGGCATGTTTCAGTTCAAGAATTACGGGGACGGCCCGGTGAAGTGCGTGGACATTCGCACCGGGGAGATCAAGTGGAGCCAGGAGGGATTCGGGCCGGGCAACGTCATTTTGTCAGGGGACAAAGTACTGGCGCTCTCGGACAAAGGCGAACTGGTGATGTTCGCGGCGTCACCGGATTCCTACAAGGAACTGGCCCGCGCCGATGTGCTGGACGGCAAGTGCTGGAGCACGCCCACGGTGGCCGGCGGACGCATCTTCGCCCGCAGCACCAAAGAGGCGGGGGCGTTTCAGGTCGTGCCGTGATTCGGGCGCTTCACAGCTTGAACCCCCGCCCGGCCCGGGCATAACCTCGCGCCCGTGATCCGCGCCCTCGAGACTTTCTCCTTCGGCCTGTTCCTGATCGGATGGCTTTTGATGGGTGCCTTCGGCACCTACACTGAAGCCGCGCCGTTCTGGATCGGCGCCCCCATGATCTGGCTCGCCGCGCTCTGCGGGCTCTTCACCATGCACAGTCCTCCGGCCGGAAAGCTGAGCCGCTCGTGCCTGGCGGCGGTGCTGGCCTTCACCGCCTACATCCTTGTCAGGGGGATGAATTCGGAGGTGAAGTATCTCGCGCGGCCCGATCTTGTCTTCTGCGCCACGGCGTTCATCTCATGGGTGCTGACGGCGGTGCGGTTTACCGGCATGAGGCAGCGCTTTGCCATGCTCATCGTCTGGTCGCTGCTCATCGTGGGGAATCTCGCCCTCGGGCTCTGGCAGGAATATCAGAATCCGCAGGCGAATTCGCTCAGCTACTTCGGATTCGGACGGGAAACGAAGGATGCGATCTTCAGCGGCTTTTTCCCGAACTCGAATCACCTCTGCGGCTTCCTCGAACTGGCCGCCTTTCCCGTGCTCGCCATCGCGGTGTTCGGCCGCGTGCACAGTTTCGTGCGCGTGCTCTGCGGGCTGGTGTTCGTGGCCGCGGCCACGGCGGTGGCGCACTCCACCAGCCGCGGCGGCCTCGCGTTCGGCGTGGGCCTGCTGATTTTCTGCGCGGTGGCCGGCGTGCTTCATTTGATGCGCAAACGCCGCGGGGCATCCGGCAGGTCGCGCGTCGCGGGGATCTTCGCCGCTCTCGCCCTGGTGTGCTGCGGCATCGGCTGGGTGACATGGAACCAGCTCGAGGCGAAGTTCGGCAAAGGGGACGTCTTCAAGAACCTCAACGGCCGCACGCAGCTCTGGTCGCGCGCCTACGAACAATGGCAGGAAGCGCCGCTCCTCGGCACCGGGGCGCGCTCGTTCGAGTATTACGAAACCAAATACCGCGACCTCGACACCGACTGGATCACGTGGGACGAAACGGACGTCAACGCCCGCTTCGCCCACAACGACTGGGTGCAAATCCTCGCGGACTATGGCATCGTCGGCCTGCTGCTCGCCGCCGCCGTGCTGGGCCTGCATGCATGGAAGGCCCTGACTTTTCTGCTGCACGACTCCGCGCGCCGTGAAGGCGGCGGCTTCTTCAGCGACTACCGCGGCGCCGTCGTCATGGGGGCGCTGTGCGGCATGATCGCCTTCGCCATCCACTGCATGGCGGACTTTCAGATGCACATCGGCGTCAATGCGGCTCTCGCCGCCGCCGTGCTCGCGCTGATGGCCAATCCCGGGCGTCCCGCGGCGGAGGAGTATCAGGCGCCGGCGGCCGCCCCGCTGCTCCGCTGGAAGGCAGCCGGCACCGTGGCCGCCGCGGTCCCCGCCGCCGTGCTCGGATGGAACTTCCTCCCCTGGGCCGCCGGAGACTATCATTTCTACAAGGGCCGCCAGGTTTTCGACGACGTGGTCGCCCTGAACCGGCTGTTCTACGCCGCCGGCAAGATGCAGGAGGCCACCGAAGCGGATCCCCTGAACTACCAGGCCTGGCACTATCGCGGCTACGCCGATTCCGGCGCCGCGCAGTTCTTCGACGGCTCGCCCAAATTTCAGGAGCCCTACTATTTGAAGGCTCTCGACCACTTCCGCGAGGCGCACCGGCTCTACCCGCAGAATGCCGACATCTCCGCCACGCTGGCGCGCAATCTCGATGCCCTCGGCCGGCTTGAAGAGGCGGAGGAATGGCACCGCAAAGCGCTCGCGTGGGGCGATGGCTCGCGCCTCATCCACTGGTTCTATGCCGACCACCTCAAGGCCATGCGCCGTTACGAGGAGGCGCTGCGGCACTACTGGCCGATCCTGCACAAACACAAGATCGGCGGCCGCAAACGTGAGGCGATTCAACGCAGCATCGACCAGTGCAACGAACTGCTCCGGGTGCAAAAGGCGGCGCCCCCCCCGCCGTCGCCGTGAAGCAGCACGCCGGAACCGGAGGCCGCCGCCCGGCCTTGACGCAGAAAAGTTTCACGGCCCCGTAAGCAGCGGCGGCCGCACTGCGTTGCCTCCGGCCCCCTTCCTTTCCCACCCGTGATCGAACACCGCGTCCAGTTGTCTCTTCCCCATCGTGTCTTTTTTACCGACGGGGTGTTCGCTGCCGGAAACGACACGATGGCCCGCGCGCTCGGGGACACCGGATCGCGTCCGCGCAAAGTCCTCACTCTCGTCGAACAGGCCGTGGCGGAGGCGCATCCGGGTCTGAGCGGGAACATCGCCGCGTGGTTCGGACAATGTCAGGGACCGTGGCAGCCGGCGGGCACGCTGGTGATCCCCGGCGGGGAGTCCTGCAAGAACGACTGGCGCCGCGTGGAGGAACTCTGGCAGGTGATCAACAGCGCCGGCATCGACCGGCACAGCTATGTCATCGCCATCGGCGGAGGAGCCCTGCTCGACCTCGCAGGCTTTGCCGCCGCCACCGCGCACCGCGGCATCCGGCATATCAGGATGCCCACCACCACGCTCAGTCAGGGCGATGGCGGCGTCGGCGTGAAGAACGGCGTCAACCATTTCGGAAAGAAGAACTGGTCCGGCAGTTTCGCCGTGCCGTGGGCCGTGGTGAACGATCATGCATTTCTCGCCACTCTTCCCGGGAGCGACAAACGCGACGGACTTATCGAGGCCATCAAGGTCTCCCTGATTCGCGATGCCGCATTCTACGCGGAGCTGGAGGCGAACGCCGCAGCCCTCGCTGCCCTCGATGACACGTTTCTCCGCCGGCTCATCCGGCGCAGTGCGGAACTGCACGTGCAGCACATCTGCAACGGCGGCGATCCGTTCGAACTCGGCTCGGCGCGTCCGCTCGATTTCGGCCACTGGGTTGCACACAAACTCGAGCCTCTTTCCGGCTTTGCCCTCAGCCACGGCAAGGCGGTCGCCATCGGCATGGCCGTGGACCTGATTTACGCCAGGAGCCGCGGGCTCCTCACTGACGCCGACTGTGAACGCATCCTGACGCTGATCGAAAAGGCCGGATTCCGGCTCTGGCACGATTCGCTGGAGGCCCGCGAGCCGGATGGCCAGCCGTGCGTGCTGCGGGGGCTCGAGGATTTCCGCGAGCACCTTGGCGGCGAACTCTCCATCACGCTCGTCACCGCGCCCGGCCGCGCCGTCGAAGTGCATGAAATGGATCATGCCTGTGTCGCCCGGGCCATCGCCGAACTGCGGGAGCGCACCGGCCGGCCGGCGAATTGAGCCGTTCGACAGGATCACCGCCCGGCGCACTCATTTCACACTTTGCAAAGTGTGAATCATCCGGCCGCCGCCCCGAAAAACCGCAGTGCGACCGGCTACCCCGGAAAGGACAACGAAGACGAAGGAAGCACAGCCGACCGGAGGGAACCGGAGCGTGGCGGAGACCGCCGCAGGCAAACAGGCGAACACTTCCTCTCAACTGATGAGCCGGAGGGACACTTCTAAACACGGATTCTCTAACGAACCCGGATCCACTTCCGGAATGAGACTCTTTGCCTTAAAAGGGAAATTGAACCACGGATGGACCCGGATGATCACGGATACTCAGCAAGTTGTGTTCACGGGAATCCTCCTCCGGGGAGTGAATCCGAATTCAGGCGCAAATGCGTGTGAATCAGTGTCCATGCGCGGTTCTCTTCCTCTCCATTTTCGTTTTCAGGCTCTGTGGCCACGACCGGCTGAGCGTGCGTGATCATTCCTGTCCAGCCGGGGTTTTGTTTCCCTGCTTCAGATGCTCCATTCACACTTTGCAAAGTGTGAATTGCCGGAGACGGGTGTGCTGCTTCGATCGAGATTTCACACTTTGCAAAGTGTGAAACACCAGCGCCGCCAAGCCTGTTCCGATCGAAATGCGGTCACACCGCCTGAGCACTCACCGCCTGCCCGGTTACCGCCCGCGCAGGCCGAGCACATCCTCCATGTCGTAGAGACCGGGCGCTTTGTCCCGCAGCCACCTGGCGGCGCGCACTGCACCCTGGGCGAAGGTCCGGCGACTCGATGCCTTGTGAGTCAGCTCCAGCCGCTCGCCCTGGGCGGCATAGATCACGGTGTGATCGCCCACCACATCGCCTCCGCGCACGGCGTGCATGCCCACTTCGCGTCTGGTGCGGGCACCGACATTGCCGAACCGCCCGTGCCGGACATCACTGGCGTAGCTGAGGTTCTCCACTTCGCAGAGAATCTCCGCCAGCCGCCGCGCCGTGCCGCTGGGGGAATCGATCTTTTTGTTGTGATGCATCTCCACCACTTCGAGGTCGAATTCCGGCCCGAGGATTTCCGCGGCCTTGCGCGTCAGCCAGAAGAGAGTGTTCACGCCCACGCTGAAATTCGGGGCAAAGACGACGGGAATCCGCTGCGCCGCCTCGCGGATTTTCGCTTCGGTCGCGGCATCGTGTCCGGTCGTTCCGACGACGAGCAGTTTGTTCTGCGCCACGCAGGCGGCGGCGAGTTCGGCCGTGAATCCGTGGAACGAGAAATCCACCACGGCGTCGCAGGCGGCGAGGTTGGAGGCGAGGTCGTCGCCCTGATCGATGCTGCGCTCGGCGGTCACTTCCGGGTCGGCGGCACAGGCGGCAGCCACAGCTTCGCCCATGCGTCCGCGAGAGCCGGTGATGAGAATTTTCAGAGGGGTCATGCGCCCGGACTAAAGCTCAGCGCCGGCCGGCGCAAGCCGCTGTTACCGGTCGAGCAGGCTGAACATCAGTTCGCCCTCACTGACGGTTTCGCCGTTCACCACGCAGCGGCCGCGGGCCACGCCGATGCTGCGCTTCACCTTGAGAATCTCCGCCTCGATGAACAGCGTGTCGCCCGGCACCACCGGCTTGCGGAATTTCACCTCGTTGGCGCTCATGAAATAGCCGATCTTGCCCTGATTCTCCGGCTTCCGCAGCATCAGAATGCTCGCCACCTGGGCCATGGCCTCCACCTGGAGCACGCCGGGCATGACCGGATGTCCCGGGAAGTGCCCCTGGAAGAACGGCTCGTTGATCGTCACCGCCTTCACGCCGGTGCATTTGTTGTCGCCTTCAAAGCCCACAATACGGTCCACCATCAGGAACGGATAACGGTGGGGCAGAATGCGCATCACTTCATTTACATCCAGCACGGCTTCACCGGTGGGAATGTTCACGCCGCTGGGCACCATGCTCAGCATGCGGGCGTGTTCGTGCTTGAGCCGGCGCGCCATTTCCGTGTTCGGGCCGTGCCCCGGCTTCACGGCGATGACGTGGCCCATGATGCGGCGTCCGAAGAGCATGAGGTCGCCGAGGATGTCGAGAATCTTGTGCCTTACGAACTCATCCTTGTAGCGCAGCGGCTCGCGGCTCATCACCGTTTCGTCGCGAATCACCACGGCGTTCTCCAGGCTCCCGCCTTTGATCAGGCCCTTGTCGAGCAGGTCCTTGACGTCCTCATAAAAGACGAATGTCCGTGCCGGCGCGATCTCCTTTTCATAAATCGCCGGCGTGATCTCCGTGCTGAAGAACTGCGTGTAGCGCCCGTTCGAACCCACCTGGGTGCAGGAAATGCGGAATTTCTTGTCGGGCACGATCGTGATCAAACTGCCGCCCGCCGTCTCCACGTGGATCGGCTCGCGGATTTCATACACGCTGCGCAGCGCGTCCTGTTTGACGATGCCGGCGGCCTTGATGCACTCCACATAGGCCCGCGCGCTGCCGTCGCCGATGGGCGGCTCGTTCGCGTCCATCTCCACGAGCGCGTTGTCCACGCCCATGCCGGCGAGAGCGGAAATGACGTGCTCCACCGTGTGCACCTTCACGCTGCCCTCGGCCAGGGTCGTCGCGCGCTCCACCATCTGCACCTTGTCCACACTCGCTGTGATGAACGGCTGATCCTCGAGATCCATGCGGCGGAATTTGATCCCGTGCCCCGCCGGAGCCGGCTTCATGGTGAGCGTCACGGCTTCGCCCGTGTGGAGCGAAGTCCCGGCCAGCGTGGCCGGTTTGGCGAGGGTGTGTTGGTAATCCATGCAGCAGTGAAAGGGGCGGCGAGCGTAGCGCCCCGGGCAGGGTGGTCAAGATTTGAATCCGGGGCTGCTCCCGCCCTTGTGCCAGGCCCGACTGCGGCGGTATTCCGCCCCATGCCCGCTCAATCCGTCGCCGTGCTCGGCGCCTCCGACAATCCGGAGCGCTACTCCCATCAGGCCGTCCTGCTCCTGCAGGAACACGGTCATCGCGTCCTGCCGGTGCATCCGGCCCTCGAGACCATCGCCGGCCTGACCGTTTTCAAAAATCTCGAAGCCCTCCCGCCGGTGGACACGCTCACGCTCTACGTCGGCGCGGCGCGTCTTCCGGCCATGGCGGAGGAAATCGTCCGCCTGCGCCCCGGGCGCGTCATCTTCAATCCCGGCACCGAATCCCCGGAACTCCAGTCCGCCCTGACAGCCGCCGGCATTTCCTGGCAGGAGGCCTGCACCCTCGTGCTGCTCCGCACGGGGCAGTTCTGAGCACCTCTCCGCCCCTCCTCCCATGCAAGTCGCCGGAACCGTCTGCCAGACCTGTCACGACAAAATCCTCACCAGCAGTGACGGCACCTGGTGTGCCCACTGCGACGCGGCTTATCACACCGGGTGCATTGTCCAGGATGCCCCCTGTGCCCGGTGCAGCAAGCCATGGTCGCCGCCGGAACAGAAATTTTTCCGTTCTCAGCTGTGCCCTTTATGCGGCCGTCGCAACAACCCGCCGGCAGCGAACTGCGCTCATTGCGGCACCGTGACGCAATGGGATAACGAAGCCGCCTATCTGAAACGGCGCACCCGGATCAAGACCTGGGGCCGAAAGGAGTGCATCACCGGCCTTCTGATGATTGCCGCGTCGGCCGCACTGGCAGCCATTCTGTTCGGTGTCTACACCGTCGCGCTGGCCTTCATCGTCATTCCCGCGGGTGTTCTGAAAATGCGGGCCGGTCTGCGGGCCACGAAATTCCACTGAGCCGCAGGGCGGATGTCAGGGGGCGCCCCTGACAATCCATGGTGCTGCTCCCGGGCCTTTCCGCCTCCGTGAAAGCGGGTTGGACGCCACCGGGCTCCTGACATGAAATTCGCCGCACCATGAACCTCCCGCTGCTTTTCGCCGTTTCCCTGCTGGCCGCATTTCCCGCCGGGGCGCGCACCTTCACCAATCAGGAAGGACGCGAGATCGAGGCCACGCTGACCGGAGCGGACAGCACCGCCGCGGAGCTGATGGGTGCGGATGGGAAAAAATACAAAGTGCTCCTCAAGACCCTCAGCGAGGCCGATCAGGCCTACTGCCGCGAATGGCTCGCCGCCAATCCGCCCCTGAAACTCACTGTCAAAGCCGAGAGCTTCACCGCCAAAGGCACCCGCGCCACCAACAACAGCCAAAGTGGCGGGAGCAGCACCAGCACTACCGCCCGCACCCGGACCCTGCAGGAGGGCTATCGCATCACCGTCAGCAACTGGACCAAAGATCCCGGGGCCAAAATCAGCGGATTGAAAGTGGAGTATGCCATCGTCGTCGGCTATACCGATACCACGGCGAAGGACCGGCGCGGCGTGAAGGAGATCGTCAAAGGCACGGTCGAACTGCCGGAACTCGCCGGCACCAAAGCACAGACGGTCGAGACGAAGACCGTCGCCACCGGTCAGACCGCCGCCGTTGCCACGCGATCGGTGCGTGATTCCGACGGCGACACCCGCACTTCGGAGGCCGCGGCCCTCTATCGCGAGAGCATGGACGGCCTTGCTTTCGTCATCAAACACGGCAGCCGCGTGGTTGCCACTCACACCACCGGGAAAGTGCCTCGCGAAGTGTTGATGGCCCTGCGGAAGTGAGTTCCGCCCGGCCGTCCGAATTTCCCCAATTTTCCGGCGGCAGGGAGCGTCTTTGAACATTCCTGCGGGAGCCGTGCTCCATGCATCGCTGCTCAATCCCGGCCTTCCATCCTCATGAATCGTTCCCGCCTCCTCTGCTGGCTCGCTGCTGTCCTCCTCACCGCCGGCACCGGTGCCCGGGAATTCACCTTCACCCACAACGGCCGGCCGCTGGATCCGGCCGGAGCGCATCTTTCCGGTGATGCCTCGAAGTGGGCCGAAGGCGATGTCATCTTCGTCGGGGAATTCAGCATCCTGCTGGGCCCGCCCGGGGCATGGCATTTCAAATCCAGCCGCGCCTTGCCGAATCTGCTCTTCCGGGCCGTGGACGGAAAGGAGTCGCCCGTGGCGGCCGTGATCGATGAGGATTACCGCGGCGATGAAAATGTGCTGCGCAATCCCCTTGAGCAAATGCCCGCACCGGACCGTGCCGGTCTCCGCGGACTCACCGTGGATGCTCCGCTCAAGGACCTCGCAGGCACGCTGGCCGGGCTGAATGCAGCGCAGGTGGCGCTTTCCATCACCGATGACTGCCTCACTGAAAAATCGAAGTCCCTGCCGGCACTCCCCGGCGCGCTTACATGGCTGGACGTGGATGAAGGCTCCAATCACGGCATCGAAGACCTCGCGGCCCTGAAGAACCTGACGGCACTCCGCGGGCTGCGGCTCCACCTGTTAACGGTGGAGCAGTTCGATGCCCGGCTGCTTTCCGGCATGAAGCCGCTGCGCTGGCTGGACCTCCATGCGGCGGATTTGACCGGCCTTGAGGGACTGAGCGCCCTGACGAATCTGCACACGCTGGATGTTTCATGGCATGAAAAACTCCGCTCGGTGTCATGGGCGTCAGGTCTCACGGCACTGCAGTCCATTCGCCTGACCAATACCGCCGTCAGCGACCTCACGCCCCTCAGCGGCCTGCCGGCGCTGCGGGAAATAGCGGCGCAGAATTCGCCGGTGGAGAATCCCGGCAGCGGCGGGTTTCCCGCGCTGCGGAGTCTGAATCTGCTGGCCACAGCCGTGACGGCGGACGATGCCGCCGCGTTTCGCAAAGCCCATCCGCAGTGCGAAGTGCTCTCCGGCTATCACGAAACCCTCGCGGCTGCTGTGAAACAGGCCACCCGGCTGCGGGTGCGCAGCGGCGGCACCTGCCACCGCGATGAGTCGAAGGAGCGCACCCTCGTCGAAGTGAAAACCGCCGCGGAGATTGCCGCGCTGGTGCAGGATCTGAAGTTCGAAGAGGAGGCCGAGCCGTTCCACTGCATGTGCTGCGGCGAGCCGAGCTTCGAGTTTTATGCCGGCGACAAACTGGTGGCCATGCTGGGATTCCATCACGGGCAGGGAATGCGCTGGGCCGAAGGCCCGTGGCCGGGCGATGTGCATCTCGAGATCAACAGCGCCATCCGGCTCTGCGACTGGCTGGAGAAGCACGGCGTCAAAGGTGCCGGCGAAGAACTCCGCGAGCAGGCCCGTCAGCGCGCCGCCTCCAAACGCCGCAGCGCCCTGTATCGCAACATCATGTCCGGAGAACTGAATGCCGCACTGCGCGAGGCCGGCTCGGCGGAGGAGGCGGTGAAGGTCTTTGCGGAGAAACTGCCGGATCCGCTCCTCCATGCGCGCGTCGTCTTCTCACTCTATGGCTGCACCAGGGATTCCTGGAACCTCGCCGCTGGCATGGATGAATTCATCGCCGAACATCTCATTCCGGGATGCGATCCGGAGGCGGTGGTTAAATTGTCAGGCGAAGCGGATCCGGGCGAAGCCGTCCGCCGCGGGCTGGCGCGCTGGCTGTTCGAGGGGGAAGGCTGGGAAAAATTCGACCCGGCCGTTCTCGCGAGGCAGCTCCCGGCTTTGGCCGCCCCCGGCCTCACGTCGGCACGCAGCTACAACCGCCGCCGCACCATCGCCATTCTCGGTGCCATGGGCACACCGCCGGCCGTCGCTCTTCTCACCAGCGTGCTGCAGAACAAAACGAAGCCGGAGACCCTGAAGCCGGAGGAGGTGGACGAGCCCGGCGGCATGGTCAGCTTTCATCCCGGCACTCCCGACCTTCCGGACGATGCGCCGGACAGCGCGCATGCCGCCGTGATGCTGCTGCGTCTCAAGGACAAGGCGGCCGCGGCCGCGGTGGAGAAAGTGCTGGCCGGTTTTCCCGCCGGGCTGCGTGACAAGGTCAGAGCGGAGGCGCCCCCCCGGTGACGCGGCGGGTGCCGGCCCCGCCGTCGTCCTGTTCCTGTCCACGGCGATTCGCCGGCGGCTCACGCCAGCCCCGGAATTTCCCAGCCCTCGCGATAACTGCTGCGGCCGAGAAAGGCGTCAGCGCCGGGATTGTTGGGGAATTTGAACGCCGCGGCGTCCCAGTGCAGTTCCTGATCCGGGAAAATGCTCGCGAGGCAGCCGAGCAGCACGGACTCGGTCAGCGGACCGCTGTAGTCGAAGTTGGCGCTCGGCTTTTCTTTGCCGCCGCCGAGGATGCAGTCCACAAACTCGTGATAGTGATGCCGCGGCTCCAGTTTGGGAAATTCCACGCGCTTCGGATTGCCATTCTGAAACACAAACGGCCGCGTCCCGTGGCCGAATAAGATCACGCCCTCGGTGCCGATGAAGACACTGCCCTGCCCGGGGATCTTCTGCCCGCCGCACTCCTTCTCCAACTCCGCGGGCGGGCGCGACTTCTGGCCGTCGAACCATGTCACCTTTACTTCTTTCCCTTCGGTGAAGGCGGTGCCGGGAAAAACATACTCCACGCAGCCGTTGATCGCCCAGTTGTGATTGTTCGGCGCGGGGCCGGTGCTTTTGACACGCAGAGGCGCGGTCAGGTCCAGCGCGCGATACCAGCCGCTGAACATATGGCAGCCCATATCGCCCAGCGTGCCCGTGCCGAAGTCCCGCCTTTTGCGCCAGTTCCCCGGATGATAGTATCCATTGATGAACGGCCGCATCGCCGCCGGGCCCAGCCACAGATCCCAGTTAAACTCCGCGGGCACCGCGTCCTCCTTCTGCGGCACCGGACTCATGTCGCCCCATTCCTTGTCGCTGAAGCTGAACACTTCTTTCACCTTCCCGATCACGCCTGCCTTCACCAGCGCCTGCGTGTAGCGTTCGTTGAAGTCGCTGCTCACCTGGATGCCCATCTGCGTCACCAGATTCTTCTCCCGGGCCAGCTTTGTCAGGTGCCGGCACTCCTTCATGTTCTGCGTCAGCGGCTTTTCGCCAAAGACATGCATGCCCGCGCGCATCAGTGCCGCGGCGATGGGGCCGTGCATGTGATCCGGCGTGGAAACATTCGCGCTGTCGAACTTGTCGGCATCGTTCGCCAGCAGTTCGCGCCAGTCCTGATAGAACTTCGCCTGCGGAAAATCCTTCTGCACCGCGGCCCAGTTCCGCTTGTCCACATCCACCACGGCAAACACCTCCACCTTCGGGTGACTCGCGATCGCCCCCAGGTCCCCGCGCGCCTGACCGCTCGCTCCAAAGGAAACGTGGCGCACCTTGCCGTTCGGCGAGGCCGCGCGCAGCTGCGGAATAAACGAAGGCGCGGCCAGCGCGGCGGCGGAGGTGGCGAGAAATCGGCGGCGGGAGGAAAGGCGGGTGCTCATGGAAGCCTCCCCATACGCCGCCGCCGCC
Source organism: uncultured Akkermansia sp. (assembly GCA_964523105.1). Classification (GTDB taxonomy): domain Bacteria; phylum Verrucomicrobiota; class Verrucomicrobiia; order Verrucomicrobiales; family V1-33; genus V1-33. The sequence continues at coordinate 87,890 of CAZFZN010000033.1, forward strand.
CCGCGCTTCTGCTTTTTTGCAGGCCAATTCCGATACTTCCGCTCCGCGCCCTGCCGGCGGCCCTGTCGCGGTCCCCTGCTCCTCAAACCGCGAACCGGGCCGCGAAGCTCTAACCCAAGTTCCGCAGTTACGCGCCCGGTTTGAGTTAGGCTCCGAAGCGGGT
>CAZFZN010000034.1:0-87663 GCA_964523105.1 uncultured Akkermansia sp.
CCAAATCTCCGCCGCCTTCGGGCTGCGGCGCTCTTCTCATTTTCCTTTTTAGGGTCAATTTCGCGAGTGGTGCCGATGCTGAGAACTGAGATCGCTTTCCGGTCATAACCGAGAACTCCCATCGCCTCCACAATACCCACCATCGCCGGGTTGTTTGCCCAAATGCCGCCATCAACATACTGGATCAGCGAGTCATCAATGAACGATGGGAGGTAAGTCGGGGCGGCTGCGGAAGCCATGGCCACATCTACAGCCCGCATCTTCCAGTCCTTTAACAGGCGGCTTGAGTGCCTGGTCTTGAAGAGTTTGACCTCCCGACGCTGGATGTTGAATGCTGGAACTACAAGTCGAGAGCGAGATTCCCCGAGAGTGCGTTCGCCAAACACGTCCTCCAAGGCCTCCTTGAGCGGCTCCGCCGAATATTTCGCCCGCAGCAGACCCAGCCCAGGGGCATCAAAGATCAACGGCCCTTTCTCCCGATAAAACTGGAGAATTCTAGAAGGCGGAATTCTCAGCCCAAGCCCTATGGCAATGATCGCCCCGGTAGAGGTGCCAGTGATCAGGTCAAAGTGGTCGGCTATGTAGACACCAAGATGATCCTCCAGATCGGAAAGCAGCTTGGCCGTGAAGAGGCCTTTCAGGCCACCGCCATCAAGGGAAAGTATGCGACATGAGTTTTCCATGCCGCGTGTAAGCATACGTAAGCGAACGTGTCAAGGCCCGCTATTTCCTAAAAGTTCAGGCTGGTCGGACTCCGGCAGCAGGGACTTAAGCCTGATGCGTGCGACCACTGGGTTGACCTCGAAAACTTCAGCCAGCCTTTGTTCGGCGGCGGATCGGGCATCACTGGACAGAACATACCCGCCCAGCGGCCCGGCAGCTCTTGAATAATTCTCGACACACTTCAGAACCAGTCTCTTGGGCAGCAAGAACCCTCCGATGGCACAGTTCGCCTGATACTCCCACCATCTGCCGTCGTAGCGGCCGTTGGGATTGATATCCCCTCTCCGGCAAAGGATCCTCCGGTTGGCCAAGTCCACGTTTGACTCAAAAAGTTGCTGCTGTCCTTCGGCTTCCATAAAGAGGACCGGATGAATCAGCGCATGGCCGGCCTCGTGAGCGAGTGTGGCGCGGATACGACGATCACTCACTTGCGTGCCTTCGTCCAAATGGGGTGAAACTCCAATCACTTCCGGTTTCCCTGTCGGCGAGAAGAAGGTAAAGCCAAGCACATCGGCCCCGAGGTCAGTGCCAAAGTCCAGACGAGCACCCAAGTACGCCTCAATGAATCCCTCAATGTCGATCCGTTCAGGTTCCTCGGGTAGCTTCCCAGCCGCTTTCAGGGCATCTTCGCACATCTTGTCCACCTCCGACGACCGCAGAAAGATGAAGCGGGCGAATGGCCCGCCACCGGACGATTGGCGCATTCTCATATTATCAATCCTTTCTTTCACTGAGCTTGCGCAGAACTTCCTGAGGGGTCAACGCCCCGCTCTTCCCGTCCTCAGCCATTTTTTTGAACGCCAGTCCCCACGCAGGATTGGTCGCCATCATCCGCTTCAAATCACTTAGCGAGTCGCGCACGTCCAGAGCCTTCAAGTCAGCTTCCGGAACACTGAGGTGACGTGCCAGCCTCTCAAGCGCGTCATCAGAGGGAAAGCGGCGGCCGAGTTCGATATCCGACAAGTGGGGCGCAGAAATATCAGCCCGCCGGGCAAGCTCCCGGAGGGATAATCCGATGCCTGTGCGGAGGTCTTTGATTCTGTCGCCGAGGGAAGGTGCCTGCATACATGAGCTTACAACTCCTGCATTCAAAATGCACCCGGTTTTTGCATCACTACGGAAGGACCGTGTCCCTCCAGTCTGAATAACTTGCGAGGGGATGCTTTCATTGGCAGCGTCTTTGTGATGCACCTCCTCTTCTGCGACAATCCTCTGAATCCCCGCGAGCCGGATGAAGTCTATGCGGCGGAGTATGCGGCGGCGCGGGCTTGTGGATTTTCGTGCGGGCTGGTGAGTTTTGAGGGGCTGACGGGTGGGGAGGCTTTTGCGAAACGGGCGGGTGGGCCGGTGGAGGGGGAGCGAATGGCCGGGTGGTATCGGGGGTGGATGCTGCGGGGGGAACAGTATGCGCGGCTGTTTGCGGCGATGGCGGAGCGGGGGATTGATTTGGTGGTGACGCCGGAGGCTTATGCGCAGGCGCATTACTTGCCGGAAGCGTATCCGCTCGTGGCGGAGGAGTCGCCGGGGACGGTGTGGATGGAGGGGACGGATGTGGAGCGGGCGTGGGAGATTTCGCGGGTGCTGGGAGACGGGGCGATGATCGTGAAGGACTGGGTGAAGTCGGCGAAGCACCGGTGGGACGAGGCGTGTTTCATTCCGGCGGGCGCGTCGCGGGAGAAGTTTGCGGCGGTGGTGGAAGCGTTTGTCAGAATACGCGGGGAATCGTTGAACCGCGGGCTGGTGTTGCGGGAGTTTGTGGACCTGATGCCGGTGGGGCGCGATGTGATGAGCGGGCGGACGGTGTTCGAGGAATACCGGCTGTTCTTTTGGAAAGGGAAGCTGCTGCGCGCCGGGGCGCACGATGACGGCGGCGGAGTGTGGAGGGAGTTCGCGCGGTGGGAGGAATATGCGCGGCGCTTTGCGAGTCCGTTCATCACGATCGACGTGGCGCGGAGGGCGGACGGGCGGTGGATGATTGTGGAGACGGGTGACGCGGGCGTGAGCGGGCTGCCGGCGGTGATAACACCGGGGGATTTTTATGCGACGCTCATGGACGCTGTAAAACTGCCCGGGACTGTGGGGGAGCGCAGAGGATGGCGATGCCTTACGGTGTTGTCTTGCTGCCGCGGACCCGCAGGAACGCTTTGTCGCCGGCGGGGAGGCTCCACTCGACCGGGTTTCCGGTGGGCTGGAAGGGCGTGGTGCCGAGGTCGGGGCTCATTTCCGGCTGGAGGCGGAGTTTGAAATTGCCCCCGTCCGGCAGGAGACCGATCTGGCCGAGAGTGACATCCACGATCTCGTCCTCGTTGAAATAGCCGAACAAAGCGGCGTTCTGGAGAATGGCGTCGGCGGTGGAGCGGTTGCTGACGGAGGGGTCGGTGCCGATGGTGTTTTCGATGGCATCGGAGAGGCCGTCGCCGTCGCTGTCGGTGTGGAAGGGATTGGAGCGCAGACTGACAAATTCGGTTTTGTTATCAATGCCGTCGTCATCGCTGTCGAGGGTGTCATCGTAGTAGTCCGGCTGGCCGTTGGCATTGGCGTCCGGCGGGGCGTACCATTCGAAGTCGAACTGAAATTCCTGATCGGCGGTGACGAGGAAGTCATTGTAGATGGGCGAGTAGCTCTTGACCTGAACGGTGCCGTTGGGCCGCACGATGAGGAGGCGCAGGTAACCGTTCCCGCCCAGCGGTGCGAGGAACTGATAATTGACGAGCATCTGGTGGACGTTCTGTCCGGCGTCGTTGGGATCGGTGCGGAAGCCGGTGCCGTCGCCGAGCACATGGCCGTTCACGGTGAGCACGAAGTTGCGCTGTTTGACGAGTTCCTGCCAGAGTTCCTCGCCGTCATTGACGGGCCCGGGCGTGGCGTATTCGTGAGGGTTGTACTCCTGCGGATTGACGGTGTCGAGGTGGTCGTAGCGCAGATCGTTGTTGTTCATGTAGGCATGCGTCACCAGGATGGCCTTGCGGTTGGGGTGCTGGTCGAGCACGGAATGCGCCCACGCGATGGTGCTGTCGGTGGGGCCCCATTCGAGGCAAAGCACGATCCACTGGTAGCCGCCGGCTTCGAAGAGATGGTACGAATTGTCCATTTTGCCGGCGGTCATGGCGCCGCCGAAGTTGGGGCGCGCGGCATAGTCATCGAAGAGGAAGAAATCATTGAGAAAGGTGTCGCGTGTGGCGGCGCTGCCGCCGGGGCCGTAGTCGTGATTGCCGGGCACGAATGCGTAGGGAATGTGGCCGTCGAGCAGCGACATGGATTCACGCGCGGCCTTCCATTCCGGCTGAGAGTTGACATTGGTAATGTCGCCCAGATGCAGCGCGAACCTGATATTGTAGCGCCCGGCATTTTCGCGCAGCCATGCGGTTTGTGCGGAGAAAATCCCCGGCCGGCTCTGCGAGTAGTACTGCGTGTCGGGCAGCAGGGCGATGGTCCATGAACCTTCGTCAATCTGGATGTCGCCGGGAGGCGGCGTGATGATGAGCGGCGGTGCCTGCTGATCCCGGACCTTGCGCGTGTGGAGGTAGAGGTTCCCGAAAAACTTCTGATTGAACGTGGTGTAGGCGGGATCGCTCTGCTCGACGCCGTTGGAGGCATTGATGATTTTGTCAGGAGCCATGGCCGCGAGGAGCAGTCGGCCCTGACCATTGGCTCCCTCCATCAGTCCGGGGAAGCGCGCCCGGTCGTCACCGGCGAGGATGACTTCGAATCCGGAAAACGAGGAGAAGGTCTCCCAGACCACGTCATCGAGATGGGCCGGCATGTGCGGTTGGGTGTAGAAAACCCGGCCTTCCGCATTGGTGGGGAATCCGCTGATCAACGGGTGCCCCGGCGAAAGGATATACGCCTGCGGGAAGTCGGTATCGATGCGCGCCGCGCTGTGGGCACCGGGAAGAAACGGCGGGATGGCCTCCGTCTGGTCGGCCTGCGCGAGCTGGACGAGCAATCCGCCGCGGGCGACAAAGTCGTCCAGCAGGCCACCGTAAGCGGTCATGTACGGCGAGTATCGTCCGTCCTGACTGGCAAATGAGCCCAGCAGAATCAAATCGGCATCGGTGGCCGGATCGCTCGCAGCCACGAACGGAGGCGCATCGAGCGGCAGGGGCTGGACATGGAATCCGGCGCGGCGCAGCGATTCACCGGCACCGACATGACCGCCGAATGGATCCGCGGTTTCAAAGACCAGGGCGGTGAGGCCCGACGGATTCTGAGGGTTCACGCCCGCCGGGGGATTCGGGGTCTGCCCGGCATTCGACCAGCGAACCGGCTGGGGATCGGGAGCCACCGGTTCGCCAGGGTCGCGGCCGACGAATTCCAGCACGCCGAGGGCGCCGAACTGCGTGGACGCCGGGTTGGCAGTCACCATGATGGTGATCTGCCCCGAACCGTCCGGCGCCATCCCGGAAACCGCCGCCACGCGGTCGCGGTTCAGTATCGCTTCCAGCGACACCGTTTCGGTGGTCGCGCCGGTCACCGTGTAATCGGTCAGGAAAACCTGCGGCAGTGTGCGGTTGCTGGAGACGAAAAACTTGAAGTCGTACACATGCACCGGCGAGAGCCCGCTGATGAGGATGGTGGCGGTGTTGTTTCCTCCCTTGTCCACGTAGGCGAAGTCACCGGTGGCGTTGGGGACGTAGATCGGTTCTCCGCCGATGGAGTTGGTGCTCACTGCGCCGAAGGCATCCGTGACGGCGATGGTGAATGCGGTGACGGCACCGTCATCGGCCACAATGGAGCTGCTCGTCTGCAAGCCGGGCTCGGGCATATTATTCCAGTGCTGCGCGAAAATGTCAGGACTGGCGGTGGTCTCGACGGCGCGGCCGAAATCAACGAGAACCCGCTGGGCGGCGAGCGGGGCGGCCGGCGCGAATGCGAACAGCAGGGAGAGGCAGCGGCAGTATTTCATGAGTGGGTGCGGAGTTGAGGGTAAAAATGGCACGAGCGTTCCCATGCAAGGCGTGCGCTTCCGGAGATACCGCGTAAAGAAGGACACCGGGGGGATGAGGCGCCTCAACGCCGGCGTCGCCGCTGGAAAGCAAGCACGCCGCAAAGGGTCAGGGCGAACACACTCGGCTCGGGTATGAAGAGCGGCGCGGAGTAGTCGAAGTAGGCGAAGTAGATGTCCGAGTTTTGCAGATTCGCACCCGTGAGGTCGTAGGTTTCGACGAGGAAGCCGCCCAGCGCTGCATTGTATTCGTAAGTGAGGAAATTGTCATCGGCGCCGGAGACTGTGGTGCTGGCGTACTTGGAAACGCCGACCATGAGGTGTCCGGTGGTGTCGTCTCTGCCCGGGATGGTGATGAGAATCCGTCCGGCGTCGAGCAGGCCGTCACTGCCGCCCGCGGGAGGGATGATGCTGGCATTGGTGGCCGAGTTGCCGATGTCCACCAGGCTGGCGGAGAAACTGCCGGTCCCGCTCAGCACATCCACGGAAGTGGGCGGCGCCGTGGAGTTGTCGATCGGAGCCAGGCTCAGCCGTCCGGCGGCCAGCAGATTGCCCGCACTGAACGGCACGAAAACGAAACTCCAGTTCGCCTGCTCCGTGGTTGGGAAATTGATGCCCTGGTCGTTGACGCGCACGTCCCAGCCGGACCCGTCCGGCAGCACACCGACGGGTACCACGTTGCCGCTCGTGGCATTGACGCCGCCGACGGCGAACAACATGCCCGCATTCCGCGAGTCCACTCCCGCGATCGAGAGTGTGTAATGTCCGTTGCCGAACGTGGCGTCGAACTGCGGGGTGATCGTGACCCCCGCGCCATTGCCCGCCAGCAGCGCTCGTTGCGTGCCGCGCACATGCCCGGCCGTCCAGCCGTCTGCAAATCCGAAATGGGCCAGCGAGAGATTGAAATTATCCTCCGCCCCGCCGCCCGCGACTCTCGTGGTGGAGAGCCACATGCCGGCGGGGAAGCCGCCGGGAATGGTGGACGTCAGTTCCCCGGGGACTTCGATCATGTTCCGTTCGCCCACTGCTGCGTAGCGAAACTGATTCGGCGCGGGAATGATCACGCCGTTGGCCTGAGGCAGTGGATTGCCTCCCACGAGCAGCGACAGGTCGCCTAAATTCGCCGGACTCGTGCCCACCTCCAGAACCGGTCCCGCCGTCTGGCGCAGGACGGTCGCCAAGGTGGTGGCATCCGTGGTTCCGCTCACGGAAACCTGGGCGGCCATGGTCACGGCGGAAGACATCTCCACCGGGAGCATCCCTCCCGGAACCAGAATGAGAAGGCGGCACAGAGCGGACATGCGTTTCATAAGAGTTCCGGGAAACACGAGAACACAGCTTCGGAGCCGCATGCTCGCTGGTTGGTTTGACAATGCGCTGGCCGTTGTAGCGGATCGTCCCCGGAGGTCAAGTATTGGCTCATACGGCAACCGGGGAAAACAGCCGGGGGCTCCTGGCGATTTTGCGCCGGAATCGCCTCCAGTATTCAATTTCCATCCGCAGCCGCGGGGCCGCGGGATGTGGCTGTCACGAAGACGGCCGCGCCGCGGCGAGGGCAAACCCTACACGACGCGGGCCCACAGGACCTTGAGATAGCGGCTTTCGAGGCAGTTGCTCATGACGGGGTGGTCGGGGGCGGCGCCGGTGCGGTCGAAGAATTGAAGGCGGCGGCCGTTGCGGTGGCCGCCCTTGATGACGAGGCGCTCGAACTCGGCGTCATCGATGAGGCCGCTGCAGCTGCACGTGACAAAGAGCCCGCCCGGCTTGACCAGCTGGATGGCGAGACCGTTGAGGTCCTCGTACTTTTTTCGTCCGTCATCCTCCTCGGAGTCGCGGGAGTGGACGAGCTTGGGAGGATCGAGGACGACGGCATCCCACTGCGTGCCGTTGCGGATCATGGTGCGGGCGTAGGTGAAGGCGTCGGTGTGAACCCAGTCGATGCCGCGGCACTGATTGAGGTTCGCATTCCGTTTCGCCTGCTCGATGGCTTTTTCATCGAGGTCCACCGCGGTGACTTCCGCGGCGCCTCCGGTGATGACGGCATTCAAAGCGAATCCGCCGGTGTAACAGCAGAGGTCGAGCACTCGCTGATCCCTGACAAGCGAAGCGAGGCGCCGCCGGTTGTCGCGCTGGTCGCAGAAAAAGCCGGTTTTATGGCCTTCAGCGAAGTTGACTTCATAACGGATGCCGTGCTCGCGAATCCGAACCGAACGCGGCTCGTCCTTTCCGGCGGGCGGCACGCGGATGCCTTCGATGCGCGCAATGTCAGGATCCACGCGGACCACCTGACGTTTGGTGCCGAGGAGTTCGTGCAGCCGCGGCAGCCACTCGCCGAGCCGCTGCCAGACGCCGAGGCTGTGGACTTCCGCGCAGAGGACGTCGGCGTAACGGTCCACCGTGAGGCCGCTGAGGTAATCGCCGTCGGAACTGATGACGCGCCATGCTTCGCTGATGTCGTCGAGTTTCAGCACGTCGCGGCGCAGGCTGACGGCACGGTCGAGGGCGCGGAGCATGTGATCTTCGCCGATTTCGTCCGGGCCGTGATAGATCATGCGCAGCGGGACGCGGGCGCGGGCATTGTGAAAGCCGGCACCGAAGCGCGACCCGTTGCGGTCATAGACGCTGACCAGGGCTCCGGGGCTGATGCCGGGCGATGCTGCGGCGATCATGCGCGGATAGACGGCGGGCGCGTAGGTATAGTATTTCAATTGCACCCAGGGCGCGGGCCACGAGGCATCGGGGGCGACGGGCGCGGGCTGGTCGTCGCGTTCGCGCCGGGGCGGGCGCCCGAATTCCTGACCGGAGTCGGAAGAATCTACGGAGAAGGCGGCGGGCGGGCGGGCCGCGGAGTGCTTGCGCTGGATTTTCATGCCGGCCCTTCGTCACGGCCTGCGGCGGATGCAAGGCGCGGAAACGAGTGACCGCCCGGGACGTTCGCCATCCCGGGCGGTCTTAGTCAGGGCACCACGGCAGCGGAGCGCTGAAAGGGTTGAGGAGTTGCGGCGGAGGCGGTCAGGAGTCGCCGCGGGCCAGGGTGGTTCCGGTGGCGGGAGCCTGACGGATAAAGGGGACGAGGATGTAGCGCCCGGCATAGATGGCATCGGAATCGCCGAGGCGGTTGAGCCGCCGGAGTTCGCTCTCCGTGGTGTGGAAGCGCTGGGCGATTTGTGTGAGGGTTTCGCCCTCTTCCACGAGATAACCGGTGCGGGTGCGCGTCACGGGAGCGGGCGCGGGTTCCGGCACGCCGCCACCGAGCGGATCGGGCTGACTGGCGAGGATGCGGCCATCGGCTCGGACCACGAGCGGTTGAGCCTGCGGGCGCGAGGGCTGACCGGGGATGAGCAGCGTCTGGCCGATGCGGAGCCTGTTGGGATCCACACCGGGATTTGCGGCGCTTAGTTTGGCCTGACTGACTCCGTAGAGCCGGCCCACGGACGTGAAGGTTTCGCCTTTCTCAATCCGGTGAGGCGCCGTCACGGACGTCACGGAGCCGGTCGCAGTGGCCCGCTCCCCGGGAAGCGGCACTTCACCGTCCTGCGGGCTGATCGCCCGGGTGATCACCGGCGCTTCGGACCCGGAGGAAGCGGGAGCGGACGGCGGAGCAGACTTTGCAGGGGCAGCTTTGGTTCTCGCCACCGCAGCACCGGAACTCAGCCGCAATTTCTGGCCAGGGCGGAGAATGGTGGTTTCGCTGATGCCGTTGGCTTTGCAGAGGCTGGATACCGAAGTCCCGGTGCGGCGCTGGATGCGGCTGAGCGTGTCGCCGCTTTGCACCACATAAAAAGCTTCCCCTGCTGGCGGCGGCGGCGGCGTGATGTCCACAATCGTGTCGTCCGCCTCCCGCCGGCGGGCCGGGGCGTCGGTTTTGCGCTCCGTCGCGCTGGAAGTCCTGCTGGACGGTGGCTTGACCGCCACCTTTGTCTCCGGCACGAATTTGGCTTTGGGCGGGGTCGTGCCTGGAATGACAATTCGCTGGCCGAGCAGAATGTGATCGGGATTGGCGAGGCGGTTGGCCTTGAGCAAGTCGGCCAGAGGGACGCGGTGCGTGCGGGCGATTTTGGCGAAGGTATCGCCGCTTTTCACCGTGTAGCTCTTCCCGGAAGCCGGTTTCGCCGGAGCCGCCAGTGCCGGGGTAAAGCACGCATTCGAGAGGACCATGGCTGCGACTTTCCAGAAGATCGAATATTTCATGTTGCTAAACATTCTAGGGGTCTGGCAGACGTTTTTCAAAAACTTTTTCACGATTCCCCGAAAAGATTTTAGAAATGAACGCTTGCATGGCCAATCCAGGCCGACTGACCGAACCCGCACTGGCGCACGATATTTCGGAAATCTTAAGGAAGGATCTTGCCCCTGCAGCGCCCGTGAATAGGCTGGCGGGCCCCCTTCCCCCTTCGATCCCTCATGGCAGCCCGGAAAATCCAGCAACGTGACCCGTGGTTCCGCCTGCGCTGCGTGCTCTCGTTTTGCCTCGCGGCCGGCGTTTGGGCGGGTGCATGGAAGGCGATGAAAGCCCCGACGCTGGAATCCGGAACCTCCGCCAAATCCGCAGTCGCAGCGCAGAACTCGCCAAACCCAGCCATGCCGGCGCCGCCGGTGGAGGCAAACCCCGGCCGGCGGAACGGCCCGGCCATCGTGATCGATCCTGGACATGGCGGACGCGATCCGGGAAAGCCCGCGGGGGATGAGTTGGAGAAGAACTGGACGCTGCAGGTGAGTCTGGCGCTCGCGGAGGAACTGCGCGCCCGCGGCTGGCCGGTGGCACTGACGCGTTCCGATGACGCGACTCTCGCACTCACGGACCGCAGCGACTTCGCCAATCGCGAGCCCCGGCGGGCATTCGTGAGCATTCATTTCAATTCCGGCGGACCGGACGCGCACGGACTGGAGGTGTACTTTGCGTGGCCCAAGCTGCCGGAAACGATGGCGCGACTGGATGCCGCGCTCGCTGTTCCGGAAAACACGAGCGTGCTCGACGACCGGGGGCGCCTGCTCGCCGAATCGCTCCACGCCGCCGCCTGCGAAGCAACCGGCAGCCGCAGCCGCGGAGTGAAAAACGACGCCGGTCTCGTGGTGCTCAACCGAACGCTCTGCCCGGCGGTGCTCGTGGAGTGCGGATTCCTCACCAACGCTGCGGAACTCGCAAATATTCAGTCTGCGGACTGGCGCGAAAAACTCGTCGCGGGTCTCGCCGACGGGCTGGAATCATGGCTGGAGGCCGCGCAGGAGCCGGGCTATGGCATCGCCTTCGAGCCGGTCGCAGCGGTGCCGGTGAATGCCCCGGCGCCTTGAAGGCTCACTCGTGGCGCGCCAGTAATTCCTGTGGCTGCGGCCGGCTCAGTGTCAGGTCCACGCGGCCGCTTCGGGCTTCGATGCAATTGATGATCTCGCCCAGCGACTGCCACTGCGCCGGCGTCGGCACGCCGCTCTCGCCGACGAGGCAAATGCGAACCGCACCCGTTTTGTCAGGGCCGGCGGCCCAGCGGCGTGTGGTCTCGATGCCGCCGTCGCGGCTGCGGCGTCCGTTTCCAATGACGAAGGACGCCGGAGTGCCGGCGGCATCGTCGCAAACGCCGGCGAAATACAAATCCAGCGCCTCCGCGTCTCCGCCCGGAGTGCCGCTGAACACCACCTCCACGGCGCGCAGCGGCACCGGCAGTGCTGCAATTTCCCGGCGGGTTTGGGCCGGCAGATGCTCCCACGATTTCCGCTCTGCGGCCGCGGCGGCGCACGCGCGCAGGTCCAGGCGATCCGGAGCGGTCAACGCCGGACCGGCGCCTTCGCCCAGCAGCGACACTTCCGGGCGCCACTCCGCCGTGAGAGAGTCGTTCAGCAACTCCGCCGCCCACGATGCGTTTTTCTGCTCGCCGCCGCCGCGGCTCCGCTCATAATGCACCCCTATGCCTGACACCAGCACCACGCCGATCAATGTCCACGCCTGCACCAGCGGGTCGCGCCAGCGGAGGTGTTTCACAGCGACAACTACCCGGCCCAAATCCGGGAGATTGGGAAAACTTAGTCTCATTAGAATTACCGGAACCTACTCAAAGTTCCAAATACTTCAACTTTCTTAAATAATTTCCCGTGTCCGAGCCCAGCCGCGAGACCATTCTCGTCCTCAGCGCCGGTTTTGGTGAAGGCCACAACACCGCCGCGCGAAACATTGCCGCGGCACTGGCGGCCGAATCCGGCGGAGCCGTGGACCCGGTGGTGCTGGATCCGTTCACCGCAGCGGCCCCGAATTTGTCGGCGTTCATGAAGTGGGGCTATCAGTTCATGACCAATCGCCTCCCGTGGCTGTGGCAGTGGCTTTACGATTCCACCAGCCACGGCAACTTCGGCAACCATGTGTGGGACCGCTGGGTGGGGCTGATGCACTGGCTGGAGGAAACGCTCGCCGCGCGGCGTCCGGAAAAGGTGGTCATGACCTATCCGCTCTACGCCGCCTTTATTCCGCGCCTCAATGCCGCGGTGCCGCGGCCGCGCCGCGTTTATGTCGCGGTCACCGACTCGATCACCATCCATCCCATCTGGACCCAGGCGCCGGCGGACCGGTGGTTCGTGACGGATTATTACAGCCGCGATGTCGTCACCGCGCAGGGGGTGCCGCCGGAGAAATGCAGCGTCACCGGCTTCGCCACGGCGCCGGTTTTCATGGACGAAAGCGTCCCGGAGAACAAACGAAACGGGCTGCTCTGGCTCGCCACCACAGGCACGCGTCATGTCAGGGCTACTTTGTCAGGAATCCTGCGCGACTTTCCGCGCGACATTCCCATCACCATCGTCACCGGCCGCCACGAGGCCCGGCTGCGGCCGGTGATTGAAAAGAAACTGCGCCTTGCGCCCCCCCGGCCGGTCACAGTGCTGGGCTGGTGCGACACCATTCCGCAACTCATGCTGCGGCATCAGTGCGTCCTCACCAAAAGCGGCGGCGCCACCACGCACGAATGCTTTGCGGCGGCGCTTCCCGCGGTCGTCAACTACACCATTCCCGGCCAGGAGGAGGGCAACGCCCGGCTGCTGGAACTTACCGGCTGCGGGTGCCGCTCTGAAGATCCGGACCAGACGGGCGCGCTGCTGCGGGAACTCTTCAACGGTGAACTGCTGGGCCGGATGACGGGGGCCATGCGCCTGCAGCGGCGGCCCGAGGGCGCGCGGCGCATGGCGCGGGAAATTCTCGCGGGCAAATGAGAGCGCCTCTTACGGCGCCGTCACGCCGGGGCCGGGCTTGAGCAGTTCGCGCAGATTGTACTTCGTATAGCGCGTGGCGCTGGCGACGTTCCTGCTGTCGGCATTGGCCACCCAGAAATCGAGGGTATCCGGCGCGAAGAGCACGCTCTGAATGTTGCTGTTCATGCACACCGGGCGCGTCATCAGGTCGCGCGCACTGTCGGCGTCGAACTTGCCGTAGCCGCCCTTCACACGGCCCACCAGCTCCTGATAGCGGTCGCCGGCGCTCAGGAGCACCGCATCCTTTACCGGGTGTTCCAGCTGAGGATGTCCCTCGCCGGGCCAGATGACTTCGAAAATGTCAGGCGTGGCCTTGATGCCGCAGGCTTTTTTGCTGCGGCCGTCGCTGATGACGTAATAATATTCGCAGGTGCGCCGGCTGCTCCGCATCAATTCCACCGCCTCCTCGATGGTCGAGCACTTCTCCATCACTTCGCGCATCAGCTGTGCCATCGGCTTGCCGTCCCAGTTCCCCTCGCCGCGGCCGCCCATTTCGCCGATCGCGATGTGCTTCTCGTTCATCGCCGTCACGCTGCCGATGAACCCGGCGTAGCCGAGATTCACCCATGCGTGGCCCTGATCCGACTTGATGACCATGACCACGGCGTTCTCCTCCAGTCCCATGCCGCGGAGATAATCCAGCACGCGCCCGTGATAAATGCGGCCGCCCGCGGTGGATTCGCCGAGCAGCGCGAAGCCGGAGCAGTGGAAAAGTTCCGGGAAGAAATTGGAAAGCCGCGTCTCTTCCCGGTCGCGGCCTGACGCATCGGCCAGGGCATCCATTTCCCGCAAGTGCCGTGCATCCACAAACGGTCCGGTGCGGCGCACCGCCTCCTCGATTTCGCCGAAGAACCACCGGCCTTTGTCGAACGAACTGCCGACGCCCACGCCGTAAAGAATCCGGTCCACGAGACGATTTACTTCCTGTTTCATGAGCACGCCCTGCTGGCGGCCCATCTCCTCCGGTGTGCCTTCAAGGAAGAGCACTTTGGCGCCGTCATGGTCTTCCAGCCGGCCCCTGCCCTCGGTGGCGATCACCTTCCGCTCGCCTTTCTCCGGCGGCAGGGAGGGAATTTTGCTGCCGATACTGCCAACTGCGGTCTCCACGAACTTGACGAGGTGAGAGAGCGCTACGCGCTCGGTTTTGTCGTCAGACTCCGCCACCGGCTGCCATGCGCTTTGCGGCAGTTCATCGCTGATGGAATGACTTGTCAGGCGCAGCGTCGCCGCCGTGCCTTTGCCGTCGTCGTAAGTGAACGTGTGAGGCCAGCCGTGATCGTCGCCCATGCTGATGCTCAGCGTCGCTTTGGGAATGCCGAACGACTGCACCGCGGCGTCCTTCGGGGTGATGCACAGCGTGGTGCCGCCACCGTCGCTGGAGGATTTTGTGGTGATGTCCGCCAGGACCGGCAGCAGCGCCAGTTGCGCGCCATTCACCGGCAGCTTCACCGCCGGCACTTTCGTCGCCTGCACGCTGTCAGGACGCGTGCCAAAGCGCGGCACCGCGGGGTCTCCCTCCACCAGCAGGTTCTTTTTCGGAACGTGAATCCACACCTTCGTTCCGTCGCTGCTGAGCGAGACCGGCCCCTCCACCTCCGTGCCGAGCCAGAATTTGTTGGGCGCCTGGAATTTCACGCGCACCGGCCGGCCGTTGAGAACCTTCGCATCGCCCGTCGCGTTCTCAAATTTCGCCTCCAGTTCAATGGCCCGCGCCGGCGCTCCCGGGTCCGGCGCAATGAACGCCACCGCCTGCTGCAGCGCGGAAACCAGCTGGCCGGCGGCAGGAGCGGGCAGCTCGGCACGCAGCGGACAGGCGAAGATGAGCACGGCGGTGGCCGGCAACGTCAGGAACATGCGGGTTTTCATCGAAAGGGCGGCTGGCTGAAACAGGCAGGACTGTGACGGACCGGACCATCATTGGCAAGGCGCGAATCCTCCGCGTCCGGTTAAAAGCGCAACTCGGGCGCAAAAGAGCGTGACACCCGGCCCGTTTTTGGGCAGGAATGAGTTCTCACCACTATCGACCCCGACCTATGGACACCTCCAGTACACCCCCGCCCGTCCCCGATCCCTACGCCCCGCCGCAATCGCATGTGGGTCCTCCCACATTCGATTCGTCGCTCGCCAGCCCCTGGCTCCGTCTGGCGGCGGCCATCATCGACGGCGTCATCCTGTTTCCGATCAATTACGTCCTCGGCAGGATTCTGCTCAAGCAACCCAGCGTGTCGGAGATGTTTGAAGCCGGCAAGAAGGGCCAGGAGGCCGTCGATGCACTGATGCCGGGCAAAGGGATGATGCTCGTGGGCCAGATCATCGGCCTCGCGGTCTTTCTCGGCGTCAACTTTGTCTTCCTGAAGAAGGGTCAGACCATCGGCAAAATGCTGCTCAAGCTGCAAATCCAGAACCGGAACGACGGCTCGCTGCTGCCGCTGCAGGACCTGATCGTAAAACGGATATTGCCGGTCTATGGCGTCGCCGCGCTTTCCAACAGCCTGCACTGGGTCATCGGTCTGGTCCTGATTGTGGATGCCCTCATGATCTTCCGGGCGGGCCGCAACACGCTCCACGATGACCTCGCAAATACCAAGGTCGTTCAGCTGAAAGCCTGACAACTGCCGGCAGCCCGTCGCCGCCGCGTGGCTCTCGTCAAAGCACCGGACCGCCGGCTGCCAGGATTCAGCGGTGGTGCGGCTCCAGGCGTTTCGACTGCGACGATACCGTCAATTTCCGCCTGACGGCCGGGGCCTTTCGCGCAGGCTGTCGCATGGTATTGATCCTCACCGGCCCCACTGCCTGCGGGAAATCCGACGTCGCCCTCGCGCTCGCGCGTCGTACCGGCGGCGAGGTGGTGTGCGCGGATGCCTTTCAGCTCTACGCCGGACTGCCGGTGCTGACGGCGCAGCCTTCCGCCGCGGACATGGCTGCCGTGCCGCATCATCTTTATGGCAGCGTGCCGCTCACCGAAGACTTGGATGCCGCGAAATTCGCCCGCATGGCGCAGAACTGCGTGGCGGAGATCGAAGCGCGCGGGAAACCGGCCATCGTCACCGGCGGGAGCGGACTTTACATCAAAGCGCTGACGCATGGCCTGTCGCCACTGCCGCCCGCCGATGCCGGTCTAAGAGCGGAACTGGACGCCCTCACCGCGGAGGAGCGTGTCTCCCGCCTGCTTGCGCTCGATCCCGCAGCCGGGCAATCCGTTTCCCTGACCAATCCACGCTACGTGCAGCGCGCGCTGGAGATCGCGATTCTGACCGGCCGCCCGGTGGCGGCGCAGCGCACGTCGTTCGCCACCGGGCCGCGCCCCGGCGTTCGCGGCATCTTCCTGCACCGCGACCGCGACGAACTCTACGCCCGCATCAACGCGCGCACACTCGCAATGCTGGAAGACGGCGCGCTCGACGAAGTCCGCACCCTGCCGCCGGAAATCTCCACCACCGCGGCGAAAACCATCGGACTGCGCGAACTTCGCGCCGTGCTCGCCGGGCAAATGGCTTTGTCAGACGCCATCGCCGCCATCCAGCAAACCACCCGCCGCTACGCCAAGCGTCAGGAAACCTGGTTCCGCCGCGAGACATGGATGGAGACTGTGGAATGCACGGGGCGCAGCGCGGAGGAGATCGCCGTTGGTGTCCAGGCGTTAGCCGCCCGCGGTGCGGTGCCTGCCTGAAAGCTGGGCGTTTGGCTCCGTGCCCCCTTTCGCCCGGCCGGCTAAAGCATGGACACCAACGGTGTCTTGACATGCTCCCGTGGCCATCGCAGGGCGCGCGACTCATGGAAGTTCCCCCTTCGCTCACCACCGCCGCCCCGCCGGGGCACTTCGCCGTCTCGCGGCCGGTGCTCTACGCCATCTTTTTTCTGAGCGGCGTCTCCGCGCTGATTTACCAGCTCGTGTGGCAGCGGGCGCTGCTCACCATTTTCGGCAGCAATGTGGAGAGCGCGGCCATCGTGGTCAGTTCGTTCATGGTGGGGCTGGGCGTGGGCAGTCTGGTGGGCGGGTGGGTTTCGGAAAACTCGCGCATTCCGCTGCTGCTGGCGTTCAGTGTGGCGGAGGCGGCCATCGCGGCCTGCGGGCTGGTGTCGCTGGATGTCTTCCATGCAGCCGGGCGCGCGGTGAGCGGCGGCAGCCTGTGGCAGACGGGCGCGGTGTGTTTCGGGCTGCTGCTGGTGCCCACGCTCTTCATGGGCAGTACACTGCCGCTGCTGGTGACGCATCATGTGCGGGCCATGAAGAACACCGGACGGTCCGTGAGCTGGCTCTACTTTGTGAACACGCTCGGGGCGGCGGCGGGCTGCGTGGTGGCGGCGCTGATTTGCCTGACGTTTTTCGGAATGAAGGACACGGTGCGCACGGCGGCGGCGCTCAATGCCGTGGCGGCGCTGCTCATGTTCCTGAACTGGATGCGCGAAAGGAGGGCGGCATGAGTTTTCGTGCGGCGGCTGTGCTCGTGGCCCTCACGGGCTTCATCGCGCTGAGCCTGGAGATCATCTGGATCCGCGTGTATTACTTTCTCTCCGCCACGCGGGCCTATGCGTTCGCGGGACTGCTCGCCAGTTACCTGCTGGGGCTGGCTCTGGGGTCGCTGTGGAGTATTCGCGTGCAGCGGAGATTCGAGAACGGCACACCGGCGGAGCAGAGCGGCAGCGTGGGGCGGCTGGTGCTGTGGGCGAATGTGGCGGGCTTCCTCGTCGCGCCGCTGGTGTCATGGATCGCAGCGGTGCGCCTCTGGCTGCCGGAGGGATCGCATCCGTGGTACTGGTCCTATCCGCTCGTCGCCGTGGCCGCGGCGTGGCTGGGCACGCTGTTGCCGCTCATCTGCCATTTCGCGGTGCCGCCGGATGCAAAGGTCGGCTCGCGGCTTTCCAAACTGTATCTCTGCAACATTGTCGGCAGCGGCATGGGCAGTCTGATCACGGGATTCGTGCTCATGGAATATTTCCCGCTGCGCTGGATCGGTTTCCTGCTCCTCACCCTGGGCGTGGTCATTTACGTGGTGCTGAACGGGAAATCCCGTGCGTCGCTCGCGCGCGGCGGCCTCGTGCTGGCGGCGGGCGCGGTGCTGACGCCGCTGCTCTACTGGCAATTCTGGGAGCGGATGCAGGAGGATCACGTTTGGGGCCGGGGGAATGACTTCGTGCAGATCGTGGAGAGCCGCAGCGGAGTCATCACGGTGGATGCCGACAACAAAATTTACGGCGGCGGGAGCTACGACGGCGTCATCGACACCTCGCCGGTGCGGAACGGCTGGCTGGTGCGCGCCTACGCACTGGGCGCGGCGCATCCGAATCCGGAGGACGTGCTCATCATCGGCCTCAGCGGCGGCGCGTGGGCGCAGATCACGGCGGCAAATCCGGCGGTGAAACGCATCACCTGTGTGGAGATCAGCCACAGCTACACAAAGGTCATCGCGGCGCATCCCGCCGTGAGCAGTCTGCTCGAAAATCCGAAAGTGGAGATCGTGATCGACGACGGCCGCCGCTGGCTGGAGCGCAATCCTGACCGGCGGTTCGACGCCATTCTGATGAACACCACGCAGCACTACCGCGAGTACGCCAGCAACTTGCTCTGCACCGAGTTCCAGCAGCTCGCCAAAAAGCATCTCAAGCCCGGCGGCGTCTTTCAGTACAATGCCACCGGCTCCCTGCGCGCACACCAGACGGCGCTGGAGAATTTCGAAAGTGTCGCCCTGCTGCTGAACAACGTCATCACATGGAACGGCCCGGTCGTGTGGGACAACACGCGCTGGAAGTCCGTGCTGGAAAACTACCGCATCGACGACCGGCCCGTATTCGACCTCACCAAAGCGGACGACAAACGCGCCCTCGCCCGCATCCTCGCCCTCGCCCACACGGCCGACCGCGAACCCGAGGAACTCATTCTCGACGGCGCTTTCAGCACCATCTTCACGAATGCCGCGGAGCTGCAGGACTTCCGCATCCGCAGCCGCAAACAAATGGAAGCCGCCTGCCGCGCCGCCGGCGCCGACGCCATCACCGACGACAATCTGGGCCACGAATACCGGTGGTGGCAGTAGCGGCTTTGCACACCATTACGCTGCCGGGATTGACTTCAATGCCCACTGCGAGAGAATTGCCGCCATGCGCCGCCACCACATCGCCTTTATCATTCTGGTGCTCTTCACCCTGGCGTGGAGTCTGTGGAGTTTACGTGAAGTTGCGCAGTTGAGCCAGCCGCCGGCACCTCCCCGAATTGCGGAGCTTTTAGCATCAAACGCGACCCTGGCAGGGGATGGAGTCAGGCACCAGGGCGAGGGCGACAGTTACACTTTCGAACACGAGGGCCGGACCGTGACCGTGGACCTGGAGCAGGTGCGCCGCAGCCATGCCATGTTGGTGCGGCAGACGCCGGACAAAGATCCAACCGGCGCACTGGATCCGGACTTTCATTTCCTCTCCTGGCCCAAACGGACTTTTCTGGGGGTCGAGACCATCAAAACACGGAAGTGTTGGGTGATTGATTTCAGAAATCCTGCCCGTTCACCTCGTATCGGCCCGCACTACGTAGTGCGCCTTTACGTGGATCAGGAACTCGGGGCTCTCATGCGTACGCAGAGCTACGACTGGTCGGGGAAGCTCGTGCTCGGTTATTCCACGACAGCCGGGAAACTGGTGAATGGCGTGCTGGCGGTGAAGTCCGCAGAGGCGAGTTATTACGAGCCAGGGAGCAGGCGTGTCGTGCAGAGAATCGCCTATGAAAGAAGACCGGAGAGCCAATAACAGACTGATTCGCCGACGTCAGGGCCGAAGACCACCTGAGCACAAGCACTGCTGAGGAAACGCGGATGCGGGTGAGGCTCCGGGCAGGCAACGACTGTTCTACGGAACTTCATCCCCCTCCTGAACCGCACCCCGGGGAACCATCGCCATGGCTTTGAGAAAGGACTCGCGGGAGGCACCGGCGGCCCGTTCGGCGATGATGTCACGGGTTTGCAGCGCGGAGAGCTTCTCGGCCACGGCGAGACTGATGAACTGGTTGATGGAGATGCCGTCGCTCTCTGCGGCCTTGAGCAGGTGGCGGTGCAGCGAATCGGGGAGGCTGAGGCTGATACTGTTCATGGGATAAGGGCCAGGAATTGTGAAGGGGTTACCACGGAGATGCCGAACTGGCGGGCGATCTGTAAATGTCGCAGATTGAAGGTGACGATGTGCGATACGCCAGCAGCGACGGCCACCTCCAGCACCATGTCGTCCTTCGGATCGGGGAGCAGCGGCCGCCAGAGGAAATAAATCGGTTGCCGGTGACAAATGGCCGCCAAACGCCGGATAATTGCGTCCACCGCAGTCGGGGGCAGCGCGATTCCGATATTTGGACGGGTGGTGACATCGTCATACTCCAGCAGAAGCGGTACCGAGAGAGCCAGCTCGAAACGTCCTGCGTCAGCCGCCAGGAGTATTTGATGGCTGGCTCCGGAGGAAGAACGCATGGCAGCGACGAGGACATTGGTGTCTATCACGGCTCGAATCACCGGAAATCATCTGTTCGTCTGCCGGCAATGTCAAGGTGTGCTCCCATCTGGTGTGCAGCTGGATGTATATCCAGCGCTCTTGTTTGCGACATCAAACCCCGTCTTGACGCTGCGCGCGCCGCCCGGCAGTCTCGCGCGCCCGCTGATGGAGCCTTCGCCGACCAGCTCAGAGCCTGGAATCGCGGCCGCGATTCTGCAGCGGCTGCGCACCTGGCCGTGGCTGACATCCGCGGCGTTCGTGTTCGGGGTGGTGTTGTCTTTCCTGGAAACGTCACGCGTCTGGCACCTGCTGCAGGAGGGCGGGGTGCGCGCGGATTCCTTCGCGGAGGGATTGCAGAACGACCGGATCCGCGGCGTGTGGGCGGAGGTATTCGAGGCGCAATGGCTGCGCGCCACCCTCTGGCTGATGCCCGCGGCCATGCTGGCGGTGCTGCGGCTGCGGGGGAAGGCCCTCATCATTCCCGTGGCGGTCGCGAGTGTGCATCTCACGGTCTATTGGCTGGGGCGGGATCTGATGGAGAATTATCACCGCACGCTGCACGACCCGCTGGGCATGGAGCCCTCGCACGCGGCCTACACGGTGAAACTGGTGCTGATGGCCGCGCTCCTGCTGAGTCCGCCGGTGCTGCTGTGGCTCTATCTCCGGGCGACGGTGCTCGACCGTTATCTGCTGCGGAATTTCCTCGGGCCGCTCACCCTCTGCCTCGGCGGCATCACCGCGATTTTCATTTCGATGGATTTGCTGAACAACGCCAACGACTTCGCGGGCTACAGCATCGGTCAGGTGGTGCATTATTATCTCGGCCAGACGCCGCGCATCATGGTCACGGTGGCGGAGGCGGCGCTGCTGCTGGCGACTCTCTTCGCGCTGGGGAAGATGTCGCGTCACAATGAACTCACGGCTTACGGCTCGTCCGGCCGCAGTGTGCTCCGGACCCTGCGCCCGCTGCTGCTGTGTGCCCTGTGGATTTCCCTCGCGGTGCTGGCCATGAACTATCATCTCGCGCCCGAAGCTGAACGGCTGAAGGAGGAGAAGGAGGCGGCGCGCAAAGCCGGCACGGACGCGGCGCGCGACACCGCGGTGTTCAACGTGCTCTACCGCAACCGCGAGGCCCGCCGCACGTGGTGCCTGCACCGCGTGCCCTACGACCTGCGCCCTGCGAACCCCATTCAGGAGATCGCCGTCATTCAGCAAACCGCCGGCGCGGACATCACGGAAAGCTGGTTCGCCCGCGAGGGATTCTGGAGCGCCGCCACCGGCGAATGGCAGTTGCGTCACGTGGTTCATTTCGCCTTCACCGGGGAGGATGGCAGGGCGCTCTCCACTCCGCACCGCACGGAACTCGCCGCGCTCACCATGGGCAACTGGCCCGAGTCGCCGGCCGCCATGCTCAGCGACAAACTCAACCCTGAATTCCTCGGCGTGCCGGGCCTGCTCTCGTGCCTCAAGAGCCGGGACACGCTGCCTGACAAAGCCATCGCGGGCTATGAAACCACACTGCACTGGCGCTACGCGCTGCCATTCCGGTGTTTTCTCATCGTGCTCCTGGCGGCGCCGCTCGGCATGGTGGCGTCGCGCCGCAACGTGCTCGGCGGCGTCGCGGCCGCCATCGCCATCTTCATCGGTTTGCGTTTTCTCTCCACCATCGTGCTCAAAGCCGGCGAGGGTCAGTATCTCCCGCCCGGCATCGCCGCGTGGAGCATCAACCTGATCTTCGCTCTCGCCGGTGCAGCGCTGCTCTGGCGGCGTTCGCAGAACCGGCCGTTCTCGCTCAATTTCCGCCGCTTTGAAAAACGTCTCTGAATGAGTCCCCGGCGCCATCCCCGATGATTTGACATCGCAAAATCACACGCGTAGGAACCCGGACCGCCCGGTCTTCCGCGGCCAGCAACTCCATGAACGAACGCAGAGTAGTCATCACCGGCATGGGTGTCGTTTCCCCCGTGGGCAACGACCTCGAAACCTTCTGGGCCAGCCTTAAGGCGGGGCGCAGCGGCATTGCGACTATCACGTCGTTCGACACCTCCGCGTACAACGTCCACATCGCCGGCGAGATCCGCGACTTCGACTACGTGCCGTACTTCAACGTGCCCAAGGACGGCAAGCGCTGCGACCGTTACGTCGGCCTCGCCGTGGCGGCGAGCCGCATGGCGCTGCAGGACAGCGGCGTGGACCTCGACAAAACCGACCGCACGCGCTTCGGCTGCATGGTGGGCAGCGGCATCGGCGGCCTCGGCACCCTGGAGCGCGAACACGCCGTGCTGCTCAGCAGGGGCCCGGGCCGCGTCTCGCCGTTCCTCATCCCCATGATGATTTCCAATATCGGCAGCGGCATCATCAGCATGGAACTGGGCCTCACCGGGCCTAACATGGTGGTTGTCACCGCCTGCGCCACCAGCAACAACAACATCGGAGAGGCGTGGCGCATCATCAAATTCGGCGACGCCGACGCCATGCTCGCGGGCGGCGCGGAGGCCAGCATCCTGCCCACCGGACTCGGCGGCTTCAGCAGCATGAAGGCCCTTTCCACGCGCAACGACGAACCGGAGCGCGCCAGCCGTCCCTTCGACAAAGACCGCGACGGCTTCGTGATGGGCGAGGGCGCCGGCGTCGTGGTCATCGAGGAGCTGGAGCACGCCAGAGCCCGCGGCGCGCGCATTTATGCCGAGATCATCGGCTACGGCACCAGCGCGGACGCCCATCACCTCAGCGCTCCCTCGCCTGACGGCAGCGGCCCGTCGCGCGCCATGCTCATGGCCATGAAACACGGGCGCGTGACTCCACAGGAGGTGCAGTATTTGAATGCCCATGCGACCAGCACCGGACTTGGCGACATCGCGGAAACGCGGGCGATTCACCTCGCCTTCGGCGAACATGCGAGGAACGGCCTCATGGTCAGCAGCACCAAGAGCATGACGGGTCACCTGCTTGGCGCCGCGGGCGGCGTGGAACTCGCTGCCAGCGTGCTCGCCATTCGCGACAACATCGTCCCGCCCACCATCAACGTCGAACATCAGGACTCCGAATGCGATCTCGACTGCGTTCCCAATGAGGCGCGCGAAGCCAGGGTGGATATCGCCATGAGCAACAGCTTCGGATTCGGCGGGCACAATGCCTCGGTGCTGGTGCGGCGCTTTACGAATTGAATCCGCGGCCGGCGCCTGCAATCGCCGCTGGCGCACCACGCGGGAAGAGTTACGCAGCGGATATGTCATGGCTCCCTGCCCTTCAGTCTTTGCTGCCCGAACGCGTTTCCACCGCCGCCGCGGATTTGGATAAGTGCGCAGCGGACAAGTGGTTCGCCAGCAGGCAGCCGGAGGCGGTGGTCTATGCGGCGAACGCGCAGGAGGTCAGCGCCGTGATGAAGTTCTCCGCGGAGCACGGGGTGCCGGTGACGGTGCGGGGCGGCGGAGTGGGTTACGTCGGCGGATGCGTGCCGGTGAACGGCGGCATTGTGATTTCACTGGAACGGATGAATGCCATCGTGGAGATCAATCCGGCGGACGGCGTGGCGGTGGTGCAGCCAGGAGTGATCACGGGCGATCTGCAGGATGCGGTGAAAAAGCTCGGCTGGTATTATCCGCCGGATCCCGCGAGCCTGCGCGAGTGCAGCATTGGCGGGAATGTGGCCACGAATGCGGGCGGGCCGCGGTGCCTCAAATACGGCGTCACCGGTCAATACGTGCTCGGTCTGGAAGCGGTGCTGCCCAACGGGGACATAGTGAAGGCGGGCGGCCGGTGTCACAAGAATCGTCAGGGCTTCGACCTGACATCTCTTTTCGTGGGCAGCGAAGGCATGCTCGGGGCAGTGACGGAGATCACACTCCGCATCATCCCGCATCCGCCGGCGCGCGCGCTGCTGGGCGCGACGTTTCGCACCTTTGCCGAAGCGGCGTCCGCGGTGCAGCGGATTCTCGGCACGGGGCACCTGCCCTCCGCACTGGAGATCACGGACGGCTTCACGCTGAAGGCGGCGCGGGAGTATCTGGGGGAAGACAAACTGCCGCCGGGCGATGCCCACCTGATGGCGGAGATCGACGGCCAGCCGGCGGCGGTGGGCATGGAACTGAAAGACCTGACCGCCCTGCTGCGGCAAAGCGGCGCCATCAGCGTGAAATCGGCAACGACAGAGCAGGAGATCGAAGCGTTCTGGACGCTGCGGCGGGAATTCTCCTACAGCCTCCGGGCCACGGGCCTGACAAAACTGAACGAGGATGTGGTGGTGCCGCGGAGCAAGCTGGTGGACCTGGTGAATTTCGCCGCCGGACTCCAGGAGCGCAGCGGATTTCCCGTGGCCTGCTTCGGTCATGCCGGCGACGGCAACATCCACGTGAATATCATGGTGCCCGACATGAATGACGCCCCGCAGCGCGAGCGGGCGGAGACGGCGCTGGATGAACTCTTCCGTCATGTGCTGAGTCTCGGCGGCGTGATCAGCGGCGAGCACGGGATCGGCCTGGCCAAGAAACGCTGGTTTCCCGCGGCGGTGGATGAAGCCGGACGCGCCCTGCACCTGGCGCTGAAGCAGGCGCTCGACCCGCGGGGCCTGCTCAATCCGGGGAAGTTCCTCGACTGAACTGACAGCTATCCGATGAACGATTCCGGCGACGATCCGCAATTTTATTATCAGTGTCAGCGCTGCACGAACTGCTGCCGCTGGCCGGGGGATGTGAAGGTGAGCGCGGAGGAGGTGACGGCCATCGCGGCCTTCGTGGGATTGGAGCGGGACGCGTTCATCGCACGCTATACCCGGCTGCGCGCGGACCGCCGCGGGCTCTCATTGATCGACCACCCGGACCACTCGTGTATTTTTCTGGAGGGCCGGGACTGTGTCATCAACGAAGTGAAGCCGCAGCAGTGCCGGGACTTTCCGAACAAGTGGCGCTTTCCCGGCTGGCGTCAGGTGTGTGAGGCGGTGCCGGTGCCGCGGGAGGGGACGGAGGCTACTTCTTCCCCGGCTTGAGGGCATTCAGCTTGGTCTGCACCCAGGCCATCATCTTCTGATCAGACGGATCCTCGACGGGTGAGGATTCCCAGTCCGCCAGGGCATTTGTCAGGGCCTCAACCGTGGCGTCGCGTCTCCCGGCCTTCTCGTGCAGGCCGGCGGTGGCGGTCCATGCCCGGGCGGAAATGCGGCGGGCTTCGCGGCGCTCCTTTTCAGACAGAGTGCTTTCGCCAAGCAATTCGTTGATGAGCGTCACGGCCTGATTCTGACGCTTGAGAGCGCCGGCGCTGTCCCCGGTGCCCAGGAGGAGTTCCCCGTTGAGGGTGATCGAGGCTCCGAGCTGGAGCCGGATGGCGTTGTCGAGCGGGTTGGCGTCATTCAGCCCCTCCATAAAACGGACACTGAAGTCCTGGAGGTCCAGCGCCTTTTGGGCCCCGGTGGCGTTGTGCTCCGTGGCGTAAATCAATTGAGCGGCTTCGTTGTAAACGCCGGCGAGTTCAAACTTGTAGGCGGAATCCTCCGGGAACTCCTGGACGAGTTCCGTGAACACCTTGACGCTCTCGGCGAAGGCGACGCTGGCATCGACCGCACTGCCGCTGCGGACGAGCACGCGGCCCATTTCCGAATAGCACCGCGCGAGCCGGCTGCGGCAGACCACGGAGCGCTTGTAGCGGGTATCGTATTTGAGCAGAGTATTGATGGCGTCCACATAACGGGCGGTGGCGGACTCAAGCAGGTGGGGAGCCGCCTCTTTCGCGCCGGGATCTTCGGCGGGCTGGCCGGCCTGGGCGGCGTCAAGACGTCCGTTCTCCATTTGGGCATCCGCGAGCAGCAGAAAGTCGCCGGTTTTGAACGCGGCATCGTCCTCCTCCCGAATCAGGCTCTCGACTTTCATGAGCGCACTGCGCGCTTGCTCCCCCTGGCCGCGCGCCGCGAGCATGCGGCCCTCCAGCAGAAGGTTGTGGGCCAGGGTCCGGGCGGTCTCGTGGTCGTTTTGGTTCGTGGCGAGCCACTTCTCGAGCGAGTCGGAGGCGCGGCGCAAAAACGGCAGCGCGTCATCGGCGCGGTTGCGTGCTGTCAGGATTTGACCGGTGAGGGAAGCGACGCGGCCGGTGAGGCGGATGAGTTCCGCCGGGAGGTCGGTGCCGGCGGCGAGGGCGGCGGCTTCGAGATCGCGGGAGAGTTTTTCGAGCACCGGCAGCGCGCCTTCGTCATCGCCCAGCGCGGACTTGATGCTGGCAAGCTGCCAGCGGGCCTCCATGCCCACGGCATCCGCCGGCGCGCTTTCGAGAAGAGAGTGGCACTGTTCGGCAATGATGCGGACAGCGAGCCGCCAGGAAGCCAGTTCGGATTCCTCCACCGGACGCGTCGCGAGCACTTTTCCGATCAGTTCGACGCTGTCGTGGCGCGCGGCGGCGGCTTGTTCGGCGCGAGCGGCATTGGCCGTATTTTCAGCGGCCGCGGCTGCGGCTTCGATGCGGGGGAGGCGCGACGACAGGTCTTCATTGGCGAGGCGCAGGGCGTCCCGCTCCTTCCCGGCGGTAACGCGTTTGTCCCGCTCGTTGAATCCCCACAGCGCGGCCCCGGCCGCTCCGAGCACGGCGAAGCATGCCGCAAGGCGCCACCCGCTGCGCGGGGCATGCGTCAGGACTTCGCCGGCGGCATCCGGAAAGCCTTGTGAGCCAGGCCGGAAAAACGGCAGTCGAAATCCTCTGCGGCGCGGCGCGGTGCCGTCCTTCACAAAAGCGTCTGCGGTGTCCACTTTGCCGTCAGCATTGGCATCCGCCGTGCCGGCGGCATTCTCTTCGCCCCGGGATTCCACCGCCGGGGGCAGAGGAATGGCCTGAAGCGCTTCGCAAACCGCCTTCATGTCCGGAAAGCGCTCCGCTGTGTCGAACGAAAGGCACTGCTGCACCAGGAGCCGGCGCGCGGCTTCCACTTCGCTGGCGGGCTCTCCGGGCCATGCCGCCAGCGGTTCCTTTTCCAGCCAGTCGGCAAAGGAGGCGGTCTGCAGATTGAGTTCCTCATCCGGACTGGCGGTAATGGCATCGAAAACTTGGGCGCCGCGCGGCCAGGCACCGGTGAGCAGTCGCCATGCGATGACCCCGAAGGCATAGACATCCCGCTGCTGCGCGCGTCCCTCCTGCAGCAGCTTGGTGGCGGCGCGCCACTGCTCCGGAGCGATGAAGGCAACTTGTCTGTGCAGCGAGTGCACCGCCGCTTCCGAGAGCCAGCCTTGACCGATGTCGCTCAGCAGCACCACCGGCTCTCCCTGGGCACCGCCACCCACGAAAACATTGCCGCTGCTCAAGCCGGTGTGGACGATGCCCTCGCTGTGCAGCCATGAGAGCGTGGCCGCGAGGCTGTCCAGCAAAGCCCACGCCTCCCGCGCAGGCAGGCGTCCGGAGAGGTGCTCAAGGGTGGGCGTTCCCTCCGGCAGGCAGGCCATGCTCAAGTGCGGCGGCTCGTTCGCGAGGTCGTAACTGTAAATGCGCACAAGGCCCGGCCGGGCGCCTTCCCGGCGGAGGCGTTCGAGACACCAGCTGAGATACTGCGGGTGCCACATGCCGGGCGCCAGCACCTTCACGCAACATTCAAATTCGTTATTCCACAACGCTTTCCACACGGCACCGAAGGCACCGCTGCCGCGGCAGGCGTCGAAGGTATATCCGGAAATCGCTGGGCTGGTCATTGCGTCGGGTCGGAGGAACGAGGTTGATATTTAACCTCTCCCCCCCGCCTGCGGCAACTATTATGATGGGCAAAATCCTCCATCACGGCAACGCGGCCCGGCGCAGCAACGCTGCGGAATCCCCGCGGAGACGGGGAGGCCGGATTATTCGACCTTCAAGGCCGCACGGGCGACCACCGACTTGTCGTGCTCCTGGCGGAAGAGGATGCTGCCGAGTTCGCGCTTCAGCTGAAGGTCCGGACCGATCCGGTCCATGAGGTCCCGCAGCACGCGCTCGGCGTCGGAATAGCGGCGCTGGGAACTGTAGAATTCCACCAGCTTGAGAGGAAGCTCCTGTTCGTCAGGATACACTTCGAGCCAGGCGGCGAAGGCCGCCCGCCGCTCCGAAGTGGAAATGCGGTCCGCGGCCTCGATGCGGACGAGCAGCACACTGCGCTCGCGCTGCACGGACAGGGGCAGACTCTTCGTCACTTTGAGCGCTTCCTCGAACTTTCCGGCATTCAGCAGCCGGCTCGCCTGAGCGACTTCGCCGATGTGTTTCACGTATTCCGGATTCACGCCCTCCAGTTCTCCCTCATCCTCCGCAAGGAATCCCGCCGCGACGTTGAGCCATGTGCGGCAGAGGGTGTCGCTGAGAAATTCATTCAGACCCACTACGAACATATCCGTAATCCGGAATTCTCCGGGGCGCGCCTCGCTCACGGTGAAGAGCACGAAGTTGACGGCACCCTGCGAATTGGTCGAGCGGAAGAGGAGCCCCGGCCGCCCTCCGAGTTCCCTCGTGTGCAGGAACCGGAATTTCGTGCCCTTGAAGTCGCGCATCACCCCGCGCTCGTTCCACGCCCGCTCCGTGCTGTCGCAGAAGAGCTGCCGCACTTCAGCATCGCCGTCGAATTGGACGCTGCCCGTGGCACGGGCAAGAATGATCGCGCGGTCCACGAGCGCTTCCGCCGGCTCTGCCTGACCGCTCATCATGGCATACTCCAGTGTGCGCACCATTTGGCTCACTGGACCTGCTTCCTCGGTCAATGCGGCGTCGAGCTGCGCCCGGGTCAAATCGGCAACTTTGGCTGAAACGGTCGCCCCGCTGTAAAACCCGGCGAAAACGGCCAGCCCGGTGAGGATTCGCAGGAGTCGGGCGGCTATCCCATGGGGATCGAGTCGGAGGTGGACGGCTTGTGGCATAAGCGGCGCGCTTGGTAATTATTGATTTTGCGCACCATGACTGAAATTTTTCTCGAACACAAGAATTATTTCCGAATCTGAGGACAAAATCTCAATTCCGACCGGAGCCCTCGCGCGAATTCAGGCCAAAAAAACGGCTGACCCCTTTGCAGGAGCCAGCCGATATCGATTCGGGGTGATGTCCCCGGAGATTACTTCGCGGAAACCACGGTCGTCGGCCCGGAGGCCGGCACGGAGGTGGTGTTGGAGTGCTTGCTGGCGCAGGCGCCGAGGCACAGGGCGATAAGCCCGAGGGAGATCACTTGAATGAATTTCATAGGGATGGGTTTGTTGGGATGAGTTGTCTTGCTGGTGGCGCAGGCGGCACCCGCCGCGCGCGCTGCTGAAAGACGCACATTCCGTGCCACGCCGTTGCTTCACTGCAACTGAATTCTTAGCTTAAGTGCTGGTTTATTAACATTTTTGAACTCGGTGGATGCATGGTCTTCCAGACTATGCGGAGCGGAAAGGGTGGCTGCGATGGCGGTTCTCACTACGGTGTGCCGCACCTTTCGCGGCCACCGGCAGCTGGCAAGTTGACGGCGCAGGCAGCGGCGGGAATTCTGGACTCCTGAGGACCCCATGCTGCGCAACGTTCTACTCACTCTGATCGCCATTACCTTCGCCTTCGTGTGGTGGAAGAATGAACGCGACGAAGCGACGGCGGCACGTCCGTCACAGCCCGGCGATGCTCCACCCGCGGCACCGCGATCCGGTGTCGCTGCCGCTAAAACGGAATCACGCGAATGGCCCGTGCCCCCCGCCCGGCGGGACGGCGGCAACGTGATTTGGTCTCTGCGTCCTGACATACTTTGGGAACTGCCGGTACCGGAGCCGGAGTTTGCCGAATTCAAAGGATGGGCGGCGGAATTCCCGCGGGGACGCCGCAGTGCCGCAGAAGGCGTGCACCTCGCGCAAAGGCGCCGCGCAGCGCTGGTGGATTTGATTTCCAAAGACCCGCGCCGGGCGCTGGAACTCGCGGCCCCCGAATTCGTGCGCCGCACGATGCCGCCGGCAGTGCAGACGGAACTGGAGCAGCGCGTGAGCGGGCGCGGGGACTTGCTGGTCACTGCGGCGGCGGCAATGCCCGGCCGTGAGCTTGCAACGACACCGGTCGCCCGCACGGTGGTTGTCGCGGGGCAGGAGTACGAGGCCTTCACCTTCGGAAGAAGAGAGCCGGTCCTCTCACGCCGCGGTCTGGCAATCCATGGCATTGCCCTCGATGGCAAACTGGCTCTGAGCGAGTGGCCGGCGCGGGTGCTGGAACCGCTGGAGGCGGCAGAGGCGCGGGCAAGGCTGAAAGCTCCGCCGCTTTGCCCGGTTTCCGGCAACCAGCCGGAAGAGCAGGGCGATGAAGTGGTGCTCGACTGGGGTCTGGAACAGGCGCAGTGGTTTTGTCAGGCCAGTCATGCCACGCAGGAACTGCTCGCCGCCGCGGCCGCGGAGGCAGCGCTTCCTCCCGGCATCGCTGCCGGCGGAGGTGGAGGTGAGGATCCGCCGGGAAATCCGGCGACGGGCACAAAGACGATGCTCCTCATCCGGGTGGATTTCCCTGACAAGCCTGGACAGGTGGTGAGCGACGCCACTCTCACGAGCCTCATCAACAGCATGGCCAGTCACTGGACGGGGATGTCGTTCGGACAGCTCAACTGGCAGCGCGCCGGAGAAGGCAGCGCCTTCACCCCGACGCTGCGGCTGCCGCTGCCACATGCCCGCTATTCCACTTTGAACACCATGCTGCCCGCAGCGCGCGCCGCGGCGGAGGACGCGGGGTATGACTGGCGCGACTACGATTTCGAATTCGTGATCACCGGCGACAAGCCGGATGTCAGCTTTGGCGGCATCGCTTACGTCGGCACGCGGGGAGCATGGCTGGCCAACGGCCAGTGGAATCCCGGCATGTGCAGTCACGAGGCGGGTCACAACTTCGGCCTCCATCATTCAGGATTCTGGAATACCACGGACGGCACGCCCCACGGCGCGGGTGTCAGTCTCGAGTATGGCAATCCGTTCGATCACATGGGCGGTGCCAGCAGCAGCACGAGTGCCCACTTCAATGTTAGACAAAAGTGGGTGCTCGGCTGGATCCCGGAGTCCGCCGTGCGGAGAATCGGCGGCGAGGGCGGCTTCTCAGAGCGCCTCACGGCCTTCGACCGGGAGGACGCCGGCGGAGTGCGCGCCATTGCCGTGGACCGCGACGGCACGAACCGGGATTACTGGATCGAGTACCGCTCCCTCTACACTTCCAACCAGTGGCTCACGGATGGAATCCTGGTGAATTTCGGCGACTTCAGCCTGACCAATGCAAAGCCCTCGCTGCTGGATTTCACCCGCTCCACTTCAGCGCGAGACGACTGTGCGCTGCTGATCGGAAGAACGTTCTCGGATAACGCTCACGGCATTCACCTCACACCCACCGCGCGCGGCGTCGATGCGGAGGGGGTGCCCTGCATGGATGTCACCGTGAACCGCGGCACGTTCCCCGGAAACCGCCGGCCGGTGGTGTCGCTGGCGTATTCGACTTCCCGTCCGGCGGTGCATGAGCGCGCGGACTTCACGGTGACAGCCAGCGATCCTGACGGCGATGCGCTGAGCTGCTTCTGGGACTGGGGCGACGGGACCTTCACGGCGAACAATGCCACGGCCAACTCCCGCAGCTGGGACATGGCCGGATTCAAAACCGTCCGCTGCACCGTCAGCGACATGAAGGGCCTCACCGCCACGGCCAGTGCGGTCATTCAAGTGGGCTCCGGAGACACGTTCTTCCTCAGCGGTACGGTCCGCGACGCCGCGGGGACCGCCCTGGAGGGCGTGACGGTCAGCGCCGGCACCCGCCGCGATGTCACGGACGGCGAGGGCTTCTTCGCGGTCACCGGACTCGCCGCCGGCAGTTATACAGTGACCGCAGCAAAGCCCGGACTCACTTTCTACCCGTCCGGATTCAGCAATCCGGTCGTGCTGGGCCCCGGCAGGCCCTCACTGAATTTCATCGCGCCGCCCGGGTCGCCCGCGTTCGCTCCGTTGAAGCCCGCACTGGTCAATGCCGGCAGCACCACGGGCGCGGTGCCGCTTTATCCAACGGACCCCGATACCCCTGTCAGCGCACTCACCATCACTGCGGCCTCATCGAATCCGGCAGTTCTCCCTGACACTAACATCGCCGTGGACGGCGGGGACTTTCCCACCGTGACCGTCACAGCTCCCGCCGAAGCGAGCGGCCCCGTCCATATCACCCTGACAGCCACCGATCCCGGGGGAAACACCGGCTCGCAAGTCTGGCCGGTGACAGTGAACACACCGCCGGTCCACATGGCCGGTGGACTGAGCACGCCCGAAAACACGCCGCTCGACATCGACCTGCGCACGCTCGTTTCCGATGACCTGACACCCCGTGACGATATCGCCTTCCGCGTGGACCATGTGCGTCGCGGCAGCGTCCGGTTGCTGCCGGACGGATATACGGCTCGCTTCACACCGGCCCCGGGATTCGATGGAACCGCCTCGTTTCGCCCCGGCTCGCGCGATCGGTCACTCAGTCCTGACACGCTGCTGCTTTACGATTTCGAGCCGGACGCGGAAGGGGATGTCATCAGCCGCGGAATCGTGGCCGACCGCTCCAACTTCAATCGCCCCGGCACCCTGGTCAGTGAGAGCAACGGGGAGTATTCCGCGGAATCGAGCGTGCCGGCCCGGCTGGCGCCGCACAGCACTGTCGCGCTCCATCTCACGGAGAACGGGGGCGGCGGCGCGGCGAAACTGACGTGCACTTTCGACGCGGCGGAGCTGGACTGGAACGACTCCGACTGGACGTTCTGTTCCTGGGTGAAACGGAACTCCAACGCCACGGAGGACATCGTGTTTCATCTGGGCGACGGCGACGGGCACGGTCCGCAGGACGAATTGCAGCTCCGCTTCGCTGCCGGGTCCGGCGAACTGCGGCTGGAAAAATTCAACGCCGGCGGCCTGCAGGCCGCACTGCTGCATCCGGGCCTGTCCGAAGGCGCATGGCACCATCTCGCCGTCACGTTCGACCGCACCTCGACCCAACGCGGCACGCTGGCACTTTACGTCGATGGATTCCCCGCGGGCACGGCTCCGGAAGTGGCGATGGAGGTGAATCAATTGCGCGGCGCCGCTTTTGGCGGTCATGCGGAATCGTCGGAAATCACGCGCTGGCTGGACGGGAGCCTCGACGATGTGGTGATCGCCCGCGGGGTGCTCACCCGCGCGAAGTTGCGCACGCTGGCCGCGATGGGCGCGGCTCATGCCTTCGGGCTCACTGACGAATTCACGGTGCCTGTGGTTATCACCGGCGCAAACGATCCGCCGCTCATCACTCCGCCTGCGGACACCGGCATGAACCCGGGAACGCCGTCGCCGTCCCTGACATTTCACGTTTCCGATGCTGAAAGCGATGCCCGCACCCTGACAGTCGCCGGCAGTTCCTCCGACCCGGCGCTCCTCCCGCCTGCCGGCATCGTGATCAGCGCAGCTCCTCCCGCCTGGCAATCGGCGGATATCGGAACGGCGCCGGCGCCCGGCACCACGATCGAGGACCACGGCACCTTTCTGATCACCTCCGGCGGCGCGGCAATCGGCGGAGCGACTGACAGCTTTCGGTTTGTCAGTCAAACCCTGACCGGCGACGCCGACCTGATCTGCCGGGTCGTTAGTCTCGACGACACCGGCGCCGGTGCGCGGGCCGGTCTGATGTTCCGCACCGGCACGGAGGAGGACGCGCCGTTCGCCATGGTCTGCCTCACCGCCGGCGACGGGGTGCAGTTTTCCAGCCGGTCCAGCGCCAGCCCGCATGGAGAAACCGCGGCCGCACTGAACTTCGTCCAGGCACCGGTTTGGCTGCGGCTGGTGCGCCGCGGCGGAAGCATCACCGGGTATTACGCCCCGGACGACGGTGCTGCGCCCGGAGCATGGATCGAAGTCGCGGACCGCGGCGGCCTGACATGGCCTCCCGCCATTCATGCGGGACTCGCAGTCTGCAGCACAGAAAATACACCGCCCGCGACGGCAGCCGTGGACCGGGCCGGCGGCAGCCTGAAGTCCGGCGGCGATCGGGAACTGGTTCTGCATCCGGCGCCGGGACAGACAGGCACCAGTACCATCACCCTGCGGGTGAGCGACGGCACGGCGGTCTCCACCGCCACTTTTCTCGCCGCCGTCGGAGTCAATACGCCGCCCGTTCTTCCGCCGGTGCCGGATCTCACGATCGTCAGCGGTGCCACGCCCGCGCCATTCGCAGTCACGCTGAGCGACCTGCACACCGCCGCCTCCGCCCTGACACTGACAGCAACCTCCTCCGACACTGTGCTCCTCCCTGTCAGCCGCATCGTTATCTCAGGCGCCGGCGCGCAGCGCACGGTCCAATTGCGCCCGGTGCCGGGTGAGACAGGGACGGCTCTGGTCACACTCGTTGTCAGTGACGGCACGCTGAGCACTCCGGTCTCCCTCAACCTGACCGTGCTTCCCGGAGACCCGGCCCTTCTGATTCACGCCGGCACCAACTGGCGCTACTACGACGCAGGGAATGCGCCATCGGGCTGGAACACCGTCACCTTTGACGACGCGGCGTGGCCCGCGGGTCCGGCAGAGCTGGGATTTGGAGACGGCGACGAGAGCACTTTGATCAATGCGAACTCCGCCCGCCGAACCACGTATTTCCGGCGCCGCTTCAGCCTCGCGGATCCGGCGCTCTTTCCCTGGATGCAGCTTCGCATTCTGCGCGACGACGGGGCCGTGATTCACCTTAACGGTCAGGAAATCCTGCGCACCAACATGCCCGAAGGCCTGCCCGTCACGCCTTCCACCGAGGCCATCCTCGCGGTGGAGGGCGCGGACGAGAACCGTTTTCATCTGTTCACCGTGCCGCGTGCGCCTCTCGTGGCCGGCACCAACATCCTCGCCGTGGAAGTGCATCAGAAAGGTACCGCCAGCGGCGATCTCAGCTTCGATCTCGAAGCACGCGGTACACCTCCGGTGCCGGTCGAGGCCGTTCCCGCCGGCGCGGTGTGGCGCTATCTCGACAACGGTCAGGATCCCGGCAATGGCTGGATGGATTTGTTGTTTGCCGACTCCGCATGGAAGACGGGTGCGGCGCAGTTCGGTTATGGAGACGGCGACGAAACCACCGTCATCTCCGCCGGCCCGGAAGATGCCCGCTTCGTCACGGCGTGGTTTCGCAAACAGTTCGCAGTGGACACGACCGGTGATCTCGCCGGCATCGGTCTCCGGGTGCTGCGCGATGACGGCATCCAGGTCTGGCTCAACGGCCGCGTACTTTACCGCAACAACCTGCCGCCGGATGCGACCGCCGCCACCCTGGCGATTAACCCCGCCGGTCCGCCGGAGGAGGACGAGTGGCACACGGTCTGGCTGCCTCCCGACCTGCTTACGACCGGAATCAACCAGCTCGCCGCCGAACTGCATCAAAGCAGCGTCACCGGCAGCGATGCCGGATTCGATCTCCAGCTTCTTCTCTACTCCCAGGATTCCCTCCCTCCGCTCATGGCCGGCACCGCCGGGGGAAGTGTCACCCTCACATGGCCGCTCTGGGCGGAGTCGTGGCGCCTGCAGTCCTCGCCGGACCTGGAGTCATGGAACGACGAACTGTCAGCGCCCGCCGCAGGATCGAATGCCTTTTCGCTCACGCTGCCGCATACCGGCGCCCGGCAATACTTCCGCCTTGCCCTGCCCTGAAATCATCACGTTAGGAAATCCGGCCCCCGCGCCGCCCATCCCGCACGTGGAGCCGGTCCGCGAACCCCTTTTCAAGGCGGCCAATCAGCGCCAGTGCTCCGCATCATGTTTGATATTCCAACTTCAAATTCTGCGAACTCTGCGGCGGCAGGGCGCACGGACCGGCCGCGCCGGATGAGTTTGGCGGCGATGACCCTGTGTCTGCTTTCGATATCGGGAGTCAGGGCCCTGCGCGCGGAGTCGTCCTTCGCCCTGCGCGATGGAGACACCGTGGCGTTCCTCGGCGACAGCATCACGGCCGCCCGGGGATACACGAAGATTGTGGAACTCTACACTCTCATGCGGCACCCGGAGCGTCGTGTCAGGTTCTGGAACGCCGGCCAGGGCGGTGATACCGCGGCGGGGGCGGTGGAACGGCTGGAGCGCGATGTGTTCTCGCAGGGCGCCACGGTGGTGACGGTGGCGTTCGGCATCAACGACATCGGCTGGGGGACGAAGGCGGACGACGAGCACAGGCAGCGTTATCTGGACGGCATCCGGCGCATCGTGGAGGAATGCAAAAAGCACGGCGCAAGGCCGTTCATTTGTTCGCCGGCCATCACCGCCGAAGATCCGGACAAAGCGGAGGCCGGATACCTGCAAAAGATGACCGACGAGGGACTCGCGCTCGCCAAATCGCTGGGCGCCGGGACGATCGATCTTTCGCGCGGGATGCGCGAGATTCAGCGCCGGGTGATCGAGGCCAACGCCGGACAAAAGGACAAGTCGAAGCACACGCGTCTGCATGTGGAGGACGGAGTGCACCTCAATGACCTCGGACAGCTGGCCATGGCCTGCGCCATGCTCAAAGGCCTGGGAGCGGAGCCTGACGTTTCAAACGCCGTGGTGGATGCGGCGGCGGAGAATGTCGTGAACTCCGCCAACTGCAAAATCACCGGTGTTAGAAAGCTGGAGGATGGCGTGGAGTTCACGCGCCGGGATTCGGCACTGCCCATGAACCTCGGCATCCTGAGCGCCCTGCAGTATCGCTTCGTGCCGGTGCCGGAGGGACTGAACCGCTATCGACTCTCGGTGCGGGGACTCGCGCCCGGCCGTTATGCAGTGCGCGCCGAAGGCAGACCGCTCGGCACATGGGATGCGCAACAACTGGCGGAGGGCCTGAACATTTCCTCCGCCACCGCCGACGGCTGGCAGCCGGGCGGCCCGTGGGATGCGCAGTCGGACGCCGTGAAGGAAATCGTCGATGCGCGTGACAAGCTCTGGATGGGCGGACGGTTTCGCGAACTGTACAACCACAACCATCCGGAGGCCAAAGCGCTCGCGGCCGAATACCGGCGGCTGGATGAACAACTCACTGCGCTCGCCCGCGCCCAGGCGAAGCCATACGACTACCGCTTCGAAATCCGCCTCGCCAGGTGATCGCGGCCAGCGCGTGGCGGTCTGAGGGACAATGCTCACAGTCTGCTAGTCTCAACGCTGCGGGGGCTGCACTTGCTTCACCGTCGCGCCGTGCTGGTCGCTCCTGATGAGGACGCTGAAGCGGGTGGTGCCGTCGAGGTCGCTGGTGCTGAGGCTGGCGTAGTCGAATTTGCCGCGGAGGTCGGTGTAGCCGTCTTTGTAGAACTGGGGACCGCGGGCGCCCCCCGCCTGCATCACTGACTTCGGCGAAGACTTTGACATAAGCTTTGCTCAGCGGTTTCTTGTCGCCGGCGTGGGTGATCTTTTTCCGAGGAAGCGCCAGGCACTTACTCTACAACCCAGTCCTCAACCCGGAGGCCCGGCACACGGGAAAACTCGCGGCTGTTATGGGTGACTCCTGTGAGACTGTGTTCCAGAGCGATGGCGGCAATCATCAAATCATTGCCACCGATGGTTTGGCCGGCGCGTTCAAGTTCATCCCGGATGCGGGCGTAGCGGCGGGCGGCGGCGAGATCGAATGGCAGGCAACGAAGCGGGGAGAGGGTAGTTT
Organism: uncultured Akkermansia sp.; assembly: GCA_964523105.1. Lineage (GTDB taxonomy): Bacteria > Verrucomicrobiota > Verrucomicrobiia > Verrucomicrobiales > V1-33 > V1-33. Next base: position 37,928 of record CAZFZN010000034.1, read on the forward strand.
CGATTCTTGCTTCACGCTCTTCGCGCCGCTCATACTGGCGCGCACCGTAGAGCAGTTCTCCCCAAACGACGGAGCAGACAGCGATGTCCGTGCGATCGCTGGATTCCAGGCGCCGGCGGACGGTAATGTTCCCGCCTTTGAGATAGGCGATCCAGATGTTCGTATCGAGCAGATAGCGCATCACGACTGCGGCAGGGGTTGCGCAGGCGGATCGGCAGGGGCCTCCAGCGGCTCATTGGCGAAGGAGCCGGCGGTTTGCTCAAAGTAGCCAGCGGGCCAACCGCGGGTGTCCGCTGCCGCAGGCGCGGCGGCACTTCGACCCCTGGCGAGAACCAGCGCATCCTGCACCAATCGCTCCAAGTCTGCGGCGGCGCGCGGATCAAGGCGGCTGAGGGTTTGTTCGAGGTCGAGACAGATGGCGCTCATGGGTCGAAGTATGCGGTTTGGGGCTGCAATTTGCAAAACCTCAAAACGAACCAGCACTCCGCCCGGGGACACGGAGTGCTGGCGCGTGCGAGGATGGGTGGGGCTCAGCGCTTCGGCGGCTGCACCTGGTTCACCGTCGCGCCGTGCTGGTCGCTCCTGATGAGGACGCTGCAGAGGTTGGTGCCGTCGAGGTCGCTGGTGCTGAGATTGGCGTTGTCGAATCTTGCCGCGGAGGCCGGTGTAGCCGTCTTTGTAGAACCGGGGAGCGCGGGTCCCCCAACCTGCATCACTAACTTCGGCGAAGACCTTCAAAAAGATTTTGCTCAGCGGCTTCCTGTCGCCGGCGTGCATGACCTGGAGGCGGCCGAAGCCTTCGCTGACCTGGACGTCGAGTTCGTTGGCGCAGGCGGCTTCGGCTTTCGTCAGGCCGCCGCCGTTGATTTCAACGAGGACGTTGGCGTTCTGGCATTCCGCAGGCAGGGCGGTGACGTGGTTCTCGCCGGCGGGGACCTTGAGTTTCACTTTCTTCTTCATTGCTCAGAAAAGGGATGAACCTTGTAAATCATCCATATCATGGAATAATTGCACGGTATGTTCACCCGTTTGCTTCTCCCTTCACTCCGAGACCTGCTAACCCGGCATCCCGCCGTCGGGCTGCTTGGTCCCCGCCAGATCGGGAAGACTACCCTGGCACTGGCCCTCGCGGAGGAGCGTTCTTCTCTCTATTTAGATCTCGAATCGCCCTCGGATGCGGCGAAGCTCGCGGAGCCGGAAATGTTCCTCGAACGCCATGAGGACAAACTGATCATTCTCGACGAAATCCAGCGCGCGCCCGGTCTCTTCCAGGTGCTGCGCGGGATCATCGACCGCGGACGCCGCAGCGGGAAAGGCACCGGCAGGTTTCTCGTGCTCGGCTCAGCCGGGCTCGACCTGTTGCAACAGTCGTCCGAGAGCCTCGCGGGCCGCATCGCCTACACCGAGCTTTCCTCTCTGCTTCTGGAAGAAACAGGAGCAGAGACCGCCGGGTCATTGTGGCTGCGTGGTGGATTTCCCGATAGCTTCACCGCCAAGAGCGACGCCGCCTCGCTGGAATGGCGGCGCAATTTCATCCGCACCTATCTGGAGCGCGACATCCCGCAACTCGGCCCGCGCATTCCCGCCGAAACCCTGCGCCGGCTCTGGACCATGCTCGCGCACGAACAGGGCAGCCTCATCAACGCTTCCAAACTCGCCGCCAGCCTCGGCATTAGTGGGCAAACCGCGGGCCGCTACATTGATCTCCTCTGCGATCTGCTTCTCGTGCGGCGCCTCGCGCCCTGGTCTGCCAACGCCGGCAAGCGCATGGTCCGCTCGCCGAAAATCTTCGTGCGCGACAGCGGCCTCGTCCACGCTCTGCTCGGCATCGGCACGCTCGACGACCTGCTGTCCCATCCGGTCGCCGGAGCGAGCTGGGAAGGCTGGGTCATCGAGCAACTCCTCGCCGCCTCCCCGCAGGGCACCGCCGCCTATTTCTACCGAACCGCCGCCGGTGCCGAAATAGACCTCGTGCTCGAACTCCGCCCCGGCGTCCGCTGGGCCTTCGAGTGCAAACGCAGCCTGACACCAACGCCCGCCCGCGGCTTTCACGAAGGCTGCAAAGACCTACAGGCCCAGCAAAAACTCCTCATCTACCCCGGCCACGAATCCTTCCCCCTCGGCCAGGGCGTGGAATGCGTCCCCCTGCCGGAAGCTGTCGCGCGCCTGCGGGCGGGCTAATGCGAGGGGATTGTCTCTGGAATCATCCCGATGAAATACGACTGCCTCCGCTGTCGCGGAACACTCGCAGCCTTAAATCAACCCGTCTCCGATCCCATTCTTTTCTTAATCTCACACACATGAGCGCCCCGCCAGACCAATCACTCGCGCGACTTTATGAATCTAACTAAACAATCATTTGGAATACATGCCGTATGGCTGCTGGTGTGTTGCGCAGTCTGGTATTTTGCGCGAAAACCGCCACCGGATGAAGCGTTGGGCACTTCGCAAACACAGGAGACCGTAAAAGGAGCGAACAGCATCCGGTCTGTTACAATGGCTTCCGGAGAAGCGGTAGGCGGCACGCAAAACACAAAGCATGGTATGGTCACTGCCGCGGAGAATAAATGGATCGAAACGATCGAAATGCAGCAGCGCATCGCCCGGATGTCGCCGGAGGAATATGGCGTGCGCTATGCCGAACTGATGCAAAAGCAGGATACTCCGACCCTGCTGCGCGAGAGAGCTGCTATGCTGGACGGCATCAATGCCGCGCGTGCGGCTGCTGCTTATACGAGGTTCAAGAAACAACGGGGCTTGAGAGATTCGGACAACAGTAATGAGATAAGGCATCTGCTCACCGCGGCGGGCGCTCGCGACGGCAGGCAGGCGCTGGAGGCCATTCGCCAGGCGGCTCCGGCTTTCCACGAGCTGGACTCCCTCATTCACGGCTGGGCCTCGAAGAGTCCCGGCGATGCGGTGAATTGGTTCAATGCTCTGTCCGCAGAGTCGCCGGAGGAGCGGGATGCCCTTTCCGGACTGATGTGGGGTTTGGCGGAAAACAATCCCGCCACGGCGCGCATGGTCTTTCATAGCCTCAGCCCGGACGATCAGCTTGCCTCCGCAGAGGGTACCGCCCGGGCTCTCTATTCCACCCAGGGCACGCAGGGCATAGACGATCTCGTGGCAGGGTTGCCCCCTGAAGTCGCCGCGAAGTGTATCATGGGTTCGCTAACTCGGGTGCGCCCGCGCCCGCCCTCGGAGTTGGTACCGTGGCTGGCTGGTCACGTGGAGGCAGTGCCGGCCGTTTCGGCCCAACTCCAGTCGGCGTGGCAGAGGTGGCTCGCGTCGGATGCTGAGGGGGCGAGTGCCTGGCAGCAGTCCAATCCCGGGCTCGCTTCGCGCCTAAGCCGCGAACAGGATGCTCCATAAGCCGGAAATCTGACCAGTGAACGGCCCTCTGTCCGCGGGGGACAGAGGGCCGTCTGCTTTAGAAAGGCCGATAGGGATGGGCGGCGTTCCGGGTTACCTCTTCGGCGGCTGCACTTCCTTCACCGTGGCCCCGTGCTGATCGCTCATGATGAGGACGCTGAAGCGGGTGGTGCCGTCGAGGTCGCTGGTGCTGAGGCTGGCGTAGTCGAATTTGCCGCGGAGGTCGGTGTAGCCGTCTTTGTAGAATGTCGGAGTTCCATTCACGTCGGCGAAGACTTTGACATAGACTTTGCTCAGCGGCTTCTTGTCGCCGGCGTGGGTGACCTGGAGGCGGCCGAAGCCTTCGCTGACCTGGACGTCGAGTTCGTTGGCGTAGGCGGCTTCGGCTTTGGTGAGGCCGCCGCCGGTGATTTCGACGAGGACATTGGCGCTCTGGTACTCCGCAGGCAGGGCGAAGACGTGCTGCTCGCCGGCGGGGAGCATGACTTTCCCGCTCTTGTTCGGGCGAATCATGCGGAAGCGGCTGGTGTCCTGGGTGACGAAGGGATTCGCACTGAAGAGGAACTCGAGGTCCATCGGGTAGTAGTTCACGGTGACTTCGCTGAGGTTGCGGTAGTTGAGCGTGACGGTCTTGTTTTCGATCTTCACGTTCAGGGCCGGCTCCTGCGCGGCGAGGCGGTCCTGGGTGGCGTCGCGGTCGTCGTCCTTCGGCTTCACCGGGGCCTTGCCTTCGATCTCATCGAGCTGGGAGGCGAGTTCGGTGAATTTGGCTTTCCAGTGGTCCACGGGATGCGCGGCGTGGGCGGTGGCGATGCGGCGCGCGGTGGCGGTATCGGCCTGACACATGGCGAGCCATGCCTGCATGTAGTCATACTGAAGCTTCTCCGCGACTTTGGCGGCGTCCACCCTGGCAAAGCGCTCGATGGCTTCCTCGATGCGGTCCTGCAGCGCGAGGTAGTAGGCGGCGGCGAGGTGATCCTCTTCATCCAGCGCGGGGCGGTAGCTGAGGATCTTCATCAATGCATTGAACTGGCCGCGCAGCTTGTCGTTCATGATCTGGCGGCGCGCGCCGAGCTGGTGGGCGCGGGCATTGATGAGCGGGCTGTACTCCAGGTGCTGATAGATGCGGCGCTCCACGGGGTCGTGCTTGATGAGCGCGCAGTCAATATAAGCGCCACACTGGGCGAGGAAGCCGTCGGCGTGCATCAGGTAGTCAGTGACGCCTTCGGTAATGTTGTGCTGCAGCGCGTAGCTCCATGTGGTGGGGTGATAAACGTGGCGCGTGCGCAGCAGGGTGAGCGCCTTTTTCGCGAAGTCCACATCGCTCAGGCGCCATGCCATGAGGTCGAGGTTGAGCGTGTAGAGGTTGTTCTGCTCCAGGAAGCCGATGACCTCGGCGGGCTCACTGTTTTGGCTGACGTATTCCCACGAAGCCTTGTCGGCCTGCGTGGCGCGGGGCACGACATTGAAGGTGAAGGGCTCGGCGCTGGCCGCGGTTTTGAAGTTGCGGCTCAGGTGCACGGGGTAGTGCGGGAACTTGCCGGCGGCGGGGAAGTAGAACTGGAAGTCAAACGTCTGCGTGTGATAGGGCTCCAGGGCGACGGGCAGGCTCTTCGTGGCCTGCGTCTGCAGCACGGGGATGGCGCCCTGCGGGATTTGGAAGAGCAGGTCGAGCTTCTGGCGCGAGGAAGAGGGATTCGTGACCACGACCTGGCAGCCATAGACGACGCCGGTGAGGAATTCGGCGCTGACAAACTTGTCGATCTTCTCGCCGGCCTGCTCGATGTAGCGGTCGCCGTGGCGGTAGAAGTTCTGGCTCACCAGCAGCTGCGCCCCTTCCTTGTCCGGCTCGGCGGCGCGGATTTCCTGATGGAAGAGAATGCCTTTGCCTGCGGGAACGAGCGTGACGCTGTTCTCTTTGCGCTCCACTTTGCCGGGCACCACTTCCGAGGGAAACGGCAGGTCCAGCGCCGCGAGGGCGAGCATCATTTCGGTGAAGCTGCCGGTGGCATCGGCAAGGTTGGCGGAAACGAACGCCTGCACACCGTCCCACACGGCATAGTCCTGCCAAAAGCGGTTGGGCGCGACGAGTTCGGCATTCTGCTGCGCGATGAGCAGACGGTAGTAGTTGTTCTCGGCCCACTCTTTGGTTTGCTCGGTCTGCCGGAAGAGTCGCTCGGCTTTGGCGGCGGCCAAATTGCGCCGGAGTTCGACGGCCTTGGCTTTTTCCTCGGTCAGACCGCGGCCCCGGAACGACTTCCGGTCCGCGCCGGCATCTTTGTCCGACAGTTCCACGGACTCGGCCAACTGCTCCATTTCCGCGAGACCGGTGAGGGCTTTCAACTGACCTTCCTGCTGCTGCCGCACGCCCAGCGACAGGGCATCCATGGGCTCGCCGGCCACCGCTCCCGCCGGTGCCGGCGGAGGCATCGCTCCGTCGGCAAAGAAGCGGTCCACCTGGCCCCGTCGGCCCGCTGCCACGGCACCTCCCTTGCCGCCGCCTCCGAATCCTCCCGCGGCGATGCCGCCGAAGTCGAACTCATTGTTCAGTCCGGCGGTGCCGCCAGGCCGGCCGGTTTCGACCACGCTGAGCACACGTCCGTTGAGGGCGGTTTCAAAGAGAAAGGCATCGCGCTGCGGATTCTTTGGCAGGGTGTCGAGCCAGTCCTTGAGGGCGCGGCGCACCACCGGCACCTCCTGCTGAATGCGCCGGGAAAGGAGCACGCGCTCCACGGTATTGAGGCGGCTGTACTGCCACGGCCGCAGGTAGCCTGACATATCGGCCCCGAGCAGATAGTGGTCCATGAAAGTCTTGTCGCGCTTGTTGGCCAAAAACGGCTTCACCACGGAGGCGAAGAATTCGGCATCTCTGCGGGCGAGAAAGAAATGCAGCTCATGGCAGGCGTATTTGGAATACATCTCCGCCTTTTGCTCCGGCTTCATCGTATTCCAGTTCAGAATCCATGAGAACTCGGCGAGCGTGGCGTTGTTCGTAAGATTGTAGAGCAGGGAATGTGCGGTGCCAAGGTGCCCGATGTTCTGCCAGGTGGCGGTAAGGGCGTCCTTGAACTCATGCGGAGCACCCTTCTCGAGCAGCGTGACGTGATTCTGCCGGCTGAAGTGCTGCTTCGGATCGAGTCCGTCGGCGAGGCGAAGATCGCGCAGCGTGAGTTGCTGCGCGGGCAGCGTGAAGTCGCGCGCGGCGGCGCTGTCGCTGTCCACAGCAACCACCCGGATCAACTGCCGGTCGCCGAGCGAGGCGGCGTCGATGGCGACGTTGCCATCCTTGTCAGGCTTGAGATTGAAAGCCACGGCGCCCGGCGCGGCGAGGAAGGACAGATCAGGGTCCATCGGACCGGCCGGAGCGGCGTCTTTCTTGGCTCTGTTTTCCGCGGGAGCGGGAGCTGCGGCGGCGGCGGGCTTTTCGGCCTGCATGGCGCGCGCGTCTTCACCGGCGGCGGCGTTTTGTTTGTCGGTGGCGGTGTCGGAGATGGCCCAGGGATTGAGCAGCAGTCCGGGCCGCGGCAGGAGATTGCCGGCGTAGTGCTTCGCGCCGCGCCGCTCCAGCACGTAGCGATACTCCTCGCCGATGGTCCGGGCGCTTTGATAAAGGCTGGGGCGCCATGCATTCGTCCATGCCTGCGGCTGCGGCAGACGGTCGTCACCGAGAGCCCCGAAGGCGTCGAAGGCGGGCAAAAAGCGGCTCGCAAAAACATGCACGCGCGTGTCCACGCCGGCATTCCCCACGTGGAAAACGAGCACGGATTTTTTCGGCGTGTCCTCGCGCGCGGGAATCTCGCCCCTGGCCATTCCGGTGATGGCCAGCGGGGCGGGATTCGACAACTCCATGGTCAGCGCACCGTTCACCAGACTGCCGGAAACGGTTTCCCCCTCGCTCACGCGGATGATGGTGGACGACTGCACGGGCGCGAGTTCCACGGCATATTCGCCGGGTGTCAGGCCGGTGATGGTGACGAGCCCGCCCTTCACGGTCGCGCCGGCCGAGGCATCGCGCACGGGCACGCCGTTGCGGAGTTCGAGCACACTGACATCTCCGGCGGCGGGACCGGTGTTGCCGCGCCATGCCACCTGCACCGGCTCACCGGCTTTCACATTCACGGCCGCCGGCAGCGAAGCCCACGTGCGCGGCAGCGTGAACTGGCGCTCCACGCCGGTGGCGCTCCGCGCCGTGAAAACGGAAATGCCCTCCAGAGCGCCGAGCCGGATTGCGCCGACGGCATCGGTTTTGAGCGTGAATGATTTCGACTGCGCGAAGTCCCGGTGCGTCAGGGTGACGGTCACTTCGCGGTCCGCGCGCTGTTCCCCGGTGCGGCCGCGTTCTTCGAGAATGAACTGCCCGTCGGCAAAGGTCAGGTGCAGATCGCTCGTTTGATCGGTGAGGGTAATGCCGTTCACTTTGAGCGAGTCGCCCGCGCTGAGCTTCACCGGCTGGCCGGTGCCGAGCGCCTTGACTTCGCCCTCGAGGGAGAAGCTCAGCGATGCGAGGCGGTCGGGCACGGTGAATTCAATGAGCGTCTCGCCGTCCTCAGCGAGTTGCGGACCGGAGGGTTTGCCGTCCTTGTCTCTCGCGCCGATGTCATAAACACTGGTGCTCGGGATGCCGTCGAGCGACTGCGAGGAAATGGTGAGGCGCACCTTTCCCAGCGCGGCCAGAATGGTCGGCCGGCCGTTGAGCAGCAGCGCCGGGCGGATGGCGAGCTTTGCGGTGACGCCGGGGAGGAGCGACTCCCGGGGGACATGGAAGCCGGCTTTGAGTTCGTAGTTTTCGCCCGCGAGGTTCACTTTTTCGAGCGTCGTGAAGCCGCTGCCGTCGCCGAGGATGACGTTTTGTTCGCCCGGACGCTCGCTGAACGGAATGAGAATGCGTCCATCCTCCTTGTTGTCGAACCGCCGCGTGCCGAGCTGCACATAGCTTTTTTCCACCGGTTTCATCGTCTCATCGAAGACGCGAATCACCGTGCCGTCCGCCTCGTGGCTAACAAGGTGCCGCAGTCCGCCTTTGCGAATCAGCGCCCGGCTGCTCTTCCCGCCGCCGATGAATTCCACGATCCACACGCCGCGTTTTCCTTTCAGTTCCGGGAACTGAAACGTGCGCTTCTGCCGCAGGAGCGGCGCGTCGTTGTAGTCGTGCGACTGCTCGCTGTTCGCGGTGAGGCCGTCGAGATTGAGGTCGGTGTTCACCTGAGCACCGGTGGTGCGGTGGACGTTCTCCGTGTTGATCTCATAGACCTTTACCAGAAGCTTCGGCACGTTCTTCACGTGCATCACGAGCGCGACCTCGCCGGCCGGCGACCACTCCGGCTGCAGCGCGGCGTCGAAGTCGAGGTCCACGCGGTCCTTCAGCGCTTGATAGGACTCGGGCGTAAGCAGGGAGACCCACTTCTGCGGGTCCGGAGCGCCGCTGAGCAGTTTGGCTTCGGCGTGGACGGCGTTGAGCCATGTGTTTTCGATGTAGGCCGCGTATTTCTCCGCCGTGTCCGCCTTTGCCAGCACCGTGAGCAGCAGACTGCGCACGAGACCCTCGTCGTTGCCAATCGGGGCACAGCCGGAGAGCGGCTCGTAGTTGGCATTGAGGTCCACGGGCTGTTTGAACACGTCCGACTCGCGGAAGGATTTCCTCAAATAGCCGACGGGCCGCGGGAGTTGCAGATAGGCGAGCAGCTTCGCCTCATTGATGACGCCCTGCCCCTGATCGTGGACGAGGCGGTGGTAAAGGATGTGCGCTTTGAGCGAATTGAACGAGGGGGCCAGCCGGGACGTGAACGCCTCCAGCCTGTCCAACCACGCTTCGCGCACCGCCGCGCTGCGCACGGCGTCCTCACCGAATGCAGGCCGCAGTTTGCCGGCCCACGCGGTGACGAAATTCGAGTTTTGCAGCAGGGCCGGGCGAAGCTTCAGCAGCTCCTCCAGCTGCGCCAGCGTCAGCTTCCCGTGGATCGCGAACTCTCCAAAGCCCTTGGATTCCTTCGTGCCCAGATCGTCATTGATGATCTTCACCAGATCCGGAAAGTCGGGACGGTGAATGCGGTTCAGCAAATCACGCCGGCGCGGCGTGGTGAGCTCCACATTGCCGCTGCGCAGGATTTGCACGAGGCCGCTGCCTGTCACCTGACTGAACGAGCTGTGCCCGTTGAGCGCCTGCTGCAAATAAGCCTGCCATGTGATCAGTGCCGGATCGAGCGCCACCGGCAGGTCCGGCCGCGCATCCGGGGTGATGCGCTGATGATTGTAGCCGACGCCCAGCCGGTCGCGCAGGTAGGCCAGGGTGGCCGCGGGATCGGTGCTGTAGTTGATCAGAGCCTGACGGTTTTCGATCTCGCGGCGCCGGGCATTCTCGTTCTGAAACCGGTCCGCCCATTCCTTGAGCAGCGCTGTCATCTCCGGCTTCTTGCCCTGATTCTGCAAATGCAGGGCGTGGTAATAATAATAGTCGTCCGTGCCGGGGATGAGTTCCTTGAGCACCGCGTCGCGATCGGCGGAGAGGGCGAACTTCTCAAGGAAACTGGTTTCCTGCGCGGTGAGGGTGAGGACGGTGGCCAGCAGACCGGGGAGGGTGAGGCGGAGTTTCATGGATTTCGGATTTGCGATTTGAGATTCGGGGTGCGGCACGGCCGGCAGGTGTGACAGGGGCGTGCCCGGATTGATGAGTAGTGCTTCCCGCATGGGGCGGGAGCCCGGGGCGATCCTACACGCCCGGGGCGGGCTGTCCCGTTCGGAGGTGTAAAGAATATGTCATGGCCCGTGTCCCGCCCGGTTCGGCCTGCACAAGGAAGTTGCACTGGCCGGCCCTTTCCCGATGACTGGCACGACAGTCCGCCCGCATCCATGCCCCGCCCCTCCCGCATCAACGACCCCAAACAACTGCGCCACGCCCGGCGTCATCAGCACACCGACTACTCGCGCGCCGCGAGGACCGGCGACGAGGGCGACCTGAAGGAGATTCTCGCCGGCACGGCGGTGCCGCTGCTGCTGATTCTCGATCAGGTGACCGATCCTCACAATCTCGGGGCGTGTCTCCGCACCGCGGACGCCGCGGGCGCCCACGCAGTCATCGCACCGAAGGACCACTCCGCCACCCTCACCGATACCGTGCGCCACATCGCCTGCGGCGCGGCGGAGAGTGTGCCGTACATTCAGGTGACGAACCTCGCCCGCACCATGGAGCAGCTGAAAGAGGCGGGCGTCTGGCTGACCGGCACGGCCGACGAGGCCGAGAAGTCGCTCTACGATCTCGATTTCACCGGCCCTTCCGGCATTGTGATGGGAGCCGAGGGCGGCGGCATGAGACGGCTCACCGGCGAGAAGTGTGACTTTCTCGTCCGCATCCCGATGCTCGGAAAAGTGCCGTGCCTGAATGTCTCCGTCGCTGCGGGAGTGTGCCTCTTCGAAGCCGTGCGCCAGCGCGCCGCGGGCCGGTAATTCGCGCTCTTGCGTCCCCCGCGGCCTCACAGAGACTTGCGCCCCGCCATCCGCGGCACGCTCCCATGATCACACGCCTCACCACTCTCGCCGCGGCCCTGCCCGCTTTTTTTCTGACACTTTCAAGCCTGCGCGCCGCCGAGGCATGGGTCACGGACTTTGAGAAAGCCAAAACCGCCGCCGCCAAAGACGGCAAGGACCTGCTCATGGATTTCACCGGCTCCGACTGGTGCGGCTGGTGCATCAAGCTCCACGAGGAGGTTTTCAGCAAGGATGCCTTCAAGCAGGAGGCCCCGAAACATTTCGTGCTCGTCGAAGTGGATTTCCCCCAGGGCAAGGAGCAGGCGGAGGAGTTGCGGAAACAAAACGAAAAGCTCCAGCAGAAGTACGGCATCGAAGGCTTCCCCAGCATCGTGCTCGCGGATGCCGGGGGCCGTCCCTATGCCGTGACCGGTTACGAGGCCGGCGGAGCGGCCAAATATGTGGATCACCTCGCCGAGCTGCGCAAACTCCGGGAAAAACGCGACGCCGCCTTCAAAAAAGCCGCCGCCGCCGAAGGCGTGGAAAAAGCGAAGCTCATCACGGAGGCCCTCTCCGAAATGGAGCCGCACCTCGTGCACACCTTTTACAGCAGGGAAATCGACGAAGCCATCGCGGCGGACAAAGAGGACGTGACCGGTGTGAAGAAGTCCCGCGATGAGTTCGCGACCGAGGGCGAATTCCGGAAAAAGGTGGAGTCGCTCGAAGAGGAACTCGCCGAATTGCATAACAACAAGGACTTCGCCGGATTTCGCGCCCGGGTGGACAAGTTCATCGGGGACGAAAAGCTGTCCGGCCGCCGCAAGCAGGAAATCCTCATGGCCAAACTCGCCACCTGCGAGGAAGACCTCCCGGCGGCGCAGAAGGTGCTGGATGAGGTGATTGCCGTGGATGCGAAGTCCGACCTCGCGGAACACGCCAAAGCGCTCAAGGAAACGGTGCAGAAAATGCAGGACGAAGACGCGAAGCCGAAGAAGTCAGGCGAAACGGACGACGGTGACGCAACGAACCCGCCCTCCGGCAAGGACGAAAAGTAGCCCGCCATGCACGCCGCGCGCGCTGCCATCGCCGACGGTGCCGGCCGCTTCGCCATCGATGAGATTGCCGTCGCCCCGCCCCTGCCCGGCGAGATCCTGGTGGAGATGCGGGCGGCCGGGATTTGTCACACCGATCACGCTTCCCTGAGCTGGGGCCGGCCTTTGGTGATGGGTCATGAGGGCGCCGGCGTGGTGCGTGAAACCGGCCCCGGCGTCACCCACGTCACACCCGGCGACCGGGTGGTGCTGAACTGGGCCATTCCCTGCGGCGAGTGTGCGCCCTGCCGCGACGGACGCGCCGTCCACTGCGAAATCAGCAAGCCGGCGTACGTCATGGAGCGCAGCGCCGGCCACGCGCACGCGGAGGGGACGCTCCGGCGCGGTGCGCCCGTGGACCGGTCGTTCAATATCGGAACCCTCTCGACCCTGACACTCGTAAAAGCCGCCGCCGTGACGCCGCTGCCGGACGGCGTGCCCTTTGCCAGTGCTGCCATTACCGGCTGCGGCGTGATGACCGGCTGGGGCAGCGCCGTGAACGTGGCGCGCCTTCAGCCCGGCAGCAGCGTAGTGGTCATCGGCTGCGGCGGCGTCGGGCTGAATGTCATCCAGGGCGCGCGGCTCTCCGGCGCAGAGATGATCATCGCCGTGGACCGGCGCGCGCCGTCGCTCGAAAACGCACGGCGTTTTGGCGCGACGCATACGATCCTCTGCGACGCCTCCGACTGCGACCTCACCACCGCCATCGCCGAAGTGCACCGTCTCACCAGCGGACGCGGCGCGGACTTCGCCTTCGAAGCCACCAGCGCGCCGCAACTCGCTTTCACGCCGCTGCGGTTCATCCGGAACGGCGGCATGGCGCTCCAGGTCAGCGGCATCAACGAACCGGTCAGTGCGCCCGGCCCGTGGTTCATGTGGGACAAACGCTACGTGACACCACTCTACGGCAACTGCCTGCCCTCGCGCGACTTCCCGCGCATTTTCGACCACTACCGCCGCGGCGAACTGCTCCTCGATGAACTCGTCACGCGCACCTACACGCTGGACGATCTCCCGCAGGCCATGGACGACATGATGACCGGACGGAACGCCAAGGGAGTGATCGTGTTTAAGGATGAAGGATGAAGGCTAAAAAATGAAATCAATTGCCACGGCTTCAGCCTTCAGCCTTCAGCCTTCAGCCTTCAGCCTTCAGCCTTCAGACTTCAGACTTCCCGGTTCCATGCCCTCCTCCTTCCGCACCATCGAGATTTCCCATCCGTCCTTCGAGCAGCACGGCCTGCGCCATGTCACGGTGAAGAGTGCCGCGCTGCGCCGCCGGGCCGACCTCACGCTGTGGACGCCTGGCAATTCCGCCGGCCCGCTGCCGCTCGTGATCCTGATGCACGGCGTTTATGGCAGTCACTGGGCGTGGGCGTGGAAAGGGGGCGCTCATGCCACGGCAGCGGCGATGCTGGAGACGGGCCAAATCCCGCCCCTCGTCATCGCCATGCCGTCCGACGGACTCTGGGGCGACGGTTCCGGCTATATCCAACACGGCACCGGCGAGGACTACGAACGCTGGATCATGGACGAAGTGCCCGCGGCCGCGTCGGAGGCCACCGATGGACTGACAAACGGCGCGCCGCTCTTTCTCAGTGGCCTGAGCATGGGCGGCTATGGTGCGCTGCGACTCGGTGCGAAGCACGGCCCTCGTGTCGCCGGCATCTCCGCGCATTCCAGCGCCACGCACTTCGACGACCTCGACGCCATCACTGACGAAGACCTCAGCCTCTGCGGCGTGAATCCGGCGGAAGCCGGAGTGCTCGATGTCATCCTCGCCAACCGCGGCGCGCTCCCCCCGCTGCGATTCGACTGCGGCACGGATGATGTGCTGCTGCCGCAAAACCGTGCGCTGCACGCCGCCCTGGATGAGGAAGGCATCGCCCACACCTACGAGGAGTTCCCCGGCGGGCACGACTGGGAATATTGGCAGACACATTTGGCTGGTTCGCTGCGTTACTTTGCCTCCCTTCTGTCCTGAAGTCCTCCCGCCATGCTGTTCCGCCAATCCCTGCTGTACTGTTTTGCTGCTTCTCTCGCCCACGCCGCGCCGGAGGCGGAGTATGCGGAGGTGCGCAAGGTGCTGAACGAATTCTGCATCACCTGTCACAGCACGGAAAAGCAGAAGGGCGAACTCGACCTCGAACGCTTCACCACGTTCGCCGACGTGAAGCGCGAGCCGGAAATCTGGCAGAAGTGTCTGGAGCAAATGGCCGATGGCGAGATGCCGCCGAAAAACAAGCCGCAGCTTTCCGCGGAACAAAAACAAAAACTGGAAACCTGGATCGGCGGCACGCTCGATGCGATAGGGCGCGAGAACGCCGGCGATCCCGGGCCGGTCGGACTGCGGCGGCTTTCCAATGTGGAATACACATGGACGCTGCGCGACCTGACTGGCGTTCCAATGCTCGACCCGGCGCACGAATTTCCCGCCGACGGCGCGGCCGGCGAGGGCTTCACCAATGCTTCCGCAGCTTTGGTGATGTCGCCGGCCCTGCTGCAGAAATACCTCGACGCGGCGAAGGAAGTCGCATCCCACGCGGTGCTGTTGCCGGACGGCATCGAGTGGTCGGAACACAACACGCCGCGCGACTGGACGGAGGAGAAACTGACGGCCATCCGTGCCTTTTACGCGCAACACAGCGACTCCGGCGGCGCGCAGCCGGTGAATTTGCAGGGCATTCAGTTTGATACGAATGCAGGGGGGCGGCTGCCTCTAGAAAAGTATCTCGCGGCGTCACTCGCCGTGCGCGACGGGGCGACAGTCGAGACCGTGGCCGCGGAGCGGAAGTTGAATGCGAAGTATCTCACCACCCTCTGCGCAACGCTGCGCGACGAACGCCCCTCGCTGCTGCTCGACTTGCTGCGCGCGCAGTGGAAAGCCGCGAAGCCTGACGAAGAGCCGAAGTTGGCGGCCTTCATCGAGCAGTGGCAGCGCGCGCTCTGGCAGTTCACCACCATCGGCCACATCGGCAAGCGCGACGGACCCACGGCATGGCAGGTGCCGGTGACACCGGTCGCCCCGAGGCAGGAAATCCGGTTCAAGCTGCCCGCCTCGCCTGACGGAAAGGACGTGAAGCTTTATCTCGCTGTCTCCGATGCCGGCGACGGCGCGGATCACGATGCCGCGGTGTGGGAGAATCCGCGCCTTGTCGCTCCCGGCCGCCCGGAACTGCCGCTGCGCGATGTGCGCGGCGCCGTGGCGGCGCTGCAGGCGAACCGCGAAAAGGTCTTCGCCGCCGCCGCCAGGTGTCTGCATGCCGCCGCGGAAGTGAAGGAGAAGCCTGACATTTCGTCGCTGGCGCAGAAGTTCGGCGTGGAGCCGGCGGTGTTGAGCGCATGGCTCGCGGTGCTCGGCATCGGTGGCGAGGTGCGCATCGATTCTCACATGAAGCAGCGCGTGGAAAAGGCGGAGGCGTGGGATTTCATCAAGGGCTGGGCCGGAGCGGACGCGCTCAGCGTCGTCGCGAATTCCAGCGACCAGCACGTGCGCATCCCCGGTAATATGAAGCCGCACAGCGTGGCCATGCATCCTTCGCCGAAACTGCGCGTCGCCGCCGGCTGGCAAAGCCCCGTGGCGACATCCGTGCGCGTCTCGGGAGTCGTGCAGCACGCGCATCCCGAATGCGGCAACGGCGTCGCATGGACGCTCGAACTGCGCCGCGGAGGCACGCGGCAGAATCTCGCCGCCGGCATTGCGCACGGTGGCAATCCGGTGCCGTTCGGGCCGCTGGAAAACGTGGCCGTGCAGCCCGGCGATGTCATCTCCATCGTGCTCAGCCCGCGCGACGGCAATCACTCGTGCGACCTCACCGCCGTGGACCTCGACATCGCCGCCGGCGACAAATCGTGGAATCTGGCGTGCGATGTTTCGCCCAACATTTTGGCCGGCAATCCCAACGGCCCGTGGCACTTTTACAGCGAGCCTGACAGCGGCGCGACGGCTCCGATAATTCCTGCCGGCTCGCTGCTGGCCAAGTGGCGCGATGCTCCGCTCACGGAAAAGCAAACGCTCGCGGACGCAGTGCAGAAGCTGCTGCAAAGCGGAGCCGCCGACCTGGCAAAGGATGCGCCGGATGCGGTGCTCTACCGCCAGTTGGCTTCGCTAAACGGACCGCTGGTGCGTGGCGGGGACCTCCGGTCCCCGATAGTCCCGGTGGACCAGAGGTCCACGCTACAGTTTGTCGGCACAAATCTTTCCGTGCAGGCGCCGTCAGTGACTGAGTTCAGTTTTCCCGCCGATCTCGCCGAGGGCTGCGAATTGGTGACAACGGCGACGCTGCAGGACAGCGAAGGCACGGTGCAAATGCAGGTGCTGGCGACAAAACCAGCCTCCTCCGGCCTAACCGCCGGCACGGCGAAAGAATCCGGCGGCAAAGGCACGTGGAGCGATGGCGACCGTCCGGTGAATTTCGACACGCCTATCCTCGCCGCCGACGGCAGCGCGGCACGGCGGCGCGTGGAGTCAGCGCTGGATGATTTTCGCGCGCTGTTCCCCGTGGCGCTTTGCTATACCAAAATCGTGCCCGTGGATGAAGTCGTGACCCTCACGCTGTTCTATCGTGAGGACGATCAGTTGAAACGCCTCATGCTCGACGATGCGCAGGCGGCGCATCTCGACCGCCTCTGGGCCGGTTTGGAATGCGTGAGCCAGGAACCGCTCAAGCTGGTGGATGCGTTTGAGCAGCTCTGGCAGTTCGCGACCCAGGACGCGGATCCCTCCGCATTCGAGCCGCTGCGCGAGCCGATCAAGCAGCGTGCGGCGGAGTTTCGGAAAACGCTGACCGCCGCCGAGCCGCGGCACATTCAGGCGGTGCTCGATTTCGCGCCGCGTGCATGGCGCCGCCCGGCGACGGAGAAGGAACTCGGCGAACTGCGCGCCCTTTATACCAAACTGCGTGCCCAGGAGCTTCCGCACGACGAAGCCGTCCGGCTCCTCCTCGCCCGCGTGCTGGTCGCGCCGGCGTTTCTCTATCGCGGCGAACAAGCACCCGCAGGCACCGCTTCGCAGCCTGTGAGTGAGCACGAATTCGCCGTGCGCCTCAGCTATTTTCTGTGGTCGTCCGCGCCGGATGCGGAACTCCTGGCCGCCGCAGCGTCCGGAAAATTGCGCGAGCCGGCGACACTGCTCGCGCAAACTCATCGCATGCTGCGCGATGCCAAAGTGCGCCGGCTGGCGGAGGAATTCGGCTGCCAGTGGCTCCACGTGCGCGACGTGGCCACGCTGGATGAGAAGAGCGAACGTCATTTTCCGACCTTCACCACCGTGCGCGGCGCGATGCAGGAGGAATGCTCGCGCTTCTTCACCGATCTCTTCCAGCGCGACGGCTCCGTGCTCGAGGTGCTGGAAGCCGATCACACGTTTGTGAACGCCGAACTGGCCAAACATTACGGCATGGGAGTCAAAGGCGATGACTGGCAGCGCGTGGACGGCCTGCGCGCACAGGGCCGCGGCGGCGTGCTCGGATTCGCCGCTACCCTTGCCAAGCAAAGCGGCGCCTCGCGCACCAGTCCCATCCTGCGCGGCAACTGGGTCTGCGAAGTCCTGCTCGGCGAACGCCTCCCGCGTCCGCCCAAAGGCGTGCCCGTGCTGCCGGAGGAACCGCCCGCGGGCCTGACCGAACGCCAGCTCATCGAAAAGCACAGCAGCGACCCCAACTGCTCCGGCTGCCACGCCCGCATCGATCCCTTCGGCTTCACGCTTGAGGAATTCGACGCCATCGGCCGCCGGCGCGACGCGGATGCGAACGTCACCCTGCCTAACGGCACCGCCCTCAACGGACTCGACGGCCTGCGCACGTATCTCAGCACCACCCGCCGGGACGATTTCGTCCGCCAGTTCTGCCGCAAGCTTATTGGCTTCGCGCTCGGCCGCAGCTTCATGCTCAGCGACCGCCCGCTGCTGGAACAAATGCAGGCCGACCTCGCCGCGAACGGATTCAAGTTCAGTCGCGCCGTGGAGCTGATCGTGCAAAGCCGTCAGTTCCGCGAAGTGCGCGGGCGGGAAGTCAGCGAGTAGCGGGGCATGGCGCGAGCCGCCGGCCCTGGCCTATGAATGCCAGCCAGACGGCATGGCTGCACTACATCGCTTTCAGCCGGGGATTACGCACAATGCGGCGGGAGGCCCGTAGCAAGGGCGTCCCGGCCTTGAGAGTTCGCGTCGGCAGTCACACAACAAGGCTGGGACGGCCTTGCTGCGGCTTCTTGCGCAACGGCTTCCCGGGCAAGGTCCGCTCCATCACCCCACTTTCCGCCGGTGGTAGAGCAGCGATTCCAGAATGAGCACCACGATGGCGATGACCGTGAGCAGCAGATAGGGCGGCAGGCCTTTGGCGATGGGCTGGAGAGTGGTGGCGGTGGCGGCATTGTCGAGCAGCGACTCGCCGGGTGAGAGCATGTTCACGGCGGCCTGCCATTCACCGGCACCGTTGCGGAGCTGGTAAAAGCCGGGCTGTTCCAGCGGGCCGAATTTTCTGCCGGTGGCGGAAAGCAGCTTGCCATCCGGCGCGGTGATGCTGGTGATTTCCTCATCGCCGGCTCCGGGCACGGGAATGGTCGCGCCCGGCGTGTAAGTGGACGCGAGGCTTTCATCGCGGCCTGCCAGGTGCGTGGCCGCGCCGTGGATGAGTACGGGGAACCACGCGCTGAAGAAGAACTCGGCGTCCACGGGGTTCATGTTCACCACTACCGCGGTGCGTCCGCCGGCGCGGGCGACGTAAAGCAGCGGCACCGCCTGATCGCTTTCCACCAGCACGAGCGCGCCGTCCGCAGGAATGATCTTGCGGGCACCGGCGAAGTTCATGCCCGCGGCGTCGATGTGCCGGAGCACGGGATGATCCTGGACGCGCACGCGCGGCACGGCAGTTTCCAGCGGCTCGCCCACACTCTTCCACCACGGCGACGCGCCGTCGGGCTGGAAAATGAGACTCAGCGCGGCGTCCGGTGTTTTGCTCCGTGAGATAACGACTTGCGGGCTCTCTGATGTCAGGAGCAGGAAGCCGCTGCCGCCGCGCGAGAATGAATCCACGGCGGTGTCGAAGAAGAACTTGTCCGCGGCATCCACCATAACCCGCACCGGCTTTGGTTTTTGCGCCACGAGACCCACGGTGTTGTCGCCATCATAGCCGTCCTTCAGATCGAGCGACACTTTCCAGCGCCCCGCCGGCGCGTCCTGCACGGTGAAGACTTCGCCGGGATTCACGCCGGGCTTGATCTCCACGTCCACGAGTTTGTTGGGACCGGGGCCGTCGGGCTTGAGCATGAGAATGCCCTTCACCGGAGCTTTGAATGACGACGCGAACTGCACGAACACGCCCAGCGGACTGCCCGTGCCTGGCAAGTACTGCGCATCGGCGCTGACAATGCCGGCGTTTTCCAGCGGCTCACCCACTTTGAGCACTTCCACGCCCTCCGGCGCGCCCGCAGCGCCAAAGCATCCATCGGTGATCAGGATCACGCGATGCCCTTTCATCCACTCCGCCGAATCACCCGCCCGCAGCGCCGCCACCGCCTCGCGACGAAAGTCGAGCGCGGTGGGACCGATGCTCTCCACGGCATCCAGCAGCGCGCGGGGATCATCGGTGAGGTGCGAGAGAAAATGAACATCACCGGAAACACTGGCCACACTGGCGCGCTGCGTGGAGTCCATGCCCTTGATGAGATCGGCGGCCGCCGTCTTTGCCAAATGCAGCCGCTGCTGACCGCCTTCGCCGGCGGACATGCTCGCAGAGTTGTCGATGAGGAGCAGGAGGTCCTTGCGCTCGTCGTCCTGGAGCTCCGGTCTTGTCAGGGCGAGACAGACGGATCCGAACACCAGCGCGAGCAGAATGAGCGAGAACAGATCGCGCAGGCGATTGAAAAGCGAGGTCGCTTTCTTTTCCGTGAAGACGCGGCTCCACAGGAAGTAAGCCGTCGTCTCCTTCCGCCGCGGGCGAACTTTCAGAAAATAGACGGCTACCAGAGGGATGAAGCTCAGGAACGACCAGAAGAAGAGCGGGGCGAGGAAGTTCATGCCTGGCTCCGGCGGACTGTTTCAATGATTCCCCACAGCAGCAACATGATGGCCACGGTGTAACCGGCATTGCCCGAGTACTCAAAAAAGCGGTCACCCGGCCGGGCCATATAGAATGAGGCAGTTCCGCTCCAAACAACAGCGGCGGCGAGGATCAAAATGGGACCTTTGATTGAATTCATGTCACCAGGATTCTGGACTTTCTTTGCTGCGGTCGCGTATTTCCACCTGCGGCACTTCCTTCTTCGGGTACTCCGCACATTCCTGGAAGCGCATCAGGGCAAACAACAGGAGAATCGCTCCGGCGATGAGCAATCCAAGCTGTCCAAAGGCGAACCCCAATGCGAGCACTCCGCCGGTGAAGACGATGTAGGCGCAGATGCGGGTCGCGAAATAGGCATTCATGAGAACCGCGGCGGAGATAAAGACGTCCTGTGTTTTAGCCAGCGGGATTATTGTCAGCGGGGCCGCTGCTCACTCCCCGCAGAGATGCGCGGCGATCCGGTCCCACTCGGCATCGATTTCTTCCCGGCGGCGCGCCGGTCGTCCGGCGCGGGCGTACCAGTAGCCCGCGTTGCCGGTATCGCCTTCAATGAGATGGAGCAGCGCATGAATCCACGAGCCGTCGGGCGTGTGAATGTCCTGCGCGATCTGGTGGGCGTCGTCCCAGCGTCCGGCTTTGGCGAGCCACAAGGCACGCTGTTCGGGAGTGAGCCCGGAAGGAGGGTCTCCGCCGGCGGCGGCGCTGGACTTGAGTTGGGCGGCAGTCATGGCCGGGATTTGGCTCTTTTCGGCTCCGCTGCCAACTGACAACTGATGCCACGTCGAACTGAAAACGGGACCATTCCCGCGAGGAATCGTCGCAAGTTCGTCCCGGGATTCTCGTTACGATTCGATTCGGTGTTCCCTCCCAAGGCCGGGACGGGCCTTGCTGCGGATTGTCGCGCATCGTCCCGTTTCCGGCTCTGTTCGATATCAGCGCCATTGTACCACAACTTTAAGCCAGGATCTCCCGGATCACATGGCCGTGGACATCCGTCAGGCGGCGATCCACCCCGGCGGTGCGGAATGTGAGCTGCTCGTGGTCGATGCCCATGAGGTGGAGGATGGTCGCGTGGAGGTCGTAGCAGTGGGTGATGTCCATGGCGGCTTTGTGACCGAGTTCATCGCTCTCGCCGTATGCAGTACCGCCCTTGATGCCCGCGCCAGCCAGCCAAGTGACGAAGCTGCCGCCGTTGTGGTCGCGGCCGTCGCCGCCCTGACTGAAGGCGGTGCGTCCGAACTCCGTGGTCCAGACGACCAGCGTATCCTCCAGCAGGCCGCGCTGTTTGAGATCGCCCAGCAGCGCCGCGATGGGCTTGTCCACGCTCGCGGCAATGGGCGGGAGTTCGCGCGAAATGCTGCCGTGATTGTCCCAGTTTTCCGTCGCGCCCTGCGGACCGCTCCAGACCTGAACCACGCGCGTGCCGCGCTCAATGAGCCGGCGCGCCAGCAGGCAGCGGCGGCCGAAATCTTCGGTCACTTTGCTGTCCATGCCGTAGGCGGCGCGCAGGGCTTCCGGCTCGCGGGAGAGATCGAACGCCTCGGGGGCCGTGAGCTGCATCTGGGCGGCGAGTTCATAGCTGGCGATGCGCGCCTCCAGCCGCGAATCGTCAGGACGCGCGCCGGCGTGCGCGTGGTTCATGCGGTCCAGCAATGACAGCGACTGGCGATCGGCCTCGCCGCCGGTGAAGGCGTACTTTTTGTCTGCAAACAGATCCGGCACCGGCTGCGGCAGCGCGGCATTGATGACCGTGCCCTGATGCCGCGCGGGCAGAAAGCCGGCGCTGAAATTGCCCTTCTGATTGTAAGGCAGTCCGCGCGCGTCGGGCAGCACCACGAAGTCCGGCAGATTCCGCGAGAGGCTGCCGAGCGCGTAGGAAATCCACGCGCCCATGCAGGGAAACCCCGGCAGAATGAATCCGGTGTTCATCATGAAGCTGCCCGGGCCGTGCACATTCGTCTTCGTCTGCATGGCCATGAGAAACGCCATCTCGTCCACCCACTTTGCCTGCTCCGGAAAGACACTGCTCACCCAGCGCCCGCACCGGCCGTGCTGTTTGAACTCGAACGGACTCTTCAGCACCGCGCCGCTGTCACCTGTCTGGCCCTCGGGCCTGACTTTCGGCCCCAGCATCTGCCCGTGGAATTTCGCGAGGGCCGGCTTGTAGTCGAAGGTGTCCATCTGGCTCGTCCCGCCATTCATGAAGAGCTGAATGACGCGCTGCACCTTCGCCGGATGATGCAGCCCGCGCGGCAGCCCGGGTCCGTAGGCCGCAGCGTCGCGCGCCAGGAGTTGCGACAGCGCCACGCCCGCAAGGCCGCCTCCGGCCTGCCAAAGGAAGTCGCGTCTCGTTGGAATGGCTGGCCGGGGGAATCTCATGAGTGGTTCCGCTCCCATACGATGATCCAAGCGGCAGTCTTGCGCCCGGCTCCAAGCCGGCACAGGCGATCAGCGGCGGAGCTGGAGAATCGCGCGGGCGGACCGGATTACGCCGCCTTCACCGCCGCCACCAGAGCCTGAAGCGACGCCTTCGCGTCGCCGAAGAGCATGCGGCAGTTTTCGCGGAAGAAGAGGTGATTCTCGATGCCGGCGAAGCCTTTGCCCATGCTGCGTTTGAGCACGACGACGGTGCGGGCTTTCTCCGCTTCGATGATTGGCATGCCGAAAATGGGGCTCGACTGATCTTCATGCGCGGCGGGATTCACCACGTCGTTGGCGCCGATGACCAGACACATGTCCACGCGTTCCATTTGGGGATTGATGGACTCCATCTCGATCAGGGAATCGTAGGGCACGTTGGCCTCGGCGAGCAGCACGTTCATGTGGCCAGGCATGCGTCCGGCGACGGGGTGAATCGCGAAGCTGACTTCCGCACCGCGTTTGGTGAGTTCGTCGGCAAGTTCGCGCACGGCGTGCTGCGCCTGGGCGACGGCGAGGCCGTAGCCGGGGACGATGACGACATGACTGGCCACGCTGAGCATGACTCCGACTTCGTCCGCCTGGATGGGCTTCACGGTTCCTGTCACTTCCGCGGCGGCGGCACCCGGGGCGGGGGCTTTGCCGAACGCGCCGAAGAGCACATTCGTCACCGGGCGGTTCATGGCCTTGCACATGAAGAGCGTGAGCAGCGTGCCGGACGAACCGACGAGCGTGCCGGCGATGATCATGGCGACATTGGAAATAGCGAAGCCGTCCGCCGCGACCGCGAGTCCGGTGAAGCTGTTGAGCAGCGAAATCACGACCGGCATGTCCGCCCCGCCGATGGGCAGGACCATCATCACGCCAAACGCGAGCGCCGCGACACAGCACACGATGAAGACCCACGGGATGTGAAACGCAAATACCAGCAGCACGCCGAGCACGACCACCGCCGCGATGGTCAGGGCGTTGACCAGTTGCTGCTTCGGATACGTCACCGGCTTCTCCAGTTTCCCCTCCAGTTTCATCCACGCAATGATGCTGCCGCTGAGTGACATCGCGCCGATGACGCCGGCGAAAACCATCGCGGTGGAGAAAACGGCGCTGCCGTTGGCGTGCCCGTATTCCAGCATGGCCACGAACATCGCCGCGCCGCCGCCGAGGCCGTTGAACAGCGCGACCATCTGCGGCATCGCCGTCATCTTCACCGAATACGCGCCGCACGCGCCGAGCACGAGCCCAATGGCCATGGCGATGGCGATGAGCATCCAGTTCCGTCCAGGCACGTCCCCGCCGCCGGGTCCGTGAAGCTGCGGCAGCACCGCGATGATGGCGATCAACATGCCCACAGCGGCCACGATATTGCCGCGCCGCGCGGTTTTGGGCGACGCGAGCATCTTGATGCCGACGATAAACAGCACCGCGGCGGCGAGATAGGCGAAGGAAACGGCGGTGCTCATCACTTCTTCTTTTTGAACATTTGCAGCATCCGGTCGGTCACCATGAACCCGCCAAAGACATTCGCCGCGCCGAACATCACGGCAACGAAGCCGCCGGTGAGCGAATACCAGTGCTCCGCCGCAGCCAGCACCAGCAGCCCGCCGAGCAGGATGATGCCGTGAATGGCATTGGTGCCCGACATCAGGGGCGTGTGCAGCATGGACGGCACCTTGAAGATCAGCTCCACGCCGAGAAACACGGCGAGGGTGAAGATGATGAGAATGAGGAATTCGCTGCTCATGGCGCGGGTTTGAATTTTTCGTGAACGATTTGCCCTGAGTGCGTGATGAGGCAGGCCTTTATCAATTCATCGTCAGGCTTGAGGACAAATTGTTTCGCCTCCTTGTCCCAGTAGTCCTCGAGGAGCGCGCAGAGGTTGCTGGAGAACATCTGACTGGCGTGGGCAGGGACGCGTCCGGCGAGGTTGCGCAGCCCGACGAGCGTCACGCCATTCTTGTCAGTGATTTCGCCGGGCGTGATGCCTTCGACGTTGCCGCCGCCGTCCACGGCGAGGTCCACAATCACGCTGCCAGGCTTCATCGCGGCCACCATGTCTTCCGTAACGAGGACGGGAGCTTTCTTTCCAAACAGGAGCGCGGTGGTGATCACCACATCGCTGGCGGCGCAGACTTTCTTCATGCCGTCGCGCTGACGTTCGATTTGCTCCGGCGTCAGGGCCTGCGCGTAGCCCTGCTCCGTCTGGCCATTCGCGCCGCCCAGGTCGAGCGTGACGAAGCGTGCGCCGAGCGACTTCACTTGCTCCTCCACCACGGGGCGGGTGTCGTAGGCCTCCACTTTCGCGCCGAGCCGCCGCGCGGTGGCGATGGCCTGCAATCCGGCGACTCCCGCGCCGATAATGAACACCTTCGCCGGCAGCAGCGTGCCCGCGGGCGTATTCATCATCGGGAAAATGCGCGGCAGCCGTTCCGCGGCGAGAATGACCGCGACGTACCCTGCCAGGCTGGCCTGCGACGAGAGCACGTCCATCTTCTGCGCTTTCGTGGTGCGCGGGAGCATTTCCATGCTGATGGCGCTAAGGCCGTGCGCGGCGAAAGCCTTCAGATTCTCCGTGGCATTGAACGGATCGAGCAGGCCCGCGAGTAGTGCGCCTGACTTTACTTCCTTCGCATCGTCCGCCGTCAGTCCGCGCACCGTGAAAATGAAATCGCCCGCGGCGAGCACGGCGCTTCTGCTTTCCACCTCGGCCCCGGCGGCCGCGTAAGCCTCATCGCTGAATCCCGCCGCTGCACCCGCGCCGCGCTCCACCATGACCTGCGCTCCGAGTTTCACCAGTTTCACCGCATGATCCGGCACGAGTGCCGTGCGAGTTTCGGGATCTGGCTCTTTGAGTACGGAAATGGTCATGCGGGAACGCCGCGCATCATAGCGGTGTCAGGCGTGTGACAACCGGAAGCCTGGCGACGGTCATGCTCTACCCGGACGCAACGATGCAGACGGTGTTTCGGGAAGCAGCATGCCTCCAACCTCACGGGGGCGTTCTCGCCCGCAGCCGCACGAATCGCCTTGCACCGTTCCCCGGCGGCACCGCCGCCTGCACCATTTCGGTCTGTCCATCTCCGCCAATCACCTGCGAGGTCACCTCCGTACTGCTCCAGCTCCCCGGCAGCAGGGATCCGCTCCATTCCATGACCAGGCCTGCACCCGCAGCGCGCGCCGCGCTACTGCGCGGGAAGGTGCAGACCATGACCCCATCTGCGAGAGTCAACGTCAGCGGCGACTCATTCGCCGTCAGGGGATCCAGTCTGCACACCCACTCCAGCAGATTGACCAGCCCGTCGTGATCGCCGTCCGCATCGTCCGCTGCCGGGCCTTCGTTTTCCGTGATTCCGAAATGTGCCAGCCGCCAGAGTTCCTGCGCCGTCGGCGGGAATGCGGCCACCTTTTCGATCAATCCGGCACTGTCGTTCCCCGCCATGACGCGGCCCCGGGCCCGGATTTTCCCGCGGTCCGGCAGCGTCAGCCCGCTGAGACGCCAGTGCGCCGTCGCACCCACGCGCTGCCCCGGGCCCAGCGGCGTCCACGTGCTGCCGCCGTCCGTGCTCAGATCAAACCGGACATAGACCACTTCCGGCCCGCTTCCGCGCCGTTCCCAGAGCACCTGCCCGGCATCGGGCACCGTCAGGGTCTCAATCGCACGATCGTTGATGACCCGCGCAAAATAGCGCCGCTCCTGTTCGACCGCGGCCTTTCCTCCCGGTCGCCATTTCCAGAATCCGCCCGCCACAAGAATCCTGCCATCCTGCTGCACGGCCAGTGCCTGGATAGTCCCGGGGGAACCAATATCGAAATCCAAATCCAGGCCGCCGCCGGAATCGAGCCTGATAAGCCAGCCCCTCGACAACTGTGGTGCCGGCGGTGGCGGCCCCACTTCTGTAAAAGTGCCGCCGACCAATACCTTGCCGTCCGCCTGCACTGCCAACTCAGCGGTACCACCGTTAGTACCTTGTATGAATCCCATATCCAGAGTCCCGCCCGGCTGGAGGCGCGCCAGGCGGCGCCGAGTGTACGACATTCCGGTCCCGCCCGGCCGGAGGGAGGTGAACTCCCCTCCCAGGATCACTCTGCCGCCCACCAGTTGTGCAATTCCGAAGACGAAACTGCTCGGCCAGGGGTTGAACTCAGCATCCACGCTGCCGTCCGCATGCACCCTGGCGACGTATCTCCGGGGAATGAGCTGCGCCTCACCCTCAACCTCCAGCGAGTCGAAATTCCCCGCCAGAAGAATCTTCCCGTCCTCCTGCAGCGACAAAGCTGACATGGAATAGCCGCCGCCCCGCAGAAGGAATTCCGGATCCACGGTCCCGTTTTCAAGGAGTCGCGCGATTTTTCCGCATGAGACCGCCGGCCCGCCGCCAGCCGGCATCACGGTGACAAAGGCCCCTCCCAGCAGAATCCGTCCGTCCTGCTGGATAAAGAGACAGGATACCCCCGCGTCGGTGCCTGTATCAAATTCCCGGTCGAGCGAGCCGCTGGCATGGACGCGCGCAAAATTCTGCCGGCTGGTCGGCTCGCCGTCGTCGTTGGGCTGCAAGCTAGTGAACCGACCGCCCAGCAGCACTTTTCCGTCCTCCTGCACCGCCACTGCAAACACTTCGCCATTGGGAAAGGGATCGAACTCCATGTCCAGGGTTCCATCGCGGTTCAGACGGGCGACAAAATTACGCGGCACTCCGTGGATGGAATGGAAGTCGCCTGCGATGATGATCTTTCCGTCCGGCTGGACCGCCGCCGTCCTCACTCCTCTCGCTTGCCCTACGATGCCGGCCAGCAGCGAATCCGCCATGCCCGGCACCGGCAACACGCCCGTTCCTGTGAGATGAATCTGGCTGACCGTCCCGGCAGCGCTGATCGTGAGCATACCGCCCGCCGGTCCTGCCGCTTGCGGGCGGAACCTCACCGCCAGGTGCGTGCGCTCTCCCGGAGCCAGCGTCCCCGCCATTCCCTCCGCAATGATCGAAAACTCCCTGGAATCCGTCCCCGCCCAACCCGCCGTCAGCCCGGTCAGCCCCGCCACCCCGTCATTCCGCAGTACGAAATTCAGTGTGCAGTGCCCGCCCGTCTCCACCGTCCCGAAATTCACATCCGTGCCGGCAGTCAGGGCAATTCCTTCCGGTTGCTCCACCGATACTCGCGCTCCTGGAAACGCCGCGGTTTGCCGGACCCAGCCACTGCTCCCGCATCTGTAGCCGCCGCGCGTGCGCCCCTGACAACGCAGCATCCCGGCCGCAGGCAGATTCAGGCCGGCGCACTCCCAGGTTCCCGTTCCCGCCACACGCGTCCCGCGCCCCAGCGGCACCCATGTTCCGCCGCCGTCCGTGCTCAGATCGAATGTCACCCCGGTTACGTCCGGCACACTGCCGGTGCGCACCCAGGTCACCCGCGTGCCGCCGTCCACCTGTAAGTGTTCATTCCCCGGGCCATTATATAACCGCGCGAGAAAACGCCTGTTCGCGGCTTTGCTCCAGCCGGTGGACTGCATCGTGTAAAAGAGTCCGCCCGCCAGCAGCCTTCCGTCCGCCTGCTGCGATACTGACTCCACATAATAATCAGCCCGGGCGTCGAACGCAGCATCCACTGTCCCGTCAGGATGCAACCGTGCCAGCTTCGATCGCGCGATCGCCTGACCACCGTTCGGACGAAAGCCTGTGAAGGCTCCCCCCACCAGAAGTTTTCCATCCGCCTGCAACGACATACTGCGCACGAACGGACAATCGGTCGGCCCGGGCCCAGGCAGGAAAGGCGCGGGATCCCACGACGCGTCCACCTCTCCGTTGTCATGCAGGCGCACCAGTCCGTTCCGGAGTACCGCCGCCGATCCATTGGGACTCAGAGAAGTGAACGATCCCGCCGCCAGCAGCTTCCCGTCCGCCTGTTGCGCCAAGCCATGAACCGGCGCGCTGGCATTGGGGTCGAAGGCCGCGTCCAGCGTCCCGTCCGCGTGCAGACGTACCAGCCGGTTTCGCGTCACCGCCGGACCTCCCTGCGGCGACACACTGCGAAAACTCCCGCCCAGCACTACCTTCCCATCCTCCTGCACCAAAGCGGCATAGACTTCACCGTTAGGACGGACGTCGAATCCCACATCCAGCGTCCCGTCCGCATGCAGGCGGGCCACGTGCGATCGCGTCACCGGCGTGCCGCTCACGGTCTGCGTCAATTGAAACACCCCGGCCAACACAATTTTCCCGTCCGGCTGGAACGCGATCTGCATGACCACTCCACTGTCGCTCAGCCCCGCGTGAAAATTCTCATCCGCCGTCCCGTCAGGGTTCAATCGCGCCACGCCCAATCCCCCGCCGATCAGAATCTTCCCGTCCGCCTGCACCGCCACGCAATTCACCCCCCCGCCGACATGCGCAATGAAACTGGCATCCACCGTACCGTCCGCATTCATCCGCGCCAGACTGGTCCGCCCGGCCAGCAGCAACTGCGTAAAATAACCTCCCAGGATCACCTTCCCGTCCGCCTGCGGCACACACGCATACACCGCCGGCGAAAGGCCGGACACCGCCGCATCCAGCAAATCCAGCGTCCCCGGCGCGGACAAATCATCCTGTCCGAGCACCGGACCCTGCATCCCTGTCAAGACGCCCACCGCGGTCACTTGGCGCAGGCACCGCAGGATGGATAGCATCATCGTTGGCATATTGAGAAACAGCGGAGCGAACCCCTCCGGGCCTTCCTGCCTAATCCATGACCCCACTCCTTTCAATTACCATTTCCGCTCCGCTTTTCCCGGGAAGAAGTCAGACCGGCAGTTCAGCCGGCAGTTTGCCGCGGAGTTCAGCGAAGGCGGCGCGGATTTCTCCTCCGCGCGAGTGCGAGCGGCTCCGCCGGTGAGGACTGCTAGGAATCGGCAGCGGGGCATGACGGAGAAAGTTCCCGCCTGCCCGGCCGCGCTACTTCACGACGAGCCGGAAGAAACCTTTGCCCGGGGCCGGGGCCGGCGGAGTGGCGGTGTAGGTGCCGGCGGC
Source organism: uncultured Akkermansia sp. (assembly GCA_964523105.1). Classification (GTDB taxonomy): domain Bacteria; phylum Verrucomicrobiota; class Verrucomicrobiia; order Verrucomicrobiales; family V1-33; genus V1-33. The sequence goes on from CAZFZN010000034.1 coordinate 67,322, forward strand.
GGTGGAGAACGTGACGGTATCGAGATCCTGCCAGGGGCCGTTCAGGCTGTCACTAAATTGTACGGTGTAGGTGATGCCGGGCACTGCGGTCCATGTGAGGTCGAGGGTTCCCGCCGCGGCTCCGATGCCGGCGCCGGACAGGCGGAGCACGCTGGAACTGTCGCCGGGATCGGTGCCGGCGAGGATCTCAGAGAGGTCGGCAGAACCGTCGCCATCGGTGTCGGCGGCGGGGTCACTGGACACGATCAGGAAACCTCCCTGATCCTCCACGGCAGCGGCGGGCACGCCGGCGTCGATGAGCTGGGTTCCGGAGTAGGTGCCGGCGGGCAAAAGCGCGCCTTCGGCGCCAAGAGCGGCGAATGTCAGGGTTGAGGCGAGCGCCAGCCGGCCCGTTCCGGAAAGCTGGAGGATCGTGCCTGGCTGCGCGATGTCTCCGGCGGTGCGCAGCGTGCCGCTGTTCAAACGGATGCGACGCGCCCCTGTGGCGGCGGCCGGATCGGCCAGCACCGTTTCCGGCGCTTCGAGGATGAGTTCGCCCGTGAACGACTGAGCGGGCGCAGTCAGTTCCAGCCGGCCGGCGCCGCTGCCGGTGACGCGCACGCTGCCCGCTCCGCTGAGTCCGGCACTGAGGATGAGCGGAGCCGTGGCCACATCGATAGTGCCAGTGGTGGGAACTTCGAGAACGGCACCGGCCCCGCCGACGGAGATCAGCTCCGTCATGCCGTGCTGAAGCGTGGCATTGCGGAGCACGATGCGGGGGATGGTGAGGGTGCCCGTGTGTTTGAGGCGAAAGACGGCATTGTTCTGCAGAATGGCGGCGACGCCGGGAAAGTAGGGGTCGGGAACGGGCGGCGGACGCAGCGTGAGATTGTCGGTGAGGGTGAAGTGGATAGGGCCGGGCGCGACGCCGCCTTCCCAGCTCGATGCCGTAAGCCAGCTTTCTCCGGTGACATGGGTAACGGTCTGGCGCAGTTGCAGGCTGGAGGGCACATCATCCAGATCGCGCGGGTCGCTGCCGGCGGCGCGTTCGTCGCCATCGTTGTAGGTGTCGCCGTCGGTGTCGGCGACCAGCGGATCGGTTTCGCCGTCTTCGAGCACCCCGTTGTCATTCAAATCCTCCTCGGCTTCCGTCAGGCCGTCATTGTCAGTGTCCTCGGTATTGTCGTCCGTTACAGTGATGGTGAAAGGCGATGAGAGGCCCAATCCGGTGCTGTCGGTCACCTGCACCAGGATGGAGAGCGAGGCATCGGTTTCGTAGTCCGGCGGCTGCGCGAGAATGAGACGGTTGCCGGCGATGGTGAACCACGCGTTGTCCTCGCCGCCGGGGGCGAGGGTGAAGGCGTGCACGTCCCCGGTGTCGGCGTCAGTGACCGAGAGAGTCGCGATGGAGGTGCCGGCAGGCGTGTTCTCCGTCACCATGGAACCCGAAAGATTCAAATCCGCGGGAGGATGGGTAAAGATGCTGTCGGTGCGCTGGATGGTGAGCAGTTTCACCAAAGAATTGCCGGCGGGATCGGTGGCGCGCACGCGAACAGTGTAGGGGCCGGTGGCGAGGGCGGCGCTGCCGCCGGTCAGATGGAGACCCCTGCCGGTGATGGTGAACAAATCATTGTCGTAAGGCGTGACCGTGCCGGCGATTTCGGCGGTGAGGGTGAGGTCAATGCTCAGGTCGCTGGAGGTGACGCGGTCCTGATGGACTTCGACGGCGAGGACATTGGTGCCGGGCACGAGCAGGGCCAGTTTCTCCGCGGGAATCACCACCGGGTCGTAATCGCTTTCATCGCCTCCGCTCACGCCCCGGCTGGCGGGTGTGGTGTCGGTGATGATGCCGTCCGCCATGCCGTCGCGGAAAAGTTCCTGGCCGTTGAGATAAACCACGCAGCCGTCGTCCACCATGAGCGTGGCGCTCAGCGCGCTGATGACCGTGGGGTCCGCGACCTCGAAGGTTTTGCGGAACCAGGTGGTGAGCGGCTTGTTGTTGGCGTCGGCCCCGTAGCTGAGCTGGGTTTGTTTCCAGTTGTCGGCGCCGGTGGAATCATAGCCCAGCGGCGCGGGACCGCTGGCCCAGAGGGAGTCGTCGAAAACAGTGGTCATCCAGTGCGCGGGCGGCGGCACCGCCTGGTCGTAATACCGCCAGCCGTCGGCGCTCGCGGCGAGCAGTTCCTGCGTGCTGGTGACGACCTCCGGCTCGAGGACAAACGTGTGCAGGGAGTCGTCGGCGTCCACGGCGGTCAACTGCGCGACGATGCCGCCGGCGGCCACATTGGCAGCGAAGCCGGCGGGCGCGGCGGTGATGTCCGTGACGGGGAGATTGAGAAACTCCACCGTCGCCGCATCGTGCCATGTGCCGTAATGGCCGGCCCAGTTGCCGCCGTCCATGCCTCCGTCTTCAAAGTAAACGCTGCGCACGCCGGGGCCGTAATTGCGGAATTCATGCGACTCCACCACCCAGGAACCCGTGGCCGGCTTGCGTGCAGCGGAGGTGCCCGCATCCCACGAGGCGACCACGCCGCCCTGCGCATCCCGCAGTTCCACGCGAATGTAATAAGTGTCGATGCCAGCCTGGAGGCCGGACGAAGTAAGGTAGCTGCTGATCGCTTCGCTGACCCGGATGGGCGGCGCTGCATCCAGCTCTTCAGCGGTGGCGCCGGCGGCAAGGAGATCGATGACCTGGGAGCGCCGGCAGACTCCCCATGAAGTGATGAAATATCCAGGCACGGCATCGTACCCCCCGCCGCCCCGGCCCCAGCCATTGCCTCCGGCGGCGATCACCGTCCAGCCCGCGGGCATGGCTTCGGCAGCGGAACCGTTCACTATCAAATTCCGGCCCACAGGCAATGCAGCGCGGGCGGTGACAGCCAGCAGAAATGAGATAAAGAGCGTGCGCAGAGAGGGAGGGAGAGAACAATTCATGGGTGCGGGGGGCTGTTGATTCAGGCACAAATAATGCCAGCGCGAGACGGATTTTGCGCTCAATTTTCCGGCCGGTGCCGGTCCTGACCTCGGCCAGGCGGTTGCGACCCGGGGCCGCAATCGGGACGATCACATACGGATGAAGTTCCTGCTGGCAATGGCCGGCTCCGGCGGCCACCGCTGAAATCATGAGCAATGACGACCCGCCCTGCAGCCTGTCCCGCCGTGAATTTGGCCAGCGCCTCGCCGGTGCCGCAATGGCCACCACACTGGGCGGCACCCTGACAGAAGCAGAGGCGCAGACCGCCACGGCCGCCAGGCCTTTCGGTCCGGCGCATCCGAATCTCGATTCCCTGGCCACCGGCGAGTGGTGGACCAAGACGGCGCGGGGGCAGAATCCGCCGCCGCTCATGATGGTGCCCCGGCATGAAGTGGTCGCCTTTGCGCTCTACACGGTGGCGGACGGCGTGCTGAAGCTGACCGCGCAGCTCTTTCCGCTGAAGCCTGACGAAGCGCGCGAGGCGCGGCTGGAATTTCAGCGTGACGGAAAGTGGGAGGAGGCGGCGAAAACGGAAGTGCTCTATCCGGGCTGGAGTGCGCATTTTCGTGTGGAGAAGTGGGATGCGGCCAAAGACGTGCCCTATCGTGTGCGGCACGGCGAGTCGGCGATGTTCGAGGGCCGCATCCGGCGCGATCCGGCGGACAAGGACGAGATCGTGGTCGCGAACATGTCCTGCAATTCCAGCCGCACCACGGGCCTGCGGCCGGAGATCATCGAACGGCTGCGCGCACAGGATCCGGATCTGCTTTTCTTCGCGGGCGATCAGACTTACCGGCACACCGAGCACACGGCGGGATGGATTGAATTCGGGCTGCAGTTCCGCGACATCCTCCGCGACCGGCCGGCGATCACGATTCCGGACGATCACGACGTGGGACATCCGAATCTGTGGGGCGAGAATGGCAGGAAAGCACAGCGTCAGGACGGCGCGGACGGCGGCTATTTCTATCCGGTGGAGTATGTGAATCTCGTGCAGCGGCAGCAGACGTGGCATTTGCCCGACCCTGTGGACCCCGCGCCGGTGGAGCGCGGCATCACGGTGTATTTCACGCGGCTGCGGCTCGGCGGGATCGACTTTGCCATTCTGGAGGACCGGAAATTCAAGTCAGGGCCGGCGGGGAAAATTCCGCAGATGGGCCCGCGGCCGGATCACATCAACGACCCCAAGTACGACCCGAAAACAATTGACCTTCCCGGCCTGCAGCTGCTCGGCGAGCGGCAGCACAAGTTCCTCGCCTCATGGACGCAGGACTGGACCGGAGCGCAGCTGAAGTGCGTTCTTTCGCAAACCGCCTTCTGCGGCGCCGTTCACATGCACGGTGGACGCAACGATCGCCTGCTCGCCGACCTCGACTGCAACGGCTGGCCGCAGACTCAGCGAAACCGCGCGCTGGAGGAAATCCGCCGCGCCCGTGCGGTGCACCTCTGCGGCGATCAGCATCTCGCCGTTGTTGTCAGGCACGGCATTCGCGAATTCGGCGACGGTCCGTATGCCTTTACCAGTCCTGCGCTGGTGAATACCATCTACGGCCGCTGGTGGCATCCGCTGGATGAAAAGCCCGGCCCCAATCCCGTGCCTGGCAGCCCGCTGCCGTGGACGGGCGATTTCCACGACGGCCTCGGCAATAAAATGTCGCTGCTCGCCTACGCCAATCCGCCTGACATTCGCGACGAAAAGCAGCGCGCCGACGGCTATGGCATCGCGCGCTTCAACAAAGCGAAGCGCACCGTCACCTTCGAATGCTGGCCGCGTTTCGGCGACAAGCAGTTCGCCGGCTGGCCGGTCACAGTGAAGATGGACGACAACGACGGCCGGAAACCCGTCGCGTGGCTGCCGGAACTGCACATCACCGGCGCGCCGAACGCCGTCGTGCAGGTGGTGGAGGAAAAGTCAGGCGGGATTCTTTACACGGTGCGTACGCCTGACGCGAAATGGCAGCCGCCGGTTTTCGCGTTGGGGAATTACACCTTGAAGATTGGAAAGGACAAGCCGGACGGGCCGGCGATAACCGGAGTGGAGGCTGCCGGCGAAGCGGCAAGAGCCGGACAGCGGCAAATAAAGCTGTGAATTTCCATGCCCACCTGTATCAGCGGATTCATGAGCCCGAATTCGCCGCCCGTCGCCGTAAAACGCAAAGGTCTTAGAGTTATCCTCTGGATCCTGCTGGCATATTTGGTCGGCAGCGCGGCATTTGCCGAGTACGCAGTATGGACCCACCGCAAGAATCTTCGCCTGACTTTGGAGAACGTCGGAAAGGAAACCTTCCGCGACACCGCAGGGTTGAGAACTTTTCTGCAGTCCGGTGAGAGTGAATTGCATGACTACGACGGCATCCTGCGTTTCACGCCGCCGTTCGGCTGGCTGGCGCAGCGCCGCACTCGCCATCTGGAGGAGCGGGTGGTCTTCGCTTCTGAAAGCTATGCGCTGCCGGAAACGCAGCGATTTTCAGAACCGGAAAAGGCACGGCAATGGGGGTTCGATCCGGAGAAGAAGTCGGATGAAGCCATTACAGATGCCCTGATGGAGGCATTGCGTTGACCTGCATGCCGGGTCCTTGCCGCCGACTGCGAAATCGAGGGTTCGCAACCGTGTCTCATCATTTCTCCGGGCAGTCGCGATTTGACACGGACGGTTACTTAAGTTCTCTTAGGAACCATTCCGGCCATTTCCACCTCAACCCCTTGCCGCCATGTTCCTCAAAGCCGTCCGCGACATCGCAAAGCCGCAGCAGTTTGCGATCATCGATCTGTTGAAACGCTCCACCGGCCTGTCGGTGTCGGAGATCGGGCGCGCCATCAACATGAGCTACATGGGCGTGAAGCAGCACTGTGTGGACCTTGAGAAGAAGGGATGGCTCGACACGTGGCGGCGTCCCGTGCCCAACGGCCGGCCGGAAAAACTGTATCGCCTGACGGACAAGGGTGCGGCGCTGTATCCCGAGGCGGGCAATGAGATGACGCTGGAGCTGCTCCAGAGCGCCCAGGACATTTACGGCCACAGTGCGCCGGAGAAGCTGCTGTGGAATTACTTCACGCGGCGCGCCGACGGTTATTTGAAAAGGCTCAAAGGTCACTCCATCGCCGAGCGCGCGGCATCGTTCGCGAAACTGCGCAATCTGGAGGGGCACTGCGCGGATGTGGATTACGATCACACGCTGGGACTGCGCATCACCGAGTATCACAATCCGCTGAAGGAGATTGCCGCCGCATGGCCGAGCGTGCACCGCATGGAGGAGCAGATGTTCAGCCGCGTGCTCAACGTGCCGGTGCAGCGCATCGAGGAGCGGGCCAGCGGACTGATGCGCATTTCGTTTCGCATTCCCACCGTCAGCCACGTGCAGGCGGCGGCATCGTGAGCAGCGCGGCGGCGGTTTCGAGATCGCCGGGCAGCGTGATTTTGGGATTCGGAGATTGGTTTTCCACGAGATGCACGGCGTGGCCGGCGTCCTGTGCGGCGGAGACCTCGTCGGTGACGAGCGCGCCGCGGCGGATCACTGCTTCGTAAGCGCCCCTGAGCAGCGGAAGCCGGAAGACCTGCGGCGTCTCCATGATCCAAAGACCTTCGCGGTCCACCGATTCGGTGACGACGCCCGCAGCATCTGCGCGTTTCACGGTCTCGGTGACGCGCCGTGCGCTGGCCGCCGCACCGTGTTGCGCGGCGCTGGCAACGCAGCGGCTGATCTGCGCGGGAGTGATGAGAGGCCGGGCGCCGTCGTGCACCGCCACGAGCGCGCAGTTTTCCGGCAGAGTCTGGAGGCCGTTCCAGACGGACAGATGCCGTTCCGCGCCGCCGGGGACAATTCCGCGAAATTTGGCCAGTGGTGCGGTCAGTTCGCGGATCGCGCCGGCGCGATCGCCGCCAGCCACGACCCAAATGGCGTCTATGTCAGGACAGCCCTCGAAGGCGCGCAGCGTGTGCATGATCACTGGATCCCCCGCGAGCGGCGCGAGGAGTTTGTCGAACCCCATGCGCGTCGCGGAACCGGCGGCGACGATGAGAGCGGCGGTCATGGCGAGGCGGCGCGGAAGCTGGCCGGCCCTGACGTTACTGCAGTGTTTCCAGCCAGCCCATTTCGACGAGCGAGTCGTTGAAGACTTCGTTCAGCTCCTTCGGGTAAATCTTGCGCGCGGATTCGAGCCACTCGTTGGCGCCTTCCTTGTCGTCCTTGACGAAGCACTTCACCGCCTGGCCATAATAGTAGGCGGGCGAATCCGCGTCGTACTGGTCGAACGTGCTCATGATGGCTTCGGCTTCCGTCTCCTTGTTCTGCTGGAGATTGCAGATGAGGATTTTGAAATTGATGAGGTCGTCACTGCCCGAGCCGGGCTTTCCGGGATCGGTCAGAAGTTTCTGGAAGGCCCCGCGCGCCGTGTCCCATTGTTTGAGAATCTCGTCGGGAAGTTTCGGGGCCGGCTTGCCCTCCTCACGGAGTTTGGAAGTGGCCTGACCGGCTTCGACGAAGTCCAGCTCCGCGAGATTGAAGCGCGGGTGGAATGACTCCCCGGGGATGCCTTTGGAAAGTTCGAGGGCGCGCTCGAAGTGAGGCCGCGCCTTAGGGAAGACGCGCATTTTGGTGTAAACGGCGCCGCGGAGGTTCTCGATGTAATGGATCGGCCCGACGATCGCCTCGATCTCGTTGAGTTTTTCGAGAGCTTCCAGGTTGCGCACCCCCCGGATGAAGTTGGCCACTTCCCCCATGCCGGCGAGCAGGGCTTTGCGCTGGTCTTCGGTGAGGTTCTCCATGCCTTTGGGCGCTCCCGCCGGTGCGGCGCCGGAGTCGGGCGCGGCCTTCGGCGCTTCTGCAGCGGGAGTTCCACCAGGGGCCGCGGGCTTGGCGGGGGTCTGCGCCGGCGACAGCTGGCTGAGCGCGAGCGGTAGCGCGGCGGTGAAAAGGAAAATGGGTTTCATAAGCGGTGGGTGTAGGTGGTGGGGGCGGGAAGGAATCCACTTTCGACGGAAAGTCAAAACCTCCGGCACGGGACGGTGTCAGGGGAATTCCGGGTCCAGGGGGCTGTCATCCCCTGCATTGCACGGATGCGGCAGCGGTGCCATAGCCGTCTCCATGAAAACCGGGCCGGCCTCTCCCTTCCTGCCCACCCGCTGGAGCCTGATCCAGCGGGTCCAGAGCGGCGGCAGCGATGCCGCGGGTGCTTTGGAGGAGTTGTGCAGGGCCTACTGGTTTCCCCTCTATGGCTGGGCGCGCCGCTCCGGAGCGGCGGCGGAGGACGCGGAGGATCTCGTGCAGGGATTCTTCTGCGATGTGCTGCGCAAGAATCTTTTCGCCAGGGCTGACCTCACCAGAGGCAAGCTGCGCACGCTGCTTCTGACCGCATTCCGGCGCTATCAGCAGGACCAGCGGGAGAAAGCCGCGGCGCAGCGCCGCGGGGCGGAACGGCTGGTGTCGTTCGATGCCGCGGCCGGGGAGGAATGGTACCGCGCGGAGCCGGAAGCCGGCGCCACGGCGGATGCCTTCTACGACCGGCAATGGGCGCTCACCGTGCTGGAGCAGGCGCTGCGGCGGCTGGGCAGGGAATATGCCAAACGCGGCAAGGGTGCGGACTTCGACCGGCTGCAGCGATACCTGACAGAACCGGACGATGCGGACTATGCGGCCGACGCCGCCGCCCTGGGAGTCGCCGCGGGATCGGTGCGCGTCGCGGTGCACCGCCTGCGGGAGCGTTTCGGCGAGGCGCTCCGGGAGGAGGTGGCGGGGCTGCTGGACGACGACTCCGACGTGGAGGGTGAACTGACCCACCTCCTCGCCGCGCTGGAAACGCAGTGAGTCCTGACAATCCGGACGGTCCAGGATTTCCGGAGGGAATCACCGTCGCCATTCTTGCACCCTCGCCATGCCCGGGCAACGTCCCGACGTGTCCCACGATCCGCCAGCCCGCCGCTTCACCGGCCCGCAAGCCAGCGCCCTCATGCGTTTGGGCCTGCCGGCCGCGACGCAGCCGGCGCCTCCGGCGATCCCGGGTTATGAACTGCTGGAATCGCTGGGGCACGGAGGAATGGGCGAAGTCTTTCGCGCGCGGCAGGGCAGTCTGGGCCGCACGGTCGCGCTGAAGCTGCTCCGTCCTGACCTTCTGGCGGTGGGCTGGATGCCGGAGCGCTTCGAGCAGGAAGCCCGCCGGATGGCGGCGCTGCAGCACTCCAATGTCGTGACGGTGCATGACTGCGTGCGCCTCGACGACGGACGCGTCGCGATAGTCATGGAATACATCAGCGGCGGATCCCTGCGGGAGAAGCTGCAAGCCGCCCCCGGCGGACTGCCGCTGCCGCAGGCCCTGCAATGGGCGCGGGAAATCGCGGCGGGACTGCGCGCCGCGCACGCGGCAGGACTGATCCACCGCGACATCAAGCCTGACAATGTGCTCATTGACGAATCCGGGGTGGCCCGGGTCTCGGATTTCGGGCTGGCATGCCTCGACGACGGTCCACAGACACGCTACACGCAGACCGGCGCGGCGGCCGGCAGTCCGGGATACATGGCCCCGGAAATCTGGCGGGGGGAATCCGCGGACGTGCGCAGCGATGTCTTCAGCTACGGCGCGATGCTTTATGAAATGCTCACCGGACGGCTGCCTCAGGGGAGTTTTCCGCCGCCGCGCGCACTGCGGCCTGACATTTCGGCCGCACTCAATGACAGCATCCTCGCCGCACTGCACCCGGACCCGGCGGGACGCCCGCCGGACATAACGGCGATGCTCAGCGCAATGGCGACGAAAACGCCCCGCCCCGGCCGGCGCCGTGTCCTCGCGGCGGCGTGCGCCGGTGCCGCGGCGGGACTCGCTGCGGCCGCTTACCACTACTGGTGGAAGCGACGCGGGGACGAACCGGCGGAGCTTCCCGCGCGACCTCATGGCGAATCCACCTCCGGAGGCGGCTGGACGCGCGTTCCGTGGCCCGACCCTCCCGCGCCGGCCGCGAAGAAAGGCGGCTGGAGTCTCGAAGGGGACGTGCTCCGCAGCGACGATCAGATTTGTATCCTCGCCATTCCCGGGATTCAGCCCAAACCCTGCCGCCTGCGCCTGCGCTTCCGCCGGCTTTCAGGCGAGTTGTCCGTCGGAATCTTCTTCCGCACCGCGCGGGGCACAGCGGTCTGCACCCTGGACGGACGCGGCCGGCACCTCGGCGGCGTGCAAATGGTGGACCGGCTCTCGCTGGAGGAGTACGGCGGATTCACGCTCGCTCTGGAGAACGGCAGGGAGTATGAATGGATCGTCGAAATCGGGCCTGAACGCGTGCGCATGTGGGTGGACGGGCTGCTGCGCGATGACCGCGACATCGCCGGCAAACCGCTCGGCGTGCCGGGCACATGGGACTGGGTTCCGTCCTTCAATTCCTCCGCCGTCCACGTCGGCTCATGGGAGAGCCCAACTGAGTTTCTCTCCCTGGAATGGCAGTTGGCAGAGTGAACCTCAAATAGAACCACGGATGGACCCGGAGGATCACGGATACTCAGCAAGTTGTGTGCACGGGAATCCTCCTCCGGGGAGTGAATCCAATTTCATGCGTCAATCCGGGTGAATCGGTGTCCATTTGGCTCATCAGGTAAGATGAAATGTTCGCCGGTTTGCCTGCGGCTGTCTCTGCTGCGCTCCGGGTCACTTCGGTCGGCGGCGGTTTTCTTCCTCTCCATTCTCCTTTTCAGGGTAAACCTGCACTTCGGCGTCAAAACGAAACCGCCGGCCCGGAAACCTGTTCCGGACCGGCGGCATGCGCAGTCCAATTTGTCAGGGGTTACTCATTCGCGATCACCGGGACTTCGGTGACGCGGTACTGGGCACGCGTCAGATTGGAGGCGATATTGTCCAAGTAGGTGGTGCTGGTGCCGCCCGAAGGATGCGCATCGGTGAGTTCGATCCAGGTTTGCAGGTCGGTGGCGAACTCGACCTTGTAGGAGCGCCCGGGCCGGGAATTCCATGTGAGTTCCATGACGTAGTCGTTCGGGTCGAGCGGCGTTGAGTCGTCAAGTCTCCGCTCAACAAAGGTGAAGTCGAGCGGCTTCGGCTCGCTGGCCTCACGGTTGGTCAGGCCATACATGTGGAAGCTGCCGTTGCCCGTGGACACGGCCGGGACGGTGGTCTCGATGGACAGGGTCGCGGACTGCGCGACGTAGGTATAACTGATGTAGTAGGCGGTTTCGTTGTTGCCATTGCCGAGCACGATGCCGGGCCGGTCTTCGAGGATGTAGAAGTTGGTCACGGCGGCTCCGTTGGTGAATTTCAACGCCGCGGGCCGCACGGTGCCGTCGTCCCACTTGCGGACGAAGAGCCGCAGTTCGTAGGTCAGGCCTGGCTCGAGGGCGGAGAGAGTGAACTCCTGCGAATTGCCAGGGCCGGCGCCGGCACCGGAGTAGGTGAAGGTGCCAAACATCTGACGGAGCCCCGGTACGTTGGCGACGTTCCCGGCGTCGGGATTCCAGGTGCCGTTATTGATGCCCGGTCCGATGATGTTCTTGCCTCCGGCCCGTCCGTCCCAGTTGAAATTGGGCGGAGTGGCCGCGGTGTCCAGCACGTCCAGATCGACACCATTGATGTTCGCGGCGCTGCCGCCGGAAATCTTGTGCGTGAACGTCTCCGCCGTGCTGATGCCGGTGCTGGCTTCATCGGTGACGATGCCGAGCATGATGCCGTCCGGCAGGACGGTGGGCACCGAGGTGTTGACCACAGGATCGCCGCCCTGTGCGATTTCGTAGCCATCGGGATACTGGTCGCCATCACTGTCCGCGGAAGCCGCACTGGTCCCCGGGCTGCCCGGCCCCCCATAGGTGCCGGAGTTGTCTTCCACCAAGTCACTCAGCCCGTCGCCGTCAGTGTCGGCCACAGTTGGATTGGAGGCCACGCGGGGAGCTGTGGGGAAGATCTCTGCTCCGTCAGTCAGTCCGTCGCTGTCGGTGTCGGCAGCCAGCGGGTCAATGGCTGGATAGGTAAGCCGAAGGACGTATTCCTGCGCATCAATCAGACCGTCATTGTCGAAGTCCCCCGTGCCAGGACCGGGGCCGGGGCCGGACAGCAGGCCGGTGAGGTCCGTCAGATTCCCCGGCCCTCCCCCCGCTGCAGTTTTCTCCAGTTCCCAGGTGTCGGCAAGGTCATCGGCATCGGTGTCATCCGTTGGCGGCAGTGGAGGCGGAGCGATTCGGTTGCCCAGCGCCGAGATGTGGAAGGGACCGATGCCGGTCTGGGTGACGTTCAATACTTTGGAGCCGCTTGGGGGTGCCACGAAGGTGTAGAAAATCCGGGCGCCATTGCCATCGCCGTAGGCACTCCCGTCGCCGATAAAAACGTCCCCGTCGGTATCAAATCTCTGGGTCCGGCCCGGCGCGGCGTCCCAACCGTAAGTGTAAAAGCTGGTTTGGTAGGTGGTCCCCGGCGTCAAGTTGCTGAGCGTCAGAATCCGGTTTGAACCGTGAGTGAAATTCTTTGCCAGCAAGTCGCTGTCGCCGGTGACGTTGGTGACAGGACGGCCAGCATTCGTGGAAGTCCCGGTGAGAACGAAGTTGGGGCCGCTCATCGTGTGAGCGGAGAAGGTGATGCCGTTCACCGTCGCTGGCACAGTATCCGCGGTGCCCATATTCACAGCTACGGTGTAATCCGCCTGAGCGCCGCCAATACCGGAGTCAGCATCGCCCGTCCATGGGACCTGCGCCCATCCGGTGCGCTGCACCATCACGGCATAGTCTCGGGTGGAAACTCCATCCTGGGCCGTGACTGTGTAGGTGACGGAGCTCGACAGGCTGAGACTGGGCGTGGGCTTGCTCCCGCTCGTCTGATTGCAGGTAGCTCCGGTGGACAAGGTAAAGCTGGGCGCGAGGGTCGATGCGATCGCCGCCGGAGATCCCTGGGGGAGATAAACCACGATCGTTCCAGTGTCGGGGCCCGTGTTGAAGATACCGGCACTGGTGCCCGGAAAGTTGGCGTTGAAGGCCGTGATTTCCCGGGCGCTGCTAGGTGGTCCGACGACGGCTGTCACCGTATAGACATTCGTCGTCGCGCCTTCGGTGACGGTATAGTTCACCGGCCCGGCGCCAAAGTCCGGGGTGGGGATGGACCCGCTCGTCTGGTCGCAGGCGGCGGTGGGAGCATTCAGCGTGAATTCGGGCGCGAGCGGTGCCAGAGGCGTCCCGAACGGCACAGTCCACGCAATCGTGGCCGCACCAGCGGCCGCGGGGCTGATCACCGCAGTGCTCCCGGCAACGTTGGCCCCGAAGCTGATGATGGTCGCTGGGGGATCGGGAATCCTCCGGTTGGCCAGGGCGGACATGTGGAAGGTCCCGGAAGGAGGAACTGGAGTGATGGTGAACACCTGTGTCGCTGCTGTGGCCACAAACGTATAGTGAACCCGGATGCCGTTGTTATTGCCGAAGGCGTCCTGGTCCACCTGATAGGTCTCGCCACTGGAGGCAAACGTCTGGACCCGGCCCGAGGCCTCCCATCCGTAAGCGTAGAAGCTGGTCTCGTAGGTTGCCCCGGGGATGAGATTGTTGAGCGTCACCGTGCGGGGGTTCCCGTTATAAAGGAAGTTATCCGCCAGGATCTTGCTGCTGCCGGTGACATTTGTGGAGCGGCCAGTGGAAGCCGTGGCGCCCGCGATGGCAAAATTGGCTCCGGAGAGGGCGAAGGCCTGGAAATTGATTCCATTGACGGTGACCGCCGGGGCGTTTGCTGCGGTGCCGGTATTCACTGCTGCGGTGTAGTCCGCCTGCACGCTCGGAGGAACCGAGGCGGAGCCGATGCCGGAGTCCGCATCGCCGGTCCATGCGCTGTGCCCCCAGATTCCGGCGGTGGCAGGGCCAGTGAGCAGGGCCGCGCCCGCCGCGAGGCAGAGGGCGAATCGCTTCGCGGGGGATCTTAATTTGTGGAATGTGAGTGTTTTCATGGTGGGAGTTGAGGTGAGAGAGGGGCGGGAATTTACCTGTCAGGGTCATGGAGTTTCACGGGACACGCCGGCCCGGCCGGGACCGCCCGTGCCGGATGCGGGAGCGCGCAGCAGTGGTTTCGGGCGGGTGGGGCTCATGCGAAAAAGAAGGCCGTTTCTCTGAAATCCGCGGGCCGGCGTCAATCTTTTCCCGCACGCATTTCCGTTATTCCTCCGCAGCGGGCGCGCCGCGCGCCGCATTCGTGGCGGAGATTTCACTTTTCGCAGCGTCTGCGAAATTCTAGAAACCCGGAATCCTTACAACCCGCTCACCCGTTATGAAAACCCGCCGCCAGTTTCTCCGTTCCGCCGCCGCTACCGCCGCCGTCCCGTTTATTTTGCCCTCGCACGTGTGGGCCGCGGACACCGCGCCAAGCAACCGCATCGTCATGGGCTTCATCGGCATGGGCAAACAAAACGGCGGTCTGCTGGGCGGGTTCATGGGCAACAAAGAGGTGCAGGTCGTCGCGGTGTGCGAAGTGGACAAGAACCGCCGGGACAGCGCGAAGAAGCGCGTGGAGGAGCACTACGCGAAGCGGACCGGCGACGGCTGGAAGGGCTGCGAAGCCTACAACGACTACCGGGAACTGACCTCGCGCAAAGACATCGATGCTGTCTGCATCGCCACGCCGGACCACTGGCACGCCATTCCCACCATCGCCGCGCTCGCCGGCGGCAAGGACGTGTACTGCGAAAAGCCCCTGACACATAACATCCATGAGGCCGTGGCGGTGATCGAGGCGGTGAAAAAGTACGAGCGCGTGCTCCAGACCGGCTCCATGCAGCGGAGCAGCGGGGAATTCCGCGTCGCCGCCGAACTGGTGCGCAACGGCGTCATTGGAAAAATCAGCCGCGTGGAATGTCAGTTCGGCGGCCCGCCGCGCCCCAACGATCTGCCGGAGGAGGCGATGGAGGCGGGGCTGGACTGGGACCGCTGGCTCGGGCCCGCGCCGGTCAAGCCCTACAGCAGCGTGCTGGCACCGCGCGGGGTGCACAACCATTTCCCGCTCTGGCGCGAATATTCGGAATACGGCGGCGGCTACGTCTGCGACTGGGGTGCGCACCATCTGGATATCGCCCAGTGGGGCCTCGGGCGCGACGGCAGCGGCCCGGTGGAGGTCCGCCCGCCCGCCAACAGCGCCGACATGATCGCCAACAAGAAGAATCTCGACGTCCAGGGCTGCGAGCACGTTTATGAAGACGGCGTCATCGCCCGACACGTGAAGAGCGGCTTCGGCGTGCATTTCTTTGGAGAAACCGGCGAAGTGAAAGTGAATCGCGGGCAGTTCGAAGTCGTCCAGGGCGGCAAAGTCACCTACGGCAAATCCGTCCAGGGCGGCACCGACCGCGCCTACAAGCTCGCCGAACAGGACCTGCTCAAAGACGCGAAGATCAAACTCTACAAGAGCACCAATCACCTCGCCGACTTCCTCGCCTGCGTGCGCAGCCGTCAAAAACCCGTCACCAGTGAAATCGTCGGCGGCGGCACCGCCATCGCCTGCCATCTGATGAACATCGCCTATCTCCTCGCCAAACCCTTCAAGTGGGATCCCGCGAAGAATGAATTCAAGGAAGGCGGCGACGCGAAGATGCTCACGCGGGAATACCGCGGGGAATACAAAGTCTGAAGGATGAACTCTGAAGGATGAAGGATGAAATGGATCATGGCCCGCATGCCGGTGACTGTGCCAGCCCCAACGGGGCGGGACATCCCAGCCCGGGGCACCGCCCCAGGGGTCCGCGCGGCCATGAATCAAAAGCCCTGAAGAGGCGGGACAGGTAACCGGACCCGCATTCACATGCCCTGGCCCGATCCCGGCGAACTCGAAATCTCCCCCGCCGCCGTCGCCGCACTGCGCGGGGCGGGTGCGGATTTCGACCTCATCGACTGCCGCGAGCAGGACGAATGGCACTGCTGCCGCATCGAGGGCGCGGAACTCGTCCCGCTCTCGCGCTTTGCGGAAGTGGCGCGGCGCCGCTTCGACGACCCCGCCCGGCGCATCGTCATTTACTGTCATCACGGCATGCGGAGCGGTCAGGCGGCACACTTCCTGCGGCAGGGCGGGCTGCCGCACGTCTGGAGCATGGCGGGCGGCATCGAAGCGTGGTCGCTGAACGTGGATCCCGCGGTGCCCCGGTATTGAAGCCGGCTCCGCGGCCCCATCCATTTTCCGCACTCCGCCGGGTTGCGGATTCCCCGCACGTGCTCCAACTCCCCGCCCCCTTGCTCCACACCATCACCCACTCCTCCTCTTCAACATGCGCATCGGCATTCTCAACAGCGGCGGCGACTGCCCCGGACTCAATGCAGTGATTTGCGGCGCCGTCGGCGCGGCTTCGCGGCTCGGCTGGGAAGTCATCGGCTTCCGCGACGGCTTCGAGGGCCTGCTCCCGCCTGGCGATTACATGGTGCTCGATCCCGATAAAATGCCCGCCATTCTCAAGCTCGGCGGCACCATCCTCGGCACCACCAACAAGGGCAGCTTCGCCGCCAAAGTCGGCGTCGGCGATGTCGCCCAGGTTCCTGCCGAGACCATCGAGCGCGCCAAAAACACCCTCAAACTCCTCGAAATCCGCGCCCTCATCGTCGTCGGCGGCGATGGATCGCTCACCACCGGCCTCCAGCTCATGCAGGCCGGCATTCCCGTCGTCGGCGTCCCCAAGACCATCGACAACGACCTCGCCGCCACCGCCATGACCTTCGGCTTCGACTCCGCCGTCGCCACCGTGGTCGATGCGCTCGACCGCCTCCACACCACCACCGAGAGCCACAAGCGCGTCATGGTGGTGGAAGTCATGGGCCGTCACGCCGGCTGGATCGCCCTCTGGGGCGGCATGGCCGGCGGCGCGCACGTCATCCTCATTCCCGAAATCGAATTCAACTTCGAGAGCGTCTGCAAAGCCATCGAAGCCCGCGAAGCCCGCGGCCTCCACAGCAGCATGGTCGTCGTCGCCGAAGGCGCCAAACTCCCCGGCGGCCGGCTCGCCACCGTCGAGCAGTGCACCACCAGCGAAGTCCGCCTCGGCGGCATCGGCGAAATCGTCGCCGCCGAAATCGGCAAACGCACCGGCAAGGAAACCCGCCATTGCACCCTCGGCCACCTCCAGCGCGGCGGCAGCCCCACCAGCCTCGACCGCATGCTCGGCACCCGCTTCGGCGTCAAAGCCGTCAATCTCATCCAGGAGGGCAAGTTCGGCCACATGGTCAGCTACCAGTCCTATCACGTCGGCAGCGTCCCCATCTCCGAAGCCGTCGAAAAACCCCGCCTCGTCGAGCCCGACGGCGAAGTCGTCGAAACCGCCCGCGCCCTGGGCATTTCCTTTGGCGACCGGTAGGAGGATCAGAGCCGCGGGACGGGACGCGGGGTTCCCGGGGAGATAAACCCTGGCGATAGGTTCACTCGTGCAGCGACGGCCCTCACGCGGTTAAAAAAGAGACCACATCCGGACTGGCCGGATGTGGTCTGGACGCGGGCCGTGGAGGGGAGCGCGACGGAATGCGGATGCGATTACTTCCGGTTCTTGAGGCGGCGGCCAAAGGCGAAGAGGCCAAAGGCGGCGGGGGCCATCAGCAGAATCGTAGAGCCTCCGTCAGGAGTTGGAGTGCCGCCGCTGCCGGCGACGCAGATGATGTTCTCAAGGGTGGTTCCGATGGCACCGGTCCCACCGGAAGATCCGGATTGCACAAAGACTCCGCCCGTGGCTCCAAAAGTTCCCGTGAAGGGCGAGGGTGGAGTGCCGCCTTCAGCCATGGTCTCGAACAGAGCAGGCACGCCCGCTGAAGGATCATCTGTAATCCAGGAGAAGAGCAGCACATCGTTGGCGATAGCCGCCTGGTTCGCAGCAGATGCTGCAGTCCAGTCATCCTGGGTAACTGGTGCTCCATTCAGAGTTCCCTCGTCACCAATCGTCACGATCGCTTTATAGTAGTCTTGCAAAGCAGTGGAATCATCCGTGAAAAAGAGACTGGAATTGCTGATGATATTGGAGACAGCGGGGCCATTGTCCTCAGTATCGTTAAAATTTGCCGATACCGTTCCGCCGTTGTTGATGATGTAGTTACGCAGGCTTTCGTTGAATACACCTGCCGCGGTTCCAACATTTCCAAAGAACCTTGCCCGCACATAGACGTTGGAATCCGGGCATTGCAGGTTTTGAATGACGCTTGCTGCGACCGTCGAGATAGCCACGATGTCGTCATTCATACTGCCGCTGGTATCGATGGCGAAGACGATGTCCAGAATGGAGTCGGCGGAGGCCTGGTTCACGGCATCACCGCCGAGAATAACGGCGCCGTTCGAGGTGTTGCTGATGCAGAGGCCGGCGAGCACAGCGCTGAGCAGGAGAGGTTTCTTCATAGAGGTAGTGTGGATTTGTGTTGTGGTATGTTTCTGGTTATCGGTCGGAATCTGAAGCGCCTGGCAAGCACCCCGTTCTAGTTTAGTCAGGAAGCTGAGTGCTAGGAATACTTCTGGAGGATTTGCGACGCAAGTGTCGTGCCAAGGCTGAATTCACTACCCGAATAGTCCGGCTTAACTCATTCATTTACAGAGCAATGAATAAATTGAGCAATTTCTCTTCCAAGTCACAATGATAGGCTACGAAGGCTGGTTTGTAAAATTTGCCGACAGGGCGCGCACCACGACAAAGCCGGAAACGGTCATAACCAAAGGACTTATTGGGGTGCCGGCCTTAGAGGAATGCAAGGCCATCGATTCGGGCCATTCGGTGGATCTCAGTGCGGCGAAGCGGCAGGGTGGCAATTCCCCTGCGATGCGGGCGGCGGGATCACATACCCGGCCCCCGCGTATGCCGCCTCTGATTCATGGCAGGGTTGAATCCAGCCGGAAGAAGAGGCGGCTGAGAGGCGCTGCCATGTTCCACTCCATCAATTCACCACCGGAACCGTCATAGAGTGTGCGGGTTTGCACCAGTTGCCATGTGGCGCCGCCCGGCGTCCATGTTGCCATTTCTGTGGAAAACTCGGGCGTGACTATAAGTCCGAAAAGGGTGCCGCGCCGGCGGATGTAAGAGACGGAAACACTCCCGTTCGGGCGGAGGGTAATTTGAGGCGAGTTTGCGGGAGCCGCCTGTTCGCTGCAAAGGGAATAGCGGGTGATTGCCGTTGTGCCGTCGCTGTCCATGCTGGCGGAGTCCTTCGACAGATTACCAAACATGCGAAGTTCCCAAAAATCCGGCAGTTTGTCATTGTCCGAGTCCACCGGAGTCGCGGCCGCGATGAGTTTGTTTTTCATGACCTGCCGGTTGGCGGCCACGTCGAGAGAAAAGGTTGTGAGGTTGTAACGGTCCACCTCGCCATTGAGAGGATTGAGGATGATCACGTCCCGGTAATTGGCCTGCCAGGAGGACTTGATTCCCAGGGTGCCGGTATCGCGAATCCAGGACAACGGTTTGCCGGAAAACATGGTGGAACTGAAAAGCGCGCCGGGTTCGTTCACGCCAATGACCTCTACCGGCAGGACGGTAGTGCCCTTCAACTCATTGAATAGTTCCGAGAGGATCGCGAACTGCGTCCGGCAGTGGCTTCAGGTTTCCCACCCGAAGTACCATGCGCTCACCTGATTCAGATAATTGCGCGGGGAAAGATTCGCCTGGGTCACCGCGCGCCGGAGGCTGGAGGAATTCACATCCGGCGTCGCAAAATCCTGGACGGGAGGCGGATCGACGGCCAGCACGGCAGAGGTAGCAGCGGGAAAAAGCAGGCAAAGGAGAAACTTCATGGCCTGAAGTATAGAAACTCGAACCCGGACTGTCCAGCTATGTGTGCTGCCGAGACAATCGTGGATGAAAGATATTCGCAGGATTGAGCGGTTCTCCGTCGTGCCTGGAAGCATTGCTGACTGTCATTTATTTTTTCTTCATTTAGCACCCGGCGTTCCGAACACCGATTTCGCCTCCGTCAGTTCCTTGCGATAAAGTTCCCGGTTCGAGGCCGGGAACCCGGCTTTGAGGCTGACGCGGAAGTCGTGGAGGTCGGCGAGGCGCCATGCGGTGAAGCGCCATGCGCCGTCGGTTCCGTCGTGGGCGGGGCCGGCGATGAGGTGGCAGGCGTCGCCGGTGATTTTTCCTGTCAGGGCGCGGGGCTCGTAGTAGAAGGTGCGCAGGGTGCTCGATTCCGAGGAGGCTTCGTAGAGTTTGGGGTCGAGGTAATAGAGGCGGCCGGTGGGCGTGTGCGTGAGGCGGAGGTCGGGGTAGCCGGCGGTGAGGCAACATATCGCCTGGAACTGTAGCGCGCCCATGACTTCAGGCTGGCCATTCTGGTTCCTGCCAGGGCAGACACAGGCAGGCTGGGCCCTGCCCGCGTCTCGGCTGCGGAGGAAATGGTCTCGCGTTCAAATCGACATGGTGTTACCGGGCAGACTTTCCTTCGGTTAGCCCAAGTTCCGCAGTTGGCCTCCCCGCGAAAATATTTTCTCTCGGGCCTCG
>CAZFZN010000035.1:0-86372 GCA_964523105.1 uncultured Akkermansia sp.
GCCACGATAGCTTAGTTTAGCATCCGCGTGGCCGGAAATCGGGGTCCACTTCACCCTGCGTGCCGCCGGTGCCGCTGTTGGCGGCGACCCAGAAGCCATCGCTGCTCGTCGTTGGCCAGGAAAAGCTGACGCTGTTGAGCAAATTATTGACGCGGCCCATGATCTCGCCGGCGAGGTGGTCGCCGTTGTCGTCGTTGCGTGTGTTGCAGGCGACGTAGATGACCGTGTCGCTGGCATCGCCGCGCGGGCAAAGGGCGGTGCTGGTGCCATCGAGCGCCCCGCTGTGAAAACTGCCGGTCGGGGTGGCCGCGGCGTGAGTGCGGCCGATGTTGGGATACCACACGTTATAGCGCGCGCCGAATTCCAGCATGGCCTGAGCGGACGCGATGAGCCCGCCCGCACCGCGCAGACCCTCCAGATTCCAGCCGCCGTACTGCTCCGGCACCGGAAACGGGAATTCATCGAACGCGCTGTCCACGACCTGATCATGCACGTAAAGCGGCTCCCGCGGGTGGCGGTTGTAGATCAGCGAACGGCCCTGGAGAAATTCCCCGGAAGGCACCCACATGCCGGGCGTGAGAGTTTGGTTATGGAGGTGAGAGTGGAAGTCGCCGTGTGGCGTGTAGGCGTTCACAATTTCCGCGAGCACCATGTAGCCGAAGTTGGAATAGGCGTCCTCGTTATCGCGGTTGTTCACGGTGCCCGGCGCCCAGAACAGCGGACGGCCCAGCATCCAGCGCATGACATTGTGACGGCTCGGCGGACTGCTCACGCCCATCTGCTCCGCGATATCGCGGGAGCGGAAAGTGGGGTCGCGCGGGCCTTCGGTGCGGTTGAAGCCGCCGGAGTGATCGATCAAGTGGGCCACGGTGATGTTGGCATAACGGTCGTCGCCCAGTTGGTTGACGCCGGGGATGAGGAACGGCTCCACGTTGAGCAGGCCATTGTTGTTCACTCCGTTGACGGTGAGGTTGAAGACGCGGCGCTGCAGGCCCAGGGCACCGAAGGCGCCGGCATCGGCCAGCTGACGGGCCGCCGCCGCGGTGAACGGCTTGCTGCAGCTGGCGATGCGCATGAGCGCCGTCTCCGGCAGCGGCGTGGAGCCGTCATCGAGCCAGCCGAAGCTGCGCAGATACACGACGCGGCCGTTGCGGCTGATGCCGAGCACCCCGGCGGTGGCGTCGCTGTTCGCCATTTCGTCCTGCATGATGGTGTCGAAGGCGGAGAGCGCCGGCACGGGACGCCCGCTGACCGGCAGGTCCGCGTGCACCATGCCGGCGAGGAGCAATGAGAGGAGCAGTATTTTCATGGCAGTGGAATCAGCGAACGTTGAGCCTGACAAACAGCCGCGTCGCATCCTCAACCGGCGAGAGCGCGGCCTGCCAGAGCTGGATCGGCGTGCCATCCTCGCCCGGCTCCGTGCCGAGCAGCAGCATGGAAAACGTCCGCACCGTCCCTCCGGCGGGACCGGTGCCCGAAACGAACCACAGGCTGAGGGATTCCGACCACACCGGTTCCACGATGATCCCCAGCGCATCCACCGGGCGCGTCCACCGGAGCAGCAGCGCATCGTTGTCAGGGTCGGAGACGGTCACGAGCGGCGGTGCGGACTGGATCGAGGGATCGAGGGCGAAGGCGGCTTCGGTAATATTGTCATAACCGTCGCCGTCGGGATCGGCGCCCGGCGCGGCGAGCACAGGGTTCTCCAGCGTGCCGTCGCCGTTGGCATCGAAGTGCTGAAACTGCCAGCGGTCGGCGAGACCGTCGCCGGCCACCGGACCGAAGTTGTCAGGCAGAGTGTCGCCGACGGTGAACGTGCCAGTGACGGTCTGACCGGAAACGACGGCGCTCACCATCGCAGTTTCGTTGCGGCGAACGGGGGTGGTCGTCGCACGTCCGGCGGCATCGATGGCGCTGACCGGACCGCTGAGCACGGTCCAGTTCGCCGCGGTGCCGGCGAGATTGAGGCCCGTGCCGTCGTCGGCGGCGGCGGCGGGTGAGAGTTGCGCGGTTTGAGTTTCCGGCACGGGATTGGGCACCGCGACGAGTGTGAGACCGGCGGCGTCGTAGAGCTGCGCGGCATAACCGAATTTCGCGGTGAAGACCGGCAGCCCGCTTCCGCCGGAGGTTTGCGAGATGCCGCTCATGGAATCGGACGCGGCATCGCAGGTGAAGCGCGCGCTGCGCAGTCGCGGCGCGCCGGGCGCCGCGGTTTCTGTGGTCAGGCTGAAGTCCGCGGAGTCCCGCAGGCCGGCAAACGCGGTGAACGGCAGAGTGCAGAGAAGGAATGGAGTCTTCATGGCCGTGACTTATTGAAGGGAAACGAGCACAAGCACGAGACCGCGGCCGGATTTGAGCGAACTCATCGCTTTGCCGAGCACCGCGCCGTGCGTGCGGGTGGAATCGCCGGCGCGCATGGCGTGGCCGGGAACCTCGCTGGTGGTGAGCAGATCACCGGCGCGCACGGGAGCCGTGGCTTTGACATAAACACGGCCCGCGAGCGCGACGGGATGGCCGCCGGCATTCACGCCCGGCTGGGACAGCGAAAGGCCCGGATTGATTCCACCCGCGCCGCTGACCACACCGGCGACGCGGCGGTCATAACTTTCGCTGCTCTCCCGCAGGCGGCCCGTGTGATCTTCATCGATGATGAGCACCGTGCCCGGCTCCAGGTTTTCGCCGCCGAGATCGAACGGCTCGGCAATGTCCGCGCCGCCGGTGATCGTGAGAGTCTTCACACTGCCGTCGCCCGCCGCGGTGAAGTTCTGTGAGAGATTCAGATTCTGCGCCGAGACATTGCCGCCGACGGTCGCGCTGCCGGTGATGCTGGCCGAAGCGGTGACCGTTAGTGTACTGTTCACCTCCAGCTTCTGATCCATATACACGTCGTCATCAAAGTCCGCGGTCCCGGCCACACTGGCGTCACCAAAGATGGTGGCGTTGCCGCCGGTGGTGTAGTTGCCCTGCTGTACGATACTGCCGAGAATGGTGGCGTTGCCGGTGGTGATGGTGTTGCCGTTTTCGTCCACAGAGAAGGCATTGCTGCGGCTGGCATCGCTGGTGCCGTTGCCGACGACGAACAGCGCCGCGGCATTGGAGCCGTTATATTTTCCGACCACGGTTTGCGCGGTGTTGTCCGTCCTGAGCCCCAGCCCGAGAGCAGCGGAGTAAGCTGCCGGAGCAGAGCTGATGAAACCCGTGGCGAAAGAGGCCGATCCGTCTGCCGAGGCGTAATAGCCGAAAGCCGTGGAGTAAGTGCCGCTGGCAGCCGTGTTGTAGCCCATGGCCGTGGAGTAACGCCCGATGTTCTCTTCATCCCAAGGGCCGTGGCCCGTCCCGTCGCCGTCCGGGTCCACCAGCACATCGGTCACGGCGCCGGCGCGAAAAGCGCGCTCGCCGGAATACCACATGAGCCGCGCGCCTTCGCCCTCGGCGGGAATCGTGCCCGCTCCCAGGGCGCCGCCGGTGACGAGCAGGCCGGCCGTACTGGGACCGCTGGCCACGATCGTCTCCGCGCTGCCCGCCGTCGCGGCATGGCGCGCATACGCCACCGGCGTCACCGGCTGATGGGGGAACAGTTCCTGGAAAGGCCCGCCGGTCGCGGTCCCCACCCACACGCGCAGATACGCCTTCTTCCCGGGATCGGGCACGATGTCGGCAGCCAGCGCGCGCATGTTGGCGAGGGAAGTATCCCCCAGCGGCACCTGATACAGTCCGCCGCTCACTGTCAGCCTCACCGCCGCGGGCGGCGGATCGTTTTGATCACGGCCGGGCAGCAAATCCACGCTGTTGCTCCACAAACTGGAAGCTCCAGCCGCCTGGGCGACCGTTACCTCCGGCACTCTGGTATAGCCATTGCCCTGGGCAAGCATGGTGAAGCTTGTCACCGCTCCGCCGCTGATGTTCGCCCGCGCCGTGGCCTGCTGGGGAAAAGCGCCGCCCGGCGCCTCGATCGTCACCGTCGGCGCTGACGTGTAACCTGTCCCGCCGTGCAGGACGGTGATGGCGGTGACGCGCCCGCTCGTCAGCACCGCCTGACCGATGGCCGGCTCGATGGCATCGCCGTCCGTCTGGTAGATGCGGAATTTGAAATAAGCGGTGCCGGTGAAGTTGAGTCCATCAACGACGAGCCGGCCCTGGTGAGCGACGGTGGGCGAGACTTCCGCCAGAGTGAGCGATGCGGACAGTGTTAGGAGGAGCAACGGGAGTTTCATGGGAGAGTCGGAGGAGTTTGCGAATCTCATGCGGAATCCGCGGGGTGAATGGTGACACGCACGGGATATATTTTTCGTGCCTCCTTCCTCGCTGCGGGCGCCCCCGTGACCGGCTGCGGCTCTTAGCAATCCGCTCCCGTTCCAGCTTCGCCGGGTGCGTCTCACTCCGGGAGGAGGACGACACGCAGGCGGGCGAGCATGCGGCGTTCCTCCTGGGTGGGGATGCGCACTTTGGTGTCGGTGGGCGCGGCGCGTCCGATGAGAGTGGCGGCGGATTCCTCTTTCCACACGGTCCAGGAATTCATGTCGTCGGAAAACTCGGTGATGTAGCGCAGGCCGGGCTTCATGGGGCCAAAGGTGAGCACGAGGTCCGTCCTGCCGGTGCGCCCGGCGGCGGGGTTGATGATGAAAGGGCCGGAGGTGGTGTTCGTGCTGCGCTCAAGCGACACTGTCGGCTGGAGATGCTGATCCTGTGTGTAGGGCTGGCCGCCGAGGGCGTATTCGAGCAGGTGGCTCAGGCCGTCATTGTCAGGATCAAGGACATCGAACCGGTCCGAGGCAAGATCGGCGGCGGTGTAGCCGTGATCGAGGAGGCGGGACTTCCATGCGGCGTAGCCTTTGAGCGGGGAAAGGAGAGCGGTCTGGCTGTCCTCGCGTTTGCCCAGCAGCGTTCTGACGCGGACCCAGACGGGCATGGGCTGGCTGCTGCCGGTCGGGAGCAAAATTTCCGCGGAGGCACCGGTGGCGCCGCTGATGGGGTCTGAGGTATCGCCGCGCTCACCGCGATACCATTGATAGAGTGCGCCGCCGGAAACACTGGCAAAAACCGTCACGCCGAAGGTGGCGGTTTGCCCCGGAGCCACGGCTTTGTCTTGTGGATGGAAGGCGATCATGGGCGAGTCATCATCAATGACGCGGATGAGGTGGTAACTGCTCACGCCATCGAAAGCCGGGTCGGTGGTGTTGAGTCGCAGCGACAGGCCGCCGAACAGGTTGCCCTCCACCACCTGATCATCCACGGCGGTGATGAGCAGATTCTGCGGCGTGGCATAGTTCGCGGGAGTAAAGGTCATCGTGGTGCGCGAGGAATCGAGATGGCTCCCGGCATTGATTTCCACCGTGACATTGGCGAGCGGTGCCTGATCGAGCCTTACTGTGGAGTTGAGATGGAAGGTGGCGCCTTCGGTCACCTGGGAGGGAATGTTGTTCACGATGAGCCGTCCCGGATTGTAGATGCCGGCGGCGATGATTTTGATGGTGTCAATGTTCCAGCCGCCGCCCGCCGTGGCGCTGTCGGTGGGTCCCATGACAAAGCGGAACCGGAGCGCGGAGGCATTGTTGGCGATGGTTCCCGGCAGCGCAATCTCCTGCACGCGCCAGTAGGTGTCGTGAATGGCGGTATCCTCCGGATTGCGCCAGACGGTGGTCCATGAAGTGCCGTCACGGCTGACTTGAATGCTGACATCGTCGCCCGCCGCCACGCTGAGCCAGCGCTGGAACTGCAGCGAGATGGATTGATAGCCGGAGACGTTGATGGGCGGAGACGTGGCCGTGCGTCCGGTGGTGATGTCATGTTGATAAAGCGCGGAGCTGCCGCTGCCCAGACGATAGCCCAGCACGTTCGATCCGGACGCGGCGGCGGTGGGGTCGTGCGCATAGCCGCCGGTGCCCTGGGGATCGCCGATGGACCACGAACTTCCCAGCGTGAACACGGTGACGAAGCCTGTCTCATCGAAGGTCCGCTGCCAGAGCTTTTTGCGGAGAAAGAAGCTGCCGATCTTTTGCGCGGGAGACACATTGTTATTCGCATCGCGGACCTTGCCGCTGCGCAGCCAGATTTCATATTCCCCGATGTCGGTGTCATCCCACGCACCGCCGGGAGCGGGCATACTGTAGTTGATGGTCCACGACTTGTTGTAGTCGGAGGAGGAGATGGAAGTGACCACCGGCACGGTGGGCAGCGTGGAGTTGAAGATCGTTTCGCCCGCGGTCACGCGGCGCACTTCCACACAGCCGCTGCCGTAGGACTGCACGGTGACGGGAGCGATGTCCGTGCAAGCGATCTGGAATTCGTAAGTGGTCTCGCCGGAGGAGGCGTTGTTCAGGCCGTCAGGCAGGGAAATCTGCGGCGGATTCGGGTCGGTGGCCGGCAGGGTTCGCGAGGTGAGCACTTTGCTGGCGGAGGTATTGCCCCAGTTGTCCCGAACAGCACCCTGCACGGAGACAAACTCCCACGCCCCGCCCTCCCCAATGTCCCAGTCAGGCCCGGGGGCATCAAAACGAAACGTCACGTAGCGGGCATCCCCCCCTCCGGACACGGAGTGCATGGTGCCCGAAAGGGAAGTCCCCCCGCGCCGCATAATGACATCGCCATTATTCAGGCTCGAGGAATCAATCAAGGTATCGTCTTCGTAGAGCACTTTCAGCGTGGCCCGGGAGCTGCCGAGTTCAAAGTCACTCAATTCAATGAAGGAGACCGTTGGCGGCGTGGACTCGAAGCCAAAGGGCAGGATATGTACCGAATAAGTGCCCAATTGACCATAACGCGG
This sequence comes from uncultured Akkermansia sp., assembly GCA_964523105.1. GTDB lineage: Bacteria > Verrucomicrobiota > Verrucomicrobiia > Verrucomicrobiales > V1-33 > V1-33. Next base: position 6,764 of record CAZFZN010000035.1, read on the forward strand.
ATAGCCAGGGTCTTCGTCACTCTCGGGGCGGGTGGTGGAGCGCACGGTGAAATAGTGAGTGCCGGCTTCCAGCAGCAGGGCGGAGACAGCGTCGGTGGAGTTGGAATTGTCAGTCTCATCAAGCACGTTATTTCCAGGACCGCGGATTTGCGTGGTGAGATTCACGTTCCGGCCAAAGGGATTGCCCGTCGCCTGGAAAACCCATGTCCCGGCGGGCAACTGCACGCGGAAATAGTCCACATCGGAGGAAGTCGTGAGAATGCCGGTGCCGCGAAAGCTCGGGCCGGGGCCTTCGGGATTGAGCGTCGTGGCCGAGGCCGTGCTGTCCCCGTGGTCATCCCCCACCACGCCGGCGAGATAGACGGTCAGGATCGCCTTTTGGTCCTCCGAATTGGTGGACCACGGATAGGAACCGTTGTCCCAGGTGGTGATGTAGCGGGCTTCGTCAGCGCCCCAGCCCATGATGGGAGCCCATCCGTTGGCCCCTTCGCCGTGACCGTCGTAGTACTCATCCCAGTCGTTGTCCGGGATATACCAATAGCTGGAATGGTGCAGCCCCAGCGCGTGGCCCGCCTCGTGGGAAATGGTCTCGCCCGCGGAGAGCCAGCCCAGATTCCACACCCAGACCACCGTGCCGCTGCCGCCATACGAACCCACGCGGGCCACACCGCCTTTGGCGTCGGGATACCATGACTTCGTCGGCGTGATCGCCACCCGGATTCTGCTCGTGGAGGACGCATTGTTGAAGGCCGTGACGTTCGTGGTCACGTTCACATTGAACGCCTGAAAATCCTCCGCGGCATGTGCCCACGCGCGGATGCGGTTTTCCCGGCTCATGCCGCTGTCCGCGTAGTTAATGGGATCGTCGTCGTTGTATTCGCTGTTCCAATAGGTGTTGGAGATGGTGCCGCCATTGAAATCGAGATAGATGACCCGGGCCGCCCCGGGACGGCTTTGCAGGTCGGTTTCGACCAGAGCGGGATCCACATTCGGGCTGTCAGGATTATCGCTGCCGCCCGCCTGGCTGCATTCCAGTTCTCCCCGGGGCCGCCGTTCCAGCCACGGCCCGGGATGATTCTCCAGGCCGGGCAGAATTTTATAGCCGTCGGGACGGCCCGCGAGATTGATGGCTCCGTGCCAGCCGAGGGCATTGTGCTCGATGAAGAAAGAACCCGCCGGGCTGGTGAGCCGGCCTGACCAAATGCGGGCACCCGGCCCGGTCTCCGCAGTGTATCGCACTACGCCGCGGGCCACTTCGCCATCGAAGAGCGGAAAGGTCACCGCTGCGCCTTTGGCTGCGGCGCGCATCGCCTGCCAGTCTCCAAGGAGCCGGCCGCTTCGCTGCGGAGCCGGGCTTCCCAGACCAGGAGCCCAGTGCGCGGTGGGGATTTCATCCGGCTGCAGCCGCCACACTCCATCCGCAGCCATCGCCGGTGCGGATGCTGTGCGCGCGGCAGTTGCGGGAATTCCCGCCGCAGGAACGGTGATGGTTTCACGCTGCCCCCTCACGGATGCGGGTGTTTCTTTTTCTGCTGAATTGGCGTGCGCGCGGGGGGCGGGGGCAGCCTCCGGATGGAGGTCCGGTCCCGGGGTGTTCAGCAGACTCCAGGTGAGGAGGGCCAGCGGCAAAAGGAATGTCAGAGCGTGCGCGGAGCGCCTGCGGAGCGATGCGGATGGATGGGGCATACAGGAAATGGGCTGGTGAAACTCTGCCTCCTCATGCGGAAACCGCACCGCGAATGGTGACAAGGCAGTGTGAGAAATAATTTCGATTTCGAGCTCCGTGAGTGTCACCGCCCGAGCCTTCATTTCCGCATGTACGCGCACTATGCTTTTCTTTCCCGCGCCTCATGCTTCCGGCATGAATCCAGAACTCACCCGGCTGCTGCACCGCATGAGCGACGGCACCTCCGAAGCCGGCGACGAGTTGCTGCGCGCAGTTTATACCGAACTCCGCCGCATGGCGCAGACGCGGCTCTCGGCGGAGGGCGCGCCGACGCTGCAGGCCACGGAACTCGTGCATGAAGCATGGCTGCGCATGGGCGGCAGCGCCGCGCCGGACGAAGGATGGGAGAACCGGCGGCACTTCTTCTCCGCCGCTGCAGAATCCATGCGCCGCATTCTGGTGGACCGGGCGCGCGCCCGCATGAGTCAAAAGCGCGGCGGTCAGGTCACGCGCCTGCCGCTGGAATCCGCCGGGGAGTTCTCCACGGCGGATACGTTCGATCCCGATCTGCTTGTGGCGCTCGACGCCGCCCTGACGGATTTGGATAATGAAAACGCCGGCGCCGCGCGCGTGGTGAAGCTCCGCTTTTTCGCCGGACTGACGGTTCCTGAAACCGCGGCGCTGCTCGGGGTGGACGAGCGCACGGTGATCCGGAAATGGAAATTCGCCCAGGCATGGCTCTACCAGCGCATGACCGCGGAGGCCGCCGGCTGAGAATTTTCTCCGCGGCACTCAACTTGCAATCCGTGCAGGGGACTTCACACTCGCCGCCCATGTTCCGGGGCTGGCAATCCATCGTTTTCGTTGTCGCGGCGTTTCTCGCCGGAGCAGGTTTGGTGTGGTTTCTGCAAAGCCGCGGTCCTGACAATGCGAAGCCGGAGACGTTCACCCCGGAGGACCGGCCGCGGGTGGACCTTGGCCTGATGCCGGTGTCCGCCGCGCTGAGTCAGGAGCAGGCGCTGGCCGTGGAGCGCGTCATGCCCGGTGTGGTGAGCATCCAGGTGCAGCGGAAACGCCGCGTGCTTGAGCCGGTGCTCAAACCCGGCGGCGTGGAGGACGTGGAGCGCGAGATCAGCGAGCCCGGCGTCGGTTCCGGCGCGATCATTTCCAAAGAGGGGCACATCGTCACCAACTGGCATGTCGTGGAGGGGGCCGCGGACGGGATTTTTGTTACGCTGAGCGCCGAAGCGGGCGCGCGCCGGGCCACGCTGGTGGACAAGGACGATCAGATCGACATCGCGCTGCTGCGCGTGGAGCCGAGGCGGCGCGGCGAGGAGTTCACCGCGCTGCGCTTCGGTGACTCTGACAAAGTGAAGCGCGGCCACCTCGTGCTGGCGATGGGCAGTCCTTTCAACCTGCGCGAGACCGTCACCAACGGCATCATCAGTCACCGCGAACGCCGCGTCAGCGACACCCTCACGGCCTACCTCCAAACCACCTGCATCATCAATCCCGGCAACAGCGGCGGGCCACTCGTCAATCTGGAGGGTGATATCATCGGCATCGTGACGCGCAAGCTGCTCGGCCCTGACGAAACCTCGTCCGCCGAGGGCTACGGCCTCGCCATTCCCGGAAACGACGTGCTGGAGACGGTGGACCGTCTGCGCAGCAAAGGACGGCCCCGCATTTACCTCGGTCTTCAGGTGGCCGACTGGCCGGAGAACCACTGGCAGCGCGGCCAGTCGCCGGAAGCCGTGGTCGTCACCGGAGTCTGGAAACTGTCGCCGGCGGAAAAAGCCGGCCTGCAGCCCGGAGATGTCATCGAAGCGGTCAACGGCACCCGCGTTACCAGCGCCTCCGAATACCGCCGCGCCACCCTCGGGCACAGCGTGGGTGACAGCCTGAAGTTCTCCGTGCGCCGCGGTGCCGAAGTCATGGAGTTCAGCGCGATTCTGGAGGATTTCGACAAAGCCGTGCCTCCGGAAAGTGCCGTCCCGCCGGCCATGGTGCGCGGTGTCAGGGTCCGCGTGCTCCGCCGCAGCGAACGCAATCTGCTCAGCCTGACAGAACCGATCGGACTCGCCGTGGAGTCGGTCGCCGACCACTCGCCGCTCGCCGGCGTGCTGCGCCGCGGGGCCAACGTGCTGCACGTTTCCACACCCGACCGCTCCACCGTCACGAGCGTGGCCACCCCCGCGGAACTCGCGGCCGCGCTGGACGCCACCGCCGCCACCGGAGGCTTCTTCATTACCGCCGCCACCGGCGAACGCGACCGCTGGGTGCCCTTTCCTCCCTTGCCGTGAGACTTACCAGCAAACGCAAATCCGCCGGCCACCCCGACCTGTTCGACGAATTGGCCGGTGCCCGAAATCCACAGCGCACCGTTGAGCCGCCGGCACCGTCACTGCGCGACGAACTGGCCGGGTGGCGCGATTTCGGCAGGGAAACCGTTTGCCTGACACTTTCGGTGCCGGGGTGTCCGGACGTGCCGGTATTCGTGAACGAGTACTGGACCGCCGGCCAGCGCCAGGCGCATTCGCTGCACGAAGTCAGCTACCGCGCGTGCTTCAAGCCGCAGCTGCCGCGTTTTTTCATCGAACGCCTTACGCGGCCAGGCGATGTCGTCTATGATCCCTTCATGGGCCGCGGCACCACGCTCATCGAAGCCGCACTCATGGGCCGCGTGCCCGCCGGCTGCGACATCAATCCGCTCAGCCCCATTCTCGTGCACCCGCGGCTCGACCCGCCGTCTCTGATGGCCATCGCCGAGCGCGCGGAATCGCTGCCGCTCGACTTGAAGGTGGAGACATGGGACGAACTGCTGGTCTTTTATCACGCCGATGTTCTCCGCGCCGTCAGCAGCATGAGGCATTACTTCCACGGACCGGGCCGCGACAGCACCGACGCCTGGCTTCGCATGGTGGCCACCAACCGTCTGACAGGGCACAGCAGCGGGTTCTTCTCCGTCTATTCCCTGCCGCCGAATCAGGCCGTCAGCATCAAAAGCCAAATCCGCATCAACGCGCAGCGGGAGCAGACGCCTCCGCCGCGCGACGTGCGCGCCATCCTGCTCAAGAAGTCGCGGCAGTTGCTCAAAGACCTCTCGCCTGACGAAAGCAACACGCTCGCCGGTGTTGCCCGGCGCGCGCAGTTGCTCACCGGCTCGTGCGATGCCACGCCGCAGTTGCCTGACAACAGTATCGCGCTGGCCGTAACCTCGCCGCCGTTTCTCAATGAAGTGCAGTACGACGTGGACAACTGGCTGCGCTGCTGGTTCAACCACATTGACTCCAGTGCCGTGCCCATCTGGATGCTGCGCCGCGCGGACGAGTGGCAGGAGAAAATGACCGGCGTCTTCCGCGAACTGCGCCGCGTGCTGCGGCCCGGCGGGCACGTTGCCTTCGAGGTCGGCGAAGTCCGTGGTGGCACTGTGAAGCTGGAGGAACTCGTCGTCCCCGCCGCCGTCGCCGCGGGACTGGAGCCGGTGCTCGTTATGATCAATGCCCAGGAATTCACCAAAACCAGCAACTGCTGGGGGGTGAGCAACCAGCAGGCCGGCACCAATACCAACCGAATCGTGCTGCTCCAAAAACCGTGTCCGGAAAATTTCGCATCATTATATCCGGATTCGATGATATATTGAGTTGAAACTTCGCGGGCTCAGGGCAAATTCGCGGCATTCTTTGCAATGCCCCAGCCGAACTGCGAATCCGAACTCCGCTCCGAACTCTCCCGCCGCATCCTTGTCCTGGACGGCGCGATGGGGACGACGATCCGCGGCTATAACATTACGGAGGCGGACATCCGCGGCGAGCGGTTCGCGAAGGCGGAGAAGGATCTCAAGAACAACGGCGATCTGCTGCACCTGACACGGCCGGACGTGATCGGGGACATTCACCGGCGGTTCCTGGAAGCGGGCGCGGACATCATCGAGACGAACACGTTTTCCGGCACGTCGCTGGCGCAGAGTGAGTTTTTCCCGGCGGGCGACGACGAGCGGAAGGACCCGGAATATTTTCAGCGGGTGCTGGAGAACAAGTTCCTCAACGACCTCGCCTGGGAAATTAACTGCGAGTCGGCGCGCATGTGCCGTAAGTGGGCGGATGAGTTTTCCGAAAAGACAGGCCGCAGGCGATACGTCGCGGGCTCCATCGGACCGATGACGGTGTCGCTGTCGCAGTTTCCCAATCCGGACGACATGGCGTTCCGGCGCATCACGTTCGATCAGGCGGTGGAGGCCTATCGACATCAGGTGCGAGCGCTCATCGAGGGCGGCAGCGATGTGCTGCTGGTGGAAACGATTTTCGACACGCTCAACGCGAAAGCGGCGCTGGCGGCGATCAATGACGTGTACGGCGAATACGGCAACGCGCGCCTGCTGCCGATCATGATTTCCGCCGCGGTCGGCAATGGAGGCGAGACGATGATCTCCGGCCAGGTGGGCGAGGCGTTTCTGAATGCCGTGCGTCATGCGAATCCGCTGAGCATCGGCTTCAACTGCGCGCTCGGTCCCGAGCAGGTGCGTCCGCATCTGGCGGAGCTTGCGGCGAAGGCGGATGCGTTTATTTCCGCCTATCCGAACGCCGGTCTGCCCGATCCCATGTCGCCCACCGGCTTCCCTTTTCTGCCGGAGGACATGGAGCGGCTCATGGGCGGCTTTGCGCAGGAGGGGCTGCTGAACATCGCCGGCGGCTGCTGCGGCAACACGCCGGAGCACATCGCGGCCATCGCGCGCGCGGTGGAAAAGTTTGCGCCGCGCCCGCTGCCGGAGCGGAAGCACGAGATGATGTTGTCAGGCTCGCAGCCTTACAATCTGCGCACGGGCTCGAATTTCCTCATGATCGGCGAGCGCACGAATGTGACCGGCTCGCCGAAATTCGCCAAGCTGGTCAAGGAGGGGAAACTCGACGAAGCCCTCGCCGTGGCGCGCCAGCAGGTGGAGAACGGCGCCAACGTCATTGACATCAACTTCGACGAAGGCCTCCTCGATTCCGAGGCCATGATGACGAAGTTCCTCCTGCTCATCCAGGCGGAGCCGGAGATCACCAGGGTGCCGATCATGATCGACTCGTCGAAGTGGTCAGTCATCGAAGCCGGCCTCAAGTGCCTGCAGGGCAAGGGCATCGTAAACTCCATCTCGCTGAAAGAGGGCGAGGAAAAGTTCAAGGAACAGGCGCGCGCCGTTCTCCGCTACGGCGCAGCAGCGGTGGTGATGGCCTTCGATGAGCAGGGACAGGCGGCGACTTATGAGGACAAGATTCGCATCTGCGAACGCGCCTACCGCATTCTGGTGGATGAAGCCGGCTTCCCGCCGGAGGACATCATTTTCGATCCGAACATCCTCACCGTCGCCACGGGCATCGAGGAGCATAACAACTATGCGGTGGATTTCATCAACGCCACGCGGTGGATCAAACAGAACCTGCCGTATGCGAAGGTGAGCGGCGGCGTGAGCAACATCAGCTTCAGCTTCCGCGGCAACAACGTGGTGCGCGAGGCCATGCACAGTGCGTTCCTTTATCACGCCATCAAGGCCGGCATGGACATGGGCATCGTGAATGCCGGAATGCTCGAAGTGTACGAGGAGATCCCCGCCGAACTGCGCGACATGGTCGAGGATGTTCTCCTCAACCGCCGCCCGGATGCCACGGAGCGGCTCGTGGATTACGCCGAGCGCTTCAAAGGCGTGGCCGGCAGGAAGGTGGAAGCGGACCTGGCATGGCGCGAAGCCCCGGTCGAGGAGCGCCTCAAGCACGCGCTGCTCAAGGGCCTGACGGATTTCATTGATGAGGACACGGAAGAGGCCCGCGTGAAATACGGCGCGCCGCTGAAGGTCATCGAAGGCCCGCTCATGGACGGCATGAGCGTGGTGGGCGATCTGTTCGGCGAAGGCAAGATGTTCCTCCCGCAGGTGGTGAAGAGCGCCCGCGTCATGAAGAAGAGCGTGGCCTGGCTGGAGCCGTTCATGAAGGCGGAGAAGGAACGCGCGCAGCAAATCAACGCGCTGATCTCCGAAGCCGCACGTCAGGAACAATCCGGAAGCGTGACGCTGGCGGAAGGTTTTTCTTACACGCCGTATGCCGGCCTCAATAATGAGGAGCGCGCTCTGGAGCGGAAGTTCGCCGCGGAACTCGTATCCGATCTGGAAGCTGCGGCGGAGCGCTACGGCGCGAAGTTCGCCAATGTCCTCGACCGGAACAACGCCCAGGAACTCAGCGCCGAATATGCGGAGAGCCGCGAGTCGCGCCGGAAATGGAGCGTCGCCACGCTGGAGCCGGGGGGGGCGTTCATCGACTGGTATTTCACAAAGCTGCTCTCCACCGCGCAGCCGGGAGATACGGTGATTTTCAATGCCGGCGGTCAGGGCAGCGGGAAGACCACAGCCACGCAGAGCATCAGAGTGACGGGTAACGCCATCGCAGTCATGGACGGCACACTGCAAAACTATCATCGCAGCCATGAGCATTTCGCTGCGGCATTTGCGGCAGGCTGCTCGGTGGAAGTGCGCTACATCTACGCGGACTGGCTGCAGGCCGTGCACAATATGGTGCATCGCACATTGGAGGGCACCGGCCGCATCGTCCCCATTCAGCGTGCTGCAGGCGGGCATTTCATGGCTCCCCGGACGACGCTGAAGCTCGTTGAGGACTTCGCCGGGCAGCCGAATTTCGATGTTTATGTGGTGGACAACACCCGGCACGGCCATCTCCGGCAATGCAATCTCGAGTGGTTGTTCAACCACCTCCATCCTTCCCTTGAAGAACTAATCCAATCCGGCGAAAATGAACTCCATGAAATCCTCCGCTTCCATCAAGACCGCCCCGCCGCTGACCGGCTCCTGGCGCACTTTCTCGCCGCGCCTCGATCAGAGAGTGGCGGAGCGGTTTCGCCAGATCGAAGAAGGGACACTGGAGGCGCTGAGGGAAGCCGCGACCAACAGCCGGGTGATGGAAACATCCGAGGAGCCGCCGATGAAGCGCCCCTGAGCGCCGCGCCGGTGAATTCCGGCACCAAGACCATCGTGCTCGCCACGGTGAAGGGGGACGTGCATGACATCGGCAAAAACATCGTCGGCATCGTGCTGGCGTGTAACAATTTCGAGGTGATCGACATGGGCGTGATGGTGCCGTGCGAGAAGATTCTGGAGAAGGCGAAGGAGGTGAACGCGGACATCATCGGTCTGTCAGGGCTGATCACGCCCAGTCTCGATGAAATGATGCATGTCGCGTCCGAGATGGAGCGGCTGGGCCTGAAGACGCCGCTGTTGATTGGCGGTGCCACGACGAGCGCGGCGCACACGGCCATCAAGATCGCGCCGCGTTATTCCGGCAGCGTGGTGCATGTGCTCGATGCCTCGCGCAGCGTGCCGGTAGCCACAGCCTTGCTCAGCGACAACCAGCGCGACGAATTTGTGAAGGAGAACGAAGCGCGGCACGTGAAGCTGCGCGATCAGTTCGCCAACAAGCAGCGGAAGCCGGTGGTTTCTCTGGAGACTGCCCGCGCCAATGCCGTGCCGACCGACTGGGCGAACTACACACCCGCGGTGCCGGAATTCCTCGGCACTCGCGTCATCAAAGACCAGTCGCTGCGCGAACTGGCCACCTACATCGACTGGACGCCGTTCTTCCACTCGTGGGAACTGCGCGGCGTCTGGGTCTATGGCGAGAACCGCTTCAAGTCATCGAATCCGGAAGTCGTCGAGCAGGCCATGAAGCTCCACGACGATGCGCTGGAGTGGCTGGAACGGATCATTGCGGAAAAGCGCATCACCGCTCGCGGCATCTACGGCTTCTTCCCGGCCAACAGCCGCGGCGATGACATCGTCGTCTTCACCGATGAATCCCGCTCCACGGAACGCTGCACGTTCCACTCACTGCGCCAGCAAATCGAGAAGAGCGGTCCCTCCGACGGCAGGTTCAACGAAGCCCTCGCGGACTACGTGGCGCCGTCCGGCAAAGATTACATCGGCGGCTTTGTCGTCGGCATTCACGGTGCGGATGAATTCGCCGCCGAACTCAAAGCACAGCACGACGACTACGGCGCCATCATGGTCAAAGCCATTGCCGACCGCTTTGCCGAAGCTTTCGCCGAACTCCTCCACCACCGCGCCCGGGTCGCCTGGGGCTACGAGCGGCCGAATGAGTTCAATAACGAGCAGCTCATCAAGGAGAACTACCGCGGCATCCGTCCCGCGCCCGGCTATCCGTCGCAGCCGGACCACACGGAAAAGACCGTCCTCTTCGATTTGCTCGACGCCCCGGCACAAACGGGAGTGACCCTCACGGAATCGCTCGCGATGCATCCCGGAGCCGCCGTCAGCGGACTGTATTTCAGCCACCCGGAGAGCCATTACTTCATGATCTCCGAACTCCAGAAGGATCAGATCGAGGATTACGCCCGCCGGAAGGGTATGACCGTGGCGGAAGCGGAGCGGTGGCTGTCGCCCTGGCTGGGTTATTCCCCCTGAAACGGGCCAACATTACGCCAGAGGCGCCAATTATTACGACCGCACGTAATGTAGCGGTAATCTCCGGGTGGAACAGGCATTCACACACCCACGAATGCCATGAAACACACCTCCCTCATCTCCCGACTGCACTTTGCGGCCCTTTCGCTCCTTCTGGCCACCGCCGGACCCGCCCTGGCCGGCTGGGAATCCAACCGGTTCGGGTCCAGGCGCGAGATCTTCGTCTTCGCTGACAAAAACAACGACGGAAACATCAATCCTGACGAACGCGATGCCCTGCGCATCGCCTTCCTCACGCGGGGGGATCTGCACCTGCTCGACACCAACAAGAACGGCAAACTTAACAAAGAGGAGATTGATGCCTTCGAGTTGATCTACAAGACCAGCAAAACAGATAAGAAGAAGAAGAAAGAAAAGGAGGAGCGCCGGAAGAAGCTGGAGAACCGCTGGAAAAAGAACCGCTGAACCAATCGTACGTTTTCCACCCCATGACAAAGAACTCCCACTGCCTCCTCGCCGCAGTCGTCCTCCCGGCGCTGCTCGCTGCCGGCGTCTCCACTGCTGAAGAGAACGCCGCCTGGCGCCTCACGGCGTCACCAAATCCGCTGCAACTGAGCGGATTCACCGGCTCGCTCGACCTCAGCGGCGTCGCCCGGGCGGGCAATCTCGTCGTGATCGGCAGCGATGAACTGACCGAAATTCAGACCGGCACGCTGGATGAAGCCGGCCGCACCATCCGCTGCGCCGCGGGCCTCAGTCTGGCCACCGCCGAATCGCAGGCAGAGGAGGGCGCCAAGAAAAAGAAGAAGGACGGCGCCAAGAAAAAGAAAGCCGCCGAGATCGACATTGAAGGCGTGTGCTTCTCCGCGGAGGAGAATGTTTTCTATGTCACCGGCTCGCACGGTGCGGGCAAGAAGAAGGGCGATTTCCAGCCGGCGCGCTGCGGTGTGTATCGTGTTCCATACGATCCTGCGAGCGGGGCGGTGCTGGCGGCGCAGGCCACACGCAGCAGTCTGCTGCCCTGGCTGGAAACGAGCGTGGAGTTCAAAGACCACGTCCGTCAGCCGCTCCAGCAGAACGGGTTCAACATAGAAGGCATCGCGTGCCAGGAAGGCCGGCTCTATTTTGGCGTGCGCGGGCCTAACCGGGAGGGCAACACCTGGATCATTGAGACCGGCGCGGCGGAGCTTTTCCGCAACGAAGGCCGTGGCCTGCAGCCGAAAGTCCACGCTATTCCCGCTGGCGCGGGCCGGGGCATCCGCGAAATCACGGGCGTCACCGGAGGTTTCCTGATCATTACCGGAAATGCCGCCGCAGAGCCGGTGAAAAACTTTCCGCAATCTCTCGCCCGCGGCGAGGATTCAGCCTTCGCGCTCAGCTTCCTGCCTTTGTCTGAAGCCGGCGCCATCGGCGCACCGCAATTGATCGGAGACGTCAGTGCTCCCGGCGGCAAGGCCGAGGGTCTGCTGGTGCTGCGCGATCAGGAGGACACGCTGGAACTGCTGGTGCTGCACGACGGCCGGGAGCAGGGCGGGGCCACGCAGTTCACCCTGCGCCGTCCGGCCAAAGAGGTTGCCTCGCGGGGAAAAGAATGAACCTTGCGGCGGCGCTTCCGTACCCGCTATGAAACTCCTCCTCTTCCTGATTCTCCCGGTTCTGTGCTGCGGCCAGGAAACCAAAGCTCCGTCCGCGGCGGCCCCTGACAAACGACCGGTGATTCGCCGCGTCGCTTCGCTCGACGACTGCCCGGAGGCGGTGCGCGCCGCCGTCAAAAGAAACGGCCACGACAAGGGCCTCACGGAAATCAATGTCATCGAAGCCGCCGGGGTGAAGAGCTATTCGTTCGAGACCGGCACTGAGGACGACGGCCTGGACCGCGAGATCAATTATTTCTACAGCGTCGGGGGCGAGTTGCTGCGCACGGAGAAGGACATGCCGCTCAAGAACGCGCCGGCCGCGGTGCAGGCAGCCCTGGCAAAACTCGCCGGCACCACCGCCGTGGTGGATGATGTGGAGGAAGTCACCGCCGGAAAAGTTATCACCTACAAGGCGGAACTGGAATCCAACGGCGGCGTGGACCGCAAGGTCATCCTGTCCGCCACAGGCGAAGTGATCGAACTCGAAGAGGAATCGGACGACTGACTGACATGAAACTGCTTATTGTAGAGGATGCGGCCCGGCTGCGCAACACGCTCACGGTTTCCCTGACGAAATCAGGGCACGTCGTGGATGCCGCCGCGGACGGCGCGGAGGCGTGGACGCTGCTTACCGGACACTCTTACGACGTCATCGTGCTCGACATCATGCTGCCCGAAGTGGACGGCCTGACTATTCTGGAGCGGATGCGCCGCCGCGGCGATACCACACCGGTGCTGCTGCTCACGGCACGCGATGCCGTCGAAGACCGCGTGCGCGGCCTCATGTCCGGCGCCGACGATTATCTGGTAAAGCCCTTTTCGCTCGCGGAACTGGAGGCGCGCATCATTACGCTGCACCGGCGGCGGCACGGTGTGGTGCATTCCCGCTTCCAGGCCGGACCGTTGGAAATTGACGCCGCCATGCGCCGGGTCTTCCGCGACGGGCACGAGATTCCACTCACCACGCGCGAATTCGCCCTGCTGGAGTTCCTCGCCATGCGCCCCGGGCGCGTCTTCACGCGCGAGCAGATCGAGGCCGCGCTCTACACCGACTCCACGCCGCCGCTCAGCAATGCCGTGGACTCCGCCGTCTGTCTGCTGCGCAAGAAGCTCTCGCCGGACGGCGGCCCGCCGCTGGTGCAGACGCGCCGCGGCCTTGGCTACTGCTTTGCCGCCGCATGATTTCCATCCGCCGGCGCCTCACGGTTCTCCTCACGCTGCACCTCGTGCTGGCGGTGCTGGCCGCGGGGGTGGGCGTTTGGCTCTGGGCGCGGCGTTCCATTCAGGCGCAGTTCGACGCCACACTCATGGCGCGCGCCGAACTCATCCAGTCCACGGTGGAGGAGGACGACGGGCACCTCGAGATCGAGTTCAACCTGACAAAGCTGCCCGAGTTCCACAGCGGCGGCGATCCGGTGCATTTTCAGATTCGCTCGCGCGACGGGACGCCCATCATCACCTCGGAGAAGTTTGCCGCACTTGGCTTGCCTGACAGAAATGGAGAACGCCCCGCGCTCCCGTCCCTCCAGTCCTTTGAAACCGCCGGCGGCGCGCGCTTTCGCAGCCTCGAAACGGAATTCGACGCCGTGGATGATGCCTACGGCGAATTCAAAGGACTGCGCCTCACGGTGGCGCGCGACCGGCGTGCGCTGGACCGCAGCCTGCTCCAAATCGCCGGCGTGGTCGCGGCCGCCACTCTGCTGGCGCTCGTCTGCCTCGTGCCCCTGGTGCGGCGCGCTCTGCGGAGAGGGCTCAAGCCGCTGGAAGCCTTCGCCGCCCGCACCGGTGAAATCGATCTGCGCCGCCTGCCGCATCGCGAGTCGCTGGACGACGCACCGGCGGAGCTGCGCCCCATGGTGGAAAAACTCAACGAGCTGCTGGAGCGCGTCCACGAATCACTGCTCCGCGAGCGGCGCTTCACGCGCGATGTCGCTCACGAACTCCGCACCCCCGTCGCGGAATTGAAAACGCTGGCCGAACTCGCCACCCGCTGGTCAGAGGAAGCCACGCCGCGCGCCTTTTCCGATGTGGGCGAGATCGCCGCGGAAATGGAAACTCTCGTGGCCAGCCTGACACAACTGAACCGCCTAGACGCCGGCACCATCGCACTCGAACTCAGCCCGGTGAACGCCACCGCCGTCCTGCGGCAGGCTGCCGCCCGCGTGGAGGGCCGCGTCACCGCCAGGAACCACACGCTCGTGCTTCCACTGGAATCCCCTGACATATTCTGGGAAACCGACCCCGCGCTCTGGCGGAGCGCCGTCTCCAACCTGCTGGAGAACGCCGTCGCCTACAGCCCGCCCGGCTCACGCATTGAAGTCGCCCTCACCGATCAGGCGATCACCGTCACCAATCCCGCCCCCGCGCTCACGCCGGAGGACTTGCCGCAAATGACCCACCCGTTTTGGCGTAAAGACGCCGCCCGCACCGACCAGTCACATTCCGGTCTGGGGCTTGCCCTGGTGGACAGCATCGCCCGGGTGCTGGGTTTGAAACTGGCCTTGTCGCTCAATGACGGACGGCTTGCGGTCAGGCTGTCCCGGTAGGGGCGTTCGGTGCCGCTGATGGCCGGGGCCTTACGGCGGTTGCAAACCGCCGCTGCGGGGCGAGTAGCCCGGCCCTTTTTATTACCACTATGCTCAAAGCCGGAATCGTCGGCCTGCCAAATGTAGGCAAGTCCACTCTCTTCAATGCCGTGACCCGCACCCGCAAAGCGGAAGCGGCGAACTACCCCTTCTGTACCATCGAACCGAACACAGGCATCGTGACCGTGCCGGACGCGCGCCTCGACGTGCTCGCGAAGCTGAGCAAAACGCAGAAGATCGTGCCGGCGGCGATCGAGTTTGTGGACATCGCCGGCCTCGTGCAGGGCGCCAGTCAGGGCGAAGGTCTGGGAAACAAATTCCTCGCCCATATCCGTGAGGTGGATGCCATCGTGCAGGTAGTCCGGTGTTTCGATGACGACGACATCCAGCACGTGCACAAGAGCGTGGATCCGCTGCGGGATATCGACATTATCAATACGGAGCTGGTGCTGGCGGACCTGGCGAGTGTGGAGAAGCGGCTGCAGCGCGTGAGCAAGACCGCGAAGAGCGGCGACAAGGAATCGAAGATCGAGGCGGCGCTGTGCGAGAAACTGATCCCGCACCTCAACGAAGGGAAGCCGGCGATCACGTGTGAGTTGAATGCGGACGAACGAAAGACGCTCAAAGGATTCTTCCTGCTCACCGGCAAGCCTACCATTTTCGCCTGCAACGTGGCGGAGGCGGAGCTGGGCGCCGCGAGCAAGGATCCGGCCGGGCACCGTTACGTGGGCAGGGTGGTGGAGTTCGTGAAGGGGAGCCACGACGCAGAAGCGATGGTGATCAGCGCAGCCATCGAGGCGGAATTGATGGATCTTTCAGCAGAGGAAGCGCAGGCTTATCTGGCCGACCTGGGCGTGGAGAACAGCGGCGTGAGCGAGTTGATCCGCAGTGTGTATCATTTGCTCGGCCTGCGCACTTATCTGACCACCGGTGAAAAGGAAACGCGCGCATGGACGATCCACGCCGGCGACAAAGCCCCAGCCGCCGCCGGCGTCATTCACACCGACTTCGAACGAGGCTTCATCAAGGCGGAAGTCATCGCTTACGACGACCTCGTCAGCTGCGGCAGCTACGCCAAAGCGCGGGAGCTGGGCAAGCTGCGCATGGAGGGCAAGGAATACGTCGTCCAGGACGGCGACGTCATGGAGTTCCGCTTCAATGTGTGAGGCATGGAGGACACCCTGCTGGCCCTGAGTCCGGAACTCATGGCCCTCTGCCGGCCTGATTGCCGGGCTTCTCCGACGGAGCATGGCACGGCAACCCGGACACAGTGGAATGAGATTCTTGAACGGATTGACAGGGCAGCGCCTGCCGATGGAGGAAGTTGCGCCCGATTTCCAAGCAGCCGAAGCCGCAGATCGAACACCGGCAAGCGCAGCGGGCGATGCAGGCCGCCCTGGCTCTGGAAGACATGAATTGCCATAAACACGGCGCGGCCGCGCGATGCATCTCCATAGACCACGACACCCCGTTGTCGCTGCCGCCGCACTCACTGGACCGGGTGCCGCCCAGTCCCATTGTCCACTTCATTTTGGATGCGCTGAAGTTGCAGGACCTCGCCAGCCCCGATCTGCAGGCGCGGCGCCGGCGATGCGCATCTCTGCCCGGGAGACTACCACTCTCCCTCCGCACGCATGAGCCCCGTGCGGCAGGGGAAGAATGACCCGGCTTGAAGTCCCCGGCAAGCTGCCCCGGAATGAAGTTCCCTGGCCACCGCGGATGCGGCAAAAACCGTTGCTCTGCGCCCCGTATGAGGCAGTTCTTTTCCCCGCATGACCGCAGTCCCCTCCCCTACCGCCGCCACCTTGATTGAAAAGTTCGCCGGACCGGGTGTGCCGGCATTTGTCAGCGAGTTCGCCCATGCTCCAGGCACGAGGGTGGTGTTCGGCAACAACGCCGTGGACCGGGCCGGTGTTTTCGCGCGCACCCTGGGCGCGCAGCGGGTATTGATCGTCACGGACAAAGGGATTGCGGAGGCCGGGCACCTCGAACGCGTCATCAACAGCCTGAGCGGCGCGGGCGTGGAATGGAGCGCCTTCATGGGTGTGGTGGAAAATCCCACCACGCAGACCGTGGACGAATGCGTGGCCAGTGCGCGCAGCATGGAGGCGGATTTGCTCATCGGCCTCGGCGGCGGCAGCAGCATGGACACGGCCAAAGGCTGCAATTTCATTCTCACCAACGGCGGACGAATGAGCGATTACTGGGGCACCGGCAAGGCGACGCAGCCGATGCTCCCGCTCATCGCCATTCCCACCACGGCGGGCACCGGCAGCGAATGCCAGAGTTACGCGCTCATCAGCGATGCGGTGACGCACGCCAAGATGGCCTGCGGCGACAAGAAAGCCGCCGCGCGCATCGCCATTCTGGACCCGCTCCTCACACTTTCGCAGCCGCCGCGGGTGACTCGCGTCACCGGCATGGATGCCATCGCTCATGCAGTGGAGAGCGCCGTCTGTAAGAAGTGCACGGAGGTCTCCGCCGCTTACAGCCGCGCGTCGTTCGCGCTGCTGGCGGCGGCGTTCCCGCGCGTGCTGAACGAGCCGGGAGACATCGAAGCCCGCGCCGCCATGCAGCTCGGCGCGGCGCTGGCAGGCACGGCGATTGAGAACTCCATGCTGGGCGCGGCTCACAGCGCCGCCAATCCGCTCACCGCGCACTTCGGCACAGTCCATGGCGAAGCCGTGGGCATGATGCTGCCCCATGTGGTGCGCTTCAATGCCGGCAAATCCGCCGCCGCGGAGGAATACGAAGTACTCGCCGCCGCGGCCGGCGCTGCGGACCTCGCGGATTTTCTCGCGTCGCTGCTCCAGGCCGCCGATATGCCCTCACACATCGCCGGAGGAGTCCTCACAGAGGAGAACATCGCGCACCTCGCCGGCGAAGCCGCGGCCCAGTGGACCGCGCAGTTCAATCCGCGGCCGGTGACCGCCGCGGACTTTGCGGCGCTTTACGCGAAGGTGAAATGAGCCGCGCTAAGGCGTGCGCTTCCACAGATACACCCAGCGCTCGGAGACGGTCCTGCCTTCTTTGTCGTGCAGTTCGCAGGTCATGTCGATATCTGTCAGGTCCCGGGGCGGCTGCAGCACGAAAAAGGCGCGCAGCACCTGCGGCATGTGGACATCGCTGCTGCGGCCCATGCCCAGCGGAAGAGTGTCCACGTTGGCCATGCTCATGTCACTGAGTCCGGCGTGAAGGAGTTTCACCTCTTTTTGGTTCACTGTGACAACGGGCTTCCATTCCGTGATGTCGTCCCACTTCGGATCGCCCTCCTTTTTCACCGGCTGGAGCGGTTTGGCGAAGTCGATGGCGAAGAGCAGTTCGTCAGGCTTCTGCACCGGCGTGCCGCAGCGGGTGTCGCGCACGGCGAAGAGTCCGGACGGCGCAGGATCGCGCAGCCAGCGCAGGCGGTAGTGGAACTTGAACGGCTTGCCCGGCTCCAGTGCGGGCTGCGGTTCCCAGACGAGGATCACATTGTCGTTCGTTTCGTCCGGCGTGGGCATTTCGATGAGGTGGAGCCTGCCGTTTTCAAATCCTTCAACGGGTTCCACGCGGACGCCGGGGCGGTCGTGATAGTGCGCCTCGGTGTCCTGGTAGCTCGCGAACGAGCGATCCCGCTGCACGAGAGCCCACGAGCGCGGTTTTTCCATGCTGAAGACGCAGTGGCGGAACTGATCCTTTGTATGCTCCAGCGGCCGGTAATGCAAATTGCCGCTGCCGAGCTCCATGAGCAGACCGTCGCTGTCGTGAACCTCGGGGCGGAAGTCGAACGGCTTCGGACTGGTGCTCTCGCCGAACCAGAACATGCTGCTGAAGGGCGCGAGACCCAGCTGCTGCACCGGACGGCGCAGGGTGATCTCGGCCTCCACATCCATGACCGTTTCCACGCCCGGGGTGACGGTGAACTGATAGGCCCCGGCCACGCTTTCGCCGTGGAGCAAGGCCCAGGCGGTGAGCGACTTCGCATCCTTGTCAGGGCGCTGGAGGTAAAAGTCCGTGAAGTCGGGAAACTCCTCCGGCACGCCGGGCAGCCCGCTGTTGATGGAGAGGCCGCGCGCCGAAAGACCGTAGGGTGCGCCTTTGGGAATCGCCCGCAAATAGCTCGCGCCGAGGAAGACGAGGAATTCATCCATGTAGTCCGGCTTGTTCAGCGCGAAGCGCGCCCTCCAGCCTGCATAGCCTGGCGGCGGCGGCGTGCCCTCCGGAATGGTGTTCTTTCCGTAGTCGAAGAGCCCGCGATCGAACGTCAGGGCGGTGGAGTCTCCGTCAACGACCTCATGGATGGCGACCGTTTTCTTCGCGGTCCAGCCGGGATGAAAGAAATCCACGGAGAACGGCAGCTTCTCTTTGGCCCACAGGCCGCTTTCCATGTTGAAGCGGATGTCGCGGTGCTGGTCATACGTCAGGTTTTTCCAGTAGCCGGCGAGTTCCTGCGTATCGGGAGTATAGGGCAGCGAAGCAAGCTTGCGCGCGGAAGTGCGGAGCGTCTCGAAGGAGAAAGGTTCGGCATGCGCAAAACTGCTGCACAGCAAAGCGGCGGTGATGAGGAGGCGTGGCATGGCGGTTCGCAGGAATTGACGGATCGGGCGGGTTATTGACTGACGCGCATGTCCTGCACCAGCAGCTGCACGGTAGTCTCTCCGCGAAAGGTATTGCGGTCCACGTAGAAAGCCACGTCCCAGGGCGGACCGGGAAGCTGTTCGTGCGCCCCGTTGAACCAGATGCCGCCGCGCGTCGTGCCCTCCTGATAGAAATCGAATTTCCAGTGCCGTTCGCGCAACAGTCGCGGCTCGTTCGCGGGGAGAACATTCCGCGCGAGAAACAGCGGGCGCGGATTGCCGCTGCCGAAGGGCTGCAGCAGTTCGTAGGTGTCGAGAAATTCGAGCGTCAGCTCCGACAGTCTGGTTTCGGCGTCGAGGTGCAGCTTGGGCTCCATCGTCCCCTCCGTGAGCTGCCGGCTGACGCTTTCGTTGAAGCGTTCGCGAAAGGCTTCGATGTTGTCCTCGTGAATCGTCAGGCCCGCCGCGGCCTCGTGCCCACCGCCGGCCATGAGCAGATCGCGGCAGTCGTCCAGCGCGGCGACCAGCGACACTCCGTCCACGCTGCGCCCGCTGCCCTTGCCGATGCCGTTTTCATCGACCGCGATCACAAAGATCGGACGGTGGTACTTGCGCATGAGCCGCGCCGCCACGATGCCCACCACACCCGGATGCCAGCCGCGGGAGGCCAGCACGATGCCGCAGGGATCGGAGCCTGCAGTGAGGCGAATACTCAATTCCTGCGCCTCCTGCTGCATGGTGTGCTCCACGTTCTGACGCTCGCGGTTATGGGCGTCGAGCGTCTGCGCAAGTGTCAGGGCGTCGCGGCGGGTTTTCGCCAGGAGCAGATCGAGCGCGGTCTGGGCGGTGTCGAGACGGCCGGCGGCGTTGAGCCGCGGAGCGAGGCGGAATCCGAGGTCCATGCTGTCCAGCGGCGGGGAGACTCCGGCCACCTCGATGAGCGCGCGCAATCCCTCACGCCGCGTCTGCTCCATGGTTTGAAGTCCCTTGCGCACAAAGGTCCGGTTCTCCTCCACGAGGGGCACGATGTCGGCCACGGTGGCCAGCGCCACGACATCGAGGTGGTCCCTGAGTTCAAAGTGCTCCGCTCTGCGGCGCTTGCCCATGGCATGCCCGAGTTTGAAAACCACCCCCGCACTGCACAGGTAGTGAAAGGTGCCGCCGAGCTTGGGATTCACCACGGGACAGAGCGGCAGCCGCGCCGGATCGGGTTCGTGGTGATCGAGCACGACCATCTCGATGCCCTGCTCCAGGAGCCACTCGCTTTCCGCCCGGGCGGAGGTGCCGCAGTCCACCGCGACCAGCAAATCCACGGGTCCCTCACCGAGGCACCGCTCCAGACCTTCGCGCGAAAGCCCGTAGCCCTCCTCCATTCGGAGCGGCAGGAAGCAGCGGGCTTCGAGTCCATACGCTTCAAGGATGGCCCGCAGCAGCGTCAGGGACGACACTCCGTCCACGTCATAGTCACCGAAAAGCACGACGCGCTCCTTTGCGTCCACCGCCTGAAACAGGCGGGTCACGGCGGCATCCATGTTAGGCAACAGGAAAGGATCGCTCAACTCACGGAGCCGTGGATTGAGAAAACGATCGACTCCGTCCGCAGTGCCCGGATCGCGTTGTGCCAGCAGCCGCTGCACCAGCGGGGAAAGCGTGGCTCCCGAGTACGACCGGATGCGCGCCAGCGCCTCGTCGGCAACCGGCCTCAGGATCCATCGCGGTGCAGGAAGAGTGAGCATGGAGCAAACTGCTCATACACCGGATTGCAGGGAGGCAAACGAAATGAAACCACCACTCGCCGCGGCGGGCGGCATCAGGCCTGCGGCGCGGAATCAATTTTTCCCATGTCCTGTTCCCGCCGGCGCGCCGGCAGGACGGCGCATGCTCCTTTGCAGCCGAACAGCCGGCTGATGGCATAACGCCGGCGGCTGATGAACCGGTACACGATCTCCGCAAGGTAAATCACACCGGGAATCCACAGCAGGAGCGCAACGGGACTGGCGAGCGGCACGCGGAGGCTGATAAAACGAATGCAGCGGGCACCGCGGTAGATTCTTCCGTCACGGGCGACGCAGTGCATGGCCTCATGCAGATCCTCGCGGGAAATGCCCGGGGCGATTTCCACCACGCGCGGATCGGAAATCGGCACAAGCCGGACGGCATTGAACCAGTCGAGCCAGGAAATCAGACGCGACTGAAAAGTGCAGAACATGCACTCTCCGTCGTACAGCACAGTATGAGGCACCCGGGGCATGACGGCACAATGCGGCCCGGCAAACGAAACGCAACCCGGCAGGCGACCCGTTTGCAGCCCGGGTTACCTAACGTTCCACGACACTCATGCTGCCGCGTTCAAATCGAAGGTAGCGCGCGGCGGCCCGCAGTTCGTCGGTTGTGAGGTTGCCGGTGTTGAAAAAGGGCCCCCGGCTGCCCGCTCCGGGACGGACGCCGGAATTGATCAGGTGGACGGCCTCGGACAATTCGCTGACCCGCCCATGGGGAATCGCTCCGGCACGCTGAGCCTCCTGGAAGATCAGGGCGATTTTCCTCGCGTCCCCCTTGGGGTCCGGACTGACCTTGCGCAGCCACGTGCGGTAGCCCTCTTCGCCGGGGCGCCATTTCAACTGACCGTCCTGCAGGCTGAGCAGAGCGACCGCCTGCCGGTACTCCTCCTCAGTGAGCGCAGGAAGTCCCACCGAAAGCCGCTGCCGGGCTCCAGGTCCGTCGGCCCATTCGATTACTTTGCGGGCCGCGGACTGGGTGTCCCCAAAGTCCCCGGCCTTGAATTTGGCAGCATTCCACAGGCTGATGATCAACTCCGCATTGCGATAGTCGCGGGCCTTGACGGCGAGATCGAGCAACGTGCCACCGAGCCGTTCAGGATTGGGCCGAAACACCATGCGCCCGCCTTCTTCAATGGCGAGCAGGTGGACGATCTCATCCGCCTGGGAGTTCTCCAGCCGCTCGATCTGGCAAAGCAAATCCCGCTCGCCTTCGCCGCGCCGGATTACGATACCGTTTTGCAGCAGTTCGAGCGCCTCCGCGACGCTCGCGACGGAGCGCGTTTCCACCGCTCCGTTCAGAGAGGCCTGATTGAAATTCAGCACGGCCTTCTGCGCGGCAAGGATGAGTTCGACGGAGGGTGACTGGCTCATGAATGTGTGCGCCACAGCGTCGATGGCCTCACGCAGCAGCGCTTCGCCGTCGGGAATGACGATGGAGGCTTCCGTGGTGTTGATGATTTCTCCACTGTCGGCGGCCAAGGTGCGGGATTTGCCGGAAGCGGGAGTTGTGCTTACGGCCAGCGCGTTGCTCAGTTTCACCGCCTGGAGCAGCGCCCGGGACTGTTCCTTCAGCGCCTCACTGCTGTGCTCGACAAAGGTTTCCTCCTTTACGTCGGGGTTGCGTGTCAGAGTAAGTCGCGACTCCCCGCGGTTCTCGAAGAAGAGATTGCTGATAGAGGTGCTGAAAGGAAGCGGCGGCGCGTTCCCGGGAGGAGGACTGAGCCGCTCAACCATGATGAGCGCTCCCGGATTGCGCGATGCGGTGTCCGGAAACATGCAGGTGGCCTCCCGGAGCGCGGGACCTGCGGAGTTATTGAGCGAAGCGTCGATCCACGACTGTTTGCCCAGCACGATTGTGAATGGATCGAACTGCGCCACACCATAAACCCGGCCGGTGGTTTTGACAGGATAGATCCGGAGAGGTTTCCTGTCGGGAGCGGCGGAGCGTTCCGGGATTCCGAGCAGGGACTCGATGTTTAAACGGCTGTCCGCAGTCAGGACGAAAACGAATTCATCTTTGCCTGACGCCCTTAGGCAAGTGAGTCGCTGGAAACCATCGAGCGTGATCCCGTAATGTTTGCGAAAGGCCTCCGTCATTTCCCGCTGCGGAGGCAGGTTGCGGCTGGAGGCGTTCGCGTTGTAAAAGGGGATCAGTTGCGACAAATCCGCCTGGAAGAGACTGGTGGTGCGCTCGGTGAGCAGACGCTTCACAATCTCATTGTGCTCGGTCCGGGGCGTCACAGAGTCCCCGGGCCCGGGTTTCATGGCAACGGCCACGCCGGGGGCGGCGGGAGTGACGGTGGCCGCCGGCGCGCCCGGAGGCGCAGTGCGCGGAACAGGCGGAGGCGGATTCACCCACGCCATAAATTGAGTCCAGTGGGGCGTCACCCATGCCTGAACCGCGGGAATTCGCAACGCTCCCGCCGCACCAATCGCGACGCAGGCCACGACGCCGAGCGCCGCGACCCGGCGACCGGCAAATCGAATCCGCCGGCGAAGCCGCTCGGAATACTTCATCGCAACCGCCGGCGTGTGGTGTCCAGCGATGCTGCCCGGGACTGCAGGCGGCGGTGCGGCAGTCTTGTTCTCGTCGGCTGGATTGTGCCATGCGATGGGGGGACCTGCCGGCATCGGCGGCGGGCCGGAGACATCAGCGGGTTCCGGTTCAACCGCCACCGCCGACAGAACGGAAACGGGTGATGGATTGACCTGCACACTGTCCTCAGCCGTGGCCGCCGGGGGACCGGAATAGGATGCAGGTTTCGCACCGTCAGGCGGATCGGCGTGAGAAGCCTCCTCATTGGTGGCGCGCCGGGCTGCAGCAAGGAACGGGGACTCCACGCTCCTCTGTTCCTCAGTACTCCAAAATCCCAGGGACAGGTTGCCTGCGGTGATCACGTTTCCGTGCTGTATGATGCACTCCTGCACCGGCTGCCCGTTAATGTGGAGACCCTTGCCGCCGCTGAGGTCGCGAATGACGTAATTCCCTTCGGTTCCCGGCTCTATTTCAAAGTGACATGGAGCGAGCCCAAGAGAGGAAGCCAGGGGAATGTCGCACGCTGGTGACTCCCCCAGAGTGACGCGACGCAGTGGTAAATCGAGCGAATGTCCGCTCTGCGCGATAAGTTTTGCCATAATGCCTGCGGGGTGGTTTCCATAAATTCTATAATTCTAGCGATTCAAGTCAAAGCTAATTATGGAAATTATCACACCCCATCGCCTCCACAAACACCGGCTCTGATCAAGGCTGGCCGGATTTCTCTGCGGCGGGAGCACCTTCAACCGGTGGCACCGTGGTGCCGGCCACAGGTTCGGCAGCAGGCTGCGAACTCGCCGCAGAAGTTTCCATCGGGAGGGCTTCCCGCGCCGTTCCGCTGCCGAAAAGTCGGGAAAACAGGCGGCGCGGCAAACTTCGCCCCTGATCTTCGGCGATCAATTCCTCCAAGGCCGCGGCTTTGGCCGTCTCCCACGCGCCGGCAAACCCCGGAGCCTGCACCATCATCCGCTTTTCTGCGCGGGTGAGTATCTCCAGATCTCTCAGAATCTTCTGCTCGGGCTTCTCGTTCAACTGCCCGATGCGCAGCCTCAAGTTCTCGTTCTCCTTCGCGAAGCCTTCCTTCTCTTTGCGCACCAATTCGTACTGACGGGCCTCCAACTCGAGCTTGTCGCTCAAGTGGCGCCGATAGCGACGGTACTCCCGCCTGCTTTTAAAATGACCCCACACGGAGAGCGTCGCAAAGAGCAGGCCGAGGCACAGGCCCCAAACGAAGGGATAAGAGAAGAATTCTTGGATGGCGTCCATAAGGGAAGTCGGTTGTGGGGAGTGATTACGCAGTCTTTGTGCCGGAATTCGGCGGATTGTAAACAAAGACCGGCAGCACATCGCAAGTCCGCCAAACCAAGCCAGCCTTCAGCTCAATCGTTCAATCAAATCAGTAAACTGAATAAGATATTCGTGCTTATTGATTACAAATCGCACGAATGCTAATTTTTGCAATTTCTGTAAAAGAGGTCTTGGCAAATCTTCGACACCCGGTATCGTCCATCCAGCTGCCCTGCTCGGTACTCTTGGTGCCAGGCGAAGTCCACGCGGCAGCGAATTCACCTCTCCTCGACTGAATGACCGGCAATCCCTTCGCCGCTGACATTTTTCCAGATGGCCTGCCGGTTCAAAATGCCCCGGCGGGGCTCCACGGCGCGGCGTTGAGTGATCTAAAAAACCTGGTCGAGCGCGCCGGTCAACGCCTCCAGTCACCCCGGGCGGAGGAAGGCGGAGGCACGGTGGTCCTGCTCAGGGCTCTCCGCGCCGGCTTTGGAAAGTCGCATTTGCTGGCCCGGCTGGCCGCGGAACTGAGTGACCGGGCCTTCGTGGTGGCGGTGCCATTCGACCGCGAGCGCGAGGTTCTGTGGTCGGCCCTGCTCTGGCAGGTGCTGGAAACATTTCATCAGGGGAGAGCCGGCTCCCTCAGTTTGCTCGACTTGGTGACCCGGCGCCTCTTCGCCATCCTCAACCAGAGGATGATCGTGGCGAAACTCATCCCCTGCGCCCATCCCCGCGAGTCCCTCGATGCACTCGAACAGCGATTTGTGGAACTGTTTGATTTCAGCAACCCCTCGCAACCCGTGGCCCGGTGGTTCGCGGAACACTTCGAGCGCCTGATGCCTTTCTCCGCGAAGGCGGCCGCAGAAATCGCGGGACTTTCGATGGATTCCGCGGCCCACTGGCTCCGCGTGCTGATTGCCTACGCCCAGGGGGATACAGAAGGAGAATCGGTGCGCTGGGAGGCGCTCCGGTGGAGCGTGCTGCAACCGTCCGCGCCCGCCGTCAGCCATGGGGGAATGAACCTGATCGCGGCGGGGCTGACCGGGGAAGCCGGTGCCCGGGAGCGGGTCACCGAGTTTTGCCGGCTCGCGGCGGCGGTGCGGCCTGTGGTGCTCGTGTTTGACGAACTCGACCTGTTCCACGGCCAGCAGGAGGCCATCCAGCGGATCGCGGGTTTCATCGCGGAACTCCGCCGTCTGCTTTCGCGTGCCGTTCAAGTGCTCAGCGTGAATCAGGACCTGTGGCAGCAGACCTTCCTGCCCGCACTGCCAAGCGCCATCGAAGACCGCCTCACGGGAAGCCAGATCACCCTCGGCACCGTCCACCGCACTGAGGCCGAGCAGTTGATCAGAGGCCGTTTGAGGCATGCCGGAATCGAAGAGTCCGCCGTCACTGCGTTCCTCCAGAAGCTGAATCTCTCCGCTTACTTCGCTCAGGAAGCCGGCCGACTCGTTTCCCCGCGGTCCATCCTTCGGTTCGCTGCCACCGTTTGGGAGGAGTTTGAACGGACCGGCACGCGCCGTGCGGCGGCTGCGGAGTCCGAGTATCGCCCCCAGCCTTTCCTCGAGATTCCGGAACTCATTTCTCCGCCGTCTGTCGCACTGAAAGTGGAGGACGCCTCCGCCTTCCGAATTCCAGAAGCAGTGCCCGGCCCATTGCCGGAGCACGCAGATGCAACCCCGCCTGCAGTTCAAGCTCCGGCGGCGGAAGCGGGCGACCCTGCCTTTGCCCGCCTCCGCGAAACGCTGCAGCGCCTGCTCACTCCGCCGGCAACGGAGCCGCCGCTCCCGTCTCCGCCTGCAGCCGGGTCACGGCCTCCGTTCCTTTCCGGCGTGATTCTGCCGGATCCGGCGGCGCAAACGCCCCTCGTCCATCCGGCACCGGCTCCCCGGCCGCAGCCCCCTACACCCGAAGCGATCCTGGTCCACCGCTTTCAGCAGCTGCGCACTCACTTCCTCACAGCGCCCTGGCTATCCGTCGATCAGGACCGTCTGTTTCATCTGCTCCGAATTGCCGGCCGTCGCCTCGCGGTGGTGAAGTGGAGTGAGCATCCGCTGCCAGGCTCACCGGGTCAGTCCGCGGGGGCATGGGTGAAGCCCGGCGGTGAGATCCTCTTTGGCAGTGAACCCTACGAAGATAAGACCTACTGGTCAGCCCTGGTGCATTTTGCCCGCCGGCGGTCCGGGCACGGCTACAACGGCCACGACGCCGGCGCGGGCACCAGCGCCTGCAGACTGGTGGTCTTTTCCGCCGCCAAAGCCCCGGTCAATCTCGCGGCATGGATGCCGCCGGATGAAATCATCGATGCCCGCACTCACTTCCTCGATGTGCTGCCGGTGGATCAATCCGGCCTCGCCACGCTCTACGCAGCGGATGAACTGATGCGCGACGCCGCCCGGGGCACACTCCACGTTAGCGAGGAGCAAACCTTCGCCGCACTGGTACCGCACCTGGAAACTCTCTGGCGGCGCGTGTTGTCCCCCGCTCCGGCGTAAACCGGCTCAATTTGGTGCGTGACACCACGCGGCCTGCGACTACAGGCCGCAGTTCATGAGCCAGCGCATTCGCCAATGGTGCCGCCAGGCAGGCCGGGCCTGCATGGACCTGCTCTATCCATTCTGCTGCGCCGGTTGTGCGGGCTGGCTCCCGGACGGCAGTGAAAAAGGGGACTTCTGCGCCGTCTGTCAGGAAAACATGGTGCCGGTGGAGGCTCCGTTTTGTCAGGTGTGCGCGGAGCCGTTTCAGGGAAACATGACCGGCGACTTCACCTGTCCCAACTGCTCCGGCCGGGCGCAGGCCTACGAATTCGCCGTCTGCCGCTGGCTCAGCCGCGGACCGGTGCGCGAGGCCATTCACCGCCTGAAATACCATCAGGTCCGTCCGGTCCGTCTCGCGCTCGCCCGGCTTATGGCAGGCGCCTTCGACGATCCCCGCCTCGCGGGCATCCCATGGCTGCTCGTTCCCGTGCCCCTCCATCCCCGCAAACAGCGGCTGCGCACCTTCAATCAGTCCAGGGAAATCGCCCTCAGCCTCTCCAAACTCACCGGCATGGAACTCCGCCCGGTGCTCCGGCGCATTCGCTGGACCAACAGTCAGGCGGGACTCGACCGCGAGGGGCGGCTGAGAAACCTGCAGGGAGCTTTCGCGGTCCCGCGCCGGCATGCCAGGCTCGTCACCGGCCGGGCGGTCCTCATCATCGATGACGTCCTGACAACCGGCACCACGGCGCATGAATGTGCCCGCGCCCTGAAAAAAGCAGGGGCGGCCCGGGTCGCCGTCCTGACAGCCGCACGCGGGTGAATCGGCGTCACGTCAGGTCCTTCATCCAGAAGTTCATCGGCTTCGGCGACTCCGCGGCCTCGCCGGTTTCCTTCCATGAAAACTCCGTGCGCAATTCCGTCCTGACAAATCCGCGGTGCTTCCAGAATTCGTCGAGCGGCACATAGTGCGCAGGACGCAGCGGATGATCCGACGCACGCTCCACGGCACAGAACGCCGCCCGCCGGATGCCGGGAAGGCTGCGGGCGTGCGCCTCCCGGGCCTGCATGAACTGCACCCCGATCCCCTGCCCGCGATACGCCGGCTCCAGCACACTTTCGCCAAAATAAAACACCTCCTCCACCGGAATACCGCCCTCCCGGAACGGCCGCTGCACTTCCTCCGTCTCCTGCGCCAGAGGCATTCCAGTGCTCACACCCACGACGCGATCTCCGTCGCGCGCCACCACGAACACACTGCCTTCCGATTCAGAATAAGTGCGCAGGTACCTCTGCTCGTACTCCATCGAACCGTCGTAAAGATAGGGAAACTCGCGAAAGACGCTGATGCGCAGCCGCGCGGCATCCGGGATGAAGGGCAGGATGCCCGCGCCCGTAACGGTCGTGATGGTGACGGCCACGCTACTTCTTGCCGATGGGATTGCCCGCCACTTTCAGCCTCACACTGTAAAGCCCGGTGCGTGCCGTGACGAACAGCGTCTGGAAATCGTCGCCGCCAAAGGCGCAGTTCGCCGGGTGCTCCGGAAACGTGATCGTCGCCAGCCGCTTCCCCTCCGCGCTGTAGATGCGCACGCCGTCGCGCGCCGTCGTGTAGATATTCCCCTTCGCGTCCACGCGCAGGCCGTCGCTGCCGCCCTCAGCCCACCACACGGCGGCGCTGAGCGTGCCGTCGTCCTTCACCTCAAACGCACCCACGCGCTGGCCCTTGCCGCTGTCGGCAATGTAGAGGCGCTTTTCGTCAGGCGAAAAGGCGATGCCGTTGGGCATGTCGAACTCTTTGCAGACGATGGTGGTTTTCTTATCCTTCGGATCGAAGCGATACACCCAGTTCCCGTCCTGCTCCTTTTTCTGATCCTTCGGCACGCCGTACGGCGGATCGGTGAACCAGATGGTTCCGTCGCTCTTCACGGCCACATCGTTGGGAGAGTTCAGTTTCTTTCCGTCGTGACGGTCCACCAGTACGGTGATCGTGCCGTCCTTTTCTGTGCGCACAATATTGCGGCCGCTGTGCTGGCAGGTGATGAGCCGGCCTTCGTTGTCGAGCGTGTTGCCGTTCGCATTCTCACTGGGCCGGAATTCAGTGATGCCCTTTCCCCCGCTCCACTGCATCAGCTTCGCCGCGGGGATGTCGGAGAAGACCAGCACCTTCTTCTCCGGCAGCCACACCGGTCCTTCGGTGAATTTCAAATCCCCCGCGAGCTTTTCGATTTTGGCATCCGCGGCGACGAGCGCCACCGCGGCGGGGTCTTCAATCTTCACCTGCGCACGGAGCGGCAGAACGGCGGCAAGGAGGAGTAGGGCAGTGGTTTTCATGGCGCGCCGCTTGTAGCGCGATTGTGGCGATGCGCGAAAACTTTTTCGCGGACGGGAAAGGACCTCGCCACGCGTGCGAATACCGTCCTCATCCCTGCTGCCACAACCCGTCATTTCACCATGTGCTGCTTCTCCCGACCCGTCCAGGATGTCTCCGCCACCAAAATCTTCGCGCGCTGGACTTCAGTGAATGCAGGCGTGCTGCGCCAGTGCGTCGTCTATCAGATGAACTACGCCGCGGCCGAAGACCTCGCCATGGTTCTGCCCATCCCCGTCGCTACCGGCAGCGGCGAAAAGGCAGTGCAGTTCGTGAATCTCGAAAATCATGCCGACATCTTCGACCGGCTGCATGAGTGTTTCCGCGAACCGGCCTATGGGCTGTCCACACGCGCGCTTCCCAAAGCTGCCGGCGATGCGCAGAAGCTCGAAGTCGTCCAGGTCGGCTCGTTCGAGGCGTCGTTCGTGCCGTCGGTGAAGGATTTTGCCCGCCTCGACGAACGGTTCCGCCTGCCCGCCGGCGTCTGGGAATCGCTGCCACAGTATGCCGCATGGGGCTTCGCCGTTTTCAAACTCAAAGCCGCAGCGAAGACCGTGCATCCCATGGCCTTCACGTTCCCGCACCCAATGGAAACGCGCGGTCTCTTCTTCCCCACTGTCCACATCCATGACGGCAAAGTGCATAGGAAGGCGCATTTCGACCACACGCTTTACACACAGCGCACCACCGCCCGTGAGGCCAATTTGATGCTCTGGGAGGAATCCCCCGGACTCGCCGAAAGCGTGCTGAAAAAGGATTACAGCGGCCTCGTGCTGCTCAAAGGCCATCTCCACCGCCGCAGGATGAATGGCAACCTCGCCAACGAAGACGTCTGGGTGTGAGAACGGCGGAGGCCGAAGTCCCGTGATCCTGACCGAAAGAACCGGCCCCTTTCCTCATTCGGATGGCGTCATTCCTTTGGCCTCCGGGCTTCTGATCCCGTCATTCAACTCCTCCCAAGCCCGCGGCCCGAGTTGCCATATCCGCCAGCACGCGACAGCCGCTCTCCCAGAGCAGCGGGCCGTCCGGCGGCGGCCCCATGGCCAATAGCGCGACATGGACATCACAGATCACCGCACGGATTTGGTCCTTCCAAATCCATTCGGCAGCGGAAGCACCGCCCGCCTCGCGGCAAGCACAAGCCGCGAACGCCGGGATCTGCGGGAATCGTTGGAGACCCCTCGCGGCGCTCGTCCACTGCCGCCAAATACCCGGCCTCGCCGGAAGCCCGCGCACGCGCGACGCGAGGTTGGCAAACTCATCCGCTGCGGCGTCAGCACCAAAGTTCAGGCGTGCCTCGAAAAGGACACCGGCGTCCGCCGCGAGCAATTGATGCATCGCGTGATGCACTTCACGCAGGGCGTGATTTTCGGCAGCCGCGAATTCATCAACGAATGGCTCGGGCGGAACCGAAGCGTCGTCACCGGAGCCAGCCGCGAGCACCGCCAAACCGGCGCGCGCCCGCTCGGCCGCTCATGGAAGGACCTCTACAGTCCCGGGCAGTTGCGTGGTCCAGCGTAACGTTCCTTATGCCAGGAGAACCAGGGACCAGCGCTCGAAGCAACGGCACGGCCTAAACCTCCGGATACTCCCACGGCGATCGATAGGGCCGGCTGAGGCCTTTGGCAGCTTCGGCATCGCCGGTGATCTGCTCCTTCTCCGCGTCCCATGTCAGGCTGCGCCCGAGTTTCATGGAGAGATTCGCCAGCATGGGGAGCACGCTGCTGCGGTGCGCGGACTCGATGCCGCTCACGGGTTTCCCCTTCCCTTCGATCGCGTTCAGGAAGTCGGCCCAGAGCAGCGTCAGGTTGTGACCGTCCGGTTCCTGAAGCTGGTGATTTTCGTGAACGACCTGCGCCTTGTCGTTTGTGGGATAAAAGGTCCAGCCGTCGCGCCAGCCGATGTGCAGCGTGCCTTCCGTGCCGTAGAAGTAACAGCCGATGCTGTGCTTCTCCGCGTTGTTGGCTGCAAACTTGCGGTGTTCCCAGGTGGCGGTGAAGCCCTCGAATTCAAAGACCGCCTGCTGCGACTCCGGCGCATCGGTGGTCATTTCCTTTTCGCCGAGCACGGCCGCACCTGACAAAGGCCGGCCGCCGCTGCTGAAGACGCGCCGCGGCCCTTTTTCCTCCGTCCACCACATCACCTGGTCGAGCCAGTGCACGCCCCAGTCGCCGATCTGGCCATTGGCAAAATCGAGAAACTGCCGCCAGCCGCCGGGATGAATTTTGGAATTGAACGGCCGCAGCGGGGCAGGGCCGCAGTAGTGATCCCAGTTCATGCCTTCGGGCACCGGGCCGTTGGGCTTCGGCCGCTCCACTCCGCCGGAATAATGCACGAAGCAGCGGACGGCGCCGATTTTCCCCACTTTGCCGCTGCGGAGGAAATTCATCGCGTTGACGTGATGCGGACCGATGCGCCGGTGCAGTCCCACCTGCACCACTTTGCCCGTCTCACGCGCCGACTTCACCATGGCGCGGCTTTCATTCACCGTGTGCGCCGTGGGCTTCTCCACAAAAACATGCGCGCCGGCCTTGAGGGCGGCGATGGTTTGCAGCGCGTGCCAGTGATCCGGCGTGGCGATGATCGCGATGTCAGGCTTTTCCTTTTCCAGCATTTCGCGATAGTCAGGATACTTCTTCGCTTCGGCGCCGCTGAGTTCCTTCACCTCCTCCGCGGCTTCGTCCAGTTTCGCCGGATCCACATCGGCGAGAGCGACGCAGTTCACCTGCCCCGACGCCATGGCCTCGCGGAGGATATTCATCCCCCACCAGCCGGATCCGATGAGCGCGGTGCGATACTTCTTCATGCCGTCCTGTGCCCGGATGATGGGCACGGCGGAAAAAGCGGCGGCGGCGGATGCGGCGGAAAGAAAACGGCGGCGTTGCATGGCGTTGACCGGCATGCATGAACCGCGCGGCGCCAATGTCGAGTGCGGGCTGATCCGCGCCCCCGCTCCGCGAGCAGCCCGTGCGGAAAAAGTAGGCAGTCTGGGACTCGAACCCAGGACCAACGGCTTAAAAGGCCGCTGCTCTACCGACTGAGCTAACTGCCCGCACGGGTTCCCGCCAATGTGGCGGAGGGCGGAGCCTCTACCTGCGCACTTCCGGCATGCAACTGATTTATCCGCTGCCGGCGGCGTGTGGATGAATTGCGGGCGCCGCTGCGCCACCGGGCGTTTGACATTCCGTGGAGCCCGCTCCCCGTCCGGCAAACCATGTCCGACTCATGACTGGCGCACCTGCGATCCTCATCGCCTGCGATAAATTCAAGGGAACCCTCACCGCCGCGCAGGCCTGCGAAGCGGTGGCGGAGGGTCTGCGGATGGTGTGGCCCGGCGCGGAAATCATGCAGCGGCCCATGGCGGACGGCGGCGAGGGAACGGCGCGCGTGGTTTGTGAGGCCTGCGGCGGCGAATGGCTGACCGAAACCGTGACGGGACCGCTGGGCGACAAGGTGGAAGCCGGCTGGGCATGGCTTCCGGAATCGCAGACCGGCGTCATCGAAATGAGCGAAGCCTCCGGCCTGCGCCTGCTCAGTCCGGCGCGCCGCAATCCCTGGCGCGCCACCACCGCCGGCACCGGTCAGTTGATGCAGGCCGCCATTCGGAAGGGTGCCAGGCGTCTCATTGTGGGCATCGGCGGCAGCGCGACAAATGACGGCGGCGCCGGCATGGCGTGGGCCATGGGCTGGCGGTTTCTCGATACCGACGGCAACGGATTCTTCCCGCTGCCGGCCAATCTCACTTTGCTGGAACACCTCGTTCCTCCGGCGCAGCAGGATTTCCCGGAAGTCATCGCCGCCTGCGACGTGACCAATCCGCTGCTGGGCCCTCACGGCGCCACGAGGGTTTATGGACCGCAAAAAGGCGTGCGTCTGGAGCGGATGGCGGAGTTTGAAAAAGCCCTCAGCCACCTCGCTGAAGTGGCGCAGCGCGATTTGCATATCGACCTCGCCGGCACGCCCGGCGCCGGCGCCGCCGGCGGACTTGGATTCGGTCTGATGACATTCTGCCGGGCGGCGATGCGGCCGGGATTCGACCTCGTGGCGGACGTCACGAAGCTTGAGGCTGCGGTCCGCGTGGCCGACCTCGTCATTACCGGTGAAGGCTCGGTGGATGCACAAACGCTGCACGGCAAAGGGCCCGCGGGCGTTGCCGACATGGCGCGACGGCTGGGGAAACCGGTGGTCGCCGCGGGCGGGATTGTGGATGAAGCGGTGCGCGAGGCGCTGAATGCCAAATTTCATGCCGTGATCGCCGCCGCCACGCCGGAGACCCTGACTGAAGCGCTGGCCGAGCCGGCACGGGCGCTGCGAAACGCGATCGGCTCGGCGGAAGCGGAATTGCGGGCGCTGCTCGGAAGCTGAGCAGGCGTTCGGACGCCGGAGCGAAGGGGAGACCATCGGGAAACTGACTCCGGCGGTGCCCACGGGCCGGCAGTTGGCTCACGGGGCGAAATCCCGGGCTGCGCGCCACTCGTCCACTTCACCGGGGAGTCCCAGCCGCGCCAGCTGTGCGGCGAGTTCCTCCTCCTGCGGCTCGCGCACTCCTTCCCTGACAATCTGCTCCCCGTCCGCCGGGAGATCCGGCATGACGACGCGGGCCAGACTCCAGCAGGCCCAGGCGCGCCACGTGCGCAGTTCGGCACGAGGCCCTGACATTCGGGTGGCGAGATGCTGCCAGTGGCGGCGCGGATTGCCGATGAACTGATCCGTCCGGCGGTGCCGCAGCAGCCATGTCACGGCGCGGTAGGGCAGCGGCCACGCGGCGAGCACCGGTTCCGTCCCGCCAAGCTCGCAGCCGAGCGCACGATTCACCAGCAGCAGAGCGCGTGCGGGGAATCCCTGCAGCCAGAGACTTTGGGCATAACTCAGCGCTGCAAAATAAAAATCCGCTCCCCGGTCCTGACCGAACTCATGCAGACACGCAGCGGTGAGCATTCTGTCCGGCACAGGCAGAAACGGGCACGGCGGCGGCGCGGTGGATTCCATGCCGGCCTACACGCTGATCACCCGCTCGGCGGGCTTCGACTCACCGGGCCACGCCACATCCCAGCCCAGCCACAGGACCATGGCCGTCCAGAACACGATGCCGGTGAGCAGGATCACGACTGACAATATGAAATAGCGGCCGGTATCGCGGACCGCCTGCGCCAGCACCGGTTCGCTGCCGGATTGCGCCGCGCGCTTCGCCCGGCCCGCCGCCAGCAGCAGCATCCATCCGGCCCAGCCGGTAAGCAGCAGCAAGAGGCCCTGAAAAGCGACGATGGCCCACACGGCGGACTTCGGGATGGAGACGCGATGGATCGCGGAGTAGAGTACGTTCCAGTCCGCCTCATCGGCATTGGCAAGCCACCAGATCGTCCAGACTTCTGAAACCGCCATGAGCACCGCCGACACCAGCAGGGCGATGCCCAAAATACGCAGCCAGACGTTGTAACCCGCCAGGGTGCGCGCCAGTCCCATCACCGTGCCCTGCATCACGGCCGCGGTGGCACCGGAATGCGGATGGTCATCGCCGCCACTGACGGCGGCCGTGAAGATTTCCGGCTTCACTTCGCCGCAGGCGGCCCAGTCGCCCATGCCTTTGCGCCACACGGGGGTGGCGGGCCGCAGCACACCGCGGGCGGCGAGCGGCGCGAGCTGCGCTTCGTGCACGGCGATGCGTTCGTGAGTGTCGGAGAGATAATGCCAGTCCATGAAAGGGATGAAGGATGAAGGCCAAAAGATGAAGAGCCGCGCGGCGCTTAACACTGCGCTCCGTCGCTGGCAAGGCCGCGCCACACGCGCCAGCACTCGAGGAACCCGTCCGCAAAGTCCTCCGGGCGCGCCGCGGCCCACGCATCGATCTCCGCGGGCGCGAACCACTGGCCGGTCTCGATTTCCGCGGCAGGCCAGCGCAGCGGGCCGTCATGCCGGGTCAGGAACAGCTCCACGAATTCCCAGCCGGTCCCGGGGCAGGCGGCGACTTTGCCGGCCAGGGTGAGGCGCTCCGGCACGGTGCGGATGCCGAGTTCCTCCTCCAGCTCGCGCACGGCGCAGGGCAGATAATCCTCGCCGGCATCGAGATGGCCGGCGGCGCTGCTGTCCCACTTGCCCGGCTTCTTGTCTTTGAGGTGGCTGCGGAGCTGGAGAAAGACCTCACCCTCCGCGTTGAGGACGAAAATGTGGACGGCGCGGTGCAGCCAGTTGTTGGCATGAACCTCGCGGCGCGCGGCCTGACGGACGACGCGGTTCTGTTCGTCCACCACGTCGAACAACTCATCCCCGCTCTGCGCATGCTGCAATGCGTGTGTGTCGCAGGAGTTTGTCAGGGCGATCCACTGCTCCAGCGTCAATTCCTGGCCGCGGGCCATCGGATTGATGCCGGTGCGGGCTGCGAGTTCCTCCCACGGCACATTTTGCGCCGGCAGGAGGTTCTTGAGCATTTTGCGCCGCTGGGAAAAGCCTGCAGTCAGCAGACGATCGAGGAGTTTCTCGTCGAATGCCCGCAATCCGGCGCGCGGCCGCGGGGTCAGCAGCACCACGCCGCTCTCCACTTTGGGCCGCGGCACGAAGATGTCAGGCGGGAGCCTGCGCAGCATCGTCGCCAGCCAGCGCGATTGTGTGCGCAGGCTGAGCAGGCCGTAATCGCTGCTGCCCGGGGCGGCGCAGAGGCGCAGGCAGACTTCAAGCTGAAGCGTGAACACCGCGCGCTGCACCGGCGAGGGATTCGCCAGCCAGCGGCGCACGATTTCCGTCCCGACGGAATACGGCAGGGCACCGATAACCTTGAGCGGCTGCGTTTTGAAATACGGCCGCAGATCGAACGCGAGGGCATCGCCGTGAATCACCTCCGCCTGCGCGCCAAACCTCGCACGCACCTCCTCCACGAGCTGGTCGTCCTTCTCCAGCAGCGTGAGACGCGCGCCGGTCGTCACGAGATGTTCCGTCAGGGCACCCATGCCGGGGCCGATTTCAATGACGTGATCGCCGGGCTGAATGTCGAGCTGCTGCACGATCCACGCGGCCATGTTGCGGTCGGTCATGAAATTCTGCCCCATACCCTTGCCCGGCTCGATGCCGCGTTCGGTCAGGGCGCGCCGGGTGCGGCGCTGATCGTCGGTTTTGTAAGGGCGGGACATGAGGGTTCTGAACAGGAGGAAGCAGAGAGATTTTGAACAGGAGAAAACAGAGGAAACAGAGGGCTTGGGGTTCGGGATTGAGGAGCGACAAATCTTTCGATCCACGCCGCTGTTCCCTCCGTTACCTCCTGTTTAAATCTTCGTCCCATCTACCCAAGCCTCTGCTCGCTCTGCTTCCTCCTGTTCAAAACAGTCCCGCCAACCCTCATGTTCTTATCCGCGCCCACAGGCCGCGGAGCCACGCGCCGGCGACGATTTGGGCCTTGCGCCACTTCGGCAGAGAGTAGCGCTGATCGAAGACGCGGCAGCCGTCTTTCTCCAGGAGATCCAATGTCTCGCTGTAGATGCGGCGCATGGCCTCGCTGGCCAGGAGCGGGACGCGGTCCTGCGGCGTGACGAGAGCTTTCGCCTCCTTGTAGTAGCGGCGCGCGCGGGCGATCTGCTGCTCCATGAGCTGGAGGAACGGCGCCGTCACACGCGCGCGGGCGATGTCCTCTTCGGTGACACCGGCGGCGGCCATTTCATCCTGCGGGAGATAGAGCCGGCCGTTTTGCCAGTCGCTGTGGATGTCGCGAAGGATGTTGGTGATTTGCAGTGCCTTTCCCAGCGCCAGGGCATAGTCGCGGCTCCGGGGAGCATGACATCCAAAAATGCGCGTGCTCACCAGCCCGACGCAGCCGGCGACGCGATAACAGTAGAGCTCCAGTTCCTCCCAGTTGGCGTAGCGGCGCGGCTCGAGGTCCATGCTCACGCCGGCGATGATTTCCGCCATTTCCTCCGCCGGGACGTCGTAGCGCTGCTGCACGGCGGCGACGGCGGATTCCAGTTCGTCGAGCTGCGCCGCGCGTCCGTGAACGACATCAGTCCACCGCGCAAGGCCGGCGCGGCGTTCATCGCGCGGGATGCCGTCGTCGTCGGCGAGATCGTCCACCACGCGGCAGAAGGCGTAGAAGACATACATGTCGTGCCGGCGCTGTTTCGGGAGGCAGGCGAGTGCGAAGGCGAGGTTCGACCGGCTGCGGCGGACGATGTCGGCGGCGTCGGCGCTCATGTTTTGGGAAGTGGGACCACAGGTTCACGCACACAGAGACCGGTGTTCCTGGAAAGGACGATCCACTCCAGCGGCATCCCTGTCTGCCTTATCCATCTGTGTGTATCTGTGTCCATCTGTGGCTTTAGAAAAGTCTCAATCCGCCTGCCGGCGGCGCTGTTTCGGGGCGGGGATTTGCTGCAACTGCATGGCGATCCATGCGCCGAGCAGCCACACCGCGAGCACGGCCCATGCGGTGTGAAAAACCGCCGACACCAGAGCGCGGTTCCATGTTCCTTCAGGACAAAGCGACACGAGCCATCCGCCGAGCAGATGAAATGCCAGGAACCACACGCCGGCCACGCAGAGCCAGCCGGCGAACGGCAGCAGGCCGGCGACCCAGCGGCGCAGCGCCACGAGGCAAACGGTGTGGATTTCCCCCGCCTCGCCGGAGCGCAGCGCCGTGAAGGGAAACCATGCCAGCAGCAGCGCCGCCGGCCATGCATACCAGCGGAGAATGTCCCGCGTGCCCTCACTGATCCAGTCGTTGAGCGGAAAGACGACCGCGCCCGCGAATGCCAGCAGCCAGAGCCGCGCCGTGTACTGACCGGTCAGGTCGGGCCGGGGCACTTTCGCTTTTGCCGGGGTGCGGCAGGCTGATTCGAATGACAGGATGAGCCAGCACATCAGCATGGTGGCGGCGGTGGCGGTCCACGGCGCGGCCATCAGTTTGATAATCCACCGGCCCTGCTCCCCGCCGGCGCCGTAGCGGACCATGGGCGCGCCCAGCGAAGCCACGGCACTGGCATAGAGCACGATGTAAATACACCAGCGCCACGCGCCCGGAAAAAGATCCACGATGCTGGAACAAAGTCCGCGGCGCAGCCCGGCGCTGTTGGCCAGAAAGGCCGCGGCGAGCATCATCGCGAGCACTTCACCGTGCGTTAGCCAGGTGAGGACGGACACGATCGAGCCGCCGGTTTCCTGAGCCGCCCCGTGCAGGAGATTCCCCGCCGCCGCGGCCGGCACGCTCCATTGCCAGAGCATTTCCACGGCGATGGCGATGGCGGGCACACCGCAAAGCCAGCGGTTTCTCCGGCACGCCTGCCATGCACTGCGAAACTGCGCGCGCCAGGGATGGAGCAGACAGAGCAGCACTGCACAAACCGCCGCGCCGGCACCCCAGAGCCATGCAGAGCGGTCCATGGCCGGAAACGTCAGGGGATGAGGCCCCAGTGATTGGCGAAGGGCCAGTAAACGAACATGGCCGGGCCGACGAGATTGCGCTCCGGCACCGCGCCCCAGTAGCGGGAGTCCATGCTGTTCCAGCTGTTGTCACCGAACGCCGCATAGCCCGGTTTTTCAAAGTGCACCTCCATGCCCCCGCCGCCGGGCGCGGACCGCAGATAGTCAGGGTGTCCGGCTACGGTGTAGCCGCGGTATCCTCCCTCGGCGCTGATGACCCGGCGGGTGCCCGGGCCGTCGGCAGGCTGACCGTTCACCAGCAGTTCCGTTCCACGGATCTCCAGCTTGTCCTCCGGCAAACCCACCAGCCGCTTGATGTAGTGCTGCGGCTGCTTTTGACCTTCGATGGGAATGTCCCGAGTGCCGAAGACGAACACTTCGTCGCGCCGCGGTTTGCGGAAGTGATAGCTGAATTTGTCCACGAGAAGCTGATCTCCGGACTCGATGAAACCTTTGGCAATGAGGTCGCCGCCCTTCAGCGGAACGGGCTCCGGCGTGAACTTCACGATCCGCCCCGATCCTTCGCGCTCCGACCTGCCGAACTCCATACGCCGCGGGTTGTCATCCGTGCCCGCAAGGGCCGCGTAATCCCGTACCGTCAGGTTGGAACAAATTTCACCGAAAAGCTGGCGCGCCGGCGCATACTTGGTCATCTGCTGGCCGTTGCTGAAAAACAGGGTCGTGAAGGTAAAAAAGTTCGCCTTCGAGGTCTGCTGGAAGTGCGTGAGCTGGACGTCGCCCCATTCCTCCGGCACGCGGCATTCCACATAGTTGCGCCCGTTCCAGACATACTGCCATGCCTGCTTTACAATGTTCGGCTTGTCCTCGTCCTCCGCCATCGCCTTGCCGATGATGCCGTTGAGCGTCGGCTGCATGGAGGCGGTGGGAATTTTGAAGGGCTGCAGATAATAGGCGCGGATGCCCAGCGCGACGATGATGGCCACGACGATGACCTCCACGTTCTCCTTGAGCGGCGAGGCATTGTACTCCGGCACCGCGACCTCACAGACTTTGAGGACCTGCTTCTCCTGCTCCTCCAGCGCGGCCTTGTCAGGATTGCGCAGGGCGGTGTCGTAGGCATCCTTCGCTTCGAGCACGGCGGCGAGTTTCGGTTCCGGCATGAGATCGCGCTGATACGCGAGGAATTTCTCCACACCCTTGGAGAAGCGTTCGCATTTCTTCAGCCACGCCGGCGGGAAGTAAATGCTCTGGCGCTTCTCTCCTCTGCCGCGCTGGCGCAGGAGTTCAGCTTTGATGTCAAAAACGAGGCTGATGGCCAGGCCGGCGATGAGCGTGACGGTGGAAAATGTCTGCGCGCCCTCCGAATGCCGCAGCGTGGGAAACAGCGCCGGCCCGAGGAATCCCAGCAGCGAAAACGCGAGCATGATCCAGAACGCCGTCTTCGTGGCGCGTCGCATGGCGCGGAAATCTTCATCCGACGCACCGGGCGCCGCCCACTGGCGCGTGAAGGCACCCATGCGGTACCAGCAGTAGAGGAGGGGGAGGAGCTTTAGCATTTAGGATGTGAGATTTAGGATTTAAGATTTGAGATGTGGGCGTGGGCGGGGATGCTCGGCGGTTGAGAATTGGTCGGTTTCGGGTGCGGTCTGTAGAGGGCAGGCAATTCTTAAATCTTAAATCCTAAATCTTAATTCCTAAATCCCCTCAGTCTCCGGTTTTGAGCACCTCCACGAACGCCTCCTGCGGGATGTTCACTTTGCCGATCATCTTCATGCGCTTCTTGCCCTCCTTTTGCTTTTCGAGCAGCTTGCGCTTTCGGGTAATGTCGCCGCCGTAGCACTTGGCGGTGACGTTCTTGCGCATGGCGCCGATGCTTTCGCGGGCGATGACTTTGCCGCCGATGGCGGCCTGGATGGCGACGGTGAAGAGCTGTTTGGGAATGACATCCACCAGCTTTTTGGCCAGGGCGCGGCCGCGGTTCTCGGCTTTGTCGCGGTGCACGATGGTGGCGAAGGCATCCACCGGGTCGCCGTTGATGAGCATTTCCATCTTCACCAGCTTGTCGCCGCGGTAGCCGGCGTGCTCGTAGTCCATGCTGCCGTAGCCGCGTGTCAGGCTCTTGAGCTTGTCGTTGAAGTCCACGAGGATTTCATTCAGCGGCAGCGTGCAGGTGAGCATCACGCGGTGAGTGTCGAGCGTTTCCGTATTCTCCAGCGTGCCGCGCTTTTCGCCGATCAGCTTCATCATGTCGCCGATGCATTCGTTGGGGATGAGAATGAACGCCGTCACCAGCGGCTCGCGGATTTCCTGAATCGTTCCCGGGTCCGGCATGAATGTCGGATTGTCGATCTTCAGCTCCTCGCCGTTCGTCAGGGTGATCTCATACACCACGCTGGGATACGTGGAGATGATGTCCATGTCGTACTCGCGGCGCAGGCGCTCCACCACGATCTCCATGTGCAGCAGGCCGAGAAAGCCGCAGCGGAATCCGAAGCCCAGCGCGGCCGACGACTCCTGCTGATAGCGGAACGCACTGTCATTGATCTGCAGCTTGCCCATCGCCAGCTTGAGCTGCTCGAAATCGTCACTGCTCACCGGATAGATGCCGCTGAACACCATCGGCTGGATTTCCTTGAATCCCGGCAGCGGCTCCGGCGCCATCCGCGTCGTCTCCATGATCGTGTCGCCGATCTTCACCTCCGCGGTGCTCTTCATGTTCGCCACCACGTAACCCACATCGCCCGGGCCCAGTCCTTCCGTCTTCTGCTGTTTCGGCGTGAAGATGCCCACCTCCTTCACTTCGTAGGTCTTGTTCGTCGCATACATCGTGATGCTCGTGCCGCGCTTGAGCGAGCCGCTCACGACGCGCACGTACATCACCACGCCGCGATAGGAATCGAACACACTGTCAAATACCGACGCCCGCAGCAGTCCGTCGTCCGGCACCTGCGGCGGCGGGATGCGCTCGATCACCGCCTCCAGAATGTCCTCGATCCCGATCCCCATCTTGGCGCTCGCCGGGATCGCCTCTTCGTGCGGGATCGCGAGAATATCCTCCAGCTGCTTGTGCACCGCCGGCAGGTTCGCGCTCGGCAGATCGATTTTGTTGATCACCGGCACGATCTTCAGATTCTGCCCCATCGCGAGGTGCAGATTCGCCACCGTCTGCGCCTCCACCCCCTGCGCCGCATCCACCAGAATCACCGCCCCCTCGCACGCCGCCAGACTGCGGCTCACCTCGTAGGCGAAATCCACGTGCCCCGGCGTATCGATTAGATTCAACTTATAATCCTGCCCGTTCTTCGCGCGATACACCATCGTCACCGGGTGGCACTTGATGGTGATGCCCCGCTCCCTTTCCAGGTCCATCGCGTCGAGGTGCTGATCCGTCATCTCCCGGGAAGTAACCGTACTGGTCTTCTCCAGCAGACGGTCCGAGAGCGTGGTCTTCCCGTGGTCGATGTGGGCGATGATGGAAAAATTGCGGGTATTGGCGGCGACGGACATTCCCTGGGGCACTGGTCGTGGGGTAATTGCTGAGTGAGAAGCGCGGCACTTAGGGGCACTTGTCCACCTTGTAAAGCCCGGCCGCACCCCGCCCTCCACCCGCCTTCATCCTTTAGCCTTCATCCTTCAGCCTTCCAAAAGCATCCCCGCCTGCACCAGTGCCGCCCCCCGTCTCCGTGAGTCGAAACGCCCGGCACCGCCCATCATCCGCCGGTGCCTCCCGGTCGCCAGCCCCGCCTTCCACAGCATGCACGCCAGTTCCCGGGCAAACACGCCAAGCCTCAGGGAACATGCAAAACTTCAACGAAGACATCCGGGTGTGAGCATGACGAAACTCGAAGGCCGGAATCCGAAGTGAGCCTGACGACAGGAGCCGTCCCCTTTGCATCAACCGGGTTTCGTTATTCCTCCGGCCTCCAGGCTTCTGATTTCGACATTCAACTCTTCCCACGTCCGCGGGCCGATGTGCCACGTCCTCCAGCCCGCAGCGGCGGCGGGCAAAATGTCTTTCTCCATGCTGTCGCCGATCATCAGCGTTTCATGAGGGGCGATGCCGCGGGCGGCGAGCCTTTCAGTGAGTTGTGCGAACACGCGCGGCGACGGCTTGGCAAAGCCCTGCTCGCCGGAGAGGAAACAAAGCTCCGGCTCAAACCATTTCAGCGCCAGGCCGGCCTGCTCCATTTCTCCCCGGGTATAATGCTGCGCATTCGATGCCAGCCCGGGCAGCACACGGCGGGAATGCAGCGCTTGCAGCGCAGCGATCGATCCCGTCATCGCAGTGCAGGTGCGCACGCAGCGCGCCTGCAGATCACTGAGGCCCCGCGCTTTGAATTCGCGGTTCTCCACGTCGCGACGGCCGAAAAACAGCCGGTCCAGCACCTCCAGCCAGTTTGCGTCAGGGAACGGTTCGCCCTGGAGACGCCGCTGTGCATTCTCCTCGGCCACCATGGCAGCGCTGCGGGCACTGCACTCTTCCAGCGTCATCCATTCACCCGTCAACTCCTCACAACCGGCTTTCCATAGCAGTGCCGCGTCCGGCGGCGGCGGCCCCACTTTGAGCAGCGTGCCATAGACATCGCAGATCACCGCGCGCACGCCGCCAAGGCTGTTAGAGGGCGACATAGGGATGCAGTCCGTGAATGCCGCCCTCGCGCCCGAAACCGCTTTCCTTATACCCGCCGAACGGGCTGAGCGGGTCGAACTGATTGAACGTATTCGCCCACACGACGCCGGCTTTGAGCTTGCGGCTGATTTCAAAAATCCGGCTGCCTTTGTCCGTCCACACGCCCGCGCTGAGGCCATAGCAGGTGTTGTTGGCGCGCTCCACGGCTTCGTCGGGCGTGCGGAAAGTCATCACGCTGAGCACCGGCCCGAAGATTTCCTCGCGCGCCACCCGGTGACTGGCGGTGACTCCGGTGAAGAAGCTCGGCGGAAACCAGAAGCCGCGCGCGGGCAGGGCGCAGTCGCCTTGATAGAGTTCCGCGCCCTCCGCGACGCCGCTGTCCACCAGTTCGCGGATCTTGTTAAGCTGGGCCCGGCTGTTGATGGCGCCGATGTCGGTGTTCTTGTCCAGCGGATCGCCGAGGCGCAGCGTGCGGATGCGGTCGCGCAGCTTGCGCAGCACCGCCGGCGCGATGCTTTCCTCCACCAGCAGCCGGCTGCCGGCGCAGCAGACGTGCCCCTGATTGAAATAAATGCCGGTGATGACGCCCTCGACCGCCTGATCCACCGGCGCGTCCGCAAACACAATATTCGCGGCCTTGCCGCCGAGTTCGAGTGTGAGCTTCTTGCCGGTGCCGGCGAGCGTTTTGGCGATCCATTTGCCGACCGCGGTGCTGCCGGTGAAGGCCACTTTGTCAATGTCAGGATGCTGCACCAGGGCGGCGCCCGTTTCGCGCCCGCCGGGCACGATGTTCACCACCCCGGGCGGCAGCTCCGCCTCCTGCAAAATCTGCGCCAGATGAAGCGCGGTGAGCGGCGTCGTCTCGGCGGGCTTGAGCACGACGGTATTGCCGCAAGCCAGCGCAGGGGCGATTTTCCATGCGGCCATCAGCAGCGGAAAGTTCCACGGAATCACCTGCCCCGCCACACCGAGCGGGCGCGGCTCGCGGCCGGG
Source organism: uncultured Akkermansia sp. (assembly GCA_964523105.1). Taxonomy (GTDB): domain Bacteria; phylum Verrucomicrobiota; class Verrucomicrobiia; order Verrucomicrobiales; family V1-33; genus V1-33. The sequence goes on from CAZFZN010000035.1 coordinate 51,110, forward strand.
AAAGGCATACTTGAGTTTGTCCGCCCAGCCGGCGTAGTAGAAGAAATGCGCCGCCGCCAGCGGCAGGTCCACATCGCGGCTCTCCTTGATCGGTTTGCCGCCGTTCATGCTCTCCAGCACCGCCAGCTCGCGCGCCTTCTCCTGCAGAATGCGCGCGATGCGAAACAAATACTTGCCGCGCTCCGCCCCTGACATTTTCGACCAGACTTTGCCATGCGCCGTGCGCGCCGCCTGCACTGCTTTCGCAATATCCTCTGGCCCGCCCTCGGCCACGCGGGCGATTTCATTTTCACTCGCCGGATTGATGGTGACGGAAGTCTTTCCTGAAACCGCGCGCTGCCATTTTCCGCCAATAAACAGCCCATACTCCGCACGAATGTCAGGTTTTACCGATTCCGGTGCCGCTGCGTAAGTCCAGCCGCCCGCAAAATCCAGCGCCGGACCGGCGGGACGGCGGGAGGAGCGGGGCGAACGAACGGGAGCGGGCCGGGGCTTCATGAGGACGACGCATGGCACGGATGGCCGGATTGCTCAACTGATTGAACCTCCTTTCAGGCAGTTACTCCGGGAGAAAATGTTCCTCCATCGACTGTCGCGACCCTGCCAATTCCCGGGTTTCTCCTTTCACGGAACCGGTGGATCGCTATTCTCCACGGCGGAATCGCGCGGCGACTGCTCCTGCACGATGCGCGCCGCAAACCGCTGATAAAGAAAACTAACCGCCAGCGCGATGAGGGCCACGGTGATCGTCACGGCGATGCGATAGAGGCTGCCGATGCTGGCAAGGTCCAGCAGAAAGAGTTTCGCCAGGGTCAGCCCCATCAGACCCACACCGGCGCCGCGCGCACCGCGGCTCTGTCGCCACAGCCCCCACACGATCAGCCCCAGACTGTAGAGCGCCCATGCGATGGTGACCGTCATGTCGTGCGCAAAGCTGCCTTGAAACCTCCAGTCGATATACGGCGAGCCTGACGGCGTGAAAAAGTCGGCGATTTCCACATTGATCAGCACAAACAGCAGCACGCCGGCCATGGCCTGCAGCACCGAACGCAGCGGAATCCAGGCGAGGCAGTGGCGCGGCGGGGCGAGAAAACAAATTGCGGCGGCGTGCGCGGCAATGACCAGACCATAGGTGTAAAGCTGCCAGTTCCAGATCGGCCCGGTACGCGGATAGTAAGCCAGCGCGGCGTGATTGAACACCAGCCTGACAAATGCCGCGGCCAGCAGCAGGAACCCGGCAAGGCGCAGTCCCTCATGCGGCACGCGTCGGTAAAGCCAGCAGAGCGCCGCGCCCTCCAGCGCCCAGCCCACGGTAAGCCACTGACGCTTCCACTGCAGCGGCACGATGAGCGTGATGAACAGCAGGGTCACGCCGCCGAACCACGCCAGTTGTGACAGACGCACACTTTTCTCCGTCGTCCGGTCGCGATACACCAGCCACAGTCCCAGCGCCGTCGGCAGTGCGCACAGCGCCGGGAGGACTCCGGGTTCAAGGTTCGGCCAGGTGCTCCCCAGCGTGTCGCGAATAAACAGAAACTGGACTGCTCCGGCGACCGCCGCCGTCATCCAGGGAACCGCATGCAACCGCGTTCCGGGGCGGAGCAGAAACGGATGCGCGAGCAACAGCGCCCAGACCGCCGCATACCATGCCACGCGGCCGGCACCGGTGATTTGGCCCGCCCGGTGATGCAACGCCAGCTCCACCGCGCAGACTGCGGCCAGCACGATGGGATAGAGCGCCCACTGCTGCAGCTTCGCCGCCACCGTCAGCACCAGTGCCGTCAGCACGAGCAGAATGGCCGCCACCGGTGCGAACGGCACATCCGGCAGCCCGGACACGGCAATGACCAGCAGGGGAAACGGCAGCACCGCCGGCAGCAGCGCCACCACGTCCCGCGGTGGAATGACAGGACTGCTCTCCTCCAGCGCGGCCACGGGAATCCGCCTGCGCAGCCAGCAGCCTCCCGCCGTGAGAACCAGCGCGAAGCCCGTCAGCACGATCAGAAACTGCCCGCGCAGTTCCCCGCCCAGGCGGCCGTCGCCGATCATCCTCAACAGCCACGCAAAAAGTGTCAGGCCGGTCAATCCCATCCCCGCCGCGACAGGGCCGGCCTGACGCGACGCGGCACCAAGCGTCAGAAGCGAGACGTTCACGGCCAGCACCGCCGCCCAAATGCCGGTCGCGGACTCCGGCACGCGCAGCACTCCGATCAGCAGGAGCACCAGCACCAGAAGCGGCATCCACAGCGTTTCCGGCGGCAGGGCTTCACGCTGTCCGCGCCGGTTCCACAGCACCGGAATGGCCGCCTGCAGCATGCCGAAGATCAGGTAAAGCGCCAGGGCATGCGGAAGCAACTCGCCGGTCAGCGCCTTACCTGACCAAACCGCCAGCAGCAGAAAAACGCCTCCGCCCGCGGCAGTGCAGAACGCCAGCAGCCCGGTTTCGCGCCACGCCGCGGCTCCGGTCAGAATATAAAGAAGAAAAGCGAAACCGAAGATCAGCCACGGCCGGTCGGAGATGGACGGCAGCAGGATCACCGAATAGCAAAGCAGCAGAGCCATCCATGCCAGACCGCAGGAGGAGGAAAGCGTCTCCCGGCAGCGTGAGGAACGGGATTTCAGCCACCATCCCGCAGCGCAGAACAGTGCGGGAAAAAACAGCAGCACCGCCAGCGGCACCAGCGTCGCGTTGCCGTGCGCATAACCCGACTGGTCCCAGAACTTGTTCAGCCAAATCAACGCCGTCAGCCCCGTGCCCGCCGCTGCCAGCGCGGTGTGCACCGGCCATTTCCGAATATGCACGACTGCGAGCACTCCGATATCGAGCAGCGCCACATAACTGAACAGTCCGAGGGGCCGGTCCACGCCGGTGTAGAGAATCAGCGGCGCCAGAAATCCGCCCAGCATTCCCAAAACCGACACCACCTGCGCCTCCATCCGCACGGCGATGAAAAACGCCGCCACCGTCACCGCCGCCACCGCCGCGAAGGCCGTGAACTGACTGTAGAGGGCGTAGAATCCGTGACCGGCGTAACTCACGCCATAAAGGATCAGCACACCGGTCGCGCACAGCGTGTGCGAAAGCACGCGGTACTTCTCACTCCCGCGCAGACGCAATCCTGTCAGGCAAAGTGCCGCTCCCACGACAGCGCCGATGGCGGTGCGCGCCGCGGGCGGGATCAAATTGTGATCGAACGCATACTTCACGAACAGCACGATCCCAATGAAGAGCGCCAGTCCGCCGAGCCATGCAAAGAGCTTCACTCCCATGAACTGCTCCCACGCAAAGTCAGGCTTCCCGGGAGGTGGCGGTGAAGGCTGCGCCGGTGCGGCCGGACTGCTGACCGCCGGAACCGAAACCGGAAGAGGCGGCGGTTTCGCCTCCGGCGCTGCTGACAAATGCACCGCCCCCCGCATGTCCTGCTTTGCCCGGGCCAGCGCGGAGATTCTTTCCGCCGGTGGAGGCAGCGGCGCCGGTGTCACTGCGCTTTCGTGCAATGGTGAGCCCGCTTCTGACTCTTCGGCGGCTCTGCCTCCCTCTTTGCCTGACAACTTCGCCAGTTTCATCTGCAGCGCTTTGAGTTCCTGACTTAACTGTGCCGTCCGGCCGGCGGCGCTGTTGGCAATACCCAGCGCGACCAGCGGCATGACCAGCAGGTAGATGACGAGCAGGATGAGAAGCAGCTCCATAACGTCGCGCTGACACCAGCAGAACGGCTGCTGTTAAACCTGCAATGGCAATGCTCAGCGGCGCGGTTTACTTCATCGCGGGCAACATGATCGCAGCCGCTCCGTCCCTTCCCGGGTGCTGTCCCGCCGGTCTGCAAGTTTCCGTGCAACCCCGGGACGCGGCGCTGCGGAATCTGTCAGGTGGATAAAGCGCAGGAAAAAAGCAAAATAAGATTTGACGGTTTTATTTGCCGGTACACTATGCGCCTCAACTTCACCTGACACCATGATCTCAACATCCAGAGCCAAAACCAACGCAACGCCGGTCCGGCCGGGGCTGCGTTTGTGGTCGCTCTGTGCCAAGGGAGAGACCATGAGTGCTGTCCATTACGGTCAGCCCGAAAGCGACTTCAACCTTAGCCGAAAGGTGAGCATTCAGACCTGCTGTGTCTGAGACTTCCGCAGAAACACTTCCCGCAAGTTTTCCCGAAGCCCCGCTCACCTCCCAGGAGAGCGGGGCTTCTTTTTGGTCCCGCAACACGCCTCAAACCCACTGAAATCAAGTATTCCAGCGCCCCCGGCCTGATCTGAGCCCCTCTCGATCCGCCTTCGGTGCACCACCACACAGTCATCCACCACCCACCGCGGTCCTTCCAAATCGAATGCCCCTCCGCCGGCTGCAACCGGCGGAGGAGCGGCTGGCAGACCGCCCGACAGAGAGTGCCACAACGCATGATCCCCATCAGCGGACGCCGCGAGACCCTCGCCGCGCCCTGCGAAAAGTCAACCCGCCGCATGCGGGCCGGCTTCCGGATTTATTGCGCTTATCACGCTCCGTCTATGACACTTTTCCATTCAAATATCCATACAGGCTTCGCAGGAGGTGTGCCGCTAAAACACCGAAACATCCGCCGTGAAATCCCGCGGGTGCAGCGCCCGAAGGCGCCGCAGAGGTGTTCGTTCTTTTGTACACACAGGAGCGCGGGCGGGCGGTGATCCGTGCCGCCCGCGCTCCACAATCAGTAACGCAGTCCGTCCCGGCTGCCGTTCCGCAGCGCTTCCAGCCTGCAATGCGGCAGGCGGGACGCACTGCGGAACGGCAGGCCAGCGGCCCTGCGATACGCGGTCATCGTTCAGCAGCAGGATTCCGGTATGCCAATCCGGTGACGCCGGTGCGATTCCGGCTGGCCGCACCATTTCACATACACGGCGAGCGCCGGCTTGCGCAGCAGAGTCTCCAAAATTCCGCCTGCCCGGAGCATCACCGGGACGCCGTGCCATTTTCCATCGGGGCCTTCGTTCAATAGGAGGACCGCTGCCTTGCAAGCAGCAGACGCCGGAGCGTAACCGGCAGGCTCCACCAACTTCATTCGGAGGCCAGCAAGCCTCCAGCAGGCGCTTAACGGCGACCTGCCACAATTTTCACGGGGAGTGTCCCGGCCAGTCGGCTGTAAACCGACCGTCATCAAACAGGCCGGAAGCGACCAGTGGCGCACTACCACCATTCCCCACCACTTTCACTTGGCCCGTTAGCTCAGCCACGAAGAGCACCCGCCTGTCGAGCGGAAGGGCGCCGGAGCAATGCCGGCACGGGCCGCCATTTTCATTCCCTGGTGAGGTAAAGCAGCCTGCCGGTCTGTTAAACCGGTCGTCATGGTGCGAGTCCATGCCGGGGAGCCATTTTATCTATCGGATGCGAGGAAGCCAGCGAACCCGCCTGACTTGGGATCAGGAATCGAGCGGCGGCGGAAGCCGCGAGATAGACTGCCGCCAGGCAGCCCGCAGGGCGAGGCGGCTGGGAAGCCGCTGAGTCAAAAGCCCGGCGCAACACCGGGGCGTCCGACCACTTTCCCTTCCGTAGCTCAATAGCAGAGCCGGCGGCCGATAACCGGCAGACCGTGGCGCAAAACCACGCGGAAGGACCATCGCTGGATGGCTCAGACAGATGAGCAGCGGTTTGAAGAACCGCACAGGCCGGCGCGATACCGGCTCCAGCGGCCATTTTTATCTGCGGTATTGGTGTAACAGCAAGCATGCCTGTCTTCCACACAGACGGCGCCGGGGCAGCACCGGCATACCGCACCAATTTCCATTCCCGAAGTGTAAGAGTCCATGCACGCCGCAGTGCGAACGCGGAAGCTGCTGGTGCAAGTCCAGCCGGGAATACCCTTCCAACACTCCCCTGTGGCCGACACAGAAAGGCACCTGTCTTGTAAACAGGCTCATGCGGGCGCGAATCCTGCCAGGGGATCCATTTCCAAAAGGGGCGCGTAGTGTAATAGTCCGCATTCGACTCTGTGAAAGTCGCGGAGCGGGGGCAGAACCCGCCGGCCCCACCACTTTGGAGTGAAAGTAGAAAGTGACGAGTGAACGGCAGGCATGATACCTCCACCGGCTCTTTTCACTTACAACTTTCACTCTCACTCCCGCACGGCGCGCACGGTGAAGTCATCGAGCCATCCGGCCGCAACCCGGACCTATCTGGTGAAAGTCCAGAGCGCGCCTCCATTTTTGGTCTGTAGCTTAATGGCAAAGCACGGGGCTCATAACCCCGGTGATGCTGGTTCGAATCCAGCCGGACCGACCAAGTTTGGAAGGCTGAAGGTTGAAGGCTAAAGGATGAGAGGCCCGAGCGGTGGTTCAGCCTTTAGCCTTCATACTTCATACTTCTGTCTGGCCCCGTAGTTCAATCAGTGGAGCGCCCGGCTCTGACCCGGGAGGTTGATGGTGCGAATCCATCCGGGGCTGCCATTTCCTGACAAGAAAGGCCGCAAGCATTAAAGTGATGCCGTCCGCTTTGAACGGGCAGAACGGGGAGCATTACCCCGGCGGCCTGCCATTCTCTTTGAACAGGAGAACGCAAAGGAAGCAGAGAGCTTTGCAGCCGTGGGTCAGCCTCTGCGACCTCTGCTTCCTCCTGTTCAGAACCCAAAATGCTTCCGTAGCTCAACGTAGAGAGCGCCGCGCTTCGAACGCGGAGGTTGCGGGCGAAACTCCTGCCGGAAGCACCAGTTCTGAAAGTATGAGGGATGAATGCTGAAGGATGAAACTTCTCCTGCCAGTTTCGCCATCCCTGCGTAGTCCAACAGCAGAGACACTCCGCTCAGAACGGAGGCAGTGCAGGTGCAACTCCTGCCGCAGGGACCAGTTTCCCGGGGAGGCCAAAGCGAATCAGTTTCGCCGCCGGTTGGAAGCCGGATGGATCGCGGTTCACGCCGCGGTTGTGGGGCGGGACCACTGGCCTCCGCCATACTTCAGCATGGCTGCCTAACGGGACCAGCGCGCCCGGACCGTCTTGAAAACGGATCGTGCTCTCAGGGCATGGGGTGCAAGTCCTCACGCAGCCGCCAATCTCCACGGACAGTGAACCGGACCAGCGCGCCGGCGCGGTTTCGAAAATCGATGACGGCCTGACGGCCGCGGGGTGCAAGTCCTCCTCTGTCCGCCATTTTCATTTAAGAAAGATCATTCAGCGTTGCTCATTGAGCCAGTCGCAGCCGGTCGAGACGCGTGAATGCTCAATGCTGATTCCTGAATGCTAAATGCCAGTGTCCCCGTAGCTCAGCAGAAGAGCCGCCGGCTTCTAACCGGCAGGTCGAAGGTGCAACTCCTTCCGGGGATGCCACTGTGAAGCAGCTCGCCGGGTGTGACCGCACGCTGATGTCAAAGAGTCGCCCGTTGGTGTAAAGGCTTTAGCCGATCACCGGACTCTCCGCGGAGCGCACTTCGACAGGGGGATTGGCGGCTTTGCCGCGGTTTTGGTTTTGATCGCCTGAAGGCTATACACCAGCGCCCCCTCTTCGACTGGCATCGTGATGCGGTCACACCCGGCTCGCCATTCCAATGACGAGTCGTGCGGCTCAGGACTCGACTTTGGAAAGTCGAGGTACTATACGGAATGCAAACCGGCCAAGCGCGCCGGGACCCGGTGCTAACGGGATCGTGCCGTCCGCAAGGCGGCATGGGGTGCAAGTCCTCTGCGTTCCGCCATTTCCCAACGCTTCCGTAGCTCAATCCTGCAGAGCAGCCGGCTCTTACCCGGCAGGTTGAGAGTGCGAGTCTCTCCGGGAGCACCAGTTCCACACCACCCTGTCGTCCAGTCAGACAGGACACCTGACTTTCAATCAGAAGACCCGGGGGCAGTTCCCGGCAGGGTGGCCATTTCACCAACTACGACCGCATCGTCTAACAGCCTAGGACTCCGTGCTCTCCACACAGGAATCCGGGTGCAACTCCCGGTGCGGTTGCCACTCCAGAACCCTGAACAACATGCAACGACACCTCCGCTTTCATAACGATAAGCACCTCCTCGCGCTCGAACGCGAACGGAACCGGCTCCACGCTCTGCGCCGCAGGAAAGTGCCCGTGGACCCTCCGCGCGAGCATGGCTGGGTGCAGCATTTCCGCCTCACCCGCAGCGCCGCGGGCCGCCCGGATGCCGCGATCCTGCGCACGATTCTCATGGAACTCGATACTCGCCGCTATTCCAATACAAGGCACTTCGGCCCCCGCCGTCGCTGGGCGCGTTCCCGCAGGATGTATTACACCGAGCAATCGCTCCTGACCATTGCTCCGGGAAACTGGCCCCGGCTGGGCTGGCCGGATGAATGGCGCGAGCGCTACTTTGCCTTGAGGGAAATCGTGTGGCTGCATCACCGCACTGCCGCCTGGGTCTTCACCGGGGAAAGCCTTTTCGAATTGTTCTCCGAGCGGCACTTCATTCATGAAGAGGAATCACTCGATCCCGACATCGAGCGCCGGCTCGCCGAAGTGAATCTTGAAATCGGCGATGAAGGCGAGCGGCGTCTGAACTGGCTCTATGGCCGCTCGCATCGGCGCTGGAGCGAAGACCCGCGCATTCGTCTGCATGCGCGCCTCGCCAGCCGGCGCATTCGTCGCGCCATGCAGGGAGATTGGGAGGCTGAGAGAGGCCGACAAACTCACCGGCTTCTCTCAGCCTTCCCACGTTCTCAAAAATACCCGCCCGCGTAGCCCAACAGCAGAGGCACGGCGTCGAGAGCGCCGCCAGTGTGAGTGCGAATCTCACCGCGGGCACCTCTTCGGACTGCAAGCATTGAAGTGATGCAGCGGACTTTTAACCCGCAGATCAGGGAGCATTACCCTGGCGGTCCACCATTTGCATTTAGCAATGAGGATTCAGCATTGAGCATTCGGATGACATCACGCCGCGCCTGAATGCGGATTCTTGAATCCTGAAGGCTAAATACCTTCGCCCGTTGGTGAAACAGTATCACGGCTGGCCTACACCCAGCATTCGAGGGGGCAGCACCTTCACGGGCGACCAATTTCAATTAGGAGGGAGGATTTAGCATTGAGCATTCCGGCGCGGCTATCCAGGATCGGCGGCATGATCCCGCGGCTCCTCCTCCTCCTCTTTCTGCACGGCGTAGCCTTCGGCAGCGATCCGTTCACCACAGGCGAATTCAAATGGAAGTCCTCGCCACCGCTGGTGGCGCCGGCCAACCGCCCGGACGATCCCTGCGATTCCATCAAAGACCCGACGGTCGTCTTCCATGACGAGAAGTGGCATTTGTTCTGCACTATCCGCAGCCAGAAGCGCACGCATCAGATCGAGTATCTCAATTTCAGCGACTGGAAGGATGCGGACAAAGCGCCGCGGCACATTCTGCAATTGCACGACGGCTACTTCTGCGCGCCGCAGGTCTTTTACTTCACACCCCTGAAGAAGTGGTGCCTGCTCTACCAGACCGGCGACCCCGGACGCACGCCGCCGCTCCAGCCGACGCTGGTCATGAGCGACAAGCTCGACGATCCCGCCGCGTGGTCGAAGCCGCAAATCCTGTGGGACCGCTCGTGGCCTGGCTGCCCGCGCGCCATAGACTTCTGGATGATCTGCGACGCGACGCACGCGCGTCTGTTCTTCACTTCCAACGACGGAAAATTCTGGCGCAGCGATGCGCCGCTGGCGGAATTTCCCAGAGGCTTCACCGAACCAAGGTTGGCGCTGCAGGGCGATCTCTTTGAAGCCAGCGCCATCTACAAGATCAAAGGCGGCGATTACCTGACAATCATCGAAGCCCAGGGCGGCGGCGGCCGCTATTTCAAGGCATGGACGGCGCCGCGACTGGATGCCGAATGGAAGCCGCTCGCCACCACACTGGAGAAATCCTTCGCCTCGCGGCGCAACGTCGTTTTCGCCGGCGAAGGAAAACCATGGGCGCAGTCCATCAGCCACGGCGAACTCCTGCGTTCCGGCACCGATGAGAAGCTGGAGATCGATCCGGCAAATTTGAAGCTGCTCTACCAGGGCGTGACCGACGCCGAGATGGCCGGCAAGCCCTACGGCAAGATCCCGTGGCGGCTCGGGCTGCTGGAGTTGGTGCCGTGATTGTCCGCGAGACAAAGAAGGGTTGCCGCGGCTCATCCCGGCTGTACTTCGCAACAATATGAGTGAAGTGTTCATCAACATGGACGAGCCTGTTGGAAAATGGGTGGGGAGGCGCGGGCTTCCAAAGGCGCTGGATGCGAAGCATTCCACGCGAGAGCATTCGCGCGGGTGGCACGCGGCCTTCGGAGGACGGTTCCCACGCGGCGTCAGGCGATTTTCCAGCCACGAAGAAGCCAACCAATGGGAACTGAATCAACTGACCCGCCGGGTGAAGGGGAGGAACTGACCTGCCGCGAGCCTTCTGTGGAAGACCTCGTGGCTCTGTGCCGCGCGCTGAATGAACGCGGCGCACACTATCTGGTGGTGGGCGGATTCGCTGTCCGGGCCGCCGGCTACGTGCGCCAGACGATGGACGTGAACCTGCTGATAGAGACAGGACCGGACAATGAGCGCATGGTCTTTGATGCGCTAATGACCTTGCCGGATCAGGCGATCCGGGAAATCGAGCCGGGCGAAGTGGACCGCTACACTGTCGTCCGCGTAGGCGATGAAATCATGGTGGACCTCATGAAGTCCGCTTGCGGGATCAACTTCGAACAGGCCAGCGCCGACATCGCGTGGCACGAAACCAACGGTGTGCGCATCCCCTTCGCTTCCCCGCGAATGCTGTGGCGCATAAAGGCGAAGACGCACCGGGAAAAGGACATCCCCGATCTCATCTTCCTGCGCCGTCTCCTGGAGTCGCGCGGGGAGAGTGTTCCTGAGTGACCAGCCGTGGCCGGTCGCCCGGGCAAAACCAATTTTGCGGCAGTGAGGACGGAGATACTTCGTAGCTCAACCAGTTAGAGCACTTGCTGATAACAAGTGGTAGCGGGTGCGAATCCCGCCGATCCGGCGCCAGCCGGAACCCTCTCCGTCCGGCTTTCTCCGCAAATCAACCTCAGCCGTTGCAAAACAGGCGCCAGACAGCCTTATTCCAGCCATGAAATACAATATCGTGCTCGTAGAAACTCCGGAAGGCTGGGCCGTCGGCTGCCCTGCTCTGCCCGGTTGCTGGACGCAGGGTGCCACCCGTGCCGAAGCGCTGGAGAACATCGGAATTGCGATCCGCGAGGTGCAGGAGGTTCGTGAAGAACTCGCGTCTGAACAATGGACTGCGGAAGGATACCGCGTGGAGACCACGGAACTGGAACTGGCTCATGCCTAAACTTCCCGGCGTCTCCTATCGCGACGCTTTGCGCGTGCTTCAAAAGTGCGGCTGGCGCATTGCGCGTGAAGGCAAGCATACGATCATGGCCAAAGGCACGGAGGCGATTCCCATTCCGCGCCACAATCCCATTCACCCCATCACCATGGGGCAAATCGCCAGAGCCGCGGGGTTGACACCGGAGCAGTTTCGCGAGCTGATTTGACGGCGGGCAGGCACCATTTTCAGAGGCAGTGAGCCTGGAGTTACTTCGGCACAATATTGGTTCGACTCCAATCCTGCTGCTCACGCAGCATGACACTCCGGGCGGTGTTCTCCTCTGATTCCATTTCCAGAGCAGTGAGGCGGGAGTTACTTCGTATCCTAAACGAGAGGTCGCCGGTTCGATCCCGGCCCGGGCCGCTTTCATGGCCCGGTAGCTCAGTTGGTAGACCGCAAACGTCTCCCGCCGGCTTTCTCTCTGGAATCCTGTCATTTAACATTCGAGGAATTAGCATTTAGCACTCTGCTTCTTTGTCGTGCGGCAGGCGCTGAAGAGGATGGCGCAGAGTTCGTCGGCTTCTTGAATGACACTTCTCAGGCTGCGGCCCGGAATGAGTTCGCCGTCGCGGATCAACTCCAGCCAGAATGCGGTCTCGTCACACTCCTCCAAAGCGATTCCCAGCTTTGCGGCAAACTCCGCAGGAGATCTGCCCCGGCAGGCCGCGCGATAGTTTGCCGCGACTGAGGTTCCGCTCCGCAGAATTTGCCGCGTAACCACGCGGCCTTTCTCAGTCTTTGGCAGCGAATCCACCATTTTCATAACACGAAGAGCAAACGCCTTCGTCCGGTCCTTGAGTTCAGATTTAGTCATAGGCCGGCAACTTCACTGCTAAATCCTGAATCATAAATGCTAAATGCTACCATGCGCTTCAACATCCTGAAAAAGCGCGGCACTGCCGCAGTCAACACCGTGAACCTAGCCGGAGGCGAGGCGTTCACTGAAACACCGAAACTGGAAATCGCCTCCCTCATGCTCACGTACATGCTCAAGGACCAGTTCTACTGCAGCGCGGATGGCAGCGTGAAGCGTTTGCGCGAACTGATCGCAGCGCAGCCTGACAAACGGTTCGTGGCGAAGGCGGCGATTTATGCGCGCCGGGAAGCCGGCATGCGCAGTGTGACGCACCTTGCGGCCGCGGAGATTGCCAAAGGCGTGAAGGGTGAGCCGTGGACGAAGGCGTTCTTCGACCGCGTGGTGCGCCGCCCGGACGATGCGCTGGAAGTGCTCGCCTGCTACATGGCGCAGTACGGCCGCCCGATTCCGAACGCGCTCAAGAAAGGTCTCGGCAATGCCATCGCGCGATTCGACGCCTATCAGCTCGCGAAATACCGCAAGCAGGACGCCGGGTTCAGCATGGTGGACGCCGTGAACCTGCTCCACCCGCCGCACACCGAGGCGCTGGCCGCGCTCATCAAGGGCACGCTCGCTCCTGCGGAAACGTGGGAGACAAAGCTGACGCAGGCGGGCCAGAAGGCGGAGAGCGATGAACAGCTCGACGGCCTGAAGAAGGACGCGTGGGCGTCGCTCGTGAAAGAGCGGAAGATCGGCTACTTCGCGCTGCTGCGGAACCTGCGGAACATCCTGACGGATGCGCCGGAGGTGACGGCGGACGCCATGTCCATGCTGACGGATGAAAAACTGATCCGTCAGTCGCTGGTGCTGCCGTTCCGGTTCCTGACGGCGCTGGAGGCGATCCAGTCGGCGGCGCTGCCGCGCGCGGGCGAAGTGCTCGCCGCGCTCAGCGATGCCGTGGACCTCTCGCTGGCCAACGTGCCGAAGTTCGCGGGGCGCACACTCATTGCGCTGGATACCTCCGGCTCGATGGCGGGCCGTCCGCTGAAAATCGGATCGCTCTTCGCCGCTGTGCTCACCAAAGCCGGCGACGCGGACCTGCTGCAATTCAGCGACGACGCGAGCTACCTTGCGCTCAACAAGCGCGACAGCACGCTCACTCTGGCGCAGTTCATCGAGAGCAAGGCGCGCTGCGCCGGCACGGACTTCCACTGCATCTTCCGCAAGGCGCAGGGTCCGTACGACCGCATCGTCATCCTGAGCGACATGCAGGGCTGGATCGGCGGCCACGCCCCGGTGCAGACCTTTGCGAAGTGGAAGCAGCAGTTCCACTGCGATCCGCGCATCTTCTCGTTCGAACTGCAGGGCTACGGCACGCTCCAGTTTCCGGAGCGCAACGTGGCCTGCCTCGCCGGCTTCAGCGACAAGACCATGGAACTCCTGCGCACCCTCGACACCGACCCGCGCGCGCTCATCCGCGCCATCGAGGCCGTGCCTCTGTGAGGTGGAATCGGCTTGCCGGTTTCCGGAAGGAAGCCGGCAAGTTATTCATCTTCATCGTCGTCGTTCCGCAGTGGCCGTCTGCGCCTCGTCCATTGCATTCCGCCGTCATTCCGCACAGCCTGCCAGCCGGGAGGCAAATCCGCGACTTCAAGAACGGTGGGATCGAACTCCACAATTTCACTGAGGCAGACCAGCTTCGCGTCACTCATGTTGGCATCCGTCAAGCCGATGAACTGCCAGCCGTGGTCCTCGTCATCATGGCTCACCAGCAGGATGGGTTCGATGCCCTCGAGTATCTGCCGCATCGTAAAGGCAGCACAGTTTCGAGACTGATCGAATGGCCAGCCATCTGAATCGGGAGACTTCTGGCCAGTCATTATTTTCTGCGGCGTTCGAGGTGTTCCACATCCACGGCGTCTTTGCTGCGCCCTGTCGCCCGTTTGTTCGTAAGCAGTTCGTTGTAGCCGATGAATGGCACGGCCATGCCATCAAGGTGCACTTCCGTATGAGAATTCCATGCGTCGTCGAACGAAACGCCGGAGATACTGGTCATGACCTGGATCTTTGTGGGCTCGACACCGATCTCGACCAATCGTCTGTTTTCCAGGAACGGTTTTTCTGACAATTCCGGCAGGTCGAACCCAAACCTGCGAAAGACGGCTACCAGCTTCGACGCGTTATCATGCGAGATGGCGACGAAGACATCCAGGTCTCCCGTGAAACGCGGGTATCCATGCACACCGACAGCGTAACCGCCGACGATCAGGAAGCGCACCTCATGTTTGATGAGTAATGACAAGAACTCCCGGAAGTCCGGCTGAAGTGTAATTTTCGCCATACCATGCACGGCGGAGGGTTTCGATGGCGGCGAGGCGCTCCTCCGCAGGGCGCGAGAGCCAGTAGTCCACGCGCTCCGCGTCTTCATTCACGTCATCAAGGGACCGCACTTTGAAGGTGGTGCGGTCTCTCGCGGCAATGGCTGAGCCGTCGTCGGACATGGCTATCCCATAGGCCCGAAGTGTCAGAAGTGCAACGCAGCGTTCTAATTTCCAACCCCCAACCCACCCACTCCCATGAACCCACTCACTCACCTTCCATCTCTCAATCAACTCAACTCAATCCAATATGAACACACCGATACTTGAAAGCCAGTTCGCCCGCGTGGGCGCGCGGGTGAAGGTGGTTCAGCAGAATGAAACGCGCAGGGGCCGGCCGGGTCTTGCGCTGGATGTGCGGCGCGACGATGCGGGCGAATTCTTCGAGGTTCGCCTGCCCGCAGCGCCGCAGCCGGCGCCGGAACTGCTGGTGCTCCAGACCGACCGCCGCGACCGTCATCTGCTCCTGCTTGCAAGGAGTGCAGACGGCCGCAAGGACCGCTTCCTCTGCGGGCACGACGAACGCGAATGGTTCGTCGCCGCCGTGCCGAGCGCCGTGTCCACTGTGGCCGATGCCAGGGAATCGCTGAAGCCCGCGGAAGTCCGCGCGGCGCAGGCGCAGGCCGGGCTCAACCGCGAGGCATCGCAGCGCCGGAAGAACGAGGCCTTCATCCGTCAGGGTGAATGGTTTTTCGTTCCCGCGCCGGGGCTCGTGGTGGACGCGAAACGCATTCTCCGCAGTGAACCGGTCCGCCGCAGCGGCGGAAAGGCGCACGTCGTGGAGGAGGTCTATCGCTCGGGCGGCGAGGCGGTCTATTACAGCGAATCGAAGCGCCGCGTCCTCACCGTACCGCAGTACCGAAGGCTGCTCCAGCAGCGTCCGGCCGCGGTGAAGGAGGGCTGGCGCATCATGCAGCGCGACATGGCCGTCTATGGCCGCGGCAGCGTCCGGCATCCGGACCACCGCACCGTCACGCTGCAAGGCTGGCACCGCATTCTGATGAACACCGAAAACAAAGCACCCGCCATGCAGCACGTGGCGTTTCTGGACTGACCAGAACCAAAAGTCCGCCGGTCCCCGCGAGGGGGCCGGCGGCGGAATTTGGCGGCACCCCGCCCTGGATGCGGCAAGAGACGGTCTTCGCAGGGACCGGGTGCCGCCGATGCAAAGGAAAGGGGACACCCCGGCTGCTCAGCCACGCTGCGCAGCCGGGGCTGTCTTCTTCACGGCGACAGGGGTTGCGCCGCGCGGCATGAAGCAGTTCGCATGCCTTCGTGGAATTGAGCGCGCCTTCCGAAATGGTCTTCACCGGATCGTGCGGCTCTCATTCAAAACCCGTGAGATACTGGGGTGCGATGCCAACCTGCGCGCGCAATGCCGCCGGCAGGATCGCCGCTGCGACAAGCAGAAATAGGAGCGTTTTCATGGCATGGTGAGTTGGTCTCACCATGCGGTCTGCATTCCGCCGGGCGGAATTTCGCGGAAATTCAGGAAAGTTTCTACTCGCCTGGATTCCAGCGCTTTGCCCGGGCTCTCTGGATCAGCGCCCGCTGCACCAACTCCGGCGAAAGCAGCGAGGCCGTTGGACACTTGAATATCCGCAGACGATGAATGGCGGCTTCCATCTCCGACCACTGCGGATGCAGCGGAGCGATGGCCTTCCCGATTTCCGGCACCATGCTCCGGCGGAAGAAACGTCGGTTTTCGCCCATGAACATGTAAGCTCCCCAAGGGACGGTGACGAAACCCAGGATGAGCGAAAATCCCACGCCCTGTGCCCGGGACAGCGGAATCACGCCGGTCGCAATCAACGCAAACACTCCGAATGGCAAAACCAGCCCCAGCAGAAACGACAGCCCTCCAACCCAGTCAACCTGCATCCGCTTGTCCAGTCCCCGCGAACGATAGGCGATGTCATAGGTGATGAAGGGCTGCAACAGTTTCCTGAATCTGGACTCCTGTTCTGCATCAGATTTCCGTCCCGGAACCAGCCAGGGACTGGTGAGCGGCAGCAGTTCGTCCACTGCCGCCTTCCTGTTCCGGCTCAGGGCGTGATAGTGGTAGCCATAGACGGAAAAGCCGCGCGAACAGACGCGACATTTCGCTTCGTGGTCCACGCAAACGGTATTACTGGTGGCGAGGCCATACACGTGCTCGGCGCGAGCCACTTCGAAGAGACGGCAAACGGTAACTTTGGAACAGAAGGGGCATTTCTCAGCAACGTATCCGAGCGGCCGCTGAATCGTTTTAATTCCGTAATGGAGATGCATGGGGAAACCAGCCTGACTTTACACCCTCCACAGCTGCAGGAGCCTTTTTCCTCAAATATTTACGGCCCCGGGGAAATTCCCGTCTCTAAATTGCAGACTCTCCGGCGACTTTATGTCCAGCACCACCTCCGACGCTTTGCCCGACGCGACCGCCTGCGGTCAGTGCGGCACGATGCTGCCGGCGGACGGCGTGCCGGGGCTTTGCCCTCGCTGCGAACTGTCGCTCGCGCTTGAGGGACCGAACGATGCCGACCTTCCGGTGCGCGGCGAACTCGGCGGCTACGAGATGATCGAGGAAGCCGGTCGCGGCGGCATGGGCAGCGTTTGGAAAGCGCGTCAGCCCGGGCTGGGCCGGCTGGTGGCTATCAAGATTCTCCCCGGCGGGGAATGGGCCGGCGAGTCGCAGCGGCTGCGTTTCCAGCGCGAGGCGGAGGCCGCCGCGCGGCTGCGGCATCCGCATCTCGTCGCCGTGCATGACTGCGGCGAGCACGAGGGCACGCTGTGGTATTCCATGGATTTCATCGAGGGCGAGTCGCTGGCCGCGCGCATCCAGCGCGCACCGCTCGCGCCGCGCGACGCCGCAGTGATGATGGAGAAGGTGACGCGCGCGGTCGCCTTCGCACACTCGCAGGGCGTGTGGCACCGCGATTTGAAACCCGCCAACATCCTCGTGGATGCTGCGGGCGAACCGCACGTCACCGATTTCGGACTCGCGCACACGGAAGCCTCCACGGGCCTGACGGTTTCCGGCCACCTCGCCGGCTCGCCGCATTACCTGCCGCCGGAGCGTGCGCAGAGCGGCAACGGCGACGCGCCCGCCACCGCGGGAGATATCTATGCTCTCGGCGCAACCCTCTATCATGCGCTCACCGGACGGCCGCCGTTTTCCGGGCCGAACGTCTCCGCGATTCTCGCCAAAGTCATCGCCGATCCGCCGGTGCGCCCGTCGGCGCTGAAGCCTGACATTCCGCGCGATCTGGAAACCATCTGCCTCAAGTGCCTGGAAAAACAGCCTGCGCGCCGCTACGCCACAGCCGATGCGCTCGCGGAGGATTTGCAGCGCTATCTCGACGGCGTGCCCGTGCGCGCCCGGCCTATCAGCATTCCGGCCCGCCTCTGGCGCTGGGCGAAACGCCGGCCGGCGCTGGCCGGACTCACCGCCGCACTCTCGCTGGCACTGACGGGACTGCTCACGCTGCTTGCATGGAGCGCACAGCGTTCCCGCGCCGAGGCGGAGCGTTACCAAAAGACTGCCGCGGCGGCGGAAAAGGCGGAGCACGATGCCCAAATCGAAAGCGGCATCGCCGGCGCGAGGAGCGCGCGGATGACGGACAAATTCACTTCCCGGACCGACGGTCTGCAAAGCCTGACAAAAGCCGCGGCCCTGGCCGCCGCCTCACGCGATGAAGCTGCGCTCCGCGCCCTGCGCGATGAAGCCGCCGCGCTGCTCGCGCTGCCGCTGATGGATTTCGATCAGCGAGCTCCGCTGCCGCCGGCTCCATTCGAGCAATACTGGTGGATCGAACGCACGCGGCAATGGATGATGACGCACGGTCCGGCGCCGCGCGGATGGTATTTGGTGAACGCCGGCGGCTCGCGCACGGTCGAAATGCCCGTGCCCGAACCGCAGTTTTACACCACCTGTTCGCCGGACGGGCGCGTGGCCTGCACCAAGGTCAGTTTCGATCTCAACGAAGAGAGCACGCTGTGGGATACGTCAGGATCGCGGGGCGCCGTGCTGCGCAAAGTCAGGGGCCGCATCATGGACTGGACCGGCGACAGCACCCGCGCGGTGCGCGCCGACAGCGGCGGTTACATCATCGAGGAGGCGGCCACCGGCCGGGAAATGTGCCGCTATGCCTGCCAGAAAAACACGCCCGTGGCGCGTTTCAGCGCCGATGGCAGGCGCCTCGCCGTCGTTTGCTGGGAGCGAAAAAGCGACGCCGTCGTCGAGGATTATCTCGCTGTGCTCGACGCCGCCTCCGGCGAAGAATTCTGGAAGCGAAGGCTGGAGTTTCCGGTCGCCGCGATGGCCTGGGACGACGCGGGCCTGTGGCTGGCCGCGCTGGATGTCATGGGACAGATCCGCCTTTTCTCTTTCGAGGCGGCGGGGGTTCTGCGGCAGATGCCGGACCCGGGCGGCGGCCTGCAGCACTACACCACGCAAATGCCGCATCTCGATTTCACGCAGGATGGATTTCTGGTGAGCACGGGGGCGCAGCACACGGCCACGGTTTGGGAACCGGCCGCCGGAACGGTGCTGGGCACGCAGGTCGCCAGCGCATGGCCGGCCGGCGGCCTGCGCGGCGGATACGAGGCCGGGCCGTTTTATCATCGGCGCATGGCGCCTTCATGGCTCACCGTCCGCCGCAGCGTCTGGACCACTTCCGCAGTTCCCACCGCCGGCGAAACGCCGCTGCGCGATCTGAAATGGTCGCCGGAAGGGCAGTTCCTCGCCGCCGTGCATGAACACGGCACATGGCTTTGGAATGCCGGCGACCGGCGCTTGAGCCAGCGCGTCCAGGCGCCGTTTGCCGGCATCATTTGTCACAATGTTGCCTTTCTCGATGGCACCGGCGGCATGGTCGCTGCCTATCGTGGCGGGCTTTGGCGGCAGCCGGTGCCGGACTCATCGGGTGAATCCATCGGCGTTCCGTTTCTGCAGATCGACCTGCAGCGCGCGCTGATCGCTCGCGCCGCCGCGTCGCCGCTCATCGCCGCGGCTCTGGAATTCCCCGACCTCTCGGCCGCCCTGCTGCTGTTCGATCCTGACAAACCCGGGGAGATGCGCCGGCTGAACCTTCACGCACCGCCCACTGCTCTCGCATTCAGTCCGGATGCCAGTCTGCTCGCGGTCGGAGTCAGGGATGCGCAGCGGTCACTCGCCATTTTCCACACCTCGAACCTCACGCTGGACCGCGCCTGGATCGCCACCGGCGGCGGGCCGCATCTCGTGCAGTTCAGCCCTGACGGAAGTCGCTACACCGCGGCCATCTTCAACGTTCACCTGTTCGACACCGCGACGGGCACCGACCTTGGCACATTCTCCTCCTGGGGCGAAATCGACGGCGTGCTGGGGACTCCGTCGGCGGCCTTCGATCCTTTCGGAAAATGGTTTGCCGTCACCGAGCCGCCGCGCCGCATCGTGCTTTACCGCCAGGCGCCGGTTTCCGCCGCCGCACCGGCGGGATGGCAAAGCACCCTGACACTGGAGAGCCCGTCCGGCGCCGGCATCACGCGCCTCAGTTTCAGCCCCGACGGCAAACAACTCGCCGCGGCAACCACGCGGCCGGCCTTTGAACTCTGGGACCTCGCGGCGCTGGAGGCCGAACTGATGAGCATGGGACTTTGGTAATGCCGCCTTCGCTTACGTCCGTGACACAAGATCTGCGGTCCGCGGAGGGGAATTTCAGAAATTCGGCAAAATATTTGCGCCCGGAAACCGCCCCGTCGCACAGGTGCCTTCCCTGCGCCGCGGTCACCCGCTGCGGCCGGCTTCACGCCATGACGCGCAGCAGGTGCCTCAATTCGTCCTCGAGTTCCGCCGCGTCCTCCAGCGTCTCGGCGACGCGGAGGCGGATCAGTTCCGCACGGCGCAGTCTCATGCGGTGCAGCCATGTGGCGACGCGCTGAGGCGTCACGTTCAGTTTCTCCGCGGCTTCGGCGTACGACTGTGAGCCGCCGCCGGCCACCAAAGGTTCCAGCACCGTGAGAATTTCCCCGCGTCCGGCGGCGACCATTTCCTGACGCAAATCCTCCGCCGCCGCCGCGAGCAGCGTCAGCGCCCACTGGCGGTCGAAGGCCCGCTCCTGCGCGTCCTGCGCCGAGGCGTCTGCAATTTCCTGCGCGCTTTCCAGCGGCAGCGCGCGCTGGCCGTCGCCGCGTTTTTTCGCCGACGCGCGACGCCAGTAGTCGGCCAAATGCAGCCGCAGCGCGCCGAGGAAGTAAGAGCGGAACCGGCCGCGCGCGGCGTCCGCTTTGGCAAAACTGCCGCGCGCCAGAAAAGCCGCGAAGAAACTCTGCACCACGTCCTCCGCCTCCGCGTGCTCCACGCCTGCGCCTTTCACAAAATGCAGCGCCGGCCGCCAGTAGCGCGCACACAGCGCCTCCAGGGCGCGGTCTTCCTGACCATCCGTGCCGCGCGCCTGCATCAGCAGCGTCCACCGGGTGGTGAGAAACATCGCGGGCTGGGTCGGAAGCGCGGCTGGGGCGGGCATTTTGGAAGTCGCTTTCTATCCGGGCGCAGACCGCGTCGTCAAGGTTGCCGCAGCGGCCCGTTGCAAGGCGCCGGGACAGCGGTTACCTGCACTGTTATGAGACTCAGTACGCTCCAGCGCGCCCTCAGCCCGCGCTCCATGGCCAACGGCTTCAGCACGGATGACGAAGTGATGCTGGTGCGGAATCTGGAGCGCCGCGTGGAGTTGCTCATGGTAGTTTGTCAGGCGCAGTGGGAGCTGCTGCGCGACCGCACCGGCCTGACGGAGGAGGAACTGGCAGCGAAGATCACCGAAGTGGACGCCCGGGACGGCACTGCGGACGGACGGATCGGAGCGGCGATCGCCGACTGCCCTGCATGCGGACGCAAGGGCAATACCCGGCGCGAGTTTTGCCTCTACTGCGGAGAACGGCTCCCGCGCGCCGAGCCGTTTGCCCTTTGACACCGGCTGCTCTTCCCGCGGCCGGGCTCACGCAGTCCTCTCCCTGACCGCAAAGGGGGTGTAGCCCATGGTGCCGGATTTTTAGCGGGATTGCCTTTGCAAACCCGCATCCGGCCAGGCAATATCCGCGCCCGTGAATCCAGTCAGGATAACCGTCACGGCATCTGCGCCGGCTGACCGCCGGAGCGGAGGGACGGCGTCGCCTCCGAAAGCGGCGCGTGTGGAAAGAAGAACGAACACCGGGACTGCGGCGTGCCTGCGCGGCGGCGCGCCTGCCGCCATCCTCTCAGTCTTTCGCACTCCATTTTCCAAACCAGCCCCCCAATCATGACCGACGCCCTCAACAGACCCACCGTACTCGTGCTCAACCGGCACTGGCAGGCCATCGATGTGAAGACGCCCGCCGAGGCGTTCAGCATGATGGCCACCGGCGCCGCTTTCGGACTCGATATCGCCGAAGGCAGTCTCAATCCGGTGCCGTGGAACGACTGGCTGAAGCTGCCGGTGCGCGAGCAGGACAGCGCCGTGGGCACCGTGCGCGGCGGCGTGCGTGCGCCGACGGTGGTGGTGCTGGCTCACTTCGCGAGAATGCCGCGCCGGCGCCTCACGTTTTCGCTGCGCGGACTCTGGGAGCGCGACGGCGGCACCTGCCAGTACACCGGCCGGCGTCTGCAGCCGGGCGAGGGGAACATCGATCACGTGGTGCCGCGCAGCCGCGGCGGGCGTTCGTCGTGGGACAACTGCGTGCTGGCCGACAAGCGGGTCAATCACCGCAAGGGCAACCGCACGCCCGACGAGGCCGGACTCAAGCTGCTGCGACAGCCGAAGACGCCGCCGGACCTGCCGGCGACGGTCTTCATCCGCAACACGCACGCCATCGCCGACTGGGAAATGTTCCTCGGCGAGACCAATCGCTAACCGTTCTGAAACCGCAGGCTCTTCACCGCCGCGGCGCCGAACCGCTGCTGGAGCCGCTCCAGGATGCCGGCTTTGTGGCGGCGCTCGAGGTCATAGCGCACCGCCGCCTGCGTCACCGCCACGGTGAGCACGCCGCGCCGCAGCGCGACGGGCCTCGAGTGCCGCGCGATGAAGGCGCCGACCATCGACTCCCACGCGTCGGCGATTTGGGAATGGCCCATGCGTTCCGCGGCGCCGGACTTCTGCATCACGCGCGGCACGAGATCCGCGATGAGCTTCTCGAACTTGCGGAGGTCCGGCGGCACCGCCACCCCGCGCCACTCGGCAAGGGCACGGCGCCGCCGGGCGCTTTGCGGGCTTTCCACTTTACGAAAGGACGGACGGGATTCGGGCATCGGCGGACAGAGAGGACGGGACGAGGACCAAACCACAGATGGACGCGGATGAACACGGATTTTTTTCCGGCAGGTTGATGCCACCGGTCCAGTCGTCGCAGCGGCCGCCACTCCACCGGATCCGCAGGTTGCTGCGCACTTTCCTCCGCTCCAATAACAAAAACGCCCGCGGATTGCTCCGCAGGCGTCCGGATTTAAGAATGGAGCCAGCGCTCACTCGTCGCCGTCCTTGCCGATGGCCTCCACCGGGCATCCGGCAAGGGCTTCATCGCAGGCGGCGCGCTCTTCGTCAGTTTCCGGCTGCTTGAAAACATAGGAGTAGCCGCCGTCGTTGTGACGGGTGAAATTCGCCGGTGCCGTCTCGCGGCAGAGATCGCAGTCAATGCACTGGTCATCCACGTAGTAGGTTCCGGAGACGTTTTCGGGATGCTTGTTGTCGCGGTCGGCCATGGTCGGGGAAGCGGGTGTTGGTTGGGAAAGGGCCGCGAGGGTAGGAGATACTTCCAGGGTTGCAATGTGATTTTTGGAACGGTAAAACGCCACCGCCCCTCCCGCACTCAGCACCTCCTGTCATGGCCCAGCCCCGGAAACCGCAATCAACCCCGCCGCCTCCCGGCGGCGATGACGACCTCTCGCTGGACGATATCGAGCAGCGCCCCCAGCAGCGTCCCCGGCTGCCGGATCAGCGAACCGAGCGGGAGCAGTTTGAAATGTCCGGACCTCCGCCCGCGGGCAAGCCATCTCCGGCTCAGGCCGCCGTGACGGAAGCAGAACCGCGCGGCTGGGAGCCGGTGTCGCACGAGGAAATCGCCGGTTACGAGCCGGCGCAGGCGGGCAGCGCATCCGCCCGGCCGGAAGAACCGGTCGCGCCTGCCACGGAAACGCCTCCGTCCCGGTCCGCCAAGGCATCGCCTGCCGGGCTGGACGACCTTGAGGAATTCATCGCCCGCACCACCAGCCCGGGGTCGAAGTCAGAAGACACGACGCGCGCGCGCCGGCCCTTCACCCTGCTCGAAAAAGTCTGCAGCGGCGCCGGCGCATTCGTTTTGCTATTGCTGGCGGTCTGGCTCTTCCGCGCCGTGGCCGCCGAAGCCAATGGCGTGCCTGCCGCGAGCGAACCATGGCCTGACACTCCGATGAAGGGCGAACTGATCACCATCAGCGAAGCCACCGCCAGCTGGCGGGCCACCACTGAAACGGACCGCGTCGCCATGATGGAGGTGATCATGCCCGTGCCCGGCCGGCAGAATCCTGAGTTCATCCCGCAGGTGGAATTCACCCTGGACGGCAGCGCGTCCGGCAGCGGCTTTCTGCGCTTCATCTTTCGCGACAGTTACGGCAAGCCGCGCGGCGACACCCGCGTCGTCCAGGTGGACAACGGCAAGCTGCGCAGCATGGACAAAGGCGAGATCGTGAAAAGTGATACAGAGGGCTCCGTGTATTGCTCCGAGGGCATGCTCAGCATTCACGCGTATTACAGTTATACCGGCGAAAATCTGCCGCGCTGGAGCGTCGAGGTCGCAGAAAGCGCCTCCTACGGCGCCGCTGACAAAGAATGGAAGGTGCTCGGCACCTTCGACATTCGCGACGAGCTGGCAAAATAGGTCCCGCCGTCCCGCCCCTGGTCCCCTGCATTTTTTTCTCCGATCATCACTGTGAGTTCCACCATCGTTCCCTTCGAGCAGCCGTCGCCGCCCTCCCTCAACCCCGCGGAAGGCTGGCATGTCCTCCATCTCTTCTACACCATCGAGCACTCCCAGTGGGAGCTGCTGAGCCCCGATGCTCAAATCCGTGCGAAGGCGAATCTCTCCCGGCTCGTGCAGGAAATCCGCGCCACGCCGCAGACACAGCTGCTCGTCTTCTCCATGCTCACCCCCAAGGCGGACATCGGATTCATGCTCCTGACGCCCGATTTGCACACGGCGAATGCTTTTGAGAAGAAGCTCACGCTCTCGCTCGGCACCGACGTGCTCGCGCCGGTTTACAGTTACCTCAGCATGACGGAATGGACCGAGTACACCACCACCGACGAGGAGCAGTCCGCCAAGATCACCGCCGAGAAAGGCTTCGCCGCCGGCACGCCGGAACACGATACCGAAATGGCCGGCTTCCACAAGCACATGGCCAAGTACCGTCAGGACCGGCTCTATCCCAACATGCCCGACTGGCCGGTCTTCTGCTTCTATCCCATGAACAAATGCCGCCGCGACGGCAACAACTGGTACGCCCTGCCCTTCGCCGACCGCCGCCGCCTCATGGGCGGACACGCCGTCACCGGCAAAAAGTATCACGGCAAAGTCCGCCAGCTCATCACCGGCAGCACCGGGCTCGATGAGTATGAATGGGGCGTCACCCTGTTTTCTCACACCACCAGCGACATCAAAGCCATCGTCTATGAAATGCGCTTCGATGAAGTGAGCGCGCGCTTCGCCGAATTCGGCGACTTCTACATCGGCATCCAGCTCCCTCTGGACGACATCTGCCGGCGCGTCGGACTGTGAACCCGCGATGCCCGCCCGGCCTCACTTGAGCGGCACTTGCACCGGGTGCATGAGATAGCCGATGAGGTCGCGGGCCAATTCCCGGCACAGATCGCCATTTCAGATTCTTGGCATCACAGCGATCTGATCCGGGTCGAATGGGAAGAAGGCTACACTGACCTGCTGAAGGCGTGTCATTTTCATTCTCCTTATCTCAAGTTTGATGCATATGTTCAAAGTCCCGCAAAATACGACTGAGAATTAGACTTCGATGCAATATTGCTTCCCCTACAAAAAGGCTGTCTCTGTCGCATTAGCCAACTCTACCTGCGTATGTACGGCATACAGCATTCACTATCCCTGGCATGAATTCCCGGCAGACACTGTGGACAGAGTGGCAGGCAACTTTTATCCGAAAGAAGCGATATTTACAGGAGAGACTCCGCCTCAGGAATCTCACAATGAATCTGCCATAATAGATTGGATATGGGTAGTTTCGCGCTTCCAATGGAGTTGCATCGGCTCCGTCGTTGACTATGCATGGTCAGCACGGGGCTCCCGGAGCTACCTGAGCGCTCGCGTGCTGAACGAAACCAAGAAACCACTTCTGGAGTTGTTGCAGGATTTGCATGCCCGACGACTCGTCCTGAGATATCGCACCATATCCCAGGGGTTTGTTCATTTGTATATTAACTCAAAGAAAGCTGGGGAAAAGACGATCAACAGAGTCTGCGAGGAGGCTTATCGAATTTCACGGATTGTCACAGGCAAGGGATTTGGCTTTCCTGGCAGCCTGCCGGTCGGACTGAACCAATTGAAGAAACGGGCACAGAATTCAGGATTCTTAATCATCGGGAGCGGCGGGGACTAGCAGCCTGTCGGACTTAGCCGCGCACTGGAATACCCGGGAAACCTGGAAAGAATAACGGGCCGGCCGTGGCCCCGGAGATCGGGGAGTGTTAAGGGTCCCGCAAGGCCGCGCGATTCAAAACCATAGACCAGGACACCCCGCTTTTGCTGCCGCCGAGTGTCAATAGGATGCTAGACTGCATGCTAAAGGCCGAGATTTCTACATCGGCATCCAGCTCCCTCTGGACGACGTTTGCCGCCGCGCCGGACTATGACCCCGCGATGCACGCCGGGCGTCACTTGTGCGGCACCTGCACCGGGTGCATGAGATATCCGATGAGGTCGCGGACCTGGTCGTCGCTCATTGCCTGGAGCAATCCTTCGGGCATAAGCGAAGCGGCGGAGAGTTCCTGTTTGGTGATGGCGGATTTCTCCACCGTCACTTCTTCCGTGAGCGTGCGCAGCGTGAGCGTGCGGTCGTTCTGCGCCGCGATGATGCCGCCGAGCGTGCGTCCGTCCTTGAGCGAGAGAATGCTCATGCGCATGTCGGCGGGCACGACGGCGGAGGGATCGAGAATGTTCTCCAGCAGGTAGTCAATATTGGCGCGCCCGGAGCCGGTGAGATCAGGACCGGCTTTGCCGCCCTCGCCATACATCATGTGGCAGGCTGAGCACGCGGCGTAGAGCGCGCGGCCATTGCTGAGGTCGGCTTTGGCCAACACGGCGGGGGTTAGTTTCGCTTTCCAGTCGGCAATGGCTTTGGCTTTGTCAGCGGGGGTGTCGCGCAGCTCGCCCCAGACTTCAGCGAGCTTTTTGTTCAGCGAGTCGTCCTTGAAGGCACGAATCTGCCGCGCGTGAAACGCAGTGATGTCCGCGCGCGGAATTTGCCCGGACGCCATCCGCTCCAGCAGCGCCGCGGCAAACGACGCGCGTGATACCAGCGTTTCAATCACCGCCGGGCGGTCCACAGGATGGAAGTTGCGGTAATCTTTGGCCAGCCGCGCGCCGATGGCTGTGTCGTCGAACAGTGCCAGCCCGCGCACCGCCGTGGCACTGAGCACGCGCACGCTGAGCAGGGATTCACAAACGCTGCGCAGGTCCGGCGGGCGAGCTTCGATGTAGGAGCGCAGCGCCGTGATGCGCATGGTCATCTCCGCTTTGCCGTCGAGCGTGATGGCTTTGATTTCATCTAGCGCGCGGCCATCGCCGAAAAGGGTACTCAATTCGCGCACGAGTTCAGGCTGGCGTTTGGCGAGACCCGTGGCGAACTCGCCCCATCGGCGTGGCTTAGGTGCGTTGCGTAGGCCTTTGAAGGCCTCGCTCATGCCGTAGAGCATGTTGTCGTGATTCTCTGGGCCGGTGCCGATAACGGCAGTCAAAAGTAAATCGAGCCGGCGCTGCAAATCCGCAGGGTATGAAGCGAGATTCCGCGCGATCCAGCGTGTAGTGAGCGGCAGTCGGCACCTTGTGGCGATACGGGCCAAGGGCACCGGATTGGCACCGCCAAGCGGTATGAGTCCGTACCACACGAGCGAGGGGAAGTGGGGATCAACAGCATACTCGGCATGTGTGACCAACTCCTCGGCAAGCTGCGCCCGGTGTTTCAGGGACAGTCGTTGGAGGCTTGAAGCCAGAGCAAGGTGAACGAGGCCGGAACGGTTTTCCCGCGCAGCACGCACCAGAGCGGCGAGCGTCTCGTTGGAATCAGGATACACCGCATCCTTCCGCGGCCCGAGCAGGGTATCCAGCGGCCAGTGGTCAGTGAGCAGGCGAATGGCCCACACGCGGACGTGCTCGTCGGGATCACTCAGCAGCGCGCGCAGACTCTCCGGTGTGGTTTTGCCCGCCTGGTAGTCGCGCCAGAGGTTTTGCAGCTTGCCGTCGCCGATCATGCAGCGCGGCGTGATGCAGGGGCCGGGCCTTCGCGGCTCGCCGTACGACACTTTATAAATCCGTCCGCTGGTGCGGTGGACGCCGGTGGCTTCGTGACACTCGCCGGTGTCGCTCCAGTCGAGCAGGTAGGCGTTGCCGTCCGGGCCGGTGCTGATTTCGATGCCGCGGAACCAGGGATCGGCGGCGAGGAAAACATCCGGTTCATGCTTTCCGACATAGCCGCAGCCGGCGCGCTCCAGCCGCTCCACATTGGCGCGGCGGCCGTGCTGATTCAGCGTGAAGAGCTTCCCGCGGTATTGCTCCGGCCAGGTGTCGCCCTGATAGACCATCATGCCGATGTGCGAGTGCCCGCCGCCGAGGTCGTTGGCCTTGCCGTCGCGGCTGTTGCCCCAGCCTTTCGACGTATCGTAGTGATAGTGATCGGCGATGGTGTCGAGCCGTTCATAGACGTGCGGATTCTGGCTCTGGCCGAACGATTCCTTCAAATGCGCGCCGGGCATGAGGTGCCAGAGGTGACCGTTGACGGTGTTGATGAAGAACAGCTCGCCGTTGGCATCCCAGTCGTGGCCCCAGGGATTCGTCGTGCCGTAGCAGAGCACCTCCACCACTTTGCGCTCCGGGTGATAGCGCCAGATGCCGCCATCGAGAGGAATGCGAAGATCGTCCGGCGTGCCCGGCGCGCCGAGGTTGCCCGGGCACGAATGCCCGCAGCGTCCGTAGAGCCAGCCGTCGGGCCCCCAGCGCAGGCCGTTGGCGAAATTGTGATAGTTGTCCTTCGCCACGGTGAAGCCGTCGAGCTTCACCTGCGGCGGGCCGTCGGGAATGTCGTCGCCATTCGCGTCTGGAATGAACAGCAGTTGCGGCGGGCACATGAGCCACACGCCGCCGCGCCCGACTTCCACGCTGGTGAGCATCTGCACGGTGTCGGTGAAAACTTTCCGTCCATCCGCACGCCCGTCATTGTCCTTGTCTTCAAAGATCAGCACGCGGTCGCGATGTGTCAGGTCGAAGCGCACCCGGTGCTCCGCATAAGTATAATTCTCTGCCACCCACATGCGCCCGCGCGGGTCCCACGCCATGGCGATGGGATTCTGCACCTCAGGTTCGGAGGCGAAAACCTGGACCCGGAAACCCGGCGGCACCTGCATTTTCGCCGCCGCTTCCTCCGCGGGCATGAGCGGCTTGCTGAGATCGGTCTCGGAGTTCCGCGGCTCGGGAAAGTCGGCGCTGCGCGAACAGACTGCGAATGACAGAGTGGCGGCGAAAAGAAAGCGGTGCATGGCCGACCAGGAACCCGGACCACCGCGGATGCACACGGATAAAGAGCGGCAATCGCGGATGCCCCGCCTCCGTCCCCATCCCCGTCCACGTCCTCGTGCTCGTCCTCGTGCTCGTCCTCGTGCTCGTCCTCGTGCTCGTCCTCGTCCTCGTCCTCCTCCTCGTCCACGTCCCCGTCCTCGATCGCTAGCGAGCCCCCCGGGTTTCCAGGGTTCTGTTGCTAAAATGTCTTCCGCAGATGGCTCGGCAGCAGATTCAGCGACTCGCGGTACTTGGCCACCGTGCGGCGCGCGATCTTGATGCCGCGGGCTTTCAATTCCTTCGCAATGTCATCGTCGCTCAGCGGATTGGTGGTGTCCTCCTCCTTGATGATGGCGGCGATTTCCGCCTTCACGCCGGTATTGGCCATGCCGCCGCCGTCTTCGGTTTCCACACCGCTGGTGAAGAAATAGCGCATCTCGAAAATCCCGTGCGGCGTGGCCATGTATTTCCCCGCGATGGCGCGGCTGACCGTCGTTTCGTGCACGCCCACGGCCTCCGCCACGCGCGCCATGATGAGCGGCTTTAGCCCCGACGGGCCATAGCGGAAGAAGTCCTCCTGCCGCGCCACGATTTCCTCCGCGATGCGGCGGATGGTCTGCTGCCGCTGCTCGATGCTGCGGATGAGAAACTTGCCGCTGCGGATTTTGTCGCGGATGTACTCCTTCGCATCCTGGCCGCCGCGCGCACTGGCCATGATGTCCTTGTAGAGATTGCTGATGCGCAGCCGCGGCAGTTCGCGCTCGTTCATCACGATGGCGAATTTCCCGGAACCCCGCTCCACGACGACATCCGGAGTGATGTACTGCTGCTCCTGGGGCGCCGCGGGCGCATAGGCCCCCGCCGGGCGCGGATTGAGTTTGCCAATCTCCTCGATCGCCCTCGAAATGTCCGCCGGCTCCACGCCCAGCCGCCGCGCGATATGCGGGATGCGGTGTTTTGCCAGGTCCTCGAAATGAGAGGAAACGATGCGCCACTCCAGGCTCACCTCACGCCCGCCCCGCCGGAGCTGGATGAGCAGGCACTCGCGCAAATCCGCCGCGCCCACGCCGGCAGGATCGAAGTTGTGCAGAATGGCCGCAGCCGCTTCGAGGTCTTTGAGAGGAATTCCCTGCTGCAAACTCATGTCCCCCAGCGGAGCAGGCAGAAAGCCCCGTTCATCGAGGCTGCCGATCAGAGTCTCCGCGAGCGCCCGGACCTCCGCCGTGCAGTCCACCAGCGCCAGCTGCTGCATCAGGTGATCCTGCAGCGTCACCGGCGCCGCCAGCGAGTCGAACAGAAACTGCCGCCGCTCCTCCTCCTCCGCCGTGCGCGGTCCGTGGCCCGCATTGCTCTGCTGCTGCCACGTGCGCCATTCCTCCTCCATTTGAGAAAGCCGGTCGAACTCACTGGCAAAATCGTCGTCCTCCAGTTCCGACTCCATGCGCTCCTCCTCCGGGGCCGTGTCGTTTTCATCCAGCTCCAGCACCGGATTCTGCGCCATTTCCTGACTGATCATCTGCCGGAGTTCGGCCACCGGCGCCGCAAGAATCACCAGCCCCTGCTGCAACTGCGGCGAGAGCCGCTGTTGCTGGCTGAGGTGCTGACCAAGCGTCTGGGAGGGGGTCATGCCAGGGAGATTTTACCCGGCTACCATTCCCGCCGGAGCCGCTCGTGGCAAGCAAATACCATGCCGCATAGAGAAAAAACTTTTCCCCGCTTGCGGAGCCGTACGGCCGGTGCCGGACCATGCCACCGCAAGGCCGGCAATTCCCTTGCGCGCCGGGTTCCGGGTCCTAAACACAAGGCCCGCTTCAGCCTCCGCCGGCATGGTTTCTGCCCGCCGCACGGTTCCACCGGACCGCAAAAGGCTGCATTTTCCCGCTCCTCCTTCTGTTATTCCATCTCTCCGCATGAACAACGCCCTCCTCGCCCAAGCCGCCAATGAAGCCCGTGGTCTCGCCATGGACGCCGTGCACCAATGCTCCTCCGGTCACCTCGGCCTACCGCTCGGTGCGGCGGAAGTCGGCGCCGTGCTCTTCGGCGAACTCCTCCAGTGCGACCCCGCCGAGCCCAAGTGGCTCAACCGCGACCGGTTCATTCTCTCCGCCGGCCACGGCTCCATGTTCCTCTACGGCTGGCTCCACCTCGCGGGCTACGACCTCCCGCTGGAGCAGGTGAAGAATTTCCGTGCTCTGCACAGCATGACCCCGGGCCACCCGGAATTCCACGAAACCCCCGGCGTCGAAAGCACCACCGGTCCGCTTGGTCAGGGCGTGGGCAATGCCGTCGGCTATGCGCTTTCCGCCAAAATGGCGGCGGCGAAATACAACACACCGGAGCACACCATTCTCGACTATCACGTCATCGCGCTCGCTGGCGACGGCTGTCTCCAGGAGGGCGTGGCCCGCGAGGCTGTGGCGTTTGCCGCCCACAATGGGCTGGATAATCTCATTCTAATTTTCGATTCCAATGACGTGACGCTCGACGCCATGGCGAAGCTCACGCAGAGCGAGGACGCCGGCAAACTGTTCGCCGCGCTCGGCTGGAATGTCATCACCGTGGACGGTCACGACCTGGATAAAGTGGCCGGCGCGATCCGCCGCGCCAAACGCAGCGACAACGGCAAGCCGACGTTTATCGTTGCCCGCACGCTCATCGGCAAAGGCATCCCGGAAGTCGCCGGCACGGCCAAAGCCCACGGCGAAGGCGGCGCGAAGTTCATCGAAGCCGCGCGCGCCGGACTCGGACTGCCCGCTGATCAGCATTTCTATGTCAGCAGCGAAGTGCGCGAATACTTCGCCAAACTCAAGAAGCGCCGCGGCGCCGCGCGGAAGAAATGGCAGAAGTCGTTCGACGCCTGGGCCGCCGCGAATCCCGCGCTGGCCGCGGAACTGGAAGCCGCGCGCAACGGCACGCTGAGTGCGGAGGATCTGCTGAAACTCGTGCCGGAGTATCCCGCCGAGGGCAAATCCGCCACGCGCAACTGCGGCGGGGAGATTCTCAATCACCTCGCCAAAGCCGTGCCGCATCTCATCACCGGCAGCGCGGACCTTTTTGGCAGCACCAAGAATTACATCAAGGACGGCGGCGACTTCTCGCGCGAGAATCCGAAGGGCCGCAACATCTGGTTCGGCATCCGCGAGCACGCCATGGGCGCGATCTGCAACGGCATCGCCTACGATGGTCTCTTCCGGGCCAGCGGCGCCACGTTCCTCGTCTTCGCCGACTACTGCCGCCCCAGCATCCGCCTCGCCTCGCTGGCGAAGCTGCCGGTGACTTACATTTTCACGCACGACAGCGTCGGCGTCGGTGAAGACGGCCCCACGCACCAGCCGGTGGAAACTGTCAGTGGCCTCCGCGTCATCCCGAACCTCGACGTCATCCGCCCCGCCGATGCCGAGGAAACCGCCGCCGCCTTCGCCGCCGCCTTCAGCCGCACCGACGGCCCCACGCTGCTCGCCCTCTCACGTCAGGATCTCCCGCTGCTCGGATTCGCCAGCGCCGCTGACCGCCGCGAAGGCACGCTCAAAGGCGGCTACGTCCTCGTGCGGGAAACCGCCCCGCTCACCGCCATCGTCATCGCCACCGGCAGCGAAGTGCAGCACGCCGTCGCCGCCGCCAAGGACCAGCCCGGCGTCCGCGTCGTCTCCATGCCCTGCACCGAACGCTTCGAACGCCAGAGTGCCGACTATCGCGAGAGCGTCCTCCCGCCAGGCTGCACCAAACGCATCGCCATCGAAGCCGGCGTCACCGCCCTCTGGTGGAAATACGTCGGCACCAGCGGTGCCGTCCTCGGCATCGACCGCTTCGGCATGAGCGCCCCCGGCAACACCGTCATGAAGGAACTCGGCATGACGGCGGACGCGGTGCGGGCGGCGCTCGCTTGAACCCGTGAAATGGAAGATCGAGTTCAGCGGTCGAGCCTTGAGCCATCTCAAGGCGTTCAAGCGTTTTGAGCAGAAGCTGCTGCTCGACGAGATTGTCCAGCAACTCGGCCGCGAGCCGGATGTGCCGACGCGGAATCGCAAACTGTTGCGCACCAATCCTCTCGCAGACTGGGAATTGCGCGTCGGTGCCTTCCGGGTATTCTAGACCATCGAAAACAGCGTTGTGGTGGTGACAGTTGTCGCCATCGGACGCAAAGACCACAACACCCTCATCATCTAAGGAGAGGAATTCCCGCTATGAAGTCCATCACGCTCGACCCATCACAAGGCCCCTCGCTGCGCCTCCTCCAGTCCGCCGATGATGAGCCGGTCATCGTTTCCACTCCCGACGGTCAACGCTACCTCATCAGCCATGCCGATGATCTCCAAATGGAGATTGAGTTGCTGAGAAACAACCACCGGTTCCTGAGTTTGCTGGACGAAGCCAAAAGTGACCCTGCTCGTCACAGCATGGAGGAAGTGAAGCAACAGCTTGGCCTGCACTAGTGTTGCAGCTTGTTTTCCTGTCACATGTGGAAGAAGTTCTTTAGCCGACCAGCACCGGCGCCTGAGCCGCCCCAAACTCTCAAACAGCGGGTTCGCGCTTTTTGGCACTGGTATTCCGGTGCGGCGGAAGGCCTCTACGCAGCGATTGAGGAAAAGCGCTGCGGCGACCTGGAGCCTCTGGTGTCACCAAAAGTGGATGAGTTCCTGCCCGGCATGGCATGGGTTTTCGGACCGGGTGAAAACGATGTCGGGCACAGCTTTACCCTGACGCCTGAGGGCGATCCGCACCAGAGGCTTGTGGCTCAGTATTGGCTTCAGAATGCGCCACAACTCGAAGGCTGGACATTCTACGCTTCCCGGCAGCCGTCAAAACTGGGCGGGCACAG
The DNA here is from genome assembly GCA_964523105.1 of uncultured Akkermansia sp. Lineage (GTDB taxonomy): Bacteria > Verrucomicrobiota > Verrucomicrobiia > Verrucomicrobiales > V1-33 > V1-33. Next base: position 85,151 of record CAZFZN010000035.1, read on the forward strand.
TATCCGAATCAATGATACAGATTTCAGCGCTGAGGAAATCTGGATCACTCCTTTCGTGGATGAACAGGAGGAATGCGTGGATCTCACCGTCTGGCATCCGCTGTTTGGTACCATTGAGCAGAGGTTGCGATGGACCGTGACTTCCCTGTGGCTGGATGAGGCGCTTGGTGAAGATTTGGTTTCGCAGCGAATCGGAGAAGTCAAACTCGGCGACGACCAGCTGGCCGGATCGATGCCCCTGAGCGAATTGCCTGATTTCATCGCACAACTCGAGCAGGAGAACGGCTGGAAGAGGTTTATCCCGTATCTGTGCTACAGCGCCTATAGATACGACGAACCCGAGCTTGAAGCCGGATTGCGCAAAGACATTTTTGCAGGGACCACGCTGCAGATGCGCATCGTCCATGACTACCCGATGGATAGCAATCCACTCGCAGACTTTGGCGCAGCGTACGAAATGATCGTTATCCCCATAGACATGCTGCCATCGGGCCGTCAGGTGGATGTGCGGGGTGAACTGGAGGAAACTCTCAACGCTGCTCTCGAATCGGAAGGCGCCGGAAAAGTTCTTGGAGGGGCCAGCGGACTCGAGAACGCGTACATTGATTTTGTAATATTTGATGGAGCCCGTTCCCGTCATCTCGTAAACTCCGTAATGGCGGCAACTCCTTTCGCTGAGCGGTATTCAATTGCCAACTTTGTCAGTGAGGGCTGAGATTGAACGCTACCCGCGAGCAGGCCGCCGAAATCCTCGGCCGCTACGCCATGATGCACGATCTGGCACGGCTCTACTACGGGCGGTTGCTGTGGCGGAGGGAGCGGACGCGCGCGCGGCTGTTGCCACTGGACGGATGAGCGGCATCCTTATCGCGACCGGTTTCTGGACACCTGGCAGCCGGTGGTGGAGGAAGTGCTCCTGGCCGACCCGGCGCAAGACTTTGAACTTGATGCCCGGCTCAAATCCCGCGGTCTGAGCCTGCGCGTGGCGGTGCGCGAGATTCCGCCGGTGATCGGGAGTTTCTTTGCGGAGTCGCGGGAGGCTCATTCCATTTCCAGCAAACCGGGCTGAATTCCTCACGGGGTCCCGGGCCCGCAGCAAGGCCGTCGCGGCCTTGGGGGGCATCCCGGAAACGGCAGCTCTGCGCCAGGGCCGGGATGACCTTGTTATGTAAGCGGTATGCCGGCCACCACTGGCGGAGCGGGACCAAGGATGCCAAAGGTG
>CAZFZN010000036.1:0-77136 GCA_964523105.1 uncultured Akkermansia sp.
TCCTCTCCGCTTATGAATAACGCCGGAACTGGTATCGGACGGCCTTGCTACGGCTCGCCTGCAAACCGGAATTCGCCCGACGACTAGTGGAATCAGCCCATGCGAATGAAGCACTGCCGGCGCCCTGAAGAATGGACTCGGCGGGAGCCTCGCCCTACCGACTTGTGCAAGGCTCCGCGCCGTTACTTCTGCGCCGCGAGCCAGGCGAGCAGGTTGTGGAAGTCGGCTTCCGGAATGCTGAGGCCGAAGGTGGCGGGCATGAGGCTCACGGGGGCGAGTTCGTCTTTGGCGATGGTGCTTTTGGCTATGGTGACTTCCTGACCGGTGGCATTCACCAGCACGAGCGAGCCGGCGTCGTCGCGGCGAATGAGGCCGGCTTGGACGGTGCCGTCTTTCTGCGTCACGAGGTGCATGCGGAACATGGGATCCACCGCACGGTGCGGATCGAGAATGTCCTCACACAGGCGCTCGATGCCGCGCTGGCCTGCGCCTTCTAGCTGGGGACCGACGACGTTGCCTTCGTTGCCGACTTTATGACAGATGGCGCAGTGAGTCTTGAAAACGGCCAGGCCCGCGGCGGCGTCTTTCTTCGCTGCGGCGTGCTGCGCGATGCGGGCTTTGATCAGCGCATCCGTTTCGGCGCTGGCCGGCGGCAGGTCTTTGATGAGCGCGTCCCTTCTGTCCTTCAGGTCCTTCCGGTCCAAAGCGGCAATCTTCTGCGCCACCACCGGCTGTGTGAGCAGCACGGGCACGCCGCATTCCATCAGCGCGGCGGCGCCGTCGGCGGTGCCGGCGAGCACTTCGGCGAGCACGTTCTGAATGCTGGCCGGCGCGGTCTTCAAAACCGCGGCGATGGCCTGCGGCTGATTCATGGCGGCCAGCGAGGAAGCGATGGTGCTGCGCGTCTCCGCGCTGACGCCGGGGCGGGCGAGCCACTGGCTCAACAGCGGCACCTGGGCGGTGAGGCCGAGTTCGCCGGCCATTTGCGCCGCGCTGCGCAGGCCGCCTTCGCCGCGCAGTGTGGGAATGCTGATGACCGGCGGATCGAAGCGGCCTGCGGCGAGCCAGGCGTAGGCGTCTTTGGTTTCGTTGTCGTCGCGGTCGGCGATTTCAAAGCGCACCTGTTTGCCGGCGTGGGCGCTGAGATCCCATTCCACGCGATGCGCGGTATCATTGCGCGGCGGATAAGCGAGGATGAGTTCAGCGCCGGCGGTGTCGAGCAGGCGGACGAAGGTGAACTCGTGCGCCGGCTTGTTCGGCGCGCCGCGGTGGCCGCAGAGATAGAAGGAAAACTTCGGCGGGCAGGTGAAGACGGACGACTTGGTCCGGCCGGCGAATTCCTCGCCTTTGTTGCCAAGGCTGGACAGGACGGTGATCACCTTGCCGTCGTCGCAGGTGCGCTGCTGCAGCACCCAGCCGTCGCCCACCGGCGGCGTCCATTCGGTGGCCGCGGGTGTGCCGGCCAGTTCGGCAAAAAGCCGGGCCGCGACTTCGGTGAGCCAGGCCGTCGCTTCCGGCCCCGGCTTGCCGCCGCGGCGCGCAATGCCCTGACGGATGGAGGCCGCCATTTCCACTTGGGCGTCGTGGTCGTTGGCGAAGTGTTGCTTCACGAATCCGATGAGCTTCGCCTCGCCGTCCCCAGGCAGAGTCTTCGCCAGGGACGTGATGGTGCTGCGGAGTTCGTCGCGGTTCGTTTGCGGCTGGGTGAGGAGGTAGTTCAGCGTCCATGCTGAGGCGTCCGGAGACTGGATGGTGCGGATGATGGCGGCGATCTCCGGCAAAGCGTCATCAGACACCTTCAACTCCTTGGTGAAGATGGAAAAGCCATCCGCCATTTGCAGCCGGACTCTGAGGGCGAGCTTTCCGATGTGTTTGGTGGCGGGGTCGGCAATTTTGTGCACAGCCCATTGGAGCGGAGCGATGAGCGACATTCTGTCCCCGGGGGGAATGATCCCCGAAGGGTTGAGAATCGCATTCTCCATCTTGGCGAATTCTGTGCGCCCGGTAGCAGGAGAACCTTTCTCCACAGGCAACCCAAAGCGGACGCGGCGCGCCGCCGTCATTTCTGCGGTAACATTGCGTTCCTTTTTCGCCCCCTCCTTCACGATCCGCCAAATCCTCCCCCGCTCGCGGTCGCGGCCCGGGTGCGTGAGCGGCACTTCGTAGTGGCCGATGATCCTGTTGTAGAAGTCGGCGACGTAGAGCGCGCCGTCGGGGCCGAGTTGGAGATTCACAGGGCGGAACCAGCCGTCGTCGGTGGTCATGAAATCCGGCTGCTCGTTCGCCTTCGGGGTCGCGCCGGTGAAGGTGATCTTGTCGTGATTGATGCGGCTGGTGACGCAATTGCCGACGAACATGTGGTCGTTCCACTCCGGCCCCCAGATGTCGCCGTCGATATAGACCACGCCGCAGAGGCCGGTGGAGCCGTGCGCGTGCTCGCACATCACGGGCGCGAAGCCCATGCCGTCGTGCGGCTTTCCGAAGCTCTGGTAAAACGCACCGGGGATGAGCGCGGTGATGGGATTGCTGTGGCAGTCGGCGGTGTAGAAACTGCCGTAGCTGTCCTGACACATGCCGAACGGATTCACCTGGCCCCAGCAGTAGGGCTCCACCGCCGAGCCGTCGGGCTTGAAGCGGAAGACATTGCCGCTGTGGAGATCGAGCGAGAATCCCCAGTCCAGCTCGCTGCGGGGCACGCCGGTATTTTGCGCGCTCGGCGTCGGCTTTTGCGGACGATTGGCCGCGGCAGGGTTGTTCTGCGGCAGCACCTTGAAGTGTGAGGTGTTGTTGAATCCATGCGTGGCATAAATCCAGCCGTCCGGCCCCATGATGAGGCTGGAGATCATGCCGTGCGTGTCCATTTCCCAGCCCAGCGGGCCAAAGAGGACGGTGCGCTTGTCGCACTTCCCGTCGCCGTCGGTGTCCTCGAGCCGCCAGATGTTCGGGATGCTCCACGCGATGCAGCCATTCTTGTAAGGCAGCACGCCGATGGGAATGTTCAGGTTGTCCGCAAACACCGTCGGCTTGTCCACCACGCCATCTCCATCGCTGTCGGAGAAGATGACGATTTTGTCTTTCGACGACGCCAGCGCGCCCTCCGGCGACGTCCACTTCTCCGGCTTGATGGCCCACGGGTATTCCGCCGACGACGTGCACCAGAGCCGGCCCTTTTCGTCGAAGGCCAGGTTCATCGGCTTGTTGATCACCGGCTCGCTGGCGATGAGCTGCGCAGAAAAGCCCGGCGGCAGTTTGAATTTCTTCACCTGCTCCGCCGGCGGGAGCGGGTCGGATTCACGGACGAGGGAAGTGTCCTGGGAGAAAAGGATGAAGGATGAAGTCTGAAGGATGAAGAGGCAGAGCAGGCGCATGTTGGGGAGTGGAGCCAAAACGCATGGCCTGTCCAGCTTTGTCGCGCCGTTCCCGCGGTGAAAAAAGAATTGCCTCAGCCCGCGGCTGTCCGCTATAAGCGGGAACCATGACCGAAGGCTGACGCGGGTGAACTGCGGGTTTCCGGCAATCTTAACCAAACTTCACCTATGGCCGTCGTCAAAGTCATCGAAATCATCGCGGAAGGCAAAACCATCGAGGGTGCCATCGAATCCGGCATCAAAGAGGCCTCCAAATCCGTGCGCGGCATCAAGAGCGCGTGGGTGGGCAGCACGCAGGCGCTGTGCGATGCCAAAGGCAAAGTCTCGAAATACCGCGTAGGCCTGAAGCTGAGCTTCGTGGTCGAGTAGGCGGGATCGGGGCCGGCGCGTGCGGGGTCCTGCAGCAAGGACGTCCCGTCCTTGTCGATGCTGCGGTGTGAGCGAATCGCTCCACCACCGGGCGCGCCGTTGATGCGTCCGCCGCGGGCTCACCCTTTTTGGCAAAGCGCGCGGCAGTGCTCGCTCACGGCGAAGGCGAATTCCTCCACCGGTTTCCCGCCGATGAGGTGTTCCTGAATGATCCGCTCCAGCACTTCCGGCGTGCAGCTGTGATACCACACGCCGTCCGGATAGACGACGGCCACGGGCCCCCGGGTGCAGACGCGCAGGCAGTTGGCTTTGGTGCGCTGCACCCCGGCGAGGCCGAGTTCCTTGAGACGCGATTTGAGAAATTCCCACGCGGCCATGCCCGCTTCGCGCGGGCAGCATTCCGCGACCGTCTGGTCGGCGCAGAGAAAAATATGCCGCCGGCTGCCGGAAAGGCCGAGCGACTGACTGATCGAAGCGAGGTCGGCCATGCGGCGACGGGGTGGTGTTACTTGTTGCCGCCGGCGGGCACGCGGACGGCTTTGAAGTTCATCTCCTTCTGCACGGTGCCGTTGGGCATCACTTTATAGGTGCCGTCGGGATGCCCGCGCTGTTCGATGGCCCAGGGATGATTCGGTACATCGTAGGGCTCGAGCGGCCCGGGGCCGAACTTGGCGGGGATGTAGCTGGGATTGCGAATGGCGCCGCGGAATCCGCCGTCGGTCTTGCCTTCCTTTTCATCCGCTTCCTCCTCCTGTTTGCGCAGCGCGATGTCGCTGGGGCAGTACCAGTCGTCCACCGTAATGCCGTGAGGTTTCAACTGCTGGTACCACCAGTCCCACAGGCGGTCTTCATCCGGCGACCCGGCGTTGTAGCCGGGCATGGTTTCCTCCTGCGGCCACTGATTGTTGTCAGTCACGTAACTCTGCAGGCCCTTGCCGAAATTCGCGATCTTCTTCAAACAGGCGGCGGACTCGCCCTTCTTTACCCAGATGCTGTAGCCTTCGAAGGCCATGACGGTGAGCAGGGCCACGATGGTGATCGTGACCATGAGTTCCACCAGCGTGAAGGCGCGGCGGGGCGGGGCGGTAAATGGTGCGGGGCGCATGGAAGGAGGGGACTGCGGGCCGCGACTATAGAAACCCCGGGGGCGGACGTAAAGGGGTGACTGCCGGGCTGGTGCTGATCAATCCGGGCGGCCTGCCCGCAAGGCGGATTCAGATTCGGGGCGCAGCCGTTACGCCGTGCCAGCCCGGTACCGCCCGGGCAAAAAAACAGGGACGTGCCCGCGCACGTCCCTGCTGTAAGGGTGCCGATGGCAATTACTTCTTGCTCATCCCGAAGTCTTCGATGCCGTACTTTTTGCCGACCTCTTTGAGTTTCTCGAACGCGGCATCGCCTTCTTTCTGAAGCGTCTCCATTTTCTCTTTGATGGCGGGATCGGTGCCCAGCTTCATCATCCATGCCATCATCTCCTCCTGTTTCTCCGGCATGTCTTTGAAGATTTCCGCCATGCCGGCCATCTTGCTCTGCGCAACAGTGAAGGCTTCTTTGAGGTCCGCCGGCAACCCGTCCGTCTTGATCTCGGCGACCTTGGCCATGATTTGCTTGAGTTTGCCCATGCCTCCCATCGGGTTGCCCTGAGATTCGGCTTCGCCCGCTTTGGACAATTGTTTGATTTCCTCGACTTTGGCTTTGAACGCATCGAGTGCCTCCTTTTCGCTGGTGGCGCCTCCGGAACCGCCTCCTTTGTTGTCACAGGCGGCGAAGAGGATGGCGGAGGCGGCGCAGGCCGCGGTGAGAAGACGGGGGATTTTCATGAGGTTGGTGAGTTAAGGTGGAGTGTGCCTGAATTGCAGACCTTTTGCCTGCAAGCCGGAACGCGGGCACCATGTCCCGGAGTCGGGCAGCCTGGCAAGACAATTCGCGGGTTACTTTTCCGCCGCACGCGTCCCCTGAGCCGGTCCGTTACTTCACCATCGCGAGGAAGACGATCACCAGGACGCCGATGCCGAAGAGAAAGGCGTAGGCCTGGAGGTTGCCGCTTTGGATGCGGCGCAGCGAATTGCCGGCGCCACTGGCGAGTCCTTTGGCCCCGCCGACGCCGATGCCGTCGATGAACAGCGAATCGAAAACCCGCACCACCCACGCGACGCCGTCCTGCACCACCGCAATGAGCTTGGCGTAGAGTTCGTCGAAGTAGAACTTGTTGGCGAAGAGTTTGATATTCACCGGATCGGTATCGCGGCCGAGGTAGAGTTTCACTGCGAGGCCGAGGCCGGCGAGGAGTGTGAGGATGGAGGCGGCCATCGGCACGCTGAAATGGAAGGCGACGAACCTGCTGTAGTCCGCGCCCAGCACGGTGCTGCCGAGGAATCCGCCGATGACCGCGAGCACCGCCAGCAGGATGAGCGGCATTTTCATCAGGCCTCCGACTTCGTGCGCATGTCCGGCACCGTGTTCGTCGCGCGGTTTACCGAGGAAGGCGACCACGACGAGGCGCGTCATGTAAAACGCCGTCAGGAACGCCGTGCCGGCGGCGAGGAGGAAGAGGACTTTGTTGTTGGCCCACGCGGCGTCGAGGATGCCTTCCTTCGACCACCACCCGCTCGTGCCCGGCACGGCGATGAGCGCGGCAGTGCAGAGTGCGAAGGTGGCAAAGGTGACCGGCATCTTTGCCTTCAGCCCGCCCATTTTCCAGATGTCCTGCTCGTGGTGGCAGGCGTAGATGATTGCACCGGAGCCGAGGAAGAGGCCGGCCTTGAACCACGCGTGGGTGAAGAGGTGATACATGCCGGCTTCACCCGCATTGAGTCCCGCGGCCATGACCATGTAGCCGAGCTGCGAGAGCGTGGAGTAGGCGAGGATGCGTTTGATGTCGTTCTGCTGCGTGGCCATGAGCGCGGCGAGCAGCGCGGTAATCCCGCCAACCCACGCGATGATGCACGCCGCACCGGTGCTGGCCTCGATCAGGAATCCGACCCGCACGAGCATATAGACGCCGGCCGCGACCATGGTGGCCGCGTGGATGAGCGCGGAGACCGGCGTGGGGCCTTCCATGGCGTCCGGCAGCCACACGTGGAGGGGAAACTGCGCGCTCTTGCCGACAGTGCCGCAGAAAATGAGCAGCGTCGCCGCGGTCAGGGCGGCGGGCGCGACCGTGGCTGCATTCGCGCCGAACCAGGTTTCCAGCGAGTTGAAGTCCAGCAGCCCGCCGGTCATGCTCCACAGCATGAGGATGCCGATCATGAATCCGAAGTCACCGATGCGGTTGGTGAGAAACGCCTTCTTCGCCGCGTCCGCCGCGCTGTTCTTCTGATACCAGTGGCCGATGAGGATGTAACTGCTCACACCCACCAGTTCCCAGAAGATGAACATCATCGCAAAGTTCGCGGCATAGACGATCCCCGTCATGCTGAACATGAAGAGCGCCAGCCCGGCGAAATAGCGCGCCTTGCCGGCGTCGTCCTTCATGTAGGCCAGCGAGAAGATATGAACCAGCATGCCGACGCCGGTGACGACGATCATCATCCCGCTGCTCAGCGCGTCCACTTGGAGATCGATGCCGAGCCTGAGAGTCCCGACATGCGACCAGTCGAGCAGAGTGTAAACTTTACTGTCGGTCCCGCCCCCGAATGCGGAGATCAGGCTGTCCAGCGAATTGGCCGGTGGCAGCCACTCTTTCCCGGCGAGAACAACAATACTGAGGATAAGCGCGGCAATCGCCGACCCGGTGGCGACCAGCGCGCTGAGGTTCGCATTCCGCTTCAGCCCCAGCAGAATGATGGCGGCGGAAATGAGCGGCAGGAGAAGGATGGCGGCGGGAGAAGACATGGCCAAATCGGAAATCTTAAATCACAAATCTTAAATCCACTCAGTCCTTCAGCGCTCCCAGATCCTCCACATGCACCGTTTTTCGTGCCCGGAACAGCGCCACGATGATCGCCAGCCCCACGGCCACCTCCGCCGCCGCCACGGTGATGATGAAGAACACCAGCATCTGGCCGTTGTAATTCGGCAGCCCGTCCACCGTGCCAAAGCGGCTGAAGGCCACGAGGGCGAGATTCGCCGCGCTGAGCATCATCTCGAGGCACATGAAGATGACGATGATGTTCCGCCGCAGCACCACGCCGGCGAGGCCGATGGCAAACAGCAGGCCGCTGGCGATGAGGTAGTCGTTGAGAGTGGTCATGGGGAGAGTGATTCGGTGCTCAGTGCTCAGTGCTCAGTGCTCAGTGCCGGGGGGCGACCACTGCGCACTGTGAACTGAGCACTATGGGAAAGAAGCCAGACATTGGATCAGATCATCAATTACGAAACGTTCTCCTCCCGCACCTTATCCTCACGCCTTGAGAGCACGACGACGCCGACGGTCGCCACCAGCAGAATCACGCCCACCATTTGCAGGTGCAGGTTGTATTTGGTGAAGAGCGTCTCCCCGACCAGCTTGGCATCGGGCAGCGTCTCCGCCCTGAGGTCGCGGTTGATCGTCTCTGTCTTCAAGCCCGCCTTTTCGCGCGCCGCGAGCGCCGCTGTGTAGTCAACGGGCCGGTTATCCAGCAGCGTCTTCCCGTCCTTCAAAGCCCCCGCCGCCGCTCCGATCTGCAGGATCAATCCCAGCACCAGCACCACGCCGCCGATCACCGCCGCCCGGTTCGGCTTCCGCCGTTCCTCCGCCTTGATGTCCATGAGCATGATGATGAACAGAAACAGCACCATCACCGCGCCGGCATAGACGAGGATCTGAAGGATTCCCACGAAATAGGCGCTCAGCGAAATGAACAGCGCCGCCAGCCCCGTGAACGACATCACCAGCGACAGCGCGCTGCTCACCGGATTCCGCAGAACCACCACCGCCACGGCAAAGCCGAGCATGATGGCGACGAAGAGGTAGAAGAGATACTGGGGCATGGGATCAGGAATCGGGGCCGCGGCGAATCAGAGGTGCAATGACGACACTGTAGTAAAGGGGAACGAAAGTTGCCCAAACGAAGAACAGCAGCAAATCACCAGCGTCCCCGCTGAGCCGCTCGACCTTGATGACAGCGTACGCTGCAAGAGACGTGACGAAACCAATCGTCAGGCAAAGGCAGCGAAAGTTCGGGCTGGGCATTGGAAAAAGCGGGCGGCAGAGGACCCGGCAGAGCCTGCTCATGGCACCACGCCCAGGAGTGGCGCAAGCGGTTTCAGGGTTCCCCCCCGCTGCGGTGCGTTCTTCCTTCGCCAAATGGAAAAAGCCTGTAACCTCCGGCCGGTGCTCCGTCAGGTACCGGCAGAAACCATGATACCCTCCTCTCCATCCTCCTGTCCCCAATGCGGTGCGGCCGTGCCGGAAGGCGCGCCGCAGGGGGTGTGTCCGCGTTGTCTGATGCAGCAGGCGATGCAGCCGACGGTGGTGCTGAACGATCCGCCGCCGGCGCCGCCGGATGAGGACATTGTGGCGGCGTTTCCGCAGTTCGAGATACTGCAGCTGGTCGGCGCAGGCGGGATGGGGCGCGTTTATAAAGTGCGGCAGCCGCACCTCGACCGGGTGGCGGCGCTGAAAATCCTGCCGCGGGAGCTGGCGGCGGATCCGGCGTTTGCGGAGCGTTTCACGCGGGAAGGGCGGGCGCTGGCAAAGCTGAATCATCCCAACATCGTCGGCGTCTTCGATTTCGGCATCAGCGGGAATTATTACTGGCTGCTGATGGAATATGTGGACGGGGTGAACCTGCGTCAGGCGATGCACGCGGAGGCGATGAAGCCGGCGGAGGCGCTGCAGATCATCCCGGGCATTTGTGCGGCACTGGAGTATGCGCACGGGCAGGGCGTGCTGCATCGCGACATCAAGCCGGAGAATATTCTCATCGATACCGCGGGCCGGGTGAAGATCGCGGACTTTGGCGTGGCCAAGCTGCGCGGCGAGGACGGGCGGCATGTTTCCCTGACATTGAGCGGCTCGGCGCTGGGCACGCCGGCCTACATGGCGCCGGAGCAGATCGAGCGCCCGCAGGACGTGGATCACCGGGCGGACATTTATTCGCTGGGTGTGGTGTTTTACGAAATGCTCACCGGCGAGCTGCCGCTGGGGCGGTTTCCGGCGCCGTCGGAAAAGCCGGGCGTCGATCCCCGGCTGGACAGCGTGGTTTTTCGCACGCTGGAAAAGCAGCGCGAGCGCCGCTGGCAAAGCGCCGGGGAAATGAAGACGCAGGTGGAAAGCGTGGCTGCATCGCCTCCGCCTCCGCTGCCGCCCGTGCCAGCGGCTGCGATACCTCCGTCCATTCCCGGGACAACCCGGCGGTTCGCCGCGGAGCGCACGTCGCGCCGGGCGGTGTGGGGCTTTGTGCTTGTGGCTGTGGGTCTGGTTTTCGTCCTGGCGGGATTGATGATGACCAGAGTGACCGTGGAGAATGAAAGGCAGCAGCGCTACCGGGAGCACGACCGCACACAGGCACAGCGAGCCCGGGTGCAGGAGATTGTGGAGGGAGCGCGCCAGGGGAGCCTGTCGAAGGATCAGGTCGAACAAATGCTGCGAGACCTGAAGATGCCGGAGTCATGGTATGTCCCGCCGGTGCCACTTTCGGTGCCGGAACCGCCGGATGCTTTTCGCAAACGCATGGAGGAATGGCACCGGAGCTTCGACGGCAACCCGCTGAACATTCCCCCGCCACCCCGTCCCTGACACGATCCTTCTACTGCCATGAATGTTTATTTTCTCCAGGAAGGTCCTCACTTCCCGCCGCCCTCCGGTCCCGGCGCGCCGATTTTTGCCATGCTGCTGATGCTGATTCCCGTGATCATGGTGATCGCCGGCACCGCCCTGGGATTTCGGGCGCTGCAGGACATTCGCATGGCGGAAGGCCGGCTCGGCGGTGCCATGCTGGCCACGCTGGCCGCGGGGCTGTTGCCGGCGGCGGTGATCCTCATCGTCTGCGGCGGCGGACTGGCGATGCTGGCGGAGGAGATTTCCCCCGCCGCCCGGCGCAAGGAGGATCTGTGGATCACCCTCGGCGTCCTCACGGGCCTGTGGATCGGTTTTCTGATGATGAGGGGAATGCATCGGAGGGCGACCGGGTGGGTGCCGCCGGCCGTGGCGCAAAGCGCACCGCAGCACAGTGCGCTCACGGTGGCCTCAATTATCCTGACGGTGATTTCTGCGGCTCTGGTGCTCTATCTGATTCTGGATGCCCGCGGTCCGCGAAATGCCGCGTGGCAGTTAGGGGAACGGCGCGTGCCGATGTTCGAGGTGGCGATGATCCTGCTGCCGGCGGGACTCACCTGTGGAATTCTCGCCCGGGCGGAGCGGCCGGCACGCGTTTGTGCCTGGATTTGCGGGGCGCTGTTTGTTTTGATGCTGCTGCTTGCCGCGTGACTCATGCCCGCACCCGCCTTTGCCGCCACCCGCTGGACGCTTGTCGTGCAGGCGCAGGGGCGCACGCCGGAGGCGCGGGCGGCATTGTCGGACTTGTGTGCCGCCTACTACACGCCGGTGCAGGAATTCATCCGCCAGTGGCTGCGGGGGGCGGACCGGGCGGATGATCTGACGCAGGAGTTTTTCGCGGAACTGCTGAGCCGCGGCGGGGTGGACGGTGCGCAGCCGCAGCGGGGAAAATTTCGCTCGTTCCTGCTGGGCGCGGTGAAGCATTTCCTCAGTCATGCCCGGGAGCGCGGACAGGCGCAAAAACGCGGGGGCGGCGTGGAGTTTCAACCGCTGGAGGCCGGCGCGGAAACGGCGGATGCCGCGCTGCCGCCGGATGCGGCCTTTGACCGGCAGTGGGCGCTCACTTTGCTGAGCCGTTCGCTGGATGCGCTGGAGGCGCAGTTTGCTGCGGAGGAAAAGTCAGAGGCGTTTCGCGTGCTCAAGCCCTGGCTCACAGGCGAGGCGGAAACGCCGCAGTCCGCGGCCGCGGCCGCGCTCGGCCTGACAGAAACCGCGGTGAAGGTGGCGATTCACCGCCTGCGCCAGCGCTTTCGTCAGCAACTGCGCGCGGAACTGGCCGCGACGCTCGACTCCGCCGAAATGGTGGAGGAGGAAATGGGGCACCTCTTCGCCGCGCTGTCGTGAAAGCGCGGCCGCGAAGGATCAGGCTCCGGATTCGCCGCCTGCTCTGACGTCGATGCTGACGGAGGTGATCTCCACGCGGGGTTCGGGCGGTGCTTCCTCCGGCGGCGGCGCGCCCTCCGCGGCAGAAATCTCCGGCGATGACGGCTCCGGCGTTGTCTCCGCAGCGGGTGCGGGGGCGATGTCCGCGGCGGTCACTTCGCTGACTTCGGCCTCCGCCGGAGTTTCCGGCTGCTCGCCGGTCGTCTCCGCGGGGGCAGTCTCTGCGGGCGCGGCGGATTTGTCAGGCTTCGGGCCGCGCGGCTTCTTCTCCACCGGCGGCTGCGGGGGACGGCCGAGGACGAAGAGTTCGCCGTTCTGGAATTCGGTGACATAGCCTTCCTGCACGAGCCAGTGCAGGTCCTGGAGAATGGCGATCTCCTCCGGGCTGAGATGAACGGGCGGCGGGGCCGGTTCCGCCGCGATGGGAGCGGCAGGCGTCGCGGTGGTTTCAGGCTCCGCGGATTCCGGGGCGGCGTCTGCGGCGGGTGCTTCTACCGCAGTGGTTTCCGTGGTGCCGGGTTCCGCTGTTTCAGGAGCTTGCACTGTTTCTGCGAGCGCCTCCACGGCGGGTGGTGCGGCGGAATCCGAAGTGTCAGGGGCGGAGACGCTGACCGGGGCTTCCGCGACCGGCGCGGCCGGTTCCACGGCGGTGGTGACCACGGCTTCCGGCGCTGCGTCCGCTCCTTCCGGCGGCTGGACATCCGTAGTGATCTCCACTCTCCCTTCGGCCGGTGGCGTCTCCTGCTCCGGAGTTCTTGTGGGCGCAGCGGGAGGTGCGGCGACCACGATGTTCGGCGCGAGGATGCTGACGAGCTGGGAATACTTGATGCCCGGGTTGGCGCGCACGATTTCCACCATGGTGCGGATGCGGTCGGAGAGCACCATGTCGTCCGGCAGGAAGTGCGGGCGGTTGCGGCTCACGAAGGTCGTCTTGCGGTCGCGCTTGAAGAAGCGGAGGCCGAAGGATTCGAGCGCGCGGCAGAGGTCCTGCACCAGCTGCATGGGGAAGCGCTGCTGGTGCTCCACTTCGCGGCGGAGCAGGGCCAGCAGGCCGGGGGCGAGACTGCGTCCGGGAATGTTGCCGGGAATGACGGCGCTTGTCACCGGCACCACGGCCTCCGCGGCGTGAGTGCGCATGAAGTGCGCCTCCATCTCCGCGGCGCTGGTCAGAGGCGCAGGCGCCTCCGCGCCCTCCGGCAGCGGATCGCTGCTCACCGGCACCCAGTGCGTGGTGGTGGACTGCTGCTCCTGCCATTTTGTCAGGAGCGCCTCGTCCTTCTCCACCCGGATGCGCGACTTGTAGCGGTCGAGCGGCATATCGGAAAACCGTTCACGGTGCAGGCGGGCCACATTGCGCTGATAGTCGTGATGATTGGGCGGGCCGAGCAGCGCGCCGCTGAATCCGCACACGGCCACGGCATTCCAGTTTCCTTTGGGGGCCTCGACGGTGACCGATTCCGTGCGGTAGTATTTCTGAATAGCGGGCGAGCGGAGCAGGTGGCGCAGGGCTTCGTCGCGCGAGAGCCAGAGCGAGCCGTCCGCCACACACTGATAAATCTCCTGCGGTCCGCGCGGGGCCGGTGCCGGAACCGGCGGCTGGCCCTCTTTCTGTTTGGCAGGGGGCGCCCCGCGGCGGGTGAAGCGCACCACATAGCGCTCGCGGCTTTCCATGAAGAGGCGGCCCACGTCGAAAACGGAAAAGGCGCGCCCTGACGCTTTGATCTGCCTGGCGATGGACTCCAGGGAACGCTGCTCCGGAAGGAGCGAGGCGGCCCATCCCTCCAGCGGCGGCGCGCCCTGATTCTCGAAACTGCGCGGCCCGCGGTGATCGCCTCCGCGGTGGTCGCGGAAAGGCGGGCGCCCGCCGCGGTCATCACGGCGTGGTCCACGGTCGTCGCGGCGCGGTCCGCGGTCCTCGCGCTGTCCATCGCGCGGCGGCGGACGGCGATCTCCCTGACTTTGCTGCGGGCCGCGCCGAAAATCCGGACGCGGGCCCCGGTTGTCGGGACGCGGCCCGCGACTGTCAGGCCGCGGTCCGCGGTCGTCGCGGCGCGGTCCGCGGTCGAAGCCCCTGTTATCCCGGCGCGGTCCGCCGCCGTGACGCGGACGGTCGTCGCGTTCCTCTCTCGCGCGGCCCCCTGGCACACGGCCCCACACCACTTCACCGGGCGCGGCCTCCTTCTTGGCAAGATCCTCCACCCAGTCGGGACGGAACTGGAGGTTCATCAAATTGGAAAGATCGATAGGCTCGTCACTCATGAGGGGATAAATTCAATCGCCGCTGCGCACAGCACCGCCGGCAGAGCGGCGGCCAGACTAGAAGCGGGAATCGGCAAATCAATCTCATTCTCCGCCCGGATTACCTTTGGTCGTATCCCGTCGCGGACTTCGCCGGACCGGGTCGCGGCGTGGGAGCGGGAACGGCTGCGCCGGCTTCGCGCATGACGGCGTGAAGCGCCTCCAGGGTCTCGACGGAGGGCTTGAAGTTGCCGGGCCGGAAGCCTTCGGCGATCATCACGGGCGTCCAGCCGTGTTTGTTTTTGTGGTTCCACGCATCCACTTTGGCCCCGTGACCGGTGAGGAGCTTGACCATTTTGGGCAGGCTCTTGTAGGCGGCGCCGTGCATGGCGGTCTCGCCCTTCTTATCCGCGGCGTTCACATCCGCGCCGCCGAGCGAGAGCAGCCATGAGACCGCGGCGAGGCATTCGTCCTCGGTGCCGGCGACTTCGTCGGGGAAGAGACATCCGAATCCGGCGGCGGCCATCAGCGGAGTGGAGCCTTCGTTGTTGGGCATACGGGGATCGGCGCCGAGTTCGACGAGCAGCTGCATCATTTCGAGATCGGCAGTCTGACAGGCGAGCAGAAAAGGAGTGGCACCCGCACGGGAGAGTTCGCCGGCTCCCGCCCTTCCGCGTTCCAGCCGGGCGTTCACTTTGGCCCCGGCGGCGACCACGCGGCGGATGAACTCCAGACTGGTTAGACTTCCCGAGCCATCGGGCGGCGGCTGGCCATTGAGGTCGTCGCCGCGGTCCGGGCGGCGCACGCGGACGAGGGCATGCAGCGGGGTGACGCCGGAGCGTTCGTCATTGGGATCGGCGCCTGCTTTCACCAAATCCATCGCGAGTTCGAAGTGGCCGTTCTCCACCGCGAGCAGGAGGGCGCTGGTGCCGTCGCCAGGAAGACGGCCGCCGCCGCGGCTGTTAGTGATGGCTTCGTTCGGACCGGCGCCGGCCTTGAGCAACACGCTGACCACCTCGCGCCGGCCATTGCGCGCCGCGAAAAGGAAAGCGGTGAAGCCTGACTTCAGCCTCACGCGAAAGTCCGCGCCGGCGGCGATGAGCGACTCCACGGCCTGCGCATGCCCTTCCGCGGCGGCCCACATCAGTGCCGTTTGGCCGTCCTGGTTCGTGGCATCGGGCTTCGCCCCGCGCTGTAGAAGAATCTTCACCGGCTCAACGCGACCGGTGCGGGAGGCGATCATGAGCACCGTTTCACCGCCGGCCTGGGAAGTATTGGCATCGGCACCGGCGTCGAGCAGAGCAGTCACGCTGGCGGCGTCGCCACTCACGCAGGCGAGTGACAGCGGCGTGACGCCATAACGGTTTGCCGCACTCGCCTTCGCGCCCGCGGCGAGCAGGGACTTGACGGTCTCCGTGTGCCCGTGATGCGCCGCCCAGTGCAGCGCCGTGCAGCCGTCCGCCTGGGCAGCATTCGCGTCGGCGCGGTCGTTCAACAACATCGCGACGCGCGGCCAGTCACTTCTCTCCGCCGCCTCAGCGAGCGGAGCGGGTGCAGCTGCAGCCATGCCCGCACTGGCGAGCAGCGTGAGGAGGCAGGCCAATACCATTCGCATGACTCAAATCCCCAGCGGTTCAAAAAGCCCGTCCACCTTGCCGGTGCTGTCGGCGAATTTCTCCACCTGGACACCGGCCCGGTCGAGAAGTGTCAGGTGCAGATTCGCGAGGGGCACGGGCTTTTCAAAACGGTGATGCAGTCCGCCTTTCATGCCATGCGCGGTGCCGCCAGCGACGATGACGGGCAGGTTGATGTGATCGTGGACATTCGGATTCCCCATGCCGCTCCCGTAGAGCAGCAGCGTGTGGTCGAGCAGTGAACCGTCGCCGTCTGGCGTCGCTTTAAGTTTCTGAAGATACTCCGCGAACAGAGAGACGTGGAAGCGGTTGATCCGCGCCATGCGTTCGATTTTCAAAGGATCGTTGCCGTGGTGGGAGAGCGGATGATGCGGATCGTTGACGCCGGTTTCCGGATACACGCGGTTACTCGTCTCGCGCGCAAGCTGGAACGTGATGACGCGCGTGACATCGCCCTGAAAGGCCAGCAGTTGCAGGTCCATCATGAGCCGTGCGTGCTCTGCGTAAGACGACGGCACGCCGACGGGCCGGTCCAAATCCGGCAGTGTCTGCTCCGCCACGGCGGCTTCCGCTTTTTGAATGCGGCGCTCCACGTCGCGCACGGCATCGAGGTAATGACTGACCTTCGCGCGGTCCGCCGGTCCCAGTTCGCGGCTCAGGCGATTCAGGTCGTCCTTCACGAAATCCAGCAAACTGGCGCGCTTCCGCAACGCCTCGGCACGATCCGCTTTGCTGCCGCCTTCGCCGAAGAGCATCTCGAAAACGATGCGCGGATGCGCCTCCGCCGGCAGCGGCGTGGTCGGCGAGGCCCACGAGAGATTGTTTTGATAAACGCAGGCATAGCCGTTGTCGCACTGACCGGCGACCTGCATCATGTCCATGGCCAGCTCGAGCGATGGCAGCTGTGTCTGCTTCCCCAGCTGCTGCGCGGCGATCTGATCCACTGTCGTGCCGAGGAAGTAATCGTTGCTCTCCGTGTGACGGGCGCGGGCGCAGCTCAAAAAGGCGGCGTTCGAGGTTGCGTGCGTGCCGGGGTAGGCGTTGCGCACTTCGAGATTGGTCAGGATGGAAACGTCGCTCTGCACCGGTTTCAACGATTCCAGAATGAACGGCAATTCGCCCAGCTTTCCACTGCCCGGCGGCGTCCAGCGCGACATGTCCGCGCCCATCGGCATGAAGAAATAGCCGATGCGTTTGGCCGGCGTCGCCGCAGTTTTATCCGCAGCCGACAGCGCGGGGACCATCGCGTCCAGCAAAGGCAGCGCGAGCGTGGTGCCCATGCCACGCAGAAACCGGCGGCGCGGGAGGGCGGTGCGTTTGGTGAAGGTGCTCATGGCGTTGGAGGTTTAATCGAGCCGGTTCTCAAATCGAAGTCCGGGCACTTTTGCGAAATCCACAGTGTTCCGGGTTAGGAGAGTGACCTCATGCACCATCGTAATCGCTGCGATCTTCAAGTCCATCGTGCCGATGCGTATGCCCTGGCGGCGGAAACTCATGACAAGGTCCGCCGCTTCAGTATCGAATGGAAGGACAAGCCAGGATGCAAAGAAGTCCACATGATCCTGCAGCCAACGATAGTAGATTAGCTGGTCATGCAGTTCACGCTGTCGTCTGATTTGGGCGATCCTTCCAGACAATTGCTCTTCCACCGTGATCACTGTCGTGGCCGAGTCTCCCCGGTAGTCGCTTAGCCGTTTTATCAGACCCGCAGCCGGATTAGATGTGCCGCGTTCCAGTTCGGTCAGGTGATTGGTGTCCAGTACGAGCATATGTCATGGCTCCCGCTGCTGTTCGCGATACTCCCTGCCAAGGCGCACAGCCTCGTCAAAAGTCTCATCATCAGCAAACATCCCCACCGTGCTTCGCCAGTCCTTTTTCACCGGCGACAGGCGCAGCACTTTGGCGCGCAGCTCCGCCACTGTCTTTTCGAGATTTTCCAAACGTTGTTCAAGAGTCGCGTTCATGGTCTAAAATTGCGGGGGTCATGTATCGTTGCCAGGAAATTCTGCTCAAAGGCTTTGGCGCTGTTGAAACGGCACACTGTTTACCACGCCCAGGAGGATGTCGGAAAGCCGGAAGTTCGCCGCTTTGGCGGTGCGCAGGATTTCGCGGATGGCCGGGCCGTCGGATGGCTCCACGCCGCGGCCGAGCGCGAAGGTGAGCAGCTTTTCGGTGACGGTGCGGGCGAGAAGCTCCGGCCTCGCCATCAGGCCGGCTTCCAGTCCGGCGACGCCCGTGAATGTGCTGCCATCCGGTAATCCGCCGGCGGCATCCACGGGCTGGCCGGCTTCCATGCTGCGCCAGCGGCCGAGGGCATCGTATTCTTCCAGCGCGAATCCCGGAGGATCGATGAATTCGTGACAGCTGACGCAGGCCGCCTTGCTGCGATGGGCGGCGAGGCGCTGACGCACGGGCAGGCTGGCGGAGACCACGCTTTCGTCCAGCGCCGGGACGTCCGGAGCGGGCGGTGGCGGCGGGGTGCCGATGAGGTTCTCCAGAATCCACTTTCCGCGGATCACCGGTGACGTGCGGGTGGCGTAGGAAGTCAGCGTGAGCATGCTCGCATTCCGCAGCAGTCCGCCGCGGGCAGTCTCAGTTCCGGCGCCGGCCGCGACTTTGCGAAAGTGCGGGCCGTAGATGTGCGGGATGCCGTAGTGCCCGGCGAGGCGTTCATTCAGCCAGACGTGATCCGGTTTCAGCAGGTCGAGCACGCTGCGGTCCTCGCGCAGGATGTCAGTGAAGAGCCGTTCCGTTTCGCGGCGCATCGCCTGGCGCAGGTTGTCATCGAAGTCAGGAAACAGCCGGCCATCCGGCGTGATGGAGTCGAGGTTGCGCAAGTGCAGCCATTGCGCGGCGAAGTTGGTGACGAGCGACCGCGACTTCTCATCCGCCAGCATGCGGCGCGTTTGAGCCGTGAGCACCTCCGGCCGGCTGAGTTCTCCGCGCTCGGCGGCGGTGAGCAGTTCCTCGTCCGGAATACTGCTCCAGAGAAAGAACGACAGCCGCGAGGCGAGTTCATGGTCACTGATGCGATAGGCTGCGCCAGGCGGCAATCCTGGAGGCTCCTTCTCCACGCGGAAAAGAAATTCGCGGCTCACGAGGATGGCGCTCAGGGCTGCTTCAATGCCGGCATCGAAGCCGTCCTTCTTTGACTCGCGGAAGAACGGCAGAAACCGCGCGACATCCTCCGTGTGTACCGGCCGACGCCATGCCTGGCGCAGCAACGACGACAACACCTTCTCCGCGCAGGTCTCATCATCATCCGCGGATGCCGGCCTCGCGACGAAGATGCGCCGCCGGCTGGGCGTGTCGCCCGCCGTGCTGTCGCCATGAGGGCCAACGATGGTGACCTGAAAGATCGCCGGCGCCGTGCGCGGGTGACGGTGGTAATTGAAGCGCGCCTCATACGGCTGGCGTTTGTATTCCAGCAGCGAAGAGGTCTTCTGGAGAAACGTCACGCCGAGATCGCGCGGCCCGGCTTTCACCGGCAGACGAAACGTCAGGTGACGGTCCACGCCGTCGTGGCCGCCCTCCTGCACCGGCACCGCGACGGTGAAGGACTTCACCTCCTCGCGGTCCAGCAGCACGAGCAGCGTGTACTGCCCGCCCCGGCCTTCGATGTTGTCATTCCGGTCGCGCGCCAGCCGCACGGTAATGTCGTAATCGCCATCGCGCGGAAAGTGATAGCGAAACAAAGCGCCGCCGCGCGTTCCAAACGGAAGCCCCTCCATGCGCTCCTCCTGAGTGATGTCAGGTTTGATGCGCAGCGTATCGCCGCCCGGCACGCGCAGGCTGCCGCCGGTCGCCAGCCGGCTGATCTTTTGCGCCGCGGTGACATACCGGTCGAGCAGGGTGGGCGACAAAGTGCCCACCGTCACGTTGTCGAACCCGTGACTCAGTTCGTCAGCCGGCAACAGAGCCGCCGCATCCACCTCCAGCGCCAGTAAATCGCGGATCGCATTCTGATACTCGGTGCGATTGAGACGGCGCAGAGCCTCCGTGCGGCCGGGCTGCGGGTTTGCCTTTGCGGCTGCATCCAGCGCACTGCTCAGCGAAGCCGTCATCCTCTCAAACTCCGCCTCGGCCGGCCGGAGTTTCGCCTTCGCCGGCGGCATTTGCCGCGTCGCCAGCCGTCGCACCACCTTCTCCCAGGTGTCCGGGTGCTGCGTGATCTCATCGGCCAGCAGGTACTCAAGATTCAGTCCGCCTTTCTTCGCATCGCGGTCATGGCACTCAATGCAATACCTGCCGATCATCGCCGGCGGCGCGTCCGCCGGCACAGGGGACGCGGGTACGAGCCATGCGAGGAGCGCAAGAAGTCGCTGGAGTTCGTGACGGATCATCGCTCGACCATAATCATTCCGCCGGGGAGCGTGAAATACGCAATCAATGCCGCGAAAATACGGTGCAGTCCGCCAAACCCGTAACACTCACTGCTTGTGAATGTCCCGCAGATGACCATGCTGCGCCCGTCCCGCCCGCCTTTCTCCAGACGGAAGCGCGCGGGCCATTTTCCCATGAGATACAGCGACTACTTTATGTTCTTCGGCGTGGTGAGCATCGTGCTCGGCGTGCTGGGTTATGTCCGTGCCAAAAGCGTGGCTTCACTCTATGCGGGCGGGTTGTCCGGCATTCTGATGGCGGCGTCGGCGGTGATGGCGCTGCGGCGGGCGGAGAAGTCGCCGGACCTTTTCAACTTCGGCTATCTGCTCTGCCTGCTGCTCAGTGTGGCTCTGTTGGGGCGGTTTCTGCCGGCCTTCCTCAAGTCGAAGAAATTCTATCCCTCCGGCATCATGGCGGTGCTGGGCGTGATTGGCGTGGTGGCCGGGGTGCTGGCGCTGCTGAAAATCGGTCCTGCCTAATTGTCATGAACCAATCCGATGGACCGCAGCCCTGGCAAAGTCCGCGCAGTTCCGGCCGCGCGAAGTGGATCGTGCTTTGTGTGCTGCTGGCGGGCTTTGGCGCACTGTTCCTGCCGCCGGTGAAGCGGAAAATCATCACGCTGGTGGACCGCCTGCGCACCGAGCGGGTGGTGGAAAAACGCGTGGAGGTTCCGGTGCCGGGAGAGCCTGAGACGAGGATCGTGGAGCGGCGGGTAGGGGTCCCGGTGCCGCCGCCGCTGCCGGAGGCGCCGGTGACCGGGACGCGCAAGGATGTGACCACACTGTTCGGCGGCGTGAAGCTGGAATCGAAGCTGGTGGCCGAGCCCGGCGAGCGCGCTACGGCGGAGCGCAAACGCGACGACAGCTATGCGGTGTCGTTCGAGTTCAAAGTCAAGGTGCCGGTTCCGGCGAAGTCGCTGGACGACTTCACGGCGCTCAATCCTTCGCTGCCCGTGCTGGTGCCGTCCTTCGGCGAACTGCTTGCCGGAGCGAAAGTGTCCGGATTCTATCACTACCTTTACGAACGGAAACAGAAGGCGATTCAAACCAACATCCTGCGGCTCGACCGTGTCCTGACGCGTCACAATTTCTACGACCTCGAATCCGTGCTGGAACTCGAACACCCCGGGACGAAGCAGAAGGCGCTGCTGCTGGTGGGGGACATGGACGTGGTGAGCGACGGCAGTGACGGCGACCGCATGGAGTCATTCGACGACTACATTTTCAAGAGTCAGCATTTCCAGCCGACGACGAGTTACGCCTGGCCGAAGGTGACGACGAAACCGAATCCGCTTATCGCGCGGCTGGAGGAGGAACTGAAGCAGAACAAAGAACGCCAGAAAGCCGCGGGCCTGAGCAATACGGAGAAGAAGGCCCTGCAGGACCGCGCCGCCGCCATTCCCCGCGTCGTCGGGGATCTGAAGCGCCGCTCGTTTCTCATCGCGCAGGAGGATCCGTTCATCGTGATTCCGCTCTCGTTCCGCAGCTACCGCGGCGTGCAGGCGTATGCGCCGGGCATCGGCGATTACGCCGTGGTCATCGCCGGAGACAAAATGATGCCGGCCATCGTGGGCGATTACGGTCCGGCGGAAAAATGCGGCGAGGCCAGCCTGCGCATTGCGCGCGAAGTGAATGAAAAGAGCGGCCCTTACAATCGCGCGGAGAGCGATCTGAAAGTCAGCTACCTCATCTTCCCGAACAGCGGCGACGAGCCCGCACAGCCCGACTACGCCGTCTGGAAAACGAAGTGCGGCGAACTGCTCACCAAACTCGGCGGCGACGCCGCGAAGCTTCACGAGTGGAAGGACCGGCTGAAGAAGGAGCCGCCGCCGGAATCCGTGCCGGTTACAGCTCCGGCTGGGGAAGGAAGCCAGGCGACGCCCGCGACGCCGCCGCCGCCATGAGCGGGGATGTCTCCACACTGTCATGGTTTCGCCGGCTGCGTTACCGGCTGGAATACGCGGCACTGCGCGCTGCCGTGTGGGTCATTCCCAAACTGCCGCTCCGCCTCGTGCGCTGGACCGGCGGCGTGCTCGGCACCCTGACATGGCTGGGGGATGCGCGCGGGCGCCGCACCGGCATGGAAAACCTTCGCCAGGCGCCCGGACCCGGACTCTCCGCCGGCCGGCGCCGCCGCATCCTCCGGGCTTCCTACTGCGGTTTTGCGCGCACGTTTCTGGAGCTTTTCTGGTCGCCGCGCATCCGCCCGGAACAGTGGGACCGCTTCTTCATGATGCAGTATGACACGGAGGCCGCGAAGGAGGCGGCGGAGAGCAACCGGTGTATTTTCGTCACCGCTCATCTGGCAGGGTTCGAGCTTCTGAATGTGGGCAAGGCCCTCAAGGGCATGGTGTCCATGACCATTGCCCAGGACTTCAAGAATCCCGCTCTCACCGCGGTGTTTGCCCGGCTGCGCAGTGCGGGCGGCTGTCAGGAATTGATCCCGCAGGAGGGGGCCATGCTGCGTCTGTTCAGGCATCTCAAGCGCGGCGGCAGCGCGGCGGCGCTGGTGGATTTGAAAGTGAATGTCATCCGCGACGGCATCCCGCTGCGCACTTTCGGCATGTGGACGAGTTTCTCCGGACTGCACTGCGTGCTGGCGCAGCGGACGGGACTGCCGGTGGTGCCTTTGATTCCGCTGCCGTCGCCGGACGGGCGGTGCCTCATCCGGGTCTGCGCTCCCCTGCAGGTTGGCCCTGACGATTCCATCCCCCTGACCATGCAGCGCTGCTGGTCGGTTTTTGAAGAAGCTATCCGCGCGAGGCCGGAGCAGTGGCTGTGGATGTACAAACACTGGCGCTATCTTCCCGAAGGTGCTGATCCGGCGGCCTATCCCGGATATGCCCGCAGCCTGCCGGAATTCGATCAACTGCTGCGCGAGGACGGTGCGGGCAGCTCCTGATGCACGGTTTTTCTACTGCACCCGGGACGCTCCCTGCTGCTTGAGCCACTCTTCGCGGCGGCGCACCAGTTCTTCGTACTGTTTGCGCATGGCGGCGATATCGGACTGTTCCTTTTTGAGGAAGGTGTTGTTCATGCCATAGCGTTTCCACGGACCGTCCGGCACTTCGGTGTAGGAACAGAAACGCCAGTCGCACAGCGCACCGCTGGTGATGCCGAGGAAATCGCGCACTGCGGGCGAGACATCCAGTCCCGCGCCGTTGTTCTCGCGGTTCTTGGGCGGCTTCCCGCCGAAGACGTATTCGTGATCGGTAGTGGTGAAGGGACCGCAGTCCTCCCACTGGGCATAGCATGTTTTGTTGCCGAAACGGATGGCGAGCCAGACGCTCTGGCAAACACTCCGGGCACCGGCGGCTTTCCGCTCTTTGTACCACGGAATCTTTTTCGCGGCTTCGGGATTGGTAACATCGTTGAAGGGCAGCGCCACGTAGAACGGATTCAGTCCGGGGGTGAAGCCTTTGGGCCGGAAATCCCAGGTGCGGTTTTCGCGGTTCGGGTCGTCGTAACCGCCGTAGCGGAGCTGCCACTGGGTGTCCCAGGAACTGGCGTGGTTCGGCGTGGGATTGTTCCCTGAGGGCTGTTCACCGATCCAGAAAATGGTGGTCGCGATGTTCTTGCGCCACGGGTACTTGGGGGCCACGTCGCGCGGCTGCACCGGTGCATAAACGCGGGGCAGGGGAGCGACCGGCCCGACTGCACCGGTGGCGCCTTTGGCTGAGGCACTGGCGGCGGGTTTGGCGGCGGTCCCGGATTTGGAGGCGGAGCCGGACTTGCCGGCGGCACTCTTGCTTTTGGAAGCGGATTGCGCGGCCGCCGGGAGAACGGCGCAGCAGAAGGCAAACGTGAGGGTGAGGGCTGTGAGGGTCGCTCGCATTTCGGAGAACAGTTCGAACAGGAGTGGCCGGCGCAGGGCACCGAAGGGCCGTGAGCATAAGGGAGTCACCCCGGCAGGCAAGAGAAAGATGCCGGCTACAGGCGGCGCCAGTCGCGCCCGTCCTGCTCAAGCATGGCGTCGGCGGCCGCCGGCCCCCATGATCCGGCGGGGTACTCGTGCATGGGAGGCGGCTCCGGGCTCCCGTGCCATGCCTGCTCGATCCGGTCGATGTAGCGCCAGGCGTATTCCACCTCGTCGCGCCGGGCGAAGAGGGTGGCATCGCCGCTCATGGCGTCGAGCAGCAGGCGCTCATACGCTTCCGGACTGCTCTTCCCAAAGCTGTTGGCGTAATGGAAGTCCATCTTGACGCGCTCGGTCACGGCAGCGGGTCCCGGCTTTTTCACCTGCATGCGCAGGCTGATGCCTTCATCCGGCTGGATGCGGATGACGAGCACGTTGGCCGGGTCGTCGGCGGTGCCGCGGTTGAACAGCACATGCGGCGGGCGTTTGAAGTGAATGCTGATTTCCGTGGCCTTCTTGGGAAGCTGCTTGCCGACGCGCAGATAAAACGGCACGCCCTCCCAGCGCCAGTTGTCGATGTTGATGCGCAGGGCGGCGTAGGCTTCGGTCATGGAATCCGGGGCGATCCGGTCCTCCTGACGATAACCGGGAACGACTTTCCCGCCCGCAGTGCCTGAAGTGTACTGCGCGCGGACCACGTTGGCCGCCACATCGGCGGCGTCCCTGAACTGCCGGAGACTCTTGAGCACTTTCACCTTCTCATCGCGAATGCCGTCCGCGGTCAGATCCGCCGGCGGCTCCATGGCCACCAGCATCACCAGTTGCAGCAGGTGATTCTGCACCATGTCACGCAGACAGCCGGCCTTGTCGTAATAGCCGCCGCGGCCGCCCTCCATGCCGAGATTCTCCGCACAGGTGATCTGCACATGATCGATGTAGCGGCTGTTCCACACCGGTTCGAATATGGCGTTGCCGAATCGCAGCACCATGATGTTCTGCGCGGTTTCCTTGCCGAGATAGTGGTCGATGCGGTAGGTGTCCACTTCGTCGAAGGTCGCGTTCGCCGCGTCATTGAGCGACTGCGCCGTGCTCAAGTCGGTGCCGAACGGCTTTTCGATGACCACGCGCGACCACTTGCCGGGTTTCGGCTGATTGAGGCCTGCATTGGCCAGCTGGCGGAGCACCACGGGGAAATACTCAGGCGCCGTGCTGAGATAAAAGAGACGGTTTCCTCCCGCACCCTGCGCGTCGAGATCATCCAGCAGCTGCGCCAGCCGTGCGTAGCCGCTGTCGTCCTCGAATTCGCTCTGATGATAAAAAACACCCTGACTGAAGACGGACCAAAGCCGGTCATCGTGACCGCGGCGTGAGACCTTGCGGTTCATCACCGCCAGTTCTTCGCGAAAGGATTCATCCGACTTTTCCCGCCGCGCAAATCCCACGACTTTCAGCGTCGGCGGCAGTTCGCCTTCCGCGGCCAGATTATAAAGCGCCGGGATCAGTTTCCGTCCGGTCAGGTCGCCACTGGCGCCGAAAATCACCACAGTGCAGGGCTCGGGGCGGGTGCGCGTGGTGAGGTCTTCGCGGAATGGATTGGTGACTTCCTGCATGGGGATGAATTCTGAATGCAGCACGCGGAATGCCGGACGCTGCGCCGTGAGTCGTGTGCCCTGTCCGCAGCGGCGGCTGATGCAAGCGGCACTTGCCGCTCAGCGCCAGCGTGGTCCGGGCGCCGCCGTGATGCGGCATGGACTCAGGGGGAAAATTATTCCGCAATTCCGCCGCCGCATGGCGCTGTGGACAAGTGCAACCACCATCCCATCCATGAAGTCTCTGATTTTTGCCTGCGCCCTTCCGCTGCTCTCCTCACTCGCCGTCGCTCAGGATGCAGCCGTTCCGAAAGACGCCTCCGCCGCTGCGGAGGCACCTGCGGAAAAATCGGAAAAAGCCGCTCCCGCCGCATGGCTCGGCATCATGCTGGAGGAAAATGACGGAGCGGTCCGCGTCGGCGGCGTGATGGACGGCAGTCCCGCGGCCAAAGCCGGCCTGCAAAGCGGGGACGTGATTCTGGGGCTCGACAAAATTGAAGCTCCCGGGCGGATGGCCGCCGTCATCGAATCCATCCGCGAGCGCAGTCCCGGAGACACTGTGGCGCTCCGGTTCCGTCGCGGTGAGAGTGAAAAGACGGTGGAAATCCAGCTCGCGGCACGCCCGAATCTCGAAGCGGAATTCCGCGGTGCGTTTGAGCGGGCGGAAACTCGCCAGGAGCCTGCCGGCGAAGCTGACAAAGCCTTGAAGAAGGCCGCCAAAGAGCAGGCCAAACTGCGCAAGAAGCTCGAAGCCGGGGCCGCAGAGAAAAAAGACGGCGACCGCGGGAAGAAAGAGCACGGCGCGGAGGCGCCCGGGGAAGCCGCTGCAAAGCAGGACAAAGAGCGCGGCAAAGCGCCTGCCGCCGGCAAAGCGTCGCGCGCCAGGGAACTTGCGGCCGCCAGGGAGAAGCTGCGCGCTGCCGCTGAAGAGAGTGCCGCCCGGCACCGGGCCGCCCGCGAAGAGATACAAAAGCACATGAAGGAATTCATGCGGATGCAGCACGAACACGGGAAGCTTTCCGCTCCCGGAAAACCCGGAGGCGGGCCGCCCTGGCCCCTGCTGCGCTACTACATGGAGCAGCAAAAGTTCGGCGCGCCTGACAAAACTTTCCCCGGTGGGCGGCTGGAAATGAAACAGGCCCTGCCGAACGCGTGGCAGCACCAGCAGGATGCCGTGTGGAAACAGGTCGAGCAATCCATCGGCCGCGCGCTCAAGGATTCCGGACTTGCACCTGACGTCATCGAAAAGGTGATGCAGGCCGTGGCCTCCGCGCGCCACCAGGGCGGTGAAGCCGACTCCAGGCGCGCCAAATTGAAAGCCGAAGCGGCGCGACTCGACAAGGAGATGCAGGCCCTCAAAGAAAAAGCCGGCAGAATCCGGGAGGAGCTGGAGAAGTCAGGCGAGTAGCCATTCCAGCAGCCGGGACGGCGCAAAGTTTTGGAGCAATCCGGACTTCGCGGATTTGCCAGGGGCGCATTGCGGTCAGTTGTCCTCACGGAAGGCCCAGCCGTTTTCCAGCACTTCGTCGATCTGCACCTGCTGCCGGTTTTCGCTGCCGGGTGGATAGCTGATGCGCACGACGGCGAAACAACTGCTCGAGCCGGCCTCCTGCGGCACCGGCTTGAGAAAGCGCCGCAGACTGACGTCCGCCGGCGAATCCTTCTTCGCATAGCCGCTGAGAAAGTGGTTGGAGTCCGTGTCGCGAAGCAGGTAGCAGTGGTGGCTGGTGTGGTCGGAGAAGACGCCGTCCCAGTACTCTGTGCGCGGGCTGCGCTCCACCACGACGCGCATCAGCACCGGCGTGCGGGGCATGGTCTCCCGCAGTTCCTCCCAGGTCATTTCGCTGTAGCCGGTGAAGCTTTCCCAGTCGGCGAGGAAGCCGTCGCCGTGGCGCTCCAGGGTGAGCGGCCGCGTCCCGCCGCTGGGTAACTGCAGATTGATCACGATGAAGTCGCCCTCCACGGCGGACGCATCAACGGCCTCGAACCGGTTGTTGATCTCCATGGGACGCCACTCCCGCGGCCCCGTGTGCCAGGCGCGGATCTTCGGCTCCACCCGTTCGCGGTCCCGCACCAGCGGCAGCAGTTCCTCGACGCTCGCCGCCGCGACAAACTTCCGCACCGCCTCCGCCAGGGCCGGGCCGTAACTGGAGAAATGCCGCGACTCGAGCTTTTCCTTTCCGTCGCTGGCGGGTGTCAGGGCCGCGGGTTCCTGCTGGGCGAGGCCCGGGCTGCGCAGCGGCTCGCCTTTCGGATACCAGACCTTCCATGCCAGATACCCAATCACTCCCAGCAGGAGCAGGATAGCGATCACCAGTCCGGTTGTCAGGGTCCTGGCAAACTCTGAGCTGCCGGAACGCGTTCTGCGCCGTCGCCGCCGCCGGCGCTCGCTGTCGTCGAATTCCGGCACCGCCTCCTCGCGCGCGGCGCGCCGGTGCCTCCGGCGGTTCGGATCGCGCTGCATTTCCGGATCCGCCGTGGAGTGGAGCCGGTCCTTGAAGTTCAGTTCCCCGCCGATTTGCCGGCGGCCCACCTCCCATTCCTCGCGCCCGCGCAGATTCGTCATGTCCTCGCTGACCCGCGCTACGGGAATCTGCCGCTGTTCGGCGGCTTCCTGAATGACCGGCGCATCCTTCGGCACGCGGACTTTGGTGCGGCAGTGCGGGCAAATGACGTGTTTGCCGGCCATGGCCGGCGCGAGCTTGATGACGCGGCGGCAGGCCCGGCAGGTCATGACCAGCCATTCATATTGATCCATGAGAAATTCTGGAGGGGAGGAAGTGGCCCGATGGTGGAATCGGCTCCCGTCATTGCAAACCGAAATCCCTTCGCCGCGTCGCGGGCGCATTTCCTCACGCCGCCTGCATCAGACCGCGCAGATAGCCCGCGGCGAAGAGACGGCCCAGCATTTCATAGCCGGGCGTTTCGTTGCTCTCACCGGCCATGCTGGGAGCGTGGTCGGGGCGCACGGTGCCGCGATAGTCGATGGACTTGAGGGCGCGAAACACCGCCGGCATGTCGATCCCGCCGTTGTCGTGCCATGTTTCCGTGAAGTGCCCGGCGGTGCCGCGCACGTTTCTCGCGTGCACAAAAAAAATCCGCTCCGCGAGAGCGCGGATGCCGGCCAAAACGTCCTCGCCCGCCGGATAGAGCGACCCGACACAGTAGCAAATGCCGTTCGACGGCGAAGGCGCGAGTTCCGTCACCCGGCGCAGCGCAGCGTTGCTGTAAAGGATGCGCTCCTGGCCGAGCAGCGACGGCAGCGGCGGATCGTCAGGATGCAGCGCCAGCCGGATGCCGGCATCCTCGGCAACCGGAAGCACGGCATTCAAAAACCGCTCGAGGTTGTCCCACAACTGCGCCGCGGGCGTGGGCTGCGGCGGTTTGCCGTCCGCGTCGGTCACATTCTGCCCGACTTGTGCCAGATTGAATTCCGTGACGCGGGAACCGCCGCGCTCCCGGACTTCGCAACTGGTGCGCTGCCAGTCCTCGTCCGGCATCCAGTTGTAACAGAGCACCTCCATTTCCTGCTCGGCCATGAGCCGGATGAGTGTCTTGAAATCCTCCGTCTGCTGTTCCCAGCCCGGCAGCCGGTGCACCATTTTCAAATGCGGCACCTTCCGTTCCAGGTGCGTCAGCTTCATGCCCTGCGTCTCCACCATTTTTCTGGCGGAAACGAAGGCGCTGCGGTCCAGGCCGGGAAAGGTGAGGACGATGTCGCTGACCCCGGTCTGGGCGGCCCACAGGAGATTCCGTTCGTTGAACGGATTGACGATCATGGAGAGTCTCATGCCGTGATTCGATCAGAGCGCATAGCTCACCGCTCCGGTGTCGCTGATTTTGATTTTCTTCTGCGCGGCCAGTTTGTTCACGATGGCCTGCACTTCGGATTCGGGGAGTTCCCTGCCAAAGTAGGCATGAATGGTGGAGAGCAGCGTCTTCGTTTTGGCCGGGCGGTTTCCTGCGTGTT
This sequence comes from uncultured Akkermansia sp., assembly GCA_964523105.1. GTDB lineage: Bacteria > Verrucomicrobiota > Verrucomicrobiia > Verrucomicrobiales > V1-33 > V1-33. The sequence goes on from CAZFZN010000036.1 coordinate 29,487, forward strand.
TGGTCAGCTTTTCAAGGATGGCGGAAACGCGGCCCTCGAGCGTCGGCGGCGTGGGCGTCCTGACAGTGTTCTGCATCACCGGCCCAGCGGACTTGAAAATGGGAACGGCGTCGAAGCTCTCGTGCCGGGTCACGCGAATGCCGTGGCTGGTCAGGTGCTCAATGACAGCGTCAAAGCCCTTGTCCTTCGAGATGATGTGATACACCGCTTTGGGCTGCGTGGCGCAGCGTCCGCCGAGTTCGCAGGAGAGGACGAAATCGAGGGCATTCTTGCCCGATGCTTTGGTCTCCACGAGCCGCACCTGGCCGGCGTGGTCGAGCAGCGCTTTGGTCAGTTCGACCGGCAGCGAGTTCTGCCGGCTGCCGAGGACGAGAGTGACGGTTGCCGGCTTCCCGGCGATCAGCGGGAGCTTCACGTTTTGCACGTTTTCGTAATCCACGTAGATGTGGTGCAGGGTGTCCATGTTCGCTCTCAATCTAGCATCGAAGCATGCCGTGTCCACGTTTCCATTTCCCCGAGGCCCCTGATGGCGGCTTTGCCGCGCGGCTCGAGCCGGAAGGCATCGCCGGGCAGCGTTGATTTCTTGAAGTGCGGCGTTGAGGCGCCGCGCGAGCCGGGCGCCGGCCTGCGTGCAGGTTTTGCCGCGCCCCGGCGCCGCTGCCCGCCGTGCCTCACCTCGTGGCCCGTGCGTTGGAGCCGGCGTGCCGGCATCTGCCGGTTTGCCGCATCGTCCTCCACCACCCGGAGCAGGCTTTTGATCGCTGCGAATCCGGCGGACTCCGGGGCGGCGGGCACCACATAACGGATCCCGGGCCTATCTTTTCAAAGTCCGCACGCAGATGTGTGAGGCTGCGGTCCTCCGCCGGCTGCGCGTCTTCCTCCATCGGCATCTCCGCATAGCCGGGAATATGCTTCAGCGGCTTTGGCAGGTCGTGACAGAGGCGCGGGAAACCTGAAGTTTGCGGCGCGGCGGGCATGGCACGGAGTGCTGCCATTCCATTCCAGCCCGGGGGGGCGGAAGGCGAGAGCTTTTCTGCCGGCCGGGCGGGGAAGCCGGGTGCCGGGTTGTTGGCTGGCAGCGCCGGGGCGCTTGACGCCAGTGCCGCGCTTGACGCCTGTGCCGCGCTTGGTGCTATAAGAGGGGATGATGCGGACAATACTGATACTGTCATTCGCCGCCGGCGGACTCGTTGCCGGTGAAAAGGAAAGCTCTGCCGGGGGCAGGGAAGAGAACGCGAAGGCCGGCAAAGAGGCGCCGGCAGCGGTAACGGATGAATTTCGCGGCAAGCTCAGCGAAGGCTGGCGCTGGGTGCGGGAAAACAAGGACGGCTGGCGTGTGACGGACGACGGCCTCCGGATTCTGGTGGAGCCGGGCAACATGTGGGGCGGCTCGAACGATGCGAAGAACGTGCTGCTGCGCCGCGTGCCGGAGGCGATGGCCGGGGCGGCGGATGTCAGTGCGGAGATTTCACACAAACCGCAGAACCGCTGGGAGCAGGCGAACCTGGTGTGGTCTTACAGCGACAGCCACATGGTGAAGCTCGGTCTCGAAATCGAAAACGGTCGGATGAACATCGTGATGGGACGTGAGGAGGGTGACAGGACGAAGACCATCGCGATCATTCCCTTCGACGGAGAGACCGCGGAGTTGCGATTCACGGTGCGCGGCGAGGATCTGCAGGGCTGGTATCGCCGTCCCGGCGCTGCGGACTGGACGGAGGCGGGCAAGACCACGGTGCCGGTGTCCCCGGACGCGCCCGCGCCGCACGTCAGCCTGCAATGTTATCAGGGCGTGGCCGGTTCCGGCCGCTGGGCCACGGTGCGGAAGTTCCGGCTGGCACTGCTGAAGTAGGCCCGCACTTCCGGCACTGGACTCGCTGGTGCGGTCCTGTAACCTTGCGCCCGCCCGGGTGCGTCCGTTTGCCTGTCCAAAAACTTCGCCGCCATGAACCGCCGCCAATTTCTCCAGCGATCCGCCGGGCTTGTCGCTCTCGGTGCGGCGCCGCCCGCGTTTCTTTCCCGCGCCGTCGCCGCGGACCAACAGGATCCGGATCAGCGCATTCTCGTCATCCTGCAACTCGCCGGCGGCAATGACGGCGTGAATACCGTCATCCCTTACGCCGACGATGCCTATCACAAGGCGCGGCCCAGCCTGGCGTTCAAGAAGGAAGCCGTGCTCAGGATCAACGACCACATCGGCCTCCATCCGCAGATGGCGGGCATGAAGTCGCTCTACGACGAAGGCGTGTTGAGCATCCTCCAGGGCGTCGGCTATCCGCAGCCGAACCGCTCGCACTTTCGCAGCATGGACATCTGGAACAGCGCGCATCCGGAGGCGGAAATGACCGGGGACGGCTGGCTGGGACGCGCGCTCGACAGCAGCGCGGCCAAATTCGCCGGCAAAGTCCCCGCGCTGGCGCTGGGCGTGGAGAACCTGCCGCTGGCGCTCGTCGCGCCGCGCACAAACGTGCCGTCGATTCGCAGTCTTGAGGACTATCAACTGCGCTTCAGCGGCGGCGATGAGAAGTTGAAGCAGGCGCAGGCTCGCAAGCTGGCGGACAGCGAGCAGGCGGCCGGCGGCGATCTCAGTTTCATCCGCGCGTCACTCGGCACGGCCATCGACAGCGCCGCGCGGCTTCAGGAAATCGCGACCAGCTATCAGCCCGCGGCGGACTACCCAAAGACACAGCTCGCGGCGAATCTGAAGACTGTCGCGCAGCTCATCGCCGGCGAACTCGGCACGCGCATCTTCTTCGTCTCGCTCGGCGGATTCGACACTCACTCGCGGCAGGCCGGTTCGCACGCTGCGCTCCTTGCGGAACTCTCCGGCGCGGTCGCCGCGTTTTTCAAAGACCTGCGCGGTCACAAGCTCGCCGGCCGCGTGATGCTCGCGACCTACTCCGAATTCGGCCGCCGGCTGAAAGAAAACGGCAGCCTCGGCACCGATCACGGCGCGGCGTCGCAGATGTTCGTCGTTTCCGATGCTCACAAGGGCGGCCTCGTCGGCGCGCATCCGAGCCTGACCGATCTCGATGATGGCGATCCGAAGCACCACACTGATTTCCGCAGCGTCTATGCCACGCTGCTCGACCGCTGGCTGCACATTCCGTCGGAGCCGGTGCTGGGCGGGAAGTTCGCACCGTCGGGCTTCCTGCCGGCGTAGCGCGTCGGCCATGCAGAGCGTGGTGCCTTGCGCAGCACCAGAACCTCCGCCGCCGCGCCGCGATGCCGCCGACATTCCATTTGCTTCCGCGGGGAATTCCGGTCATTTGTCGCTTCAGCGGCCATCCACCGACCCTGACAACAGCATGAGCAAGTCCGCCACCCGTACCCTCCCGCGCCTCCCTGCCGCGTCCAGGGTGATGCTGTGTGCGGCGGGCGCGGGGCTCTCACTGGCGCTCATTTCCGCGGCGCAGAACCCTCCGCCCAGAGCCATTCCGGTGGAGGAGACCACGGAGGCCGGCCCCGCTCCTGCGCCGCGCCCTCCCAGGGCCGTGCCGGTGCCGGAGACGGAAACCGAACCCGCTCCGCGGGTGGAGCGCGCGCCCAATGCACCCCGCCCGGCGGTGCGCGAGGGAGTGAAGACTCCGGAGGACGATCTTTTCGACTACTGCGAACTGCTTTTTTCCAAAGCCAATTACGCGCTCGCCTATCAACAGTACGGCAAATACCTGGAGATTCACCCGAATGCCAAGTACCGCGAGGAGTCGCTGTTCAAAATGGGGGAGTGCCGCTACCTGGCGGAGGAGTGGACACAGGCGCTGCAGCATTACAGCCAGTATCTCCAGGAGTATCAGGGCGGGAAACACCGGGCCACGGTGTACTATCATGCCGGCGAGGCGTATTCCAAACTGGCCGGCCAGAGCTTCGGTGAGTCCCAGGCATCGTTTTACCGGCAGGCGCTGGAGGCTTACCGGGCGGTCGTGGAGATCGCGAAGACGGGACCCTATGTTTGTTATTCCGCCTTCCGGCTGGGAAGCTTCGCCTACAACGCGGCGCAGCGGGACGGCTCGCGCTACCGGGAGGCTGTCCGGTGGTTCACTCTGGCAGCGGCGGAGGCACCGAAGTCGCAGCCGCGCATCCGCGTGACTTCACTGTTCTATCTTGGCCGCAGCCAGCGCTACATGAAGCAAACCAGGGAAGCCGCGGCGACGTTTTTGGAACTGACCCGGATCAAGGAGGAGAACAGCTACTACGATCAGGCATGGCAGGAACTGGCGCAGATGGACATGGAGGCGGGCCGGACGGAGGAGGCGATGAAGAAGTTCGAGCGCCTGTCGAAAGACAGCGTGGATGCCGAAACGCGTGCCAATTCGCTGGTCAATTCCGGGATGATTCACGCTGAGGCTGGGCGCACGGCGGATGCGGTCGCCCGGTTCGAGCAGGCGCTGAAAGTCCCCGGGGAAATGGCCCGCCCGGCGCGTGCCAGGGCGCGTTACGGCCTGGTGTGGTCGGGCTTCAAGGAGCAGGCGTATGACAAAGTGATCGAAGCATGGCAGGGTTTTCAGGGTGAGGATTACAGCGACATGGATGAGTTTTCCCGGTCGAGGCTGTGGCTGATCGTGGGGACCTCCTACGCGGCGCAGGACAAACACAGCCCGGCGGCGCGGACGCTCCAGTTGCTGGAGAAACTGGTCAACTCTCCGGAGCCCGCGGTGCGGGACGTTTGTCAGGAAGGGCTCTACAAGCGCATTGTTAGTCTCTTCAAGCTCAACGATCCGGCGACCGTGGATGCGGTGGACAGTTTCGTCTTCATCTGGCAGGACCGCGCGCCGGAATCCGCATGGCTGGATAAGGCGTGGCTCGTTAAGGGAGCATGGTATTTCAACCGCAGTGTCTGGGACATGGCCGCCAAAGCCTACAAGAACGTCCGTGGTCAGAAACTGGACAAGGAGAAGCAAATCACGTGGCTTTATCAGCGTGGCTGTGCGGAGGCTTCGTCCGGAGACGGCGAGGCCGTGGCGACGCTGTCTTCCTTTTTGCAGGCCGCTCCGGAGGACGAACGGGCGGTCATGGCTCAGCTGCAACGGGGACTGGTGCGGATGAAACTGGATGACCTCGCCAATGCCCTGTCGGATTTTGAGGAAGTGGCGGCCAAAGCCGCCGGCACCGAGTCGGGAGAAACCGCGGCCTACAACGCGGCCCGCGTCAAAGGCAGCCGGCAGGACATCCCCGGCATGATCGCCGGGTTCACCAAACTGCTGGAGGATTATCCCAAAACCCGGGCCGCCGCGGAGGCGAATTACTGGATCGGCACCGGCAACTATCAGCAGGAGAAATACAAGGAGTGCCTCGCGCCGCTGCGGACGGCGCGCTCGCTCGACGGCAAACTCTACTTTCAGGACGCGAGTCTCATGATCATTGCCGCTCTCGCAGCGCAGCAGGATGTGGATGCACTCATTCCGGAGGTGGATGCCTATCTGCGGTCCGGTACGGAAAAGAAGATCAGCACTGACATTCTGCGCTGGCTGGGGATCACGCTTTTTCGTGAGCGGCGCGATTACGCCCGGGCGGCGCGCTATTTGGGGTATGTCGTGACGTTTCAGGAGCCGGAGAAGACCGCGCCGGATCTTTGGGCGGCCCACGGCGAGTGTCTCCTGGAGATCAAGGATTATGCCGGGAGCATTTCGGCTCTGAATCACTACTTGCAGGCCGAACAGCGCCCCGCCCAGCGCGCGCGGGCATTTTTGCTGCGCGGGCGCGGACAGTTTTCTCTGAAGCAGTATGATGATGCGGCCAAGAGCGTCGAGGAAGGGCTGGCCATCGAGCGGGAAACGCTGGTGGCGGCGCAATTGCATTTGCTGTCCGGGGACATCTCCGCAGCCCAAAAGCGGCGATCTGAGGCGATCAGCAGTTATACCGCCGTGCGGGTCACCTGGGAAGACCCGGTCCTGACGCCAACCGCCATTGCGCGCATCATTTCATTTCTGAGCGACAGCAAGGAACCGGATGACATCGCCGAAGTGAAAGCGCGGCGCAAAGAACTGGCGGAGCGCTTCCCGAAGTTCGAATTGCCCCGGTGATGGCATGGATCGTTCAGCACCAGACCATCGAGATCGCCACCAGGGGAAAAGGAACGGTCGAAATCACCGCGGAAGTTGAGCGCGTCGTGGCTGCACACGGCCTTAAAGAGGGCACGGTGACGGTTTTTGTCCGTCACACCAGCGCCAGCCTCGTCATCATGGAAAATGCCGACCCCTCGGCGCGGCGGGACCTGCACGAGTTCTTCGACCGGCTCGTGCCCGAATCCACCCCGTGGTTCGTCCACACCTGTGAAGGACTGGACGATATGCCCAGCCATATTCGCATGGCCCTGACCCGCACTTCGGAGACGATCCCCGTCACATCGGGGGCCCTGATGCTGGGGACATGGCAGGGCATCTACCTCTTCGAGCATCGCCGTTCCCCTCACCGAAGGCAGGTGGTGGTGACCGTGTCGGGGATTGCCTGATGGGTGGTGCCGGGTGATCTATTACTGAGCCCGCAGAAATTGCCGGTTTGGAGCCGGAAAAGTGACGAATGGAGCCACTGTGTTATAATAATTATTGCAATTATATCCCCCTTACATACTTTGAACGAAAACCTTCCCCCATGACCAGCCCATTAACCGAGAAATCGGCAGACACCGGCCACTAGCCTGGCTCCTCTTTTCATGCCGAATCCACCCCACAAGCGCCCCCGGCGCGGGATATTCGCCCGCGCCGCCCTGCTTTCGACGCTGCTAGTGATAGTCAGCGTCGGACCGTGCGCGGCGTTGTTCATGGTGAGGAATCAGAAGGAGAAGCGGGCGGCCCTTGAGGATCGGGTAAATTCGATCGCCGAGCGGCTGGCCTCCTCCCTGGTGACAGCGACATGGCGAATGGGGGATGAGGCTGGAGTGGCGAAGCTTTGCACTGAACGTCTGGTTGAGTCTCCGGACATCGATTTTCTCGTCATTTCCTCTCCGGCCGACGAGGTGGGAGGAGAACGAATGAGCTTCGTCTGGACGCGGGGCAGCTACGACTGGAGGCCCACCCGGGCGGAGTGGACGCCATCAGAGTTGGCGGCGGAGCCGGTCACGGGTGTCTCGGCGTTCACCGGCGAAGGTGTTATCACTGCAACCCGGAAAATCGGGATGTCGGGATTCTCCCGCGGCTGGGTACATGCGGGGCTGTCTCTCAGGAGTTACGAAGAGGCATTGGCAAGCGGCTTGCGGCAGACGTTGCTGACGGCGGCATTGGCGTCGCTGGCCGGCATCGCGGGCGCCTTTTTGCTGGCACGGCGCGTGGCGGTGCCTTTGGCCAAAGTCTGTGACATGGCGGATGTGATCGCAGGAGGCAATCTCAGCGCCCGCGTCACGGTCAATTCCACCGGCGAAGTGCAGCAACTGGCCGGCCACATGAATGACATGGCGGAGAAGCTCGAGAGGAGTGCGGAAGTCATCGCCGCCCATCAGCGCGAACTGGAGGCCACCAATGCGAAGCTCCTCGAGCGCATCGACAACGAACAGCTGCTCTCACGCATTTCGGCGGACTTCCTGTTCGCGGAGAGCAGCGCTCCCAACGAACTCTTCCTCGGGAGCCTGCAGCGCATTGCCCGGCGCCTCAGCGTGGACGGCGCCTCCATCTTTTTGCATGACACCGCGGATCATGCGAGTTTGCGCCGGGCATGGGAGTGGCATGAAGAGGGCACGCCGGGATGCACGCTGGAGCGCGCCCCGACGGCCGGCTTCCCGTGGGCGACCGCGATCGCCACGGGCCGCAATGTCGTCACCGTCACCGACAGTCACCAGCTGCCCGACGAGGCGTCCGCCGAACGCACCAACCTGGAGCGGCTGCACGTGCGGGCCGCCGCCGCGGCGCTTCTCGGCGCGGGCGACAAGGCTGCGGGGTATCTGTTCCTGCGGCATGCCACGCCGCGCGCGTGGACGGTAGAGGAGGAGCAGTTCATCCACCTCGCGGCCGGCATCCTCTCCAATGCCATCGCCCGCCGCACGGCCGCTCTCGAGCGCGAACAGCTGCACGCCCAACTCCTCCAGGCTCAGAAAATGGAGGCGGTCGGCAAACTGTCAGGAGGCATCGCACACGACTTCAACAACATGCTCGTCCCCATCGTGGGCTACAGTGACAGCATCCTCAACAATGCGCCTGGCGACGCTCCATGGCTGAACGAGATTCGCGAAATCAAACGCTCCGCCGAAAGCGCCGCCAGCCTCACCCGGCAGCTGCTCAGCTTCAGCCGCAAACAAATCATCTCCCGCAAGGAGATGGACCTCAATACGCACGTCCAGAAACTGCAGCACATGATCCGCCGGCTCATCGGCGAGAACATTCATCTCCAGACCGAACTGGCGCCGGACATGTGGACCGTCTCCGCCGACGCCAGCCAGATCGAGCAGTGTCTCATGAACCTTACGGTGAATGCACGGGCCGCCATGCCCCGCGGCGGCAGCATTCGCATCTCGACGGAAATGGTGGACAGCGAGGACAAGCGCTTTCAGGCACCGCCGCTGCGCAAGCCGCAGGGACTCTTTGCCCGCATCACGGTTCGCGACAATGGCTGCGGCATGGACAAGGCCACGCTGAACCGCATCTTTGAGCCGTTTTTCTCCACCAAGGGTGAAGAGGGCACGGGACTCGGACTGAGTGTCGTGTATGGCATCATGGAGGAGCACGGCGGCTGGATTACCGTGGAGTCGGAGCCGGAGAAGGGCACCGCCTTTCACCTCTGGTTCCCGGCGCTGCACGAGCCGGTGCCGCAGCCGATGGACAGCGGGCTCGCCGTGGCCCGGCCGCTCCCTCGCGGTCAGGGCCAGCGCATCCTTCTCGTCGAGGACGAGCCGGGCGTGCTGGCGTTTGTTTCCGCCGCGCTGCGCCAGCACGGCTTCGCTGTCGTCACCGCCGACTGCGGCACCGCTGCCAGGGAGGTTTTCGCCCGGGAACAGGACACGATCGACCTGGTGATGAGCGATGTTGTCCTGCCCGACACCACGGGCATGGAAATTCTTGAGGAGTTCTATGCGCAGCGCCCGGACCTCCGGGCCCTGCTCTCCAGCGGATACAGCGAGAAGCAGGCCCTCGTGGAGCTCGTGGAAAAACGCGGAGTGCACTTCCTGCACAAGCCCTACACGCTCATCCAGCTGCTTGAGGCGGTGCACAAAACGCTGCGCGGCATGAAGCCGGAAAGCGTCGTCACCTGAGGATTCGGGAGCCCGGATGAAACTGCGTTCCTCCGGCTTGCCGTAAGACCGCTGCGCTCCAGGGATGCAGCGATGTCCTCCCCCGACCGCCCCCGCATTCTCTACTGCCGCTGTGCTTACGCTCAGGTGGTGCCGCCAGAGGTTAAAGACGCTGTGCTGCAGCGCCTTGGGGAAGCGGACACCGCTTTCGATGCGGTCGCGGATCTCTGCGAAATGTCCGCCCGCCGTGATCCGCGTCTCGCTGCCTTTGCCAATGGGGGGGCACTGAAGATCGCCGCCTGCCACAGGCGTGCCGTGCTCTGGCTCTTCCATGCCGCCGGTGCACCACTGCCCGAAGCGTCCACCGAAGTCGTCAATCTGCGCACCCTCAATGCGGAACAGGCCTGTGAACGGCTGGCTGATCCGGCTGTGGACCCTGAGGCGCCCTGACGGGAATTATCCGGAGACTGCCTGTCCGCCGCCTCGGTAAATCCCCTGGGGGCGAACCATCCGGCTTCCGCTGTCGCGCAGCTTGATCCGTGCCGTTTTTGAGGCATTCATGCATCACCGTCCGCAACCCCGGCGGCAGCGACCCATGGAATCCTTCGCCGACCACCCCGTTATCAAAGTGCTTCAGGCCGAAATTGTCAGGCTGCGCAAACGCGTTGAGGCTCTCGAACTGCATTTGCGCGAGGAGCACGACAAGATCGAGCGGCTCGAGCACGAACACGAGCACGATCACGAAGTCATCGAGCGGCTCGAACACCACACTCCCACCAGCTATTATACCGGGAGAAGGACGGTGCCGGTGGGATTGTAGGAACCCATCGGACGCCGCTCCCTGACGATTCGGGCACAGCTACCGGCCCCCGGACGTCCTGTCCTCCGATAACCGGTGCTCAGCGCGGCGCGATGGTGAAAGAACCTCCGCCGGCCCGGCGCAGGCCGCCGTTCAAGTGTGAACTCATTTCGTATTCGCCGCAGCCGGGGCCGCTGAAGGTCAGCCGGTAGATTTCCAGCGCGCCGCTTTCACAGGAGAGCCAGACCTCCGCCGAGCCTCCGCCGGTCACGGAGTAATTCACGCTGTATTCCTGCGCGCCTCCGGGAATGGACAGACTCGCAGTGCCGGAGGCTGAGAGGGAAACACTAACAGGCCTTCCTGTGTTGGACAGGACCAGCGTGCAGTCGCCCGGGGATTCCGGAACCGAAACCGCCAGCCCTGTGGACTCAGCATCGCGGAAGACGCCGGCATCCGCTCCCGCCGGGAGTCCGTTCCGGCTGCGCCGGCTGGTGAAGGCACCGGCATTGGAAGCCGAAAAATCCAATTCCAGCGATTCCTCCAGGCCGCCGGGCCATGTGACAGCCAGGCGGCCGGTTCTGGTCCCGGTCCGCAGCCAGCGCCATGTGAACGAAGTCTGCTCCTCGGCGCTCTGAGCGGTCCCGGCCGCATTCCCGTCGAATGTCAGGAGGCGAACCTCCCTCGCGGTATTCAGCAGCAACCGCGAGCCTGTCAAATCCCACCGGCCGAACCCGTCCGCGGGGCGCACGGTGGTTTTGAGCCTGAAGTAAGCCTGCGGCGACGCGCCGGCGGAGACGAACCGGGTGATTTCGCCGGTCTCGCCGAACGCCGGACTCCCGGCCGCCTCCCAGAGCGCAAGGTCCGGAGACTGTTCCAGAAGGACTGATCCGTTGGGCAGGACGCCGTGTTTCACCTCGACGGCATTCCAAAGATTGAGGGGTGGCGCGGCCGGGACTGACTGGGCGCTGGCCGCGCCGCACAGAACGAGGACATGCGCCGCGGCAGCCAACACGATATGCCGGACGATGCTCTGTGGGGGGATCACGCAGACGATGAGGTCTTGGAGGGGGGGAACTTTCATCGTTTCAATCTTGAGCGTGCTTGTAGGACTCCAGCAGTTAAGTCGGAGTTAAACGGTCCGCGGGGCATTTGGAAAGTCCATTTTCAGGAATTCTCCCGGCGGCCTCAAGCCATCGACGGATCCGTCGTGCCTTCTTTGCCGTTCTCGTGGCGTCCGGCAAGATGACGCAGAAAGGATTCGCCGGCCTCCACGTGGACGTCGTACCAGCCACCCGTATCCTTGAGATCGAGGGTGATGCGTTTCGGCGTGCCGGGCGGCAGCGTGTGCATCTCCGGTCGTGGTGTTTTGACCTGAACCGCCACCGGCTGGTTCCCACGAACGGCAATGACGAGGTCCGCGCCTTCTCCGTTCGCTTCCAGGGTCACGTCGAGCGCCGGTGAGGCGATCGCGTGGCGAAATTCCCGGTAGAATCCGTTCGGGCCGTGCACCTGCAGGTGCACGACCCCGTCCGCGAAGTGCGCGCAGGGCCAGACATCCTCCACGCTTGTCCCCGCGGCGACGGCGTAGGACCAGACGCGCCCGCGCTCCATCTCCGTTGAGCCGGTGGCGCGGTGTGCACCGGGGGCATAGACATGAAACGGAGCCCCGGCGGCCCGGTCTCCGAACACTTCCCGCCCGGCCCGGAATGTGAGCACGAACGCCTTCCCGTCATCGCTGAGCTGTCCATTGACTGACAATTCATACGGCAGCGCGCACGATGGCCGCGTGCCCGGCTCCTGGCGCGGCAGCTTTTTGAAGCCTGCGGCATTCTCGCGCGCGGCCGTTATTTCCTCCGCGCTGAGCGGTGCCGGTATGCCGGGGAGCGGCTTGTATTGGGCATTGTGCACGGTGCCAAGGAATTCCGTCCGGTTCACTTTTGTCAGGGATGCGCCGTCGTTTCCTGCTGCTGGCCGAAAGGCGGATGTCAGGTCCCCGCAAACGGTGCGCCGCCACGCGGTGATGTTCGGCTCTCTCACCGGCCGGCCGGTCTTATTGGTGAGCCACTTCTCCAGAAATTGCAGGATCGACGTGTGATCGAAGACCTGAGAACACACATACCCGCCGCGGCTCCACGGAGAAGCGATCACCAGCGGCGTGCGATAACCGAGTCCCATCGGCCCGGTGTGCGTGGAGGCGTTGGGATTTCGCTTCTTCAATTCCTCCTCCTGCGCGGCGCGGACGAATTCAGGTTCTGTGTCCAGTCCCGCCGAAGCCTTCCCGCTGCCCGGCTGCTGCGGGTCCGGCGGCACGAACGGCGGCACATGATCGAAATAGCCGTCGTTCTCGTCATAGCAAAGAATGAAAATCGTCTTCCGCCAAACGTCAGGCCGGCTCGTGAGAATATCCAGCGCCTCGGCGATGTACCATGCGCCGTACCACGGCGAGTCCGGGTGATCGGAAAACATCTGCGGCGCCACCAGCCAGGAAACCGCCGGCAGTTTGTCCGCCGCCGCATCGGCGCGGAACTGATGAAAGATGTCGCCGCGCGGCACTTTCATCCGTCTTTCGCTTCCAGCATCCTGCCAGGAAACGACCTCCAGTTCGCGGAAGTGAGGGTCGGCTTCATTCACCGTGAAGGCCCGGCGGTGCAGTTCCTTCTGCCGCTCCGGCAGTGCATTCCAGTTTTGCTCCGACCACTTCTGCAATTCCTGCCGCTCGCGCTCCACCCACTTCAGAGTGTCTTTGTATACGCCCTCCATCTCCGCAGTCCATGGACGCGGACGCGCACTGAGTTTCTTCAGTTCAGCCATGCCGCGCTGGACCTGCCTGGCGAGAAATGTCCGGTGCCGCTTCGCGAAACGCACGCCGTATCTCTCAAAATACTCCAGCGCATTGTCGCCGAAGTTTCCCAGCCATGGCCCGTGCTCGGCATCCATGCCCGTGTGAACCCACAGTTCGTTTTGATAAACCCGCCACGAAATGCCGGCCTCCTCCAGTCGCTCGGGGAACGTCGTCCACTGCAACCCCGGCTGTCCCTCGGCGTCGCTGTTCCGCACGCACGCCTTGTCGCCGGGCTTTTCGCGAATGGTTCCGCTCCAGAGGTGGAGACGGTTCGCGTTCGTTCCCGTCAGGGTGGAGCAGAAATTCTGATCGCAAATGGTGAACGCATCGGCCAGCGCGTAATAAAACGGCAGATCCTCGCGCGTATGAAACCCCATCGTCAGCGGCAAATGCGCCACGCCTTCCCGCACCGGCCGCTTGTTGTCCAGCCAGCGGTCGTGCTTGCCGCTGTTCCGCGCGCGCGACTGATCCGGCCAGTCGTGCGGCAGGCAGCCGAGCCACGTCGCATTGCTGCCTTTCAGATCGAGCCGGAACGGCGCGTACGTCGCCCCCTCGGCAAAGCTCTGCAGCCACACCGGATTGCCGTTCGGCAGCGTCACCGCCCGCGGATCATTGAATCCCCGCACCCCGCGCAGCGACCCGTAGCAGTGATCGAACGACCGGTTCTCCTGCATCAAAATGACCACGTGCTCCGCGTCGTAAAACGTGCTCCCCGCCGCCGGCTCGATGGCCAGCGCCCGCTGAATCGCCGCCGGAATGCAGCCCGCTGCGCCAAGCGCCGCGGCCTTTTTGAGAAAGTCACGTCTGGTGTCCATGGGATGCCGCATAGCCGGGATGAATCGCAATGCATCCGTTTTCCCTGGCATGACATGCCATTTTCCCTTCAGCCGCGTGCAAAATCCGCTCCCGCGCGCGCGTAGGCATGAACCCTATTTGCTCCCGATGACCCCGTTTTCTCCCCGCCGACTCGCTCTTTGTTCGCTGCTCGCCGCTGCGCCGGCCGTTGCTGCGCCGCTGACCTACAACCGCGACATCCGGCCCATCCTGTTCGACAACTGCTTCTCCTGTCACGGCCCGGATTCGGCATCACGGAAGGCGGGGCTGCGGCTGGACAAGTTTGAGGACGCGACGAAGCCGAACGAGGACGGCGTGGCGGCGATCGTGCCGGGGGATTTGGCAAAGAGCAGCTTCATCGCCCGCATCCTGACGAAGGACGAGGACGACCTGATGCCGCCGCCGGAGTCGCACAAATCATTGAAGCCGGAGCAGATCGAAACACTGAAGCAGTGGATCAAGGACGGCGCGAAGTATGAGGCGCACTGGTCGTTCATCGCGCCGGCGCGGCCGGCGGTACCGGCGGTGACGCAGGAGGGGTGGAACAGGAATCCGGTGGACGCCTTCGTGCTCACGGAAATGCAAAAGCACGGTCTCGCGCCTAACGCCGAGGCCGACCGCCGTACTTTGGCGCGCCGTGCGTCGCTCGACCTGACAGGTCTGCCGCCGGAGCCGGCGCTGGTGGAGGAGTTTGTGAACGACATGGCGCCGGATGCTTACGAGAAACTTCTTGATAAGCTCATGGCCCTGCCGGCCTACGGCGAGCACCGCGCGCGCTACTGGCTGGATGCGGCGCGCTATGCCGACACGCACGGCATTCACTTCGACAACTACCGCGAGATGTGGCATTACCGCCAGTGGGTCATCGGGGCGTTCAACCGCAACCTGCCCTACGATCAGTTCACCATCGAACAGCTCGCAGGCGACCTCTTGCCTAACGCGACGCTGGATCAGCGCATCGCCAGCGGATTCAACCGCTGCAACATCACGACGAATGAAGGCGGCGCGATCGCCGAGGAGTATCTCGTGCTCTATGCGCGCGACCGCACGGAGACGACGAGCCAGGTGTTCATGGGACTCACCACCGGCTGCGCGGTGTGTCACGATCACAAGTTCGATCCGATCACGATGAAGGACTTCTATGCGTTGAGCGCGTTCTTCACCAACACGACGCAGAACGCGATGGACGGGAACATCAAGGACACGCCGCCGATCGTGTTCGTTCCGAACGACGAGGACCGCCCGCGCTGGGACAAACTGGATGGCGAAATCGCCGCGGCGAAGAAGTCCGCTGAGGACCGCAAAGGCCAGGCGCGTCCGGAGTTCGACAAATGGCTCGCCAGCGCGAAGCCGGAGATCTTCCAAAACGCGGTGCCCCCCGACGGCCTGCAACTCCACGCGCCACTCGATGAAGACGGCGGCGAGAGCGTGCTGGTGAAAACACCGGCCGGCCCGGAGAAGATGACCTGCGGCCCCGGCCCCGGCGCGATGGCCGGCATCGTCGCGGCCAAGGCTTTCAAAGTGGAGCCTGGCAAGACGCTCGCCGTCGCCAAGGCGGACGAGTTCGAGCACAACAAACCGTTCAGCTATGGCGCGTGGGTGCGACTGCCGGGCAACGGCATCACCGGCGCCGCCATGGCGCGCATGGAGGAGGGGCCGCGTTACCGCGGCTGGGATCTGTGGATTCAGGGCAACCGTCCCGGTGCGCACATCATCAGCGGCTGGCAGCAGGACGCGATCAAAGTTGTCGGCAAGAAAGCCCTCAAGCCAAACCAGTGGCACCACGTTTTCATTACCTACGACGGCGGCGGCAAGGCCGACGGCGTGAGAGTCTATCTCGACGGCGAGCAACTCCAGACCGACCGCGAGGCGGACAATCTGAAAAGCAGCATCCGCAACGAACTTCCGCTCAAACTCGGTCAGCGCGACAACTCCTCGCGCATCGATGGTCTCGGCATCCAGGACGTGCGGCTGTACACGCGTCTGCTCCAGCCTGGCGAAGTCGCCGCCCTGCCCAACGCGCAGAAATACGGCAACATCCTGGCCAAACCCGCTGACCAGCGCAGCGAAGAGGAGAGGAACTCGCTCTACGACTGGTGGCTGCCCGTGAACGACCAGCCGTGGAAGGACGCGAACGCCAAAGTCGCCGCCCTGGAGCAGGAGCAGAACTCGATCAAGTCGCGCGGCGCCGTGACGCACGTCATGCACGACAAAGGCGGCGAGGCGATGGCCCACATTCTTTTCCGCGGCGAGTATGACAAACGCCGCGACAAGGTCACGCCCGCCACGCCCGAAAGCCTGCCCGCCATGCCCGGCGATCTGCCGAAGAACCGCATCGGTCTCGCGCAGTGGCTGCTGCGTCCCGAGCATCCGCTCACCGCTCGCGTCGCCGTGAACCGCTTCTGGCAGGAACTCTTCGGCACCGGGCTCGTGCGCACCGCCGGAGACTTCGGCATCAGCGGCGAGCTTCCCTCACATCAGGAACTGCTCGACTGGCTCGCTGTCGAATTCCGCGAGGGCGGCTGGGACACGAAGAAATTCCTCCGCCTCGTCATGACGTCCGCCACTTACAAACAAAGCGCCGCCGTGCCGAAAGAGAAGTATCAGAAAGATCCGGCGAACACCTGGCTCGCCCGAGGCCCGCGCTTTCGCATGGATGCCGAAATGGTCCGCGACACCGCGCTCGCAGCCAGCGGCATTCTTTCCAGGAGGATCGGCGGCCCCAGCGTGCGGCCCTATCAGCCCGACGGCATTTGGGAAGCCGTGGCCATGCCCGAGAGCAACACGCGCAATTACAAGCGCGACGCCGGCGAAGCCCTCTACCGCCGCAGCCTCTACACCTTCTGGAAACGCGCCGCCCCGCCCGCCAGCATGGACATCTTCAATGCCCCCGCGCGCGAAGTCTGCACCGTCCGCCGCGAGCGCACCAACACGCCGCTCCAGGCGTTGGTCACTCTCAATGACGTGCAGTTCATCGAAGCCGCCCGCTTCCTCGCCGAACACACCCTCAAGGAAGGCGGCGCAATCACCGAGACACGCCTCGACTTCATCGCCCGCCGGCTGCTGAGCCGCCCGCTCGCGCCGGAGGAAGTGCAAATCCTCGCCGCCAGTCACAAAGATCTCAGTGACTTCTATAACGCGAACGCCGAGGAAGCGAAGAAGCTCCTGACGGAAGGCGAGCACAAGTCCGACGCTGCACTCCATCCCGCGGAACTCGCGACATGGACGATGATGGCGAACCAGATGATGAATCTGGACGAGGTGCTGAACAAGTAACGGACCGCGAGCCGGAGCGAAGCGGAGAAAGCCGCAGGCAACTTGCACTTCGCACTCAGCCGTTGCTCAAAGCTGCCGCGTAATCGCGGGTCCGTGATCTTGTCATCCGCCGCCAGCAGCAGCGCCTTGCTGAGGATGGCAGACAGCACGCCATCGCCCTCGAAGGGCAGGAACGCACTGTCCGCCGCCGCCTTCCCGCGCGCCGGGACGATGCAAAGATACCGGTCGTTCGGAGACCGCAGGATGTTCCCGCTGCCGAGGTGGATTTTGTAAGTGTGCCGCTGCCCGCGCACGACGAGGAACTTGTCCTCGAACGAACACTGCGCTGCGATCTTCAACTTCGGCACCAGCCGCTGGAGCACCTCGCGCCGGGTCTGCGCGGCATCCAGCGGCACGGGCGCGCCGGTGCGCGCTCCACTTGAAATGCCTGGCAGGCACCGTCTAAGTGGCGGCCTTTCATGACCCTCACCGCCCGACAGCCACTCGACACTCTGCAGCGCATGGAGCTGGCCGAGGGCGTGGAGGTGGAACTCCACCCGGCGGGACCGATGGTGCGGGCCATGGCCAAGGTGCTGGACGTGCTCTGGATCGCTTTGATCTACGTCATTCTGAGCCTGCTGATGGGGCTGCTGGCGGCGGTCATTGGCGTCGAAGCCGGCAGGGGCGTGACCCTGCTGCTCATTTTCGTGACGGACTGGGGCTATCACATTTACTTCGAGGCGGGAAAACGCGCCGCCACGCCGGGAAAACGGGTCATGGGACTGCGCGTCGTTTCGGAAAGCGGCGGGCCGGCCTCGCTGGGGGCGGTGGTGCTGCGAAATGTGGCGCGCACGGCGGACATGATGCCGTTCGGTTATCTCACCGGGCTGCTGGTGTGTCTGTTTACGCGGCGGTTTCAGCGGCTCGGCGATCTGGTGGCGCGCACGCTGGTGGTTTACGCCAGGCCTGGCGGATGGCACAGCAGTCAGGCTCCTCCGCCGCTGCCGGGCCTGACGCCGCATCCGCCGCCGGTCACCCTGACACGCGAGGAGCGCGCCGCGGTGGTCCGGTTCCACGAACGCGCGGCGCTGTGGAGTCCCGCCCGCCGTGAGGAACTCGCCGGCCACGCCGCGGGGCTCACCCGGCTGACGCATTCTCACGGTGTGCAGGAGCTGGCCCTGATGGCCGCATGGCTGCGCGATACCTGAATCCTCCGTCCCTCCTGCGATGAACCAGCATACTTTTGAAAAGCAGAACGGAGCGCGGTGGGCGGCGATCGATGCGCTGCTGCGGCGCATGGAGAAGGCGCGCACCCTTGATGATGCGGGGGAACTGCCGTCGCTCTACCGGCAGCTTTGCAGCGACATCGCGCTCGCGCAGCACCGCATGTACGGCGCGCGGCTCTGCGGGGAACTCAACGAACGGCTCATCCGCCTGCGGCAGGTGCTGGAACATCCCGACGAGCGCGGCGGCCGGGGCTTTGCCAGGCTCATGCTGCAGGATTTTCCGCGTGCGGTGCGGCGCGAGTGGCGGCTCTTCTGGCTGGGCATGGCGCTCTTTTTCGTTCCGCTGGGACTCATGGTGGCCGCCGCCTATTTCGAACCCCGCTGGATTTTCTCCGTGCTCGGTCCTGACGAACTGCGCATGATGGACGGCATGTACGGCAAGGACGATCCTGTCGAGTTCATGCGCGGCGAATTCGGTTCGGATTTCGGCATGTTCGGATTCTACGTGCAGAACAACATCTCCATCGGCCTGAACATCGCCGGCGCCGGACTGCTGGCGATGGTGGGCGCGATCTTCGCTCTCGGCTACCAGGGACTCGTCATCGGGGCGATGGAGGGCTACGTGCACTATGCGGGCAACACGGAGCGGTTCTATGCTTTCGTGGCGGGGCATTCCGCCTTCGAACTGGTCGGCATCATCATCTGCGGCGTCGCGGGCATGAAGCTCGGCCAGGCGGTGCTGAAGCCGGGGCCGCACACGCGCGGCGCAGCGCTGGCGATTGCGGGGCGCCGGGCGATGCCGCTCATCTGCGGCGGCGCGCTGCTGGTGTTTTTTGCGGCTTTCATCGAGGGCTTTTGGTCCGCAGGGCCCGCTTCGCCGCAGACGAAGTACGCCGTCGGCATCTTCAATGCGTTCGCGCTCGCTTTTTACCTGACAACCTGCGGCAGAAAGGGGGAGCGTGAAGCTTGAAGAGGCCACCGCGGTGCTGCGGCCGCGCAGTGCATGGGAGGCTGTGGACCTCGGCTGCGCCTTCGCGCGGCGGCACTACGGTTCGCTCCTGCGCGGCTGGTTCACGGTGGCCCTGCCGCTGTGGGCGTTGATTTGTCTGCTGCTGCGCGACTCACCCGCGTGGGCGGGCTTCTGGCTGCTGTGGACGAAACCGGTCCTGACGAGACAGCCGGTGTTTTTCATGAGCCGGGCGCTGTTCGGTCAGCCGCCGGGGGCAGGCGAATTCTGGAGAAACTGGCGCACCGCGTTCCGGGGGCTGCCTGCCGCCCTGACTTTCAAGCGCTTTGCCCTGCAGCGGTCGTTCCGCCTGCCGGTCATCATGCTGGAGGGACAGCGCGGCACGCGTTACGCACAGCGCACCAATGTGCTCAGCGCGCACGGCGGAGGCAGTGCCCAGGGCCTGACATTTTCCTGCCACCTGCTCGAACTCGCCGTCGTGACCGCTCTCCTCTTCACCGCTGTGAGGGTGATCAACGCCATGGCGCCGGAGTGGATGGCATCGCTCGGCTTCGATTTTCTCATGAGTCTCGAAGACCAGACATTTCGCGGCCTGGCGGATTCGCTGCTGTGGTGTCTGAACGGTTCGATCATGGCCGGCATCGCGGTCGTCGAACCCTTCTACGGTGCGGCGGGATTCGCGCTCTACATCAACAGCCGCACGCACCTCGAGGGCTGGGACATCGAAGTCGCCTTCCGCCGCATGAGCGCGCGGCTGCAGCCGGCGGCGGCCCTCACACTCCTGCTGGTGCTGGGTTTGATGACCGCCGGTGAGGCCCGGGCGCAGCAGACGGATCCGAAGTCGGTGGTGCAGGAGATTCTCCAGCAGGAGGACTTCGAGGTGATGAAAAAGAAGGTTCCCATCTACGAGGAGAAGGACTCTGACATCACGATTCCCGCTCCGGGCGGGGCGGGACTGGGACTGGCGGGTTACCTTGTGATTGCCGCCGCCATCGCAGTGGTGGCATGGCTCCTCATCAGCAATCTGCGCGCCCTGCGCGGCGGACGCGGCGGACGCAGCGGGGCAGGGGAGGTGCGATCCGGGCCGCGCGTGATCATGGGCATGGATGTGGCGCCGGAATCGCTGCCGGAGGACATCCCGCAGGCCGCATGGCGGGAATACAGCGCCGGACGTCCGCTCGAAGCTCTCCGGCTGCTCTATCGCGGATCGCTCGCATGGCTGGTAACCCGGGCCGGGCTGCCGGTGCATGAGAGCGACACAGAAGGCGACTGCCTGCGCCACAGCGGACAGCTCTCTGACAAGCCCCGCGCGTCCTTTTTCGCCTCGCTGACCGCCGCATGGATCAACTGCGCCTACGCCGGTGTGCCGCCCGCCGGGCCGTCGATGAAGCAGCTCTGCGAGCAGTGGCCGTTCTCCATGCGGGAGCGTCCGGCGTCACCGGCAACTGCGGCCGCCGTGGCGGTGCTGCTGCTCCCCCTCGCGGGTCTGTTGCTGAATTCGTGCGACCACCGCAAGGTGCTGCGCGAGGAGGAGGTAACCGTCGGCTACAAGGGCGCGGCGCGGTTCAATCCATGGCTGGCGGCGGAACGGCTCCTCACACAAATGGGCACGCCGTCCTCCACGCACACGGCCCTGACAGAACTGCCGGAGAGAGGCACGGCCGTTTTTCTGCCGGCGGATTCCATCGCCTCGCGCGGGGAGGCGCGGCGCATGCTCAACTGGGCGTGGCACGGCGGTCATCTCATCGTCGCCTGTTCGGGCACCGACCGTTTTCACAATGACCATGACGGCACCGGTGAGGCGGTGCTCAGGGAGGAATCGCCGATGCTGCGTGAACTCGATATCACCCCCGCGGCGGAACAGCCTGACAGCTCCGCCAAAGTGGAAATCGAAGGCGTGGAGTATACGATGGAGTGCCCGGACCGCGCGGCGCTGGATGTTAGCGGGTACGATCCTGACCTTTTTTCCGGTGAACGCGACCGGGCCGTGCTGGCGAGTTTTTCCCACGGCGCGGGCCGGATCACGCTGCTGCCAGGAGCGACTCCGTTTCGCAACTATCATATCGCCGGCGCCGACCATGCGGCCCTGCTTTGCGCCCTCGTGGCCCTGCAGCCGGTGCATTCCGTCATCTTCGTCGCCCGGAGCGATGTCAGCCTCTGGGACATGCTCATGGCCCATGCATGGATGCCGGTGGCCGCGACGGTGCTGCTCATCGTGCTGTGGCTTTGGCGTCATCTGCCGCGGTTTGGCCGCGCCCTGCCGGAGGATGCCTCCTCCATCCGCCACTTCGGCACGCAGCTGGATGAGGCGGGGCGTTTCCTGCTGGACCGCGCCGGCCCTGCGGCGCTGCTGGCGCCGGCGCGCCGCGCCGTGCTTCAGGCGGCGGCACTGCGGGGCTTGCACCAGGAGGCGCCCGGCTTCATGGACCACCTCGCGGCCCGGTCCGGACTCACCCCGTCTGAGATTTCCACCGCTCTGCTCGACTCCACTGACAAAAACCTCGTTGCCGCCGCGGCCGCGCTGCAAAAACTGCAGCACGCACTCGGCTCCTGACATTACCCTCTGATCGCATGGAATCCCTCCCGTCCCCCGCATGGCAACCGCCCGCCGTTTCTCCTGCTCCCGCCGCAGAATCGCCGCCGGCGCCGGATGACCGTTTTGCCGCCGCCTCCGGCCTGCTCCATTCCATCCGGCAGCAGGTCGGCACCGTGTTTCTGGGACAGCCGGAAGTGGTGAATCAGGTGCTGGTGGCCTTCATCGCCGGCGGCCACGTCCTGCTCGAGGGCAAGCCCGGGCTCGGTAAAACGCACCTCGTGCTCGCGCTGGCGCGCTGCTTCGGCGGCGTCTTCCGGCGCATTCAATTCACACCCGACCTCATGCCCGGCGACGTCACCGGCCACACGCTTTACGACATGGGCCGCCAGGAATTCAAACTGCGCCGCGGCCCGGTGTTTGCGAACCTTCTGCTCGCGGATGAAATCAACCGTGCGCCCGCCAAGACCCAGGCCGCGCTGCTGGAAGTGATGCAGGAATGTCAGGTGACAATCGACGGCCAGACGCTGCCGCTGACGCCGCCGTTCATGACGCTCGCGACGCAAAACCCCATCGAGCAGGAAGGAACCTATGCGCTTCCGGAGGCGCAGCTCGACCGCTTTCTGATGAAGGTCGTGGTGGACTATCCTTCGCAGGACGAGGAGGAGCGGATCGTCAACGCGGTGAGCAGCGGGACTGGTCAGGGACTGCTCGATCCGGCGCACGTGCCGCAGCTTTGCGGTCCGCAGGAAATCATCGCCCTCCAGCAAACCGCCGCCGGTGTGCAGTGCCGTGCGGAAGTCACCGCCTACGCCGTGCGCATCGTGCGCGCCACCCGCGACATGCAGGGCCTGAGCCTCGGCGCCGGCACCCGCGGCGCCATCAGTCTCGTCAAGACCGCCAAAGCCTTCGCGCTCCTGTCAGGGCGCACCTTTGTCACGCCTGACGATATCAAGAGTGCCGTGCTCCCCGTGCTCCGGCACCGCGTCACGCTCGCGCCGGAACTGGCCATCAGCGGCCAGAAAGTGGATGACGTGCTGGCCTCGCTCCTCCGCAGCGTGGAGGCGCCGCGGTGAAATGCGCCTTCGCCCCTGCGGTCGTCGCAGTGGCATGCAGGCACATGATCAGGGCTTCCGTCAGCGATGCCGGCCCGCGCCGGGGGATCCCAGTCGCCGGCTTTGCCATGCGGATCGATTCGTAGCCGGGACTATGTCACTCCCGGGAAATGTAGCTCAGGCGCAAATGTGCCTCAAACCATGCGGTCATCCGGGACGCGAAGTCTTGATACAAGCGAACCGCTGAGGAGTTTCTCCAGGCATTGAGCCTGACGTCCCGTCCGCGCGGAGCAGGAATGAGTCGGGGATGCCGGCACGATGGACTTGTGCCGGAACTCCGCCGGCTCTACAGGGCCGCGGTGTTATCCCACACCTGTTATGAAACCCGCCCTGTCCCGCCGGCTCACGCTCTTTGTCTGGCTGCTCATACCCGCGGCGGCGCTGGCGCTGTATTTCAATCCGCTGAGCAATCGCTTCACCAAAATCTGCACGCTGCTGGTGGTGCTGATGGTGTGGCGCGGGCTGCTGGCCCTGACATGGCGGCGCGGGGGACTGCGCTGGGCGGTGCCGGGGCTGACGGTGGCGGCGGGTGTATTTCTCCTGCTGCCGGGCCGGGCGCAGGAAAATGGAGAGGCGCTGCGCGGGAGTTATGTGCGCTCTCTGGAGCAGTACGAGGGCTCGCTGTATTACTGGGGCGGCGAGTCGCGGCGCGGGATCGATTGCAGCGGGCTGATTCGCTGCGGGATGATGAACGGCCTTGCGAAAACCGGTCTGCGGACCGCCGATCCCGGGCTGATTCGCCGGGCGCTGTCGCTGTGGTGGAATGATGTGAGTGCGCGGGATCTGGGCAAGGAGCAGGCGGGCCTCACAAAGCTGCTGTTTCAGGCACGCTCTATCAATGAAGCTGACCACTCCCGTCTGCTGCCCGGCGACATCGCGGTGACCACGAACGGGGTGCACATTCTGGCCTATCTGGGCGAGGGGCGCTGGATTCAGGCCAGCCCCGGCGCGGGGAAGGTGGTAATTTCCCGGGTGCCGGTGGAGAACGATGCGTGGTTCCAGCAGCCGGTGAATCTGCTGCGCTGGACGGTGCTCGCGGAACCGTGATCGCACCGGCGGGGATTGGTGAGGCATCCGCGTTTGCCGGCGAATTGGAGCTTGCTGCGACTGCGGTGTTATTCGACATCGGCGCACCATGAAACCCCTCCCTCTGCTTCTTTCCGCCGCCATTTCCCTCTCCGCCGCTCCCGCCCTGCGCGCGGAGGATCACAAGCTCACGGCTGACAACACGACGATCAAATTCACCGGCAGCAAGAAGGACGGGAAACACGAGGGCACCTTTAAGAAAGTGGAGGGCAAGCTGTCGGTGGACGCTGCGGATGTGAGCAAGGCGAAGCTCGAATTGACGATAGACGTGGAGTCCATGACCACGGATTCCGAGAAGCTGACCGCGCACCTCAAGAACCCGGATTTCTTCAATGCCAAAAAGTTTCCGCAGGCGAAGTTCGTTTCGAAGAGCATCAGCGGGGACAAAGAAAAAGGTTATACCGTGACCGGCAACCTGACCATGCTGGGCAAGACGCACGAAGTGTCATTCCCCGCAACGACCTCCGTGGCCGATGGCACGACGACGGTGGCCGCGCAGTTCACGATCAAGCGCAGCAACTGGGGGATGAATTACTCTCTCGATAAGGTGAACGACGAAGTGCAACTGGTGCTGGAAGTGAAATTGAAGACGAAGTGAGGCGGTGATGGATGCCCTGCCGCCCTGGCCGCTGGTGGAGGATTTACTGCGGACTCTGGTGCTGCCGGCGTTTGCGGCGGCGGCGGTCGTGCTGGCAACAGTGTGTCTGCTGACGAAATCGCCGGCCCTGCGCGCGGCCGGCGCGGCGCTGGCGCTGGCTGCCGGACTCGCGGCGGGAAATTATTTCCGGAAGCTGCTGGTGTGGTGGCCGCCGGATGTTCCGGCATCGGAGGAGATGCCGGCGGGAGTGATGGCGCGCGGCTGGGCGGCGCTGCTGCCGGTGACGCTGGCCGCGCTGGCCGGTGGATTGCTGTCTCTGCTCAGTGAGAAGAAGCTCGGGTGGCCGGCGGGATTCGTGCTCAGACTTCTCACCGCGGCCTGCTGTGTGTGGTGGCTGGCGGAAGCCCTCGAACCTTGGACCGCGCGGCAGACGTTTATGATGACGGCTGCCGGCGCCATTGTCAGCTGGGAAGCGCTGCACCGGGCTGCCCTGCGAACCGCAGGGCGGATGCCGCTCACGGCCGCGGGTGTTTGTTGGGGTGCCGCTGCGGCCGCGGTGCTGATCTTCGCTCACTCAGCACGCTTTTCCGATCTTGCGGTGCTGATGACGGCCAGCCTGGCCGGAGCGGGCCTCGTTTCCGTTCTCTGGAAAGTGGACATGGCTCCGCTGTTCGCCGGTCCCGCCGTCTTTCTCCCGGCACTGATGCTGGCCGGCGCAGTGAATACCTACAGCGAGGTGCCGCTGCAGGCGTTTGCCGCCGTCGCCTTCGCGCCATGCGCTCTGTGGCTGCTGCTGCTCCCGCCGTTGCGGCGTCTGCCGGCCCCTGCGCTGGCGGCGGTGACGGTGCTGCTGGTGCTGATTCCCGGCGCCGCCGGTGTCGCCATGGCCGCATGGGCGGAGGATTTGGATTTTGATCTGTGAGACCGCGTTGTGGCGCACTGCTGCGTTGCGTCTTGCTCCGAACAAGATCACACGCCATGAGGAAGTGGCGGACAGAGAGGGATTCGAACCCTCGGTGCGGTTTTAGCGCACACACGCTTTCCAAGCGTGCGCATTCGACCACTCTGCCATCTGTCCTTTGCGGGTCCCGCGCGGCTTTCGCCTGCGCCAGGGAAGCGGTGCGGTGCTTCTAGGCGTTCCGCCACAGGGGCGCAAGGAGGAACATGGGGCTGTTCCCGCTCTTGCACGGGATGCAATGCGGCTGAGGGCCGTCGCCGCTTTCTATCATGAGCCCCTTGCCCGCCATGCTGGCCTTCACGGCTGCCTTCGCCCTGCTGCTGGCCTCGGCCGCGGCGGCAAGGCGCGGGGGGATGCATTCGGAATGGACGCGCAAGGTCATGCACACGGGCATGGGACTGGCGACGCTGAGCTTTCCCTGGCTTTTCAATGAGACGTGGCCGGTGCTCGTCCTGACAGGAGCGTTTCTGGTGCTGATGACTCTGCTGCGCTGGTCGCCGCGCCTGCGCGGTGTGGTGTGCGGAGTGGAACGGGTGTCCCTGGGCGAACTGTATTTTCCCGTGGCGGTCGGCGGGCTGTTCTGGCTGACGCGCGGCCGCCCCGTGGAGGAATACACGGTGCCCATCCTGGTGCTGACGCTGGCGGATGCGGTGGCGGCGGTAGTGGGTCTGCATGCCGGACGGCACAAATATTCCACGGGTGAAGGCACGAAGTCGTGGGAGGGGACGGCCGCGTTCTGCGCGACGGCGTTTCTCTGCACCTGTATTCCGCTGCTCATGGCGGGTGTGGACTGGCCGCGCGCGCTGCTCATCGCTGCGTGCGTCAGTCTCATCGGCGGGATTGTGGAAGCCACGGCATGGCAGGGGATCGACAATCTGCTGCTGCCCTTCTCGACGCTGCTGATGCTGCGCATTTACGCGGATCTCCCGCTGCAGCTGCTGTGGCTGCGTCTGGCGCTCCTGGCGGTGCTGGTGCTGGTGTTTCTCGTGATGCGGCGGCGCATGCTGATGCGTGAAGGCACGATGCTGGGCGCACTGCTGGCCATTTATCTTTGCTGGGTCTTCGGCGATCCGCGCTGGGTGGCGGCGCCGCTGCTGGTGGTGGTGATCCATCGCGCTCTGGCGCGGTGGACGCCGGCGGGACTGGGCCTGGAGCTGCGGCTGGCGGGGCATCACGCGCTGCTGGCGTTCATCCTGCCGCCGCTGGCATGGGTGTTTGCGTGGCGCTTCACCGGCGGGCCGCATTGCTTCGCAGCCTTTCACACGGCGCTGGGTGCGCATGTGGCCATGCTCGCGCTGGCGCTCTGGCGCAGCGATCTGCAGTGCCGCTGGTGCCTGATTTTTCCGGCAACCCTCGCGGCGCTGCTCTGCTGCGGTCTGCCGTGGTGGTGGCTGGAGGCAGCGCCTTCCCTGACAACTGCCGCAAGGGGAGCGGCGGCGATCGCGGGGGCGGCGCTGATCTGGCATGTGGTGCTGCCGCGCGCCGGCAGCGGACCGCCGCTTGAACACTGGACGTGGCGCGGTTCCCTCGCCGCACTCGCCTCCCTGGCTGTCTGATGCACTCCGTGGAATCCACCGCCTGCCCTCCTGAACTGGCGCCTCATGCGCCGGACGCGCATCTCATTGTCCCTGGCAAAGACGGCGCACCCGCAGCGCGCTGTTCGCTCTGGTGGAAGTCGGCCCCGCAACTGCCTGGAGAGCGCACCGGTGTCATCGGTCACTACTCCGCGGAAGGCGCCGCCGCCGCAGAGGCGCTGCTCGAAAACGCCGCGCGGCGGCTCGCCGATGCAGGCTGCACCCTCGCCATCGGTCCCATGGACGGCAATACGTGGCGCCGCTACCGGCTGGTGACGGAACGCGGCGCGGAGCCGCCGTATCTCATGGAGCCTGACAATCCGCCGGAATGGCCAGGGCACTGGGAAGCCGCCGGCTTCTCCCCGCTGGCGCATTACTTTTCCGCCCTCGGCACGGATCTCGCGAAAGAGGACCCGCAGGTGAGCCGCGCGGGGACGAGACTGCGCGAGTCCGGCGTCACGCTGCGCCCGCTGCAGCCGGAGAGGTTCGAGGAGGAGCTGCGCCGCATTCATGGGATGTCCGTCGAGGCGTTTGCGGACAATTTTCTCTACACGCCGCTGCCGGAGGAGGAATTCGTCGCGCAGTACGCGGCGGTGCGGCAGCGCGTGCGTCCCGAACTGGTGCTGCTGGCGGAATTGTCAGGCCGGCTCACCGGATATGTGTTCACCGTGCCCGACTGGCTGCGCGGACCGGAGACGGATACGCTGATCGTGAAGACCCTGGCAGTGCGGCCCGGCCGTCAGGGAGCGGGCATGGGCGCGTGGCTGCTCCAGGAGGTGCAGCAGCGGGCGCATGCCCTGGGTTTCCGCCGCGTGATCCATGCGCTGATGCATGAGTCGAATCATTCGCTCAATCTCAGCCGGCGCTACGCCGAGCCGTTTCGCCGCTACGCGCTCTACTCGCGGCGGCTTGCGTGAGGCGACTGTGCGCCGGTGCAGTTTCCAGATGCAGCGGGCGCGGTGCGCGCTATGCACCCGGCATGACTGATCCTGCTTTCGACACCGCCGCGGCGCACCGCCACTTTTCCGCCGAATGCTTCAACCGGGCGTGGGAATTCATCGAGAAACCGGATCGCTCCGCCGATGACGACGAGCAGATGCTGCTCTGTGCCCTGGCGTCCCTCTGGCACTGGACCCAGCGCGAGGACTGCGGCGAACTGCAGCGGAGCATCGCGCACTGGCAGATTTCCCGGGTGTGCTGCCTGCTGGGAAAACGCACGGACGCGCTCCACCACGCCGGCCGCTGCCTGCATTACGCGGAGTCCCTGCCCGCGTTTTATCAGGCCTATGCCCAGGAGGCCTTCGCCCGCATTTATGCCGCGGATGCCCAGCCCGACATGGGAGCCGTCTGCGAACACCTTGCCAGGGCCCGGGCCCTTCTGCCCCAAATCGCCGGGGCATCGGAGCGAAGCATGGTCGAGGCGGACCTGGCCACGATCACCGGCTGGGAGTCCGGAGCGCACGGAGCGTGATGACCGCCGCGGGGGCCCCGCGGCGCATTCTATAACGCAAGCCGGTCCCGGATCCTGTGATACCGGCAAACTGGTCGGGCTGGCGGGATTCGAACCCACGACCTCTTCGTCCCGAACGAAGCGCGCTACCAAACTGCGCTACAGCCCGACATTTACCACATCCACCTGCGGCGAACGGGCGGCTACAGTGACCAGTCGGACGGGGCTGTCAAACCAGGATTCCCGGGAATTCGGGTGCCCCGCGACAACTTCAGGAACCGGGTCCTCCCGTTTGAGTCAGAGACAATCGTTCTCTTATTTGGCCCGGCAGTTTTTCCGGTAATGCAGCGCCGGATGCTGTCCTTCATTATCCCGCTTGCCCGGGTAAACCGCATCGTCCCGGCCCGCGATATCCACGCTGCCGCGGTAACCGGCGGTCCGCAGGATGCTGAGGATTTTCCTCCGGTCCGTGTCGCCGAATCCGGGCAAGTGGTGGAACGCGGATCGCCCGGGTCCATAAACTCCGTGCTGCGCAAGGATGTCCCGCCGGAAGCCAGCGTCCTTGCCGTGGACGGGGCCGGACGCGCGGCGCCCACGGGGCACGGTGCGGGCAGGGCGTCGAGCATGCGCTCCCATGCGGCGGGTTTGAGAGCGATGTTCCAGTCTCCGCTCTGGCAGGAGCCGCCCTGGAGACGGATTTCAGAAGCATGGCGCACGCCGGGGCCGGCCGCTTTGCGTGCCGGTCCGCTCCAGATTTCCCGAAAGCGCAGTGGAGATGCGCGGAAAAGTGCACGGTGCGAGGGACAGCAAATGCGGTGGAGGGCCGCGAACCCCGCGACAGCGAGCCCCGGACGCGCCGGCGTGAGGCGAAGGAGGCCCGTTTCGAGCCCAACTTCCTGAGCCTCTGTTACCTCCGTTACCTCCTGTTTAAACTCATACCGGTTTTCAGGATTCCCGCATTTCGTCATGGGCGGCGATTCCGCGCAGGCACCGGCGGTTAGCTTCGGGTTGGTTTCGATTGATTTGGCTCACAGGAGGGAGGGGGCAATGAGAGCCCTGTCGGATTCCATTGCACGACCATTGCCAGCAGGAGTGCTGGCGATGTCTGTGCTGCGCCGTCCGGGAGCGCGTCACATTTGATCCGGAATTTCCGGCTCCACGAGTTGCGCGAGGAGGATGAGGGACTGCTGCCAGCCCATGTAGCAGGCTTCGGCGGGGATCATGGCGGGGATGCCTTCCTGGGTGATGTTCCGTCACGACCGTTCAAAGCGGTGAAGGCGGAGACCAAGGTCAACCTGGCCACCGTGGTGCTCGAGTCGGCGTGTGGCTGCTCGATGCGGTAAAGTGACAGAGTGCCTGCCCCTGCGAAGCGCGCCGCGGACTCTCACACCTTCAGAGGCGGGGAAGCTGCCTGAGCCACGCCAGGCCGGCGCCTTTGAACAGCGCCACTGCGTCTTTGATCGTCACCAGCCGGAGGCGCTGGCTGTGATATTGAATCGATGAAAGGACCGCTGCCGGCACCAGCAGGAGAATGGCGAGGTCGAGCCCGGTGCCGGTCGCTTCACCGCTGCCGAACACCCGCCCCGCCTGCCAGCCGGCGGCCACAAAACTGGCCGCGATGCCATAGGAGCACCAGGTGGACAGCCGCCGGTGCCGGTCGCAAATGCCGTGGGTGAGGACGAAACTGGCTTCCTTCAGATTGAGAAAGGCCGCAAACACGCCCAGCAGAAAATATGGCAGGAGCTTGTGGTGGCTGTGAACCAGGCGAATCTGCTTTGAGGCGCGTTGACCGCATTTTATGCAGCAGTGCGACGGAAACTGATCGAGATAAATGAGGGGAACAGCCAGCAGCCGCCCCCGGCGTCCGGTTCCCCCTGTGAGGGGATGCTCCTCCGCGGCAGGTTCTGGGGTGGCCGGCGGTGCGTAAGGATTGTCGTGTGGTGCGTCCCCGTTCATGAGCCGTCAGGTTAGCACCACGGTCGCGGAAGGAGAACAGGTTTGCGACGATATTTTTCAATCCGGCAGGGTCTCCTGGTTCCGGACGCCGGACCAGAATCTCTCTCGCGTCCGCTGCGGGAAGCGCTGACAGAGCAGGCAAATGAAATTCTCTTTTCGCAGGATTTGGCCGTGGCTGGTGCTCCTTGCCATTCCGCTCTGGCTTGCGGCCGTGGCGGGCGAGTTGCTGGACGCCAGGCTGCTGGAGAAAGAGGGCGTCGCCGTGACCGGACGGCTGGAATCCCCGGAATGGGTCACGGGCCGGGGTGGTGCGCGCAGGTTGTCGTTTGAAGCCGTGTGGTCGCACGAAGGCAGGGAATTGCGCCGCGGGTTCATTGTGCCGGCCGTGGTGGGCGAAAAGTTTGTGGACCGCGATGGCCGGTTGATCGAGCCGCGGCTGGAAATGCGTTATGCACCGTCGCAGCCGGAAGTCGCCGAACTCGTGGAAATGCCGCCCGATCCCGTATGGGTCATCGTTCTTATCGCCTGCGTGGGGTTCAGTGTGCTCTGCGGCGTCATCGTGTTCCTGATCATGGACCGGCGGAAATCAAAGCGCTGCAAGTCGTGACGCCGCCCGCATCCGTGCGGCGCATTACCGGCAGGTGCAATGTAAGGCTCAACTCTTGCATCCTGCCGTCCGCCGGGGATGATTCCACTCTCATCGTCCCTTCCCCCAAATGAATCCGGCCCGTCGCACACCGCGGAAACTGTCTCCCGCCCAGCGCAAGGAACTGCTCAGCGCGCTGCGGGCGCGCTTCGAGAGCCACCGGAACCGCCACCGGCGATTGGAATGGGTGGCGGTGGAGACCCGGCTGGAGTCCCGGCCTGACAAACTGTGGTCGCTGCATGAAATGGAGCGCACCGGAGGCGAGCCGGACGTCGTTGGTCAGGACAGACAGTCGGGCGAATACATTTTCTATGACTGTTCGCCGGAGACTCCGCGGGAGCGGGTGAGCGTTTGCTATGACCGCGCCGGATGGAACTCGCGCAAGGAGCACCGGCCGAAAACCACCGCCATGGACATGGCGGAGGAGATGGGAATCGAACTCCTGACCGAGGAACAGTATGCCGGGCTGCAGAAACTCGGGGAGTTCGACACGAAGACCTCAAGCTGGGTAAAAACTCCGGCGGATATCCGCGCCTGTGGCGGCGCGCTGTATGGCGAGCGCCGCTACGGGCGCGTCTTCACGGGGCACAATGGAGCGCAGTCGTACTATGCTGTTAGAGGTTTCCGGGGCTCACTGCGGGTTTGACCCTGTGTGCGCAGCAGCGGCAGGCAGCGGGGCCGGCCATGCGCGACTGAGGCGGCGGGAACTCTCAGCGGGAGTGCATCAGGGGGCGAAGCACTTATAGACGTGCCGGCATGCCCGCTTCTCCGGCAGGTTCTGCGATGCCCGTTCCCTGCGGATGAATCCCGGGCTGAACCTCATCGCTGCATGTTTTCGCCTCAATGAGCAGAAAAAGGAGTGGCACGCACCGCTGCGGACGTTATCAACGGAGCGGGACCATGGCCGCGCAGAAAAAAGCCGCGAACGACGCCACCGCTCTTCGCCTCGTCGTCGAGGGGACGGCGGCGGAGACCGGCGTGGATTTCTTCCGTGCTCTTGTGAAAAACCTCGCCCTGTCACTGGGCACGCTGTCCGCGTGGGTGACGGAATATCTTCCCCGCGAGCAGCGATTGCGCGCGTTCGCGATGTGGCTCGATGGAAAGTACGTGGAGCACTATGAGTACCCCATCGCGGGAACCGCATGCGAAGACGTCGTGGAGCAACGAAAGATCATCCACATTCCCGAGCGGCTGATCGAACTGTTCCCGCTCGACAGTGACCTCGTGCCTCTCAGTGCCGTCAGCTATCTGGGAGCACCGCTGGTGGACGCCGACGGCACGGTCATGGGCCACCTCGGAGTGCTCGACGACAAACCGATGCCGCGCGACGAACGTGCCATGGCGCTCTTCCGGATTTTCGCCGCGCGGGCCACGGCCGAGCATCGTCGCCTGAAGGTGGAACAGCAGCTCGCCGCCCGGGAGGAGCAGTTGTCCGCGGTCATCGAAACCGCCATGGACGCCATCCTCGTGCTCGACGAGTCCCTGCAGGTGACACAGATCAATGAGGCTGCGCAAAGACTGTTCGGATGCGCTGCGGAGGAGTTGCTGAGTGTGAACATGCGTGAGTTTCTGGTGCCGGAGAGCGCCGCCCGGTTGGTGCGGTTCACCCGCGAACTCGAGGAGCGCTCCGGCGGTCAGCGCCAGCTCTGGGTGCCTCAGGACTTTGTGGTGAGACGCCGGGACCACTCCGTGTTTCCGGCGGAAGTGACCCTTTCGAGATTCGAGAGCCGGGGACTGCGATTCTTCACGATCATTCTGCGCAATGTGGACGAACGTCAGGAGGCGGAGCGGCAAATTCAACTGCTCACCCGGGAAACCGAGTACCTGCGCGAAGCGATGCGGGAACTGCCGGGACACGAAGGTCTGCTGGGACGCAGCGACTGCATGCGCTCGGTAGGCGCTGCGATCAAACAGGTGGCCGGCACCGATTCGACCGTGTTGATCGCCGGCGAAACCGGCACCGGCAAGGAACTGGTCGCCCGGTCCATCCATCAGTCCAGTGCGCGGGCGAACAAACCGCTCGTGCTGGTCAATTGCGCCGCCATTCCCGCGAATCTCATCGAGAGCGAATTCTTCGGACATGAGCGCGGCGCCTTTACCGGGGCTGTCAACCGGCGCGAGGGCCGGTTCGCCCTCGCGCACGGCGGCACGCTTTTTCTCGATGAAATCGGCGAGCTGCCGCTGGAACTGCAGGCCAAGCTCCTGCGCGTCCTCCAGGAGGGGGAGTTCGAGCCGCTGGGCAGTTCGCGGACGGTGAAGGTCGATGTCCGCGTGATCGCTGCGACCCACCGCAACCTGAGACAGATGGCGGCCAGCGGTGAATTTCGTGAGGATCTTTTCTTCCGTCTCAACGTCTTCCCCATCCGCATTCCGCCGCTGAGGGAACGCGGCCGGGATGTGGAACTGCTGGCGGAGGAATTTGTCAGGAGATTTTCCCGCCGGATGGGCCGCAGGATCGTTCCACTCTCTGAGGAACTTCTCGGACTTTTGCGAAGCTACGACTGGCCCGGCAACGTGCGGGAGCTGCAAAACGTTATCGAACGCGCCGTAATTCTAACATCCAGTGGCGAATTGCAGCTCCAGCGTGCCATGGCGGGATTCATGAACCCCGGGGTGCCGGCGGAAGGCGCCGCCACTCCTGCGGAGGCCGCACCATCACGGGTGCTCACGGCGGACGAGCTGCAAAAGCTGGAACGCAACAATCTCATCCGCGCCCTGGAGTCGTGCCGGTGGCGCATCGCGGGAGAAAACGGAGCCGCTCAACTTCTCGGAGTCCCGGCATCCACCTTCAGTTCGCGCATGAAAGCGCTGGGTATCCGCCGGCCTCCGGCACCCTGATTTCCGGGTCGCGACTTTCCGCCGGCCGCGTCGCGATATCTCGCCATTCGCGAAATCCCGCGACGGTTTGCTTAACGGTGCGTTTTCCGGAAACGCTTCACAGTAAGTGCTTTACAGAAACTCCACGGGCTTGGCACGGATTCGGTAAATAGGAGCCTGTCCGCACGGGAAATGGTTCCTGCAGCGGGCGAAACACAAACAACAATCGAAAACCAAAGACCATGAACACCACTCAAAACTCCGCCCATGAACTGATCCGCAACGGCGTGAACGTCACCAAACTGGCCGGAACCATCCGCGCCATCGAGCAGCAGCCGGAACTGGCGCAGTTCAAGTTCCGCACCCGCAACACATGGGACACCGGCGGCCATAACGTCGCCACCGTGGACTCGTTTCGCGGGACCTGTCAGGAAATGGAACACAAGCAGCCGTTCGTCATGCACGCGGATGAACCCGCGGTCCTTCTCGGCGAAGACAACGGCGCCAACCCTGTGGAATTCGTGCTGGCCGGACTGTCAGGCTGCATGACCACCACCCTGGCCTATCATGCTGCAGGCCGCGGACTGAACATCGAGAGTATCGAAAGCCAGTACGAAGGTGACATCGATCTCCACGGCCTGCTCGATATCGATCCCTCCGTCCGTCCAGGGTACCGCGAAATTCGCGTGAAGTTCAAAGTGAAAGGTGATGTGGACGAACAGACCGTCCAGGAACTGGTCCGCAAGTCGCCGGTGTTCGACACGCTCGCGAATCCCGTGAATATCAAAATTGAAGTCGAAAGACTCTGAAGTCCATCAATCCGCGGGTGCCGGCGGAGGCGCTTCTCCGCCGGCACTCGAGGTGCAGCCTGCCCGATCGACTGAACCATGAATTCCACCACCTACATTATCGCCAATCTCATTGCCCTCCTTGCAGGCCAATGGCTGGTGACCCGGGGTCACTGGTCGGGCTTTCTCGTATGGTGTGCCGCCAATCTTTACAGCATCGTGACCTGTGTGGTCACCGGCATGCCCCGAACCTCGTGTCTGTTCGGCGCCTACTTTATTGTGAACTTCGCATCTCTCTGGTCATGGCTGTCGAAGTCCAAAAGGCCGGACCTGCCGGAGACGGATTGACTCGCCGGTGCTGGCGGTGAGGACTCCCCGCAGTGTCACGGAATGGAACGGACCGCACTCTCCGCCGCAGGGCGGCGTGCACACGCTGCCGAAACCGGGTGCCATCCGCGATACTGGAATGCTGACGGAGATTGGGAATGCGCACGGTGTCATCGTTTTCTCCCGGGGCGACGGTGAATGCCCCGCCAACGATTCTGCGGGAACGGTCCCCGGAGCCCGCGGCGGCGGCCCGCACCCCGGAGACGCCATCCAGCGCAACCGGCGGACCGGTGCCGGCTTCGCTCCTCCGCCGGCGCTCGACAGGATGGGGGACACCGTTATGCTGATGGTCCGTTCTCACATGAAAAAGCTGTTCAAACCGAACATTGGAAGAACCGGCCGCATCCTCCGGGGAGCGGCCGGACTGGCGCTGCTGGGCGTCGCCGCATGGGTTTATCAGGTGAGTCTCCCGGCGTGTCTCCTGCTGGCCGCGGCCGGTTTATTCTGCGTGTTCGAGGCCCTGCGCGGCTGGTGCGCCGTGCGTGCTTGCGGTGTCAGGACGCGCTGGTGAACGGGGCAGGGGATGCCTCGATGAACCGCTCCCGCGCGGCTGCCCGGACGCGAGGCACAGGCCGCTGTCACGGAGGCGCAGGCGCGCCTTCCTGATTCGGGCTGTTGCCGAGTTCGGCGCGGTCTTTCTCGAACAGTTGCGCCAGTTGAATGCGGCGCTGGCTGACGATGCTGGCATGTTTGTCGAAGTCATCCCATGCGGGGACGAGCAGGTGAAAGGTTTCCTCGTCATAGCGGCGCCATTGTTTGACGGCGCGCTCCATTGCGTCAGCGGGTTTGCCGAGGGCCATGAGGGCGCGCACGGCGAGGTCGAGCGCGCTGCCGGTCTGTTCATGGACGGTGTCTTCGGCGGGCAGGCCGAGATTCAGCAGTTCGAAACGCTGATCGTAATCGCGCGCGCGGGCCATGATGCGCACCTTGGGATAGTGCTCCCTCACCGCGGTGACCAGCTGCGCGACTTTCGCCTGATCGGCCAGCGAGATGATGAGCATACAGGCCTCGCCGATGCCGGCGGCGTGCAGCAGGTCCATGCGCGTGGCGTCGCCGTAAAAGACTTTGAATCCGAACGCGCGCAGCATTTCCACGTGATCGGGATCGGATTCGAGCACGGTGACTTTCACGCCCTGCGACATCATGAAACGGCCCACGAAATTGCCGAAGCGGCCGAACCCGGCGAGAATCACCGGGGCGTGTTCGTCGATGGGGTCGGGCTCGCGGGTCACGGTGGCGGTTTCCGCAATGAAGCGCGGCGCGATGAGCCGTTCATAAACGATGAATAAAAGCGGTGTCACCGCCATGGAGAGCGCCACCACGGCCACGAGCAGCCGGGAAGTCTCCGATGTCAGGATTTCCTGCCTGACGGTGATGGCGAGCAGCGCGAAGGCGAACTCGCCGCCCTGCGCCAGGGCGAGCGCCGGCAGCCAGCGGCGCGGTCCGCGCAGCCGCAGCACCGTGGCGACGGCGAAGAAGATGACGGCTTTCAACAGCACCAGCCCCATGACCAGAGAAGCGACTGTGAGCGGCGCGGCGGCGATGACGCTGAAGTCGAGCGATGCGCCGATCGCGAGGAAGAAAAGTCCCAGCAGCAGACCTTTGAACGGCTCCAGATTGCTCTCCAGTTCGTGGCGGTAGTGACTGCCGGCGAGCACCACGCCGGCCACAAAGGCCCCCAGCGCCGGCGACAGGCCGACGAGCGACATCAACAGGGCCACGCCGACGACGAGCAGCAGCGCCGCCGCTGTCAGGAGTTCGCGCAGGCCCGTTTTGGCCAGCACGGAAAAACCGCGCGGCACAAGGAAATGTCCGGCCAGCACGATCACCGCCACGGCACCCAGCGTCACCGGCGGCTGCGCCCAGTTGGGCAGGCTTTGCAGCCAGCCCTGCGATTCCGCCGCGGCGCCCGCCGGTGCCAGCAGGGGAAACAGCGCCAGCATGGGAATGACGGAAATGTCCTGGAAGAGCAGCACCGAGAAAGTGTCCTGCCCGCCGTCGGTCCGCAGCAGGCCGCGCTCCTGCAGCGACTGCACGACGATGGCCGTGGACGAAAGTGCCATGATCATGCCCACCGCGAGCGCCGGCCGGAACTCCATGCCGCACGCCACCGCCACACCGGCCACCGCCAGCGCTGTGCCCGCCACCTGCAGCCCGCCGAGCCCGAAGATCGGCCCGCGCAGACGCCAGAGCCGCCGCGGGTCGAGTTCCAGGCCGATCACGAACAGCATGATGACGACACCGAACTCCGCGAAGTGCATCGCTTCCTCGCCCTGTTTGCCGCCGACCCAGCCCAGCACCGAAGGACCGATCAGCGCACCCCCAACGAGATAGCCGAGCACCGCTCCCATGCCCAGGCGTTTGGCGAGGGGCACGATGAGCACTGCCGTGCCCAGGTAAATGAACGCCGAGAGAAAGAAGTTCAGGTCGTGCATGGGTTCAGTGAGCCGCGGACCCGCGGTCGAAGAAAGCGGGAACTGCGGGCCCTCGCCGCCCGCTAGAGTTCCAGGATGCGCTTGATCTCCGCCACTGTCGCAGGATGCCGCATGGCACTGTGTCCGGAGGGCACGATCTTTTCGGATTCCACATCGTCGAGATGGCTGCTGCGGTAGGGCACGATGCCGTCGCTGCTCAGTTCCAGCGGGCCGGGCTTGCCGCGATTGCCGATGATGCTGTGCCGCCTGACGCGGCCGGCATACGGCAGATCCGCCAGGATGCGGAGCGTCGGCTGCTGCGGAGAGAGGGAACTCACGCTGTCCAGTTTGCCGCTGCCCAGTGCCGCATACTGCGGCGTGAACACGCCCGGGTTCGCCGCGGAGATGCGTTCATAAAAGACCCGGAACGGCTGCGGCGGCGCGGTGATCCATGAGCCGAGGCGACCGGCGAAATTGTCGGCAAACGCGCTGCCGCGATGCGGTACGGCGATGAAGATGATGCGGTGAATCGTTTGGTCCGCCTGCCATTCGAAGGCTTCCTGCAGCGTCGCGCGGTCCGCGGCGGAAAGTTTGAGCGACTCGTGCGGCACGGTGAAGGCGGCTTTCCAGAAAGCATCGCCGGGGCTCACGGCGAGCGCCTTGCCGACCAGCCCGCCCATGCTGTGAGTCAAAAGCGTCGTCCGCTGCATCGCCGGATCGTCGCCCTCCGGATCGAGCATCCTCCGCAACTCCCGCAACTGCATGCGCAACTGCCGCGCGGAATAAAGAGCCGGCGCGGAGGTGTTGTAGAGGAAATGCCAGATTTGATAGCGACTCCGGATTTCGTCGTCGGCCCAAAGCTCGTTGCTGACATTCGCCCACACCAGCGGAGTGGCGAGCAGACCGTGAATCATGATCAGCGGCTCCTTGCGGCGATCATAGGGCTCCATGAGATAGAGCTGCGGCTGGCGCTTCGGCGTCGTGGTGAGCATGTCGAGCACGCGGGAGCGGTGTAAATCACCCGCGCGGGCCAGAGCCGCAGCCCATGGCACGGAGAAGTCAGCCGCCAGTGGCTGTCGCCGCCCATGCAGCACCACGGCATCATGCATCATCGGGCAAAGCAGTTCGATGCGCACCGGTTGCACGCCGCCGCGCACCCGACCCGGCCGGGCGACGGCCGTGAGCGGCCGCGTGATCGCTTCCGGCGGATAATAGCGCTCGATGGCCTCGCGGTGACGGTTTTCCCGCAGCGCAGCCAGCGGCGCTCCGGCGCCGGCTCGCGTGTGGTGTTCCAGATGGCGCACTTCAAAGTCCGCCGCCGGGATGATTTCGTCAAAGTAGTCGAGCGGATACTCGCCGTGGCCGCCGCCGTCGAATTGCACCAGATAGCGCACACCAGCCTGACCTTCCGGAGGCGCGACCTCCGCCTGCGCCGGAAGGCCGCGCTGTTTCCACAACTCGACGAAGTGCGCCAGGGCGTGCGCTGAGGCCGCATCCTTCGCGGTCTGCAGCGTTTCCGTGAGCAGCGGATAGAGTTCCGCCCGCGCCGGACGGGTCACGCGCCGGACCCCCGCCGGCGCGACGGCACAGGAGTCCAGCAGCACCAGACTGAGAACGATGAGAAGCAGTGAGGGCGCGTTCACTGTTTTGCAGCATGGACGTGAATTCAACCGCCGGGCCAGTCGAAGGATCACGACAGCGAAGCCCGCAGCATCCACGCCATTTTCTCGTGCTCCTCCATGAGGCCGACGAGGAAATCGTTGCTGCCGTCGTCGCCGAGTTTGGCGCACTTCGGGGCGTCGTCGCGGAGCTGGCGGATGATCTGCTCGTGATCGGCCAGCAGCGCGGCCGCGAATTTTCCGCTGCCGTGGCTCGTGCCGGGCATTTCCTTCAATCGCGTCAGCTGGCTCATCTCCGCGAGCGATCCGGGCGCAGCGTGTCCGAGGGCGCGAATGCGCTCGGCGATTTCATCGATCGATTCTTCAATCTGATCGTACTGTTCCTCGAAGAATTTGTGCATGGCGTGGAAGTCGGGGCCGGTGACGTTCCAGTGGGCGTTGCGCGATTTGGTGTAGAGCACATACTCGTCGGCGAGCAGCTTTGCCAGAATGCCGGCAATGTCTTTCCGTGATTTGTCAGTGATTCCAATATTCGTTTTCATGCAGGTGGGTGTGTGAGGCCCAGCGTGTCAAATGGCGAAGCAATCGCAACCGCTGCCCCACAGCCGGGAAAACGGCACTGTCAGGCCCGCCCGGCGGGCCATCGCGGGTCCGCGCGGGTCTCGAGGTGCGGCGCGAGACCGGTGCTGCGTTGGCCCGGGACGAAACCCCGCGCCCCCGCACACTCCGGTTTGCCGCCTGGAATTGACAGACGCTGTGCAGGTCTTTGATTTCGCCGTCGGGCACAGGGATATTGCCGGCTCCCGGCACCATGAGACCGGCCCGCTCGCCCGGCCTGAGCGTGCCCCTCTCCCGCTTCGCCGCGGCGGAACCACACGCTGCCCCGCGGGAGAGCTTCCCTGTAGGTTCCCACTGTAAGTTCCCGGGCTCCCTGCAAGTTCTCACATAACATGAGTTTCCCCGGGTGGTGCGCATGAATGACCGCCATCCTTCGCCTGCAGTCCGTAAGGGGTTTGCAAGTGGCACTAACAAGCACGGTTGCGTAAGTGGACCTCTTGATTGCGCTGCCATCAAGCCGCCGCTTTGAGTTTCAGGCGCGCTGTGGAATGCAGCATTCCAAGGGAAATTCTACTTATCTACTTCAAAGCTGAACAAGTGCTGCTGCATCGAGTCGAACGACATCGAAAAGGGGAAGCCCCTGGTAACGCCATCTTCGATTACTTCGTTGTAGCCTGAATCTGTCACCCTTCCGATGATCTTGCGCTCTCGTGCTCCGAAGTTGCGGTAGCGGGCAAGAAGCGAGGGGCGCAGTATCTCTACCAACGCCTCCCCGGTTCGACCAGCGATCCCGGAGATTTCGCTTTCGACTCTTTTGAGTACGGCAGCGCCCGCCTCCGGAAAAGCACCTACTCTGAGTTCCAGTTCTGTGCCGGTTTGTCGAACCACCACCAGGTGCTCCCGTTCCAGCTTCCGAATTTCACCCAGTGTGCTGGTCAATACCTTGTTGATGCTATGGGCCTGGGTTTCGCTCAGCATCAAGGCACGTGCGGTAGATGGCCACAGGGCGGGCCCGTTCCTGCCATCCACAAGCAAGTCAGGTCCCTTGAACGGAGCCTGCTCGACGAGTTGCGCAAAAGACACCTCAAACCCGGCGTCCTCATCCCTGACAGAAGGAAGGAGTGGATTTGCGGACCCGGGACTCCCCCTGATCTGAGGTTGCCCGATGCGTTGACCGCTCCGCCGATCCATCGGCGGACCGTCATCGTCCCTGTTCAGCAGTCAATAAATGAGCACTGTTGCTCCTGCGAGCAACCCGGCCGCGACCATCCCCTTGAAGTTGTTTCTCACTCTTTGCCGGTGTTATCTTTGAGCCACTTTGACAGGTCCGTGTTCCGAACCAGAATAGCCTCCGGCGAAATCTCCAATTCCTCCAGGGGGCCGGCAGCGAGGAATATGGCGCCTTCCCGCTTTTCGAATGTAAGGACGTGTTTTCCGAAAGCGCCTGTCTGGGCATAGAGAAGGCGAATGCACAGGAATTTTACTTTCTGCGCCAAAGCGGGGCCGCACTGCCTGAGCAGCGCCGTGTCGAATGCCCGCTCGAGGGTTGCCTGCTGCTCCGCTGGCAGTGTGGACAATCGGATCACGCTCCCGGACCAATCGCTGACAGTGACGACCGCGGAGTAGTCTGCAATACTCTGCTCAATGATGCGGGCGATCCGGCCAATTTTCCCATCATCCATGCCAGGAGTCTGTTTCAGGGATTCACCGAGTACGTCCAGGAAGGCTGGCAACTCAGAGCGAACGGCTTGTGCTACTGATACCTTAAGCGTCACCTCCGCTTTTCCTTCCTGAGCCACGAGGAAGTGCGCAGCCGTCAGATTGAGGGCCAACATGACCACAGTGCGGAGAGTCATACATTCTACGTTAGGAGCAGAACTTTACGAACGACTTTGCCTTTAGCAAGTTCCCGTGAAGGCTTTGCATGTAACATGCGAAACCCGCTGCGCAGCAGTATTGTGGCCGGTGTTGGTGAAGAAGTGCGTCATGCCAGCCTCACTGAATGCGGCAGGCAGCGGGCGTCCGGCATGGAGATGGCCTGGAGGCCGGGCGTGCCGGGCGGGGAACCAATAACCGCCCGGCACGGGAACCGGGGTTCCTGTTTTTCACACCACCATGCAGGGTGAGAAAGTGGTCAGGCGGACTCGCCGGGCCGGCGGCGCTTTTCGGTGACGCGGGCGCTCATTTGCTGGAAGACCTCCGCAGTGCCGGCGGCATTGGCGGCGAAGGCGGCGGCGTCATCGCGGGCGATGTTGAGGCGCTCGGCGGCGGTGAAGGCGTCCTGATTGGCGGCGAGGAAGATGAATTCCCAGCCCCGGGCGCGTCTTTCACCGATGAGATCGTGGATGTGAGGGCCGGTGTAGTGCCGGCTCGCGTTCTCCTCGCCGTCGGTGAGGATGGCGACGATGATTTTGTCAGGCTTTTGCTCCGCCGGGCGGGCGGCGAAGGACGCTGTCATTTTTTTAAGCGTGCGGCCGATGGCATCGAGCAGGGCGGTGCTGCCGCGGGGGACGAAGGTGCGCGCCGTGAGATGCGGGACTTCCGCGAGGGGAGCGGACTTGAGTGGGACTTCGTAATGGTCGTCGAAGAGCACGAGGCTGAGGCGGGCGTGACCGGGTTCGCCGCGCTGGGCGGCAAGGAAGGCATTGAAGCCGCCGATGGCGTCGCCGGCGATCGATTGCATGGAGCCGGAGCGGTCGAGGATGACGGCGATTTCGGTGAGGGCGGGGGAGGCTTCGGAATAAGGCATGGCGGGGAAAGGCTGAAGGCTGAAGGCTGAAGGCTGAGGACGGAGGACGGAGGACGGAGGACGGAGGACGGAGGACGGAGGGCGGAGGGCCGAACTCAGCGGACGATGCGCAGGAGGCTGACGGGCAGGGTGCCGGGGGCGTCGAGAAGCCCGTCGAGCGAGGAGGCGAAGCGGGGCTGGCGGAGGCGGACGGAGCAGGGGCGGCTGACCCGGAGCGGCAGGAGTTGGCGGGCGACCGGCGTGGATTTTGTTTGGAGAACTTGACTTTTCATGGCGAGCGACTGATTGATGCTGAAAAACGGATGGGTCGTCTTTCTGTCCGCATCGTTCACAAATTTTTTAACGCGTCAATAGTTTTTTCCGATGGGTAATACCAGCAACCCCGAACAATGGGCCGTCCAGGAGCGGCTGAGAATGATCGAGCGTGCGGCCTACTGGCGCGGCTGGGTGCAGCGGTCGGACCTGATGGAGTTGTTCGGAAAGGGGTCGGCCCAGGCGTCGGCGGACTTTCAGAAGTATCTCGAGTTGAATCCCGGAGCGCTGAGTTACTCCACCTCCCGGAAGCGCTACGAGGGGCTGGAATCGATGCGTCAGGTGTTGCAATCGAGCCGGCTGGAGGACGCGGTGGCGCTTTTCATGGGGGCGGGACGCGCGCCAGTGACCGGAGAGCAGACGGCGAGCGGTTCAGTGATGGTGGAATGGGTGACGCTGCCGGCGAGGCGGGCGCCGGTGGAGGTGGAGCGCCGTGTTTTTCAGGCGGTGCTGCATGGCCGGAGGCTGCGGCTGCGTTATTTATCGGTGCACGGCAGTTCGGACGAGTGGCGCTGGCTGCGGCCGCACGCCCTGGCGCACAGCGGTCACCGGTGGCATGTGAGGGCATGGTGCGAGAAGAGCAGCGAGTACCGCGACTTCACGCTGGGGCGCATCGCGGACGCGGACTGGCCGGTGGAAGGCGGGAGCGCACTGCCGCCGGATGCAGCGTGGGAGAATTTCGTCACGCTGAGAGTGAGGCCGGCGGCGAATTTAAGTGAGGAACAGCGCGCCGCCGTGATTCAGGAGTATGGCATGACGGACGGAATCCTGACGCTGCGGGTGCGCGAGGCGATGCGTCAGTATGTGGAGCGCCAGCTCGGCCTCGAGCCGTCGGACGGGGTGCCGGTGCGGCTGGAACGGGTGGCGGATTGAGCCCCGCTGCGTCTTCAGTCCTGCCGCGCGCGGGCGAGCACGCGGCTGATGAAGGGGAAGAACTGCTTCTTGCGGCTGACGATGCCGGTCATTTCAAAAACATCAGGGCCGAGGGCGGGGAAGTCGATCTCATGCACCACGGCGCGGCTGCCGGCGGTTAGGAGAACGCTGTAATGGCGGCGGATGTCCGTGACCATGAGGCAGGCGAAGTCGCAGTTCTTCGCGCGGCGGAGCGCATCCAGGCCGGCGTGCAGTTCCGGCGTTCGCCGCGTCAGATCATCGAGGCCGAGTTCTTCGATTTGACTGATGCTGATATGCCAGCCGTGCTCGGTGTATTCCTTGCGGTCGGTGTTGAGAATGGTCTCCACGGGAGCGGCGCGCAGCAGCGACCCGGCGGCAAAAAACTCCCTCGCAAAGTCATCCACCACGATGCCCGCCTGGCCTGCGAGCCATGCCAGCATTTCCCGGTCGAGGCCGCTGGTGGTGGGTGAGGTGAGTTTGAGCGTGTCGCTCACGATGCCTGCGCACAGGCAGGTGGCGACAGGGGTGGACGGGCGCTTGCCATGGACCTGGAAGAGGTGGGCGACGATGGTGCTCGTGGAGCCGACCGGCTCGTTGATGAAGCGGATCGGTTCACGCGAGACGAGTCCTCCGCCGAGACGGTGGTGGTCGATCACTTCCAGAATCTGGGCCTCCTGAGCGCCGGGCACCGCCTGGCTGAGTTCGTTGTGGTCCACGAGCACGATGCGCTGCCGCGGAGGATCGAGCAAATCGCTCTTGGAAAAGACTCCCACCAGCCGGCCGGTCTCCTCGCGGATGACGGGGAAGAGCGGCTGCGCGGTGTGCTGGAGTTCGTGGCGCACGGCGGCGATCTGCATGCGCGCGCCGATACTGCGAAAGTCCTTTTCCACGGCCTCCGCGATGCGCCGGGAGCAGCGGATCAACTGCGTGGTGCTGGCGGTGTCGTGCGAACAGCGGATCACGGTGCACCCCTGTGCCCGGGCCTGATCCAGCAGTTCCGGGGAGAGTCCGGCGCCGCGTGTCAGGACGAGCGCGCGCACTTTGTCCGCGAGTGCCAGCCGGTGAATTTCCGGCCGGTCGCCGACCACGACCA
Organism: uncultured Akkermansia sp.; assembly: GCA_964523105.1. Lineage (GTDB taxonomy): Bacteria > Verrucomicrobiota > Verrucomicrobiia > Verrucomicrobiales > V1-33 > V1-33. The sequence goes on from CAZFZN010000036.1 coordinate 74,114, forward strand.
CGAGTTCGTCAGGCTGGTATTCATGAAGACGGCTGTCCACGGTGGCTTCGCTGCTGGCGCTCACGGTGAGCACGAAGTCCTGTTCGGCATCGAGCCGGGCCCCGCAGTCGATGTGGCCTTCCAGGGTGCGGGCCATATTGGCCAGGGTGGTGCGCACGCGCCGCGCCTGGTCGTGGTCCTGCACATTGTGGACCAGCAGTTTGAGCAGGTCCTGGATGCTGGCGAGTCCGGTGATGCGCTCCTGATCGTCCACCACGGGAATGCAGCGGACGCCCGCGCGCTCCATGCGGTCGTAAACATCGAGGAAAGTCTCCTCCGCCTTGGCTTTCACGACATCGGCGCGGCAGATCATCCCGGCGGTGGGACGCAGATCCATCAGCAGCTGCGGCGGCTCCATGCCGGTGCGTTTCAGCACCCATTCGGTGCGCTGGTTCAGGCCGCCGCAGCACGCCGCCACGGCATCCGGATAGCGCGTCTGGCGCAACAGTTCGGCATAGCCGATGGCGCTGCAGACGGCGTCGGTGTCGGGATTGAGATGGCCGATGACATACACGGGGCGCTTTCCCGCCCCGGTGCTTTCGTGGTTCGCATGGATCATGGAGCGCGTTCCTTTGCACACTCTGTGCCGCCTGCCAGGCGGTTCTCGCCGGCTCCCGCTTCCATGAAATCAGCGGGCGTATATGCCGGCCGGACTGGAAACCGCCGGTGGCCCGCCGCCGGGCCCGGCCGGAGGGAGCAGGATGGAAACCGGCACGCCGTTGACCTTGAGGGACGCGGCGGCCGCGGCGGACTCGATGACATCCTGACTGAACGGCGCCATCCCCGACGGGGCGCGGTTGTGCCGCTCCGCCGGGCCGAGACCGGTGAGTTCCACCTCGAAGGTCAGGCCGCCGGCTTTGACCACCGCGGTGGCGCGGCCGGCACTGAATGAAACGGCCATCTCCGCGGGCAGCACCGGTGCCTTCTCAAATGGCGTCCCGGCAAAAATGTGAGGACCGAAATAAGCCCCGACGGCGGCGTCCGGCGAGAGGAAGCCCATGACCGCCGGCGGGGACGCGGGATCGGGCTGCCACAGCACCATGCCGGCGGGGGCGCTGCCGGCGGGAGTATGCACCACGCGCGCGACGTGGATCATGACGTTGGGCATCGCGAGGCCCTCTTGCGTGACGGCGACGAGATCCACGCCGCCCTCCCATGACATCCATGAAGTAATGTTGCTCATGCGTGCTGCCTCCGCCGCGATCCTGACGAATCAAGCGGAGACTGCATCATGGCTGTTCCGGAGGGAGCGGCGGCGGCACGGGCGGAGGTCCGCCGGCGGGCGGGGAAGCCGGCGGGGCCTGCGGAGAGCCCTGAGGCGGCAGCGGCGACCAGCGCGGCCGTTCGCCGCCGGACGGCGGGGGCGGATTGAAATCCGGCACGGACTGGCGCTGCCGGCGTTTTGCAACGAGGCGCGGCACGACTTTCAGCGACGCGAGGCCGCACAGAATCATCAGGCCGTAGGGGAAGCGGTAATTCAGCGGCTTGGGCAGCTTCTGCTCCGGCACTCCGAGCAGGGCTGCGGCCACGGCGGGCGGCACCACCCCGCCATCCTCGCTCACTTTGTTGTACATGATGTATTCCCCGTTCCAGTTCCAGAGGTCGAGCCAGAAGATGCCGAAGTGGCTGTACTGGTATCCCACGGTGTCGAAATTCCGCTGCCGGATGGCGGCCATCATTTCCGGAGCCAGCCCGTCCGCGTCCTTCTTGATCGCCGCGAGTTCGGAATGCGTCGTGCCGGTGGTGATGAGGGTGAAACCTCTGCGCCTTGCCCGGGCTTCACCGGCGCTGCACAGGAGAAACACGGCTGCCAAAGCGAAGAAGGGCAGCAAAATGGGTCGGTGGAGCTGCATATGCATGTTCGGTCGCCGGGAAAGGTGACCAGGGCCGGCGATCTGCGCATATGATGCCCGCAGTGCACCGTTCCGGCAAGAAAATTATCCGCCAGTGCTGCCGCCGTCGCGCGGCACACTGTCCGGGGGGGGGCAGCCGGGGAAGTTTCGGAGGGGATGCGGTTTCCGGTGTGCTCATGTTATCCGGGAACCTGCTCCGGGAACTTGCTCCTCGGCCGCCGCCGTCTCAGCCGAACCCCCGCGCCGGCGCATGAAAACCCCGCGCCGTCCTCACACTTTCCCGGCCCGCGGTGAAATCCCCCCGCCGCGGCCGCGCCCCGGCCTGCCAATCGCCCTCAGGACCGGCGTCCGCGCCCTCACGCATGCGCGAGCGACTGCACGCCGCGCCCCCCGGACGCCCCCCGCGCCAAAACAAAACGCATCGGCCGCGCCCCGCGACCACCGCCGGGCTTGTTCCACCAAAAGGTGCAGTCGAAGCCTCGTCCCTCGCCTTCGCTGCGACCGTTATTGGTCGACCTTCCCTCGCAGTAGCCTCGGTGACTCCAAAGCGCGATCATAATCCTCTCGCCGGAAGAAAGGCCACACGGCCATGTCTCCATCAGACTTTACAGGACACAATCCGAACCTCCGCCCGGTGAGGTCGTCGGCGACCCGTCGCAAATAATCGACGACGCCTAAACGCTTGCGTGGCCACTCAAACTCGGCGTCCGAATGCAAAAACAATATGCACCGCTTGAAGTCCAGTCGCTGTCCGTCGGTCAACTGAAGCGGATGAGAACGGAAATCGTCGTAGCAGGGCCACACAGAATAAAAGACCTCGAATATGGCCCGGTCCTCGGAATCAGTGATGCCGCCGGGACAATCGAGATCGTCAAAGGCAAGATTGTCGATGCGCCCTGAAAGCAAATGCCGGAGGGCTTCAGCCAGCCGATCTCGTTTGGGGCGATCAATCATGTGTCGGTCGAACGCCAGAACTGAGCGACAGCCGCCGACAGTGACGGTGGAGCGCTCGCGGCGCGTCCGAACGGTCGCCCAGCGACGAGCGGAAAAGCGGGGCGGCTGTTCGCTCCAGTGATCTGGTGTGTGCCCGGCATGGGCACAGTCCAAATGGGGTTCAAGTCCCCTGTATGA
>CAZFZN010000037.1:0-71941 GCA_964523105.1 uncultured Akkermansia sp.
TTTCCAGGTTTTCCAGGATGACCGGGCGGAGGGTAAGTCCGACAGGCTGCTAGGAAAGAGTGCATGTTACTTGGGAACTTGCGCACTGCTTGAGCCGGTTCAGTTCTTGTTCTTCTTGAAGGACTTCACTTTGGCGCGCAGGCCGGCGGCGAGGCTTTCGATGGCCTTGCCGTCAGTTTCTCCGGCGTGGATCTGAAGGTGGCCGGCATCGAGTTGAGTCTGCTGAAAGATGGCGTCCACGGGCACCCAGTGACCGTCGAGGATAACTTCATTCCATGCGTGTCCGCCAAAGGCCTGGTAAGTGTCGTCCATGTAGAGCCAGCCGCCGGCTTCGCGGGCCGGAATACCGGCGGCACGCGCCACCGTGGTGAAGAGCAGCGCGTGAGCCGAGCACTCGCCTTTCCGGTTTTTGAGAAGATCCATGACCGTCAGCGCCTCGACTTCGTAGCTGTCGCGGAGGTGGAAGTCCGTGAAGCGCAGGAGTCGCTTCACTTTGTCGGCATCGTCTATCGCGCCGGCCACAGCTTTATCGGCCAGTTTCTTTACCTCCACATTGTCGGCAGGGTAACGGAGTGTGGCCTTCAGATTCTCCGCACGGTCGGTATCGCTGGCCGGCTGCGGCTTGCCGCGGCCCCGGGTGACGCGCAGGGTCACCCTGCCGCTCTCATTGCGGGTCACACTTTGATTCACCGTTTCCGGAAACTCCGGCGTTTTCGCGTCCCCGGGGGCGATCAGTTCGATCTCCAGTTCGCTGAGAGCGGTGGCGCGCCCCAGTTTTTTATCGGACTTCACCGCCAGCGCGAGGAAGAGATCGGCCTGTTCACCGGATCTTTGTTTGGCGACGGCTTCTGGTTCGAGCCGGATGTCGAACATGCCGCCCATTTGCATGTTCACCAGATTGCCGTCGAGACGCGAGATCCTTGCAGTCATGCCCAGTTTGAGTTTGTGCTCATAGATCTGCACCTCCCATGCCGCGATTTTACCGCCGGGCCCGATCCAGTCCGCCTCCTGCAGCAGGGTGGCCGTGGTCGCGGTCATAGTCAAAGTATCTTCGTCAAAATCGGTCAACCCGATGGCTTCGCCGGGCTTTCGCGAGGGATCGGCGGCCCAGACCTCCGGTGATGTTTTGTGAGTGAGGAGGTGTTCGAGCGTCACGTCCGGCGAAGTGCGGGTTTTGCCGGCTTCGGTGATCTCCACGGCATAAGTGCTGCCTTCTTTGAGGTTGAGAATGATGCGCCGCTCCTGGCCGTCCATCTTTTGCACGGACTCGATGCGTCGAGCGCGGTGCGGCGGTGCCATGTCGAAGTGTTGGCGGTCGATCATCTCCACCTGCATGGTGTTGCCCAGCGATTTCATTTCCATATTCACCGACATGGCGGTTACGATGCATTCCTTTCCGTCGAACTTGCCAGGCTCGCGGGAGTCTAGCCCCCAGCCGATCTTGCCGCCGTTCATATAGACACCGTAGGTCAGCTTGCGGGACTCCCTGAGCGCGCTTTCCGGCACGGGCAGTTCCAGCGGCGGCAGTTTTTCCGGCGCGGCGGCGAGCGGGCCCGCTAGAAGTGTCAGGCAGGTGGAAAGCAGCCGTCCGAATGCGGAGAGGGAAGCGTTTTGTCGCAGGACAGGTGAGAAATGCGGTAGGCTCATGCCCGGAGTCTGGCACTTCCATCCGGCGGAGCCAACCCAATCTTTCCTTTTGTCGGAGTTCACTCCTGCCACTGGCGGAAGGCTTCGATGGCTTCGTACTCCGCCATGCCGAGTGCGTCGTATTTCCGCGCCGTGGCGCGGTTCCGTTCGCCGTCGAGCTGGTCCGGCAGGACGTGAGTCTGAAACCGCTGGGCGGCGGCGAGTTTGTGGGCGAGCTGGTCGGGGCTCATGGGGACCGCCATCTGAATTTCGTGAGGCTCGAACTCGTGCTGATGTCCGCGATAGAGCCAGACCCGGCACTGCGCATGCCACGGCGCGGTGGCGCGCTCGCTCATGGCCTGACGAAAGGCGGCAAAGGCCATGCCCTGGACGCTGCTGGGGTCCGCGAGGTTGCCGGTGACGTAGATCTGATGCGGCTGGAGCCGGTCGAGCAGCGAACCGATGCGCGCGGCGTCTTTGTTTGTGATGCTGAACTGGCGGTAGCGGCCTTCGGCGTAGAACGGGAGATTGAGAAAGTGGATGTGCTCCAGCGGCACGCCGAGCGTGTGTGCGGCATCGCGCGCTTCGCCGCGGCGGATGAGCGACTTGAGTTCCCGCAGGCGCGGCGGGGGATCGCCGAACAGGCCCTTGGCTTCGATTTCCTCGATGACGCCGGTGGCGTAGCGCAGCGCCTCCGCCCAGCGGGCCGGCTCGGCGGTTTCCTCCAGCACTTTGGCGAATCGAAGCGCTTCGGCATCCGTCACGCGCAGGTCGCCGCTGGTGAGGCAGGCGAGATGCACACGGTGCTTCTGGCTCACGAGCCGTTCGATGGTGCCGCCCATGCCCAGAATCTCGTCCTGCGGCTCGGGCGCGAGGATGAGGCAGGTTTTTTCCGCGGGATGCGCGCGTTCCGGCCGCGAAGTGTCGTCGGCATGGGGCTTGCCGCCGGGCCAGCCGGTGATGGTGTGCTGCTGCCGGTTGAAGATTTGAATGTTGAGTTCGTAGGCGCTGCCGTAGCGGGTGAGCAGTTCCGCCATGCCGTTTTCGTTGTATTCCTCGTCGAGCAGTTTGAGCACCGGCTTCTTTTCCTTTTGGGAAAGCCAGCACACGGCGCGGCGTGTTTCCTGCGGCGTCCAGTCCGCGCGGCCCACCAGCCACGGCAGGCGAATTCTTGTCAGGGAACTGCTGGCTGCGGCATTGATGAGAAACCGCGCGTCCGCATGGCTCTGCAGGAAACTGGCGGACACGGCCTCGGTCTCGGCGCCCTCCACGGCGCGGGCCACGATCTCCGCTTTGTTTTCGCCCCACGCCATGAGGGCGATCCGCTTTGCTTTTAGAATCGTTCCCACCCCCATGGTGATGGCAAAGCGCGGCACATTCTCTTCACCAAGGAAATCCGCGGCGGCATCCTGACGCGTGATGCGGTCCAGCGGCACCAGTCGTGTGAGGGAGTCTTTGGACGAGCCGGGTTCGTTGAATCCGATGTGGCCCGTGCGCCCGATGCCGAGAATCTGCAGGTCGATGCCGCCGGCGGCAGCGATGCGCTTTTCATAGGCCGCGCAATGGTCGAACACCGCATCCAGAGGCACCGTGCCGTCCGGCAGGTGGATGTTCTCCGCCGGGATGTCGATATGTTTGAACAACTGCTCCTGCATGAAGCGGAAGTAGCTTTCGCGGTGATCGCGCGTCAGTCCGTAGTATTCGTCGAGATTGAAGGTGATGACATTTTTGAAACTGAGGCCCTGCTCGCGGTGCAGGCGAATCAGTTCGCGGTAGAACGGCACCGGCGTGCTGCCGGTGGCCAGTCCGAGCACCGCAGGGCGGCCGGCGGCGGTGGCGGATTCGATCAATTCCTTCACCTCCCGCGCCAGCGCTGCAGCGGCATCGGCGGCGGACGGAAAGATCAGGGTCGGGACTTTTTCGTGAATCTCGGCGGCGGAGGGCATGGACGTTGTGGGTGCGCAGTGCTCGGTGTTCAGTTCTCAGTTTGCGAAGGCGATGTTTCATCGCAAAGGCGGCACACCGCCACATGGAAAACTGTGCACTGTGCAGTGAGAACTGAGCACTTTATCGAAACATGCCCTCCGCCTTCGCTCCAATACCAATCTCCGATACAAATCCGCGCGTCTGGCTGCTCATGGGCGTCTCCGGATGCGGCAAGACGGCGGTGGGGGAACGTCTCGCACAGCGCCTCGGCGCACGGTTTGTGGACGCCGACGATCTCCACCCGCCGCAGAACAAAGCGAAGATGTCCGCCAAAATCCCCCTGACCGATGACGACCGGCGTCCGTGGCTGGAACGGCTGCGCCGTGAAGTGATCGACACCACTGCACCCGGCGAAACGACCGTGCTGGCGTGCTCCGCACTCAAGCGCGCCTACCGCCGCGTGCTGATGGATGGCGCGCCGGGAGTGAAACTCATTCACCTGCACGGAAGCCCTGAATTCATCGCGGCGCGACTCGCCGCCCGTCAGGGGCATTTCATGCCGCCGGACTTGCTGCGCAGTCAGTTTGAAACGCTGGAGCCACCGGATGCGGCGGAGGGGACTGTTGTCGGCATTGACGCCGGCGTGGAGGAAATTGTGGAGCAATGCATCGCGGCCTCACGGAGTTGATGAACCGCCCGGAATGCGGTGGGCACCGCGCCTGCCCGTGACCTGCCGGGCCATCCCCCCCCGCGCTGCAGGAGTGTTGGGGGATGGCATTCACCGCGATTTTTCCGTTCCCTTTCCCCGCCGGAGGGCTAAAGGCCGCGGCATGACCACCCGTCGCAACTTTATGAAGACCTCCGCCGCCGCTGCGGCCGCCACTGCCGTTCCCGTCGTCGCTGAGCCTGCTGCGGGCCTGAAGCTCAAACTCGGCTTCGACAACTTCTCCATCCGCGCGCTCGGCTGGAAGGCGGAGCAGCTCATCGACTACGCGGTGGAGCAGAAGTGCGATGCGCTGCTGCTTTCCGATCTCGATGTTTATGAGAAGCACGACGACGCTTATCTCACGGACCTTGGAAAGAAGGCGAAGGACAAAGGCCTCGCGCTCTACGCCGGCACCGGCGGCATTTGTCCGAGCGCGCACAATTTCAGCAAAAAGTGGGGCACGGCGGAGGAGCATCTGAAGCTTACGATTCGTGTGGCCAAAGCCTTCGGTTCTCCGGCGGCGCGCTGTTACCAGGGATTCGGCGAGGATCGCAAAAGCCCCGGCGGGATTTTTGCCAGGATCAAGGACACCGTGGCGGTCTGCAAAGCCGTGCGCAGCTACGCCATCGACTGCGGCGTGAAGATCGCCATCGAGAATCATGCGGGCGACATGCAGGCGTGGGAATTGCAGACGCTCATCGAGGAAGCCGGCAAAGACTATGTCGGCTGCACCATCGACAGCGGCAACGCGACATGGACGCTGGAGGATCCGATGCAGAATCTGGAAATCCTCGGCCCCTACACCGTGTGCAGCGGCATTCGCGACAGCATGATCTGGGAGGACGAAAACGGCTGTCAGGTGGCATGGACCGCGTTGGGCGAGGGCTGCGTGGACATGAAGGCCTACGCGAAACGATTCGCGGAACTCTGCCCGCAGGCTCCGTTCATCATGGAAATCATCAGCGGCTTCGCGCGCGGCTATCCGTATTTGAGGCCTGACTTCTGGCCGCCGTATGAAAAGGTGCGCGCACCGGAGTTCGCGAAGTTTCTGGCGCTGGCGAAGAAGGGCAAAGCGATCCCGCCTTTCAAGCCCGAGGGCGACCGGAAGAAGGCCGAGCAGGAATTTCAAAAGGCGGAACTGGAGCGCAGCCTGCGTTACTGCCGCGAGGTGATCGGAATCAGGGCCTGACCTCGATGTGACAGCCCCGGGGCGCGGATTGCGATGGCGGGAGTTCCTCCGCGAGCGCGTCCTGGCCGACCCTGCGGGCGTATGCAATGGACTGTTATGCGAACACTCCCCCTTGGTTTCATTTTGTTTTCGGCCTGCCTTCACGCCGCCGACTGGCCGCAGTGGATGGGACCGTCCCGTGATGGTGTCTGGCGCGAAGACGGCCTTTGTGAAACATTTCCCGCCGGCGGTCCCAAAGTTATCTGGGAGGCAAAATGCGGGGGCGGTTATGCCGGACCTGCCGTGGCGGACGGGCGCGTGTTCGTGCCGGACCGTCTGGCGCAACCGAAGCCGCCGAAAAGCGACGCCATTCCCGGCACGGAACGGCTGCTGTGTCTCGACGCGAAGAACGGTGAGGTGCTTTGGGAATTCAGCCGCGACTGTCCGGTGACGGTGGATTATCCCGCCGGACCGCGCGCCACGCCGACGGTGCATGACGGGCATGTTTACTTTCTTGGAATTCATGGACGCCTCGCCTGTCTGGAGTGCGCCACGGGCAAAGTGGTGTGGGAGCGCGAACTGGAAAAGGATTTCAAATGCAAGGCGCCGATGTGGGGCTTCGCCGGTCATCCGCTCGTGTGGCGCGATCTGCTCATCTGCACTGCGGCGGGCGAGGGCTCGTGCCTCGCGGCGTTCGATCTCAAAACCGGCGAGGTGAAATGGAAAGCCCTGACCGACCGCGAGCCGGGCTATTCCGCGCCGCTGCTGGCCGACTGTCACGGCCAGCCGCTCATCATTCAGTGGACCGGCGGCGCAATTCACGGCGTGGACCCGGCGGACGGGCGCGAACTCTGGTCCATTCCCTGGCTGATCAAATACGGCGTCGCCATCGCCACTCCGCAGCAGTCGGGCGATACCGTGCTGTTGAGCGGATTCTGGTGGGGATCGAAACTGCTCCGTATGAAGCCGGACGGGGCACCGCCGGAAATCGTCTGGGAGACGGAGCGCGAAAGCGAAACCCGCACCACGCATCTCAATGCGCTGAACTGCACGCCGGTGCTGCGCGACGGACATTTCTACGGCGTCTGCAACTACGGGCAGCTGCGCGGTCTCAACTGGCTGACCGGCGCGCGCTGCTGGGAGAACAAAGAAATTGTGGGCCGGGGCCGGGAAGTGAGGAACGGCACGGCCTTCCTGACATGGATGAACGACACGGACCGTGCGCTCTGTTTCACCGAGCACGGCGAACTCTGCATCCTCCGCCTCACGCCGCAGAAGTGTGAGGTGCTGAGCCGCGCCAAAGTCATCGCACCGGATTGTCCTGACGTCAGAGACCGTCCCGTCGTTTGGACGCATCCCGCTTACGCCGGCCGGCGCGCGTATGTGCGCAACAACAGCATGGTGCGCTGTCTGGATCTGGCTGCGCCGGAGTCGAAATAGCGCGCTACGCCACCAGTTCAGGGAAATACTCCGCGGCGGCGGCCCGGCACATTTCGGCGATGTGCTCCGCATGGCCGCAGGCGAGCGCTTTGTTCAGCAGAATGCGGCACCACGCGGCGGGCAGCCGGCGCACGGCGAATTTCACCTGCGGCAGCTGCACGGCGGCCATGCTCAGCTCCTCGAATCCCAGGCCGACCAGCAGCGGCGTGAGCATCACGTCGCCGGCCATTTCGCCGCACACCCCGGCCCAAATGCCCGCGTTGCGCGCCGAGTCGGTGACGTTTTTCAGCAGCCGCAGGATGCCGGGATGGCAGGGCTGATAGAGGCTGGCCACCATTTCATTGCCGCGGTCCACGGCGAGCGTGTACTGAATGAGGTCGTTGGTGCCGACGCTGAAAAAGTCCACTTCCGGTGCGAGCACATCCGCGATCATCGCGGCCCCGGGCACCTCGATCATGACACCGGTTTCCAGCTTCGGATCGAACGGCCGGCCTTCGCGTGTCAGCTCGTCGCCGCACTCCGCGAGCACGGCGCGGGCGGCGCGCACTTCCTCGAGGCACGAGACCATGGGAAAGAGCACGCGCACTTTGCCGGTCGCGCTGGCGCGCAGGATGGCGCGCAGCTGGGTTTTGAAGACCTCTCGTCTTGTCAGGCTCACGCGGATGCCGCGCCAGCCGAGGAAGGGATTCGACTCCTCCAGGCCGTCGTGCAGGTGATGCAGCTTGTCACCGCCGATGTCGAGAGTGCGGATGATGACGCCCTGCGGGCCGCTGGCGGCGGCGACCCGCGCGTAGTTCTCCGCCTGCACGTCCTCCCCCGGCAGATCCGGGCGGTTGAGATAAAAAAACTCCGTGCGGTAGAGGCCCACGCCTTCGGCCCCGTGTTGTGTCAGGACGCCGAGTTCGTCGGAAAACTCGATGTTGGCACTGAGGATGACCCGCTGCCCGTCCGGGGTTTCGGCCGGCAGGTCGATCGATTCGTGCAGATGCAGGTCCAGCGCCGCCTTGCGGGTCCGGAGCTGCTCGTAGGCGGCGAGGGTTTCGGGCGACGGATTGAGAATGAGCAGGCCCTTGTAGCCGTCGAGCAGCGCGTCCTCGCCGTTGTGCGCCTGTTCGCCGAGTTCGGCGAGTCCGACCACGGCGGGAATGCCCATGCTGCGGGCCATGATGGTGCTGTGGCTCGTGTGGCTGCCGGTCTCCGTGGCAAAGCCGAGCACCCTCGCGCGGTTCATGGCCGCGGTCTCGCTGGGGGTGATTTCATGTGCCAGCAAAATGTGAGGCCGGTCCATGCCCGTGGACAAATCGAGCCCCATGGACATAACATCCCCGCGCAGCACGCGGACCACACGCCGCGCGATGTCCTCCAAATCCGCCACGCGCTCGCGCATGTAGTCGTCGTCCACCCGGCTCATGGCCTCCATGTAGCGCGACATGACTTTCCAGAACGCGCCCTCGGCCCGCTGCGGCTCGCGCTTGATGAGCGCCTCCACGCCGGCGGTGAGCGCCGGATCCTCCAGCATCAGCAGGTGGGCGTCGAAGATGAAAGCGTCGTCCGTCCCGGCCGCTGCGGCCACGCGGTCGCGCAACTCCTCGAGCTGCCGGCGCGTCTGCGCCACGCCGCGGCGAAAACGCAGCAGCTCCGCCGTCGCCTCCTCCGCCGGCACCGGTTCCGGTTCCGGCTCATCGAACAGCGCGGTCGTCAGGCACACCGGTCCCCGGGCGATCCCGGGAGAGACGCCGATTCCGACGAGCACCGTTTCCAGTGCCACACTGCTGGTAGTTTCCGGCATGAGCTTGTTATAAATGGAGCACCCCGGGCGATGCAAGGCGGCATGTGCCGGGAGAAGGATCGAGGATCGGGCGGAGAATCCTGAATCCTGAAAGCGGGCAGCATGAAAGGGACGCGGGGCGCGGAGGTGCCATCAATCATGCGCTGTCCGCAGAGGGTTGGCGCCTCCTGCCGGCGGCCAGATTCCCCGCGGCCAGGAGCGTCGTGGTGTCGTGGCGTGCGCAGTCCGGTGCAAACCTCGCTGAGCTGACATTTCCGGGACGTGCGTGAGGCGAATCCACGGGAGAGGGAGGCAATTTCGAGTGGACGCTGTTGCGGCTGCCATGGTTGGGCCTTATCCGGGCGGAAACCATACCGGACCTTCGCGGCCGTGCGCTCCGGCGGCGGGCCAGGCTGCGACCTTCTCCCCATCGCCGCCAGCTCATCCTCACTCCCAAAACGCATGCCAGCGAAAAAGACGGGCAAAGCCGAGGCCACCGAAACAAAAGCCCGGGTCCTCGAAACCAAAACGAAACTGACCGGCAGGAACACCCGGGTCAAAGGCCATCTGTCTGCGACGGCGCGGCGTCAGCAGGCCAAGCGGGACCAGAAGAACGCCTGACACGGCCCGCTGCCTAACGATAAGGGCGGCGACGGAGGCGGCAGCGGTGCGCCGCGCCCTCCGGCCCCGGAGGAAGGCACGTCCCGGTGCAGCCGGGCGCGGGCAGGATTTCTCATTTACCTCACGCCGCGAAGGGCACACAATGCCGCACGATTTTCCCATGAAGCTGTATTTCCTCCTGCTGCCCGTGCTGATATGCGCCGCCGCCCTGCGCGCCCAGGATGCGGCCGTGCCCGCGGCACTTCAGGATCCGATCGCGCCAGCGCGTTCGGTGGCGGTGCTGGTGGATGTTTCGGGCTCGCTCAAGAAACGCTTCGCGCTCACGCAGGAGGCGCGGGAAATCATTCTCGATCTGGTGACGGGCCGGGGATTTCAGGGCAGCGGCGGCTGGATTTGTGAGAACGATTCGGTGTCCGGGACCACGGCGGACGGCTGGACACTGGATCCGGAACTGCAGGCGCTTTACGCGCCGTATTTGAAGAGCGGTGCCGCGCAGCGGCCGCTGACAAAAACGGGCAAGGTGGCGCGTTTCGTGCCGTTTGGATCGCTGGCCACCACCATGCGCAGCCGCGATCCCTGGGATGTGACTTCCGTGGAGGATTTCGAGATCCGCCTGCGCAACGAATACCCGAAGCGCGCCGACGAGTTCAAGGACAGCCACACCTGTTACTTTCTCGCCGTGGCGCGGACGGCGGATTTCCTGCTGCGGCAGTTCGAGGAAGGCTGCTACATGTTCGTAGTGTCCGACGAACTGGATGATCCTGACACGGTGGACGTGATGCCGACACTGGAGGAGGCGGGGATTTTCGACATCACCTACATGAAGCGGATGCGGCAGCGGTTCGAGGAATTGAAGAGTCAGGACCGGTTTCATTTCATCGCGCGTTTCCGCAAAAGTGATCTCAGTGAAGCCCGCACCGCCGGCCAGGGATATGTGAGGCTCTCGTGGTATGCCATCGGGGACAAGCCGAAGCGCGTCGAGCCGCCGGCTCCACCGCCGCCGGTGAAGGCGGGCGATCCGCCCCCGCCCCCGCCGCCCCCGCCGCCGGAGCCTCCGAAATTCTCCCGAAGCCTGACACTTCTGGGAGGCCTCGTGGCCAAAGAAGCGGCTGAAAACACCAGGCCTGCGCTGCCGGGCGACATCAAGGAATTCGATCACGACCGCCCGTTCCTTGCATGGCAGGTCGAGGGCATGGCCGCGAGCCAGGTGGACAGTCCGTTTCAGGTGACGGTCTATCGTCTCGACGACAGCGGCCGCCTGGAGCAGGTGCAGCAGTTCAAGCCGGTGCAGCTGCCGCGCACCAGTGAGGGACGGCTGCGCGGGTTCATGGCAGGCACGGTCACGCAGCCGCTGGCCAACGGCATTTACCGGATCAACATTGAGGAGAAGCCGGCGTCCGGAGCGCCGGGCCTGGAGCCCGTAGCGACGTGGATCGAAGTGAAGCAGCCGCTCAACTGGGTGCCGTGGCTCCTCGGAGCGAGCCTGTTCGGTGCGGCGGCGGTCATCGGCTACAGCGTGTGGTCCCTGCGGCGCTAACAGATAAGGCTGTGATGAGAGGAATCCTTCCGGCCCTGTCGCTGCTTCTGTTATGGAAACCCTTTGCATCCGGTGCGCCGGACGGCAGCGCGCTCTACCGGCAGCACTGCGCGGTATGTCACCAGGCCGCAGGGCAGGGAGTGCCGGGTGTTTTTCCGCCGCTCGCCTCTTCGGACTTTCTGATAAAGGAACGGGAACGCTCGCTGCGGGCGCCGCTGGAGGGGCTGAGCGGCGAAATCACCGTCAACGGCGCAAAGTACCACGGCGCGATGCCGCTCATGGTGCTGGACGACGCAGAGGTGGCGGCGGTGATGACATGGATCGGTTCCAACCTCGGCAACAGTCTGCCCGAATTTACGGTGGAGGAGGTGGCAAGGGTGCGGGCGAGGACGAAGTTCCCCACGTTTGCCGGGCTCAATGCGGCGCACGGCTATGCAACATTGCCCGCCGCACCGCCAGGCTGGACACTGCGCGAATTTACGCAGCTGCCGGTGCAGCCGGTGCGGCTGGCGCGCCGCCCTGACAACGGTGACCTCTGCGTGCTTTCCTCCTCCGGAGAAGTCTGGTCCGTTCATTCCGGGTCCGGTGCCGCAGTGCCACTGCTGATGCCGAAGGATTACCTGCGCCGCCCGGGCGGGGCGATGTGCCTGGGCCTTTGCTTCGACCGCAGCGGACGCCTGTATCTGACGGGCAATCAGAAGGACGGGAAGACAAAACCGGCGGAGGCTGTGGTGAGCGTGTGGCGCAGTCAGCCGCTGCGCGACGGTGCATCGCCGCAGATGGAACTCTGGATGGAATTGCGCTACCCGTACGGCATCGGCGGATTCAACCACGGCATCTCCCGCATCGCGGAAGGCCCTGACGGATTTCTCTATCTCAGCAGCGGGAGCCGCACCGACGGCAACGAGCCGGGGAATCTGGAGAACCATTACACCGGAGGTGAAGTTTTCCTCACTGCCTGCCTGTGGCGGCTCGAGCCGAACGCGGTGAAGCCGTGGCCGGTGGTCTGGTGCCGCGGATTGCGAAATCCCTATGGTTTCTGCTGGGATCGCGCCGGAAGAATGTGGGCCACGGACAACGGTCCCGATGCCGACAAGCCGGAGGAACTGAATGTGCTGGAGAAGGACCGCCACTACGGCTTCCCGTTTCAGTTCGCCCATACGTCCGCGGAGGACCGGCCCTATCCGTACACGCCGCCGCTGCCTCCGGAGATTCGAGTGACGCTTCCAGTGATGAATCACGGTCCAGACGGCGGCGGAACGCCGGAGCAGCCCATGGGCACCTTCGATCCTCACAGTTCGCCCGCCGGCATTATCCCGGTCGATGGAGCTTCCATTCCTCCGGCGGACAGGGGCAGCCTCTTCGTGGTGCGCTACGGCAATCTGCTGGCCGGCAAGGACTCCGGCTTCGACCTGCTGCGCGTGAAACCGCAGCCCCGGGCCGGCGGCGGATGGACGGCGGAAGTCACCACTCTGATCGCGCCGCTTTCGCGCCCGATCGATCTGCTGGAAGTCGCTCCAGGCAGAATCATCATCGCCGAATTCAGCCGCGGCACGAATTTCGCCGCCGGCATTTCCCAGCCCGGACGGCTGCTGGAACTGCAGGTGGAGCAGGATGCGGAAACCCGGTAAGGTTGACTCCCGGGCTACATTGCCGGGTTCCCGCTGACCGACCCGTGAAACTCCGACCAATCCTTCTGCCTTTGCTGCTGGTTCTCGCATCTCTGCGCCTGTCCGCAGACGAGCCCTGGCCGTCTCTCTTCGATCCCTTCCGCGTTCAGACGATTTACATTCAAATCGACCCGTCGAAATGGAATGCGATCAAGCATGACACGAATTACTACGATCCGGCACGGAATATCCGCGAGCCGTGTCAGCTGTGGATGGATGGTGACACGGCGCCCAACAGCCCGGAAACCTCCATCACGGTGCAGATCCGGCGCAAATCGGATCCGGCGCTGCCGGATGAAGGCAGCCCGGAAAAGGTCAGCCTGAAGATCGATGTCAATGAATACGTGCCGGGACAAAGCATCCGCGGGGTGAAGAAACTGAGTCTGGAGAACGGAGCCGGGGGAAATGGAGTGTTGCGTGAGGGTTTTGCCATGAACCTGCACCGCATGGCCGCCGATGCCGGATACTATCCATTCCAAACGGGACACTCCTCATGGGTGAAGCTCGTGGTGAACGGGGAATTCGCCGGCGTTTATTCCTGCCCCGAACAGCGCGATGCGACCTTCATGAAGAACCGCGGCATGTACAAAGAGAAGGCGTCCTGGCTTTATGAAATCAACGGAGGAATCGATCTCGATCCCACCGTGGCCACGGTGAACAGCCCAACCTATGAGCATCTGAGCTACCCCCCATTCCGGCTCGATTCCCCGCAGCCGGCGAATTACGAGGAGGATATTCAGCAATGGGTGGATATGCGCGCGATGCTCACGCTCGCGAGCGTCGAGTCCTTCATCTCCAATACCGACGGACTTTTCACGAAGAGCGCGAACAACCAGGGGAAAAACACCTTCTGCATGGACTGGCTGCCGTCCACGCAAGCGAAGCGGGTTTATCTGCCGTGGGACCTGGACGGGGGATTTTCCAATACGTCATGGAACATTTTTTCCGGCGGAAGCGGCCAGCAGTCACAGCGGCGGTTTCAGACGCAAATCCTGCAGCATCCCTGGTTCGGCGAATACTACCGGCACATTTACACGGAACTGCTCGACGGTCCGCTGTCCCTGACGGCGCTGAACGCATGGCTCGACCGGCTGGAGGCTGTGCTGGGTCCGGCGCTGGCGAGCGATCCAAATGCCGATTCGGGAGGATTCAGTTCCCTCAGGACATGGCTGGCCACACGCACTGCCAATGTGCGCAGCCAGATTGGCAGCATCATTTTGCCGCCGGAGTTGACGCCGGAGCCCGGGCAATATGAAGCAGGCACCCGGTGGACCGTCACTCACGCCAATACGGGAGGCGAGAGCACCGTTTATTTCACCGCTGACGGATCGGATCCAAGGGCAGCGGGCGGAGCGCCATCACCTTCGGCGATGATTTACGGCGGACCGCAGACGCTGCACGGCAGTGCATTTGTCAGGGTCAGAGTGCGACATGTGAACGGCGCCACGGTCCGCTGGAGCGCGCTGCGTGAAGCCGCGTACGACATACCGATGGAACTGCGCGCCCTGCACCTGACAGAAATTCATTTCAGTCCGGCGCCGCTGACCGGATTCGAGGATGCAGACGAGGCGGAGTTCCTTGAGTTCAAAAACACGGGTACGGAACCTCTAAACGTGAGCGGGTGTTCGCTGGACGGGGTGGACTGGAAGTTCGAGCCCGGCACGGTGATCAGCCCCGGCGCGTTTCTGGTGCTGGCCGCCAATCCCGCCGCCTTTGCACAGCGCTATCCGGGCGTGCCGGTTCACAGTGTCTATTGGCGCAATCTGCGGGACAGCGGCGAAAAACTCAGGCTGCGGAATGCCTCCGGCGGGACAGTGATTTCCTGCGACTATTCCGCCTCGCCCCCATGGCCGATGGCGCCCGAAGCCATGAATCACTCGCTGGTTAGAGCAGGGACAGCCGGCGACCCCGATTTGCCCGAAAGCTGGCGGGCCAGCACGTTTGCAGGAGGTTCGCCCGGGCAGGACGATCCGCCGCCGGCATGGTCACAGGGGGTGGTGATCAACGAAGTGGTGGCCAAGACCAGCAGTCCTCTGGAGGATGCCGTCGAGCTGCAGAACACCTCCAGCACCCCGGCCGACATCGGCGGGTGGTGGCTCAGCGACGATTACGATGTCGCGGCGGATCCGGCCCTGACGCAATTAAGGAAGTACCGGTTCCCTGAGGGAACGATCATTCCCGCCGGAGGGTTTTTTGTGGTTTACCAGTGGCAGTTCAACGGTGCCGCCGCCGCCGCACCCTTCAGTCTGAACCAGGACGGAGAGACCGTTTATTTGAGCAGTGCCAGTGCCGCGGGCGATTTGACCGGGTTCATTACCGGCCAAAAGTTCACCTCCAGCGAATCGAATGTGGCTCAGGGCCGTGTGCCATTGAGTAACGGCTGGGACTTCGCAACGTTGCAGAGGCATTCGTTCGGTGTCGAGGCACCGCTGGATCGCACGGAGTTTCGCACCGGAGGAGGAGCCGTGAATGCGGCGCCGCTGGTGGGGCCGGTGGTGATTTCCGAAATTTACTATCAGCCGGGCGACGGTGGTGCGGAGTTTCTGGAACTCGGAAATGTCAGTGACATTTCAGTTTCGCTCGACGGCTGGATGCTTGAGGGTGCCGGAGGGATCACGCTGGCCTCCGGTGCGTTTCTCGGACCAGGTGCCGTCATGGTGATCGCCGACGTGACTGACGCTGCGGCCTTCCGTGCGGCTCACAACATTCCGGACGAGGTGCAGGTTTGGGCTCATAATTTTGATCTCGGTGACGCAGGGGAGTCTCTGGAACTGCTCAAACCCAATCCCGGGCCCGGACGGCCTCCCATCCGGGTGGAGCGTGTGCGCTACAATGACGAGGCACCCTGGCCGGAAGACGCTGCTGGCGGCGGAAGTTCGCTGGTGCGCATCGATGCCGCGGCTTACGGGAATGATCCGGCCAACTGGCAGAGTTCACCGCCCGGCGGCACTCCCGGGTTTTGGATTCCACCTTCCAGCGATCCGGATTCAGACGCCGATGGAATGCCGGATGCGTGGGAAGCGGCCCACGGCTTCAACCCGGGCGACCCCGGCGATGCACGGGCTGATGCGGACGGTGATGGAGCCAATAACGGCTTTGAATTCATTTGCGGAACGCACCCACTTCAGCCGCAAAGCGTGCTGCTGCTCCGGGCCGCCGGCCATGACGCTGCCGGCCAGCGCCTTCGATTCGACACTGTCGCGGGGAAACGGTACCGTGCGGAGTTCTCGGATAATTTTTCGCTTTGGAATCCGTTGAGGGATACCATCGACGGAAGCGGTTTGCCTGTAGAGCTTCTCGATGGAACTGCGGTCTCCGGCGGGCGCAGATATTACAGGTTGAGCGTCATTACAGGAGAATAGGGAAAATTTCCATAATTTTCGTAACTACTGCCTGGCTTTGGCGTCATGTTTGGAGTGTTTCTCCCGACCCAAATTCAAACGATATGACCCGGCCCATCCTCCTTGCCGCCCTCAGCCTTCACCTTTGCAGTTCAATCGCCCAAGCTCAGACGCCCCCACCTGAATTCCCGGCCTCCCCGCTCAGTAACGGAGCCCGCGGCGCGGGGATCATCAGCGCGCTGGGCAATAAACTTCCTCAGGTGGCGCGGTTCTACGGCATGACCGAGAAGGAATTTGGCGCGCTTTGTTTGAAGGATCACGACCTGAGAATCGATCCCACCGGGCGGCTCCTTTATGTTTGCGAAGGGGCGGTCGCGCAGTCGCCCACGGCTCTGGATGGCGGTACCGAAGCTCTGCTTTCCTATCCGGCTGCTCAAACCTTTTTGCTTCACAGCAAGCCTCACGCGAGCCGGGTGATTCATCTGGATTTCGACGGTCACACGACATCGGGGACCAGCTGGAAAGGGGGCGCGACCTTCACGTCACCGCCCTACAGCACCGACAGCAGTTCCGCTTTCAATACCACTGAGCTGGCGAACATTCAGGAAATCTGGAAACGGGTGAGCGAGGACTACGCTCCCTGGGATGTGGATGTCACCACAGAGCCGCCGCCGCTCGAGTCCCTGCGAAAGTCCTCCAGCGGCGATACTGCTTACGGTGTGCGTGTCGTCATCGGCGGAAGCAGCATGGACTGGTATGGCGCCAGTGCGGGGGGAGTCGCCTACATCGGCTCGTTCAGCTGGAACAGCGATACGCCTTGTTTTGTATTTCCGGCGCAGCTCAGCAACGGCCGGACGAAATATGTGGCCGAGGCCGCCAGTCATGAAATCGGACACACGGTTGGACTCGACCACGACGGTGTTTCCGGAGGCTCGGCATATTACAGCGGGCATAACGGCTGGGCTCCCATCATGGGTGTGGGATATTACTCCGGTATAACGCAATTCAGCAAAGGCGAATACACCAATGCCAATAACAGTCAGGATGACATTGCGATCATCTCCAATTACATCCCGCGCAGTGCGGATCTTTCCGGAGACGACATCCTGACTGCCGTCCCTCTGGCTGGTTCCGAAGTCAGCGTGACGGGCATCATCACTTCACGCAGTGACGCCGATCTCTACCGGATCGATACCGGAGTCGGAACACTCAGCCTCAGTGCGGTGCCGGCGGCGCCGGATTCGAATCTCGACATCGTACTCAGCCTCTACAATGGATCGGGCAATCTTGTCACCAGCAGCGATCCGGCCGGACTGGCCGCTTCCCTCAGCGTCGGCGTGACGAGCGGCACCTATTACATCGCCGTGGATGGCACGGGTGTGGGAACTGGGGCCACCGGCTACACGGATTACGCGAGTTTGGGCCAGTTCACTCTGACCGGCACGGTACCTTCGCCACAGGGCCAGCCTCCGGTTGCCGTTGTCAGCGCGCCGGTTTCCTCCGGCATGGGGCCGTTGCTGGTGAGTTTCTCGAGTAACGGTTCTTTTGATCCCGAGGGAAGCGCCCTGACCTGCGACTGGGACTTCGGTGACGGCACATCCTCGAGTGAGCCCAATCCCTCCCACACTTACGATCGGCCCGGCACGTACACCGCTTCACTGGTCGTGTACGATGAAACCGGCCTCTCCGGCGCAGCCTCCATGGTGATCACCGTGCAGAGCGTGGAAAGTGTCATCTATGTCGCCGGCATCACCATGACGAAGACCAGTTCCAATCGCGGCACCTACGCCACTGCCAGTGTCACCGTAAAGGATGCTGCGGGGAACGTCAGACCGAACGTTGCGGTCACGGGCACATGGAGCGGTTTGACGAAAGGGAGTTCCAGCAGCCTGACGGGCACCAATGGCACGGCGGCACTCAAGAGCGGCACCACCAAGAAGAACGGCACGTTCACATTTACAATCACGGGACTCTCACTGAACGGGGCCGCCTACGACAGCTCGCGCAACACTCAGAGCACGGCATCCATTGTAAGATGACCTGGTGCGCAGTCGGCCGGTGGCATGCATCTTCCGCGGAGCCGTCGTATTTTCTGTTCTATGGTCGCGCTCAGGGCTTTCCCATCAGTTCCAGAACCGCCGCAGTCATGGAAGTGACGCAGGCTTTGAGCGTGGGCTCCGGCACGGGGGCGAAAGTGGCGGAGTGGTTCGAAGGAACGGGGATGCCGGTGCGTTCGGCCTCGACAAAGCGTTCCGGTGCCGTGGCCCCGACGCGCCACATGCAGATGGGCACGCCGTCGCGGGCGAATTCACTGAAGTCCTCGGCGCCCATGACCGGGTCGGTCGGTTTGGCCACGTCGCTGCCGAACCATTCGACAAAAGCTCCGGCGAGCCGCTTTGTCTGGGCGGGATCGTTCGTGGTGACGCCGACGGACTCCGGCAGCACGGTCACCGCGGGCAGCCGGTCCTCCGGCAATCCTGCGGCTTTGGCGGTGCCCTCGCAGATGCGTTTGATGGAGGCGATGAGATGATCCCGCACCTTCGTTTCGTAGGCGCGGAGAGTGAGTTCGAGCTTCACTTCGTCGGTGATGACGTTGCGTTTCAGTCCTCCGTGAATGGTGCCGACGGTGACGACGGCGGGAGTGCCGGGTTTGAGTTCGCGGCTGACGATGGTTTGCAGGGCGATGACGATTTGTGAGGCCAGCACCACGGGATCTTTGGTCGTGTGCGGCGCGGAACCGTGACCGCCGACGCCGCGAACGACGATGTCCACCGACGTCGAGGAGGCGTAAAACGGGCCTTCGCCATAGCCGATGGCGCCGGCCGGCAAATTGGAGGAAGTGTGCAGCGCGATGGCGAAGTCCGGCCTGGGAAACCGCCGGTAGAGTCCGTCCATGAGCATCGCCCGGGCACCGGAGACGATTTCCTCCGCCGGCTGGGCGATGAGAACCAGGGTTCCCGACCACCGGTCTTTCATCGCAGTGAGCAGCCGCGCGGTGCCGATGAGTGCGGCGACATGGGTGTCGTGCGCGCAGCCGTGCATGGCGGGTTGCTCCTTGCCGTGCATGTCCCTGACGACAGCGGTGCTGGCGTAGGGCACACCGGAATTCTCTTTGATAGGCAGTCCATCCATGTCAGCGCGGACAAGCAGGGTTGGGCCCGCGCCATTGCTCAGCACGGCCACGACGCCGGTCCTGCCAACCTTCTCCGTCACCGTGAATCCCGCCTTCTTCAATTCGTCCGCCACCAGCGCCGCGGTTTTCACCTCCATGAACGACAGCTCCGGGTTCGCGTGCAGGTGCCTGTAGATGTCGAAGACGGAAGCATATCCGTCATTCACCCGTGCCGCCACCAGCTTGCGCAGTGAATCCGGCGGCGTGGCGGCGAATACGGCGAGATAAACGGTGCCCCCGAACAGGGCGGCGATCAGTGCAGCGGGAATACGTGAGGGTTTCATGCGGGCGGACGGAGCAATTGCTGCGCCAGCATGGAAGACCGCGCCGGCTCCGGCCAGCTTCTTTTTATCCGCGTCAGTGCGGTGCCGTCACTTGGTCCACACCCGGTAATACGCGCGCTCCCCCGCAACCGGGTCGGAAACTGTGAAATCGTTCGCCGGCGCGGTGGTGTAATTCACGTCCGTCCACGCATTGAGATCAAGGCTCCGCTGCAGCAGATAGGTGCGGCCGGCCTCGCCAGACAGTTGAATCGTCGTGCCGGAAACGCCGGTGACGACCGGTGCCTGCAAAGTCGGATCGGCGGCTCCGGGGTTGCCGCCCGGAGCGGCACTGGTGCGCCATGCGGACTGGCGTTCCCAACTGTCCCACGGGGCGTAAACATCTTCGATGACCAGCGAGGACCCGCCGTGACTGTTGGGATACCACGCACCTTCATAGCGGAAGTCGAGCACCTCTTCGCCCAGGGCATCGACGATGCGCAGGCGTTCGCCGGAGTTGTCGAGCGCTCCGGTATAGGTTCCGGCGGGAACCGGGGACGCCCCGTATCGCCCGGCAAAGGCGGCCGGATTCTTCACCAGCACGATGCGTTCGCCGGGATTCATCGTGAGGGCTCCGAAGGCAAAGTTGATGCCTTCATCGAAGTAGGCGCCGTTTAGATTCAGCGGAGCCGCACTGATGTTCATCAGTTCGAGAAATTCGTATTCTCCCGCCGCGTAGGATCCTCCGGCCGGCGGGTCATACATGATCCCGGTGATTCGCAGACCGCTTTGGGCGGGCGTTGGAGTGGACGGGGTGTTCAGCGTGGTGACGAGACGGTCATCGTTTGGATTGGCAGGGTCTCTTGGATCCCAGAGTTCCAGCGTCTCGCCGCGTGCCGAAATGGTGCCGCGGTACCCACCCTGAATGAACAGCTGCTCGCCGCCCTTCGGCGATGCCGCACGCGCGCGGAAGGCGGTCTTTTTCGCGGCGACATACATCACGTCATTCGCGCGAATCACGGTGCCGCTCTCGAATTTGTGTTCGATGCCGCGTTTGATTTCCCACCCGCTGATATCCACGTCGTAGCTGTTGGGATTGCTGATCTGCACGTATTCCTCATCCTGGTTTCCACTGACAGGCAGGTAGTCGAGCGTGCCGAATTCGACACCGGCATCCGCGGGCTGCGCCGCTGGTATTTGAACTCCGGAACCGAGACTGTTGGCGACGGTGAACACCGAAAACAGTCCCTGGGGCACTGTGCCGGCGGAGCCGTTGCGGCGGCTGTTGAAGAAGGTTTTGAGGCTGTTGTTATTCTGGCCGTTGTAGGATGCGATCACGGGCGTGGTCGTCGTGATTTGCGTCCAGAAACTGTCCGCGAGGGCTTCCGGCGCTCCCGCCGCGGAACCCAGCACGGTGTCCATGAGCGTGCGCAGCCGGCGCAGCACCATGGGACGGATTTTTACGTCGTTGAAGGCGGCCTCCCACAGGTAGTTCCACTGGTGTTCGTTGTTGGATTTCCGGTGCGCCCAGTCGGCCTGGAAAGGATGGCCCACCCACGGCGCGGCATCGAGCGTCAGGCCCAGGGTGCCGTCCTTGTCCCATGGGAAGAGATACCATTCGCCGCTGCCGTCGGAGTCGCGGTAGATGTAAAAGTTCTTCCGCGTGTCGTCCACGTCGGCGATGATGACGCGGGCCGCCAGGTAGTTCACGAGATTGGCCATGTTCATCATGTCGAACATCTTCGTCGTGCGGGTGGCGGTGAAGCCCGCAGGGAATGCCGGCGGAACATTGGGATTGCTGCGCGTCCAGTCATCCGGCGAGACGCTGTGAATGGCTTCCACGAGCTGCTGGAGGTCGCTGTTGTTCTCGTCGAGGCGGGTACGCTTTTGCACACCGTCCGTGGAGTCGCTGAACACCGGTTCCAGCGTGCTGCGCTGATCCATTTTATAGAGCGCGCCGTCGCGGTCGAAGCCCCACCGGTCGAGGAACCGCTCGTCAGGCTGTTCGACATAATAGGAAACGCCGCCGCGTCCGCTGCCGGTGTCGAGGGTTCCGTTCACGCGCATCATGACATTGAAGGCGGCGAGCGACGGATGACCGGCGCGGCGGAAGAGTTCGAAGGCGACGGGCGGGCGGGTGATGGTGTCCACGCCGCCGAGTCCGGTGCCGTTGAGATTCGCCTCCTCCACGCGGCCCACCGTGTCGCTGATGAAACAGTGACGCCCGGTGTTGAAGTCGAACTTCTTCGAGCCTGACGAAGTCGCCCCGCCGCGCAGGCGGATGAAGATGTTGTCGTAGAGTTCACCGTTGAAGAAGACGGCGCCGCGCGTTCCGGCGCGTGTGGCGGCGGCGGCGGTATTTTGCGCAAACCAGTACCACACCGGCAGTGTGGTGGTGAATCCGGTGGCCGCGACCATGGTGCCGAAGTATTCCGGCGCTTCATCGCCGGCGGTGAAGATGGGCCAGCGCGAGGTGTTGCCCCCGGTGTCCGCAGCGGTCATGTACCAGCGCACCATCGCCCCCTGAGTGTAACCGGCGGCCGTTTTGGGAATGACGGCGGTGAAGACGTTGTCGCCGGCAATCGCATCGCCGCCGGTGCCGTTGTCCACCATGGGCGTTTGCTGCACGGCATTGAAGGCGGTGCGCCAGTTCAGGGTCACACTGTCGATGGCATTGAACACGGGCTGCACCCGGCAGCTGACGGTGATATCATCGTTTGCAGTCGGGGCAGCCGGCGCAAAGGCATCGCCGGTGATCGACGGGCCCGGCGTCGTCGTGCCGTTGGAATTGATGCCTCCCGGAGTCGCATTGTTCAGATAGACCGGCGCGGTCGAGTAGGCGCCGACATCGGTGAGTTCAAGTTGGGCGAGCTGGAGCAGATCGTTGTCCGCCGCCGAGGCATTCAGGGCGTGGATGGCGAGCACGTTGGTGCCGTTCTGCAGTGAACTCAGCGCGCTGTTCAGGGTGAAGGATTCGAAGGCGATGGCATCGGAGTTGGAACTGGCGGCCGAGGCGGCGGAATTCCATGTCAGGGCGGCGGGCACATTGCCGCCGGCGACCGGGATGCCGTTGAGATAGGCCTGAAATCCGTCGTCGTATTTCATTTTCAGTGTCATGGCGTCGATGGCGGACGTGTCCGTGACATTGAAGGGCAGCCGGAAATAGCCGGAGGCGTTCACATTGAGCATGGCCGCCTGCACGCTGGTGGTGATGAACGGCGCGAGCGAGGGATCCGTCGTCGCGAGCGCATAGCGCGCGGAGATTTCCGCAGCCGAGAAGGCGCGGGAATAGATCGCCACTTCATCCACATCACCGACGAAGCGGAAGTTCGCCGTGCTTTCGTTCTGGCCGGCGCCGATGCGCAGGCCGCGCGCGTTGTTGATGTTGAAGGCGGAGGTCGCTCCTGTGCCGACCTGATTGCCGTTCACGTAAAAACGCTTCACCGCACCGTCGTAGGTGGCCGCGAGATGGACCCACTGATTGAGCACCACCGGCGGACCGGTGATCGGGTCCCACGCGCCGCTGCCACCGCTGCCGGTCCAGAATTGCCAGGTGTTGTTGCTCGCGGCGTAGAAGATGAAACCTTTAGTCTGTCCGGCCGCGCCGGTGTCGTCGCGGTTGGAAACCGCGGCGCGAAAAGTGCCCGCGCCGCCAGTGGCCCGGGCCCAGCATTCCACCGTGAACACCGCTGGATTGAGCGCTGCCGAGTAGGGCATCTGCACATAGCCCGCTCCGCCCAGGTTCAGCGCTTTGTTGTCAGATGGCATGCCGGAGTAAGCCGTGGGACGCGGCCCCGGCACCCCCAGCGTATAAGTTCCGGCAAAGGTGCCCGTCACTGCCGCGCCTGCGGTGCCTTCGTTCGCTGCCGTCGTTCCAGCGGTCTCCTCCAGCCGGTAGTAACCGGCGGGAGCATCGGCGAGCACCGCCGCCGTCCAGCCGGATCCTGCAGGGCCGCCGGTTTCAAAACCGATGCCGTTCACCGCGCTGGTCCAGGCGGAGTCGTCGAATCCGGCGCCGGTCCATGAAGTGCCGAGGGAGTCATCCGCCGGCACGCGGAACTTCCCGCTGCTTCCCTCCTGCAGCGGAATCGTCACCGTCGTTTCCGCCGCGGGCCCGTAACTGCGGTCGGGAATCTGCGGCGGATAGGACGGCGCAAACGAAGTCGCGGCTGTCAGGTCGGGCTTCACGAGGGCGAGGAATTCCCCGCCGGCGCTGAGCTTGAAATTCGTGTGCAGCGGCTGGCCGGGAGTGCGGCGGTTTTTCTCGGATGCCCATACCAGCAGATAGCCGTGCGCGGGAATAGTCACGCCGTCCGGGAAGGTCCACTTCTGCAGACTGGCGGCGTTGTCCGTCAGAGCCCAGCCGTCCATGCTCACCGCGGACGCGCCCGCGTTGTGCAGTTCGATCCAGTCATTGAAGCCTCCGTCCTCGTCCGCGAGGGACTGAGTGTTGTCGGCCATGAATTCGGTGATGATCACCTGCGCCGGAGACGACGCTGCGGCGAACAAACACAGTAAGGGGAGAGCGATTCGCATAATCTGAGCACAGCAAACGCAGTGCCATGCTTCTTACGGGCGGGGCGGCCTCAGCCGCCACTGCTAATCCGTCCGGTGCTGATGGTTTTCACCTGTCCCGCCCCGTCCTGGCCCCATCCGGCGAAATCCCGGGCTCACTCTTTGGAGGCATAGTAAGCCTCGGCCTCCGCCTCGTTGAGCACGCCGTCGCCATTCAGGTCGGCCTGTTTGAATCCCGCAGCACGTTCGGGCGACTTCGCAGCGTGCGCTCTGAACTCTGCCAGGCTCACCCTGCCGTCCTTGTTGGTATCGGAAGCCTTGTGATCCGCCAGCTCCGCCGCGGTGCATTCATTGACAGTGATGACACCGTTCTTGTCGGCGTCGCGCGCCGCGAACATCCTCGTGTCCACCATTTCACTCAATTCCAGCTTCGAGAGCACACCGTCTTTGTTGATATCGGCGCGGGTAAAGCGCTCCAGCGCGGTCTCCGGGGCATTGGAACCGGCGTGATTCGTGGTCGATTCGCAGGCGGTGAAAATCAGGGAAGCGGACAGGAGCAGCAGAGCGGATTTCATGGACATACAGATTGAAAGTGTTATGGGGGAATCAGGGGCTGAGTATGAACACGGCGGCGCGGATGCAATGCCGATTTCCGGCCGCCGGCGGCCGCGCTGCACTTTTTCCAGGTTGCGGCGGCCAACGCCCCGTGCCATGAGCCCGCGCTGTAAAATTCGCAGCTTGCCGGCGTGGCGGAATGGTAGACGCGGCGGATTCAAAATCCGCTTCCCGCAAGGGAGTATGGGTTCGAGTCCCTTCGCCGGCACGATTGAAACTCAATGAGTTATACGAATTCAAGGCTGCGGATGCAGGCGCAGGGGAATGCACTGGAATGCGCCTTATAACATAAAAATAAGCGAAAAATAAGCGAAAAAGTTTCCCGGACTTCAGGAGGCCCGCAGGGCGGGAAGGGGACGGGCTTTATGTCAGGGGAAGGCATTGGGCTCACTGATCTAACCAGTCAGGGGCGCCAGTAGTCGGGTCTTTCGACTGCGCTGATCCGGGGCTTTAGGCAGGTGGTAGTCCGGCCCTTGTCTGATAATGTTAGACAGGGTGAGATGGTGCGGTAGCCTGCGCAGCGTTGCACGCCGCTTCATCACTGTTCCGCGTTCGCGCACTGCGCGCGTGCGCGCGCGGCGGCTCCTCTACACATCACTTTTCTCGGGGAATGGCCCATTTTCGGCAAGGAGTTCGCCAGCCCGCTCTCGGAACCCGATCAAAGCGGTAATTGCCGGATAGCCTACAGGGAGCTGATCACTCTTTCACTGCACTCCCTATCCAGAACCGGGTCCCGTAAAGGTTTCCTGCGAGCGGAGCTGGAGCAACCGGTGTACGCGATGTTGAATTGTGAGGGGTGTTATCGGCCCGCATACAGAGGTTCATGGCCCTCCTCGCCCCTGATCCGATCCCTTGGAAGAGCCGGGGTTCCTCACAATCCGTGGAAGGTGTTGGTAATCGGGCAGGTGATCTGGTGTTCCCTGACTCTCGTCAGCTGCACTGATTCGGGCGGCACACGCCTTGTGAGAACATCGGAGACGACTCGCTGGAGATCGTCGAGGTCGAAAGGCAGCCGGATGACCACGGAGGCCCCTGCTGCCTTCACGCGCTCCGGGTAATCGGGATCGTCGGGCCAGCCGTAGAGGCCAATCACTGGTATCGAGTAGGAATGCACCAGGTCTCGCACAAGATTCACCGTGCCCCGCAACCGAGCTTCGTGCCGTTCCGGAACGTCATAGACTTCGCGGCCAAATAGAATGTTGTTCAGTGTTCCGCCTCCGGCGGAATGTCCGATTTGACCTGGCCGGTTAAGCTACAATCGGGAAAAATCCCCGACTATAAAGAACTCCCCATCCACATCCGCCAAAAGCCCCCGCCGGCAGCACAGCGCCGAAGAAAAAGTCCGCCTCCTGCGGCTGCACCTCGTCGAGGGGCAGCCCATCTCCTCCATCTGCGACCAGCACCAGATCCATCCCACGCTCTTCTACCAGTGGCAAAAAACCTTCTTTGAGAACGGAGCGGCGGCCTTCGACCGCTCGCCCCGTCCTCGCAGAATGGATTTGGGCACTCAAAGAATCGAGCACCTCGAGGCCAAACTCAAGAGAAAGGACGAGGTCATCGCGGCGGTCACTGAAGAGCTGGTCCGCACAAAAAAAGAACTTGGGGAGCCCTGAACGGCCAGTGGACTCCCCATGATGAACGCGACGCGGCGGTAGACTTTCTCAAACGCATGAACACGCTCACCGAAATCCCCTTTGCCCGCCTGCTGCCCTGGCTGGAACTCTGCCCGCGCAAATTCGCCCGCTGGCGCCACCGCTACGGCAAAGCCAACGAGCACAACGCCGCGGTGCCGCGCGACCACTGGCTGGAGCCGCATGAGAAGCAAGCCATCGTCAGCTATGCCCTGGCACATCCGCTGGAGGGCTACCGCAGCCTGACATTCATGATGCTCGATGCGGACGCGGCCGCCGTGGCCCCGGCCACCGCTTACCGCGTGCTCAAGGCCGCCGGCCTCATCGGCCGCGCCAAAGGCCAGCCCTCCAAAAAGGGCACCGGCTTTGTGCAGCCCCTGGCGCCTCACGAACACTGGCACGTGGACTTCTCCTACATCAACATCGGCGGCACGTTTTACTTCCTCTGCTGCGTGCTCGACGGCTGCTCGCGTGCCATCCTCGCATGGGACATCCGGCCGTCCATGACGGCATTCGATGCGCAAATCGTCGTGCAAAGAGCGCACGAGCGCTATCCGAAAGCCCGGCCCCGCATCATTTGCCGGCTTTGTTTGAAGAAGAATGGCCGGCTGTCTCCCTGCGGTCGGCTGCGACCAGGGCGCGCAGTTCAAAAGCCGGGAGTTCAAAACCTTCCTGACACTCTGGCAGGCCAGCCACGTCATGACCAGCCCCTACTATCCGCAGTCCAACGGCAAACTGGAGCGCTTTCACAAAACGCTCAAAGAGCAGGCCCTCCGTCCGAAAACCCCGCTGAGCCTTGAAGACGCCAAACGCCTCACCGGCGAGTTCATCGACTACTACAACACGCAGCGGCTGCATTCGGCCATCGGTTACATCACCCCGGCGGACCGCCTCGCCGGCCGCCAGGACGAAATCCACACCATCCGCGACAAAAAGCTCGAAGCCGCCCGCGAGCGCCGTAAAATCGCCCGCCAAACCATCACCCCCATCCAAACCAAAACCCAACCCCTAACCACGCCGGCTGTAGCCTAGCCCCTTCCGGGTCTTCGGACATTCACGCTGAACCAAGACACTCGAATACGTATGTTCGGCCCGCGGTCGCGCTGCTTCTGGTTGGAGTTCCTATCAGCAGCACCGTCCCTGACAATGAAAGCGACTGCGCGAAAATCAGATTTGAACTCGTATTCGGCGGCGAAATCGAGGCCGTCGCCGCCCACGTCCCATTCGCCGCCCGTGTGAATATCTCCACCCGCACGTTCTGCGTTTCCTGTGCCCCTTGCCGCACAGTGAGCGTATCTCCATCGCCGCTCATCAACCCGCCAAAGACGCGCTCGGTTGCCGAGTTGGGAGGCGCGTTCAGACGCGCCTGCCATGCACCGGTCGCTGGATCGAAAATATCCACCTTGCCCCGCAGGTCGTCGAACACAGACCCTGTCTCAGGCACACCCACCGCCAGCCATCCATTTCCTGCCGCGAGCGCCGTTCCAAATTTTCCGTGACTCAGAGTCTCCGGCGGCTGTAGCCGCACCCCGCTGTAGCTCCATTGTCCTGATACCTGGTCCAGCTGATACCTAAATACAGACTCATCCCCCGGCGCAGAGATCCATGCCGTTCTCCCACGGATCAGGATCGCCGTTCCAAAACGCGCATCAGCCGCCGAGCCGGAAGGTTTGTTCAGCGTTTGAGAAGCCGCCCATTGCTGCTGGCCGGCCACACGCCTAAACACTGCGACCTGCCCTGGGCGCGGCGTCGACGACGCACTCACCCAGTCAGGGTAACCAACCATCGCTGCATCACCGTCGATTGCCGCGGTCTGTGTGTCCAACCAGTAATAACTGTTTGGGCCGCGCAAATTCCCCGCCAGCGCCAGTTGTCCGCTATAGTGGTTCACCGTCCCTTTGATCGTTGTGCCTGCCGTCACCGCATCCACTCGCCAGAACCATACGCCTCCGGGACCATAGACCTGAGGGGCACCGATTTCATTGATGGCGGTACTGCCCAGCCAGGTGGAAGAATTCACCCCTGGCGGCTTTTGCGCACCGGCCACTTGAGTCCGGCTGGTCCCGAAAAAAACGTCATAGCTGAGCGCCCCCGCCACTGGATCCCATTTCAGTTTTTCTGGCGCTGCCGCCACCACCGCCTCGGTGGCAGGCACGGGTGCCGCGTTGAGAACTTCGAGCCCAAACCCGGGAATGAGCCAGAGAATCGAGACTTTCAAATACTTCACGATGCTTTGCCTGCACATGAGGGAATGCATGAGCTGCAAACAACCGGTGTCGAGGGAGGGTTTCAATCCTCCTTCCAACCGCCATCAAAAAGATCCCCCCTAACTGACCAACACCTGTTTACCAGGATCGCGCCACAGAGGCGGGGGGACATGGTTAAAATCCCGCTGATGAGGATGGCCTCCCGCTTCGCTGTAGGGAGAATGGAAAGATGTCCCTGCCCCATCAATGGGCTGCGTCTGCATAGGACGTACCCGGTTCACCTGCTGCAGAACCTGATCCCCTGTCAAACTGGTCTCCTCCAGCCGTCGGGGATTTGGCGTCAGACTTTCACGCGTGGAAGGCATGGAATGTTGCGGCAGGCGACGGCCTGGTGATGGGCACTTTGTCCACGGAAACTCGGCAGGGCAACTCCCGTCATTACGGCCTCTGTCGCCCCTACAACGTCAGTTCCACCGTCGGCGGTGCTGGGGCGGTGCCGCCTTCGATCAAGGGGACGATGTTTGAGTTTGATGAAGGTGCCGGCCAGGAGGTCTTTGATGGTGTACTCCAAATCCCTCGGGTCGGCGATGTTGCTGGAATCGGCGTCGGTGCCGACGCGCTGGAGGAAGAGGCGGTAGTATTTGGCAATCGTCTGGCAGCAGGTCGCGAGTTCGGCGATGGTTTCGGTCACCTCTGTGTAGAGCGCCTTCAGGTCGGCTTCGCGTTCGTTTTTGCAAGCTCCTGCTCAGCCCTGCGGGGTATTGATGAGCGTGAAGGCGGTCTGCAACTCCCCTGGAGTGTCAGGGCGCGCGGCGGACACACGCGTATCGCTGCCACCGTCACGCCAAGGCAACTCCGCCTGCGCGGAGCGGTCACGGCATCGTCACCCGCACCCGTAGATAGAGCCGCTGCGTCACTGCCGGGGCGAGGAAATGATAAGCCGGGGGCGTGCTCACATTCACCGCGGGCGTCCAGCTTCCTGGAGCCATGCTGGTGCTGTATTCCGCCGCGTAAGTGATCCCGTCCACACCCGCCGGGCGAGTAAACGTCAGGCTGTAATCGTCATCCTCCAGTTCCCACTCCGGCAGCGCCGCCGCGTCGGGTGTGTTGGGATTCAGGCCGAAGGCGAACTCCACCAGGTTTTCCAGTCCGTCCTTGTCAGGGTCGGCGTTGTCCGCGGCGGAGCCCGCGCTGGCAGCGGTCCCAAAGTGCGTATGGCGCCACACCTCGAGAGCGCTGAAGGAATAAGCCCTCACTGTCTCCACCAGGCCGGAAGAACCGTTGCCATAGCCACCGGAAACCCGCGCCCGGAGCCGGATCTGGCCGGAAGCCGGCAAACTCAGTCCGGTAAATTCCCAGCCGCCTGCGATGCGGATGGCCGGGGCCAGAGGAGACCATGCGGCCCCACCATTGACGGACAGTTCTGCGGTGACGCCCACGGCTTCCGGTGAGGCTCCGCCCCTCAGCCACTCAACGCGGGCTGGAGAGGGCAAGTCCACGCTCTCAGTGGCGGGATCATTTTGGAGGCGGGCATAATAATTGCGCGTCAGTCCGCCGACGGTGGTGAAATCTCCGCGCGCCAGCACCCTGCCATCCGTCTGGAGGGAAGCCCCCCAGCCGATGGCATTCGCATTCGGATTGAACGTCATATCCAGACTTCCGTCAGGATGCAGGCGGGCGAAGCGATTGCGGGTCTGCCCCGCCACCACGGTAAAGTTCCCGGAAATAATGATCTTGCCGTCCGTCTGAATGGTAAAGCTGCGCACGAGATCATTGGCGCCTAGATTGAAGCCTCCGTCCACCGTTCCATCCGGAAGAAGTCGGGCGATTCTGCTCCGTGGCGCCGAACCGACGAATGAGAAGGCGCCGCCCGCGAGGATTTTTCCATCCGGCTGCAGGGCCACCGTGTAGGCAGCGGCATCGAAAGTGGGGGCAAAGGAGGGAAGCAGCACTCCCGCAGAACTCAGTTTTGCCAGCCCGGTGCGCGCGGTGCCGCCCACCGCGGTGAAATCGCCTGCCAGGATCATGCTGCCGTCCGGCAGCAGCGCGATGGTGCGAACACGGTTGTTGGCGTTCGGATTGAAACCCGGGTCCACCCCCCCGGACGCAGAAAGACGGGCCACCCGGTTCCGGAGGACTCCGCCTACGGAGGTAAACGTGCCTCCAATGATCAGACGGCCGTCCGGCTGCGGCGCGATGTTATACACATCCCCGTTCGCATTGGGATTGAAGGCGTCCAGAGTTCCTGCCGCACTTACTTTGGCAATGCGAGAGCGGCTCACACCACCGGCGGTGGTGAAGGTGCCGGAAAAGACCAGGGATCCGTCGGGCTGCACCACGATGCTATACACGGAGGGGCCGCCGGAGTTCGGATTGAACGCTGCATCCAGGGTCCCGGCCGTGCTGATTCTGGCCAGGTAATTCCGGCTCACGCCGCCCACAGTGGTATAGGCGCCACCCAGCACCGCCCGTCCGTCCGGCTGCAGTGTGGGGGCATAGCACCGTGCCGACGGATTCGGATTATAAGTCAGATCCACATCCCCCGGCGCCGCGGGTGCGCCGGCTCTGAGGAGCAGGGCACACAGGGAGCTGAGGACGCGGGCATTCATTGGGGGGGGCTGGCGGAATGACCGGCAGCCTGGCGGCGGAGCGATGGCAACGCAACTCCCGGCTGTGCGGCGTCCGCCCCTCACGGTGCCGTCACCCGCACGCGCACGTACTGCCGCTGTGCGATGGCCGGGGCGTAGAACTGATAGGCCGGCGGCGTGCTGATGTTCACTGCCGAAGTCCAGCTTCCCGGAGCCATGCTGGCGCTGTATTCCGCGATGTAACTGATCCCGTCCACGCCCGCCGGGCGGGTGAACGTCAGGCTGTAGTCGTCATCCTCCAGTTCCCACTCCGGCAGCGCGGCGGCGTCGGGAAGGTTCGGATTCAGGGCGAAGGCGAACTCGATCAGGTTATCCAGCCCGTCCTTGTCAGGGTCGGCGTGGTTCGCGGAGAGGCCGGAATTGGCTGCCGTCCCAAAGTGTGACAGCCTCCAGCTTTCCAGCGTGGTGCCGGCGAGAACCAAATTGTGATCGTATCCGGTGGAGATCGCGGATACGGTTCTGCCGGCGAGCACGCCCGACATCGTCACGGCGGCTGGTATGATTTTAAGTTCACCGCTGCCTTCTCCCAGTTGCCCGTTTTCGTTTTGGCCCCATGCATAGATTTTTCCTGCCGTTGTCAGCGCCACGCTGTGGTCTCTGCCGCACTGGACGGAGGCTGCCTGTGTTCCCGGCGGCACGGCGCCGGCGACCACTGCCACTGGCAGAAGTCGGTTTGTCAGTGTGCCATCGCCCAGGGCTCCCTGGTCATTCCGTCCCCAGGCGAACATCCTGCCGTCGGTGGTTACGGCTACCGTGTGACTGTAGCCGCCGTCCATCGCCGCGACGGATTTGCCTGCCAGCGCACCTGACATATTGACCGCCACCGGCACATTGCGGTTGGTGGTCGTGCCATCGCCGAGCTGTCCATAGTCGTTCCTGCCCCAGGCAAAGAGCTTCCCATCGGAAGTCAGCACCATACAGTGATCCCGGCCCGCGGCAATCTGCGTGATCGTTTTCCCGGCGAGCACTCCGGTCGTCACCACCGCTACTGGAAGCGTGCGCGTTGAATTCGAGCCATCGCCCAGTTGCCCCTGCGCGTTCAAGCCCCAGCTGAAAAGACGTCGGTCGGCAGTGAGCACCAGGCACTGCTGATAACCGGTGGCCATGGCGATGACGATTTTACCCGCCAGCGCTCCGGAAGTACTGACCGCCACCGGCTCATTGCGGCCCGTCCTCGTGCCATCTCCCAGCCCACCGTCATCATTGAGCCCCCATGAATAGACCCGGCCTTCCGACGTCAGCGCCAGAGTGTGGTGTGTGCCCGCAGCGATGGCTGTCACCGTCTTTCCAGCCAGCACGCCCGTCATCACCACCGGCGCCGGCTCCAGGCGGCTGCTGTTGGAGGCATTGCCCAACTGCCCAAAAAAGTTGTAGCCCCAGCCATAGAGTTCGTTGGAGGAAGAGAGCGCCACACTGTGGTAGCCGCCCGCATCCATCTCCGCGATCGTCTTTCCCGACCACACTCCGCCAGGAGCCATTGATACCGGAGCCAGCCGGTTCACCGTGGAGTTGTCCCCGATCTGCCCCCGGTCATTGAAGCCCCACGCAAAAGGCTCCGCATGCAGGCGCAGTGGAGCGAGCATCAACAGGACGGAGGCAGCGGGTAGAAGGCGTTTCACCAGGGACGAACAACGCAGTCATGGCCGTCGGAAGGTTCTCTCACAAGCCCAAAGGTTCCCTCACGGCGACGTCACCCGCACGCGCACGTACTGCCGCTGCGCGATGGCCGGGGCGTAGAACTGATACGCCGGCGGCATGCTGATATTCACTGCTGATATCCAGCTTCCCGGGGCCATGCTGGTGCTGTATTCCGCAATATAAGTGATCCCGTCCACGCCCGCCGGTCGGGTAAATGTCAGGCTGTAGTCGTCATCCTCCAGCTGCCACTGCGGCAGCGCCGCGGCGTCCGGCGTGTTGGGATCCAGACTGAAGGCGAATTCCACCAGATTCTCCAGCCCGTCCTTGTCAGGGTCGGCATGGTCGGCGGCGGGGCCGGCGTTGGCTGCGGTCCCAAAGTGCGCATGACGCCAAAACTGCAGCGGGCTGCCGGTGTAGGCGGCCACGGATTCAATGAGGCTGGAGGAGCCGTTGCCATAACCGCAGAGAATGCGAGCACGGGCGCGCACTTGACCGGAGAGCGGCAGCGTGAGGCCGGTGAGTTCCCAGCCGCCTGCAATGCAGATGCCGCTGCCCAGCGGTGCCCAGGAGACGCCTCCGTCCGCGGAGAGATCGAACGACGCACCGTTGATCTCCGGCGAGGCACCGCCGCGCAGCCACTGGATGCGGTGGATGTCAGGCACCGTTAGGCTCTGCGTGGCCGCATCATTGGAGAGGCGTGCGAGGCGGCCGCGCGGCGTGCCGTTGATGGCGGTGAACTGTCCTCCGGCCTCCACTTTTCCGTCAGGGCGCAGGAGCAGGGCATAGACACTGCCGTCCGCGGAGGCGTTGAAAGTGGTGTCGAGGCTTCCGGTCGGCGATAACCTCGCAAGGCGCTGCCGGGAGATGCCGCCTACTGCGGTGAAGGAGCCGCCGAGCAGGATGCGCCCGTCGGTCTGCAGCGCGCAGGAGTAAATATCCCCGCCGGTCACCGAAGGGTTAAACGTCGTGTCCAGCGTCCCGTTGGACAGGAGCCGCGCAATGCGGCTGCGGGACACACCGTTCACCAGCGCGAAGTTGCCGGCGATGATGATCCTTCCATCCGGCTGCACAAGCAGCCCGCGCACGATGTCATCCGCGGAGGGCGCGAAATCCGTATCCACCGCGCCGCTGGCCAGCAGACGGGCCAGATTGCTGCGCGTCACGCCGCCTACGGTGTTGAAGAAGCCGCCGATGAGCATCCTGCCATCCGGCTGGAGCGCCGCGGAGAAGGTGTTGAATGTTACGTCAGGGGCGTAGGCCGCATCCCGCACGCCGTTTTCGGTAAGCCGGACAAAACGGTTGGAGAGCACGCCGCCCGTTCGGGAAAAATTGCCTCCGGTGTAGATCCAGTCGCTGTCGTGCAGTTCCAGGCAGCGCACCGTGCTGTTCATGTCAGGATTGAACGCTGGGTCCGCCGCTCCGTCCGGGGAGAACCGTGCGAGATTGTTCCGCAACTGCCCCCCCGCGAGACTGAACTCGCCGCCGGCCAGCAACCGTCCGTCGGCCTGGGCAGCGAGGCAATGGACCGGACCGTCCGCGCCGGGATTGAAAGCTTCATCCAGAGAACCCGCCGCCGTGAATCGGCAAAGCCGGCTGCGCACCGCCCCGCCCGCCGATGTGAAATCTCCGCCCGCCAGCAGACTGCCGTCACTTTGCCAAAGCAGTGCCCGCACGGTGCTGTTCATCAGGGGATTGTTTCCCGGCTCCACATCTCCGGGGGCCGCCAGGGCGGTGTGTTTCAGTGTCAGGAGACAAAGCAGTAACGGGGTGCGGGCATTCACGCGGCAGGGGTTTGATCGGGCATCCTGTCGCCACCGGCACGGCATAGGCAACTCCGTCTGCGCGGAGCTTTCACGGCGACGTCACCCGCACGCGCAGGTACTGTCGCTCCGCGATGGCCGGCGCGAGGAAATGATAGGCCGGTAACGTGCCGACACTCACCGCCGGCGTCCAGCTTCCGGGGGCCATGCTGGGGCTGTATTCGCCAATGTAGGTAATCCCGTCCACACCCGCCGGGCGGGTAAAGCTCAGGCTGTAGTCATCATCATCCAGTTCCCATTTCGGCAGCGCGGCGGCATCCGGCGTGTGCGGGTTCAGGCCGAAGGCGAATTCGATCAGATTCTCCAGGCCGTCCTTGTCGGGGTCGGCATTGTCAGCCCCATCCCCCGTATTTTCCTGAGAATCAAAGAACTCGCACCGCCATTCCTGCTGAGGGGAGAGAAAAGAATAGGTTTCCTCATGTTCCAGCACACCGGATGAACCGTTGTAATGGCCCCCGGAGACACGGGCTCTGGCCCGGACCCGTCCTTTCCAGGGCAGCGACAGCGTCCCCAGTTCCCAGCCATCGCCGGTTCGGATGCCGGTGCCCAGCAGTGCCCAGGTGGTGCTGTTGAAACCCAGCACCTCAAATGTCACCCGCGTGACCTCAGGCACGGCACCGTTGCGCAGCCATTGCACCCGGGTACGGTCGGGCACGATCAGAGTAGCCGTGCCAAAGTCGTTCCGG
The DNA here is from genome assembly GCA_964523105.1 of uncultured Akkermansia sp. Classification (GTDB taxonomy): domain Bacteria; phylum Verrucomicrobiota; class Verrucomicrobiia; order Verrucomicrobiales; family V1-33; genus V1-33. The sequence goes on from CAZFZN010000037.1 coordinate 34,996, forward strand.
AGCTTTGCCATGCGGCCCTGCGCCTGGCCCGCGACCATGGTGAAATTCCCGTGCAGCAGAATGTTTCCATCCGGCAGCAGACCGGCGCCGGCTACTCCGCTGAGCGCTGGCCGGGTGGGATTGTAAGCACTGTCAGAAGTGCCATCGGCTAGAAAACGCTGGTGCCCCTTGGAGATAGGGCCGGTCACGAGGATCTTGCCATCGGTTTGCAGGGACATGCTGAAGACCTGATTCCCCGGCCGAGGATCGAAGCCGGCATCCACCGTGCCGTTCTCGTGCAACCGCGCCATCCGGTCCCGCGAGAAGGCACCCACGAAGGTGAAAGTTCCGCCGATTAGAATCCTGCCGTCAGACTGAGGGACGATGCAATTGACCCCGCCACTGGGCAGGTTTGCATTGAAGGTGGTATCCAGAGTTCCGACCACATTCAGCCTGGCAATACTTCTGCGGGCGGTGCCATTCACTGAGGAATAGCTTCCGCCGACAAGGATTTTGTTGTCGGGTTGGAGCGCCAGCACAGTCACGAGGTCGTTGACGCTCGCCGTGAAGGAGGGGTCAACACTGCCATCCGGCAGCAGACGTACGATACGGTTATGGTCCGCGCCATTGAACGTGCCGAAATCTCCGCCGACAAGTATCCTGCCATCCGGCAGCGGCAGAATGCTCCACACCGAATAGCCGGCGGAAACGACGAAACCGGTATCGAGAGAACCATCCGCGAGGAGCCGGGCTATCCGGCCACGGGTGACTCCAGCTACCGACGTGAATTCACCGCCGAGTAGAATTCGCCCATCCTCCTGTACCGCAATCGTGAACACCTGTCCATTGCATGGGGGGTTGAAGGCGGTTTCTGTCTGACCGTCAGGTACCAGCCGGCAGCAGCGCAGCCGGCTGAGTCCTCCGGCGCTGGTAAAAGCTCCACCACAAACGATATTGCCATCTGGCTGCAACGCCGCCGCCGTTACAGTATTGTTCATTTGCGGATCGAATCCGGTTTCCACCTCTCCCGGTGACAAGCCGGCGGCGACGGGGCCTGTCAGCACGCAGAGGAGGCAGAGGGCACGGATGTTCATGAGTGGCGGGGCAAGACGTTAGCCCACCCTGACGCAGGGGCGGCGTCAGGGCAAGCTCCGCACACGGGTGGGAGGCGGCGCGGCGCACTATTAAGCGGGCACCGTCAACTCCGCCGTCGGCGAGGCCGGGCCGGCGCCGCCTTCGTTCTGGGGGACGACTTTTACTTCGCTGAGTGTGCCGGCGGGGAGGTCTGTTATAGTGTATTCCAAATCCCGCGGGTTGGCGAGGTTGACGCAATCGGCATCGGTGCCGACGCGCTGGAGGACAGAGGCGGTAGTATTCGGCGCGGACGACCCAGGTCTACTCTGCGGTGAAGTCTAGCCGCCCTCTGCTAGTCGAATTCCTGGTTACTGCCGGCGGGCCATGAGTGCTTTGTCTAACGTGGTCACGCGCAGGACGCCGGGCTCCTTGTTGGAGCGACGCGCGAACATGGCTCCGGTAGCCTCCCCGGTCTTGCCAAACAAAATCAGGGCTGTGGCCCGGGTGCGGGTCTTGGACCATTGCCAGGTCGCTTTACCGGGTTGTCCGTTGAAAATCACCTGACCATCGGGCTTCAGCTCAAACCGGGTGCCGTCTTCTACCAGCCAGAGACCACTCATCAGGTCCGCCCATTCGATAAGCCTGGCCGCAGGCGGGGCCTGTAATTCGGCGGCCCGCATCAGAATCTTGTTGGAGACATCGCGGGGAGCGCTTTTGGACTGATGGATCAGCCAGCGGGCCACCCCGGCACGGCAGCGCGCCGTGTCCGTGGCGGCTTTCTCGCGGATGGCGCTCTCCTCTTTGGCGGATTGATAGACAAGGCGCAGGCCGCCAGTGCCGGGTTTCCGGCCGGGCGGCAGTGGCTGGCTTTTCCGTTTCACCACCCAGTGATCGCCTTGATTATTGAAGCATCTGGCTTCCGTCACCGCCGGAGTAGAGAGCATCACCACGTCGGCATGCCCGCGCTGAGTGTAGTCCACGAGAAGGATCGTCTTCTGTTTGTTCACCCACCGCCAGGTGCCCGGGGTCCACTTCTCAACAATCTTTCCGTCCGGCAGGAATTCGTTCCACGATTTATCCTTCCGGAACCAGTGATCGCCGGTCGCATTCGTGTCCGCGGGGAGGAGGATCGCCTCAGGCCGCAGCTGCTCTGTCAGCGGCAATCCCTCGACGTATGTAGCCAGAGCGAGACAGTCGGCTTTTACCTGTCCGCCATTCTGTTCTGCCAGTCCCAGCAGGCTCTTTTGGAGCTGCTGCCGGACTGGTTCCGTGCGGCGCACGATGATTTCATCCTGGATCATCAGGTACACCGTCAACCGGTCCAGCATGTTCCGGACCTCTTCGGGATAGGCCACGTCCGCCTGCAGTTCCTCTTTCTCGATGGTCTCGCGCGCCTTTTTCTCCTCCTCTTTCGGCACGTCGAGTTCCGAAAAATCGAAGATGCCTCCAGGGTCAGGGTTGACGGGTTCATCGGCCGCAAGTGCGACGCGAACGACCAAATGCATGAGGCATCCGAACGCAGGAATCAGCTTCATGGTTCGTAGATAAGAGACCAAGACCCGGTAAACGAATCCGCAACCACGGCAGCATGGAGTCTGCACGGATTTGATTCTCAGGCATTTCAGCCTTCGGGCACTGCGAGAACAGACTTCAGGGCGCCAGTTCCGCCACGCGGTAGAAGCGGCTCGCGTGCGACGATGGATGACTGTCCGTGCGCGGCAGGCCGCGATCGAGCCACTGGGTGCGGTTCGCCGCGGCACGGATGGCCGGCAGGCTGGCCTGCCAGGTGGTGCCGTCGTGAGAATACTGGACCTGATACTGCCGGCCCGGCGTCGTCGGGAACTCGATGAGCACCGCGCCGCCCTCCAGCTGCAGCACGCGATCAATGACGAAACCGTCGCCGGGCGCGGAGAGGTCCGGTGGATTCAATATCACTTCCGTGGTAACCTGCGGCGCGATTTCCACCGGGGCGCGATTGGGAGAGAAATACTCCAGTATAATGTCCTGCGAGCTGCGCGGGTTCATCGCCTGCCGCACATAGACGACCCACGATCCATCCGCGCGCCGCCCGCTGGCATTATTCACCTCCACGCCTTCCGGTAGTCCGCGGATGATGAGATTGTAAGCCGGCACCGTGGCCGTGGTGTCGTTGGCGATGCGAATCGTTTGCTCGCGCAGCCCGCTCTGGCGGTTGAGAATTGTCGTCACGCCAGACGCCACGGAGGCCACGGGATCAGGAATAAAGACTTCGCCGGTGATGGGGAAATCGAACTCCGCTTCATCAAGATCGTCGCTGGTGATGATGACGCTGCCGGAATGGGTGCCAACGGTCGGCGTCGTCAATTCGATCTGAAAAGCCGCATCACTTCCTGGCGCGACGGCAAACGGAATCCCTGACAGCTCGGAAGCGGAGAATCCCGGCGGGACGACTACAGTGGAAACCATCAGTGGTGCGCTTCCGGTATTCTGAATCACCAAGGTGCGCGATCCGGGAGTTCCCTGAATGTTGCGGCCGAAGTCCACTGCGTCCGGCTGCCCGTCGGCCATCTCCTCGCCCGTGACACTGCCCTGGCGCAAGGTGATCTCGGGTGTGACAGCCGTTCCGGTGACCGGCAGATCGAAGTTTGCTTCGTCCAGGTCATTGCTTTGAATGAGGACCGTGCCGGCGAATGTCCCCGCGGCGGCGGCATCCATGCTTAGGCTGAGCACCGTGCCGCTGCCTGGCTGAATGGTTAGCGGAAACTGCGGGGCAGGAGCGAAAGAATACCCTGAAGGCGCAGTCAGTGAGGAGATGGCGAGCGCAGAAGTGCCGCTGTTCCTCAGGTAAAATGACCGCGTCACCGGAACGGGCACGCGGGTGCTGCCAAACATCACCGGATTCGCCTGGTCGTCGGTCAGTTCCGCCGCTGCCGCGTCCCCGCCGTCATGGACGTGGATTTCCGGGGAGACGGCGAGGCCGCTGAGCGCGAGCATGAACGAGCCTTCGTCGAAGTCATTGCTCAACAGGCGGAAGACCGCTGACTTCGGCCCGGGCGTGGCGGGAGAAAATCGCAGTGTCAGCGCCACCGAACCGCCGGGAGGCACCGTCGCCGCCGACAGGCTGGCGGTGAAGTCTTCGCCCGTTACTTCATGCGTGAGCGGCCCCAGAGGAAGCTGGCCCTCATTCCTAACCGTGATCAACACGGTCCCCGAAGATCCCGCCTCCACCGTGCCGGCGTCCACCGCAGCCCCGCTGATGAGCGGCGCCGACGAGGCGGAGGTGACGGCAAGTTCCGGTGCTTCACCATAACGGAAGATGGTACCGGCCCCCAGCAGACCACCGCGGGAAGTGGCGCCATAAAGTCGCCCGTCGCCGCCCAGGGTAATCCCGATCGGGCTGGCTCCGTCGTCGGTTCCTCCAAACGCGTGGGCCGTGGCATAACCGGTGCCGTCCAGGCGAATGCGGAACAGCGCCCCCGTGCTGTTGGTGCCGGTGCGCTGGGTCACACCGTGGAGATAGCCATCGGCAAGAAGGATGAGGCGCGAATACGGCCGATTATGCTGTCCCGCCGTCGCAAGGAAGGAGCGGAGCACAGTCATGGACGCGCCGTCTTTGCGCAGCCTGAAAACGGTGCCGACATCCGCGCTGCCGCCAAACTGCGTCACGCCATAGAGCAGGCCGTCCGGCCCCTCCGTAAGGGCGTGGGAGGGGCTCCTGGGGCCGGTGCCGCCGGCGAAGTGATGGATGACCTGAAACCCGGTGCCGTCAGGATTGATCCGGAAGACCGTACCGAAATTCGCCGAACCGCCCTCGTAGGTGGATCCATAAAACATCCCGTCGCTGGCGAGGAGCAGTTCTGCGTTCGGCAGGCTGCCTTCCGTGACGAAAGTGGCGAACTGCTTGAGTGTTGTGTAGCCTGTGCCGTCCCGGTTGATGGAGAAGACGCTGCCTCCAGAGAGGGAACTGCCGGTGCCGGTTCGTCCGGCAGTGCCGTAGAGTTTTCCGCCGGGCCCTGGGATGAGGTTGGCGGAGGGAAGGATATCCGCCGGCCCCGCTGGAAAACTGTAGAGAGTTTCCCACACGCCGGCGGGTGAGAGCCTCGCCACCGACCCCGTAAAGTTAGCGCCCGCCGCATAAGTCGCGGCGTACATCCAGCCGTCACCGCCATCAACGAGACCATTTTGAGGCCCCCTGTTGGGCGCATCCTCCGTGGAGGCCACATCACCGGCGAATGAACGCAGATAGCGAAAATCCGAGCCGTCGAAGTTCATGCTGCCAACGGAGGGCACCCCGGGCGGAGCACTCATAAAAAGATACAGTTTCCCGTCCGCACTGGCATCAATCGTACTCGGGTAACCGCCGGTGCCGCTGTTGCCTGCGAAGTAATGGATGATGCCGAAGTCGGTTCCGTCACCATTCATCGCCACCAAAGTGCCGAGCAAAATCGCCCCTTTATAGGTCGGGCAAACTATGCGCCCGGCTGCATAGACCGGCCCGCCGGAAAATTCCTGATTCCACGTGTTGATGTAAAGGTCGAGGTCATGGATCACGCTGAAACCCCCGCCGGTTTTCTGGAGGCGAAAAATGCCGCCGCTGCCTCTGGTGCCCCCCAATGTCGTCACGCCATAAAGATAGCCGTCGGCCCCCTCGAAGAGGCCGTAGCTGGGCGGACGAAATCCCGTCGCGGGGAAATTGTAAATGACGGTGTAGCCGGTGCCGTCCCGGTTGATGCGGTAGATCGCACCGCCGCCGTTGGTGCCGCCTTCGTTGGCGGGGCCGTAGAGCAGCCCGTCGCTGCCCTCGATGATTCCGCCGAAGGGCGATCTCGCACTGGTGGCGTTATTGCTGAACGGCCGGACGATGGAAAACGCGCTGCCGTTCTTGTTCATCCGCCAAATCGTCCCCGTGTCATTCGCACCGCCGCTCGAGGTCCCGTAAAGCAAGCCATCGCGGCCTTCGATGGGCGAAGTGGGATAATAGGGCACGCCGCCGGTGTTCTCGAATCTCCGCAGCACCGTCAGGCCAGTGCCGTCGCGGTTGAGCCTGAACAGGGTGCCCTGGTTGGCCGTGGAGCCGCCGTATTCGCTGGCGCCGTACAACATGCCGTCGCTGGCCGCGATCAGTCCTCCGATCGGCCACCATGGCTCCGTATCGGAAGTTCCAAGGCTGCGCGACATCGTGAGCGGCCCGCCGGTGCGGGCGAGGCGGAAAACGGTGCCGTGATTCGCCGAACCGCCCTCCCGCGTCACGCCGCAGAGAAACCCTTCGCTGTCTTCCGTCAGCGGCCCTCGCGGCCCATAGCCGTCTCCCGCATTGGCCCCGAAGTGATAGAGCACCCGGTACTCACTGCCGTCCACATTCACCGCATACACCGTGCCGGCATCATAGAGCCCCCCACGATATGTGACGCCATAGAGCTTCCCATCCCTTCCCAACAGCAGCCGCCCGTTCGGCCGCGTTCCGATGACGTCCGGATTTCCGAGCCGGCGGATCACCTCATACACAGGCGCCGCCTGCACAGCGGATGCCAGGAGCACTGTCATGAGGAGAAGCAGACCAGCCGGTGAAAAATGGCAGCGCCAGCAGGCGGCACGGCGGAAGAGGAAATTCGAATTCAGCATGGAACCAGTAACAGGGTTGAAATGGGGACGGTGGACAGCGGTTCCTGTCACGGCGCGAGCTCCGCCACGCGATAGAACCGGCTCGCGTGCGCCGAGGGATGACTGTCCGTGCGCGGCAGGCCGCGGTCGAGCCACTGGGTGCGGTTCGCGGCCGCGCGGATCGCCGGCAGGCTAGCCTGCCAGTTGGTGCCGTCGTGGGAATACTGCACCTGATACTGCCGGCCCGGCGTCGTCGGGAACTCGATGAGCACCGCGCCGCCCTGCTGCAGCAGCACACGATCGATGGCGAACCCGTCGCCGGGCGCGGAGAGGTCCGGCGGATTCAGCACCACTTCCGTGGAAACCTGCGGGGCGATCTCCACCGGCGCGCGGTTCGCGGAGAAATACTCCAGCAGAATGTCCTGCGTGCTGCGCGGATTCATCGCCTGCCTCACATACACCACCCACGATCCATCCTCGCGCCGCCCGCTGGCGTTGTTCACCTCCACGCCTTCCGGCAGTCCGCGGATGATGAGATTGTAAGCCGGCACCGTCGCCGTGGTATCGTTGGCGATGTGAATCGTCTGCTCGCGCAGGCCGGTCTGGCGATTGAGTGCGGTCGTGTTGGCAGGAACAGTTGCGACGGGATCGGGGATGAAAACTTCGCCGGTGAGCGGGAAATCGAAAACCGCTTCGTCAAAGTCATCGCTGGTCAGTGCGGCGGTGCCGGCGAACGTGCCTGCGGCGTCTGCTCTCAGACGCACCTGGAGAGCGACCGTGGCCCCGATTTCCAGAGCGGCGGGGAGGTCCGGCGCATTCAGGAGAATGTAGCCGGATGGAAGTGCCAGGCTGTCGAGGAGCAGGCGATCGGTGCCATTGTTAGCCACCAGCAAGGTTCGATCAACGGGAGTGCCCTGAGGGGTAACGCCAAAGTCCAGCGGCGCCTGCTGACCGTCGGCAACTTCAGGAGCTTCAGTAGTGCCACCATCGAATACGGCAATCTCGGGAGTTATGACGGTGCCGGAAATGGAAACGGTAAACGCTCCTTCATCGGCATCGTTATTGTTGATGATGAGATTTCCTGAGAACACGCCGGGCATGCCGGCATCGAGGCGCAGACGAAGTGGAAAGGAATTGTCCGGCGCAATCGTGACGGGAAAGACGGGAGCAGCAACCGTGGAAAATCCCGCGGGCGCCACGATGCTGGATATTACGAGGTTAGCGGTGCCGGTGTTGGCAATAGTAAAGTCCCGCTCCAGCGCAGAACCCTGACGGGTTACAGGAAATTGCACAACGGCAGGAGATGCGCTCACGAGTTCCTGCGCGGAGGTATCGGCTCCGTCATGCAAGGCAATTTCCGGCTGAGCGAGGCCTGATCCGCTGAGGTTGATGTCAAAGGGGCTTTCGTCGCTGTCGTTAGTGACAATTTGCAGGGATGCGTTCCGCACCCCGGCGGCTCCAGGTGTAAAACGCACACTGAAGGTGTCGGTTCCCCCCGGCGGAATCGTGGCCGGCAGCGTAGCGGTGACGGTATAATCGGCCGCCTGGGCACCGATCACATTGATACTTCCAACCGTCAGCGGGTCCGTCCCGGAATTCCGCATGGTAAACTCGCGGGTGGCGCTGGACCGCAGGACGACGAGGCCGTAGCTGATCGCCGCGGTACCATCTGCCAGTGGCGTTCCCGCGGGCTGCTCGACGGCGATTTCCGGAGCGATGGTTTCGACGAGGCTGTGGTGCGAACCGGCATCTATAGCAGTGACTGTTCTGCCGGGGATGGAGATGAGGACCGGTGAGGTGCGCATGGTGGAGGTACCGTCCCCAAGTTGACCGCTGGAGTTGCGTCCCCAGGCGTAGAGCTTCCCATCGGAGGTGAGAGCGAGGCAATAATCGCCGCGGGTCCGCACGTCCACTACCGTTTTCCCTGCGAGAGCACCGGTCATGTCAACGGCTACAGGCAGCGGACGGTTCGTGGTGGTGCCGTCACCCAATTGACCGCGATTGTTGGCACCCCACGAATAGAGTCTGCCATCTGAGGCGATGGCGACTGTGTGGGTGAATCCGCCGTCCATCTTGACGATGGTTTTGCCGGCGAGCACACCGGTCATGTTCACCGCCACCGGCGTGTTCCGGTTGGTAGTAGTGCCGTCGCCCAGCTGGCCCTCCGCGTTGCGGCCCCATGTATAGAGCCTGCCGTCAGAAGTCCGGGCCATGCTGTGGAAGCGGCCGTCGTTGATGGCCGTCACGGTTTTGCCGGCGAGCACCCCGGAGGTACTCACGGCCACGGGGCCATGCCTGTTCGAGGAAGTTCCGTCGCCGAGCTGGTTGTGAAAGTTGCTGCCCCAGGCATAGACTCGGCCCTCGGTAGTTAGGGCCATACAGTGAATCTCTCCCTGACAGATCGCGGTGACAGTTTTGCCCGAAAGCGCTCCGCTCATATTCACCGCCACCGGCACGTTCCGGGGAGTAGTGGTGCCGTCTCCCAGAACGCCGCCGTCATTGATGCCCCAGGAGTATAGCCTCCCGTCAGACGTGAGGGCCATGCATTGGTGCACACCGGCGGCGATGGCGGTGACTGTCTTGCCGGCCATGACTCCATTCATATTCACAGCGACGGGCTGGTCACGGTCGGTCGTAGTGCCATCGCCTACCTGACCGAACAGATTGTAGCCCCAGGCATAGACCTTTCCGTCGGATGTCAGCGCCATGCTGTGGACTTCACCGCCGGCGACATCCACGACTTTCTTCAAGTTGAGGGCTCCCGTCTTAAAGACCGCAGCGGGTGAAGAGCGATTGACCTCGGTTCGGTCGCCAAGCTGTCCGTGATTATTCTGGCCCCAGGAAAACGGGTCTGCCTGAAGGGACGGCGTGAAAAGTGCAGTTAGCAGGAGTGCGGGCAGCGCGGCGGTTTTCATGAAGTTGAAAAAGGGAAGAACAGAGGGTGCCGGGAATGGTATAGTTAGGGAAGCGATGGTTCCGCGAAGGAGCGGCTAAAACCTGAACCCCACGCCCGCGCCGAGCGACCATCCGCTCACGTCCGCGCTGCCGTTTGAAGTGCCGGCGGTAATGTCGAAGTCGTCCACCCAGTCGTAGCGGCCGATGAGCTGCAGGCTCCAGTTTTCCGTGATCTGGCGGCTGGCGGCGGCCTGGAGATAAAAACCGGGCAGGACTTCGGTGCCGCCATTGCGGCTGGTCCAGGTGTTCTGCGCGGCGGGAGCGCCGCCGTTGCGGCTGACAAAGAGCGTTTCGCGCTGGGCGACATCCCAGTCGGCGAAGTTGAGCGTGAAGCCGGAGCTGCCGGTGAAGGCCCACGGGCCGCTGGCGTATTCGAGCACGGGACCGAACGAGAGTGTGGAAAGATTGAGATCGAAGGCAGTGCGGACGGAATTGAAGGCGCTGACTGTTTCGCCGCCGATGACGGTTTCCACCGGCGTGCGGCTCACGGGAATGTTTGGGAGCAGCGGACCCGGCCCCTGGATGCTCCCGGCATACGGCGCCTGTGGGGCGATGACGCTGCCGAGATCGAAGACGTCCGTATAACTGATGCCGTAGTCCGTGCGGTCCCGCGTCGCCGCGAAAGTTGAAAGCGCGGCGCCGGTGTCGGTGCTCAGAAACATGAATGATCCCTGCCAGCCGAAGTTCCACTCGTCGCGCCAGGGATTCATGTAAGCGATCTCGATGAAGGGCGCATTGCCGTCCAGTTCGCCGCCGAACGCACCGCTGTCGAAATCCTGTGCCTGCGAAAACTCCGCGCGCCGTCCATCGCCTCCGTGCATGCTCAGCAGCGAGCCGCTGAGCTGCGAGGCGTTTTGATAGCCCCAGTTCCATGTGTCGCCGTTCTGCGCCGTGCCGCCGTCGAGCCTGACAAAGCCATCTGTATAGGTGCGGTCCGCATAAGCATCGGCGGGACCGATGTCGTCGAGGCCGGGATAGTTCTCCCCCGCGCCAATGTTGAGCAGCGAAAGCGAACTCCGGGTGCCGGCATTCCAGTCGAAGTCGCCCGACGCGCGGTGCACAAATCCGGCGTTGAGTCTCCAGCCGCCGGAACGGGCGGCCGGGGCGGGGCCTTTCCCGCTCGCGAGGAGTGCATCGATGGCGTTGGAGGACACCGCACCAGGACCGGCGAAGAGCGGAGTGCAGGCAAGGCTCGGAACGGCAGCGATGATTTTTATGAGGAGACGGTTCATGGCAGGATGTTGTTTCGTTGAGGGTGAATGGCTGAACTTTCACAGTCGGCGCGAAGGGAATGATGCTCTCATGGGGTTTCCGCTGCTTCCCTGACACGATAAAAACGCGCGCCTCCAACCGGCGGCGCGGTGGACGTCCGGGGCAGGCCCTGGTCAATCCACTGAACACGGTTGCCGGCGGCGCGAATGGGTACCGGCGAATCCAGCCACGCGGTCCCGTCGGCACTGTACTGCACCGAATACCGGCACCCTGGCACCGCGGTGAACTCGATAAGCAGTGCCGGGCCGGGAAGTGGCAGGACGCGGTCCACCGCGAGGCCGCCCGGAGCACCGGCCGGCGGATTCCGCGGCAAGGCGACGGATGTGGTGAGAACCGGCAGCAGCGCGGAACTGCGCGAAGGACTGTAATACTCCAGCACCATCGTCACCGTCGCACCCACAGCGACCGGCTGGTAGTATCCCGCCAGCGGGTTCGCTCCGAGACTGTCGCTGGCATTGTAGAGACTGGTGTCCGCCGGCAGTCCGCTGACTGTGACTTCAAGCCCGCCGATGGCCCGCTGCGCGTTGTTTGTCAGGGTAATCCGGTGCTCCCAAAGCCCGGTTTGGCGGTTGAGCGCGAGAGCCCCGGAGACCGTCACCTCCGGAGCCGGCAGAACCGGAAGCGTCACACTGACTGTCATCCGCGCGGTCTCGCCGGCGGCATCCGCCACCTCTACTTCCACCGTGGAGGCACCGCTGAGATACGGCGCATAGCGGATGGCCAGCAGACCGCCGGTCACTTCCAGCGAGGCGAAAATTGCGGGATTGCTCACGTTCGTGATGCGCCATGAGTGACTGTCGCCGAGGTCGGGATCACGCAGAAGCGCCCGCAAATCATATTCGGTATCCGGCGCCGCCGGGCCGGCGTCAATGTCCGGCTGTGCAGCGGTGAAAACCGGAGGGTCGTTCACGGCGGAAATGTTGAGAGAAACCGTCGCCGGCTCGGAGTCGAGCGAACTGTCGTTCGTTTTGAAAGTGAACGAATCCGGTCCGTTGTAGTCGGCAGCCGGGGTGTAGGTGCGCAGCGCGCCGCTGCCAGTGAGGCTGCCATGTTCTGGCGGTGTGACAATGACGAAGGTGATCGCATCCCCATCAATGTCACTGCCGGTCAGGGTGATTTCCTTCGGCGTGTCCTCCACCGCGTTCACGCTCTGCGGCGCTGCCGTCGGCGCATCATTAACCGGGACGACTGTGATGGAGATGACGGCGGAACCAATGTTGAGGGAACCATCGCTCACTCTGAAAGTGAACGAGTCCGGTCCGAAGTAGTTCGCGGCAGGCCTGTAGGTGAGATTAGGGGCGGTACCCGTCAGGCTGCCGTGCAGGGGTGGTGCTGGGACGGCGAAAGACAGGGTATCACCGTCAATATCACTCGCTGACAGGGCGACAGCCAAAGGGGCATCCTCCGTTCCGGTCAGATTCTGTGCGATGGCACCCGGCGGATCATTCTGTGGGGCAACCGTGATGGCTACGGTCGCGGGAAGGGAATCCATCGATCCGTCGTTCGCTTTGAAAGCAAAAGAATCAGGTCCATTGTAATTCAGTGCCGGGACATAGGTTCGAACCGGCCCGGTTCCTGTGAGGGTGCCGTGGGCAGGTGGCGTCACGATGGCGAAAGTAATCTGATCCCCCTCAACGTCAGTGGCAGACAGGGTGATTGCTCTCGAAGTATCCTCCGCCGAAGTCACAGTCTGTGGCTCAGCCACCGGCGGATCGTTCACCGGCAGCACCAAGAAACTAACGGTGTCGCTCGATGAGCGCGGAGCCGCGACACCGTTCGTCGTTCCGTTGTCCGTGACGGTATATCTAAAGCTCGCAGTGCCGTTGAAGTCCGCCACGAGGGTGAACCTGATGGTCCCCGCGTTGAGTTCCACTTCGCCGCCGGTCGGCGAACTCACCGCAGTCACAGTCAATGTCTGCGCGTTCTCATTGGCCGGCCCTCTGGAGTCGTTCGTTATCAGGCTGCCGGCCGAGATTGTGACGGGCGGGGCGTCCTCCGGCATCGCTGGAAGGGTGTCCGCCACTGCATCCGGGGCGTCATTCTCCTCTGTCACGGTGAGGTTCACCACGGCACCGGCCACGGCGAAGGCCACCCCATCCGAGCCGTTCCACCCGAAGCTCGCGACTCCGTTGAAATTGTTGGGGGGGGAGAATCTGAGATTCACCAGGCTGGCGCGCGGGATTTCCTGGCCCGCCAGCACCTCGCGGGAGCTGAGTCTAAGCGTTCCCGTGGTCGGGAGCGAGGTGATCCGCACGGCAGTCAGGGCTCCGCCGTTAGGGTCAGTAAAACCGGCATCGAAATCTGCGGCGGTGAATCTAATCAAACTGTCTTCCTCGCCGATTTTGATGAGGTTGTTCAGAACCGGCCGGGGGTTGGCCGCGATGGAGAGACTCCAGCCCGAAAAGCTTCCGATTTCTCCGGACGCGCTGTCACGAATGTAAAGACTCCATGGCCCGTTCAGCGCCGGACCCGTCAGGCCGCTAAAGGCTGAGGAAAACGTGGCGAGGCCATGGTTATTTCCCGCGGGGTGGTTGATCGATAACGTCAGGCCAAAATCAGCGCCGGCTTCCGCGTTGCCATAGCCAGCCGCACGCCAGGTGGTGTTATGGCCAGGCGACGCGCCTGATGGCAACGGCTGTGCCCCGAAATCGGCCACAGAAACAGTGACGGGAGTCGTTATTCCGGGCACGCCCCCGCCCGCGTCAGACCAGAAAGCGAGATTGTGAATTCCGTCAGGACCCACCAGCAGAAAGTCCAGTTGATGGGGCGCGGGGTGGGTGAGGCCCGCGATCGTCACTTTCAAGTCGGTGAGCGGACCAGCCACACCCTGGACGCTGACGGTCCGGTGAACGACGCCCCCTTCCGGACCATCCGGGATCGCGGCGCCTCCTGCATCCGCAAAGGTGGTCATGGCCTCATCACCAGACGCCGTGATTTTTACGAACACATCCACCGGAGTGCTCACCGAGCTGTTGTCGGACACAGTAATCCGGATCGTCCGGGTGTTTATATTGGGGTGGGACGTGTTGGCGTTTCGGTATGTGAGCGCTCCCAGCAGAAAGCGCATTCGGTCCGGCGCGGGAGTGGAGAACCTGACAACCAGGTCGTTTCCGCCGCGCCCATCGCCTGTGATCGTTCCCACAATGATGCCGTCTACGGTGACACTGCTTCCGACAATCATGCTGGATGGAAAAACCCCTACCATTCCCGAGGTGTCAAATGAGATCACGTCTTCTTCGGGGAATGGATTGCCGATGATGGAGACTGTGAGATTGCCGTTCGACAGGGTAGTGGAATCCGCATCGGTTACCGTCGCCGCCGTTCCCGTGTCCAGAAAGACCGCGGGGCCTGCCTCAGTGTAGTTCGATGTGTCCAAGTGGAGATTGTTAATCACCGGCGCAACTGCCATGGACGGGATGCATGAAATAGACAGGAGCAAAAGGACGATAAGGCCGTTGAATTGCGGTTTCATAGTGCGCTGGTCGTTGTCGACATGGAGTGCAGAGTTCCCTCGTCCGCCCGACAGGACTTGATACGCCGCACTGTGTAAACCGCACGGTTCATAGCGCTCCTCTGGCTGACAGTTTCCCCGCCGATGACGGCCTCCATTGGCGTGCGGCTCACGGGAATGTTCGGCAGCAGCGGACCCGGACCCTGAATGCTCCCGGCATACGGGGCCTGCGGAGCGATGACAGTGCCAAGCTCAAAAACGTCCGTGTAGCTGATGCCGTAATCCGTGCGGCCTCCGTCGGCCGCGAAGGTCGAGAGCATACCCCCGGCGTCGGTAATGAAGAAGCTCAGCCCGCCCTGCCAGCCGAAGCTCCATGCATCGCGCCAGGGATTCATGTAGGCGATGTCGATGAAGGGCGCATTGCCGCCGAGTTCTCCGCCCAGGACACCGGCTTCGGTGCCGCTGCCGGCATTGAATTCAGAGCGTCGTCCATCGCCGCCGTGGAAGCTGAGCAGGGAGCCGTTGAACTGGGAGGCATTTTGATAGCCCCAGTTACAGGTGTCACCTGTTTCGGCGGTGCCGCTGTCGAGCCTGACAAAGCCGTCGAGATAAGCATTGGCCGGCCCGATATCCTCGATGCCGGGATAGTTTTCTCCCAGGTCGATCGTCACCAGCGAGGGCGTGCTCATGGTACCCGCACTCCAGTCGAAATCGCCGGAGGAGCGATGCAGAAACCCCGCATTGACGCGCCGCCCGCCGCCGCGGGGCGCGGGGACGGGAGTTTTGCCGCCGGCAATGAGGGTATCAACGGCATTGCTGTCTTGAGCGCTGGGTCCGCCATACGAGAGTGACGGGTGCAACAACACGAGGCAGATGAGCGGCGCATCAAATTTCATGGCAGGGGCGGACAAAGCCCGTGCCGCATATCACGGCCGGAGTGCTGATGGGAAGTAAAATTGTTACCGCGTTTTTTTCAACGATCTCATTAGCCGAGAACCGGAGGTAACCTAATGACCGGGTAAGGAAGCGGTCGGCGTTGCTGTAGGATACTTCCAGGATGACGTGACCGCAGGAACACCACCGTGGAACCGCACGTGAGACCGTCAAAACAGAACGTGGAGTCGTCTACGCTGCCGCCAAAGTTACAGCGTGGTGAAGTCACTGATTGCTCTAAGGCGCCGCCCACGTTATTCTCGCAACGAATGATGTCTTCACTACCTTCAATTCTTGTTGCCGGATTGCTCTTAGTCAGTGTCACGGTGCGCAGTGTTGCTGCCCCCGGCGATGTGGACGCGACGTTTAATCCAGATATCAACGACACCGTGTTTTGCTCAGTCGTGCAAACTGACGGAAAAATCCTTATCGGAGGACGCTTTAGTGCAGTGGGGGGGAGTCCGCGGAATCACATCGCCCGGCTCAATGCCAACGGCACGCTGGACACTAGCTTCAATCCGAACGCGGACGACTGGGTGACAGGACTCACCCTGCAGGCGGATGGAAAGATTATCGTGTGCGGTTCCTTCAGCGCAGTGGGCGGGCTTGCACGGCCCCTGGTGACAAGACTCCACGCAGATGGCACCGTGGACCCTGGATTTAATCCGGTGCCATTATCTTCCGGTGGTAGTATACACTGCGCAGTCCTGCAAGCGGATGGAAAAATCGTGATAGGAGGCACCTTCGCCACGACGGGCGCCGTGGTGCGTCATAGCCTTGTACGGCTCCATACCGACGGGATAGTCGACGAAAGTTTTAATGCGAATCCAGTAGGGGGCGTTTTCAGTCTGGCTGCGCAGCCGGACGGAAAGATTGTCGCGGGAGGCGCTTTTGACACTTACCTCGGGGCTCCCAGAAAGAGTATCGTCCGGTTTCTTGCTAACGGCACGCTGGATGCGGACTTCGATGCCGTGGTGAACGGACCTACCATTTACACCGTGCTGCTGCAGCCGGACGGGAAAATATTGATGGGTGGAAATTTCCAGAGCGTGGGCGGAGTGCTGCGCAATCGCGTCGCACGAGTTAATGCGAATGGCACGCTGGACACAGGATTCAACCCTAACGTCGGCAATTATGTGTACAGTCTCGCGCTGCAGGCGGACGGAAAGGTGCTTATCGGCGGCGAATTCACCCGAGTAGGCAGTTCGACGCGCAACGGTATCGCGCGAGTTAGCCCCAATAGCGGCACAGTGGATGCCACGTTCAATCCCGCGCTGATGCCGCCGTCAAATACCGGGTTGAGAGCGGAGGGGCATCCGGTGCTGCAGCCGGACGGCAGAATTCTCATATCCGGCACATTCGAGAGCGTGGGCGGGCAGGCGCGGAAGCAATTGGCCCGGCTTACCAATGATGCAGTGACCGAAAGTTTGGCAATGACATTGCCTAACCGCGTGCGATGGATGCGCGGCGGAGCTGCGCCGGAGATCGGGCTGATCGACTTTGAAGTCTCTACGGATGGCGGAAATATCTGGTCGCCACTGGGCAGCGGCGTGCGCATTAGTGGAGGATGGGAGCTAACTGATCTGACGCTTCCCATGGCAGGCCATGTGCGCGCGCGCGCGCGTTCGGCGGGAGGCTATTTCGCTTCATCTCAAGGTATGGTAGAGTCTGCAGCGCATTACACGGCGAGTCCGCTTCAACTGTGGAGGCACGCCCATTTTGGCACCCCGATTGCCACTGGCGCAGCTGCCAACAATGCCGACCCCGACAAGGACGGGCTGGAGAACCTGGTAGAGTTCGCCTTTGGGCTGAACCCGAACGCGCCGGATGCCGCCGCGCTGCCGGAATGGGAACTGGAGGATGATGACTACAGCCTGAGCTTTACCCGCCCGGCGGGTGTGGACGGGATTAGTTACATCGCCGAATACAGCTCCAGCCTGGCTCCGGGAAGCTGGACATCGGCGGTGAATATCAGCACGCCGCCAGCCTATCAGTTCTACGCCCCGGCCATCGCACAGCGGCAGTACCTGCGCGTGCGCGTGACGTCGCCGTGAGCGGAGCGGGTGGGGGTGCTCCGACATTCTGGAGGTCGCGCTAGCTGCGGGAGAGATCACGAATGTGAACGTGGGGTTTGTTGTCAGCGAATCTGCGGATCAGAACCTGGTTCTGTAAGCTGAGGTGGCCGGCCTTGTCCCGGAGGATGATGGCGATGGACCATGCGGTGCCGTTGCCGGACAACCAAGAGCCGACGGCTCCTGCACTTCAGCTGAATTTGGCTCTTCACGGAATGGCGTGTTGCTGAATGCAGAGGTGCTATTGTGGGCAGAGCAGGCGGGGGCGAGCGGTTGGCGCTATGCAGGAAGTCAGATTCTTCGAACAAATGCTCGGACTCCAGGCTCCCTGGAGTGTCAAAAGTGTGAACCTCGACATGACAGCCCAGAAGGTCGTTGTGGAAGTGGAGGTGGAGGCTGGCACGGTGTGGGGAACGCCGGAGGAACAATGGGCGGTGCATGGCTGGGAAGAGCGGCAATGGCGGCATCTGGACACCATGCAGTTTGAGACGGTCATCCGGGCGCGGGTGCCGCGGGTGCGCCGGCGCAAGTTTGATGCCCGGGGCGAGCCCTGCGGCTGGACTACGGAAATGGTCAGCGTGCCGTGGGCGGAACCGCGGAGCCGCTGGAGGCTGCTCTTTGAAGCATGGGCGCTGCGCGTGCTCCAGGCCAGCGAGAGTGTGCAGGCGGCCTGCAGCCTGCTGCGGCTGCACTGGGAGAGCGGGCACGCCATCATGGAGCGGGCCGTGGACCGCGGGCTGGAGCGGCGCACCCTGGAAAACGTCCGGTTCCTTGGCATTGATGACAAGAGCTTCGGGCGCGGACAGGACAGCGCCACGGTCTGCAACGATCTGGAGGGCGGGCGCGTCCTGGAAGTGGTCCGGGAACGGACCACGGAAGCTGCTTGTCAGGCGCTGCGCTGCCTGCCGCCGGAGCAGGCTCACAAAGTCGAAGCCGCCGCTCTGGACATGAGTGCCGCTTATGAAAAGGCGCTGCAGCGGGAAGTGCCGCAGGCCCTGCGCGTCTATGACCGCTATCACGTCTCGCAGTTGCTCGGCGAGGCGGTGGACCGCGTGCGGCGTGCGGAACACAAAGCACTGAGCGCCGCCGGCGACGACATCCTCAAAGGCACGCGCTACGACTGGCTTTACGACCCGGCCCACCTGGCCCCGGAACGGCTCGACCGGCTCTGCCTGCTGCTGGAAGCCGATCTGCGCACCGGCCGTGCCTACGGCTACCGGATCAACTTCGGCCACTTCTGGGACAAGGAGAGCCGCGAGGAGGGCGCCGCCTTCTTCAAAAAATGGTATGGGGCCGCGATCCGTTCGCAGCTTCCCGCCATCAAAGCAGTGGCGCGCACGCTCAAAGCTCATCTCGACGGCCTGCTCAATTACTTCACCCACCGCATCACCAACGCCATGTCGGAAGGACTCAACAGTTCCATTCAAAAGCTCAAAGCGACGGCCCGCGGCTTCCGCAACTTCGCCCACTTCCGCACCCGCATCCTCTTCTTCCTCGGCAAACTGGACCTCAAACCGGAAACACACTAACCCGCGAAGAGCCCTGAATTTGTTATCGGTCATTAGCGCCCCACCTGGACCGGCGGTAATCAAAAAGGGCACTTTGAAACAACCATCATCAAACCTGGCTAGGTGGGGGATGCGAACGATCCAGCAGCGGACGGGCGCGGTGCTGAGCGCTGCTGGCGCCATCACTGTCGCTGGACGTTAAGACGATAATATCGCCGCGCGCCAGCGCCGCCGGGATCGACGATCGTTCGGGTATTACCGGAGTCCGTGACGGTTCCGGCGACGGGTTCCCAGAGGGAGATGTCGCTGCTGCCGAGCAGCGTATAGAGGCAGCCCGGCTGTCGCGGCGAAAAGCTCACGGCATGGCCGCCGGCAACGGGGGAGATGCTGATGGCAAGGAAGGAAAGAGGATCGGTGGGGATGAGGCGCGCGTTGTACTCAAAAAGATTGTCGAATCCGTCGCCATCGGGATCGAGCGACGGGGCGGCCGAGGGGCTGCCGATTCCGAAATATTGTACTTGCCAGTCGTCTGGCAGGCCGTCGCCGGCATAGAATTGGAAGTTGTCAGCAAGGGTGTCCAGTACCGTGAGATTCAGTGTGCTGGTGAAGCCAACATGGACGCCCTGCACGGCGGCGGACGTATTCTGAAATACGGTGTCGGCGGTGACGATGCCGCCGGTTCCGATGCCAGTCAGCGGGCCGCTTAATACGCTCCAGGTTACGCTGGCGGCTGGCACGGCAAGGAAGGTGCTGTCGTCGAGTGCGAGTGCAGCGCTGAGCTGGCTGGAGGCGGTTTCGTTGAGGGTGAGCGAGCCCGCGGTCAGCGTCAATCCGGTAACCTCGTAGAGTTGAGCGATGTACCCGACCCCCAGGGTTCTCGAAGGGCTGGCAACTGTGGCAGCACCGGTGATCCCGCCGGCGCTGGCGGTGTTGGAGTAGCTGGCGCTGGTGGAGCGGCCTCCGCCGGCATCGACGGAGTCTGTCGCAATGCTGTAGCGTTCACTGGCGCGCGGCCCTGCGTGAGCGAGCGTGGCGGCGCCGGGAACGAGAAGAAAAATACGAAAATGGCGGGTCATGGGGTTGGATTCTTTTGAGCAGCCAGCCATTCTTCATAGCATATTTTTGGAAAGCAAACCGCTGCGGCCTCAAGGACGTCTGCGTCCCTTTTTCTGGCAATATATACCGAAAAGCATCCGGGTGTTTCGATAACGCCGCTGACGTCGCCGGCTTTCTGCAGTTGCACCTGCAGCACTTTTTGGAGTTCCGGGTCAAGATCTTCATAGAACAATTTTTCCTTCGCAGGCTCTGCGCTGGCAGAGGGAGTGAGCGCCTGTGAAACCTGTGCAGTGGCCTCGTTGTTGTAAGAAGCGCTGTTTGATTTGGCCCGGGTGGGAGTTGGTGGAACAGGTGGGCCGGAATTGGCCGCGACGGGGCGTGGGGTCAGACTCCATGTGATGTCCTGCATGCCCTCGACGGATTTGTGCGCGAGCAGGCTTCTGCGCGCCTGCTCCGCAGCTTGGCGCTGCCCGGCATGCAGCTGGTCATCACTTACAAAACGCCGGCGCAATTCGCGTTCCACGACAATAGGCCTGGCGATGCCGGAGGCGAAGCGCGCGGGATCACCGCCGAGGGCGTGTTTGATTTCCGCCAGCACGTCCGGCGCACGCGTCGTGCTATTGATGCGCTCCACTTCGGCGGCGACCATCGCAGGCGTAATCTCTACGCCGTAAACTTTCCGCAGGACGGCTTCCTTGTGCGCATCCTGACGGGTCATCTGCTCCAACAGAGCCCGTGGAATGGCCTCTTCGAATGTTTGCTTCGTTCCCTGCCGGCGCGAATGATAGACACGCTCAATGGCTGCGCGGTCTGCGCAGCGTGCTGCAAAATCGTCTGCGCGCACCCAATGGACAGGGGCGGGAAGGAGTACGGCAAAGAGAAAAGCGGAGCGGGTCATTAATTCTCAGGGTCGAAGGTAAAGGTGCATCATTCGTCCCGGAGAGTAAGCGAAAGTATCACCAAATTCGCCTTCTTCGCCGGTGCCCCCCCAAATAATCATTTCAGAGCCTGTCCATACGGCGCTATGTTCCAGTCGCCCATAGGGAGCGCCTGTCAGGCTAATGTCTGTCCATGTATTCGCCAGCGGATGGTAACGACCTCCCTTATAGCCTCCGCCGCTGTCAAACCCTCCCCAAACGAGCATCTCGGTTCCGGTCCATACGGCGGTGTGACCTTGGCGTTCCGGGGGAGCCCCGGCAGTGGATACTTCCGACCACAGACCGGTCAGCGGATTGTAGCGGCCGCCATCGTTGAATAAGCTGGCATCATCAGCACCCCCCCAAATGATCATCGTGTTTCCCGACCACACTGCCGTGTGTCGGTCCCGGGGCACAGGCGCACCCGCTGTAGAGACCGCTGACCAGCGGTCTTCCGACGGCTTGAAGCGCGCGCCGGTGTTGAACCGCGTGTTGTTATCGATCCCACCCCAGACAATCATGTCTGACCCGGTCCACACAGCGGTATGATTGGTGCGGGCGGAGGGTGCTCCGGCAGCAGCCACCGGCGTCCACGTATTGCCGGCGACATTATAACGCCCGCCGTCGTTCAGGCGGCCGGCGACGGTGTCTCCGCCCCATACGATCATCTCGCTGCCCGTCCAAACCGCTGTGTGGTTGGTGCGCGCCGACGGAGTCCCTGTTGCCGTCACCGTAGTCCAGGAGCTGTTCGCAGGATTGTAACGACCTCCGTCATTCAGGACGCTGCCGCCGCTACCGCCCCAAACCACCATTTCGGTCCCGGTCCACACGGCAGTGTGATCCCTGCGAGCAGCGGGAGCATTCGCCGCACTCAGTGCTGTCCAATGATTGAGAACGGGCTGGTAAATGCCGCCACTGTTCAAATCAGCGATTCCATTGTTCCCGCCCCATATGATCATTTCGTTGCCGGTCCACACTGCGGAGTGTCCGTGACGCGCCGAAGGGGCACCGGCCGACGAGACCGGCACCCACCGGTTAGTTGCCGGCGTGAAGCGACCGCCTTCCTTTAGTTTCCCCAAAATTCCTTCGCCTCCCCAGACCACCATCTCGGCACCCGTCCACACTGCGTTGTGAGACCGGCGCGCGCCGGGAGCATCGACTGTCGCGACGGCGGTCCATGTATTCGTTGCGGGAGAGTACCGGCCACCATCATTGAAATAAGCCGGCACGCTGGACGCTCCACCCC
Source organism: uncultured Akkermansia sp. (assembly GCA_964523105.1). Lineage (GTDB taxonomy): Bacteria > Verrucomicrobiota > Verrucomicrobiia > Verrucomicrobiales > V1-33 > V1-33. The sequence goes on from CAZFZN010000037.1 coordinate 57,039, forward strand.
ACACGATCATCTCCGTGCCGGTCCATACCGCCGTATGGGCCACCCGTCCCGTGGGCGCACCAGTTGTTCCTACCGCCATCCACGCGTTCGACGCAGGGTTGTAGCGTCCACCACTGCTGAGGGAACTCACGTTGTCCTCGCCTCCCCACAGGATCATTTCACTGCCGGTCCACACTGCCGTTTGTCCCCGCCGCGCCGCCGGAGCGCCGGTGGTGTTCATGGCCGTCCAACTGTTGCTCACGGCATTGAAACGTCCGCCTGTATTCAGATGGACAGCGCCGGTGCCGAATCCACCCCATACCATCATCTCGGTTCCGGTCCACACTGCGGAATGCTGAGAGCGGACGGCTGCCGCATTGGTAGTGGAGATGGCAGTCCAGGTGTTCGTCGCCGGACTGTATCGCGCGCCGGTATTTAATGGCGGATCGACGCCGACGGCGGTTCTGCCGCCCCAGATAATCATTTCAGTGCCGGTCCACACCGCAGTGTGCTCACTGCGGGCGGCGGGTGCACCGGTCAGGGTGATGTCCCGCCAACTGTCCGTTGCGGGATTGTAACGTCCTCCAGTGCTCAACGTGCCGGTGCTGCTTTCTCCGCCCCAAACGATCATTTCAGTGCCCGACCACACGGCGGCGGCAGAGGTTCGGGAGACGGGGGCGCTGCTCGCAGGAAGAGGAGTCCAGGAATTCGCCGCGGGATTGTACCGGGCACCAGAACTGAGCACAGCGGTGCCGTCCGTTCCGCCCCATACAATCATTTCATTCCCCGTCCATACTGAGCAATGTCCCTGCCGTTCTGCGGGCGGCGGGCCATTGCTGCGCTGCTGCCAGGCGTCTCCAGTCAGGGTCGTGCCAATGCGAACATAACCTGCGGTGACCAGCGCCGCATTCTCGGTGGCCGACATCACGATTCCGCCCGCCGCCACTCCGCTGACGTTTCCCGCCTTGAGGTTCGCCGCCGCCGCTCCGGCGGCTAGCCTGTCAGCGGTAATCGAACCCGGAGTAATATTTGCCAGCGCCGCTCCCGTCGCCAGCTGCGCGGCGCCCACAGCACCCGTCGCCAATTGAGTGGAACCCACGGCGCCTGCGGCGATTTTGGCACTGGTAATGGAACCGTCGGGCACACTGGCAGCCATGACGGCATAACCTGCGGCGCCAATCCGCTGATCCGGTGTAAGAAGCTGAAACCCGTTGGTCCCGTCGTTGAACCACAGCCTTACCCTCACATCCGCATTGGAAAAGACTGATGCCGGCACCGCCGTCATGTTAGGTAAGGCTGTGTCTCCAAGGAGCACAGAGTATAGTCCCTTCCGTACTGGGAGTGAGACCGCGGCCGTGGGCTGGCTTCCCGCGGTACTGGTTCCGTTGTTGCTCCAATAGGTGACGGAACCAGCACCGTTGACCAGTGCGAACTTGAACTGGCCAGTCCCGTCGAAATTCACGCCGTTGGCAGCCACCCGTCCCTGATAGTTAATCAATTGCGGAACCTGAGCGCGGAGAGATCCCGCGAGAGCAACCCAGACTAAAAAGAGAGCAAATGCCGTGGGGAAAGGGCGTGACTTCATAGGCGAGGAAGATGGAGGAATATTCTCGTCACGGTCTCAGGTATAGATGCGTGAGGCGCGAAGGTTCCAGACTGAAAGTATCGCTGAAAAACACCGGACCATTCGCGCCCCCCCAGACAACCATATCGGTGCCCGTCCAGACGGCGGAATGTCCGGCGCGCGGCGATGGAGCGCCGGCATTTCCGAGCGGAATCCAACTGTCCGCCGTGGCGCTGTAGCGTCCGCCGTCGTTGAAGCTGCTGCCGCTCAATCCGCCCCACACAATCATTTCATGGCCAGTCCACACCGCCGTGTGGCCGGTGCGCGGTGCGGGGGCTCCGCCAGGATTCACCGCATTCCACTGACCGGAGGAAGGACTGAAGCGAGCGCCATCATTAAAAAAGACCCCCGCCCCTGTGCCGCCCCAGACGATCATTTCCGAACCGGTCCACAGCGCCGTGTGTCCACGGCGCGCCGCCAATCCATGTGTTAGGGGTAATGGCTGCCAGGTGTTGGCGGACGGATCGTACCGTCCTCCCTCGTTGAAGGAATTTGCCTGATCCACTCCGCCCCACACTATCATCTCACTGCCGGTCCACACTGCGGTGTGCTTTTCGCGCCTTGCCGGGGCTCCGGTGGTGTTGATCGCCGTCCAGGATTGATCTGCAACATTATAGCGCGCGCCGCCATTGAAGCGGGTGCTGCCGGTGCCACCGCCCCAGATAATCATCTCACTACCCGTCCACACCGCCGAGTGATTGGATCGTCCCAGCGGCGCGCCGGTCGCATTCACGGGGAACCAACTGTTGGATACCGGATTGTAGCGTTTTCCCGTATTGAAATGAGTGTTTTCCCAACCGCCTCCCCAGATGATCATTTCGGTGCCGGTCCAGACAGCCGAGTGACCGGTGCGCGCCCCGGGATCTTCTGATCCGCCATATCTCATGGCCGTCCAAGTGTCTGTTGCGGGATTGAAACGCGCTCCGTCCCTGAAGTGCGTGGAGTGGCTGATCCCGCCCCACACGAGCATCTCGCTGCCCGTCCAAAGTGCCGTGTGATTGATGCGAGAAGATGGTGCGCCAGACGAATTTACCGCAAGCCAGCTGTTGGAGACGGGGGCGTAGTATCCACCGGTGTTGAAGTAGCGGCCGCTACTGACCTGATTTCCGCCCCAGACGAACATCCCATCGCCCGTCCAAACTGCGGTGCAACCCTCGCGCCCTTCAGGTGCGCCCGCACTGGCCAACGGTCCCCAGCTATCGCTCGACGGGCGGTATCTCCCCCCGTCTTGTAACAGGATCGGATACTTCCCTCCCCAAATGATCATCTCGTTTCCGGTCCAAACAGCAAGGTGACCGTTACGTTGCGACGGTGCTCCGACGCCGTTCATGGGCAGCCAACTGTCGGACAACGGATCGTAGCGCCCGCCGTCGTTGTAGTTGGGAAATCCGCCCCAAATAATCATAGCGCTTCCGGTCCAGACAGCGGTGTGGCTCGCCCGCGGTTCAGGGGCAGCAGTGATCGTTATGGAACCCCAACTGTTTGTTGCAGGATCATAACGTCCCCCGGTATTAACGAGGTTGCCATTGGAGGACCCGCCCCAAATGAGCATCTGGCTGCCCGTCCAAACAGCCGTGTGAGACCAGCGCGCGGCCGGTGCGCCCGTAAGAGACGTAGGTGACCAGGTGTCCACCGCCGGATTGTAGCGTCCCCCGCTGTTGCGCATGCCACCACCGTTGCCTCCCCAGACGATCATCTCACTGCCGGTCCATATCGCGGTATGCACGCTTCGGGCCTCGGGCGCACCGGTGGTGTCCATGGAAGTCCAGTGGTCACCGCCCGGATTATATCGCCCGCCATCATTGAGATGGGCGTCATTGCCACCCCCCCAGACAATCATCTCGCTGCCGGTCCAGACTGCTGAATGGTTTGACCGCCGTGCCGGAGCGCCTTCTGTACTGATGCTTGTCCATACATCGGTTGCCGGATTATAGCGCCCCCCGTCAGCAAACTGGCCCCCGCCATTGCCAACCCCGCCCCACACGATCATCTCGCTCCCGGTCCAAACGGCGGTATGAGCGGAGCGCGGCGACGGAGGGGCGCCCTTTGCCCGCAGTCGCCACTTCTCCTCCGATCTTGTCATACCGATCCTAACGTATCCAGCATTGAGCAAAGCGGTGCTTTCAGTGGACGACAATACCACCCCGCCGGAAGGTAACACTCCCTGAGCTTGAGCCCTGAGCGCCGCGTCCACTGCGCCGGGCGCAAGTCTTTCTCCCGTGAGTGATCCGGTCGCCAGGTTCGCCACCGCCGCTCCTGTGGCAAGATTCGCATTCCCCACCCCTCCATCCGCCAGTTGTGCTGATCCTACCGACCCTGCGGCAAGCTTTGATCTAACAATTGCGCCGTCCGAAACGCCTTCCGCTGTTAGCGCATAGGCCACCGCCGCGATGCGCTGGTCGGGTGTGAGGAGCTGTGAACCATGCGTTCCGTCATTGAACCACACCCGCAAATACACACCGTTGTTATTGAAAACCGCCGCTGGAACTGCGGTCATGTTTGGGAGCGAAGCATCGCCCAGCAGCACCGCATAGAGACCTTTGCTCACGGGCAATGACACGGCGGCTCCGGGCTCGCTGCCCGAAGTGCTCGTTCCGTCATTGCTCCAGTACGTCGTGGTGCCCGTCCCATTCACGAGCGCAAATTTGAACCCTCCCGTCCCTTCAAAGTTCACTCCGTCGACTCCGACTCGCCCCTGATAATTGATCAACTGCGGCGCCTCGGCCCGCACTGGCAAGGTTAATGTCCAAAAGACCAGAACCGCAGAGACCGCCGAGTAACCGGACCGAATTATTTTGGACATCTGAGGGAAAACTCGCACGTGGTTGTACCTTTTACTCCGGATGACGCGAATCACAAGTGCCCTTCATGGGAGGGACTGCGCGGTGATTCAGCGGAGCTGCACGGTGGATTTGGCGCGGCGGCGGCGTAGTACCATAGAGCCGGCGGCGACAAATGCCGGCAGCAGCACCGGCTCCGGCACTACCATGACGGAGACTGATTCGTTACCGGGAAGAAAAAGATTGAGTGACTCGCCAGGGGTAAGTCCCATGGAAGCGAAGCTTTCACCGCCGAAGGTCATGCTGCCGGCGATAGGAGCTCCGGAGACATATAGGAATGGAAGACTGAGGTATGCCCTGTACCGGCCTGTCTGTTCGAAAACATAGAAACCGAACGTGTCACCAGTGGCAGAGGTCGAGTAATAGCGCCGGGCATTGAGGGTAAGGTCCAGATCGAAAGCGGTGTCCTCTGTGCTGTACCTGCTGGAGACGCCAGTGTAGGGAGGGGGCGGAGGTGAGGAACCAGGTTGGAAGTTCTGAAACTCAAAAACTCTCTGGAGAGGCTGGGCACCGCTTCCTAAAATGTCGATGAACCGGTCATCAGCGACCAACCCACCCTGAGGGGAAAGTCCGACGGTATTGATGTTGCCTGCGTAGCTAAATGTGACCGCCTGCGGGGATTCAGAGAAGATGCAAACGACAGCGGCTCGCGCGTGGTAGCTTAGTGCTAAGAAGGCCAAGAAAGGGGCGGCGGCTCTCATCTTCTCATTCTATATGAGGAGGAATTAGGTTCGTCAAGGATTCCGTTAAGCGTGGTAGGGATGACTCGGCAAGTCACCCCCTTTGCTTGCTTAAACCGTCGTTATCCAGACACAACTGACCGCCAATTTGCGATGCGGACACCTCCCGGACCGCTGCCGGGCATTAATGTTTCGACAAGGCCCAAAACGGGTGCTGCCACCGGAAGGGCCGGTTGCGGAGCGAAGTGAGTCCGTGCCGGGAGTCGCATTGAGCCGTCTTGCCGTCTGGCGGACGATCATGTGCCTGAGAAGCCTGATATGAATGAGATCGGAACCACGTTCCGCCGAGGGCTGGGTGAGATGCGGGCTTTCCGTGAGCCCCAGACCGCGGCCGCGCCGGCGCACGAGTTCCGCGCCGCTGAATTCCTCCTGTTCGCGGATCTGCCGGCTCAGCAGCGACCATCCGCCGCCGATGGCGGAAGAACGACCCGCGTGGGAAGAACTTCCGCCGATTCACCTTACCGGGGACACGGCGCCCGTCTTGCCGGTGCCGGAGCAACCTCGCTCAGACTCCAGGATGGCGCTCTCGCAGCTTGCCACCGGGACGGGGAGGAGGTCCGCAGCCGATAGGCGCGCCGCGGTATCGGCCGGGTGCCAATCTGCGCCCCGCTGAGCCAACTGTGAGACTTCGTTTTCCTGCGGAGGCATACTGCTTGTGCCGTCGAGCTTTCCCGGTGCTCCTACCCAGCGCGTGCCCCGCACGCAGTGCTTGGATTTCCTGGAGAAAGCCTGAGTTTCCCTTTCGCACTGGATAGGGCGCGGCGCCGCGCGCGCGCACACGCCCACGAGAAACCGCCAAACGAACTATTCACGAAGGTGATTCGGCGGCGGTGTTGGACGCTCAATACCGAGGACCGACAGAACTGCCGCATGGAGCCTGGGGGGGAGTTTAGTCGGTTTTGACAGTGCCCTGGCCCCGCCCGCCGGGAGTTCTCATTGAGTGAAGAATGGGCGCAGACGGAGGTCCGGAGTGTCCGTCGCGGGGCATGGATGCGCCGCCCGCCAGTCAGGCGGCGCCTGCTGCAGATGCACCTGCTCATGGCATTGGCGGAGTCTGAGGGCTCATCGACTCGCGAACGCTCCAGCGCCGGACGGGCCAGTGCACCCCAAGGAAGCCCCGTAGGGGCCGGCGCACTGATGCCGGGCTCCATTGAACTGATTCCAGTGCCGGATTATGCTAGGGCGGCGTCAAAACTGCGCCAAAAAACGGGGTCCGGATTTGGGCGGGAATTCCCGGTTCAGGAGGATATGCTCAGCGTGCTCCAAAAAATGACCGTTTTCTGGTGCAATCCGGGATACTTGTGCTACAGGTGAGCGCATGAAAGCCGCCATCTACGCCCGCGTGAGCACGGAAGATCAGAACCTCGACTCGCAACTCCAGAGCTGTCGTGACTGGTGCGCCCGCATGAGGCTGGAGCCGGAGGAGTATCTCGACAAGACCAGCGGTGCCGCCGTTTCCCGGCAGTCGCTCGACCGGCTGATGAAGGATGTGCGGCGGGGACGGGTGAAGGTCGTGGTGTGCTTCAAACTCGATCGGCTTGGGCGCTCCCTGGTGCATCTGGCGCAGATGATCGGGGAATTCGATGTGCACGGCACGGCGCTGGTGTGTCCTTCGCAGGGCATTGATACCCTGGCCGACAATCCGGCTGGCCGGCTGCAGATGCACGTGCTCATGGCGGTAGCGGAGTTTGAGCGGTCACTGATTCGCGAACGCACTCGCGCCGGTCTGGCCAGTGCCAGGGCACGTGGAACGAAACTGGGGCGCCCGCAGGGATCGCGGCTCGATCTCCCGGTGGAGGAATGCCGCAAGGCGATAGCCGCAGGCACGAGCTTGCGAGCGTTTGCCAAGCTAAAGGGCATCAGCGCCTCCAGTCTGCGCCGGGCACTGGCGGCGTAGCTTCAGAATTCAACTCCCACGAGGGCATGCGGTCCTCTCAATTAATCAGCCAGGGGCGCCAGTAGTCGGGTCTTTCGACTGCGCTGATCCGGGCTTTAGGCAGGTGGTAGTCCGGACCTTGTCTGATAATGTTAGAAAGGGTGGGATGATGCTGTAGCCTGCACAGCGGTGCCCCGCGCTTCATCACTGTTCCGAGTTTTCGCATTTACGCGCGCGCGCGTGGCCGCGCAGGCGCGCGCGGGCCGCCCGCTCTAAGCCACTTTTCTCGGGGAATGGCCCATTGTCTGTTAGCCCGGGCGCCAACTACTTGTGAGATGGCCCCTTAGGTGCAGTCCCCACATCCCGGCCGAGAATCCGGGCAAGAGCCGGACTCTCTGCATGGCCTTCCACGAAGCCCATCGCATTTCACGCCCTGTCCCGAATCATTGCTGGGCAGGGGCTTTTTTTGGACGGACCTGTTGGGCAACCCAGGGTAAGCAGAATCGATTCGCGGGAGGAGCTGTCGGCAACCCCCAATGCGGTGGCCTGAAGCCCCGGGTCCTTGATTCGATTCCCGGCTGCGCACCCGCGATGCCGATCCAGAATGTCCGCCTGTTTTGATCCGGATGCTCTGTGCAACTGGCGCGTTTTGGTGATAACTGCGCGGCATCCTGAGCCATGAGTGACTCGATGCCCTCGAAATCCAAGCGCCAGCCTGCTCTCCTCGCCACGAGCGGCCCCCTCGCGGCACGTCTCGGGGCTGCCTTCTTCGCGTCGTTGCCGACGGGGCCGGGTGTCTATCGATTCTATGGCGAGGATGACCGGCTGCTTTACATCGGGCAGTCGGGCAATCTGCGGGCGAGGGTGGGAAGCTACCGTTTTGTGAATTCCGCCAGCCACTCGCGGCGCATCGTGCGCATGGTCGCCCGGACTTGGCGCGCGGCCTGGGAGCCATGCGGCTCTGTGGCCGATGCCATCGCTCTGGAAGCCCGCCTGCTCCTCGAACATGCCCCGCCATTCAATCGCGCCGGAGTGTGGCAACCTCCGCCCTGGTGGGTGACGTTGCAGGTGGAAGAGCGTACTTTGCGTGCCGCCCTCACGCGCGCCGCGCCGGCGGATTCCGTCGGCGGCATCGGGCCGCTGCCCTCAGCCTTCCGCTATACCTTTGCCTCCCTGATGCGCTGTGTGTGGCGCTGGCAATGGCCGGCGACGGAATGGTGGAATCTGCCCTGCGGCATGGCGCGGGCGATAATCCCGCCGGAGCAGTCAATCCCGTTGCGCACAGATGGCTCCGGGGCCGTGGAAACCTTGCGCGCCTTCATTTCTCACGGCTGCGCTGAGGCCCGGGAGCAACTCACAGGCTGGGTGGCGGAATTGGATCCGGAGTCGCCGGAGGGAATGTTCTGGACAGCGGACGCGGATGCTTTGCAGAAGTATGCAGCAGGCGCCGTTGCCCGTTCGGCGGTTCCGCGAACCGGGGGGGTGATGGCCTTCTCATTTCGCAGGCGGCAACTGGCTCCCCGCGGAGAATCCGAAAGTGCGGGCCGCTCTCCAAAGGCGACTGGAGCGGCACGATGCCCATCCTCCGGACACCGGTTCGCTGGAGGCCCGGCGCAGGCACGAAACTCTCTCCGCGTGGTTCCGGTAGGTCGATGACCATTCGTCTGCCGCGACGACTTGAGATTTCCGGCCCAGAGGTTCTTCCCTGGCTCTGAGGCTGTCCGCTTTGAGTCACGGGCTTCCAATTCGAGCCGGCGCGCAGAGTCACGGATAACTGCGTCGGGAATTTCCGTCCGGTGCAGTTTCCCCAAAAGTGCGCGGCCGGCGAATGATCCCCAATCCATTCTGGGCGGGACGCCCTCAAGTCCACTCGGCACACAGCAGCTCCGCCTGCATCAGCACCGTCTTTACCGCCTCCTCCTGCAAGTTCGGCGGGTAGCCGTACTTGTTCAGGATGCGCTTCACCATCACGCGGATCTTGGCGCGGGCACCTTCGCGCAGCGTCCAGTCAATGGTCACGCTCTTGCGCACCTGGGTGATGAGTTCGGCGGCGATCACCTTGAGCTTGTCATCACCCATCGCCCGCACGGCGGATTCGTTCGCGGCGAGGGCGTCATAGAGCCGAGCCGGCGGGAGGCGAGCGAGACAGACAGCGCGAAGCGATGGGCGTAGCCCGACTGAGCTGGAGCGAAGGAGTCAACGCGATCTCGTCGTCAGTTAAGCCGAGGTCTTCGCCGCGCTTGGTGGCGGCGTCGAGTTCCTTAGCCAGGCGGATGAGTTCCTCGATCACCTCCATCGTGCTGATGGCGCGGTTGTGGTAGGTGGTGGAAAGGTAGATTGCAGAAGTGCGAATGAAGAAGTTCAGGCACTTCGACCTTCGAAATTCATACTTCGGACTTCTCTAGGTTCGTCCTTGAGCAGCTTGTCCAGCAGCTCGGCCGCGACGTTCTTGTGCTTCAGGCCGCGCACTTCGGCGAGAAAGCCATCGCTCAGGATGGAGCCGAGGGAGCGTGGGGAACCACCGAGACAGACAACGCGAAGCGTTAGGCGAAGCCCGACTGAGCCGGGGGCGAAGGAGTCAAATGTCCGGCTTCGGTAATCCGGCGGCGGTGAAGACGTCGATCACCTGCCCTTCGGTGGTGATCGCCTTGCTCACGAGCTGGCGGATGGCGGCGTCGATTTGCTCGGGCGTCTTCCGGTTGGTGCTGCTCTGCTTGTTCAACGCAGCTTGCAGAGCCTGGAAGAAGGAAGCGTCGTCGCGAATCTCCGTCGCTTCATCGCTGGCGGCACAGAGCGCGAAGGCACGGGAAAGTTCCGTCACCACCTGCCCCCTACGCTTCTTGCCGTCTTCCTGTTCGAGAATGTGCTCCTGTCCGGCAGGGATGAGTTGCAGGCGTTCGGTCGGCGTGCCGGTGGTCCACTTGTCCCACTTGAACCCGTGCAGCATGTCGCAGGCGATGCCGTGCTTCTCCAACATGATGGCGATGGCCTGCTTCGTGTCGTAGGTCGGATCGCCCTTACCGCCGCTCTCGGTGTAGTTGGCGAGGGCGTGTTTGAGTTGATCCGCGAGGCAGAGGTAGTCCACCACCAACCCGCCGGGCTTGTCGCGAAAAACGCGGTTCACGCGGGCGATGGCCTGCATGAGGCCGTGGCCCTGCATCGGCTTATCGGCATACATGGTGTGCAGGCACGGCGCGTCGAAGCCGGTCAGCCACATGTCGCGCACGATCACGATGCGGAACGGGTCCGCACTGTCCTTGAAGCGATTGGCCAGCTTGCGCCGCGCCTCCTTGCGTAACCGCCTCAGCAACCCATCACACCGGCTTCCCACCCGGCGACGGCCGGGGTGCGGGCGGCGAGCCATTTCGCTGGGGTCAGGGTTGCGGCGAGGGTGGCGACATGGTCGGGGTGGGCGGCGGCGAGGCGCGGGAGGACGTCGCTCAGGTAGGTGCGCACATTGATCGCCATCCGTTTGCAGCTCTCCACCTCCTTGCTGCAACCGAGGGAGCCACGCGGGGTGACCGAGATGGACAACGCGCAGCGTTGGGCGAAGCCCGACTGAGCCGGGGGCGAAGGAGTCAAATGTGTGGCTGCCACTCGGTGCCGTCGTCGGCGCTGCCGGTCATGATGATCTTCATCACGCAGGCCTTGCCCTTCTCGGCTTCGGCATCGTCATCCTTCGCGCTGGCCCAGTCGTGAAGCAACAGTAACAAGCGCAAAGCCCCGGCGGGAGTTTGTCCACGCCTGGGCGATGCCGCATCATCGTTACTTACACTCGGCCCATGGCGTTGGTCCTTCGGGTTGTCGGAGGATTCTTGAGAGTGGTGACATAAGTTGGCTAGCCGAGTCTCTTTCGAGCGCTACGGCGATCGGAGTTTGGCCCGCAGGGTATTGGCGCGTTTTTCTTGACCTTGTTGCCGGTCGAGAAGCTCTGCAGCTCGACGCAGTAGAGCGGGGCGGTCGGTGGGGGGCGCCCGCGGAATAAGGCGATCCAAGCTATATCGCCGAAGGAATTCTGCCCGGGTCCCGTCCGGCTCGTGAGCTGCGAGAGCAAGATGAATCAGCGGATGGTTTGGCGATAGTTCGTAAGCTTGGTTCAGAGCGTCTTCGCCACCGGAAGCGATCAATGCGTCCACATGCTGCCGCAGCGTTGTCTTCCCGCCAGGCCACGGCGGTCTATCTTCCTTCGGCGTCACCAACCACAACGCGAGCGGGGCTAGCGGCCCAAGCCCGGCTGCGATCTCACTCACTCGATCCCGTTCGCGCTGCCAGACCTCCCGAGGCAGAGACACCAGGCGACCAAGGCGGTCGAACTCGAGTCCAGAACACAGGGCGCTGATACTTTGAAAATCGCGAATGAGCGACTCATCCGCTACCGCATCAAGCAAGGGCTTGAGTTGCGCGAAATTCCACACTTCGACTCCATTCCGTGTGCCGGCAACCACATGCGAACCATCGGGCTGGAGCATTGCGTCTGAGGTGCCTCCCTCACGCACGAATAGGATGCGGCCTGAGTCGAGATCCCAAAGTCTGAGTGTGCCATCCACGCAGGTCGAAAGAAGCTTACTCCCATCGTTGGCGAATTCCGAACTTGCGATCATTGCAGGGTGGTCGAGGACTAAGATGGGGTTCTCCTCCGTATCGGCCGACCAGAGTCGGATTGCACGATCCTCGCACTCAGTGAGCACCCGTTTTCCGTCGGGGCTGAACTTTGCTGCACTAACATTCCCTCTGTGCGAGAGGGTTAAGAGAAGCCTGCCATTTACGGCATCCCAAATCTTGGCGGTTTTGTCAGCACTTGCCGTGACCGCACGCCCCCCATCGGCGCTGAATGATACACCACTGACCACGGATTGATGGGAGAGCTCCAGCAGAGCCTCTCGCGCCGTCACATCCCAGATGACGCCTGCGTAGATTTCTTGCGCAAGAATTGAAGCGTCAGCGACACCAGTCGCGGTAATCGCGCGCGTTCCGTCGCTATTCAGTGACGCGGCTAGCAGGGGTTGTTTGTGAGGAAGGGCCGCAAGTAGCTTCCCCGATTTGGCGTCCCATACCCGCGCTTGAAAGCCGCCGGCCTTTGGCAGATGGTCAGCTATCGTTTGACTCTCGCCGATGGTGATGACCTTGGTTCCGTCACCGCTGAAACGAAAGTCCCGTATCGGCAGCGGGTCGGAGTGACCAAATAGTTTCGCGCCTGTCGCGCTTTCCCATCCTGCCAATTCGCCATCGCTGGTATCCTCCGTTTCAACAATTTGCATGTTCTCGTCAAAGCGAGTTACGGAGGACACCTGACCAGTGATGGAAACAAGTTGGCCCTCGTCTGAAGTAAACGCGATTTTATTGATCTTCCGCTTGTGGGGCAAGTCCGCCAGAAATTCCCCGGTGCCAGTCCGCCACAAACTTGCGCCTGTATATTGATTGATACCCGCCACGTATGTCCCATTGGGACTGATCGCAACCGACGCTTTTCTTGGCTCGTTTTTCGCCACGTCGAGACCTCCCTCTCCGTTTCCGCCGGTACTGGGAAAAAGGCCGAACCGAGTTGTCGAGCCTTGCGTCCAGAGTAATGTCTCGAATTGCATGGTTTCAAAGTTCATGCAAGGCGCACAAATGCGAAGGCCACTGGGACTCCAAGCAGAAAAAAACGCCACACCGTTGTGATTGCAAGTCGCTAGAGGTGTTTCACTTCGGATACTCCAAACACTCAGTTCGCCGTCATCAGTTTCGAAATCGCCCGCGCAGATCAACACCCGCAGGCCATCAGGGCTAAAGGCGCCTCCTCCCATGATGTCCCTTCGATTGGGCCACCGAACCTCTGATTTCCCGGAATCCAGATTCCAAACGGTCGCAACATTGTCTCCGCCAATGGTGAGGAGGCGCGTTCCGTCCGGGCTGAATTCCGCGTAGTTGACTCCGTCTTGTTGGGGGTATTCACGTTTCATTTTTCCAGTGCGAATCTCCCAGACTCGCGCGGACTTGTGAGGGAAAATGAGCAACTCCCGGCCATTTGGGCTGAGTGCGAACCGGTTCAGTTCATTGCCTTCGCGAATTGTGAAAATCGCCGTGCCGGTTTTGACACTCCAAGTTGTCACGACTCCATCCAGGCATGACGTCGTGAGGGTACTGCCGTCCGCGGAGAAGGAGAGCAATCCGACGGGAGCCTTATGGCTCAGTGCATGTCGAAGTTGGGCGTTGTCCGCGTCCCAAATCTTTGCAATTGAATCGGTGCCAGCGGTGGCCACGAGTTTACCGCTGGGATCAAACATCGCGTCTAAAACCGGCTGGCCATGCTCAAGTCTGAGAACGATTTTCCCGGTTTTTCGGTCCCGAACCTCGGCAAAGTTTGGAATGGCTGCATCTGTTTCTGGGGTTGTTTCTGCCGCAGGGTCTGGCCCACTGCCGAGAGCAAAGATAAGTCGCCGCCCATCTGGACTATACCGGCCCAACAACATAACGCTTTCATGCGGCAGTGTCTCGAGTAACTGGCCGTTCGTTGAATCGAAGATCAAAGTGCTACAGCGGTGCGTCAAGGAGACTACGGAAAGCGCGAGTTCCGAACCGTCTGGACTGAAGGCTGGTCGGAAAGAAAGCGCTTGGGGAGCAAGGAGCGTTGTGACTCGCGTCTCAAAATCTGCGCCACGCATGGCAGCTTCCCAAAAAAAGCGTTCGCGCGCATTACGGTCGGCAGGGTCATATGCGAGTGCTTGCGCCAAGTGGGCGAGGCCTTCGGCAAAACCACGCTGGCCGGCGCGCATGTCGCTGGTCGCCATCGCATCGGCGATCAGCCGGTCTGCCCGTTGAAAACTCGCGGCCGCTGCATCTTTTAATTGCAGTTCCAACCGCGTTTTCAGAGTGGACACTTGGATCGTTACTTGTTCGGCAAGCTTCGTCTGATGCTCCGCTCTCGCGGCTTGCTCGGTTGCCGCGACCCGTGCTGTTTCGCGTTCTGCCGAAATCTTCACCGCGGCCCGGCGAAAATGGTCTGCCACGAGGCCGGCGGAAAGTGCCAGGATCAACACCGTCGAAATGATCCCAAAGGACCACTTTAATCGACGCGATAGGCGCATTTGTGCCCCCAGCGCCTCCTCCAGTTCATGACGCCGTTCCTGTTCTTTGAGTAACTCCTGGTAGATGACGTTATCGCGACTGTAGGTGATGGCGCCGATAATCTGTTGGCAAACGCGTTGTTGCTCGGCTGCGAGTTCGTAGGATGACAGCGCTTTCCATTCGTTCTCGATGATTTCAATGCGCTGGGCATTGGGCCATTTGCTGGCAATGCAATCGGGGATGTAACGCGGTCCCTCGCCCAAAGAATCGATGAGGATCGGCGGTGTGGTGCGGTTCACCAGCCACCAATCGAGTTCCTTGTGCACCCAGTCGTCCTTGCCTTCGTGAAGCTTGGCGCCCGGCGTGCAAATGACGATCAGCGCGCGGGACCGTTTCAAGGCAGGCTCGTGAACTTCCGACCAGTCACCGACGCCAGGCGCAGCGAGGTCAAAGTAGATATCGAGGACTGGGGTTTCGAGACCGTCGGACCCTTCCGCCGGCACTGGCACCTTCTGCCCTTGGAGCAGAGCGTGAAGACGTTTGGCGGTCGCCCGGCCATCACTTTGCCGGTAACAAATGAATGCAGCGATCGTGCTCATCGATTCAAACACGTTTGGCCGCTGGGGAGCTCAGGAAAATGTCCCATTTGTTCGGCTTCGGAAGTGAACGGTCTTCGCCAGTCTTCATTTTCAGCTGAGTGATAAATCAATTACCTTTCTTCCAATCAGGGGCATGAAATCCGTCTAGCAGCCTGTCGGACTTACCCTCCGCCCGGTCATCCTGGAAAACCTGGAAAT
>CAZFZN010000038.1:0-68039 GCA_964523105.1 uncultured Akkermansia sp.
CGAGACATGCTCGCACCTAAGCATGGTTCGTCTCATCTTGAAAGCGAATTAGAATAACGCCCCGCGATGTCGTCGTGGAACTCGGCTGCGCCCCTGGCGGAGTCGTCCACGCCCTGCTCGAGCGCGGCATCTCCGTCATCGGCGTGGACCCCGCGCGCCTCGCCCCGTCCATCATGACCGCCGCCGTGCCCGCCGTGCCTGCCATGCCAGCCGTGCCTGACGCACCCTGGGTTTTCCACTGCCGCAAACCCGCCGCCCTTGTCAGTAAACGCGACCTCGCCGGGCGTGCCACCTGGTTCATGTCCGACATGAATCAGTCCCCCGACATCGCCATCAAAGAATGCGTGCGCTTTCGCACCATGTGCCCCTCCATCCGCTCCGCCCTCATCACCCTCAAGCTAACCGACCTCGCGCAAATCGCCGACAAGCCCCGCTGGCTCGCCGCTTTGCGCACCGCCGGCTTCCGCACTCTCCGCCTCCAGCAACTCAGCGTCCACCACCGCGAACTCGCCCTGCTGGCGCTGGACGGGTAAGCTGCTGAACCTCCTCTGCGCCGGCACCTTCGTCGCGCCCCCATCCATCGCCCTTTCGACTGCCGCATGCTGCAGCAAATCGAAGACAGCCTCAGCGCCCTCTACGTCCCCGTGCAGGTCATCCGCCCCGCCCACTGCCGGAGGGATCCTCCCGGGTGAACCTGCCGGGCCGCGGCTATCCGGCCCGAACCGCAGCCTCCGCGGGTGTACCGACCGCATGAAAATCCGTCCGACCTCCCGCTTCATCCGCGAGCAGGTCAGCCACCGCGGCTTACGCAGGAGAATCGGAGATGGCTTCCCGAACCGTAACTGATTAGCGGCACTCCGGGAGAGTCGGGCGGCGGATGAGGGCGGCCAGTTCCGCGGCGATAGGGGCGCCGCGCAGGGCCAGGGTGGTCACGACGCTTTTCATCGATTCATAGATTTGCGCTCCTTTGCCATTTTTCGAACACTGCGAGACTTTGCGCGCGATGACCGCCGGGCCGTGCGCGCTGTAACTGCCGCCGCGACCGGTTCCCGGCAGGCCCGCGAAACTTTCTCCGGGCATCTCGCGCACTTCCTCGTGGCGGTGCTGCGGACGGATTTGATAGATGGCCAGCGTTCCGGTGAAAAGCCCCATCAGACAGGAAGGCACGCTGCCGGTGCGCCAGATGGTGTCGCCGGTGTTGACGACCGGTGCCGCGGCGATTTCCCCGCGCAGGACTTGATAGGCTCCGCGTAACTGGCCGCCCTCCCGGCACAGAGCGCCGGCGCATTGGGTCACGGCACTTTGCGTGAGCCGGATGTCGGTGGTCATGGCCAGCACCTGCGGCACTTTGCGCAGCGGCAGTCCGATAGCATAGTGCAGCGCCAGGGCCTGCGGCGCCGGCGCGGACGGGAATCAGTATGGCGTCGCCCCCGGCGAAATCCGTAAGCTGGCGAAGCAAATCAAGACGGACCACGCGCTGGCCCTGTCGCTCTGGGACACGGGAAATGTGGACGCGCAGTACCTCGCCGCGCTGCTCCTGCAGCCGAAAAATCTGCCGGCCAGTGAAATGGACCGCATTGAGAAGGAAATGCCCGCGCCGTGCCCGAAGTGCAGTGGACCATGAACCTGACGATGGTCAACATCGGCATTCACGCCCCCCAACTCCGCCCGCGCGCCCTTGCCATCGGCGAAAAGATCGGCCTCTACCGCGACTGGCCCGTCTCCAAAGGCTGCACGCCCCCCTTCGTCCCCGTCTGGATCAGCTTCATGGTGAACCGGAGAGGCTCTCACCGGATCTAAACGCACCGGAGGAACAATAATCATCCTGGCAAACCTCATGAGAAAACCGACACCATCACCGTACGGCCGGCAAGTAGGAGCATCTATAGTTAGTTTGTTGCAACTGTTTCGGAACAAAGTTCCGGACCGCGCATCAAATTTGCAGGTTCTAACGCTGGCGGCTTCAAACGACTGGTCTCAAGCACACAGCGTAAGGTCGCAGGTGCGGGACCGGTATCTCCGTGCATCGCAGGCGAACGACAAACCGCGCTCCACGCAGTATTCGTTCGAGGAGTCCTGCCTGGAAACGCTGTATAACGACATCGACCCGGATGATCCGTTTGACTCCGTTTCACCATATTGGGTTGTCCCAAATGCCATTGCTCTCGCAGCACTGCTTTCCGTACCAGTGGCTGATGTTGTGACAGCCATGAGGCCAAGGTCATGGTAAAGCATCGGGGATAGCGAACCACGCGAAGCCTGTTAGCTTTTTCCCAGTCCGGTACTTTCGTATCCGGCTCCTTCCGGAAGAAATGCAAGTAGTGCTCCACCACGTCACTCTGAAGCAATTTCGCTCCCGGCGAACAGCTTTGCCGTCTCGCACAGCGTCAACCGCACCCGCGGCAAAATCGGGTCGGCTCGGCTGGCGGTTCCGAAGGCAGGTGGGGGCGGGTGCGGCGAGCGCGGGGATGGATGGCGGACGCGCCCTCTGACCGCGGGCTAGGGGCATGGAGTCGCGCCACGCCCCCGGTTGAGTAGAAAAGAGGGGAGGAACACCGGCCGGGTTCGCCTATGCGCGGTGCGTTCACTCGGGAGTCAGGACTACCGCTCCGCGGTAGAAGCAGTTCCGGGCGGCTTTCCGGGGGTTAAAACCCCCCGGCTATTCATGGAGAACCGCTCCGCGGTTCACTTCCTCTGCATCGTTGCGGCTTGAATCATTGTGGTGCCGGCGGGTTCATGCGGACGAGGCAGTGGCCGAAGTCGAGGACGTTGGTGCCGGGGGCGGGGCGGAAGGCAGGGGCGATGGTGTAGAGGCGGCCGCGACGCCGGGCGAGGGCACCGTTGCGGCGCATGAGATTGACGTGTTTGCTGATGGTGACGGGGAGCGTGCTGAGCAGTTTCGCGATGGCGACGGTGGAAGCCTTTGGCGCAAAACCGGCGCATTGACACCGCGAGTGACGCGGCCACGCATCCCGCATGAGCGCGAAACCCGATCCTTCCACTTTGCCGTGCGGTCCCCTGGAGGAAGCAGCCGGCTTAAAATACTTCCCGCGAATGCTGGGCAAGATCCGCCTGCAGGCGCAGGGCCGGCTCTGGGAGGATCTGCAAACCAATTTGGGCAAAGGGATGGATGCGTGGATCACCGGGTTTCTCCATGTAAACTACGACGACCTCAAAGTGCGCGTGCTCGATGGCGGCAGCGACGAGGAAATCCTGGCCTGGTGCGAAGCAAACGGGCGTCCGCTCAACGATTCCGACCGGCTGGTGTGGAATGCCTTCGCGTCCAAACTTGGCTGGAATGATCACGTCAGTGCCATTCTGGTGAAGCGGAAAGCCGAGGCCGGGCTGGCGGACCGGGATGACATTCAGACCATGCCGCATTACATCGACGTGGACGAGGGGCGGCGGCCCTAGGTTCGTCAGGCGGTCAGCTTCATGATCTGGCGGAAACGATCCAGAAAAAATGTCAGGTTTTCCGCATCCATGAAATGGCGGAAAACCATGCACACAAAGTTGCCGCCCACTCCCCACGATTCGCCCTGCGGCGCCCGGTCCAGCTCCGCGCGCACCGCCGGTGTCAGGAATCGCGCCCCGGTCCCGGCATCGCCGAAGAACGACCAATGCTCCGCGAGATCCGCGAAGGCGGGATCCTTCAGCTCCTCCTTCCGCACCGCGCGCCGTTCCAGCCAGCCGAAGCGCGTCGCCTTGAATCCGGGCAGGTGTCCGAGGGACGCTCCCGGCAGCGCGGGGTCTCCCGCCGGCCACGCGAGCACGGTGCGCTGATGCACCTGCGCCGTTTTGCCGCTGCCGGTGACAAACTCGTACTCGAACAGCCGCGCCGTGCCCGTGGCGGTCTCCATCGTCGCCAGCCAGATCAGGCCGCCCGGCCCGATGCGCAGGTCCAGCGAAGGCAGCAGGTGTTCCAGCGGCGCGAGGAAGGCCGACTTCTCCGCTTCCGCCGGGTGCAAATTGAAGTTCCAGCCCTGCACTCCCAGCCGGTCGGCGATGCGCCGCCGCCGGCCCCGCTGGATGCGTCCCGTGATCAGCACCGCGAGAAGAATCATCCCCACGAAGAACCCAAGGCCCAGCGCCACCTGCAAAAAAGTCACGGTCTGCGGGCCAAAGAACGGCACCACGCCGATCAGACCGGCGATGCCGAGCAGGGAGAACGTGATCCACAGGCCGGTTTGCCGGCTGGCTTTGCGATAGGGGGGAGAGGGCATGTCGGCAGGTTAGCAAAGGTGTCAACCTGCCCCGGGCGGCGCCGGCCGGGCCGGGTCCCGGGTGACACATTGCGCCGCGGACGATTGGCGTTATGGTTTTCCAGCACATGCACATCCACGACATCTTTGCCGCGCACCCGACCACCTTTTCCTTCGAGTTCTTCCCGCCGAAATCGGCGGAGGGCGCGGAGAAGCTCTTTGAGAACATCGCGCAACTCGAGCCGTGCCGGCCGGCGTTTGTCAGTGTCACCTACGGCGCGGGCGGGAGCACGCGGGAGGTGACGCACGACCTGGTGGTGCGCATCAAGAAGGAAACGACCCTGGACCCGGTGCCCCATTTCACCTGCGTCTGTCATCAGGAGGGCGAGATCACGGAGATCCTCGAGCGCTACGCAGCCGCCGGCGTGAGCAATATTCTGGCACTGCGCGGCGATCCGCCGCGCGACCGGCCCAACTACGACCGCAGCAGCGACGCCTTCAAATACGCCGCGGAGCTGGTGAGCCACATCCGGCGCTTCAACGAGAGCGGCGCCCATCCTGACAAGCGCGGTTTCGGCATCGGCGTGGCGGGATTTCCCGAAGGCCATCCGCTGACGCCGAACCGGCTCCAGGAGATGGATTTCCTCAAAGCCAAGATCGACGCCGGCGCGGATTACATCTGCACGCAGCTCTTTTTCGACAACCACCACTTCTACGACTTCCGTGAACGCTGCGACCTTGCGGGAATCAAGGTGCCGATCCTCGCGGGCATCATGCCCATCACGACCACGCAGGGCATGCACCGCATGGCGGAACTCAGCGGCGGCAGTGTCTTTCCGGCCAAGTTGCTAAAGTCGCTGGCGCGCGCCGGTGACGACCCCGCCGCCATCCGCCGCGCCGGCATCAGCTACGCCACCGCGCAGTGCGCCGACCTGCTCAACAATGGCGTGCGCGGCATTCACTTCTACACACTCAACCAGTCGAGCGCCACGCGCGACATCTACGCAAATCTCGGGCTGAAGGCGTGAGGCGCATCAAAACAATGGTAGGGTTGCGCTCCTGCGCGTCCCAAACCAGGCGGGCGGAGGAGACGCGGAGCGGGCGGGCCGTGCATGCTGCGCCTCCAGGGGAGAGCTGCCCCGCAGAGAATGCGCCGCAGGAGTGATGCAGGATGAGGCGTCGGCTCCGCGCCCCCTCCGCCCGGGAAAATTTGGGACGCGCAGGAGCGCATCCCTGCCTGGTTTAAGACTTGTCAGGGAATGACGGTGACGCGCAGGCGCATCCAGTTTCTGCCGACCGGCGAGACCGGCGCGGAGAAGGTATGAACGCGGCCGCTGCCGCCGTCAGCGAGCGGCGCCCAGCTGTTGGAACTGCTGAGGGTGGTGCTGACTTCGGCGCCGTAGAGGATGTCGTTGACGCCCGCGGGGGAGGTGAAACTGGCGATGAGGTTGGAGCCGTTCCACGCCGGCACGGGCAGCAGGTGCTGGTCCTTCACATTCGGGTTCATGCCGTAGGCGTACTCCAGCAGATTGACGACGCCGTCAACGTCAGGGTCGGCGGTGTTGGCGGCGTCGCCGGTGTTGGCGGAGGTGCCGAAATTCTGCTGCCTCCAGCCGGCGAGGTTGTTGCCGGTGGTGAAGGTGGTATCCGGGCCGAGCGTGGTGCCGTTGGCATTGGTGGCGCGCAGGCGGAAATGATAGAGCGTGTTCGGTGCGAGTCCGGTGAGGGCGGCGGACACGTTTTCCGGCGCGTTGCCGGTGCCGGTGGTGCCGGCGACGGCGGGAATCAGCGTGCCGTAGGCGTCGGTGGTGCCGTATTCGAACTGCCACGCGGCGGCGCTGCCGTGGGGATTGACGGTGCCGGTGAGCGTGGCGCTGTTGGCGCCCGGATTGTTCACGCTGCCGGTCGTGAGAGTGGGCGGCTGTTTGGTCGTGAAGGAGAAGTCGGCCCCTGTGCTGGTGCCGGCGCCGTTCACCGCGCGGAGGCGGTAGTGAATGGTGGTGCCGGGAGCGAGTCCGGTGAGATTGAAAGCCACGATTTCCGGCGCGGTGCCGCTGCCTGTAGTGCCGGGTGACGCAGGAGCGACGGAGCCGTAGGAGGTGTCAGGACCGTAGTCGAACTGCCATGCGGTGGCGCTGCCGTTGGGGTCCACCGTTCCTGTCAGGGTCGCGCCGGTGTTGGTGATGCCGACCGCAGCCTGCGTGACGGCTTCGGGCGCGATGGCGGTGGTGAAGGACCCGATGCTGCCATTGGTCATGCCGGCGGAGTTTTCCGCGGTGAGCTGGTAGAAATAGGTCGCTCCCGCGGTCAGCCCGATGAGCGGGACATTGACGGCTTCGGCGGTGATGCCGTTACCGATGCTCGCGGGCGTAACGGGCACGACTCCGGAAGAGAGAGAGACATCGGTGCCCCATTTGAACTGCCATGTCGTCACGGACCCGCGCGGATTGACGGTGCCGTTGAGCACGGCGGAGGTGCCGGTGATTTCACTCGCGCTGCCTGTGACGACGATCGGAGCCACCGGCGTGCCGGTGGTGGCGAAGGTGGCATCATTGCCGTGCGAAGTGCCCGCGGTGTTGGTGGCTTTGAGGCGATAGTGAATGGTGACGCCGGAGGGAAGTCCGGTCAGGTTGACGGTGACGGGTTCCGCGGTGCTGCCGCTGCCGGTGGTCCCGGCCGGCACGGGGATAACGCTGCCGTAGGAAGTGGTGAGGCCGTATTCAAACTGCCATGTCGCCGCACTGCCGCGCGGATTGACGGTGCCGCTGAGCGTGACGGAGTCGGCGGTGACATTAGTGGCGGAGCCGGTGACCACGAGGGGGGAATTCGGCCCGCCGGTGCCGGTGGTGAAGGTGCCGTCGGCGCCGCTGGTGAGGCCGGCGGTGCTGGAGGCGCGGAGGCGGAAGTGATAGGTGGTGTTCGCGGCCAGTCCGCCGAGCACGGTGCTGACGTTTTGGTCGGTGCTGCCGGCGGCGAGCGTGCCGGCGGTGACCGGCGCGATATTGCCGTAGGCCGTGGTGGTGCCGTATTCAAACTGCCATGCCGTGGCGAGGCCGCGCGGATTGACCACGCCGTTGAGCGTGGCGCCCGTTTCAGTAATTGCCGATGCGGCCCCGGTGGTGACCGAAGGCGGCTGCGGCAGCAGGGAGGTGTCGAGTTTGAAAACCGTGCCGTTGCCGGAGGGGCGGGCGGCCGTCGCGGGACCGCCGTAGAGCGTGGTGCCGTAGATGATGCCCTCCGAGGTTTTCATCAGCCCGCCGTAGGGCTGACTCCCTTTATGCACGCCGGTGGTGCCCGTAAAATCGACGAGCCGCGGGGTGAGTTGCCCGCTCAGGGAAATGCGGTAGATGGTGCCATGATCCCCGGGTTGCGGGCCGCCGTACTGCGTGACCCCGTAGAGGAAGCCGTCGGGCCCCTGCACGAGGCCGCCAAACGGTCCGGCACCCTGGGCCGCTCCGGTGAGGTCGGTGAATTCCGCGAGCGTGGTGAAAGTGGAGGTGCCGATATTATAGCGGAAGACGGTGCCGGCGTTGAAGGCGCCGCCGTTGGCCGTGGTACCGTAGAGATGGCCGTCGCTGGCGAGGCAAAGGGCGTCCGCCGGGGATTTGCCTGGAAACGGCGACGACTGGCCGGAGAACTCCACCAGCGTGTTCAGGGTGCCGTTTACGATATGATAGCGAAAGAGGGTGCCGTGGCCGCCGGCACCACCGGTCAGAGTGGTTCCGTAGAGGTAGCCGTCGTTGCCGTTGATCATGCGCGCATTCGGCTGGCTGCCGCGGTTGTTGAGACCGACACCTGTGAAGTCGAGCAGATAGGTGTTGGTGCCGGTGGCGGACATTCTGAAGAGCGTCCCCAGATTGGTGGAAACGCCGCCGGTGTCCGTGCTGCCATAGAATTCATTGCCGACGAGAACGAATCCGCCGATGGGTTTGCGGCCGCGATTGGGCTGACCGCTGCCGGAGAAGGCGAAGAAGAAAGTGTAGAGCCCGCTGGTGGTGGTTTTGAAGGTGTTGCCGAATCCGGCGAAGGTGATGCCGGCGTTGGGATTCTCGTAGGAAAGGCCGGCGCAGGTGCCGTAGAGCGAGCCGTCGGAATGCTGCGCGAGTGTGCCCCAGGGAGCGAAACCGCGCGCCGCGCCGGTGGCGCCGGTGAAGGTGACGACGTTGGAGAAGACCCCGGCTTTGGTGAGTTTGTAAACGGTGCCGTAGCCCGTAGTGGTGCCGGTGCTGAATCCGCCGCTCAGTGTGGTGCCGTAGAGATTGCCGTCGCTGTGTTCGAGCAGCGAAGAACCGGGCTCGCTGCCCAGCCTGGTGCCGGTGATGCCGGTGAACTCAACAACGGTGGAAAAACCCGGAGTCTGGGCGGCGAGTGGCGCCGACACCAGGGCAGCCGCGAGAGCGGAGAGGATGCTGAAACGAAACATGGGTGGGGGACGATTCCGCCGCTGTTCAGGCGGAAACGTCCGGCGTATAGGATAAAACCCGAGGCCCGGGAAGCATTAATTTCAAGGCCCCGGGGCGTCCGGGGTTCCGGCCCGGGGGGCCATTTCAGTGAATTCACGGGAGCCTGACAGCGGAGCGCGGAGTTGCACTCCGCCCCGGCTGCTTGAACAGATGTTTCAGCGGAGTGCAACTCCGCGCTCCGGCTTGTCCGGCAACCCGCCGAAACGAACCATCAGGGGCCGGCGAGCACTGCCAGCAGGCCCTGACCATACTGCTGCCACAGCGCGATCCCGCCGTCGGGCGGGTGGCGCGGCAGTTCCAGCGTGAGGATGGGCCGGCCAAGGACCTCACCAAACCACGCACCGAGCGAACCGGGGCGCGCGCCGAGTTTTTTCACCGGCAGGCCGCAGCCGTTGGCGAGGAGGATGGCGAGGTCGAGCGTCTCCGGCGGCCCGTCCCAGTCCACGCAGTGCAGCGGCTGATGGATGCTCACGATGACGTCCGGCTGCCGCGCGAGGATCAGGGCGTGCAGGGCGCGGCTTTCCGGTTCGGACAGCGGCGCGAGGCCAGAGCGCTTCGTGTCGCGCCGGTTATCCGCGGGGAAATTGCGGTTCAGGTCCACGCCGTGAATGTTGAGCCGGTCGCCGCGGGCGAGGCCGTCCGGATTGGCCACGGGCAGGAGAATGGCGGTCGCGCCGCGCAGAGTGTCAGGATTTTTCTGCAAGTGCCGCGCCATTTCCTCCAGCAGGGGCGTGCCGGCGCCCTCGCTGCCGTGGATGGAGGCCATGAAGAGCACCACGCGCGGCCCGTCGCCATGCACCGAAAAATGGATCGGCCGTCCCTCCACCGAATGGCCGGCGACTCCGTGTTCCACCCGGTCGCGCCGCCACAAAAAGACCCAGACGAGCACGGCCAGCAGCACGGTGCCCGCCGCGATGGCGGCGGAGGGGCGGGGCGGGCGAAATTGGGACGGCACGGCAGCCGACCTGGCGCGTTTCGATCCCGGTTCGACGGGAAACTTCGATCGCGTGTCGGGAACCTCCAGTCCCCGCGGCCCCGTTGATCTCAAGGGGACCGGAGGTCCCCGCCGCGGCATCCCGGAATCCGACTAAAGTCGTAGTGCCTGCACCTGCGGCGTGTGATTGAATGCCCGCATGACCCCGCAGCAAAAATACCTGATCCGAAAGTCCTTCGCGGCCCTCGAGCCGCACGGGTCCATTCCGGGGCTGGTGTTTTACCGTCGGCTCTTCGAGCTGGATCCGTCGCTGCGGAAGCTTTTCAAAGGCGACATCGAGGTCCAGTCGGCCAAACTGCTCGACATGCTGGGTGTGCTCATTTCGCATCTGGAGCGCACGGCGCTGCTGGAGGCGGAACTGCGTCTCATGGGGCAGCGACATGCGACCTACGGCGTGGAGACGCAGCATTATGAAACCGTCGGCAAGGCCCTGATCAACATGCTGGCGGAAGTGACCGGAAAGGAGTTCACGCCGGAGGCGAGGGAGGCATGGACCGCGCTGTATGCCGCCGTGGCCGATGCCATGCTGGCCGGGGCGCAGTCGGTGCCGGCCTGACGATTTCTCAGGCCGGCGCGGCGGTATGATGGCGGATGAATTCCTTCACCGCGGCACTCTCCGCGGGCAGCGGCCAGGTCTGGAGCGGAAGTGTTTTGAGCGCCTCCAGCGCGGGATGGGTGGGCTCGGTGCCGGTGGCCCGGGTCACAACATCGGGGAATTTCGCCGGGCTGGCGGTCGCGAGCACCACGCTGGTTTTGTCAGGCGACATTTCCGTGAAGGCGCACGCGGTGTGCGGATCGAGCACGTATTTCCAGTCCTGCCACATTTGCGCGATGACGCGCTCGATGGTGGCATCGTCCATGCGCGTGCTGCGGAAGTCCGCGGGCCGGTGCGCGCGCAGGTCGGCGCGGCCGGTCGATTTCATCTCCTGCATCACCGCGCACACCCGGCCGGTGTCGCCGCCGAGCAGATAATAAAGATAGCGCTCGAAATTCGACGCCGCCTGGATGTCCATGCTGGGCGCATGACTTGGCTGCACGGCCCCCTGTTCGTAAATGCCCGTGCTGAAGAAGCGGTGCAGGATGTCATTCTGATTCGTTGCCACGCGAAAGGAGACACCCGGGAGCCCCATTTTTCCCGCCATCCAGCCGGCGAGCACATTGCCGAAGTTCCCCGTCGGCACCACGAACTCCACCGCCGTGCGCGACTCCGCCGGCAGCCGCAGCCACGCCCACACATAATAGACGCACTGCGCCAGGACGCGGGCGATGTTGATGCTGTTCACCGCTGACAGATTCACCCCGCGCGTGAACGCCGCGTCGCCAAAGGTTTCCTTCACCACCGCCTGCGCGTCGTCGAAGGTCCCCGGCACGGGAATCGCGAACACATTCGCAGCGCCGGTGCAGGCCATCTGCCGCTCCTGCAGCGGCGCGACCCGGCCGTCCGGATAGAGAATGAAAATGTTGATGCCCTTCTGGCCAAGGCAGCCGTGAATGGCAGCGCTGCCCGTGTCCCCGCTGGTGGCTCCCAGCACGGCGAGACGGCGGCCGGTGCGCTCCACCTGACGTTTGTAGAGCAGCCCCAGCAGTTGCAGCGCGAAGTCCTTGAAGGCCAGCGTCGGACCGTGCCACAGTTCCAGCAGGAAGGTGCGCGGCGTGACTTTCACCAGCGGCGCCACATGCGGATGAGCGAAGTGCCCGTAAGCAGTGCGCGTCATGACGTGCCACTCCTCCCGGGGAATTTCCGGCGCGAAGGGCGCGAGAAATTCCGCCGCCAGTTCCGCGTAGGACAATTTCTCCCACGCACCGAGGTTCGGCGCGATGTCCGGCAGCGACTCCGGAAGGAAGAGCCCCCCGTCCGGCGCGAGCCCGGCCGCGACGGCATCGGAAAACGTCTGCGGCGGCGCTCCGCCGCGCGTGGAAAGATACAGCATCCGGGGTCTATGCGTCCCGGTTGCCGCCCGGCAATGGAAAAGCCCGGTTCTACCGGGTGCCCGGGTGCCTGGCGGGCTTTCCGCTGACCCGGCCCCGCCAACGCGGAAAAGCCTTTTCTGTCCGGAGCACGAAGTCCCGGCAGAAAATCATCCCACACCCACAACCCGCAGACACACTATGAAGAAATACCTGATTACCGCCATTAGCCTCGCATTCGCCCCCGTCCTCTTTGCCGAAGGCCCGGCGGATGATGTCAAAGCCGCCGCCAAAAAGCTCGCAGAGAGCGGCTACTCCTGGACTATCAGCAACCCCGGACGCGACGGCGGCCCCGGCATGAGCGTCGAAGGCAAAGCCGGCAAAGACGGCGTCGTCTGCCTCAAGAACACCTACGGGGACCGCAGCACCGAAACCATCATCAAGGCCGGCAAGGCCGCCGTGAAGACCGAAGATGGCTGGAAGAGCGGTGAGGAACTCGCCGCCGCCAGAGATGGTGGTGGCGGTGGCCGCGGCTTCGGCGGATTAGCCGCCCGCATGGCGGAAAACTACAAAACGCCCGCCGCCGAGATCGCGACCCTGCTCGAAGGCACCAAGGATCTCAAAAAAGACGGCGACGCCATCAGCGGAGACCTGACCGAAGAAGCCGCCAAGCAGCGCCTCACCTTCGGCGGCCGCGGCGGCCGCCGTCCCGGCGGCGGCGGCGATAACGCCCAGCGCCCCGAGCCCACCAACGCCAAAGGCACCGTCAAATTCTGGATCAAAGACGGCGCCCTCGCCAAATACGAACTGACCGTCTCCGGCAGCATTGCCGGACGCGACGGCGAGAGCCGCGACATCAACCGCACCTCCACCGTCGAGTTCAAGGACGTCGGCACCACCAAGCTGGAAATCCCCGCCGAGGCCGCCTCCAAACTGCCTTCCGGCGACGCCAGGAAGGAAGAGAAGAAGGAGGAGAAGACGGAAGCGAAGAAAGAGGCCTGAGCCTCACATTCCAGTTGTGTATTCGCGGGCGCGGGGAGCAATTCCCGCGCCCGCTTTTGTTTCAGGAACCGCGCGCTTCAGTCAACGCGGCGCTGGCTGAGTCATTCTGTTTCCCGGGAGGTGGGGCACTACAATCCGAACGCCAGACGCATCGCCTGCCTGATTTTCTCAAGATCGGCAGAAGGTAAACTTCCAAGTCTTCGCTCAAACCGGGTTCGAGGCAGCGCGCGATTGCCTGCACATTCGCAGTAGAGTCCCTTGAAAGGAATCTGAGGTGGCCCAGCGGGACCTCCAGCACCGTCCCGCGGTTCTGTGAAGTAACCGGAACATGCACGATCAGTGACCGTTCCAGCGGAACTGCGTCGTCCAGCACCACCACTGCCGGTCGCACTTTTCCGGCAATGCCCATATCCACCAGCCAGACTTCTCCGAGCTTTGGAATCATGGGGAGTCGAGAATGTCGAGCACCTCCTGCTCCACTCTCCTGTCCGGCAGGACATCCCCCCAGTCCGCTTCCTGGCGCTGGCGCGCCGCAAATCTTGTGAAGACGAGCACTTCCTCAATTACCGGCTCCGGCAACTGGTTGATTTCGGCAATGAGAGTTTCCCGCGCGGACATGAGCCAATACTAATGAAAATGGACTCCCGTTCAAGGATTGAATCGGTTCTGACCTTCACTTCCCCGCCTCCGGCTGTGTGAAGGTTGGCGGCAGTTCCTCCGGCTGCGGGTGTTTGGCGAGATAGCCGTCCACGTCTTTGGTGACGATCAGTTTCGCCCACATGGCCATCCAGTGGCCCGGGAAGGTGCAGACCATTTCGTATTTCCCCTCCTGTGAGGGCGCGGTGAGGGTGAGGCGTTCGGACTGGCCGGCGTTGAGCAGCCGGGTGGCGGCGATGATTTTCGGATTGGCGGGAATGTAGGCACGGCCCTGGTCGTCCAGCTTGTCCGGCGGCAGCGTCTGCGCGTCGGTGCCGATTTCCTCGCGGCTGCCCGGCTGGGCGAGCACGAGATTGTGCGGCATGAAGTCGGCATTCTCGAAGATGATCTCGAACGGCTTGCCGGCTTCGACAACGAGGCGCGCCGTGTTGTAGCGCATTTGCTCGGGCACGGTTTTGATCACGAAGACACTGACACTGAGATCGCGCAGAGCCTGGCGAATGGCGGCGCTGTGCGGGCCGGGCAGGATTCCGGCGAGTTCGGAAGTGGCCTGGACGCCTTCAAGGTAATCGCGGGTGGTGCGGTCCTTCGCCTCCGTGCGCCGCGCGGTGTCCATCAGAGAAATCACCGCGCCGCGCGCGGCCTCCTCGGTCCACGCACTGCGCGGCAGCCGCAGCATGGCCTGCGCCGCAGCGGCGGCTTCACGGCCGGCCTGCACTTCCTGGGAGAGCAACTCGAAAGTCTCTTTCGCATTCACGCCGGTGCTGACGAGCGCGTCGATGGCGCTGCGATAGAGTCCCGCGCCGGGCGCGGCGTCGAATGTGAGGGTCATCGGCTCCACCGTGGCTTTATTCCCGGCCTTCACCGCGGTCTCACCGCGCTTTCCGTCGAGAATGGTGAGGGTGAATCCGTCGAGCCGGCCGGCGAACTCCTCGCTGCGGTTGTAGATGACCACGCTTTCCACGGGCAGTTCGCTGCCGAGGTCCACTTCCCACCAGGGGTTGTCGGTGTTCTCGTGGGTGTGCGTCTGGCCGTTGGCGGCGTAATTCGCGTCCCGGTTGCCATCGATGCCGCGGCTGGCCACGCCGTCGTAGCCGGTATTCTTTTGCGTGGCTTTGCCGGCGCGGGCGACGTTTTTGCCGCCGCTGAAAACCTCCACCTCCGCGAGTGTCAGGGTGCCCTGGCGCGGCAGTTCGATGCGCACGTAGCGGCCCATGGTGCCCTGCTGCGATTCCATCGCTTTCTGCACGGCGGCGGGCAGTTCGGTGAACAGTCCGCGAATGCCGGGATCGGCGGCGGTGCGGAGCGCCGCATCCGGCACCAGTGTGATCGCGGTCAGAAAGTCCCGCAGCGCCGCGGGCGACTTCTGCGCCGCGGTCCACGCGGCCTTCACACTGCCGTCGGCCAGCATGAGGGCGGCGATGCCGGCTTGACGCGTGCCGTCCGGCATTTCGGAATCAGCCAGCTTCACCAGCTCGCCGCGCAAAGCCTTCAGTTCGGAAGCCGGCAGCCGCGTGAGGATGCGAGCCATGTCATCCGCCGCGGTGCCCGCGGCACCCGCAAGCGCGCGCACGGTTTCCGCGGGCACGCTGGATTGGTTCAGCTTCGCCAGACCTTCGAGGGCTTCGAGGCGGACCGCCTCCGGCACGCCGTCGCGCGTCAGCAGCGTTTGATAGACCACCGGCGTGCGCGGCAGCTTGAGCAGTTCCGCAGCGCTCACGCTGTTCATCAGATAGTTCACGCCGGCGGGATTGTCCTGACACAGCGGCCGGCCGTCGGCGATGGCCTTGCGCCACACCGGCTCGAGCTGGCGCATCGTTTCGCCGATGACGTAGTCGAGGTAGTAATCCGTCGGCCTGCTCAGTGCGGCGAGCGCGGCGTCTGCGGCCTCCCACGAATTGAAATAACTCGCCGCGCGCACCGCTTCGAGGCGCACCCGCGGGTGCTCGTCCTGCGCGGCGGCTTTGATGACAGCCATTACTTCCGGCAGGCGGTCGCGCCAGTAGAGTGCCACGCGCACCGCCGCGGCGCGGGCGTTGGGTTCCGGCGAAGCGAGGCGGTGGTGGAGCAGTTCGGGATTCACCGTATTGTGCCACTGATGCACCCAGAGCGCTTCTGTCAGGTGGTGTTCATAGTCCGGGTCCTTTTTATCGAGCAGGACCGCCCACAGCATGACGGCATTGAGCACGGCGGCGGTGTCGCGGGTGCCAAGCTCAATCTTCGCGCGCTCGCGCACGCTGTCTTCAGGTTCGGCCAGCAGCTTCACCAGATTCACGATGGTCTCGCCGTGAATCCTCTTCGGTGTGAGGAGCGGGCGGCCTTCATAGACGACGCGATAAATCCGCCCGTGCTGATGGTCGCGGTTCGGATCGCGAATATGGTGCTGCATGTGCCCGATGATGGTCTGACTCCAGTCGCAGAAATAGATCGAGCCGTCCGGAGCATTGCTGATGCAGATGGGGCGGAAAGTTTCCTCGCTGCCTTCGAGAAAATGCGGCAGCGAGGTGCCTTTCAGACCGGAACCTTCGGGCTCCACTTTCACGCGGTAGATCCCCTGAAAGCCGATGACATTGAGATTGAGGAAATTCCCCTGCCAGTCGTCAGGGAAGTGCCGGCTGCTGAGGATGCCGGTCGCGGGACACGGCCGCGACGGACGGTTCCAGAATTCTTTGATGCCCTTGTGCTTGCCCTCGCTGAGCCAGCCGCTGAGGGCCGGGCCGAAGTAAGTGTTATTGCCGGTCGCATCCGTCACGAGATCGTTGCCCCAGCGGTCGAAGACGCGTCCGTGCGGGTTGGCGAATCCGTAGGCGATGTGCATGTGGAATTTACCGGTGCGCGGCTCGTAGCGCCAGATGCAGCCGTCGGCATGGCGCGCCGGACCGTCGTAAGTCTCCACCTGCGTGCGGTGAAACACACCGTCGCTCAAATACACCGCGCCGCCCGGATCGAAGCACATCGCATTCGTGGTGTGGTGCGAATCCGCGGAATCGATGCCGTTGAGCACGATCTCCTTCGTGTCCGCTTTGTCATCTCCGTCGGTGTCGCGCACGAACCACAAATCCGGCGCCTGCATCACGAGCACGCCGTCATTCCAGAACTGAAAGCCGGTGGGCGAATTCAGGTTGTCGAGGAAGGTGAGGCACTTGTCAGCTTTGCCGTCGTTGTCGGTGTCTTCGAAGATGAGCAGCTTGTCGCCCACCGTGCCCGTTGGCGTCTGTTCCGGATAGCTGGGCCACACCGCGACCCAAAGGCGCCCGCGCGTGTCCCACGCCATCTGCACAGGATTCACCAGTTCCGGGAACATCGTCTCATCCGCGAAGAGATTCATCTTCAGACCGTCGTGGAGCTTCACTTTGGCGATCACCTCCTCTCCCGTCGGATAGGGATGCGACTGGTCAGGGTTCTTGCCGGGCTTGTTCGTCTTCACCGGGCCGACCGGCGGCAAATTGGAATCATCCACCGGCAGGTCCATGCCTTTGGCCAAAGCATGAACGCGCTTCTCGCGGTTTGCCGTCAGCACGTCGCGCTGCGACATCTCCTCCTGCATCGTCGTGTAGTTCTTGAGATTCTCCGCGCCCTGCCCCTGGGGAAAGGCCAGCTGGGAACGCCCGCCATATACGTTGTAGCCGTCCACCGTGCGGTAACGCTGATGCCACTGGCGGTTCTTTTCGTTCACCGCCTCCACGAGTTTTTCGCTCACCGCCGGAGGTTCCTTGCCGAAGAGCGACTGAAACACCGCCGGCGCGAGCGCGGCATGGCTTTCGATTCGCAGGTGGATTCCGTTCACCGTGAGCGGTTCCTCGTGCGCCTCGTAAGCCGCTTCGCTCGCGCTAAACAGATCGACGAACGGAACGCCCTGCGCCTCCGCCACTTGCTGCATGGCTTCCACGTAATACCGCAGGCGTCCGTTGATTTGCACGCCGTCGGGAAAGTCCGGGCTGTCCATGTTCTCCGCCGCGATGGGCGAGAACAGCACGACCCGCGGGGGGCCCTTGCCGCTGTAGTTCGCCGCCTTCTGCTCGTTCAGAAACGCCTCCAGGTCGGCCTTGAACTTCCCCACGCCCTCAGGGCCCTGAAACGATTCGTTGATTCCGAAGAACGCGAACACCACATCCGTTTTCGTTTTTGTCAGCCACTCCGCGGGCGAACCGAAATTCTCCGACCGCCAGCGCACCGTCAGTTCATCGCCCGCGAATCCCAGATTCCGCACCGACAATTCATGTTCCGGAAATGCCTGGTGCATCATCGCCTCCAGCGTGCCCTCATGCTGCCACCGGTCGGCCAGCGCATTGCCAATGATGGAAATGTGATCACCGGGCTGGAGTTCGAGCTGCTGCGCGCGGGCGCAGCAGGCGGCGGCAAAGAGTAAGGCAGGGAGAAGTTTCATTGAGGAAAGGGGCGGGCTATACGCGGCGGCCGGACCGGTTGTTGCCGGCGGGACCGTCTTTCGGATACCGCCCGGCGCAGCAGGGAAAACTGAGTTTTTCGTTACCTTGCAGAGCGCCCCGACTCCCGGCGATGCGGTCCTCCGCCGCGTATCGAATCTGAACGTGACAGATTGCGCGCTGCCTGATATGCCCGCGCGCTGATTGCCGCCCGCCGCCATGAAACTTGCCATTTCGCCGCTGTCTCTTCTCGTCCTCACTCTGCCCGCCGCCGCTGGACTTACGCTGACCCCGCTGGCCTCGTTCGGCGGCGGCGACGGCTGGCGGGCTCCCGGCGAAGTCCTCGCCGGAGACGCCGCCGGCACCAACAACGGCACCGCCTACAATTATCTCGGCACCGGAAATTTCGAACGCGGCCTCGCCTACAACGGCAGCGCCGACAAACTCATCCTGCTGAGCCGGAACGGGGGCATCAACATCCGCCAGCTCGATCCCCTCACCGGTGTGGATGTTGCCGCCGTAGCCACCGGCACCGGAGTGATTTTCGGCGGCATCTTCACCGCCAGCATGATCGCCTGCGACAGCAGCGGTGCGCTCTACGCGGCCAACCTGACAACCAATGCGACGACCGGCCCCTTCAAGGTTTACCGCTGGGCCGGTCTCGGCGATGCGGCGCCGGAAGTTTATTTCGAAAGCACCATCACCGGATTCACCGGTGACGCGCGACTCGGCGACAGTTTCGACCTGACGGATTCCCCGAACGGCCCGGTGCTGGTGGCGGGATGCGGCACCGGTGTGACCGGCTACGCGGCCATTTCCGGATCGCCGGCGTCCGCGGCGGCGGTCGCATCCTTCAACCCCGCCGGTCCGGGCCCCGGGGATTTCCGGCTCGGCATCACTTTTGCCGGCGCCGCCAATGAAGTGTGGGGCCGCCAAACCAGCGGCTCCGGCCGGCGCACGACCTTCGCCGGCAGCGCCGGGGCCGCGCTCGGCGATTTGCCAGGCATCACCGGATCCCAGGCGGCGATGGATTACGCCGTGGTGGACGGGCTGCCGCTGCTCGCCGTGCTCAATATGGCCAACAGCACCGTGAGCGTTTACGATGTCACCAATCCCGCACAGCCGGTGCTCGCGGCTTCGGGCACCGCCACCAGCGGCACTCTCTCCGGCAACTCCAATGCGGTAGGCAGCATCAAGTGGGGTGCCATCACCGGCGGCAGCGCGAAGCTCTATGCGATGAGCACCAATCAGGGCCTCCAGGCGTTCAGTATCACGGTCACTCCGGATTTAGTCGCCCCCGCCATCGCCACCAGCCCGGCGGCCCGCACCGTCTATGAGCGCGGACTGACCACTTTCACCGTCACGGCGACGGGCTCGCCGCCGCTCAGCTACCAGTGGCTGCGCGACAACAATCCCATCGACGGCGCCACCAGCCCCGGGCTGACGGTCAATCCCGTCAATTCCGGCAGCGCCGGCGATTACGTCTGCCGCGTCACCAACACCGCCGGCAGCGCCGAAAGCACGCCGGCCACGCTGACAGTCGCGCCCGGTGTGAACACCGCCGGCATGACGGTGAACTGGGCGCTGGCCCCGCTCGCACGCCCCTGGCTTTCCTCCGGCGGCGACACGGAACGCGGCATCACCTGTAATCCGGCCACGAACCGGGTCTATGTCGCCAGCCGCAATCCCACCGCGCAAATCCATGTGCTCGACGGCGCCACCGGGGCGGACATCGGGCCGTTGAATATGTCAGGCGTCAGCGGCGGCACGTTTGCGCTGATGTTTCCCGGCGTCACCGGCGACGGTGTCCTCTACGCCTGCAACCTCAGCAATACCGGCGATGGAGGCAGCTTCAAAATCTATCAGTGGCCCGATGACGGCCCGCTCACGGCTCCCTTTACCGCCTACGAAGGAAATCCCGTCGGCTCGCGCATCGGCGACAGCTTCGCAGTGCGAAGCGGCGCCGCCGGCGCGGAGTGTCTCGCCGGTGCCCGCAATACCAATCAGGTGGTGCTCTTCCGCGACTCCGGCGGCGGCTTCCTCTTTCCCTCCATCATCACCGTGGCGGACGCCCCTAACGGCTCGTTCGGCCTCGGCGTGGCGTTCGGCGAGGGCGATACCTTCTGGGGCCACGGCGACGGCGGCGCGCTCTATTACTGCAGCTACGACGCCGACGCCGGCACCGGCAGCGTGATCGCCACCTACGGCCCCGCGGACGGCGTCCCGGCCGCCTCGGTCAATCCCCTTGGCGTCGATCCCGTAAACCGCTGCCTCGCCATGGTCGATACCGGCAACTCCGACAACGTCCGCTTCTACAGCTACAGCGCCGACCCCGTGCCCGTGCTCACCCTGCTCGACCAGGAGTTTTTCCTGACGGACAATCCCAACGGCAACCGCGTGGGCTCAGTCTTTGTGGGAGCCGGCAAAGTCTGCGCTCTATCCACCAACAACGGCATCCTCTGCGCCTCCACTCTCAAGCCCGCGCCGCCCGTGCTCGGCGCCATCGCCCTCCAGCCCAACGGCACTCTCACCGTCGAGGTGTCAGGCACACCCGGCTTTCATTACGTTATGGAGGAATCCCCCGACCTCGCACCCACTCCCTGGAATCCGGTCGCCACACTGCTCTTCGCCCAGCCGGTGACCACCTTCACGGTGCCCGTCACCGGCGCGCGCGACTTCTTCCGCGTGCGGCTGGGGCCGTAGCCGGCATTTCAAAGTTCTTTGCCCCCGCTCATCATCGCGGCATCGTCCACCCACAAAAGAAAGAACGGCTCTTTGGCCTCGCGCTGCCGCAGGGCGAGCAGGAAGGGGCGGTCGAAGATGAAGTCGCGGACGCGCAGAGGCTTGCCGCTCCTGAACTTCACCCAGGTCTCGGATTTCAGTTTCGCCCCCGTGCGGTCGAGGCTGAATTGAACCATCTGCGCCACATTGGTGATCCGCCCGCCGGCCGGCGACTCCAGCGCTCCCTGCAAATCGGACAGCGAACTCAAGGCCTCAAATCCAAGCAGGGGAACCGCGAGCGTGCCCCCGACCATGTGCCTCGCGCCGCGCTCCTCCGGAAACTCCGCGGTCCGTTTTTCGACATGTTTCCACGCCGACTGCAGCGTGGCCGGACGCGGCAGGCAGGCGGCGATCACCTGCACGCCGGCTGCTTCGCCGGAGAGGTTGATGGCAAACTCATCCTTCTCCGGATTCCCGGGAGATTCCTCCGTCGCGGCATCTGCGAAGAGCACCCACGGCTGCAAATGTACGCCAGGCAACAATTCTTCGCCTTCTCCCGGCACGTTGCCGAAGGCGCGCACCGTGCTGGTTTTGCCGGCACTGTCCGTGAATTTCATGCCTCCCGGACGATTCGCATAAGGCACAGGAAACTTCGCCTCCACCTGGAGCCGCGCGAAGGCGATAAAGTCATCGGGACCTCCCGGCGCGAATGGCAGCATCACCGGTTCGCCAAATTGTCGAATCACGCCTGCATGGATGCACGCGACAGTGTCTGCATTCGCCGGACCGGCGAAGCTGAAGAGCGCCCCGGCAGGCGTGAAGCCCGCGGGATCTGCGGCCGCGTTCATCCAGTGGGAAAGTTCCGGCTGCGCCACCAAAAGCGGCTGCGGCACGTTGAGCACGGCCGGCAACTGCTTCCACGCGGCGTGCGTGGAGGCACACCACAGGGCGGAGCCGCGCGGCGGCAGCGGCTGGCGGGGATCGGGCAGCTGCCGCATCTGCTCCGGCGAGAGTTTCATCAATGCCGGCGGACGGTCATCCGGCTTGCGATAGTAGTTCCGCCAGATCAGCCAGCCGGCGGCGGCAGCGGCGAAAACGGCAAGGACTGCGAACAGTAGGCGGCGCATGAGATTTATTGAAACGGCGGGCAACAGCGGCAAGGGGGATCACTCCAGCCCGTCTTGTTCGATATTTCTGTCTTTACAGAAATATTTGTTGCAAGTCGCCGCGTGCGGTGCGAAAAGCCGGTGCCGGAAACAACCGCCCGGCATCCACCCATGAACCACATGATCCTAACCTACAGCCTTTATGTCGCCCTCAGTGTCTTTCTCACCGTCTGGGTGGCGCGGACGCTGCACACCAACGGCCGCATTTTTCTCGTCAGCAGCTTCCACGGCAACGAGCCGCTCGCCGACAGCGTGAACCATCTGCTGGTGGTGGGCTTTTACCTGGTGAACCTCGGTTTTGTCTGCCTCTATCTGAAGCTGGCCAAAACGGTCGAGAGCGGCCAGGAGGTTTTCGAGGGACTGGCGGGCAAGCTGGGGGTGGTATTGCTGGTGCTGGGGGCGATGCACTTTTTGAATCTCTTTCTCTTCAACCGCATCCGCCGCCACGCGGAGGACCGCCGCATGACTGCACCGCCGGTGCTGCCGAATGCGCTGCGCGGCCCGGATGGTCCTCCCCGGACGATCGCCACTCCGCCGCCCGCCTGAAACCCCCGTCCCGGCGGCTGTTAGTCGCCTCCCGTGTCATGACAACTCTCTACGCATT
Organism: uncultured Akkermansia sp.; assembly: GCA_964523105.1. GTDB lineage: Bacteria > Verrucomicrobiota > Verrucomicrobiia > Verrucomicrobiales > V1-33 > V1-33. Next base: position 22,103 of record CAZFZN010000038.1, read on the forward strand.
CTATGACGGCGACTGCGGCCTGTGCGCCTGGTGCCGCGAGTGGCTGAGCGGTCAGGCACAGCTGGTGCCGGTGGTGTTCGTGCCCTTTCAGAGCGAAGCAGCCCGGCACCTGTGCCCGAACCTGGCAGAACTGAATCCGGCGCGCGAGCTGGTGGTGATGGCCGACACCGGCGAAATCTACCAGGGCGACGGCGCATGGATCACCCTGCTCTGGGCCACCGCCCGCTGGCGCAGTCTGGCGGTGGACCTGAGCGGCCGATCCCTGCGGGGACTGGCGCGGCGGGTGATCCACGCGATTTCAGAAAACCGCCTCAGCCTCTCGCGGCTTCTGAAAATGTCTCCGGTCTGAGCCAGGGCGAGAAACAGCTTGCGGCGGCAGACCATACCGGCGTTTCTGACTAAACAGAACTCCCGATTATGGACACTCTCACGCCCGTCGCCCGCCGCTTCGTCCTCCACTGGGGGGAAATGGGCACGCGCTGGGGCATCAACCGGACCATGGCCCAGATTCACGCGCTGCTTTTCATTTCGGAAAAGCCGCTCCACGCCGAGGAAATCTGCACCATCCTCGGCGTGGCCCGCAGCAACGTCAGCAACAGCCTGCGCGAATTGCAGAACTGGAAGATCGTGAAACTGGTCCACCTGCCCGGCGACCGGCGCGATCACTTCGAGAGCCTCAAGGACGTGTTCGAGATGTTTCGCCAGATCGCCGTGGAGCGAAAGCGCCGCGAGATCGAACCCACCGTCGCCACCCTGCGCGAATGCATCAGCGACGCCGACCGGAAGAACCGCACCGACGCCTACACCATCGAGCGGCTCGATGACCTGGCCGATTTCTTCGAGCTGGGCGCCTCGTGGTTCGACAAAGTCAGCCGCATCCCGGCCAAACGCCTGCAAAAAGCGATGAAGCTGGGCGACAAAGTCTTCCACCTGCTGGGGATCGGGGAATAGGCGCGGACTCGCGTTCACGGCCCGCAGTCGTCCGCGCTGAATAGTTTGCAAAAGGCCGTCCCGTGCTGATACTCTGCCTGCCCAACCCGGAGCAATCCCAACCATGAGTCCGACTCCCCTCACAGATCAAGTCGTCTATCTTGACGGCGTCCCCCGCCGCCTCGCGCCCGGGGATACCGTGCTCAAAATGGTGGATCGCTACAAGGATCGCGTCAGCCTCACCCCGGACAATGCCCCCATCGCATTCATTGACGGCGAACCTTACCGCTTCGAGCCGGGCGATACCATGCTCAAGTTTGTGGACCGCCATAAAGGCCGCGGGCATGTCCCCACTCTTTGCGACGCCCCACAGCTTGAGCCCTACGGCGCCTGCCGCGTCTGTTCCGTCGAAGTCGCGCTCCAACCCGACGGACCCCGCCGCGTCGTTGCCGCCTGCCACACCCCGCTCACCGCGGGCGCGCACATCTTCACCGAGTCGCAGAAGGTCCGCCGTCTGCGCCGGAACATCGTCGAACTCGTCCTCACCGATCACCCGCTCGACTGCCTGACCTGCGAGGTGAACGGCAACTGCGAACTCCAGACCGTCGCTGCCAAAGTCGGCGTGCGCGGCGTGCGCTATCCCGCCGGCGCGAATCATCTCGACCGAACGAAGGATCTCTCGCACCCGTACATGACGAGCGACCTGTCGAAGTGCATCAACTGCTCGCGCTGCGTGCGCGCCTGCGACGAAGTCCAGGGCCAGATGGTGCTCTCCATGCACGGCCGCGGATTCGCCGCGCGCATCATCAAGGGACTGGATACCTCGTTTGAAAATTCACCCTGCGTGAGTTGCGGCGCGTGCAGCCAGGCTTGCCCAACTTCCGCCATCAGCGATGTCTTCGCCTCCAAGAGCATCGAGGCGACGAAGAAGACACGCACCGTCTGCACTTACTGCGGTGTCGGCTGCAATCTCAACGTCGCCACCAAGGGTGACGAAGTGCTCAGCATCCAGGCGCCGACGGACTCGGAGGTGAATCATTCGCACACGTGCCTGAAGGGCCGCTACGCATTCAAGTTCGTGAAGCACAAGGACCGCCTGCGCACGCCGCTCATTCGCTACAATGGGCACTTCCAGGAAGCGACGTGGGACGAGGCTTACGATTACATCGTCAAGAATCTCACGCGCATCAAAGAGGAGCACGGCGGCAATGCCGTCGGCGGCATCAGCTCCGCGCGCTGCACCAATGAGGAGAATTACCTCATGCAGAAGTTCATCCGGACGGTCTTCGGCACGAACAACATCGACGCCTGCGCGCGCGTGTGCCACAGCCCGACCGCGTGGGGCATGCAGAAAGCCTTCGGCACCGGCGCGGCGACCAACAGTGTCATCGATCTGCAGTACACCGACTGCATCCTCATCATCGGAGCGAACCCGACCGAAGGCCACCCCGTCACCGGCAGCAAGATCAAGCAGCGCGCCATGAAGGGCGTGCCGCTCATCATCGTGGACCCGCGCGAGATCGAACTCGTGCCCTACGCCAAACACCACCTCCAGCTCCGCCCCGGCACCAACGTCGCCCTGCTCGACATGTTCGCCTACTACATCTGGGAGAGCGGGAAGATCGATCGCAAGTTTATCACCGAGCGGTGCGAGAACTGGGAGGAATTTGAAAACGGCCTGCGCAGTCTCGACCTCGACGCGCTGGAAAAAATCCACGGCGTCCCGCGGGAGAAAGTCAAAGCCGCCGCGCTGGAGTATGCGAACGCCAGCGCCGCCATGGCCTTCCACGGCCTCGGTGTCACCGAGCACAGCCACGGATCGAAGACCGTCATGACCATCGCCGACATCGCCATGATGACCGGAAACATCGGCCGCCCCGGGGTGGGCGTGAATCCCCTGCGCGGCCAAAACAACGTGCAGGGTGCCGCCGACATGGGCTGCCAGCCGCACCAGGGCGCGGGTTACCTCCAGGTGAACGATCCCGCCATTCACAAGATGTACGAGGAGTTCTACGGCGTGCATCTCTCGCCTGAGATTGGCTGGAAGATCCCGCAAATGTACGATGCCGCGCTGCGCGGTGAGCTGAAAGCCATGTGGATCATGGGCGAAGACGTCGCGCAGACCGATCCCAACACCGAGCACGTCAAAGCCGCGCTCAACGCGCTCGAATTCCTCGTCGTCCAGGAACTGTTCATGACGCCCACCGCCGAGTTCGCCGACGTCGTCCTCCCCGCGTCCAGCTTCCTCGAAAAGAGCGGCACCTTCACCAACGGAGAGCGCCGCGTGCAGCGCGTCAATGCCGTCATCCCGCCGCTCCCCGGCACCAAACCCGACGGCGTCATCATCGCCGAAATCATGCAGCGCATGGGAGCAAAACAGGACGACTACACGCCCGACGGCGTGCTCGCTGAGATCGCGCAAATCGTCCCCTTCTTCAAAGGCGCCACCTGGGAGGGCCTCACCGATCAGGGCAAACAATGGCCCATCGCCCCCGGCAACATCGGCACCGAGCGCCTCCACCTCGAATCGTTCAAACGCGGCAAAGGCAAGTTCCACTTCTTCGACTTCAAGGAGAGCAAGGAAATCGTGCAGCACGGCGAGGAATTCCCCTTCATCCTGACAACCGGTCGCCTGCTCGAACACTACAACTGCGGCACCATGACCCGCCGCACCGGCAACGTCGAGATCGTCACCGAAGACACCCTCGCCATCCACCCCGACGACGCCAAAAAGAAAGGCATCGCCGACGGCGACCCCGTCCGCCTCTTCTCCCACCGCGGCGAAATCCCCATGAAGGCGAGGATCAGCACGGAAGTAAAACCCGGCGTCCTCTACTGCACCTTCCACTTCCCCGAAGTGCTGGTGAACATCGTCACCAGCAGCGAATGCGACGAAGACACCATGTGCCCCGAATATAAAGTCGTGGCGGTGGACGTGGAGAAAATCTCCGCGCCCGTGAAACAAGCTGCGGCCGTCCGACAGCCGGAGCCGGAGCCAGAGCCGGCGATGGCGCGGGGGTGAACTGAATTACTCCTGTTCCTGATGCCTGGACAGAAACAGTCCTGTCTGCTCCTCACGCTGGCGTTTGTCTCTCTCTGTTGCAGCTCATGTGGCAGGAGACCAGCGACCAGCAAGGTTCGTCGTGGAGACGTCTCGGAATGTCTGGCCAGCGAGAGTGTATTCTATTCCATTGTTGGCGGACATGATTATTCGCGCCTGCCGCTCTTAAGACCGTGGCATATCATAGAAATGAACAATGACCTTGGTCTTGTGAATGAAACAGAATACGTACTGGGCGAGCCTGAGAGCGTGGGGGCAAAAGATGGCGTGTTTTTCGGAACGTCCGCTGCGAGAGAGGATGCGGGCAGGACTGTGTTCTGGGTTTTGTCGCCTACTGAAACTCCGGGTTTTCCAGTTTTCAAAAAATTCACCTCCCGAGAGGAATGGGTCGCCCATCTGGGATTTACTCCGCCGCCGGGAAGTGTTCAGTCGGTGAGAACAGCGGTTTCTGCATTTGGAACGGGCCGTGACCTTTTCGCAAGTGAGCGCAAATAGCAGGTTAAGGGAGACAGGCGCCCGAGCCGACTCTTCGGGAGCGGAGGTTGTCTTTGGAAGTATTCGGTTCAGAGGCGCCTCGACCCACGACGGAAGCGGAAACGAATTTGCGTTTCCCCCGCCGCGAGGCCATCGTCACGGTATGAAGACGTTGCAGATGCAGTATCCGGAAACCCTGGAGACGGTGTTGAACCTTGATGAAGCAGGATTTGCCGCCGAGGCGCGAATGGCTTCGGCGGTGAAGCTGTTTGAACTGGGCAAACTCAGCAGTGGTCAGGCCGCGGCGCTGGCGGGGCTGGGGCGGGTGCAGTTTCTGCTGGAGTGTCCCCGCTACGGGGCGACAGTCACAGCGTGGGATGAGGAGGAATTGAAGGCGGAGTTTGCCGGACTGGAGGGAAGCGCATGAAGGAGGCGGTGGTCTGCAATGCCGGGCCGCTCATCGCCCTCGCACTGCTGGACAGGGTGAATCTGCTGCCCGCGCTGTTTCGGCGGGTGCTGGTGCCGCAGGCCGTTTATCTGGAAGTGCTCGCGGGCGGAAGGGAGGGCGCAGGGATAGATCCCATACGGGCCGCCGCGAATTTCCTCGAAGTCACTGCGGAACCGGCGGCGGAGCCGGTGTTGCGGGCCATGCTGGACGCCGGAGAGGCCGCGGTGATTGCGCTCGCGCATACGGAAGGCATTGGCCATGTCCTGCTCGACGAACGCAAAGGCCGCCGTGTGGCGCGCGTAATTTATGGTCTGACGGTGTGGGGAACGGCACGCATTCTGATTGAGGCGAAGTTTGCTGGCTTGCTGCCGGCGGTGCATCCAGAACTGCTTTCGCTGCAAGCGCACGGCTACTGGCTCGGCGACGAGGTCGTTGCCGAAGCGTGCCGGCTGGCGGGAGAATGAGGGCATGTGGCCCATCGCAAGTCACTTAACGGCATCGCTGCCCGTGATCTCCGCGAGGAGTTTGAAGAAACCGCGCTTTCGTTCGCTGCTGATGGACCAGTTCACGGGGACGCTTTGGTAGCCGTCGTCGAACTTCTCGCCCTTCATGCGGAAGTCGAAATAGCCCCAGCCGGCGCGTTCGCTCAACGCGGCGATGAAGTTGTTCTCCGGTTTGTCGAAGTCGAAGTGATCGTCCTCGTTGAAGAGAATCGGCATGGGCCTGTAGCCGGGGACGGCGCGGGTTTTGCGGACCATTTCGGCGATGCGTTTGGGATCACTGACGCCGTTGCCGTGGAGCAGCAGGTAGTCGGCGGCGCGGACGACGTTCTCTTTGGGAATGGTGCCGCCGCCATAGCTGGTGCTGACAAGCAGCCGGCGGCCGTCGCGCTGCGCGGACTTCACCCGGCCCATGAGTTCATGCACACGCTCCAGTTTCAAAATGGCGTGATCGTAGCGCACATTGCATTCGTTATTCACCTCCACCACGACATTGCGCCAGCCGCCGTCGAGCAGCCATGCCGTCGCGCTGTCGGTGGCTTTGAGAACTGCGGCTTCGTCTTTCAACCGCTGATCCTGACCGAAGTAGAAATAGCCCACGATGGCGGCCATGCCAAGTTCGTCCGCGCGGTCGAGAATGCGCGCGAGCCGTGCGGTGTAGTCGGGGCGCAGCGTGCCGTCGGGATTGAAGGCATTGTTCTCCCACGGCTGATCGGAGGAATACCCCTGCGGCGAACCGCCCTGGAAGTTGATGGTGAACGAGAGCAGCCCGTGCCGGCGCCATTCCGGCATGGCGGCGAGAAATTCGCGCGTGTTGCGCTCCGCGTCCCACTTGCCCGTATCCGGATAGGCCCAGCGGGCCGCGGTTTCGGGATTTTTGTCATCGAAGATGCCCTGCACCATGCGCGAGTTCATGAGCAGGCCCTCGACCTTGTGTCCGCGCCACTCGCGGCCTTTGTAAACCGGCTCGCCGTTGATGTGGAAAGCTTCACCCTGAATGGAGATGGTGGTCTTGCGCTCACCCGGGATTCCAGGGAGAGTTAGCAGGAGCAGGAAAGCGGATATCGGTATCGATCTCATGGGGTGGAGCAGCGGGTGGAAACCGGGCGGCATCCACCGTCGAGTGCATCCGAGTATGCGGACGGCGCCGGGCGGGCCGGGCGCGTTTCGTTCAAGCTTGCTTCGTTCGGGCGCAGATGTCAGAAAGGCGCCCATGAGCCTCCGCCGCATCCTTGCACCCGCCGCCCTGCTTGCGGTGGCGGCGTGCAGCCGTGGTCCGGAGGTGAAGGAGACGAAGCCCGGCATGGCCCTGGCGGAAAAGGACCGGGTCTATATCGCGGAAATCGAGGCGCGCGCCCTCGTGCTCAACCGGCGTGGCTTTCCGGCCCTGACCGGCGCGATCGCTTCTGCAGATGCGGCGAAACTGGCGGGCTTTTTCGCGGAGGATTTCGCCGGAGCTCTGCCCGCGGACGGGACGGAGGAAACGGTGGAGCGGCCCGGCCTGACGCTGCGGCGCCGCACCCTCTCGGATGAGGCGGCGCAGGCGAAACAGCACAACCGCCTTGCCTGCCAGGAAGGCCTGCTGGCCCTGCGCCGGGAATTTGCCCCGGACGCGGCGGTGGAAATGGCCCTGACGAGCCTTTCGCCGGTGCGGGAGGGAGTGCTGGACGGCGCGTGGATCGCGGGCGGTGCGCTGCGCATGGCGGGAAAAACGGCGGATGGAAAGACCGGCGAACTGCTCGCGAAGCTGGAATTCGATCTCGGCGCAGTGCCGGACGCTGATGTGATAGGGAATGGCGGCGGCTGGATCCGCGGCGCGCGGCTCATGGAGGAACAAATGGCCGTGGCCGGGACGCCCCTCATGGCGGAAATCGGCGCGGACCGCGGTGTGGACCGCTGGTCGCTGCACGACAACTGGCACGTGCCGGGACCGCGGCGGCAGATTCAGACCGGCGGTGTCTTTGTGGCGGACGTGAACAACGACGGCGAGCAGGACATGCTCGTGACCGACATCAACGGTCCTGTGCTTTATATCGGTCAGGGCGGAGGCAGGTTTGTGAATGCCACGGAGGGCTCCGGCCTGCCCGCGGATCTCAAAGGCATCGGCGCCGCCGCGCTGGCGGATTTCGACAACGACGGCAATGTGGACCTCATCCTGCCAAAACATATTCTCTGCGGCGACGGCACGGGAAAATTTCGCGACATCAGCGACCGCATGAAGTTCGAGTTCGGACGGTTCACCGGCTTCTCCATTGCGGACTACGACCGCGACGGGCGGCTCGATCTCTATGTCGCCCGCTTCAACGGCATCGAGAAGAGCGCGGTGGAAAAAACTTCGTGGATCGACGGCCCGGGCGGTCCCGGCAATCAGCTGTGGCGCAATCTCGGCGAGTGGAAATTCGAGGAGGTTTCCGCAAAGGCGAATGCCCGGGCCGGGCTGCGCTCGGTTTTCACCAGCATCTGGCTGGACGTCAACGACGACGCATGGCCGGATGTGTATGTGATCAATGAATTCGGCGGCGGCATCCTGCTGGTGAACAACGGGAACGGAACGTTCCGGGAGCAGCATCTGCTCGATGACGCCGGGGACTTCGGCAGCATGGGCATGGCTGCGGCGGACTACGACAACGACGGGCGCGTGGATATCTACACGGCCAACATGTACTCCAAGGCCGGGCGCCGCATCATGGAGAATCTGCCGGACGGGAGCTTCGAGCCTGACGTCTTTGTAAAGATGAAGCGCTTCGTGACCGGCAGTGAACTCTATCACAACGACGGCGGGTTGAAGTTCACGCGCGCCGGCAAAGCGGCGCGCGTGCATGCCGTCGGCTGGGCTTACGGCGCAGCGTTCGTGGACTATGATGGCGACGGCTTCCTCGACCTCTATGGCACCGCGGGATTCATGAGTGTGAACAAGGAGGAGCCCGACGGGTGACCCTGCCTGTGGCAGGCTGTCGTGTCACAGCCTTTCGACCGCATGGCCATCTGTCCCGCACCGGTGAAGCCTGACGAACGCCTGAAAGACTGGTGGGTGGACAATCCGTGGAAAATCGCCGCCGCCGGAAAGAGCCTCAGCGGCTACGAGCGGAACCGGCTTTTTCTCAACGGCGGGCATGGCGGGTTTTACGAGATCTCGGGCCTCTCCGGCGGCGCGGACAGCGATGGCGACGGCCGCGGCGTGGTGCCGTGCGACGTCACCGGCGACGGCATGGAGGACCTCATCATTCGTCAGTCAGGCGGCGGACCGCTGCTGGTTTTTGAGAACCGCTTTCCCCCATCCGGCTGGCTGCAGGTCTCGCTGCGCGGCGTGAAGAACAACCGTCAGGGCATCGGAGCGCGCATCATCGCCGAAACCGGTGGCCGGAGACTGACGAGAGAGCTTTTCCCGCACAACACGTATGCCAGTCAGGCTCCGGCACACGTCCATTTCGGCCTCGGCGCCGCGACGCAAGTGGACCGGCTGACGGTTCGCTGGCCGGACGGCACCTTGCAGGAATTCACGGATGTCGCCGCCAACAGGAGGCTGGTGATCGAGGAGGGCAAAAACGAACTCGCCGCGGGCCAACACCGTTAGTCACCGGACATGATCAAAGACATTCTCGTTCTCGGCGGAGGCACTGCGGGATTCACCGCGGCCCTGACGCTCAAAAAAGTGCTGCCGGAACTCAGGATCCGCGTGGTGCGCAGCCCTGACATCGGCATCATCGGCGTTGGCGAAGGGACGAATATCACTTTCCCGCAGCATTTCATCGACCGGCTGCAATTTCCGGTGCCGAAGCTGATGCGGCTCATTCAGCCGACGCTTAAGCTCGGCCTGCGGTTCCTGTGGGGGCCGCAGCCGGAGTTCTTCTACTCTTTCGCGCTGGAGAATGCCGCGAGGCTTCCGGGACTGCGGCGCGCCAACGGCGCCTATCTGGAGGACGGCCAGCGGTGGACCGGTCCGGTTTCCGCCCTGATGGCCCACGAAAAGGCGTTTCACCGCGGCGCGGATGGACGGCCCCGGCCGCACCGGAATTTCGCCTTTCACGTGGAGAATCACAACCTCGCCGCCGGCCTCGAAGAGTTGTGCCGCGAACTGGGGGTCACCGTTACCGACGCGACCGTGCAGCAGGTGGAGCGCGGGGACCAGGGCATCGCGGCGCTGCTGCTGGACAGCGGAGAGCGCGTGACCGCGGACCTGTTCGTGGATGCGAGCGGATTCCGTGCGGAGTTGATCGGGCGCACCCTGAACGAACCGTGGATGCCGTTCACCTCCTCCCTGTTCTGCGACCGCGCCGTCATCGGCGGCTGGGAGCGCACGGATGAGGTCATTTCGCCCTACACCCTGGCGGAAACCATGAACTCCGGCTGGTGCTGGCGCATCGAGCACGAAACGTTCATCAACCGCGGCTATGTCTATGCGTCGTCTTTTGTCAGCGATGATGCGGCGCGCGCGGAATTCCTGGAGAAGAATCCGAAGGTGCCCGCCGACCGCACGCGGGTGGTGAAATTTGTCAGCGGCAGATTCGCGCGCTGCTGGGTGGACAACGTGGTGGCGATCGGAAACGCGAGCGGATTTGTGGAGCCGCTCGAGGCCACTGCGATCCAGGTGATTTGCTCCCAGTCGGCAACGCTGGCCGGAGCGCTGGAGGAGGGCGGCTTCGAGTTATCGGATCCCCTGCGCCGGCTCTACAACCGCTACAACTGCGGTCAGTGGGACGACATCCGGGACTTCCTGAGCATCCACTACAAATTCAACACCCGGCTCGACACGGAATTCTGGCGCGCGGCCCGCAGCGATACCGACCTCGCGGGCGCGGCGGAGTTTTGCTCGTTCTATCAAACACACGGCCCCAGTGCGATGCCGAACGGGATCTTCCTGTCGGCGGCTAATGCCTTCGGCCTCGAGGGCTACTTCGCTCTGCTGGCGGGAATGAGGGTGCCGGTGGCGAAGCCTTACATTCCGTCAGAACCGGAGCGCAAGGCATGGCGCGCGAATCTGGAGGCGCTTGGCAGAGAAGCCGCACGCGGCCTGGATATGAAGGAAGCGCTGGCGGCGCTGCGCGGATGATAGCAAATCGTCAGCATGAATGTTGTGTGATGTGCGCAGCACCGTGGACTGCGGCGACTTGTCGCCGCCTTCCCCGCCGCGGACTTGTCCGGGGCGAATCGGCGCAGGGCGGAGCGACCGAAAGTCGAAGGACGTCCGGCGGGCACAAGTGCCCTTGCAGAAGGCGGCGACAAGTCGCCGCAGTCCAGGGCGGCCGAGCCGCTTTTCCCACGCGGTATTCTCGCATCACCCTGGAAAGGAAAATGGAGAATAAGAAAACCACAGATGGACGCTGATTAACACGGATTTACGCATGATGTCGGATTCACTTTCCGGAGGAAGATTCACGTCATCACAACTTGCTGAGCATCTGTGTTTATCCGGGTCCATTCGTCGTTCCATTTTCCTCTTAAGGATCACAGGCCGGGCACTCGATGCAGAACCGGGGCAGGTTGGAGGCACGCCCTGCCCTTCGGTTACTTCCGCTCGATCACGGCATACGCGCCGGTGAGTTCGTGCATCGTCTCCGTGCCGTCGGGCCAGCGCACGGTGGCTGCCGCTTTGCCGGCGGCGGTGAACCACAGTTCCTGCGGCCCGGAGGTGAGATAGCCGCTGCCGGCGGCGACTTCGGCGGTTTGCGGCGGAAGGTTGCCGCTGCGCAGGGTGACGCGCGCGCCGGCCACGGCCCTGGAGTCATTCAGCCTGACGCGGACGAAAGTCCCCGCCTTCGCGCGGGTGAACGCGCGCACCGGTCCGTGGTTGATGCCAAAAACGAGGTCGGGAGCCCCGTCTGTGTTCACATCCGAGATGGCGAGGCTGCGCGCATCCTGCGGGACGACGATCCCGCTCTCGCGCGCCGGCACAGGGCTGAAGTTTCCTTTGCCATCCCCTGCCAGAAGCAGCCCGAGACCGCCGTCCATGCGGCCGGTTTCCCGCTGGGGACCGAAAAAGTTGTGCGTCATGACGATGTCAGGATGTCCGTCGGCGGTGACGTCGGCGGCCACCACGCCGAATGCGGGGGCGATTTGCGCCTCGCGGGGCAGGGCTTTGAAAGTGAAGTGTGCCTTCCCGTCATTGAGCAGAATGCCGCTCTGCAGTTCGGTGACACTGAGCTTGAGGCTGTGCTCGAGTTTATCCGGCGCATACACTTCGCTGAGCGTGGCGCTGGCGAACTTGTGAAACGTGGGAAGTTTGCTGCGAATGAACGGCATGGCGGCACTGGAACAACTGAGCCCGCGCCGCGGGCGGAGAATGTCGCCTTCGTATTTCGCCTCCACGATTTGCAGTTTGCCGGTGCCGTCGAAGTCGCCGGCGAACATCAGTTCGGGTTTCTGCGGGGAGGCTTTGTACTTGGTGTTCAGCCCGAAATTGGTGACGGCATAATCCATGTCGCCGTCGTGATCGAAATCGGCGGCGGCGACACCGTTCCACCAGCCCTGGAGCGGCGCGAGTCCGGCGGCTTCGGTGATGTCAGTCAGTTTGCCGGCTGCATTATGCAGGAGGCGCGGGCTTCCCCAGTCAACGGTGACCAGAAGGTCGAGCCAGCCGTCGCCGTCGGCGTCGGTCCAGAGCGCGCCGGTGACCATGCCCAGCTCGAGCGGCTGTGCCGTGAACTTGCCGCCGCTGTTGGTCAGGATCGCACTGGCCGGGGCTTTGGGATACTGGCCCGGTGTCTGGCGGCCGCCGATGAAGAGGTCCATGTCTCCGTCGCGGTCGAAATCGGCGCCGGCCACCATGCTGCCGCTGACGCGTTCGTCAGGGAGTGTGCCCTGCGGCGCGGGCGTCAGGTTTCCTTTACCGTCGTTGAGATTGAGCCGGTCGCGGAGCTCGAGACCGCCGTCGTGGCATTCGTTGCCGCCGCTTACGACGAAGAGGTCGGCGTGACCGTCGCCGTTGGCGTCGAAGATGAGAGCGGACTGGTCTTCGCAGAGCTTGTCGGCGAGGAGGGCTCCATGCTGGACGGGGCCGGCCCGGCCGGTGAGGCGGATCTGCCCGGGAAATCCGGCAGCGCCCGCGAGCCAGAGGTCGTCGATGCCGTCGCCGTCGAGATCGCCGAACGCGAGACCGGGGCCATAAACGGACTGCTTGTTAGGCAACAGCGGCTCGCGCGCGAAATCGTCATAGGGCGACTCCTCGTGTCTGAGCGCGGCGAGCGCGCCGGAAGCGGTGAAGAGAGCCGCCCCGGGAGCCGGAGGCGTTGCTTTGTCAGGGCCGCCCTCAGTGATGACAGCGAGGTGGTTCGCGGGCACGCCGTCAAACGTCTGCACGCAGCCGCCCGGCCACTTCACGGTGAGCGTGACCGTTTCCGCGGCACCGATGCCAAAATGGACGAGAGGATCACTGGCGCTGAGGAAGCCGCGCGTCGTGGTGACGTAACGCGTCAGCGTTGACCCTCCGGGCAGGGTGGCGGTGACGGTGGCGCCGAGGCCCTGCGAGTTGCTGGCGGTGCCCCGGAGGCGAACTTCGACGGCGTTGCCGGCGGCGCGGTTGCGATACACTCCGGCGGGCGCGTCGAGATTGGCGACGACGAGGTCGAGCGCGCCGTCGTTGTCGAAATCCGCGGTGGCTGCGCCGAACGTGACGCCTTCGCGGTCGAGACCCCATGCGGCGGAGCATTTCTCGAACTTCAAATCTCCGGCATTCCTCAGCGCGATGTTTCTCTCCCGGTGAGGCTGCTGTTCCCGCCAGAACTTCGCGGCTTCCGGCGTTCCGGCGCCGAACTGCCGGTCCACCTCCTGCGTGAGGTCGCTGTTCATCATGTCGCGCAGAACGCCGTTGGTGATGAAGACATCGATCCAGCCGTCATTGTCGAAATCCTCGGCGCGCGGCGTCCACGTCCAGTCGGTGCCGGCGAGTCCCAGCAGAAAGGCGGCCTCCAGCATGCGGCCGGTGCCGGTATTCAAATAGACGGCATTGCGCATGAACTGGCGCGGCTCCGCCCAGTCCAGGAACCACCCGCTGTCCTCCATGTTGCCCATCATCACTTTGTCGCGGTAGTGGCTCGTCGCCGCCATGTCGGACGTGATGAGATCGAGCAGCCCGTCGTTGTTCAGGTCTCCCGCATCCGCCCCCATGCTGAACCACGGAGTGTGCGGAATGGCTGCGGCCAGTGACTCGGTGAAGGAGTTGCCGCCGTCGTTGCGATACAGGCGGTCGGGACCGGTGTAGTCGTTGGAAACGTAAATGTCAGGCCGCGGATCGCCGTCGTAATCCCAGAACAGCGCGGAGAGCGTGAACCACGGACCGCTGATGCCGGAGGCCGCGGTGATGTCTTCGAATTTTCCGCCGCTCTGACGCAGCAGGTGATCCTTCTGCGCAGCGGGCACATGGCGCGCGCGGTCGCCGGGCAGGTAAAGCATCTCCCAGAATTCCTCCAGTTCCGCCGGCACCACAGGCGTCTTCTTTCCGTCGCGCTCCACCATGTTGACGCGGAAATTTCCTGCCGGCCCCGGTGGAAATCCGGAGGTGGCGTAGTAGGCATCGAGCCAGCCGTCATTGTCGGTATCGCCCCAGGCCATCGTCATGCCGGCACGGTTCATGTCGAGCCCATAGTCCTTCGCCTTGTCGGTGAAGCGGCCCTTGCCGTCGTTGATCCAGAGCTTCGACGGACAGCGGTAGCCGCAGACGACAAGGTCCATGTCGCCATCGTTGTCCACGTCCACGCCCTGGGCGCCGGTGCCCCAGTGCTGCGGATCCTTCACACCGGCAGTCTCTGTGATGTCGCGGAACTTGAATCCGCCGAGGTTTTCGTAGAGCGCCCCGCCGCCCTTCGGACTGGTGATGAAAAAGTCGCACAGGCCGTCGCCCGTGAAGTCCGCTGTGCAGATGCCGCCGCCGGCATTGATGCGCATCATCCTTACATCCTCCAGGACCGGGCTGAAGTCCGGGGTGAAGCTGACCCCCGAGGCCTCCGCCGGCACCTGCTCGAACAGCGGGCCTCCCGGCGTCAGCGATGCACGCGAAGCGAGCGATTTCAATTCGATGGAGCCGGCGGCAGCCAGCGGGCGCGCCTCAGGGGAGGCGGGCGCGGCGCCTGCGGACGATTCCGGAGAACGCGAACAGCCCGTTAGGCCGGCGGCGACTACAGGAAGAAGAACGCGGTGGAGTTTCAACATCGGTGGCAAGAAAAAGGCCGCCCGGATGGTACCGGACGGCCTTCGCTTAATGGGTCGATGGCGGGCGCGCAAGATCAGGCGCGGCGGCGGCGAAGGAAGAGGCCGAGCAGTGAGCCGGCCAGCACCAGCTGAGTGGAGGGCTCGGGGATCGGTCCGGCCGCGAATGCCGCCTGCACTTCCGCGGCGCTGAATGCTGTGTTGTACACCTCGAACTGATCGTAGGTGCCGTCGGTATTCGCATCCCCGGTCCAGTTGGAGCGGCCGAGCCAGTTGTTCACGTCGTTGAGATTGGTGAGGGAGGCCGCGAAGACAGGGCTCTGCGCCATCAGAATCCCGTCGAAATAATACGCCTGAGTCGCCTGACCCCCGCCCAGGTCATCCCAGACGAAAGTCCACAAGTGCTCCGTTCCCAGAGCGAATGTGGTGGTGCCGTCCGTGGTGTTGATGGTGGCCTGATTTTCACGATACTCCAGCCGGTGCAAATTGGGGTCCGTGCCATTCATGGCGGAAATCATAATGTACTCAAATCCCTCCCCGCCCCCGCCGGGACCGAACAGTTCCCCGCCCTGCGTCCCCGTTCCGATATTGGTGGAGCCGAAATCGAAAATCCGCGACCAGCCCTGAATGCCGTCGATGGTCATCCATGTGTTGAGCGTGATCTCGCTGTGCGAGGAAACGAGCCCGTTGGGCAGATCGATGTAGCCCGCCGTTCCGGAGGCGCCGCCTGGCAAATCAATGCCCCGGCCTCCAGTGCCAAGGAATCCGCCGCCTGAGGCCGTCACGGAATTGACGCCGCCGCCGCGAATTTGAGCCACGCCGCCGTTCACACCGATGGAAAGCGTGCCATCTGCGACGGGTCCGAGCGGCACGTCATTGAACGTCCACATCTCGACGAGAGCGGCATGGAGCGGAAGGGGAACCAGCGCGGTGAGGAAAATATACTTTTTCATGGGCGTATGGGTGTCGAGTGGTGATAAATTGCGGCTGCGACGGGACCAAATTTCCGGCGAATTCTTCCAAAAAACAGCCAGGGCGTCAAGATTTGCGCCAGATGAATTAAGGCCGGTCGAATTAAGATTTTTCACTGTGCCAATCTCGACACAGAGGTCCCGCCCCGTCAGCCGGGAATCAGGCCGGCTACCGGATCTTGGCGTCCGGCAGCTCCGACTTCACGCCCTCATCCAGCGGCATTTTGTCTTTATCCGGGGTGAGACCCTCCGCGGCCAGCAGGGCGGCGAGTTGTCTCTCCAGATCCGCCCGCGTGGCGGCATGCCGGGGATCGCTGGCGAGGTTTTTCAGTTCCCCGGGGTCGGCCGCGAGGTCGTACATCTCGGCCAAATGCTTGTCCGGCGAGCCGTCGCCGTGCGGGTAGCGCGCGAACTTCCACCGGTCGGTGCGGATGGCGCGGATGTTCGGGGTGTAGGGGAACTGCTTTTCGTAATTGTATTCGTAGAACCAGGCGGTGCGCCACTCCGGGTCGGTGCCACTGGCCAGTGCTTTCCATGAGCGGCCCTGGATTTGCTCCAGCGGCGCCGCGCCGCAGAGATCGAGCACGCTGGGCGCCGTGTCCATGGCCAGCACCTGACCGCTGACGACCTTCCCCTGCGGCAGCCCGGGACCGCGGGCGATGAGGGGAATGCGGATGCTTGGCTCGTGCGCCGTGCGCTTGTCCACCATGCCGTGCTCGCCTTCCAGAAGGCCGTTGTCCCCCATGAAAATCATGACGGTTTTTTGCCACTGCCCGCTCTCCTTCAGCCACGCCACCAGCCGGCCCACGCTGTCGTCCACACTGAGTACGGTGCCCCAGTAGCCGTGCACCATGTTCTCAAAATCCTTCACCGCCTCCGCGCTGCGATCGGGGAATTTCTTCCGCCACTCAAACAGCGGCCCGTAAATGCCGTGCCAGGTGTCGAGCCGCTGCCGGATCCACTCCGGCTTGCCCTCCAGCGCAAACGCGCTCGCCGGATAAGGCACCCGCACCGCATCGAAGGCATGCACGTATTTCTCCTCCGGCGTGTAGAAGGAATGCGGTGCCTTGTGGCCGAGACACAGCGCCCAGGGTTTGCCGGCCGGGCGCTTCTTGAGCCAGTCCAGCGCGTAATCCGTCACCACATGCGTGTAATAACCCTTCGGCGCCTCACGGCGTTCGCCGTTCACGTTCCATTCGGTATCGAAGTATTTCCCCTGGCCCTTGTGCGTCAGGAAAAAGTCGAACCCCGGGCGCGGCGCATCGTTGTTCTCGCCCATGTGCCACTTGCCGAGATACGCCGTGGCATAGCCACTCTCGCGCAACCGCGCCGGCCAGTGCGGCAGCGCCGCGGGCAGCTCCGTGAAATTATCCCGCACCCCGTGCCGGTGCGCATAAAGCCCTGTCAAAATACTCGCCCGGCTCGGCGAGCACAGCGACGTGGTGCAAAACGCATTCGCAAACCGCACCCCGTCCGCCGCCAGAGCATCGATGTGCGGGGTCTTCACATGCTTCGATCCATAACACCCCAGCGCATCCGGCCGCAGGTCGTCGCAGAGGATGAAAATCACGTTCGGTTTCTCCGCGGCCGGGGAGAACTGGCCGCAAGAGAACGCAGCGCACACAAAGAGTTGGAGGAGGCGGATCATGGCGCTGCTTGTGTGACGGATTCCGCGCGCGGCGTCAATCCCTCCGATGAACGGGGAGACAGCCGGACCCCAGTTCCCGGGATTTCCCTCCGCATGCTCCCGCCTTGCTCATGCGCCCCGGACTCCAGCGCTGCATCCGGCCGAAGACCATGCTGCCGGTGCCGGTGCATGGCTGCGCGCATGGAGGACCAAACACTGTGCCGGCCTGGCCAGCGGCAGGCTTCCCGCGGTAACGGTGACTTGAAGCCCCATGGTCTTCGCCATGCGGCGTACCTTTTGCCTTCATCGGGTAAACGGTGGCCATCCCCGGATCCGGTGCATTCCGGATCAAGGCCGCTTCTCCTGCATCCGGTTGCGAGGCATGGAGAGCATGCGGCTCCTCCGGAGTCGTGCGAGAGGTGAGAACCCGCACGCCCTGCGCGTGCCGCCACCGCAAACCTTCGGCGTCACAGTGACCGCCGCCTGACTTCTCAACTGGAATCAACGCCCTGCGCAACTGCTCCCGGAAACCCTGGCCGCATGCTGTCCAGGGCTCCCGCATACCGGTGCGGGACTTCCGGCGGCACGGCTGCTGCGGGGTTTGCAATATGTGCCGGCACTCTTATGCTCGCGATGTTATGAAACGGCTGCTGTTCCCCCTCGCCCTCGCCCTTTTCGCTCCGCTGGCTGCCTCCGCGCAGGAGGGGCCGAAGGAGGATGACTTCCTCATCTTCGACAAAATCGAAGAGGACCAGCGCGCGGTGCCGGTGCGGCCGCCGCCGCCGCCGGAAGCTTCCGCCCCGCCGTCGCAACGACGTCTGCCCGGCGCCTCCGCCGCCTCGCTGCGCACCATCCTGCTGGATGTTCCTGACAAATCATTCGCTACCGGACGGCTCAGCACCCTGAAGGCCGCCGCGACCCAGCAGGGCACGAAGGCGGAGCCGGTGATTTTCTTCGAGGGCGCCACAGTCACGCTCCAGGCCTCGCTGGAGAAAGCCGCGGCATGGGCGCTGGCGGAGAACAAGGAACTGCCCGACGGCCTCAGCCTGACCATTTCCCCGGAAGGCGCCTACGGCACGCACGAGCACGATGTGGCGGGTGTGGCCTCCGCCATTCTGCTGGACGCCATCGGCAACGGCCGGACGCTGGACCCGGAAACCGTGCTGCTCGGCGGCGTGAACGAAAAAGGTCATATCACTCCGGCCGTGCGGCTGGCCACGAGGCTGCGCACCCTGGAGGGAACGCCGCCTCCGGTCATCGGAGTGCCGATGGTGAGCGAAATCGAAGTGCGCGACCTCGCGCTGATGGATGAGCTCGAGGTGCTTGCGCAGCAGCAGATCATTTCGCTGGTCTCGCTGGAGGATGCGCGCGCCATCGCTCTCAAAGAGAAGCCGGAGCGCGTGGCCAAAGCGTTTTCGCTCTTCGCCGGCGTGCGTGAGGCCGCGGGACGGACCCCGGTGAAGACGCTGCTCAAGAACCCCATCTTCCGTCAGCGGCTCCAGGAGATCACCGCCGCGATGCCCAATCACCTTTCGGCCAAACTCCTGCTGCTCGCGGCGTCCAACAAAGTTCCCGGGCGCATCACGTTCGCCACTTCGCGTCAGGCGATTCTCAAAGCCATCAAACCCTTCGTGAATGTCACCAGCACCAACCGCCCGGCGAAGGAAATCCAGGCGGCCGCCACCGAAGGCGGGAATGTCCTCCTGCGCATGCAGCCCCGGGTGGACCCCGCCGTGGAGCGCTATTTGATCGCCATGAAGGCCTATCTGCGTGCGGTGAACAATTTCCTCGATCTGCCCACCAACGACGCGCGCGCGGCGCGCATGCGCAACGAAGCGCTCGCCAGTATCAACAAACTGCTCGCGGACGTGCAGACGGAAAAGGAAAAGCTCGATCAGCGGGAGGGGACCCCGGAATGAACGGCGGCGGCGCCGCATCCGCACACGCGCGGTAATTTCCGTTGCGGCGGCATCGTGTCCCGCAGCAGCTTCATGCACACCCCACAGCCCACACGCCAATATGAAGCAACTGCTCGCATTCCTCACCGCCCTCTGCCTCGCCACCGCCGCCGGTGCGGCCCCGAAAAAGGACGAAAAGAAAGACACCAAAAAAGAAACTCCGCCCATGATGTGGAGCGTCGTCATCGAAGGCGCCGCCGAAGCCACGGAAAGCGAAGTCAAAACCATGCTCGCGGCCGTCAAGGACCTCAGGGTCGAGTCCATCGCCAAAAACGAGGGCACCATCGAAGCCGTGGTCAGCTCGCGGAAGCGCTTCAGCCGCGCTGACATTTCCCGGGCTCTCAAAGAAAACAAAGCCCTCAAGCTAAAAGAATTCAAAACCAAAAAGCCGGAGAAGGAAAGTGACGCCGGGGAGAAGGAAAGCGGCGAAAAGTCCGGCGACAAAAAGAAGGAGGAGCCCGCGAAGGAAAAGAAGCCCTCCGACAAAAAGGAGACGGAAGCGAAAGATGCTGACAAAGCGGAAGGCGCGGCCCGGGAAAAGATTGCGCCGGAGAAGAAGTAGCCGCCGGCGCCCGCGAGAGGCCTGGTTCGATGATCAGCCCTTCCGGCCCGCGCCGGAAGGGCTTTCTTTTTTCCGGCACGTAAAACCAGCGCGGAGACTCGACGGAGGCGTTGCATTGACGCAGCGGAGACCTAATCTGCGCGATTCCTCCTCTCCATGCCCTGTCTTCTCCTGCGCCGCGTTTTTCTCATGGCCGTGCTCTGCGGTCTGCCGGTTTCCTGCGACCGCCTCAAAAAGAAAGAGGCGCCGCCTCCGCACGGGGCGGTGCCGGAAATCGTGGACGAACCGCCGGAAGGCGCCCCGGCACCCCTGCCGCCGCCGCTCGATCCCTCAGTGCCCGAGCTCACCATCAACAAGTCCGCCCAGGTCGCCATCCTCGGATATCATGAATTCGTCACCGGCAAGCCGTCCAACCAGATGCAGATCAACATCGACCGCTTTCGCGAGCAGATGCAGGCGCTGAAGGACGCGAAAGTGCCGGTCATCGCCATGAAAGATTTTCTGGCGTGGCGCCGCGGCGAGAAAGACATCCCGGATCCCGCTGTGGTGCTCACCATGGACGACGGCTGGAAAAGTGTTTACACCCTCGCGCTGCCGGTGCTGAAGGAGTTTGGTTATCCGTTCACCGTGTTTCTCTACAAGAAGTTCGTGAACGGCGGCAGCAAGAGCATGAGCACGGCGGAAATCAGAGAACTCATGGCCGCGGGCGGAGAGGTCGGCAGCCACAGCGTGAGCCACCCCTACAAGGTGAAGATCGACGCCATGTTCCGCAAGTCGCCGGAGCAGGGCGAGGGATTTCTGCGCGTCGAAATGAAGGACTCCCGCCAGTTCCTCGAAGACCTGCTCGGCGTCAAAGTCACCACCTACGCCTATCCCGGCGGCTATCACTCGCCCCGCGAACGCGAGATTGGTAAGGAGGCGGGCTACGAAGCGCTCTTCACTGTCAATCCTGTCAAAGTCACCTGGGACACGCCGGCGGATGCGCTCGGGCGTTTCATCATCATCGGCAATGACCCGCGCGACGCCAATTTCAAACGCGCCATCAGCAGCCGCGGCACGTCCGGCGGAGAACTCGCGCGGCAGCTGCTCGGCGGCGAAGAGGGCGGCGAGCCGCTCGTCACCACCTCCCCCGAACCCGATTCCCAAATCGCCAGCCGGCGTCCCCTCATTCAGGTGGATGTCAGCAAGCTCGAAGGCATCGACCCCGCCAGTGTGGAGATGAAAGTCGCCGGTTTCGGCAAAGTGCCCGCCGTTTATGACGAGACGGAAAAGACAATCTCATGGCTCGTCGCCGAGACGCTGCGCACCGGAGAATGTCAGGTAGTGGTGACCTTCAAGCGCAGGGACGAACCCAAGCCCGACCTCGTCTCATGGCGATTCACCATCGACCTGCTCGCGCACTATCTTCCCGAGGAGCCGGAGAAAATCGAGAAGGCCACTGTGGTCGATGAAGGAACTCTCGCCCAGCCCGAAGTGCCGCCGCCGGGCGATCAGCAGTAAGGCCGCACTCTGACCGCTGCGCCCCCGGCGGCCGGCATGTCCGCTCACCGGCCCGCGCGCCTCAGCCTCAGTCGCGCGACAGCGCTGCTTCGGATCACCATAGCAGTTTCGAGCACGCCGAAGTGCTCCGCCACCCGCGCGGCGAGTTCCGCATTCGCCCGGCCCTCCACCGGCGGATTCTTCAACTGCGTGCCGCCCGTTCAATCATCCGCCTTGTCCGCGTCCTTGATGACGAAGCGCGCCTTCAGCGTGGCCACGGGCTTGGCGAGGCCGGCGGCTTCCACGCTGCGGAGGACTTCCTTGAAGTCCTTGTAAGCGGCGGGCGATTCATCGATCGGGTAGCGGCGGCAGTTGGTCAGGATGTCGTGGGCGTCGAACTCGGCATCCACCGTATGCTGGTCGAGACGACGACCAGCTTCCTTGCGGCCCATGCAGCGGCCCGCGCCGTGATTCACGGAATAGCAGGACTTCTCCGCGCCCGGCTGCGCCACCATGACCACGGAGCCATCGCGCGGATTCCCAGGCAGGAGAATCGGGTGGCCGGTCTCGGCGAACGGGGTTCCGGCCAGCGAGAAGTGCCCGCCGGGCATGGCACGCGTGGCTCCTTTGCGATGCACCCACGCCTTGCGGCCATCCACGATTTCCTCGCGCGCGATGTTGTGGCTGATGAAATACACCAGCTTTCCAGTCACGCCCGGCAGCACTTCCCGGAAGGCCTCCAGCACCAGCGCATTGATGAGCAGGTGATTCACGGTCGCGAAGTTCGCGCCCAGCGCCATGTCGTTCAGATAGGCGTCGGCTTCCGGAGTTCCCAGCGGCGCATAGACAAGCTGACGGTCGCCCGCCGGGAACGGCGTGCTCCAGGTGCGGAATTTGTGCTCGAGGTCGCGGAACTGTCCCTGCGCGAGCAGGTTCCCGAACCCGCGCGACCCGCAGTGGCTCAGGAACGCCACGTGTTTGTCGCGCAGGCCAAAGACCTCCGCTGCGCGCTGCACGCTGGGGCGTTCATCAAGGTGCACCACTTCGCATTCGCCAAAGTGATTCCCTCCCCCGTAGCTGCCGAGTTGCTGCATCTTGTCAGTGAAATTGCGGATGCGGTCCTGCGCGAGTATACACTCCAGGCGCGCGCCGAGTTCCGACGGCACGCCATGCGCCGAGTCCTCGCAACGCTCCGCCCACTCCGGCGGGATGCCGAGCGCCTCACAAACGGCACGGCTCGCGCCTTCCGTCACGGCCTGAAATCCCAGTTCGCGCGAAACCCGGCGCGACTTCTTCGCCGACCGCTGCCCCTGCCCTGCTCCCGTCGGCGTGCGCTCGACGATGGCATTGATCAGCGCGCGGCGCGTGGGCTTGTCAGTGATCGCGTCCTCCGGCAGTTCAAGCTGCAGCAGGCTCATGGAACACTTGATGTCCACACCCACCGGCCCCGGATAAATGTGTGTCGGCGACACCATCACGCATCCCACCGGCGCGCCGTATCCGGCGTGCGCGTCTGGATTGAGCACGAGATCAGTCACTCCCGGCGCCCCGCGCGAGTTCAGCGCCTGCTGGAGGCACGTCTGGTCGAAGTTGTCGCGAATGGCGTCCGTCCCGATCACCGTGATCGGCTTGCCGTTGTTGTCAGGCGCCGGGATGAAGCCCTCGGCGTCGGTGGTTTTGTGGAGTTGGATGTTCATAAGGATAGTTTTCAGATTTCAGGGTTCAGTTTTCAGCGGCGCGTTGCGGCGGACAAATTCCGGCACTTGGCCAAAACGGGGACGCGGGTGTTCCGAGACAGGCAGCAACAGGTAATCCTGCGGCGTCAGGCAATGTTTTCCGGCGAGCCAAAAGGCGGTGATGCGGTGATGGCCGTCCTCCACCTGGATGGAGCCGTCATCATCCTCGCTGAGACGCACCGGCGGCAGGGGATCACCGGCGCGAATGGCATGAATGAAGGCGGGAATCTGTCCGGGATTCCTCAGCCGCCGCTGTGACACATAAAGAGTCGAGAGTTGCATAGGCGACGGCGAAAGCCGGGCCTGCGCGTGTCAGTTGCGGACGGGGACGAATGGATGGGAATGGGTTCATGGAGAAAAAGGCGCGGCGACAAGGTTTTGGTGAAACGTTCCTGCTCTACCGACTGAGCTACAGGCCCGTGAAGTGGACCCGGCGGGAGTCGAACCCGCGACCCGGATGTGTGTAACATGTAATTCCACCGGCATTCGCCGCATGAAGTTTGGAAGTGATAAGGGTGACGACAAGGAGTTGCGAAACATCCGCTCTACCGCTGAGCTACGCGGCATTCCGGCGCTGAGACCGGCGATGCCGAGGCAGGAGTCGAACCTGCGACCAAATGTAATTCCGCGGGCATTCGTCACCCGGAGTTGGGAAGAAAAAGGCGCGGCGACGAGAATGATGAAACGTGGTTTTGGCTGTGGGGGACCATTGGGTGATGGCCACTGAGCTGCGGACTTTCTTGTGTCCTCCGGTCTTGTGTGGCCAAAACACTTTGAGTGTTCGCACCGGGCTGAATACCGGCTGCGCGTGCATAATGTAGTTCCATCGGCATTCGCCGCATAATTTGGTTAATGATGAAAGTGGCGGGCCGACTAGAGATTGAGGAGACGGACAGTTCGTAATGTAGTCCCTTCGGCATTCGGCCCATAAGGTGGTTGGTGGTTGCGTTGGAGTCCCGCCTTCAGGCGGAACCGTACTGATTGGCTTGTTCCATTTTAACTCGACTGGCTGATTCCGCCTGAAGGCGGGACTCCAGCTGGGCGGCCCGCCCGTTCACACGAACGGGCCGCTGTATTGTTCGATGGTGCGCACCCAGTGACCGGGTTCAAGGTTTCCGGCAGCGAACTGCGCGATGATCTCGAACACGGCGTCGGAGAAGCCGCCGACGTTGAGGATGTCGGCGCGTTCCTTTGCCTGGGTGTGGGCATAGGGCTGGATGTCGAGACAGACGAGTTTGGCGCGCGGGTTGCGGCGGCGGAAGGTGTCCCATTCCGTCATCGTCTGCGTGGCGCGGCCTCCGACATTCGCGTCCATCCACGACTCGTTGTCGGAGACGTAGAGGACGAGGTCGCCTTTGGCCTGACGCTGATTCAGCCATGCCAGCGGTGCGGAGCAGTTCGTTCCGCCGGACGGCAGAGCGGCGAGCTTTTGCGCATTGGTCATGATGGAATCGCGGGCGTTCAGTTTTACCGGCACCACGTCGTCGCTGAATGGCAGCACTTCGGCCTCCGCATTGTTGCGGAGGAAGGCGGCGGCCACCAGCGCGGCCACGTCAATGCAGCGGACCTTCGACGTCGCGCCCTTGCGGTGACCGGTTACAGCCGAGTGCATGGAACCCGACACGTCGGGCAGGATCCACACTTTGCCTTCAATGGCCGGCACGTTCGACACGGCGATCTCCATCGCCTGTTGAATGGCTTCGGTAACAGCGCGCGGCATGGACAGCGCGACATTCATGTATGCCGACATGAGCTGATAGGGAAAGGCGCGAGCCTTGCGAATGGCAGCAGCGTTCGTGAGGCGCTCAACCACCAGGCGAGTCATCGCGCGGTCATTGAAGACGCCGTGACGCAGGAACGTATTCAGGTTCATGCGCGTTGTCTGCCACGACGCCGTGCGCGCGATCTGCGCCCACTCGGCATCGGCCAGCGGCTGCGCCGTCAGCATCTGGAACGGCACCTCCGGCAGCGCGCCGGCCCGCGACTCCTTCCACTGCTCAAACGCCGCCACCGTCGCCGGCAGCGCCGCGCGCTCGTGCTTCCGTCCGCACAGCCACGCATATAGCGCGGCCCGCTGCGGCGTGGCCGGGCGCGGATGCACCATCTTCACCACGTCGCCAAGCGACGGGCTTTGGCCCACGCTGGCGCGGAAGACCGCATTGTCATCGCGCCGCTCGAACCACCGCTGCACCATGCGCTTCGGCGCGGTTCCGAGCGACTTCCGCCCGGCCACTCCGCTGCGCACGATCTGTACGAAGTTCCGCAGCATTTTTCCGTCGTCGATCACGCGATCGAACACCCGCTTCAGCACGCCGGTATCCAGCGTGGCCAGCGCCGCACACAACAGCGCCGGCATGTCCTTCATGTGACCGCGCTCGCGGCAATATACCGCCGTCTTCGCGATGAAATCCACCGGCACCTGGCCGCACAGCCGCAGCACGGTCTCAAGCTGCTGCTCCGCGTCGGCATAAAACGTCCCGTTGAGGCAGCCCGTCACCGCATACTGCGCCAGCGCATGTTTCGCGGGGAGAGTATAGGCCTTTCCGCCCGCCTCATTGCGGGCATCCGCCGCGGGCAGGGCCGCCGCGCGGGAGTTGAAGAGTGTCGTGTTCGCCATGTTCGTGTCAGGTTGGTTGCTGGCACGGGGCAATGCCAGCTGCGTGCCAGGCGGCGGCGAGGATTTTCAGACGTGACATTATCATCAGACAATCAGTTGGGTACGACGTGAGAAAAAAATTCACGCGGCGAAACAGCGTGACCTTGGATTCTAAACAACTATCCAGTAAGATAGACGAATATCTGAATGGATTCGGCCGTTGCATTGCCCCGGCACCTGCACCAATCTTCAGAAGGCATGTGCGATTACCCTGCCTTGTGACTGCCCTCGAACCCCATGAAGAAGATTCCTCAATTTGGCAACAACCAGGCTGCAATCCAGGGACAACCGCGGCTGACCTCCGACGAAGCCTGGGCACAGGTGGAGAGCCACCTTGGGGTTTCATTCGCGACCAGGAGACTTCCCCAACTCTGCAGCAACGCAGAGATTTACCGGCGGCAGGCGTGGATGAGCGCAGAGGAGCTTGCGGCGCAGTTTGAACGCCACCGCCAAGCGGAATCCCGATGGCAGAGTGAGGCGAAAGAATCGGTGGAGGACGGTGACTAAAATTTCCAGCAAACGAGCCGCCACCTCCTCCATCAAATTATGTGGACTCATCAGTCAGAAGTATTGACAGGCCAGAACGCTCTGCGGCTGATCCCGGCGGAGAACGCAAAGCCTATCACCTGCGGTGTCTTCTATGAGAGACTGGAATGCAGCACTGAGTTTCGCACCTGGTTCAATGCCTTGCTGGCTGGATTGCCGTACTCGGCCATCCGCTGGGAAACTCCACCTGCTACAAAGGCGACGCTGGACAGAACCTTTGAGTTCGTGGTGTTCGACAGTCCCGGCCTGGCAGCGAGGCCCGATGCAAAGGCGTTTGCCGAACACTTTCAGAAAGCCAAACCTCAAGAAGAAGTGGTGGCTTTTCCCAACCTTGGCGGAGATGCAATCATGGTAGTGCCGTGTCCTCGCATCCCACATTCGGCTTACGGTCATTTGGCTTCCTTCGTGCGCAATGCTCCAGTGTCACAGCAGCAGGCACTATGGAAGCGCGTGGGGAGCGAGATGAGGAAGCGCGTGGGAGCCAAACCAGTTTGGCTCAGCACAGCAGGGGCCGGGGTATCGTGGCTTCATGTCAGGCTGGATGATCGCCCAAAGTATTACGGCTACGGGCCATACCGGGTGAACCCAGCGCATTGATCTCCCGCCATGCCCAAACAAAAGAAAGTCGTTCTCGGCCTGCTGGGCACGCGCATGGATGCTGCGGCCGGTGAAGATCGCTGGGGCGTATGGCGGCCGACGGTTTCGGTGGTGCAGCAGCAGGACTGGCCGGTGGATCGGTTTGAACTGCTCTACGAGTCACGCTGGGCGGAGATGGCGGAGCGGGTGATGGCGGACATGCGCGAGGCGGCGCCGCACACGGAGGTGCGCGGGCAGATGGTGAATCTGGGGGAGAATCCGTGGGACTTCGAGAGCGTCTATGACGGGCTGTTCGCCTTTGCGCGCGCTTATGCGTTCGAGCCGGAGACGGAGGATTACTTCATTCACATCACCACGGGCACGCACGTCGCGCAGATTTGTCTGTTCCTCCTCACGGAAACCCGCCACCTGCCGGCGAAGCTGCTCCAGACCGCGCCGAAGCAGCAGGCGCACAGCCGGAAGCGCGCGGAGGGCCGGGTGGACATCATCGATCTCGACCTCGCGCGCTACGACCGGCTGCAAACGCGCTTTGCGGAGGAGCAGCGCGAGACGCGGCAGCATTTGAAGAGCGGCATCGCCACGAAGAACAAGTCATTCAACGCGCTCATCGAACGCATTGAGCGCGTGGCCGCGGTTTCGCGCGACGCCATGCTGCTCACCGGGCCGACGGGTGCAGGGAAGAGCCAGCTCGCGCGGCGCATTTACGAACTGCGCCAGCGCGCCGGGTTGCGCGGGAAATTCGTGGAAGTGAACTGCGCCACGCTGCGCGGCGATGCGGCCATGAGCACGCTGTTCGGTCATGTGAAGGGCGCGTTCACCGGTGCGGTGTCGGATCGCGCCGGGCTGCTGCGCGAGGCGGATGGCGGGCTGCTCTTCCTCGATGAAATCGGCGAACTCGGGGCGGACGAGCAGGCTATGCTGCTGCGGGCGCTGGAGGACAGGGCGTTCAGTCCCTACGGCTCTGACAAAACGGTGAAGAGCGACTTCCAACTGATCGCCGGCACCAACAAAGACCTCGAGGACCGCGTGCGCGAAGGCCGTTTTCGCGAAGATCTGCTGGCGCGGCTCAACGTATGGACCTTCGCCCTGCCCGGCTTGTCGGATCGCCGCGAGGACATCGCGCCGAATTTGGATTACGAACTGGAGCGCTTCGCCGGACAGCACGGGCGCAAAGTCACGTTCAACAAAGAGGCGCGCGAGGCGTTTCTGAAATTCGCCCGCAGCCCGGAAGCCGCATGGCGCGCCAACTTCCGCGACCTCAATGCCGCCGTGACGCGCATGGCCACGCTCGCGCCGCGCGGACGCATCAACGAATCACTGGTGGCGGAGGAAATCGAGCGCCTGCGCGAGCGCTGGAAGAAGCTGGAAACCATCTCCGCGACGCCACAGTCGCAGGAGGACGACGCCATCCTGTCCTCATTGCTGGATGCAAAGCAACTCGCCGCCATTGACCTGTTCGACAAGGTGCAACTCGCCGCCGTCATCCGCATGTGCCGCGCCAGCCGCACGATGGCCGAGGCGGGACGCAAACTCTTCGCTGCCTCGCGGGCGAAGCGTTCCGTCCCCAACGACACCGACCGCGTGAAAAAGTTCCTCGCACGCTTCGGCCTCGACTGGAAAGCAGCGACCGGCGCGGAGTGAGGGGCTCCATCCGTGAGGAACCGGCCACCTCAGCCGCCGATCTTCACCAGCTTGAGCCGCGCGCCGGCGCCGCTGCGGATCTCCACGTCGGCTTTGCGTACCCCGAACCGCTCCGCGACCAGCGCGATGAGCTCCGCATTGGCCCGGCCATCCACCAGCGGGCTCTTCAACTGTGCACGCCACACGCCGTCCGGACCGGGCTCCTCCAGCGCACTCACTTTCGCGCCGGGTTTGGCTTTGACCTGAATGGTGGTGCTCATGGCAGCGGGGGCGGTTCTTCGCCCGGCGGGATGCGCTCCACTGCGGCGCCGCGCAGCCTTTTGCAAACCGGACACCGGCAGAGTGTGCGTTTGCCTTTGCTGGCCGCCTTGTAGCGGATGCCGCCGAGGCTGTAAAGATCCCGCCAGAAGCCGCACGACAGGCAGCGCACGCGCCAGGTGCGGGTGTCGGCGATGGCCGACTCGCGCATCTTCGCGGGCATCATGCGGAGGAGGAATTTTTGCAGCCAGGCCATGAAGGGAAGTTACGTGGCTCACCGGACACGTTCCACTTTATAATAGCGGCGGGCTGCGGCGGAGGGCGCAGACGGTGTGGCCGGAGGACCGGCATCGGTCCAGGACATCATGCCCCCGGCGGCTCCGGCGCTGAACGGGCCGTCTCCCGCCGCCGTCCATGCCATGAGATCCGTGCTCCAGCGGACTTCATAAACCCCGTGCGGGGCAGCGTTCCAGGCGACGGTGACACTGGTGAAACCAGGCGTGTGGGTGGTGGTCACCTCCAGCGGCGGGGCCATGGCGCTCCAGTTGTCGGCCGGGTTGGTGCCGGCGTTGAATTCGGCGAGATTGTTCACGCCGTCGCCGTCGAAATCATTGAGGCTGTCGGGCGTGCCGTCGGGCAACAGCGAGCCGTTGTCGCCCGTGCTGTCGGGATTGTCAGGGCGGAAAGGATTCTGCACGCCGGGAATGGCGGCCAGCAGGTCGCGCGTTTCGTCGAAATCGAGCAAATTGTCGCGGTCGCGCTCGATGCCCATGCGACGGCCGGTGTCCCTCGCGGTGGCGGTGAAGACGACCGGTTCCGCCGCCGAGGCGCGCGCGAGGATGGCGGCCCTCGACTCAATGATGCCAGCCTGATCACTCTGGAAGTTGTTGCCGCCCGCATAATGCCACCCGCGCGGCACTCCATGCACATTGGCTTTGGCAAAAAGTTCGATCGCGCCGGCGTTGGCCATGTTGAGGAGCGCATCCAGCCGCGTCACGTCAGCCACCGGAGCAGATGCAGACGTGAGCATCGCCTGACGGCCCACCGCGGCATGCGCGTCCTGACTGGCCGTTCCCGGCGGCTCCAGCGCATCCACCGGAGCGCCGAACCCTGATCCGGAGAAGCTCATCATCAGCGCCACGAGATCCGCGACTTCCTGGTCGTTGTTCGGATCGAACGCGCCTTCCGACAAGAAGCGCGTGATTGAATCCACCGAACCGTCGTGCGCGAAGCCGAATCCGGCGAGACTCTTTGTCTGTGTGAATTCGCAGCCGACCTTCTCGTGCATGTTGCGCGTCTGCGGTGTCTTGAAGGCGCGCTGCGACGAGCCGTCCACACTGATGAGTGCGTGATGCCGCTCGCCGTTAGGCCCGGGCGCGATGGTTTGAAAGCTGGTGCCGCTGAGCCGCATGTCCGGGCCAATACCGGTTGGCAGCGTGTGGCAGGTGACACAGGCGAACGCACCTGCATCGATGCCGCGCGCCAGCGGGCGATAGAGCGTGGTGAGAGCGCGCTGCGCGTTCCCGTTGGGCATCGGCTGGCCGGCACCGCCGAAACGCCCGGACTTGTAATGCCCCGGCAGCGGCAGGTTCGTCGGCAGGGTGTTGTCCATGTTGCGGTTCGGATTCGGCGGGAAGGCGATGGTGGCGAGGAAGTCCTCAAAAGCCTGCATCTCCGCGGGCGTTAGTTCCACATCGTCGCCGAGCAGCCCCACGAAGGCCGGATTGAACTCCTCCAGCCCGTCGCGGTCGCCGCGCCAGTGATGCGGCTCCTTGCCGATGATGTCCTGCAATGTCTGCGTGGTCATCGGTCCCTTCATGGGATGGAAATGCGTGAAGCCGTTGTTCAACCCGGGAATGTTCGCGCCGAGGTTGTGCTTGCCGCCGGGAGAAGCCACGCTCGTGACCTGCTTCACCGCACCTGACGGATCGCCCAAATCCCACGCCAGCCGGTCCATGCGTGCGTCCGCGTGACACGACGCGCACGATGCCTGCCCCAGCCCTGACGTGCGGTGCGTGTCGTAAAGCAATGGGCGGCCGTTCCGGATCGCCGCCGGCGTGGGATCGAAAAATGGAACCCGCGCCGTCTCCATTTCACTTGTCAGGCTGACCACGGAGAGACTGCCTTCAAAGCGGTTGAAGACATAGAGCACTCCCCGCGCTTCATCCAGTGCCAGCCCGCAGGGCCCTTCCCCCACCTCGATTGGCTGCGTCACCAGCCGCACGCCCGTCGCGTCCACCACGGTGAGGTTGTTCGATCCCATGCCCGCCACGTAGCCGCGTGAACCGTCCGCCTTCCATGCCACGGCGCGCGGATCACCGAGCGATTTATTCCGTTCGCTCTGCGCCACGGTTGGAGTCACATACGTCAGGTGCGGATTGAGATCCGCGATGCTTTTGGTCCCCGGCGCCGCGGGCAAAAACGACCCCATGCGCACGCGCACGAACTTCCCGTTTACATTCGGCTCGAAGCGAATCTCATTCGTCGCCTCCGTGCCCACCACCGTCACGCGGCCCGTTGCCGGATTCACTCCCAGCGCCATGCAAAGATTCATCATCCGCGTGACGTAGGTCACCGAGCGGGTCGCCGCGTCGATGATCGCCACATCATTGTCCACCAGATCCCAGCCCTGGAGCCGGCCCGACTTCGCGGCATTCGACCCGCTGATGAATGACGTCCAGTTGCGCCCGTTGTCGTCCATCCAGTTCCCCGCCGTATTCTTTTTCACGATCAGCCCCACCGGCGGAGGCGCGGGATTCGCTGCGTTTGGCAGCGGGAAAAATCCATTGCCGCTGTTCGGCGGCGGATTCGTTCCGTTGTAGGGACCCGCAGCATCGCTCACGGCATTCGGCGGGAAGGAAATCGTATTCCCGTCCGCCCCGCCGCCCAGCAGCGTGCTGCTGTTCCCGCTCTCAAAGATGGCCGCATAAACCTGCGTCCCGTCCGGACTCACCGCCAGCGAACGTGGATCCTCGCCTTCGATCACCACTTCATTCGTCACTCCGCCTGACGGATTCGCCGGATCGAAGAGCTGTATCCTATTCACCTGCGAACACGCCACCCACGCCCGCGGCGGCGTCCCCGCAAAGACCATATCCACCGGCTCATCCGCCGTCTGGAGCGTGTGCTTCACCGTGCAGGCCACGGCATCCACTACACTCACCGTATCCGACGTGTGGTTCGCCACCCAAAGCTCCGTCGCCGTCCGCCACCGCACACTCACCGGATCCAGCCCCACCGGAATCGCCGCCGCCGCCACCGGCGCGCCTGATACCAGCGAGTACAGCAGCACCCGGTTGTCCGCCGTGTGACAAACCGCCAGCAATTTCCCATCCGGCGAAAGATCCAGCGGATGCACCGGCGGCACCTCGAAGTTCACAAAATCCCCCGCCACAGCCGGCAGGCAAAGGATGGGCAACAGGAGGAGCGCGGGGAGTCTGGTCATGAATTACAGCATACGCGAGTCTGTGATGGGCGGCCAATAAATTGTCTCCCCCGCGAAGCTTGCCGGCCCTCACGGCACATGGTAGCAACCGAACATGCCCGCGAAGAAATCCGCCGCTCTCGCCAAAAGCCCCGCAACCCGGTCCGCCACGCGCCGCGGCTCACTGCTCGGCGATGTGTGTCACCTGATCCACGCCGCCCGCGAGCGCGTCGCCCGTACCGTGGACTCCACGCTGGTGATGCTCTACTGGCACGTCGGCACGCGCATCCACGACGATGTCCTCAAACAAAAGCGAGCGGACTACGGAGCGGAGATTGTTGCTACGCTGTCGCAACATTTGACTGAGGAGTTCGGCAGCGGCTGGTCCCGCTTCAACCTCTCCCGCATGCTCCAGTTCGCCCGCGCCTTTCCCGATCGGGAAATTGTTGCCACGCTGTCGCAACAATTGGGCTGGAGCCACTTCAAGGAGATCATCCCTCTCAAAGACAGCCTCCAGCGCGACTTCTACGCCGAGATGTGCCGCATCAATGGCTGGCCGGTGCGGCTGCTGCGCGAGCGCATAGACAGCCTGCTCTACGAGCGCACCGCCATCTCCAAAAAGCCTGACAAGCTCATCCGTAAAGAGCTCGACGCGCTGCGCAAAGAAGACCGCATCACACCCGACCTCATCTTCCGCGATCCCTACATTCTCGACTTCCTCGGCCTCAAAGGCGCGTTCAACGAAAAGGATCTGGAAACCGCCATCGTCTCCGAACTCCACCGCTTCCTCACCGAACTCGGCACCGACTTCACCTTTGTCGCGCAGCAAAAACGCATCACCGTGGACGGAGAGGACTTTTACATAGACCTCCTCTTCTTCCACCGCGGCATGAGACGCCTCATCGCCATCGAACTCAAAATGGGCCGCTTCATGCCCGCCGACATGGGGCAAATGGAGTTCTACCTCCGCTGGCTCAAACAGCACGAAAAGCGCCCCGGCGAGGCCGACCCGCTGGGCATTATCCTCTGCGCCGACGCCAGCACCCAGCGCATCGAAGTCCTCGAACTCGCCGGCCGCGGAATCCACATCGGCAAATACCTCACCCAACTCCCGCCCCGCAAACTCCTCGAAAAGCGCCTCAAGCAAGCCGTGGAAATGGCGCGGGCGAGGTTTGCGCCGACCGTGGACAAGCGCATCAAGAACCGTAAGCCCTGACCCATGCCCACAAAGCCGCCACCCCCTCTCACCAAAACAGCCTTGCCGCTTACGCACCGCGGCGCGCCGTTGGGCTAAGTCAGCCGCATGGTGTAGAACCTCATCAGAAATCAACGCGCCGGGTATGGCCGGCAAATTGTCTCGACACCGTCGAGACAATTGGAGCGATCATGACTGGGCGGTATCAGTCTGATTGATCATCGCTCAAAGTCCTCCAGTCCCTTTCCGGCATCGTAAATCCCTTCCAGAAGCATCGAATCTATTAGCTCAAGACACCGTGGTGCCCATTCGTCGTCGAGGTGCTGCTGGTAGGTGCGGTAGATCAGTGTCGCGACCGTTCGTGCATCTCCTGCCCGGGACGTACTGACGTTTTTCGCTTCATCGCTGAACCGCTCAAGAAACTTCGCGCAGACATTACATGTGATGCCGGGAAGCCGGTAGGGAGACTCTTCAAGAATGTGCAGAAGCCAGAAGGAACTCTCTTGGTACGCCCGGCTGGCGCAGTAAGCGGCGATCAATTCCTGGAACTCTCCGATGGGGGCTTCCTTGAGCCTGCTGAAGCAGTTGGCCGCTTCACGTCGGACGGCCTGATCGTCATCATCGAAAAATCGGCGCAGCAGCGGTTCGCACCATGTCCTGCATTCGGTATCGGTGAAATTCGATGCTGTGACTTTGGCTACCCCCAGACGTTGACTCGCGGAGCCTTGCAACGCCTCTTCCACCAGATCATTGGCTGGATGTCCGTAGAGGACCGCCAGACTCGCCAGCCTGGCTCCGGCCTCCGCTGGTTTCTCGGAATCCGCTCGCAGCAGTGTTTCGATGAATGGCCGGACGGCATCGAAATGTTCCCTGAGTCCGCGATAAATGAAATGGTCGGCGTACGGTGTGGCCAGCAATTCCGGGCCAAGTTCAGCCCACTCGCCAAACATTGCGATGGCACCAGGAGCATCATGGACCGCGATGGCCAGCAAGGCTCTTGCAGCGCAGGATCGGACAGCTGCGCTTCTGTCACGCACAAGCTGCCGCAGCACCGGCATCAGTCGTTCAATATAGGCCGCATCATGCCACATTAGATGAGCCACGGCTTCGGCAGCACGACCCCGTGCGCAATTGATGCCGCAATTGTGAATATCGCCCCCATGATACGGAGTCTTCCTCTCCTCCGTGGTCCTCCGAAGGTCGTCGTCGGGATCAGGATGATCCACCGCTACCCAGCGCAGCATTCCAATACATTCATCAGGGAGTGATTCTTCTATGCTGCCCAACAAGTCCACGATGGACTTGCCACATTCAATTCTCGCCTCCGCAAACGCCTTCCGACACACATCCAACTTCAAATCCAGTGGGGCAGGCGAGTTCGTCAGTCCCGCCAGAACGCGGTCAAGATAAACAGCATTCGTTCCAACGGGGAAGCGCAAAGCCAGCCGACCAAATCTCTCGGGATCGTTCCGGGTGAACTGCTCGAGTTCTCTTGCTAACTGCGATGCGCCACCTTTGAGAAAATCCTCCCATTGAGGTTTCCTCTCCTCAGAATCATACTTCGCAATAGCGCCCAGCCATTGGTCATCCGTCATTCGTGCTGCCTTCTCTTTCTCAATCGGCGGGCCAACAAATCCTGAGCGATATCCTTCCGGAGGCCCACTTGGAGACTTGTGCTTTCGCTGCAATTCAAGGAACCGTGCCTTCGCTGCCTCGCTCCGCAAATGTGAGGGGATCGCCGAGAGCAGGCCAAACGATGCCTTACCACGAAACCCGCGCCCGTTCGCAGACAACTCCCATTCGGTAACGTAGTTCAATGTCAAGGATTCGAGCGCCATCAGCCTCTCTGGAGAGCAAAATGGAGCGGCCGCTGTTATCAGCTTGCGGGTCAGCCAGTAGCCAC
Organism: uncultured Akkermansia sp.; assembly: GCA_964523105.1. Lineage (GTDB taxonomy): Bacteria > Verrucomicrobiota > Verrucomicrobiia > Verrucomicrobiales > V1-33 > V1-33. The sequence continues at coordinate 57,210 of CAZFZN010000038.1, forward strand.
TGCAACTGTAACCGCATTGCAGTCTCCACTGCTCGGTGCAGATTAGCTCTACTGCTTCATCAGCGTATCGCGCTGCTCCGGCTGTGTAGATGGTGAACAGCAGAACATTGGCGAAGTAAGTGTCGCGTTGGCGAAGTTCATCGACGAGCTGGGGTATCCGATCCGCGTTGCTGGCTGCGAGGTGTTCAAGCGCCCCGCGTAAAGCCATCTGGCACGCCTGGTCCATTGAAGCATATCCACCGGGGTAGAGGTTGTGCCAAACAGCATCATGGCGTGGCAATTGGGCTCCGGGTTGTACCGCGGAATCGGAAATTTCCAGGAAGAGCGCGAACGTATTTTCGACAAAGACTTCCGGATACCTTCGCGCGGCCTCACCCACCGCTACCGAACCAGAGTCGTCATCGCCCCATAAATCCGACCATGGAACATGGTCTTCCTCGCTTTGCCGCGCTGTCACCAGCATCAAGCGTCGGCGCAGCCAGTGTGCGAACACTTCCGGCAACCACTCGCGCTTGGCTTGGGTCAACCCATACAACATGCTCCAGAACGTGCCATTCTGCGCGAATCGGCAACGTGCTTCATCCAGCACTCCGTTATCGATGAGACGGAGAAGCAGATCGAAGAATCGGCGGCTGTTTTCGTGCTGCGCAGATTCCATACAACAGCGCAGCCGCAGGGGCCACTGACCGGGAGCGTCGGCATAAGGTTCGAGCAGAGCGGCCACGGCATCACCATTCATCCGTTGATGGGCGCGCAGGTAATACGTCATCAGATTGGCCACGAAATCACTGTCCGAATTTAGCCAAGCCGCTACCACTCCCCGCTGATTGGCGGCAACAAACCAAGACTGAGAACCAAAGAAGTGCCGCCAAAGATGAATTGCAGCCTTATCGCTGTGCTCTCCGTGTTGCGCGATGACAGCCATATAGGACTCAATTCGCGAGAAAAGCAGCGCCCACTCCTCCGCGCTGACTACGGGAACGGAAGCAAGCAGCGAGCAGGTCAGGTCTTTTATGTGTGTTCTCACTGTTGGAGAATCAATCAGGCTCTCAATCTCCCGGCAGTAGCGCTTCATGTCATAGTCCCGCAGGTAGGCGAGCACCTGCCGCACTTGAGCGCGGCGGAACAAGTGCTGTTCCCCGGATTGCAGCAGATTGAGGAGCGTTTTTCCGGCCCGGACAAAGTTCCGTGCATAGCAGTAGTCGAAGAAACTCTCGTGGCCGAAACCGTAGCGCCTGCCATCAAAAGAGAGGACTCCCTCAGAAACCAGTTGCTCCAGATACGTGGCAGGAAAGGTATCAAGGCACTCGTGCGGGACGGAGAGTTGCTGGCTTTCTGTTATCGCCGCGGTGAGGGTCTCGATGATCTCATTCCATCGTTCAGGCTCTGGCTTCGCGCGCTCATTCACTGCCGCCCGTTTGTCCTTCCAGTAGGCGTCGTACAAGTCCTTCGCTGAACCAAAGGTGGCGGAATTGGCCCGCGCAGAAGGGGATTCCAGGAAGAGTGCCAAATTCTGCGGCACCTGCAGCAGCCCCATCTGCCGGGGGGAGAGCGAGGCGCTGTCGAAACCAACTGACCGTAAGGCAGCAGTTACTTCCGCTGGAGCAAAATCGGCGAGTTCGATGACTTTGTCCTCTTTGCCGACCATGCCCCGCAGATGGTGGTCATTCTCCCAGTCAAACTTGCGGCATACGACAACGACATGAATGCGGGCGCGAACGCTTAGCCCACGGGCCTCATCCAAAAGCGACCGAACGGCTTCAAAGAAGCCAGAGTTGCGCCCGGAAATGGTGCTGACGGCATCCAGCTGATCAATCACCAGCACCGCGGGGCGCCCCTTCGCCGCAGCGGCAAGCATTAGAACAGGAGATTCCTCCCATCCCAGCTTTATCCCCAGCTCCGCAGCGGTGGTCACCGGAGGAATCCGGTCGAGCCGAAAAGCGAGAACGGGAACACCTGAAGCCCGCAACATTTCCACGATTTGCAGCGTGCATCCGCTCTTTCCTCCTCCTGCTCTGCCTGTGAGCGCCGTTATCAAACCGTTGCCCGCCGTAACTCTTGCCGCAACCTCGTCGGCGGACTTCCGGGGAATCAGAGTGCGTCCGATTAATCGCATCTCGATTCCCTGCATGTATTCTGTTGTCTTCGCTTCGATGGCGGGCAGCGCGGTGGAGACATCAGTAATCCTGCGCAGGAAATACCCGCGCCCCTTCAGTATATCGAGCAGTTCTTCGCGCGTGAGCGTGTGGCTCACTTTGTCCTGGACCATGTTGCGCAGCAGATCGCGGATTTCGGTGATGTCGGCGAGGTAAAGCGACTTCAATTCCGAGGTCACACGCTGCTTCAATTGATCTTCATCCGTAACGTGAACAAACACCCGGCGGAGGACTTGGTAAGCATCCGCACCAGCAGGGTTTTGCCAAGCCGGCAGCAGCCGAGTCTCAAAGTTTTTCCGGTGCTTCTCAGCTTCCAATCCAAAGTCTGTGAATTCTTCCCACGTTTCCAAAAGCCGCGCCCGCTCACTCAGTTCCCTGAGTTCGGGGGCGTCACTCCCTGAGACCAAATGAAACTCATTCGTATTGTCAGCCAGATACGGGTAGATCGCCTGCAGCACCTTATACTTTGAACTGGCGAGGTCCGCCAAACTCCATTTCCCGTCGTCGCTGCTGCGCTTCGTCTGGTGATACTCCGTGCAATGGGGCGTGACGAGCACGAACTCGGCCTTCTCGATTCCCGGCGGCTCAAGCCTGATGCTGAGCGCATCACCTGCAATCAAGCGCAGCAACTGCTGAACCGTCCACCAGCTTTCGTAGCGGTTGCCGAGCTTGTCTGTTTGGCCTCCGGGGAGCATTTTGATCAGGTCTTAGGACTCGTTGTCGTTCGAAATTCGGAGAAATGGGCACCGCTACAACCCGCAAGATTGGAGAAACGCTTTGACCGAGCCTCTGGTGAGGTTGCTTCAAAACGGCGGACGCGGCAGTCTCCAGTCGCGGTGGATGAGGCGGGGACGTTTTTCGGGGAGGGGCCAGCCGGGGAAGTTTTGGGCGTGGCGGGCGCGGGCTTCGTCGGTGGCGTAGATGGCGAGTTCGAGATTGATCTCATCTTCTCCGCAACTGCCGAGGATGTCGTGCATCCAGTAGGAAGTGCGGCTGCGGGCGGGGGGCATGAGGGCGTCTTCGCGGATGGCTTTGGTCCAGAGTTCGCGGTAGAGCGCGGCGTCGCTGAGGTGGTCGGTGCGGGTGACGAAGAAATTGCGGATGGCGAGCTGGTGGATGAATCCCCAGAGGTGCGCGCCGAGGGTTTCATCGGTTAGTTCATCGGGCGGGATGGGAGTGAAGCCGGTGCGCTTGAGTTCCACGACAGGTCGTTGCCAGTCTTCGCAGGGTGGCGGCGGGGCGGCGGGTGGTGCAGGCTCGATGGCACGGTTTTCGGCGATGGCGGCGTCCACGGCGGCGAGGCCGAGCGGGTCATCATCGTTGTCGTCATCATCGCTGAGGAGCCACTCCGGCGGGATGCCGCCGGTGGCATCGCCGGGGACGAATGGCGGGGCTGGCGGCTGGGGCAGAGCGCGGGTGCAATCTGTTGGCGGCGTGATTTTCGGCGGCAGCGCGAGGGTGGGGTGGGCTTTCTGCCAGAGGGCGCGGATTTCGTCGTCGAGGTATGGGTAGGAGACGAAGGTGAAGCGTTCTGCGGGGCGGGCGCAGTCGTGGCGGGTGTGCAGAAAGAGGCAGAGCGGATAGTCGGGGTGCGGCTGATCGAGCCAGCGGTCGAGGAAGGCGTAAAGCTCCGCATCTGTCAGGCCATCGGTGCCGTGGAAGTAGCAGCGGCGCGCGGCGAGGGCGTAGAGCAGTTCGTAGAGGCGTCCGGTGAGTTGACCTTCAGCGATTTCTTCCGGACGCAGCGGCTCGAATCCGCGGCGGAGGAGGATGGAGCGCGGCGTAGTCCACGGGGCGCTGGCGAGGAGTTCGCAGTATTCTTCGTCGCTCAGTTCGCGCCAGGTTTCGTCGTCAGGATTGATCATGTGGAGAGGAAACAGCACCGGCGGGTGCGTGTCCAGTCCGGTTGGCCCCCCGGCACTGAGCGCACACATGACGCACAGCTTTGCTTGCGTTCCCCGGCGGTGCGGATTGGTGCTGTGTATTCAAGTTCCACTCATCATTGCCATCATCATGCCAGCCAAAGCTAAACGCCCTGCCAAACGAAAGCCCGAAGACGATCTGCCTGCCGCGCAGGACTGGCGGAGCACTGATGAGCAGGAGGTTCTGCGGCGGCAGTTGCGGGCGAAGGAGGAGCGGATGCGAATACGAAATCTGTTTCCGGCGGAGGCGGTGTTTTCGAATTTTGAAGTGCGCTCGGACAGCGGGATGACCTATCAGGTGGAGGTGCGGGATGTGCAGCAGCGGGCGTTTTCCTGCACCTGTGCGGACTTTCGGAAGAACGGGCTGGGCACCTGCAAGCATGTGGAGGGAGTGCTGCTGCACGCGCAGAAGAAGGCGGGGAAAGCGGCTTGGGAGCGCAAAGTGAAGGCGGGCTCGCGGCGCATCGAAGTGGAGCCCCATCTTCTCTACGGGTTGCAGGTCAAGCGCGGGCTGGCGCGCCTGCCGCGGGCGGTGCGCAGCATGTTTCTCGCAGAGGACGGCACGCGGCGGACGAGTCAGCCGCTGCCGGACGTGCTCACGGCGCTGGAGCGGCTGCGCGGCGCAGATTTTCCGGACCTGCGCGTTTCGCAGGAGGTCGCGCCGTTCCTCGCGGCGCAGGCGGAGGAGGAGGAACGCCGCCGGCTGCGGCATGAATACGAGCAGCGCGTGCAGAGCGGCGAATGGCCGGCGCAGGAGACCACGGTGCCGCTCTTTCCCTATCAACGCGAAGGGATGCTGCATCTGGCGTTCACCGGTCGCGCGCTGCTGGCGGATGAAATGGGCCTTGGGAAAACGATCCAGGCGATCGCGGCGTGCGCGCTGCTGCACCGGCTGGGCAAGGCGCGGCGCGTGCTGGTGGTGACGCCGGCTTCGCTCAAGGCGGAGTGGGAGGAGCAGATTGCGAAATTCACGCCGCTGCCGTGTCATGTCGTCTTCGGCGGGCGCGTTCAGAGGCTGGCGTGTTACAGGGAAGACTCGCCGTTCTTCACCATCGTGAACTACGAGCAGATGGTGAGCGACACCCTCGACGTGAATGCGCGGCTGCGGCCTGACATCGTGGTGCTGGATGAAGCCCAGCGCATCAAGAACTGGAACACGAAGACGGCGCAGGCTATCAAGCGGCTGGAGAGTCCGTATGCCTTCGTGCTCACGGGCACCCCGATCGAGAACCGCATCGATGAGCTCTACTCGCTCGTGGATTTCCTCGACCCGCGGGTGCTGGGATCGCTGTTCCGCTTCAACCGGGAGTTCTACGAACTCGACGAACGGGGGCGGCCCAAAGGCTATCGCAACCTCACGGTGCTGCACGAACGCATCCGCCCGCTCATGCTGCGGCGGCGCAAGGCACAGGTGGAAACCGAGCTGCCCGACCGCACGGACCGGAATCACTTCGTCGCCCTGACAGACATGCAGCGCGACAACTACGGCTCGCACGAACACCAGGTGGCGAAGCTGGCGCAGATTGCCAAGCGCCGTCCGCTGCGCCTGGAGGAACAGAAGAAGCTTCTGCGCGAGCTGGCCATGATGCGCATGATCTGCGACTCGAACTACATTCTCGACCGCGAGGACCGCGAGTCGCCGAAGGTGGATGAGCTGCGGAAAATTCTTGAGGAGGCGCTGGCCAACGACGGCGTGAAAGTGATCATCTTCTCCGAATGGGAGCGCATGCTGGACCTCGTGCGCGACCTCTGCCGCGAACTGGGCGCAGGCTTCGCATGGCACACCGGCAGCGTGCCGCAGCAGAAGCGCCGGCTGGAGATCAATGCTTTCAAGAACGACCCGCAGTGCCGCATTTTCCTGACTACCGATGCCGGCGCCACAGGGCTCAACCTGCAGAATGCCAGCGTTGTCATCAATTGTGACCTGCCCTGGAATCCCGCGAAACTTGAGCAGCGCATCGCGCGCGCATGGCGCAAGCATCAGACGCGCGCGGTGACGGTCATCAATCTCATCGCGGAGAACACCATCGAAAGCCGGATGCTGGTGACATTGTCGGAAAAGTCGCGGCTCGCCGGCGGCGTGCTCGATGACGGCAAGCTCGATTCGATGGACCTCCGCGGCGGGCGCGATTCCTTCTTCAAGCGGCTCGAGCAAATGCTGGCCCCCGCGGAGACCGGGCACGGTCCGCCGGTGAAGCTGCCGCCCGTGCCGCAGGATCCGTCGCTGGCCATCGCGCACAGTGCGGCGCGGGTGCTGGGCCCGCTGCTGTGCAAGTGCGAGGAACGCACGGTGCCTGACAAACCGGCGGTGTGCCTCGTGGTGGTGGAGCGCGATCCCGCCGCCGCGCGCGAACGGCTGCGCGAGGTCATCGAAGACGCGGGCGGGCGGCGCATCATCGAAGTGCTGGACCGCGCCGGCTATGAATCGCTGCAACGGCTCGCCGCCGCGGGGCTCATCGGCTTCACGGCGCAGAGCACGCGCGAGCTGTTCCCGGAAGCCGGTGCGCCCGTGCCTGCGCCGCTGACGGCGGAGGAATGCGCGGTCATCCTCAGCCACTGCGAAACCGCGGAGCGACAGCACCGCATGGCGGAAGTGCTGCACCGCGCCGGCTTTTCCAAAGAGGCGCACTCCGCGCTGCGCGCCGCCATTCACCCGCTCGCGCAGGCCCTGTGCGCCGCGGCCCGCGAGACCGTGCCTGACACCGCGCACGACCCGCGGTTGTGGAAGAACCGCGCCGCGGTCATCGCCGAACTTGCCGGCGAGGGCGAAGTGGATTTCGAAGCCGCGGCCTGCGCTCTCAAGAACACCGCGCAAGAGATGCGCCGCACGGTTGATCCAGTGGACAACGATATTCCGTTTTGAGCCCGCTGCATGAATCCATCCCCGCCGCCGCAGGACAGCAAATTCCGCCAGCGCATCGTCGCTGCGGCGGAGCAGGTGCTCAAAAATCAGTCCACGATCGGCCTGCTGGATGTGCTCCAGTCCGCCGGATTTCTTCACTGGCACCATGTGGACCAGTGGCGGCGCGGGAATCCTGCGTATGAATTTATCTTCGCGCATGTGCAGTGCGGCCCGTCGAAGTTCCGGCAAACGGCGGAAACCTTTCTGGCCTGGGCCGGGGAGAAGGGTCTCACGCCGGTGGAGGCCGCTTTCACGCGCCGTGCGCTGTCCGGCACTGTCCCGCTGAAGTTCACAGAGGATAACGATCCGGGAATTGCCGCACTGTTCACGCGGCAGTTCGCACGCGCGGGTCTTTCGCAAAAGCAGCAGGCGCGGGTGAAGGAGAAGCTGGAGAAAGCGGACGACCTCGTCGTTTTCATCACGGTCTCCAAAAGCGTGGAGTGCCGCGAATGCCGCGCGGCGCTGGAGCCGGGCGACTTCATGACTCTGGAACAGCAGCAGCCGCTCTGCATGGCCTGCGCGGACATGGACCACCTGGTATTTCTGCCATCCGGCGATGTCGCCCTGACAAGACGTGCGAAGAAACACAGTCCGCTCTCCGCCGTGGTCATGAAGTTCAGCCGCGCCCGCAAACGCTACGAACGTCAGGGCCTCGTGGTCACGGAGGAGGCCCTGACACGAGCGGAGGACGAATGCATCGCCGATGCAGACGAACGCACCGCGCGCCGGCAACTCGCCGAATCCGCCCGCGGCGTGGCGGATGCCAAATTCACCGCCGCCTTCACCGCCGCCATCCGTGCGCAGTTCCCCGCGTGCCCGCCGGAATCCGCCGCCGCCATCGCCGCTCGCGCCGCGGTGCGCGGCAGCGGTCGCGTGGGCCGCAGCGCCGCCGGACGCGAACTCGATCCCGCCGCCGTCCGCCTCGCCGTCATCGCGCACATCCGCCACGTCCACACCGGCTACGACCGCCTGCTGATGCAGGGCGTGGACCGCACCGGGGCGCGCGAACGCATCCGGGACCAGCTGCAGGAAGTGCTGCGGAAGTGGGAGTTGTCCTGAGCCTTGCGGTTATCCCCATTCCCGCCGGATGCGCACCACCGCGCGCTCGATGGCGGCGCGGTCGGGAATGGCGGGGAGCGGGCTGGTTTCGTAGAGTTGCTGGATGCGCGCGATGCGCTCCTCTGCGAGCGCGAGCAGTTCTTCGTAGCCGAATTCGCCGGACTTCACGCGCAGAAGCCAGTCGCGGTTCGGCGTGCGCACGGTGAGGCGGCGGTGGACGGCGATTTCCTCCGCGGAGTCGAGCAGGCGGAAGGTGTGCATGAGGTTCTTGGCGTCGTAGCCCTGACCATGTGCCAGCGTGCCGGCGAAGCGCGTTTCGTTCCGCTCCGCGATCCACTGCTGATATTCACGCCAGTCTTTGCAGTGCTTCTTGTAGCCGTCTTTGTTGAAGACCATCCACGCGAGCGGCTCTGCGCCGCGCGGCACGCTGCTGAGGCGCACGTCCGTGCTGTCCGCGGCGGCGAGTCCGGTGTATATGCCCGGCGCGCCGTGGTAGAGCGCATACACATCGCGCGCGTGCGGTACGGCGGTGAGGCCGCAATCGTGCTGGCGCAGACCGCGGCGCTCCAGCCACACGCGCACGGGCACGCTGCCCTGACCTTCCAGCACATAACAGAAATCGAGCACCTGCTTCCGCTCGTCCGGCTGGGGATTCACGATCTTCTTGTTCAGGCCGCCGGCCTTGCGAATTTGCTGCATCGCGTAGTTGGCGAAGGTCTCGCAGCAAAGCCGCGACAGCACCATCTGCGGCGTGAACAGGTTCATCAGCGGATGACGGAACACCACGCAATCGTCCGGCGTGAACAGCATCTCCAGGAGGTTCGGATTGTTCTTCGCCAGCAGTTCCGCAAAGCGCCCCACTTCATAGAACACGATGTCGTGGCTCTCGTTGTTCACCTGCTCCACGCGATGCAGCCCCAGCCAGCCGTCGAGCGGCTGCACGAACACGCCTTTGATATCGGTGTCCGACGCCGGCGTGTGCGTGCCATACGCCCGACTGCCGGAGACGACCTCCAGCAGGCTGTTTGCAGGTGAGCGGGTTTCCTCAAGAGTCATGGCCATGCGGCGAGCGTGCATTGGAAATATTCATCCAGCGGCGCAAAGTCCGCCGGCTCTGTGGTCAGGCTCTCCTGCTCGACCTCACAGACGGCGCGGGTTTCCGCCAGAAAGCGGCGCAGCGCCTCGCTGACAGGAAAGGCATCGCTCTCTGTGCCCGCTTCCTTCAGTGATACAAATTGCCGCACTTCGGCGAGCAGCACATCGTCGCTCACCAGCGGCAGCAATTCCGCAAATGCCACCGGCGGCGGTGTGCCGTGCTCCAGCGCCCAGCGCGCGCAAAGAGTGGCCCGCATGACATAGAGCGCCTTTTTGCCGTTCAGGGCCGCGCCTTCCCCCGCTTGTGCCCAGAGTTGTTTCGCGAGGCCGAGGTAATGATGCACAGTCGGTTTCATGCGAAAGCACTCCCGCGCCAGCCGGCGCAATTCATCCACGCCTTCTCGCTCCAGATACACCTGCGGCGAATGCAGCCATTCCAGCACCGACGCGCTCAATTTCGCCGCGTGGTGCAGCGCTTTCCGCAGATCCCAGCCGGTGATGTCCAGATTTCCCGGCAGGTCGCGGTGAATATGGTCCGCTGGCCCATGCACGCGAAGATACTCCCGCTGCGGCCACACATAAAAAAAGCGCACGTCCCAATCGCTGTCGCGCGAGGCAAAACCCCACGCCCGGCTGCCGGACTCGCAGGCGTAAAGCACCCGCAGGCCGCGTTCCGCCTCCAAGGCCATCAGACTTTGTTGAATCTCCTCACGCATGACGCCGCCTGCCATCCGGCGTCCTGTCCGGCAAGGGCGGTCATCCATTGAGACTTCGTTTGATCCCGGCATAAATCCGCTTCCGCATCAGCGCATGATGCGGTGCAATTGGCTTCTCTTTCTCCTCACATCCGGAATACTGACAGCTCAGGAGCAGTCGGAGCGGCGTCCGTTTCGCGTGCTGACGTGGAACATTCATCACGGAGAGGGAGTGGATGGAAAGCTGGACCTGGCGCGGCAGGCGGCGTTCATAAAGAAAGTGGACCCTGACGCGGTATTCCTGCAGGAAGTGGATGTGAAGACAAAGCGGACGGGCGGGGTGGATCAGGCGGCGGAACTGGGGCGGCTGACGGGGATGGAGGCGACGTTTGGCAAAGCGATGGACTACGGCGGCGGTCAGTATGGCAATGCGATCCTGACAAAGACGAAGCCGGCGGGGTCGCGCGTGATTCCGCTGCCGGGCGGGACCGAGCCGCGGGCGGCGCTGGTGGTGGAGGTGAAGGACGCGCACGGATTGTCTGCGGACGGAAAGCTGACGCTGGTGTGCGTGCATCTGGATCATCAGGCGGCGGTTTCCCGCGAGGCGCACGCCAGGCAACTGGCGGCGGAGTTTGCGAAGACGGCAGGCACGGTGATTTTCGGAGGCGATCTGAACAGCGGACCGGCCGACGCGCCGCTGAAGGCGTTTGCCGCGCCATGGGAGATTCCCAAAAAGCAGGGCGATCACGTGTTGACATGTCCTTGTCCGGAACCGCGGATCGAGATTGACTTTCTGCTGCTGAAGCCGTCGCCGGTGAAGCTGGAGGTCCCGCGTTATGAGGTGCTCCAGGAGAAGATGATGTCGGATCACCTGCCCGTGGTGCTGGAGGTGCGGGCGAAGCGTTAAAAGTGCATTGAATTGAGAATGGACAAACGGCGCCGGGCAGCGCTAGCAGCCTGTCGGACTTAATTGCACCCGTCTGCTTCCTGCCTGCTACCCA
>CAZFZN010000039.1:0-67685 GCA_964523105.1 uncultured Akkermansia sp.
CGCTGATCTCAGTCGTAGATGTCATAGCACCGATCTATGACATCTACGATGCGCCTCCGACAGTGGGGCGCCGCGTGACGCTTACCCTGGGAAATCGCAATGACTCGGGAAATCGCAATGACTCCGTCAAGCCATGAAGAGCGTAATTGTCAATTGTCGCACACCGGCCGCATTTCCCCATTTCCCCCCAACATTATGGAATGGGCCAGTTGGTGTAAATAGCGTTGCAAAGACAAAGAATTTCACGAAATCCACCAGTATTCAGTTGTAAACTTTATGAAACGCCTAGCAGCCATCATATCGCTATTTATTCTATGTTTGAATAATTGCTCATCTGAGCAACGGAAAGGTCCCAAGGATATTCAACGACAAGTTAGCAGCGATTCGGAAACACGTGCTTGCGAGATTATTTCCGACCTTGCATCGCCGGGACGTTGGCCTTGGGTTTGGCAAAATGGGGGACCAAACACATTATATACAGAAGAAATAGCCGAGTTATTAAATAAACCACATTTAGATTATAGCCAGGTATACAATTCACTTGGTAGTGAAAGCGAGAAAGCGTACATGGTATGCGCCATAGTGGACTTGCATATTCTTGGCTGTGAAAGGATTGTCGAAGACTACCTCAAAGTAGATGGAATCCGTAATGCTAGCGCAACTGAACTGCCTATCTGGCATCAATTCGGCGTAAAGGCCGCGAAGAACTTCCAAAGGAACCGTGGAGCGGTTTTCCATGAATAGCACCAGGATTGTATGCATGTTACCTGGGAACTTACAAAGAAAGCAACGGTGTTCAGAAATGCCCTGATTTTTACCCTCCAGATGGGGAAATGGGGACGAGGGGAAAGGGAAAGTGGGTAATGGAGACGGGGGTAATGGGGAGGGTGTGCATTTCTTGATAAAGGGCGGGATGAACCGGCTGATTTGAACTCATCGGCAGGCAGGCGATAGGCGCTGCAGGATCTTGAAATCGCCCCGCGGCGCGACGCCTTCCCTGAGCCAATCGAACTGTAGCACTGGGAGCGGGCGTTTTGGCACCTGCGGGGACCATTCAGCCACCGATAGGCACGATTTACTGTGTGCAATTATCAACCTAACGAGTGAAAGACACCATTTACTGTGTGGAAATTGCGATTCCGGATGGAAAACACACGAGGCACTGTGTTGAAATATCAGTTTCATTGGTAAACGACACGAGTCACTGTGTAGAATGTGCAATTTGGTTCCTGAAGCACACGATTCACTGTGTGGAAATGTCCATCTGGAGGGCGGAAACAGGCATTCCGGCGGGCGGCGGGAGGGTTCTTGAACCGTGAAAACGGGTTGGCAGGCCGGGAAAAGGGGTGGGGGCGGAGGGAGCGGGGGTTTTGGAAGGGGCGCTTGCGGAGGGGGCGCGGGGAGGGAATGATGGGCGGATGACAGGTGCTGCCGGGAAACGAACGGGGCGGGCTCTTCTCCAATCGGGACGGGCGCAGCAGGCGTTTTGGGCGCTGGGGGATGAGGGGCGCTGGGCGGTGGCGCGGTTGCTGGCGCAGGAGCGGGTGTTGACGGTGTCCGTGGCGGCGCGACGGCTGGGGCTGCTGCAGCAGACGGCGTCGCGGTATTTGCAGGAGCTGTGGAAGGCGGGGCTGGTGAGCCGGGAGGCGCCGGCGGATGACGGGCGGCGGCGGGAGTTTCGGCTCACGGAGACGGGGGCGGCGCTGGTGCAGGCGGGGATGTTGCTGGGCGGATGAGGACGGAGGACGGAGGACGGAGGACGGAGGACGGAGGACGGATGAAGGATGAAGGATGAAGGGCTTGGGGTGCGATGGGCGGGGTGGAGGGTTCCGCCAATCCACTGCCCGAGTCTGCATTAGACATCGCGTGCAGCGGGGTAAGGTTAAAGGCCATGCCCAGTCGCAAAACGAAGGCGGAGCCGTCCGCGCCCGCCCCTGCACCCGCCCAGCCGCCTCAACTTGTGAGTGAGGCGGAGAAGGAGGAGTTTTTGAAGGTGACGTACGAGCGGACGCGGAAGAGTCTGATCGAGCGGCTGCATAATTGGGAGGACCAGAAGTCGTGGGATGAGTTTCACCGGACGTACTGGCGGTTGATCTACGCGGTGGGGATCAAGAGTGGGCTGCGGCACGAGGAGGCGCTGGATGTGGTGCAGGAGACGATCCTGGCCATTGCGAAGCAGAGCCGCGAGCACCGTTACGATCCGAAGGCGGGGTCGTTCAAGGTGTGGCTGATGAATATGACGCGGTGGCGGATCGGGGATCAGTTCCGCCGGCGGGCGAAGGATACGGCGATGAACAAGTTCGACGACGATGACCGGAAGACGGCGACGCTGGACCGGTTCGCCGACCCGAAGGCGCAGAAGCTGGAGAGCATCTGGGACATCGAGTGGAAGCAAAACATCGCGGACCGGGCGATCGCGACGATCAAGCAGCGGGTGTCACCGCGGCAGTTTCAGATTTTCGACGCCTATGTGATCAAGGGCTGGGGCGTGAAGAAGGTGATGACGGAACTGGGCGTGAGTATGGCGCAGGTTTATCTTGCCAAACACCGCGTGGGTGGCCTTATCAAAAAGGAGATCGCCGAACTTGCAAAACAGCTCATCTAATCCCGCCACGACCATTCGCACCGAGGCGCCGCGCATTCCGGATCACGAGGTGCTGCGCTGCATCGGGAAGGGGAGTTACGGCGAAGTGTGGCTGGCGCGGACGCTGACGGGCAGCCTGCGCGCGGCGAAGGTGGTGCGGCGCGAGGATTTCGAGCTGGACCGGACGTTTGAGCGGGAGTTCGAGGGGATCATGAAGTTCGAGCCGGTCTCGCGGGATCACCCCGGGCTGGTGCACATTCTGCATGTGGGCCGCAGTGACGACGAGGGGTTCTATTACTATCTGATGGAACTGGGCGACGACCGCGAGACGGGCAGCCGGGTGGAGATCGGCGACTATGAGCCGCGGACGATGGGCACGGACCGGTCGGTGAAGAAGCGGCTCAGTGCGCAGGAGTGCGTGGAGCACGGCATCGTGCTCGCCGACGCGCTGGCGCATCTGCACGAGCGCGGCCTGACGCACCGCGACATCAAGCCGTCGAACATTATCTTTGTGAATGGAAAGCCGAAGCTGGCGGACATCGGGCTGGTGGCGCAGACGGGACAGATGACGTTTGTGGGCACGGAGGGATTCGTGCCGCCGGAGGGTCCGGGCACGCCGGCGGCGGACATTTACAGTCTGGGCATGGTGCTCTATGAATTGAGCACGGGGAACGACCGGCTGCAGTTCCCGGAGGTGCCGGACGATCTGGGGGACTACGCGCAGCGGCCCCTGTGGCGGGCGCTGAATGAAGTGATCTGCCGGGCCTGCGCGCCGCAGGTGAAGAAACGCTATGCGAGCGCCCGCCAGATGGCCGATGCGCTGCGCGCACTCTCGCGGCTCAAGGGCCGCCGGCGCCGCTGGGTGCGCCGTCTGGCCACGCTGCCGGTGGTGACGGCGATCATTGCCTTCGGCATTGTGACGTGGCGGCACGGCGGCGCGATGCCGTGGCCGCCGGGCATGAAACGGAGCGGCCCGGAGAGGGATTTTGTGAGGCTCACGGGCTCGGTGAGTCTGGACAGCGAGCCGCGGGGCGCGGAGATTTTTTACGAGGGGCAGTCGGTGGGGTTTACGCCGGCCACGGTGAGCGGCATTTCCACCGGCACCGCGCTGTTCACGCTGCGCCGCAGCCGTTATGTGGACGCGCCGGTATCCGTGAGCGGCGTGTCGCCCGGCACGGTGGTGGCGGCGCCGCACACCGTGATGAAATTCTACGATCCGCCGCGCAACGGCGTGGTGTGGAAGAACAGCCTCGGCATGGACTTCGACTACCGGCCCACGGACCACATCTCCCGCCTGCCGGTGACCATCGAGAACTTCGAGGAAATCGTGCGCGATGTCATGGTGTCGGACAACATCGCCGTCGATGACGGCAACGGGAACGAGATTTACCTCGTGCGCGTGCCGCCGCCGGAGGCGGTGCGTTTTTGCGATCTGCTGGCGCTGAAGGATGCGAAGGAGGGATTCTTTCCCGGTGACTACTGCTACCGGCCGCTGGTGTATGAAATCCAGCCGGATCCGGAGGCGGCGCTGCCCATGCGGGACCTGATCTGTTTCCGGCTCATTGCGGAAAGAACGGGGAGCGTGGTCTTTGAGAGCGATCCGCCGGGGGCTGCTATTTTCGCGGGGACGACGCAGGTGGAAGTGACGCCCTACACCATCCCGGTGCACCGCACGGGCCCGGTGAAATTCACGCTGCGCAAAGAGGGCTACGACGATGTCGAGGTGGAGGGTGTGGTGGAATCCGGCAAAGTGCTGACCATTTCCCGGACGCTCACCAAGAGCCGCACGCCGGTGCCGCACGCGGACTGGACCAACAGCTTCGGCATGCAGTTCAAGCCCATCCCCGGCGAGACGGTGCTGGTCGGCGTGTGGGAGACGCGTGTGAAGGACTACGCGGAATTCGCCAAAGCCACGGGCCGCAGCCCGGGCCTGCTCGACCTCGATAAAAACGGGGAGCCGGAGCCCGGACAGACGCCGGAACACCCGGTGGTGAACGTGACCCGCGCCGACGCGGTGGCCTACTGCCAGTGGCTCACTCAGCACGAGCGGGAGACGCGCTGGCTGAGCCGGGAAATGGAATACCGGCTGCCCACCGACGCGGAGTGGAGCCTCGCCGCCGGCCGCGGGCTCGGCGATTTGTCCTATCCGAATCCCGCGAGCCGTCAGGTGCGCCAGCAGAATGTGTATCCGTGGCTGCCGGTGGGTGCCTATCCGCCGCCGGCCGCCTCCGAAGACCAGCCCGCCGCCGCCAATCTCGGCGATCTCGCGGCGCTCCATGCGAAAGACAAACCCCTGGGCAAGCTGGATGCCGGCGCGGTGAAGGAACTGGAGCAGTTCAATTACAACGACGGCGCGGCGCTCACTGCTCCGGCCGGGACCTTCCGCGCCAACGAACTCGAACTTTTCGACATGTCCGGCAATGTGTGGGAGTTTGTGAGCGATGATTTCGGCCACGACCCCGGGAAGACGGATCCGGCGTGGTCCGCATGGGCGGTGACGCGCGGCGCCTCGTGGCGCGATCCGGTGACGAAGAACAAGCAGTTCTTCTGGACGCACTACCGCCGCGCCGTGCCCCCGAACGAGGAGGCCGCGCCCCACACCGGGTTTCGCGTGGTCATTGCGCCGGTTAAAAAGTAGCGGCTACAGCGCCCGCAGGGCGGCGGAGCGCCCGTGCGCCGCGAGGCCCTCCATTTCGCTGAACTTTTCGATGATGGGCGCGGACTTCCGCAGCGCCGCCCGGCTGAGCCTGACAATACTGGTGCGCCGCTGAAACTGATCGACGGTGAGCCCCGGAAACGATTTGCCCGCGCCGCCGGTCGGCAGCGTGTGCGACGGACCGGCGAGAAAATCGCCCGCCGCCACGGGGCTGTAGTTCCCGACGAAAATGGCGCCGCTGGTGCGAATCTGCGGCAGCAGCCGGGCCTCGTCCTTGGCGGAAACCACGAGACTGAGGTGCTCCGGTGCCCATGCGTTGGCGATCGCCACCGCCTGCGCGAGATCTTTGGTGTGAATCAGAGTGCAGCCGGTCGCGAGCGACTGCCGGGCAATTTCCACGCGCGGCAGTGTCTCGATCTGATGGGAAATCTGCTGGAGCACCGCCTCGAGCAGATCCCGCGAAGGCGAGGCCAGCAGCACCTGACTGTCCCTGCCGTGCTCCGCCTGCGCCAGCAGGTCCGCGGCGACGAACGCGGGATTCGCCGTGTCGTCCGCGAGCACCATGACCTCGCTCGGCCCCGGCAGCAGATCGATGGCCACGGCCCCGACGAGCTGGCGCTTGGCCTCGACGACGAATTTGTTCCCCGGCCCCATGATCTTGTCCACCGGCCGGATCGTCTTCGTGCCGAATGTCAAAGCTGCGATGGCGTGCGCGCCGCCGATGCGATAGACCTCCGTGGCCCCGGTCATTTCCAGAGCCGCGAGCATCGCGGGATTCACTTTTCCATCCGGACCGCACGGCGTGCAGACGACGATTTCCGGCACCCCCGCGGCCTGCGCCAGCGTCACTGTCATCAGCACCGTACTCACCAGCGGAGCGGTGCCGCCGGGCACGTAAACGCCCACGCGCTGGAACGGCTGATACACCTCGCCGGTCTCCGCGCCCTGGGCATTCCGCATTTTCCAGTCCCGGCGCAGGCTTTTCCTGGCGAAGGCCAGCACGTTCCTGTGGGAGGCAGCAATGGCGCGCTTCACGTCCGCCGGCACTGATTTCCGGGCCGCGGCGAACTCCTCCGGCTTCACCGCCAGCGACTTGGCCGTCAGCTTCGCGCCGTCGAATTTCCCCGCAAACTCCACCAGCGCCGCGTCCCCGCGCCGCTCCACCTCCGCGATGATCCCCGCCACGTAGTCCTGCAGTTCCCGCGACGGCACGTGCCGCCGGTCCAGCTTGCGAAGCGCGGCAGCGAAGGACGGGGATGTGTGAGAGAGGACTTTCATGGCAAAAAACGGGGGGCGCACTGAGTGCCGCCGGCCTGCGGGGTGTCGAGAGGAAATCAAAAAGACAGACAGATTCCCCGTTGCCATGCGCGTATCATGATTGAATTGCCGCCGCTCGCCGCCCCCGGGGCCGCGGCGGCAATTCCTTTCTTCTGATGACATCCTTCCTTCTCTTCTTTCTGTGCAGCTTCGCTGCGGCTGCGGTCGTAGGCTCGTTTTTTGAGTGGTGTCTGCACCGGTTCGTCATGCACCGTCCGGTCGGCAAGTTCACCTACGCCTACAAGGCCCACACGCTCATCCACCACAAGGTCTTCAAGGCCGATCACACCTACCATCTGCACGATGACAAGGACAAGGCGACCATCCCCATGGCATGGTGGAACGGCCCGGTGCTCGTCGCGGTGTTCACGGCCCCGTTCATCATTGCGTCCTTTGTCTTCGGCACTTCGGCCATCGCGCTGGGGGCCTTCGCGGCGCTGGCAGCTTATTACGGCGCCTACGAATATATGCACTGGTGCATGCACCTGCCCAAGGCGCGCCGCATTGAAAAATCCTGGGTGTTCCGCCGCCTCAACGGCCACCACCTGCTGCACCACCGCTACATGAAGAAGAACTTCAACGTCGTCTTCCCGCTGGCTGACCTCTGCCTCGGCACCCTCATGCTGCGCTCGAAGTGCCACTTCGCCCAGCCCACCGGCCCGGCGGTGCCCAACGTGCAGCCGAAGACGGCTCAGCCGGCATAGTTCCGATGGCCAAACCCGCGATGCTCCTCCTCTGCGCCCTGACCGGCGCCGGTTCCCTCGCCCTCACCGGCTGCGTCATGAAACGCACCGTGACCGAAGGCGGGCAGGTCGTCTCGGAGGGTTACCACGTGGAGCGGCCCATCCGCGACGCGATCCGGGGCGAGGATCAGAAGGACTCGCACTGATCCCCCGGAGAACGCGCGTGGCTGACGGACCGTTATCAGGTATCGTCCGCGACAAGACCCCGCCGCACTTTCCGCGGCGGCGCGGACTTCATGAGCCATGAAACTGAGACAGGATCTGCTGGCGGAACTCACGATGGAAGGCCTCGCGGAGGAAACGGAGAAAGCGACTCACCGCCTCAAACCCGAGCCGCTTTTCTCGCGCACTGAAGCTGGGAGTCTGTCGCCGGCCTCGATGGAAGAACGTGTGCAAGAGGCGGCGCACGGCACGGCTTTAACAGTGAAACTCACGCAGAGTGCGCAGCGGACGGGGAAGCGGCGTGCAGCCGGGAAATGACGCTGCTGGAGATCTGCGACTTTCTCCGCAGTTTCCATCGCTGGGCACCGGTTCTGCTCTTCAACGGCAATACGTTTGCCTGCACGGGGCGTGAGATGTGCCTCGCTCTGTTCAGCGACCTCCCTTCCGGCAGGCGACGCGCATGGGCGTCCGCAGTGGCTCACTGCATCGCCGGTGTACTCGATTGGGACCGTATGGGCCGAAGCCTGTAGGACATGGTGTCGGGAGCTGTGTTCCAGCCCGGTGACCGCCTCATGACGGCGGTATCAATTTCCAATTGGAACGGAGTAGCGTGAGGTAGTCCGCGGGGGAAGGAGGGCGGTGACGAAACCAGACCCGACCATTGAAACCCTACGGACACCTCACGAGTGAAGAACGAGCCTGGATCGAGATCCTGCGCCAGCAGGGAGCGGGAGCGGCGGCCATCAGCCGACAAATCGGGCGGGCCAAAAGCACGGTGAGCCGGGAACTGCGGCGCCCTGCCCAGGGCGTTCGAATTCTGACCAGTCAAGTTCAGCAGCTTCATCCAGACACCGCGCGATCGATGTGCTCCCGGGGGGCCGCAATGCGCGCCTCACGGTCGGCAGCCAGCAAATCAGGGGCGGGGTCAGCGACCTCAATGGCGTCCTCCACAAGCCGCTCCAGTGACGCGGCGCGGTGCGGCGGCAGGGAGCGGAGTTTTTGATCGAGGCGGTGGGCGATGGCGGTCATGGAGGAAACAACTTTCTGAAAAACGGCCTGAGGCAATGAAGCGCTTCACTCGCGCCGGGCGGAGGCCATTGCGCCGGTGATTTGCGGCATCCCGCGGTCGAGCAGATCGTTGTGATCCGCGCCGGAGATTTCAGTCAGGGTCACAGTGTCAGGGAACTCGCGGGCGAGCGTGCGGCTCATTTCCGCGGGGATGATGGAGTCGTCCGTGCCGTGGATCAGCCATGCGCGGCCGCCGTTTTTCTGCAGCGCGGCGAGGCCGGCGCGGTTGTCGTAGCGGTGCCGGACGAGAAACCCGAGCGGGACTTTGAACATGACGCGCGTCATGTCCATGGTGCTGGTGAAGGGCGAGCAGAGCACCGCGCGGCGAAAGTTGAATTCCTCCACCGCCATCAGGGCCGCCGCGGCGCCGAGAGACTGACCGAAGACACAGCCGCACGCGGCGAGTTCCCCGGTGTCCAGGCCCATCTTCGCTGCAGCCAGCGGAATCACCGCGCGCAGGCTCTCGCGGATATGCACCGGGTGCGCCGCGCCCTCACACGCGCCGTAGCCCGGGTAGTCAAAGAGCAGAAACGCATCTCCGGCGAACGGCAGCTCCCGGCAGAGTTCTTCATAATCCAGCGCCCGCGCGGCATTGCCGCCGCACACGATCCAGAACCGGTCCACCGGTTTGCCATCGCGCGGCGGAATGAGCCATGCCGTTTGCCGCCCTTCGCCGGTGGTATAGTCCAGTCGCAGGCCGCCGCGTTTCGTGAAGGCCTCCACTTCGGGCCGGAGATAGGGTGAGGGATAATAGATGAACCGGCTCTGACAGCCCGTGAGCAGCAGTGCGAAGCCGCCCGCGGCAAGAAGTACGCATCGCACCGCCCGCCACCACAGCGGCGGAGGGCGGCGCGATTTGCCGGCGGGGACCGTGGTCATGGAAGCAGCGGCTACTTCTTCCGCTCGTACACCATCTCCATGATTTTCGAGTCTTTGCCCATCGAGGGATCGTGGACCTCGGCCAGGATTTCGTCGTGGCTCACGACCTTGTCCTTGAACTTGTAGAGCTTGTCTTTGGCGCCGGTCATGGGGTCGTCCATTTTCCCTTCGAAGGTGAGGGTTTTGGCAGCGGCATCCCACGAGCCGGCGGTCAGGGTCATCGAAGTGCCCATGTTGTCGATCCAGAAGCTTTGGTAGGCTTTGCGCAGGTTGTTGTAGCCGGTGATGGCGCGGCCCTCGAACGGCTGGCCCATGAAGACGCTCTCCACTTTCATCTCCATGTAGCGCCCGCCCATGATCCATGCCGCCGAGGCGGTGCCGTCCGACTCCATGGGGGGAGCGCCGGGCTGCATCCACATTTTGGTCTTCACGGCCCACTCGCCGGCATAAACGTCGAGGACCTTGTGAGGCGCGCCGGGCGTGGCGGCGGCCATCCAGTTTTTCATCATCTCCTCTTCGGAGACAGCGGGAGCGGTTTTCTTTTCGTCGGCGGCAAACGCAAACATGCCGGTGACGGCGCAGGCGAGCGCCATGGAGCAGCGGGTGGAGGTTCTCATGGTTTCGGATTGAGTGGAGGGGCAGGGTAAGGGAAAACCGGTGGACTTGGCGAGAACTATTCCCGGCGAGACAAATCCCGCCCCCGGCAGCGCTTTTGACCGGGTGGCCGCAACGGGCAACAACCCCTTGCCAAGCCCCGGCGGGCCGTACACCATCGCGCCCCCATTTTTATGCTCCTGGATATTTCCATCGTTCTCGTCACGGTCGTTCTCGTTCTCGTGTGTCTGCTCATGATCCTGCTGGTGCTCATGCAGCGCCCGAAGCAGGAAGGTCTCGGCGCGGCCTTCGGCGCGGGCGTCACCGACCAAATCTGGGGCAGCCAGACCACCAACGTCCTCCAAAAGGGCACCGTTTATATGGGCGTGCTGCTCTTCGTCCTCAGCCTCGTGCTCGCCATGCTCAAGGCCACCAAGAACCGCGAGGTGTCCCTCGGCGATCTCGTGGAGCAGTCGGCCCCCGCCCCCGCAGTGGCTCCCGCGGAACCCCCGGTCGCTCCCGCCGATCCCGCGGCCTCGACTACGCCCGCCAGCACGACGACGCCTCCCATCTCCATCACGCCAACTCCTGCGCCCGCACCCGCTGACACCACGCCGGCGCCCGCTGAGAGTACTCCCGCCCCTGCTGACACCACTCCGGCGCCCGCTGATAACACACCGGCGCCCGCTGAAAGCGTGCCGGCAACGCCTCCGGCAGGCGACGCCCCTGCGACTCCCCCGGCAGAAGGAACTCCGGCCGCACCCGCGGAGAACCCTCCGGCGGAAACCCCGGCCCCTCCGGCGGAGAACCCGGCGCCGGCTCCCGCTCCGCAGTAAGCTGCAGTTCAATCCAAATTCTCAAGCGACCGCGGCTTCCCGGCCCGGTCGCTTTTTCTTTTATCCTGCACTCCACTTTGAGAGCGAGCGAACCACAGATGGACACAGATGGACACGGATTCAGACAAGGAGAACCCCTGCCTGTGCCTGGCGATTGAATCGCTGACCGGTCATCTCCGGTCGAACTCCGCGGCTACTTTTTCCCCAATGTTTTCTCAAGGAAGGCCGCTGTCTCCGACTTGAACCGGTCCAGACTGCCCGGGGCGCCGAGCCCGTGGCCTTCGCCTTTGAGTTCGATGTAGGTCACTGGCAGGCCCGCTTTTTTGAGCGCGGCCTCCATGAGCCGCGACTGCTCCACCGGCACGATATTGTCTTTGTCGCCGTGGAAGATCAGAAACGGCACGGTCTTGTCATCGATGCGCAGCGCGGGACTGGCTTCCTTCTGTTCCGCCTTCACCTGGTCCGCCGGTTTTTTCGTGCCGATGAAATCATCCACGAGCGACTGCACCGTCACCGCACCGAGCTTGAGATGGGAAAAGTCTTTTGTCAGGTCGGTCGGGCCGAAGACGTCGATCACGGCGTTGACGCGGCTGCTGTGTTCCGGCCAGGCTTTGTCCGCACCAGGCCGAGTGTCGGTGGTGCCGAGCAGGGCCACCAAATGCCCGCCGGCGGATCCGCCCATGGCCGCGATGCGCTGCGGATCGATGCCCAGCGTGGTTGCGTTGGCCCGCATCCAGCGCACCGCGCGCTGCGCGTCATCGTACTGCGCCGGCCAGATGTTCTCCGGGCGTTTCACCGGATCGAACAGACGGTAACTGATGTTCACGCAGATATAGCCCTTCTCCACCAGCGCCTGCGCGAAGGGCACCATGTCCTCCTTGCGACCGGCGCGCCACGCCCCGCCGTGAATGCACAGCACCGCAGGCCGCGCCGCGGATTTGCCGGGCTCGTGACCGGCGGGAAAGAACACATCCAGCTTCTGCTTCTGCTCGCCGGACGTGCTGTAAACCACGTCCTTCATCGCCGGATCGGCGGCACGGAGAAGTGTGAGGGGGAAAACAAACAGAAGGGCGAGAAGTCGAAGCGGATTCATGGCGGCGGGTGTGCCGCGCGCAGACGCGGCGCAGCCGGAGAATGGTTACGCATTCGTGCCGCTCCGCCGGTAACGCAGTGCCTCCAGCGTGCCGCATTGGATTCGAGGCAGGCGGGACAGACTGCGCCCCGGCAGGCGGGACGGACTGCGTTACTGCTCCTTCACACGCTTGAACACCGTCTCGTGTGAAGGCGCGGGCTTGCCGTCCATCACCGCCTTGCAGCTGCTGGTGAAAGTGTCCGGCCCGTCGAACTTGATCGTCACGCCGCACATGTGGGATTCCTTCTTCGTGTCGAAGGCGCAGCAGGCCGCGTCGAGTTCGAAGGTGACGGTCTTCGCATCGGATGATTTGAGCGCCATCTCCGGGCGGTTGCCAAGGATGCAGTAGTGCGTCATCGCCAGCTTGCCGGCTTTGTCATAATACATGGAAACCATTTCCATGGGCGTGCCGGGAGCGATGCGCTCCTCCAGCACGCTGCCGCCGGCGATGAGACGATAGGTAATCGTCATTTCCACGGGGCCGCTGCCCATGTCGGCCTTGCCCTTCCAGGTGCCGATGAGCGATTTCATGCGTTCAAATTCAGCCGAGCCGGCCTTGGGAGTGGCGGCCGCGGGAGCGGCGGATTTATCCGGATCGGCAGCCTGCAGACAGCCGGCAGCGGCGATCAGGAGCGAGGCACAGAGGGAGGTGAGTTTGGTATTCATAGCGGGGTGTTGTTTGTGTTTGGATGTCGTAATGACAAAAGGATGACGAACGGCCCTGGCAGCCGAGGACGGCTCCAGGCGAATTTTTTGCAGAGAGCTCACCGCCCGGGCGGGAGCCAGGGTCATTGCTTTGCCGGATTCTCATACCAAATGACGCCGAGGTTTTTCACTTCCTCGGTGGTGATGACATCGAGGTCGCCGTCGGCATCGAGATCGAGCAACTCCACCAGGTCATGCTTCACGCCGTCCACGCCGCTGACCGGATGCGCGGCCCACTTGCCCGCATCGAAGGCACCGTCACACGAGAGCCACATGAGGCCGTGACGCGGGGCAGTCGCGCCCTCACAACTGAACACGAGGTCGAGCCTGCCGTTGCCGTCCATGTCGCCGGCGGTCACCGCCTTCGCGCCGCCCGTATTCTCCGGCAGGGGAATGCTGTGCGCCGCCCACGCGCGTCCCGTGCGGTCGAGCCGGCGCAGCCACTGAATCTGCTTCGGCCGCACGGCGAGCAAAACATCCTCCAGCCCGTCCCGATCGAGATCTGTCAGGTGAAGAAACATCGCCTCCAGCCCCGCGCCGCCGATGGCATGTTCGCGCCACGGCTGCGCGGTAGCGGGCATCGCCCCGGGATTCTCCAGCCATCCGGCGCCGCTGCGCGCACCCTTGCGGTCGGAGAACACGATGTCCGAATCCCCGTCACCATCCATGTCCGAGGCCACGAGCGACATCACCCAGCCCGCCGGGCGCAGCGCATGCCATTTCCAATCGGCCAGTTGCCTTGCGTCCGCGGGCGGCTCGAACCAGCCGATGGATGCATTCTTTCCCTTCCCTCCCGCCACGAGGGACTGCCTTCCCTCCAGCCGCATCGGCAGCGCAAACATCCACATCATCGCGCCGTCAGACCCCGGCAGCGGCTCCGTGCGCCATGCCGCGGCATCTGTATAACGTTTGCGTTCCTTCGGCGCCCAGTGGATTGAAATGCGGCGCGTTTCTCCCTCCGCGCAACTGACCATGTCGGTGGCGCCGTCCCCATCGATGTCGGCAAACACGGCATCCTCCACATCCGCCACGCTGCCGGCGGTCACGGCAGGCCATGCCCCGCGCACTTTCCCTGGCCCCGGATTCAAACAAACCCGCACCGCGCCTCCCTGCTCCCAGCCGGTCGCAATATCCATCAGCCCGTCGCCATTCACATCCGCCAGCCTCACGCCATCCGCACCCTTCGATGAACCGTCAATCACGTGCCGCTTCCATGGCGTGCCGGCGGCGGACGGCGGTTCCGCGGCGCAGGTTGTTCCAACAAGAACGGAACCAAGCGCGGCGATCCGCATGATCATGCACACGGGCTGCATGGACTTCGTCATCCGCGCAGCGGAAAAGCAGGTTCGGATGTCATTCATACGCAATCAAACGCAGGAACCCTGGGAATAAACTGAGTTGCGGCGGGCTTTAAAAAACGCAGCGCCGCTTCATGGAAACCATCCTCTACGCAGTGCTCGGCATAATCGGTGTGCTCTTGTTGCTTCCGGCCGCTCTCAGGTGGTCGGTTAGGGCGGCTGAGCGTGGCGGCCACAGTAGAAGCGACGGCCATTTCAGGGATTGCGGGGAAGGGTGCGGCGACCCCTCCCCGGATGGGGACTGACACGAACACAGACATCACCGTACCTTGCCAGCGGCGGGAGCGATGTTGGCATTTCTCCGGAAGAAGTTCTCCGGATCATGCTTCTTCTTGAGGGCTAGGAGGCGGGTGTGATTCGGGCCGAAGAGCGAAGACGCCCCCTCTTTCGTGGTGTAGGTTTGGTAGTTCGCGTAGAGGCGTTCGTCCGTCTGCGGGCGGAGCAGGCGCAGCCATTCTTCGCCGCGGGCGAAGCGGTCATCGCTGTGCTGCGGGTCGTTCCAGGTCCAGGCGCAGCGCAGGTGAATGGAGTGGGCCTGGCGGTGGGGGAAGGCGGTGGCGTCGGGCTTCACGCGGCAGACTTCGCCGTGCATGTAGTGACTGAGTCCGAGGATGGTGTCGGGCGCAGCGCGGGCGAGTTGTTCGACATAGAGGTCGATGATCTCGTCGGTGATGCGGTCACGATAGACAGTCTGGATGGCGCGAAAGGCGGGCGGCGGGATGTTCGCGGGACTGGTGGCGGCGGCTTTTTCGGCGAGGGTGGCGAAGGACTGGCGCTTTACGACTTCTTTGACCGGAGGCGCGAGGGTGCGAAGTTTTTGCAGTATGGCGTCCTGCTCTTTTTCGGGGCCGGCGTGACAGAAGTTGAGGAAAATGCCGCGCTCGCCGGGTGTCAGGTTGAGTGTGGCCTGGAAGGCATCGGGTGCATCGTGCATAACGTCTCGGAAGCCGCGGAGCACGGTGCGGGCGTCGCGGACGGCATAATGGATATCGCCGGCGAGCACGGGTCCGAGGGGATGAAGCCGGAGTTCCATGGAAGTGGTGACGCCGAAGTTGGCGCCGGCGCCGCGGAGCGCCCAAAAGAGATCGGGATCGGATTCCGCGGTGACGTCCTCGATGCGCGCATCGGCGGTGACAAGGCGCGCGGAAATCAGGTTGTCGCAGCAGGCGCCGAAGAGTCCGGCCAGCCAGCCGAGTCCGCCGCCGAGGACGACACCGGTGGCTCCCACGCCGGGGCACTGACCGAGGACGGGCACGAGGTTGTGCCCGCCCGCAGCACGGCCGGCGGTGCCGCCGGGGACGCCGGCCTGGCAGCGAAGAATGCGCCTGGCAGGATCAATGGTGATTTGCTGGAGCGGCGACAGATCGATGACGAGTCCGTCAGAACTGCCCCATGCGAGATGGCTGTGTCCACCGGCGCGCACGGCGACTTCCAGTCCGTGCTGGCGCGCGAATGCGACGGCGCGCACGGCGTCGTCTTCATGCGCGCACTGGACGATGGCGGCCGGCTTGCGCGCGGTTTTCGGGTTCCAGTAAAACACCTTCCGCGCGGCCTCGTATGAAGCCTCACCCGGCACGACGAGGCGGCCTTTGAGCTTCGCGCGCAACTTCGCCAGCGCGTCCGGAGGAATCGCAGGACCGTCCGCGGCGAGGAGGCTGCCCCCCGCGAGAACCGCGGTTCCTTTGATAAAGCGGCGCCGGGTGCAGGGCTTCATGGTGAAGAGAGCGCCTAGCCGAACAGTTTCGTCACCGCCTGCGCTTTCACCAGTTCGCGCGGCTGGTTGAGGTGATTGTAAACGATGGTCTCCGGCGCGATGCCGAAGGCGTGGTAAATGGTGGCCAGCAACTCGGTGGGATGCACGGGATCCTCCACAGGCGCGCTGCCGGTGGCGTCGGATTTGCCGTGGACGTAGCCGCGTTTGATACCGGCGCCGGCGATGACGCTCGTATAGCAATACGGCCAGTGGTCGCGGCCGTCGGGACTGTTGTCATTGCCGCTGGTGCTGACGCCTTTCTGCGGGCTGCGTCCGAATTCACCGACGGCGACAACGAGCGTGCTCTCGAGCAGGCCGCGTTCCTCCAGGTCCGCGATGAGCGCGCTGAGGCCGGCGTCGAGCATCGGGGCGGACTGATCCTTCATGCGTTTGAACAGACCGCTGTGCACATCCCAGGAATGGTTGTCGCTATTGGCCACTTTCGGCCAGATGACTTCCACCACGCGCGTGCCGGCTTCCACCAGACGGCGGGCGAGGAGCAGGCTTTGGCCGAAGGTATTCCGTCCGTAGGTGTCGCGCGTCTTGTCGGACTCGCGCGTCAGTTCAAAGGCCTCGCGGGCTTTACCGCTGACGATCAGGTTCAGCGCGCGGTCGTAGTATTCGTCGAGCTTGTAGCCGGCGACGGCTTTCTCGATCTCCGGCATCTGTTTCTCTATCGCGCTGCGCAGCTTTGCCCGGCGCTGGAGGCGGGCGGTGAAAACGTCAGGGCGCAGCTGCAGGTCATCGATGCGGATGCGGCTCATCTTCTCCATGTCCATGTCGTCGCCTTCCGGATAGAGCGTGTAGGGATCGAAGGCCTTGCCGAGGAAGCCCGCGGTGCCGGCCTTGCCGACGACATTGCTCTCCTGGAGCGGGCGCGGGAGCATCACGAACGGCAGCATGGGCACGTCGAGCGGCTTCATCTTCACGATGTTGCTGCCAAAATTGGGAAAGTCCTTGGGGCTGGGCGGTTCGAGCTGGCCGCTGGGGCTGACCTTGTCCGTGGTGTAGCCGGTCATCATTTGATAGATGGCGGCGGTATGATTGAACAGCCCGTTGGGTGTGTAGCTCATGCTGCGGATCATGGTGAACCTGTCGTTCACCTGCGCGAGCTTCGGCAGCAGTTCGGTGAAATTGACGCCGGGGATTTTGGTCGGGATGTTTTTGAACTCCGACTTCACGTTGGCCGGCACGTTTTCCTTGGGATCCCACAGGTCGAGGTGACTGGGGCCGCCCTGGAGGTAGCAGAGGATGATGCTCTTCGCCTTGCCCCAGCCGGGACCGCCGGTGACGCCGGCTTCCGCAGCAACGGCCTGCGCGGCGAAGAGGTTGTTCAGCGTCAGCCCGAGCATGGCGCTGCCGCCGACGCGCAACACGTCGCGGCGGGTCACGCCGAGGTTTTTGTCGCAAAGGTCTTTACCGGGAATGCCTGGGATGCGGAACATGGGGGAAAGGATGAAGGTTGAAGGCTAAAGGATGAAAGCAGCGGGGAGGGTAGCCCTGCGCAGGGAGCCGGGGAAATACGGGAGTGCGGCCCTCGGTATTGCGATAAATTGACGGGGCCGGAGGTCACGTAGTGTGGACCTCCTGTCCACCTGAACCGGGGAAACCGGTGGACCGGATGTCAACGCTACTTCAGTTCCAGCAGCAGCTTCTTGGCTGCCGTCTGCCAGATGCGGAGCACGCCGTCTTCACCGCCGGCGGCGACGAATTTCCCGCCCGGATCGCTGGCCACGGTGAAGCAAAAACCCTGTGCGCCGGGGAGCTTTTCCTCATTCATGCGCACGCCGGTGTCACCGCTGGCGCTGGCCACAGTGTCGCCGGTGCCGAGCCAGGTGACGGCGCTGACTTCCTTGCCGAAGCTGGTGATGGCGCGGGTCTGTTTGGCGTCGAGGTAATCCCAGAAGCGCAGCGTTTTGTCCGCGCCGCCAGTGGCGAGGGCGAGCCCGTCACTGCGCCAGCCGATGCTGAGCACGGCACTGCTGTGGCCCTCGAAAGCGGCAGTGCGTTTGCCGTCGTCGGCGCGGAAGACACGCGCCCAGCGGTCGCTGCCGGCCGTGGCGATGAGCGAGTCGTCAGGCGAGAAAGCGAGCGCATTCACCGTGTCCGAATGCGGGTCGGGAATGGTCAGCACCGCCGAGCCGTCGGCGACGCGCCAGAGCTTCACCTCGCCGCTGCGCGAGGGCACGCCGCCGCCGGTGGCCAGCAGGCGGGCATCCGACGAAAAGCTGAGCGCCGTGACCCGGCTGGCCAGAACGCCGGGGTCCTCGGGAGTGCCTATCGTGCGCTCCAGAGCGAACGGGCGTCGCGCGGGCAGGCGGAGCACTTTTTTGTCAGGGCGTGCGGTCAGCACATACCTCCCATCATTCCTCTTCGTCCCATCACTCCCGTCCCACGCAGCCAATGCCACAGCCCCCCCGGCCACTTCCGCAGCATCCAGAAAAGCCCCGCTCTCCACCGCATGCCACTGCACGCGCCCGCCATCGAAGGCCACCAGCACGGCCTTCCCGCCGTCGAGCAGCGTGGCGCTTTTCACGGGAGGCAACGGCGTCAGCGCTTTCTTCAGCACCTCCACGCTGGCCGTCGCTTCGGCGAGCGCCGTTTCCGCGGCGGCGGCGGCACCTTCGGCACCAGCCTGGGCCTGGGCGGCATTGGAAGTCATGCGCACTGCGAGTTCGGCATTCGTGCGCGCATCGGTGAAGGCGCGCCCGGCTTTCTCTGCTTCGTCGCCCGACTTCTTCGCAGCTTCCTTGCGCTTTCCGTCCTCGGGAGCGGCCTGCAGCGAAACAGCGGCAGCGCGCGCCGCCTCCTGTTTGCGCTGCCAGTCGGCGCGGGCTTTCTCCTGCGCCTGGTGCGTCGCCTTCAGATTCTCGTTTTCCTTCTTCACCGACTCCACCGCCGCGGCCAGCCGTGCCTTTCGCGCATCCAGCAACCGCTGCGCCGCCTGCTGACGGCGCTCCGCCGCGGAGATTTGCGCCTGCGCGGGATTCTCCAGGGCAATGTCCTGACGTTTTCCATCCGCAGTGTCGATGAGGTGCAGCGCGGGTTCGGCATTCGTCCAGGCCACGCGTGTCGCTGCTGCATCCAGCGCCTGAAATGAAACCGGCGGCTGGTCGCCCAGCTTGTGCTCGCGCAGCGGCTGGGGCGCTTCCGCCGGAGCCTCTTTGGGAAACGGATACACCCGCATCATGCCATCCGCGAAAACCGCGGCCAGCTCCGCGCCGCTTTTCAAGAAGCTCAGCGCCGACACCACGGCGGGAACTTCTGTGCGATACACCACGCTTTTCGTTTCCACGCTCCACACGCGCACACTCTTATCTTCCGCCGCCGACACCAGCCACTGTCCGTCCGGCGAAAACGCGAGCGCTTTCACCGGAGCCGCGTGATCTTTGAATTCGGTCACCTGCGGATTCTCCGCCTGCGATTCCCAGACGCGGATGATGCCCGACGCTTCGCCTGCCGCGGCCCATTTGCCTGACGCGACCAAATTTGTGACCGGCTGCGCAAGCTCCATGGTGCTTTGCGAGGCGAGGGGACCGCGCCGCCAAATGCGCGCGGTGCGGAATCCACCCGTCGCCACCAGATCATCGCCGCCAAAGGCCACTGCGAGCACAGCATCGCGATCTGCCGCCGCCTTGTCTTTGTAGAGGTCGAGCTTCGCCAGTTCCGGGTCTGTCAGGAAGCCGAGCGAGACACCCGTGGCCACCTCCGTGAGCTGCACCTGATTCCCCCGCGCTGCCGCCGCGACGTGCCCTCCTGCCGACAGCGCGGCCGCCGCCACGGGCGCCGACTGCACCGGAAAGCTGCGCCAGTCGCTCACATTCTCCACCACCACGCCGCCCTTCAGGCCCTGATCGATCCAGAGCTTCAGCAGCCCCAGTTCCTCCGATGAAAAATCGGTCGCGTTGACCTTGTTTCCTGGAGGCGGCATCGCGGGGTCGTCGCGGTGCGCTGCTGTGATCAGCAGCAGGCTCTCGTCGGCCTTGCCCGCCACCGCCGCCGGCCCGCTGTCGCCGCCTTTCAAAATCATCTGCGGCGACTCCAGATTCAGCCCGGCCTTCGCCTTCGTCGTGTTGTGGCACGCCAGACAGCTTCGCTTGAACAGCGGATGAATGTCCCTGGCAAAATCCACCGGTGTGTCGCGTTTCACTTCGGCGATGGTGAGCGGGGCGGCGGATGCAATCGCTGAGAAGCCCAGAGACATCGAGAACACCAACCCGAGCGTTGAATTTGATCGGCGTTTCCGTCGGGCAAGAGCCGTAGCAAGGCCGTCCCGGCCTTGACGGGAAACCCTCGCAGACACCGCAGTTTCCAACAAATTACACAAGGCCGGGACGGCCTTGCTACGGGCGTTGTGTGCCTCTGCGTGCATGCTCAAAAACTGGCTAGGGTCCCAATGGCGTGACCCAGGCCGCTGCCCCGGGCTGTGATTTTGCGCCCCGTTGGGGCTTTCGCTGGCATGGGTCGTCTTGCTGGTCTTCACGGCTTCACCTCCACGTTCATTTTCACACTCCACGGAATCTCCACGCCATTCCAGCCGACCTTCGCTTTGATCTGCACCTCATGGACGCCGTGCAGCGCGTCCGCGGCGGCGCTGATGATGAGCTTTCCTTCCGCGGCTTCTTTGGCCACGGCCAGCTTGTCGGCGCTCAGGCCTTTGACGCCGTCGGGCGGGGCGAATTCCAGATTCACAGCCTCTGCGAATCCATAGCGGCGTTCCAATTTCACCGGCACTTCTGCTTTGCCTCCGGGTGCAAGCGTTACGGCCGGCGGAATTGTCAGGAGCACGGGCGATGGTTCGATCTTCACCGTGATCGGCGCGGACCACACGGCGTCGGCGACTTCCTTTTGCGGCGCTTTGTCGTCGAGCTTCCACTGTATCGTGCCGCGGGCCGTGGCGTGCATGGTCCACGTGCCCGGCCGGAACTGATTGCCGTCCTTGTTCTGCACATTGAGCACGAGCTTTGCTTCCTTCGCATCGCCCGGAGGCTTCACGATGGGGGCCTGACGCAATCCGGGCAGACCGGTGAGGAAGGCTTCCCATTCCCCTTTGATGCCCTTGAGCGTGGCATCACGCACAAACTTCACGGGCACTTCGATGCTGCCGCCGATGGCGGTTTCATAGGTCTTCTGCTCCGCCGGCTCGATACCGAGCGGTGCAGCTTCTGCTTCAGTGACCGCGAGCACGAATCCATCGCGGCTCAGGCGCATGTCGAGGCGCTCGGCGCCCGTATTGCCGACGCTCCACCGCGGGATGGCTTCGCCGGCGCTGACAGTCAATTCGCCGGAGGTGCCGGTGATCTTCACCCGACCGCTCCATGCTTTGGCATCCGCCGCGGCGCGCACCACGAGCGAAGCCACACCCACGCCAGGAGGCACGGTGACTTCGCCGGCGGAAACTCCAGGCGGCAGGTCGCTCATGCGAATCGTGACCGGCGCCTCAAATCCATCGCGCCGGAGCACGGCGACATTGAGAAGGGCGCTGCCGCCTTTGCGCAGGAACGGACTCCAGCGGTGCATGGCGGCGCCTTTTGTCAGCGGGCTCATGCTGAACGCCACGAGCGAAAATCCCGGCTGCGGATCGCGCAACACCAGCCGCCACGGACGGCGCGCATGGAAGCGATCGGTTAGCTGAACGCGGTAGGTGACGCCATCCTCACAGGATATGCCGCCCAGGGGATCGCGGCTGCCGAGCTGCAGCATTTCCGCGCCGGCGGGAGCGGCGGTATCGTCGAATTCGGCAATGCGTTCGCTCTTTTCCTGTCCCTTGTCGTCGCGAGTGACTTTGAAGACCTGCATGACGAAATCGCTGGGCTCGCCCAGCCGGTGACTGAGCATGTCGAGGATCACGCGGCGGCCTTTTTCGCCGGTGAATTCCACCCAGTCGCGTGAATCCGTGCCATGGAAAACGGACGGCACCGGCAGCTTGCGATCGATGACCGCATTGGCCTCCGGCCGGAGAATCCGCTCCACCACCGGCTGAGTTGGCATCCAGTCGCACAGCGCGCCGGAGAGCGGCAGCGCGGCGAGGTCGGCGGACTTGATTTCGTCCGGCGAGGCGATGCTCAGGCGATAATTGCCGCCCTGCCACGCCATGTCATGGACCTTCAAGACATAGTCGCCGTCAGCAGGTGCAGTGAAGTCCAGGACCGCATCGCTCTGTCGTGTGCGATGCGCCGTGTGCAGCTCGTGGCCTGCAGCGTCGCGAATGGACAGTACAGCATTCAGCGGTGAATCCATGCGCGCCGCCGCGCAGGAAATAGTAAGCCGCTGATCCTTCGCGACGTGCAGTTTGAAATGATCCGCCGCCTCGCCGCCCGCCGTGCCGTTGATCGTCACCGGCGGCGTGACTGCGAAAGCTTTCTCCGGCGAGCCGTTATCGCCCGGCTCATTGACCTCCGGCATCGTGCCCACCGCAAACGAGCGGCTGGCGGTGATGCCGTACTTTCCGGCGGCCCGGACTTCGTAATGGCCGGGATTCATGCCCGCGCTGGCGGTGACCTTGAATTTCAGACCTTCCACGCGCACCGCAATCAGCCCGGCGTCGGAGAAGAGCAGCCGGTCTGCGTCGTCGAGGTCGGGACCGGAAAGCGTGACCTCCGTTTCCGTCCCCGCGCGAACGCCGGGCGGAAAGACGGAGTCCAGGCGTGCAGTGGGGAGTTGTGCGTGGAGCGGCGCAGTCATCACAATAAGTGCCAACACCGCCACAAATCCCGCGGATCCCAACGACGAACCCCGCAGGGGTTCTCCATGAGTAGCCGGGGGTTTTAACCCCCGGTAAGATTGGCGAACGGCACGAACCCCGCAGGGGTTCTCCCATCTTCCACGATCTTGCTTCCATTTCCGTTCCCCGGCACCATCTCCAGAACCGGCACTGCCATGTCCACTTACACCGACATCAACTACCACATTGTCTTCGGCACGAAAAACCGTGTGCGGGCTTTGGACAATCCCCGGCGGGATGACCTCTATCGCTTCATCTGGGGCGTGCTGAAAAAGCGCGACTGCCATCTCTACCGCATCGGTGGTGTTGAAGACCACGTTCACATCCTTACTTACCTGCATCCCACCATCGCACTCGCTGATCTGGTGAAGGAAATCAAAACCGTCTCTTCGGCATGGATCAAAGGCAAGCATGTGTTTCCCGCCTTCGAGAGCTGGCAGGAGGGATACGGCGCGTTCACCTGCGAGGCGTCGGCGCGCCCCGGGCTGATCGAATACATCAAAGGGCAGGAGGAACATCATCGCATTAAAACATTCGCCGAGGAGTTGGAGGAATTGGTGAAGTCGCGGGGCTTGAAGTGGTACCCGGACCATTTGCCGTGAGCGCAGCGTGGCAGTTCGGATGCGCGCGGTGATTGAGAGGATGGGACTACCCCTGCGGGGTAGATGCGCGCCGTCGTAAAGACCCCGGGTAGCCTTCGTGCCTCAGGCAACCCGGGGCTACTCATGGAGAACCCCTGCGGGGTTCCGGTAAGCCGTGAGTATGCAAAGCCATCACACGATTTTCGTGCAGTAACCATGCGCCGCAATGTGGACACCACCAAAAGGCCGTGAACCCCGCAGGGGTTCTCCTTGAGTAGCCGGGGGTGCCAACCCCCGGGCCATGGAACCCGTCCAGATTGAACCCCGCAGGGGTTCTCCCATCCGCGCCGCAATTGCTTCGACTGACGATGCCAGGCCATGCTCATCATCTCAATGATTGAACAAAAACTCCTTCGTGTTCAGCAGCGCCCACACCAGATCCTCCCATGCGGCCTGCTCGCCTTTCTTTGCGTCCAGATATTCCTTCGCCTTCGCCACCTCCGCGGATTCCGGGGTTCTGCCGTAGGCGGTGACGAACAGCTGACTGATGCGCTCCTCCACAGGCCTCGCATCCTTCGCGAGCACCACGGCGCGGCTGTTGGCGTTCGTCAGCTTTTCCTGAATGCCTTTGCTGTTCAGCAGGTGCAGGCTCTGCGCGAGGCTGCTGTCCTGGGTGCGCTCGCATTCGCAGGCACTGCTGTTTTCCGGGCGGCCGAAGACGGTGAGGAAATAACTGCCGGCATTGAAGCTGTCATCAGGCAAAGCCACGGCGCGGCGGTCGGCGGGCTGGCCGGGGAACCGCGTTGTCAGGCCGGTGACGGCATCGATGGCATCGAGGAGCACTTCCGCCTGGAGTCGGCGCGGATAGAAGCGGCTGAAGTTCTGGCGGTCGGTGGCGTTGTGCTCGTTCGGCAAACTGCTGAGCTGATAGGTGCTGCTGGTGCAGAGGAGGCGGATGAACGCCTTCATGTCGTAGCCGCTCTTGGTGAACTCCGTGGCGAGCGCGTCGAGCAGCGCGGGATTCACAGGCGGATTCGTCACGCGCATGTCGTCCTCGGGTTCCACCAGAGCGCGGCTGAAGAAGTGCTTCCAGTAACGGTTGGCGAACATCTTCGCGAAGAACGGATTCTCCGGCCCGGTCATCCATGTGGCGAGTGAAGCGCGCGGATCGTCGTCGGGCGTCAGCGTCACCGGCTCGCTGCCGAGCGGCTTGGGTTTGAGGGTTTTGCCGGTGCGCGGATTCCGCGAGGTGGCTTCGCGCGGCTGATGGAAAACGGCTTCCTCGGCCGGTTGGTCGGACGCTTTTCTGCCGATGGTGGAGAAGAAGGCAGCGAAGCTGTAGTAGTCGTCCTCGCTCCACTTCTCATAAGGATGGTGATGGCACTGCGCGCACTGGAGTCGCTGCCCGCAGAAGACCTGGGCGATGTCCTGCAGTTGATCCTTCGGATCCTTCACCACGCGATACCATGCCACCGCGGGCGACGTGCTCACACTGCCGGAAGCGCTGATCACTCCCACGGCGAGTTCGCTGTAGGGGCGGTTTTGATTCAGCAAGTCGCGGATCCATTCGTGAAAGGCATGGGTGCCGTAGGCCGGGCGGTCGGTGCGTTTGTTGCGCAGGAGGGCGGCCCATTTTCCGGCGAAGAATTCCGCGTAATCGGGCGACGCGAGCAGGCGGTCCACGGCGGCGGTGCGTTTGTCAGGCGAAGCGTCCGCTGCGAAGGCGGCGGCTTCCTCCGGCTTCGGAAGGCGACCGGCGATATCCACGGTCACGCGGCGCAGGAAGGTCGCATCGTCGCACAAAATAGACGGCGGCAGCCCGAGGGTGCGCAGCTTCGCGAAGACATGCTGGTCCACCACGTTGCGCTCCGGCGGGAATTCTGCGAGCGGCGCACCGAGCGGGATGGTGGCGCGGAAAACGCCGACGTGTTCCATGAACCGGATCATCACCGCGACATCGCCCGGCTGATTCGCGGTGTGGACGAGCCCGGATTCAGTGACGGTAGCCATTTCCTTCGCGCCGCTCTCGTAGGTGACGAGCGTGGTCACATCGCGCCACGAACCATCGGCATAGTGGGCAGTGACCTGGAGTTGCTGGTCGGCATTCGGTGTGAGCAGTCGCTCCGCCGGGAAAACAGTGAGGCGCACCGGCGCGGGCGCGGCGGGATCGCCTTTGGGCATGCCCTGTTCCATCCAGCGGACGAGCGTTTGATAGTCGGGCGTGCCGCGCGTCATGCGGGCGCCGCCGCCGTGCGGCATCTCGCCGGTGCCTTTGAGCAGCAGCAAACTCGACTCCGGTGCCGCGGGGAAAAGCCGGCGGCCTCGGGATTCGTGAACGAGATAACCGTAATCATCGGCTGGCTCGAATCCGAGCAGCGAGAGTTTGAATCCGTTCTGGCCTTCCGACTTGCCGTGACACCCGCCGCCATTGCAGCCGTATTTGGTGAGGATCGGCACCACGTCATTGGAGAAATGCAGCGGCCGCGGGGTCGAGGCGTTGGCAACGGCGATCGTCGTGGAAGCCATCGCGCCGTCTGCCGCGGTGGCTGTGAGGGTGACCTCGCCATCACGCAGCGGCGTAGCCGTGCCGTTGGCGGAAATGGCGATGGCGTCAGGCGGAATCGCGGACCATTTCACGGAACGCGTGGCATCCGAGGCCCGGCCGGCAGCATCCGTGGCGGTGACGAGCAATTGCAGCGAGGCATCGCGCGAGGTGAGCGCCGCGGGTTTACCGTCCGGCGCGCCGGTGTGGATTTGCAGCGCGGCGTGAGAAGGAGAGATAAACAGGAGCGCAGCGACGATTGGGGAGCACACGCGCCCTCGCGTATTGTGGATCGCGCCCCGCGGTCCACTTGAATCAAACGGCGCAGCCGCACTATTCTCCGCGGACGGATTGCCGCGCACAGAGGGAAGTGCCGCTGCGCGGATTGATTCAGGTCCTCCGCGAGGGCGCGAAGGACGACACGCGAGGGCGCGTGTGCTCCCCGATTCCTTTAATTTCATACGACCTCCTTCATGGGCTGGAACTGACCATCCACGAGGTAATGCGGGCGACCGGTCAGGTCGGGCACGGTGGTGGTATTCGGATTGATGCCGAAGTTGTTGTACATGGTGGCGAAGACTTCCTGGAAATGCACGGGGCGGTCCGCGGCTTCGCCGCCGAGGCGGTCAGTGGCGCCGATGACCTGACCGGTCTTCATGCCGCCGCCGGCGAGGAGGGCGCAGCTCACATTTGGCCAGTGGTCGCGGCCGCCGTCTTTGTTGATGCGCGGCGTTCTGCCGAACTCGCCCCAGGCGAGCACGCTCACGTCCTTGTCCATGCCGCGGTCGTGGAGGTCCTGCACCAGCGCGGTGATGGCCTGATCGAAGTCGGGAAGGTTCTGCTTCGCGTTGCGGAAGTTCTGGCCGTGCCAGTCCCAGAAGCTGTAGCTGATGGTCACCACGCGCACGCCGGCTTCCACCAGTCGGCGGGCGAGGAGAAACTGTTCGTTCAGCCGCGGCGCGGCGTCGCCCTGGGTTTTGTCAGTGCCTTTGCCATAGCGTTCGCGGAGTTTGAGGTCCTCGCCGGAAAGATCGAGTGCCTTGAGCAGCCGTGACGATGTGAGGATGTCGAATGCCTGCTCCGTGAAGGCATCCACACCAGTCATCGCGCCGGTGGCATCGGTTTCGCGGCGGAAGCTGTCGAAGGAAGTGAGCAGCGCGCGTCGGTCGGCGAGGCGTTCGATGGTCACGCCGTTGAGTGTCATGTCGTCCTTCACGCTGCCCATGGGCATGAACGGCGCGTGGGCTACGCCGAGGAAACTGGTGCGGCCTTGATTGTAGGGCGTGTGCTGCATCTTCGGCGAAAGGTTCACATAACACGGCACCTCCGCGCCGCCGCCCTGCACCTTGCTGACCACGCTGCCGATCTCCGGCCAGCCACCGGGCGGCACGTTGTCATTGAGCCGGCCCGTGACGCACTGGAACGATTCGTGCCGGTCCTTCGCGCCGACCACGCTGCGGATGAACGTGAATTTGTCTGCCATCTTCGCCATGCGCGGCAGGTGCTCGCAGATCTGAATGCCGGGCACGTTGGTGCTGATGGGCGAGAACTCCCCGCGGATTTCCGACGGCGCATCCATCTTGAGATCGAACATGTCCTGATGCGGCGGCCCGCCCGGCAGATAGACAAGGATGAGCGCCTTCTGCGATTTCCCGCGGCCCTGTTCGGACTCCGCGCGGAGCAGTTGCGGGAATGTCAGGCCGCTCAGCCCGAGCGCGCCGATGCGCAGAAATGAGCGCCGGGAATGGCCGTCGCAAAAGCCGCGCGCGGGGGTGTTGGAGAAGAGGGTGAGCATAGGGCACGGTTTATCTGGCCATTTGACCTCCCGAAGCAGGCGAAATAACGGGCTGCTGCTTCGAACGCGGGAGCCGGGAATAGACCGAGAGGCCGGTCAAAAACCCGACCGCCGCCGTAATCAGGAGATTCGTGGTCAGATAGCGTATCGCTTGTCCTAAGTGCGCCCGCTTTTCGAAAGTTCGAATGATTATCATTGGAAACACTATTGCACATGGAATCCACCCAACGCGAATAATCGTCGCAAACAGTCGCGGCTGACTCGGAACAACCGTGACAGCCATGAAGAACCCGACCACGAGGAAGTAAGAGATCATCGCGACAATCACCACATGAAGATCAATGTGGTTAAGAAGATTTCGATGCGCGCCTTTATTCATCCCACCAACTCCGGCATGGGTTTGAACTGCTCCTCTACTATATACCGCGGCCTGCCGCCAAGGTCGTTCACGGTGGCGGTTTTGGTGTCTATGCCGGCGGCGTGGTAGAGGGTGGCGAAGACTTCCTGGAAATCCACGGGGCGGCTGGCGGGTTCGCCGCCGAGGCGGTCGGTACTGCCGATGACCTGGCCGTGTTGCATTCCCCCGCACGCCAATGCGGCGCAGGAGACGCGGGGCCAGTGGTCGCGTCCGGCATCCTTGTTGATCTGCGGGGTTCTCCCAAACTCGCCCCACACCACGACGCTCACGTCTTTATCGAGGCCCGACTGATGCAGGTCTTCGACGAGCGCGGTGAGACCGTTGTCGAGCTGCGGGAAGACTTCGCGGGCCTGACGGAAGTTGGCGCCGTGCCAGTCCCAGCGGTTGAAGCCGACGGTGACGCAGCGCACGCCGGCTTCCACCAGGCGGCGCGCCATGAGGAATTGCTCCGGGCATTCCGGGCCGCCGTCGTCGCGGCATTTCATGGTGCCGCCGCCGTATCTGGCGCGCACAGCCTTGTCTTCCTTGTCGAGATTCAACGCTTCGGCCAATCGGCTGCTGGTGAGCACGCCCATGGCCTGCTGCTGGAAGGCGTCCATCGCTTCCATCATGCCGCTGGCGTCCACGTCGCGGCGCATGGCATCGAAGCTGGTGAGCAGGGCCTTGCGGTCGGCAAGGCGGTCGAGCGTGATGTTGTTCAGCGTGAGATCGCTCGCACCGCCACCGTTCGGCTGGAACGGAGAATGCGCAGGCCCGAGGAATCCGGCGCGGCCGGGATCGGCCCACGGGCCGTGGCCCATCTTCGGCGAGAGCCCGACGAAGGCCGGCACACCCGGCGCGCCCTGACCGTGGATTTTCGACATCACCGCCCCGATGCTGGGCCAGCCTCCCGCGGGCATGTTCTGGTTGCCGCGTCCGGTGAGGCACTGCTCGGCGGCGTGCTGTCCGGTGCTGCCCACGACGCTGCGGATGATGCTGAACTTGTCCATCATCGCGGCCATTTTCGGGAACAGCTCGCAAATCTCGATGCCCGGGACGTTCGTCTTGATCGGCCGGAACTCGCCGCGGATTTCGGAGGGCGCGTCCATCTTCAGGTCCCACATGTCCTGGTGGGGCGGCCCGCCGGGGAGGAAGATCATGATGATGGCCTTTTTGCCGGCCGTCTTTTGTTCTGCCTCCGCCCGGAGCATTTGCGGGAGCGAAAGCCCGCCCAGCCCGAGGGCTCCGAGCCGCAAAAAGCCACGGCGATTCACCCCGTCGCAAAAACGGGCCGATTTGGTTCCTGAGATGCTTAACATACGCGGGTGCAGCGGGGCTAAGGAGAGAAACGCGGATCAGGGCCGCGCGGCGATGGGTTGGTGGTGAAAGGTTCCGGCGGGGAGCCGCCGGGCGGATGATTAAGGGAACCGAAGGAAGTATCTTTCTTCCTTACGGAATTTTCAGCCTCCGCATTTCCGGAGTGGTTTGGGCGGATTTTCCCGCACCGATCCGACGCTCCCAGGGACTTTTGGGCGGGGAGGAGGTGGACAGTGCTCAGTTCTCAGTGCTCAGTGGGGGGAGGACTGTGCACTGAGATCTGTGCACTGCTGGAGATGCACGCCGACCGACTTGCTTCCCCCGCGCGGCCCGACATCATCGCCAACCCCAAACCCTGCCCCGCATGAACATCACCGCCGCCGACTACGAGAAACCGGGCGCCTTCTACCTCGGACGCGAATACGACATCGCCAGCAAACAGATGTCCGACCGGCTGGTGATGTATGATTCCAAAGACCTCGTCACCCACGGCGTGGTGCTGGGCATGACCGGCAGCGGCAAGACCGGTCTGTGCCTCGCCATTCTGGAGGAGGCGGCGCTGGATAAGGTGCCGGCGATCATCATTGATCCCAAGGGCGACATTGCGAATCTGCTGCTGACGTTTCCGAACCTGAGCGGCGCGGAGTTCCGTCCCTGGGTCAATGAAGAGGACGCGGCGAAGAAGGGCCAGACGCCCGATGACTACGCCGCGGCGCAGGCGGAGATGTGGAAGAAGGGGCTCGCCGAGTGGGGGCAGAGCGGTGAGCGCATTCAAAAGCTGCGCGACACGGTGGACGTGAATGTCTTTACCCCGGGGAGCAATGCGGGCATTCCCGTGAGCATTCTGGCATCGCTGGCGGCCCCGCCGTTTGAAGTCGTGGACGATGCGGAGCTGTTCTCCGAGCGCATCGAGAGCACGGCGAGCAGTTTGCTCGGTTTGATAGGTCTGGATGCGGATCCCATCAATTCGCGCGAGCACATTTTGCTCTCTCAGGTGCTGGAGCGGTCGTGGCGCGCGAAGACGGATCTCGACCTTGAGAAGATCATCGGAGCCGTGCAGGCGCCTCCGTTTGATAAGATAGGAGTGGTGGCGCTGGAGGAATTCCTGCCGGAGAAAAAGCGCAGCGAACTGGCCATGAAGCTGAACAGTCTGCTGGCGTCGCCTGGTTTCCAGACATGGCTGACGGGCGAGGCCCTCGACATTCAGAAACTGCTCACTGCGCCGGACGGCCGGCCGCGCGTCAGCGTGCTGAGCATCGCGCACCTCGGCGACGCCGAGCGCATGTTCTTTGTCAGTCTGGTGCTGAATCAACTGGTCGGCTGGATGCGCGGCCAGAGCGGCACTACCAGTCTGCGCGCGCTGCTCTACATGGATGAAATCTTCGGCTTCCTGCCGCCGACGCAAAACCCGCCGAGCAAGAAGCCGATGATGATCCTGCTGAAACAGGCGCGTGCGTTCGGCGTGGGCGTGCTCCTGGCGACGCAGAATCCCGTGGACCTCGACTACAAGGCGCTCAGCAACATGGGCACCTGGTGGCTGGGCCGCCTGCAAACGGAACGCGACAAAGCCCGCGTGCTCGACGGCCTGGAGGGCGCGGCGACGTCGCAGGGCGCGAAGTTTGATCGCGCCAGCATGGACAAAATGCTCGCCGCCCTGGGGAACCGCATCTTTCTGATGAACAACGTCCACGATGACGCGCCGCTCGTCATGCAGGTGCGCTGGTGTCTCAGTTATCTGCGCGGCCCGCTGACGCGCACGCAGATCAAGACGCTGATGGATCCGAAGCGCTCGGCATTCGCCGGTGCCGCCGCGCCCGCAGCGAAAACGGAAACCAACAGCGCCGCCGGTGCGCCGCCGGACCTGCCGCCGTCGCTGGCGCAGTATTATCTGCCCATCACAAGTCCCGCCGCCTCGCCGCTGCCGGTAGTTTACAAACCGGCGCTGCTGGTGGCGGCGGAAGTGCTCTTTGCGGACAAGGCGAAGGATTTGAATGAGAAG
This sequence comes from uncultured Akkermansia sp., assembly GCA_964523105.1. Taxonomy (GTDB): domain Bacteria; phylum Verrucomicrobiota; class Verrucomicrobiia; order Verrucomicrobiales; family V1-33; genus V1-33. The sequence goes on from CAZFZN010000039.1 coordinate 31,143, forward strand.
CGAGTGCTGACATGGCTGACGCCGCTGGGCGCGGACGATACGGCGCTGCCCGGTCAGTCGAATGCGGTGAAGCTCGATGTCGATAAGCTCAGCCGCGAGCCGCTGCCGGGCACGCCGTCCTGGGCTGCGCTGCCGCTCTTTGCGCGCAAGACGAGCACTTACACTGATGCCAAAGAAGCCGCTGTGGACCGCATTTACACGGAGGAGGGTCTGGACCTGTTCTACAGCGCGGCGACGGAGGAATACAGTCACGCCGGTGAGAGCGAAGCCGATTTCCGCACGCGCCTTGCCGCCAAAGCGAGTGCCGCCCGCGAGGCCGAGCTGGCGAAGCTGGAAACGAAATTCGCCGTCAAACGCCGCAACATCGAGGAGGACCGCGCCCGCGCCAAAGCCGCCATCGCCCGCGAGCAAAGTCAGCGAAACACCGGCTGCATCAGCACGCTGATGAGCATGCTGGGACCCATTCTGAAAGTTGCCTCAGGCAAACGCGGCGCAGGCGGCCTCGGCGGTCTCGCCACCGCCGGGCGCAGCGCCGCGCGCACCATGCAGCAGCAGGGCGACATCGGCCGCGCGGAAGATCGCCTGAAATTGGTGGAGGAGGAAGCCGCTGCGCTGGAGGCTGAGATCAGTAGAGCGCAGCAGGAAGTGCGCGAGCGCTACGACACCGGCGCGGAGAAGTTCCGCACCGAAACCGTGAAGCCGCTCAAGAAGAACATCGTCATCACCGCCGCGGGCCTTGCGTGGGTGCCGTGGTATGACCTGGGCGGCGGCAATCTGGAGCCGGCGTTCGAGTAAGCGGAGCGCGGAGTTGCACTCCGCATTCGTTTCGTATCGCCCCGGGCCTTCGGATTCGGGCGGAGTGCAGCTCCGCGCTCCGGATTACGACTTCCAGTAATCCGGCAGTCCCGCTTTGGTGGCGCAGAGGATTTCGAGAATGTCCTGACGTTCCGAAGCGCTGAGATGCTCGTAGCCGCGCACCGGGGTTTTGGCGGTCAGGATTTCGTGCAGGCGTTTGTAGAGCAGCTCGCGGAATTTATCCGGCAGGGCATCCCAGGAACGGCTGTAGATGAGGTAGCTGCAGCGGTGTTTGAAGAGCCGCGTGAGAAGCTGGAAATCCCGGAGCGAGCGCCCGTCGGGTGTGGCTTTGCGGCTGGCGCGGAATGCTTCCTGGAATGCCGGGCCGCCGTCCACGCCGCCTTCCGGCATGGGTGCTTCCTCACAAAACAGCAGACAGCGCAGGATTTTTTCGGCGTGACTGTTGGCGACCGTCAGGCAGGAGCCGGTGAATTCGTCGGTGGCCGGCTCGCCGAGTTCTTTGCGCAGATCAGTCTGGCGGCGAATGGCCGTGCGCACGTCGTAGGATGCCTCGGTGAGGCGGCTTTGCATGGCCACCTGATGCTCCAGTGTCATGAGCGCCACGATGTCGCTGTCGCCGCGCAGATAGCGCGAGGCGTCGAAGAACTTCTCCAAAGAAGTGACGTTCGCTCCCTGCGCTTTGTCGAGGGTCACCGTGCCGTCTTTGGCCTGCGTGGCAAAGACATTGCCCATGTGGTTCATGGTCCCGTGCTTGCCGGTGACATACCAGCCGCCCCAGCGCTCTTCGATGGGACTGGTGTGATCGATGAGCGAAGTGCCCGCCTGGAGCAGCACGCCGCCGTCGTTGTCAGAGGAAACCGAGCGCAGGAAAACTCCCGGCACGCGATTGGTCATGCCCGCGCCGTGGCAGTTCATGCAGGAGTCCATGCGGTCCAGCCGCGGCACCGCGCGATCCACGCGGGCGGTGTTGAGCGAATAGAAAACCGGCCCGAGCACCGGGTCCACGCCGGCGAATTCCATCAGTCCGCCCGGCACCCAGCCGACGTAGCATTCATCATTGAAGAACATCGCCCGCGGCGTTGACGGGCCGATGCGGTCGCGCTGAAAACTGGTTTTGGAGAACACCAGCACCTGGCTTTCCACGGGCACGTGCAGAGCCTTGAGCACCGCGTGCAGCGCTTCTTTGCCGCCGTCCGCTTCCAGTTTCAATTCGCCGGAAGCGAGCGCCTTGTCCAGCTTCGTACAGGTGTCGGAAAGCGGAGCCGTCCAGTAATTGTGAGGCTCCTCTTCATAGTCGAGCCGCTGCGCGCGCGCAGACAGGGCGGCGGTCAGGACGAGAAGAGCAGTAAGTGACTTCATGCGGGAATGCTGATTCGTGATCAACGCGCCGGCTGCGCACTTTTTGTCGAAGGCCCCGCTGTTCCTCCGGAGGGCATCCCCCAACCGGGGGAGTATTTCGGCCATTCGGCTGCCGGAAGCTGTGCCAGCAGCGGGTGCTTCGCGGCATCCAGCCACGCGATGACACGCTTCATGTCGCGCGCACTCATGGCCGTGCAGCCGGACGTGGTCGAGCGCGGGCCATTCCAGATGTGAAGAAAAATACACGATCCGCCGCCGGGGCGCTGCTGCCAGTTGTGCCGCACGATGACCCCGCGCCGATAGACTCCGCTTTTGGGCCGCATGTCTTCTGCGCTGTTCCAGTCCTTTTGAACCTTCGAGCCGTCCACCACGCGGTTGTAGTGACGCGACTTCGGATCGTCTACGCCGGCGTGATGCGCGGTCATTTGCCGCCACGGCCAGCGCACCGCACCGGATTTTGCGGCGGGCATTTCCCCGAATGCTGCGTCCAGCTCAAAAACTCCCGCGGGGGAGCAGCCGTCGCCCTCCTTTTTCACCACGATGCCGCGCGGCGTGCGGTGCAGTCCGCGGCCCCAGCGCAGTCCGCTGCGTCCCAGCACTACGGGAATGGATTTGCCGTCCTGACGCCACGCGCCGCGCGCGGCATCGCGCACCCACAGCGTGAGCGTTCCCTGCGTGGCATTCCATGCCGGCGTTTCCACGCGCAGCAATTGCCGGCACGCGGACGACACGGGAGCAGCGCCCGCAGCCGGTGCGGGAATGGAGGCGGCGGCAGTGAGCATGGCGAGAGCAGTGCGGCGGGTCATCACGTCAACATGGCACGACGGATGGTGTCCGTGAAGTGAACTCTGCATGCCGATGAACTCGAATCGCAGAAAGAAAGCAGGCGTCAGGTCCTTCCGGTTCAGCGTGATCGCCCGCGCTGATTCACACTTTGCAAAGTGTGGTATTCACGGCCCGGAGCTGAGGCTGTCCTGGCTGATTCAAGTCTTCGCGAGCCGGGAGAGCATCTGTCCGAGTTCATCAGTGCGCTCGACCGCCGCCCAGTGGTCCGCATGGCAGGTCACGAACCCGCGTGTTTCAAGCTTCTTGAGGTGCCGCAGCAGAGCCGGCGGCGGAATGCGGGTCGCCGACTGCAGTTGCTCCAGCGTGAGCGGGCCCTGCGCGAGCGCGCGATACATCTCCAGCCGGCGCGGATGGGTGAAGGCAGTCGCCAGTGAGAACACCGCCTCCACCGGGCTGCGTTCGCGGCGCAGCACCTTCCGCAGGGCCGGCATCAGGGCCGCAGCGCCGGCGGTGGTTGTGCCGCCGGCGAGCCGATAGCGGACATAGCGGTGCTGGCGCTTGACCGTGAGCAGCCCGCGCGACTCCAGCGCGCGCAGGTTCTGACTGGTCAGCGGCATTGAGAGGCTCAGCCGGGCAGCCACTTCGGACACCGACAACTCCTGTTCCTGCGACAGCAGCCGCAGCGTCTCCAGACGCGCGCGGTTCGCCAGGATGCGGCACGTGCGCCAGAGGGTTGGATTCAGTGAAGCCGGCGGGTTCATTTCACACTTTGCAAAGTGTGAATCAAGGACCCGTTCTCCTGCAACGGCATCTTTAATCAGGGGGAAGGGGCACCGGTCCTTTCCCGCCGCACGGCTGCGGACTTCGCGTTGGAGCAGGCTGCGCGGTTGCAGTTGCTTCTGAGTGCCTCATCGCAGGTAACCATGCCACTCATCATCAACGGCGAAACCATTCCCGACGAGCTCATCAGCGGGGAGTTTCAGGTCATCAAAGCGCACTACGAGCGGATGGGCCGCGTTTCCTGCTGCGAGCGCGATGCGGAGTTTCGCAACTACGCAAAGGAGAACGTCATCGCCCGGGTGCTGCTCAATCAGGAAGCGGAGCGCCGCTATCCTGACATCACGGATGAAGATATCGCCGCCCGGGTGGAGAGCCTGATCGCCGAGCATGGAGGCCGCGACCAGTTCTTCGCCAACATCGGGCTGTCGCTGGAGCAGGAGCCCCTCGTGCGCGACGATGTGCGCTCCGGTCTTCGCATGGACCGGCTGCTGCAGGACTCATGGGGCGGCGGCGGCCCGCCGTCCGAACTGGACCAGCGCGCGTGGTATCAGCACCATTTGGACGAATTCATGACACCGGAGGAGGTCAGTGCGCTGCACCTCTTCAAACATGTGGAAAAGGTCGAGGACCGCGATGGCATCTACAACAAGCTGCGCGAAATCCGCGCGCAGGCCAAAGCCGGAGCCGATTTCCACGCGCTGGCGCTGGAGCACACAGACAAGGAGGACAAACTGGTGGACCTCGGGTGGTTCAAACGCGGCGACTTCATGGAGGAATTCGATCTCATCATCTTCTCGCTCGATGAAGGCGAGATGTCCCCCGTCTTCGCCAGTCACTGGGGATTCCATCTGGCGAAAGTCACCGGTCGTCGCGCTCCCGCAGCCATGCCGTTCGAGGAAGTCAAAGGGACGGTGCTCGAGCGCATGACGGCAGAGCACCGTCAGGCGGTGACGCAGAAACTGGTGGCCGAACTGAAAGAGCGCGCGGAAATCCTCGAAGAGGTCACTTCTTCAGAGTCCTGAAATCTCCCGCGCGTCGCGTCACTCCCTCGCGGTCGAGCCGTTCCAGCAGAGGAATGAGAATGCGCCGGGTGGTTCCAGTCACCTGACGCAGGTCGCTGGCGGTCGCCTGCCCTGACTTTTCGAGATGCCCGGTGATCTGCGCCTTCAGCTTCTCAAAGCCCTCCATGAGCAGCACCGCTTTTTCGTCGAGCTGCACGGCTTCGCCGGTATCGAGCAGAAACTTCAGCGCCTGCTTGTCCACGGGAGCCGGAGCCAGTTCGCCGGGATTGGGCGGTTCGATCAGATTTTTTGCCAGGGCGGCGCGGAGTTTGGCTCCGGCGGACTGCAAAGCAGGCGGGAGTGAAGGCCGGTGTGCTCCCCAGCGCACGTAGCGTCCCGTCTTCACGAAACCCGCCGCAGTGAGCCCCGCGATGAAGGTGTCCAGCAGCCGTTTGTCAGGCAGTTTGGAAACGGCGAGAGCGGAGAGTTCGGCGAAATCCATGCCGGTGAGCTGCGGCTGTGCTTTGTGGTGCAGTTTGACGGCATTGCCGCAATCTGTCAGGGCCTGCGTCCAGCACTCCGCGTCGATGAGCCAGACCGGGTCGGCGATGATCGTTTTCGCGGAGGCCAGCTTGGCAACGGCCGCTTCCACCTCCCCGCGGCTGAAGCGGCTTTTGAGCAGGGCCGCTGTGCGCAGCATGGCGGAGTCACGTTTGAGTTTCGCGGCGAGCAGGGCGGCCGGATCATCGGATGCGGCGGCGCAGGCTTCGAGACAGGCGCGGCTGCGCGGTTTGCGAAAATGGGCGCGGCTCGCGTCCGGCTCCAGCACGATGCCGCCGGCAATCGTCGCCTGCCTCGCAAAGTCACGCAGCACGAAACGGTCGCCCGCGAAGGCATAAACCGGAGCGCGGAAGCGCAGTTGGGCGCAAACGCGCGTGCCGGGCTCCATGGTGCGCGTGCCCTGAAGATAAAGCCGCGCTTCGTGTGCCGAGCCACCATGATGCCACAGCAGTTTCTGGCCGTTGCGCAGCGGTCTGGTCGCCATCGGCGAGCCCGGGACTTCACGCGTGGTTTTGTCCAGCACGACATCGAGCGTGTCGCAGGCACTGCCCAGCGAGGCGAGCGTGATGATGTCGCCGCGGCGGACGCCGGCTTTGTCTTCCCGGTCCGCGATGGCGATGTCGGCGAGGTTCACGGCCGTGCGCATTCCTGGCAGGGCGGTCTCGAGGTTGCTGCTGTGGCTCTGTAGATTTCGCAGATGCGTTTTCAGTCCTGACGGCTGCACCACCGCCTCCGCCCCGCGCTGAAAAACGCCGCCGCTGAGCGTGCCGGTGACCACCGTGCCGATGCCCTGCGGCGAGAAAGTCCGGTCCACCGGCAGGCGCGGCTTGCCGATGTCCGCGGGCGGCGGGGTCTCGCGCAGTACCGCAGCAAGGGCGGCCCTGAGTTCTGTCAGGCCTCTTCCTGAGGGCGACGCCACCGGCACGACCGGCGCGGCGGCGAAGGGCGTGCCGGCCAGCGATTCGCGCACGACTTCCGCGGTGAACTCCGGGTCCTCCACGAGGTCGGATTTTGTCAGGGCTATGACGGCGCGGGTGATGCCCAGATAACTGAGAATCTGCAGGTGCTCCTCCGTCTGCGGCATCCAGCCGTCGTCCGCCGCCACCACGAAGAGCGCCACATCGATGCTCCCCACGCCGGCCACCATGTTCTTTACGAAATCGGCGTGGCCCGGCACATCGATGATGCCGAGACTGTAAATCGCGCCGTCCCGCTCCGGGTCCGGAATGTCGAGGTGGGCAAATCCGAGGTCGATGGTCATGCCGCGTGCCTTTTCCTCCGGCAATCGGTCGGGATCAGTTCCTGTCAGGGCTTTGACCAGCGAACTCTTGCCGTGGTCGATGTGACCGGCGGTGCCGAGAATGTAATGGCGGGGGATCATGCTGCGCGGAGGTATGATGAAAGGAACGGGAATGTCGAATGGCGAATGGCGGATTTTAGTGCTCACTGCGCCATGGTCAGTGCGGAGTGCCCGGCAGTCGCGGGGCAGGGCACCGGTCAACCTCATTCCCATGCGTCTCGTCCTGACATTCCTTGCCATCGCACTCCTGATCACCATTCCGTTTCTCATCTGGGGCGACTGGTTCGAGCGCATGTTCACCGGCGATGCGCTGCAGCAGTGGCTGGCCTCTTATGGAAAGCCGTGGGGCTGGCTCGCGGGCATGCTGCTGCTGACGGCCGATCTGGTTCTGCCGGTGCCCGGCACGGCGGTGATGAGCGGCCTCGGTTATGTTTACGGCGCGGCGGCCGGCGGGCTGGTGTCCGCCGCGGGCTCCTTCCTCTCCGGAGCGCTGGCCTACGGGCTGTGCCGGAAATGCGGCGAACCGATGGCGCGCCGGCTCATGGGAGGGCAGGGGTTCGACCAGGGTGCCAGGCTCTTCGCCGGCGGCGGCGGCGGATTCATTGTCGCCGGTTCCCGCTGTCTTCCGCTCCTTCCGGAAGTGGTCGCCTGCATGGCGGGCCTGACAAGAATGCGGGCGGCGCGGTTTTTTCCGGCGCTCGCCTGCGGCAGCCTGCCGGTTGGATTCATCTTCGCGTGGATCGGCGCCGCCGGGCGGGCATCACCGGGGCTGGCGATCGGATTGAGCGTCGTGGTTCCGGTGGGGCTCTACGCCGTGGCGCTGCTGGTGCTGCGGAAAAAAGCAGGCTCCCCGCCGCACCGCCCGCCTCACTGAAGTTTGGCGCGCAGATAGTGTCCTGTCAGGCTCTCCGCGCACGCCGCAATTTTTTCCGGCGGGCCCTGCGCGACGATGCCGCCGCCCGCCGCGCCGCCTTCGGGACCCATATCGATGACCCAGTCGGCGCATTTGATGACGTCGAGATTGTGCTCGATGACGATGAGCGTGTTCCCCTGGTCCCGCAGGTTGAACAGGACGCGCAGGAGCACCTCGATATCGCTGAAGTGCAGACCGGTGGTCGGCTCGTCGAGCAGATAAAGCGTGCGGCCGGTGGCGCGCTTGCCGAGTTCGGCGGCGAGCTTGAGCCGCTGGGCCTCGCCGCCGCTCAGCGTGTTGGCCGGCTGGCCGAGCTTCAAATAACCGAGACCGACGCTGCACATCATGCGCAGCTTGTCGCCCAGCCCTAGAACCGCACGGAAGAAGTCGCTCGCTTCGTCCAGCGACATCTCCAGCACTTCGGCGATGTTGCGGCCCTTGTAGGTCACCTCCAGCACCTCGCGGTTGTAGCGCTTTCCCTCACAGGCCTCACAGGTCACATAGACATCGCTCAGAAAATGCATATCGATGCGGATGAGTCCGTCGCCCTCACAGGTCTCGCAGCGTCCGCCCGCGGTGTTGAAGCTGAACGTCCCCGGCGTGTAGCCGCGCACTTTGCTCGCGGGCAACTGGCTGAACAGCTCGCGAATCTGCGTGAACGCTCCGATGAACGTCGCCGGATTGCTCCGCGGACTGCGGCCGATGGGGCTTTGGTCAATGACCACCGCTTTGTCCAGCTGCTGCAGGCCGCTGATGCCGGCGTGTTTGCCCGGCGGGTCCTTCGATTGATAGAGCCGGCGGAAAATTTCGCGCCGCAGGATGTCGTCCACCAGCGTGCTCTTGCCGCTGCCGCTCACGCCGGTGACGCACACCATGCAGCCGAGCGGAAAGCTCACGTCCATGCCCCGCAGATTGTTCTCCGCCGCGCCGTGGACGGTGATCCAGCCGGTATCCAGCACGTCCTGTTTCAACCCCGGCACTGGCGGCGGCACCACGCGGTGCTTTGGCGCCGCGATCCTCGCGATTCCCGCCAGAAAGCGCCCCGTTTCCGATTTCTCCGCGGCGCGCACCTCGTTCACCGTGCCCGCGGCGATGAGTTCGCCGCCGCGCGGCCCGGCACCGGGGCCGAGGTCGATCACAAAATCCGCCGCCGCGATGGTGTCTTCGTCGTGCTCGACCACGACGACCGTATTTCCCAGGTCGCGCAACTCCCGCAGCGTCGCCAGCAGCCGGTCGTTGTCGCGCTGATGCAGCCCGATGCTCGGCTCATCCAGCACGTAAAGCACGCCGCTCAGCCGCGAGCCCAGCTGCGTCGCCAGCCGGATGCGCTGCGCCTCACCGCCGCTCAGCGAGCCGTATTCCCGCGACAGCGTCAGATAGCCAACGCCGACATCGTCGAGAAAGCGCAGCCGTGACTCCAGCTCCCTCAGCACCTCCGGGACGATCTGCCGCTGCTGCTCTGTGAGATTCAGAGACCGCAGCGCGTTTCGGGCCTCGGAAACGGTGAGTGCAGTGAATTGGTCTATCGCCACCGTGGCGGGGACCTCCGGTCCCCGGAACTCACGGGGACCGGAGGTCCCCGCCACATTGTTCACGCCCCAATGCTCCAGCATGGCCCGCGTGGGCCGGAACATCACGACATCAATCACGTCCACGATCCCGTCTTCTCCTTTGATCAGGTTCGCCTGTTTGGTGTCACTTACGCCGAGACCGTCCGTGGAGCGATACCAGAAATTCTCCCCGACATTCACAAACCCCCTGCCCTCGAGCATCACGGCGACTTCGTCTCTCTCCGGCAACTCACCATTCAAAACCCGCTGCGAAATCACTAGACGCAGTCCTTCAGATGATTCCCAAATCCCTTCAAACCAGATGTCATCCCCAAGCACCATGTTTTGCAGCAACTGACGATCCAGGTATTCCAATGGAGAGGCGTCATCCTGAGCTACCCGGACACCGCCGCCTTGAAGCTTGACCGCGCGCGGTGTGATGCCGGCGTAAAGCGGGCGCGTTGCTTTGAAAATGCGGGGGCGCAGACCGTGCCCCGCCTTTTCCACCACCTCATAGATATCATGCTCCCCGCCGTAATCCAGCAGGTGCAACTCCCCTGGCGGATTCCAAATCAGGCCTTCCTGGAGGCACCACGTGTGGAGGATTTCGTACTGCTTTCGTCGCGCAGCTTCGTTTCCACGGAGAGTCTCTGCCGGCGATTCCTCTCGAACTGCTCCCGCAGTTCGGCGGAGGAAAGCCCAGGCTGATTCAAGCGCCGTTGGCGCATTTGTTCGATGGTGAGCAGCTTCATGGTCGTCATTGAAATCTGAAATCGCTGCACTGCCAACGGGATTTACCTCCAGCGTCACCGCCAGAAACTCCGGTTTCAGCCGCCGGCCCTTGCAGGCCTGACACGGCGCGGGGTTCATGTAGCGGCGGATGTTCAGCTTCACGAACTCACTCTCGCTCTCCGCCAGCAGGCGCTGCGCTTCGTGGGCCAGACCTTCGAAGGGCTTGGCGACCACGCGCGTTGTCGCGCTTTTGGCGATGTCCATTTTGATCGCCGTTTTTCCCGTGCCGTGGAAGAGCGCGTCTTTGAATGCCTGCGGCAGCGATGCGAACGGCGCCTTCACATCCACGCCAAAGTGCGCCGCCAGCGCGGCGATCTTGCGGTCGTGGACCGACTTCAGTTTCGGATTTTTGCCCCACCAGGTTTTCACCGCGCCGTCGGCCAGCGACTTCTGCTGGTCCGGCACGAGCAAATCAGGATCGCACCACATCTGCGTGCCCAGCCCCTCACAGGTCGCGCAGGCACCGGCGTGACTGTTGAACGAGAAATGCCGCGGCGTCAGCGGCGGCATGCGAAAGCCCGTCTCCGGATTCGCATACAGCGTGGTGAACACCTTCTCCCGCCAGCTGTCGCCTTCCTGGATGAGCACGAGTACCCGGCTCGCCGCGCCGCTCCAGCGCAGGGCCACCGGCAATGAATCCATCAGCCGCGTGCGAATGTCAGGCCGCACCACGAGACGGTCCACCACCAGATCCACCGGCGCGCCCTCCTTCACGTCAGGCCTGTCCTCCAGATCGCACACCGCGCCATTCACCCGCACTCTTACAAAACCCTGACGCTGCAGCTTCTCGAACAGCTTCTTCGGCTGCATCGTCTCGCTCTCCGGCAGCGGCGCCAGCACCATGATCCGCGAGCCCTCCGGCAGCGCCAGGATTTCCTCCGCGATCTCCGGCGTGGTGTAGCGGTGAATCTTTGCGCCCGTGACCGGATCGTGCGGCGTGCCGCAGGTCGCGTAGAGCACGCGCAGGAAATCATAGATTTCCGTCACCGTCGCGATGGTGCTGCGCGGATTCGCCGCCGCGGTGTGCTGCTCGATCGCTATCGCCGGCGACAAACCCTCGATGCTGTCCACGTCCGGCTTTTCGAGCCGCTCCAAAAACTGCTGCGCGTGCGCGCTCAGACTCTCCACATAACGCCGCTGCCCCTCCGCATAGAGCGTGTCGAACGCGAGCGACGACTTCCCGCTGCCGCTCACGCCGGTGATCACCGTCAGGCTGTGCTTCGGCAGCGCGACCGTGATGTTCTTCAGGTTGTGCTGCCGCGCGCCGGTGATGCGGATGAAGTCGTCGGGCATGAAGCCAGGAAATCTCCCCGCGCCGCCTGATCTGCAATCAGGTATTGTGCAACGCACCCGGTCCCGGCGACTGTCTCCTTGCGGGGCATTCTGCAAAAGGGGCGCGCGGGGATGCTTACTTCCCCGTCGCTCGTGGCAGGGCGTTCAGCGCGGAGAGGCGCATCGCGGGGTCGTCGAGCAGGGCCATGATGAGGGAGGGAATCTCCGGGTCCTTGCCGTCGAGCAATGTTTGCAGAGCGAGTTGGCGGCGTTCGACGGGGAGGTTCTGGTCGCGGACCTGGGCGCGGAGTTTGGGGAAGGCGCGTTTGTCGCCGAAGCTCACGGCGAGGGCTTCGCGGAGGTCGGTGATTTCGGCGGCGAGGGGTTTGGCGTCGGGGCGGCGGGCGAGGATGTCGTCGATGTTCGACCATGCGCCGTCCCAGCCTTTGGGCGCGGGTTCGCCGCTGCGGCCTTTGAGTCCCTGGAGCGCGGCTTTGAGAAGATAAACGGTGCCGGCCGCCGTCTTCTCTTTGCCCAGCGCGGTGATGAGGTGCGGCACGCCGCCATCGGTCTCGGCAAGTCGCCGGGCGATGTGCTGCGCGACGAGCGGAATCTGGGACTTGGCGGCGAGCTCCAGCGCGCGCTCCGGATTCGACGGCACCAGCGGCTCGATGGCATACCAATACATCTGCGGCAGGTTGTGGTCCTTCGCGTCCTCGCCGTGCGCGATGAGGGCCTCGGCAATCGCCCAGCGGTCTTCGAGCGGCAGGCGCTGGAGCGCGGATGCAATAGCCAGCCGAATTACCGGACCATTGTCACTCGTGGCGCAAGCCAGGAGGCGTTCCTTTATTCTCTTTCGCAGTGCATTGTTGATCGGGTCAGCGTCGCTCCACAGTTCGGTGACTATTCTGTGCATCGTGGTGACCTCCCGGGACTCCTCGCCGCGTGGCATGCCCTCGAAGAGTTTTTTCCCGGGTATCAATTGTTCGCTCAAAGGATAAATGCAGAACAGCAGTTCCTCCTCTGCCTTGCCACGCTCGGCGGAGTGGGTCGCCAACCACTGCAGTGGCCCCATAACCCTCAGCAAGTGACCTCGTCCTACTCCTGCGTGAGTGCCCTCCAGAAGATCACTGGCATCCCGAAAGGACTTGCTGTTCTTAACCTCCACAGCTGCCTCCTGCGCCCTTCGGCGGTACATTCGTTCGTGCCAGCCGTTCTCCTTTGCCAGTTCGCTACCGAATGTATAAAGGCCCAGCAAGCCGCCTTCTTTGCCAACCGCTGCTTCGCCTCCCCTGAGTGTTGCCTCCATTTCATCCAGATAGCTCCCTTTGCGTGGCTTCCATGTCTTGTCGTACTTCACGCGGTAGATCCGCCCGTTGCTGCGGTCCCAGACTTCCGGCTGCGGGCGGTGGCATTTTTCTTTGTCGTACCAGTCAATGAAATACACCGCGCCGTCGGGCCCGACTTTGAGGGCGACACCGGTGAAGTTTTTGTCGTTCGCCTTCACGAAATCCGGCAAGTGCTTCGCGACGTAGCCGGAGCCTTCGGGCACTAACTGCTCCTGATTGATGCGCTGGCCGTGGATGTTGAACATCATGGCGCGGCCGCGGTATTCGGGCGGGAAGTTGTCGCCGTTGTAGATGCACAGCCCGCAGTGGGCGTGGCCGCCGCCCGCGGCATCGCTGACGTTGTTGCCGCTGTGCGGCGTGTTGCCGATGTAGTGCAGGTGGTCGGCGATGGTCTCGATGTTAGTATAGACGTAGGGATTGAAGTGCCCCAGCGGATTGCTCTGCCGCAGGTAGTAGCCGCCCTGAATGATGTGCCAGAAGTGCGGAATGACGCAGGCCTCGCTGAACCAGTCGCCGTATTCGTTGTAGTCGAAGCCCCATGAATTCGACGTGCCCGACGCATAGGCCTCGAACGTTTTCCTGACCGGATGGAAGCGCCAGTAGTGGCAGTTGATGGGCACGCGCTTTTCCTTCGCTGTGCCCGGCGCGCCGACATTGCTGTGCGTGAAGACGCCGTGGCAGCCGTAGAGCCAGCCGTCGGGGCCCCAGATGAAGCTGTTGAGCGTTTCGTGCGTGTCCTGGTAGCCCCAGCCATCGAGGAGAATCTCCGGCGGGCCGTCCGGCTTGTCGTCGCCGTCCTTGTCAGGGATGTGCATCAGATAGGGCGCCGCACCGACATAGAGACCGCCGAAGCCGAGTTCGATGCCGGAGACGAGGTTGAGCTTTTCGGCGAAGACCTTGCGGGTCTCGAATTTCCCGTCGCCGTCTTCATCGCCGAAAATGAGGATGCGGTCCTCGCCGCCGAAGATGTCTTTGAGGCGGGCGTCCTTTGGAATAAAATGCTTCTCATTGGAGGGGAGTTTAGTCACAGCCTCTTCAACAATCGCTTTCGCCTGTGCGCCCGCGCTCGAACTCGTTTCGTCCACCACGATGCTGGCACCGTCGATGGTCAGTTTATCTACGTGCATTGCGTAATCTTCCTCGGGCGGTTTGCCTCTGCGCGTGGGGTAAGTCTTCGCCTCCACCACCCAGATGCGCCCGCGCGCATCCCAGCAGAACGCGATGGGCTGCACGATGTCAGGTTCCGCCGCGATGAGGTCCACGCTGAAGCCCTCCGGCGCGGTGAATTTTTTGAGCGCCTCCTGCGGCGAGAGCAGCGGGTCCGCGGCGGCGGTGAGGGAGAGGATGGACAGAAGCGGCAGGATGGACCGGTGCATGGGCTCAGAGTGTTCGCCGCCCGCACAGAATGGCAAGTGCCGCAGCGGCGGAGCGCGAAGTTGCACTTCGCTGGATGCAAAAGCACGCGCCAGCCGGGCAAAGCGAAGTGCAACTTCGCGGTCCGTTTTACTCACCGCCCCACGCCAAACTGATCGCCCGCGGCCACGACTTTGCCGTCTTTGAAATGAATCTCGACCATTTTCTCGCTCATCACGGCGCGCTTCTCCTCGTCGGTGAGCTGGCAGACGATCTTGCGCGACTTCACGTCAATGACTTCGCCGGTGCTGGGCAGGGCGTGTTTTCCGTCGAGCGTGAAGGTGACCCAGCCGGGCTCGTCGCGGAGTTTGACGGTCTCGCGCTGGACTGGCGGCTCTTTGGTGACGTCGAAGAGATGCAGCGACTGATTCGCGGCGTCGCAGAGCCAGAGTTCCCTGCCATCGGGCGTGAGGCCCGCGCCGTGGCTCGGGCAGCCGTGGCGCTTGATGGGCCCTTTGTGGAAGCCGGCGACCTCCACGCGGTGGAGTTTTTGGCCTGACTTGAGGTCGCCGATTTCGAAACCGAGCAGTTCATTGAGGCAAACGTAGCAGCGCGTGGCGTCTTTGTTCACGGTGAACGGCCGGATGGGCGCGCTGAACGGACCGCAGGTGCGCGTGGTGCCGTCGGCGGTGTTCACAATGGTGAGCAGCGGCGAACGCAGGCCGGCGAGATAGACTTCGCGTCCGTCGCGCGAGGCGACGGTATTGTGCGCGCCGCTGTCAGGTTTGATGACGCGCTTCACGTCGCCGCTTTCGGCATCCACGACGTGCCAGTGCGGGCCTTCCAGCGACGGCAGGTAAATCGTCTTGCCGTCGGGCGTGATCGCCATGCGGTCACAGCCGCCTTCGTAGGGCTTTTCCCAGAGCAGTTTGTCGGTGGTGAGATCGAAGCAGAGCAGAGTTTTGAGCGTGGAAACGTAGAGCCGGCCGAGCGAAGGGCTGGCGCAGATGCCTTTGACGTTCATCGGCGCGCCGTTGGCGTCGAGTCCTGCAGACGGAATGCGGCGCACGAACTTGTAGTCGTGATCCATGTCGAACACGAGCACGCCGTGGCCGCCGTATTCCAGATAGTTGCGAACGCCCGGGCTGGCGACGTAAAGCAGTCGGGAGACATCGCCGCCGCGAACGAACAGCGGCAGCAGCAGAAAGAGAAGGGCGCGGATCATGGTGGAGCGCGAAGTTGCACTTCGCCCCATCAACCCAAGCCGATGCTCATTCAAGCCGGTTGCCCGGGCTTCGGGGCGACGTGCAAGTTGCCTTCGGCTGTCTTCGCTTCGCTTCGGCTCGCGGTCCGGGCCACGATGATTGCGGCCAGCGCCTCCTTGCTCATACGCGGCAGCGTTTCCTCGCCGCCGCGCCAAAGCAGCGTGACTTCATTTTCCGCGGCATCGAAGCCAATGCCGGGCCGGGAAACGTCATTGGCGACGATGAGGTCGCAGCCTTTGCGCTCCAGCTTGGCGCGGGCGTTGGTGAGCAGGTTCTCGGTTTCCGCCGCAAAGCCGACCAGCACGCCGCGCCAGTCGAAGACGCTGCGCACCGAGCCGAGAATGTCCGGCGTGCGTTCCAGCGTGAGCGTGAGCGTGTCGGCGGTCTTTTTGATTTTCTGCGATGCCGGCTGTGCAGGCCGGTAATCCGCCACGGCCGCCGAAAAGATCGCTGCCTCAGCAGCCGGCAGCCGATCGCGGACAGCGTCATACATTTCCTGCGCCGAGACTACGTCCACCCGCTCCACTCCTGCCGGCGTCGCCAGAGACACCGGCCCGGCAATGAGCGTGACACGGTGGCCAGCCTGCGCCGCTGCAGTGGCCAGCGCAAAGCCCATGCGCCCCGACGAGCGATTGCTCAGGTAGCGCACCGGGTCGAGCGCCTCGCGCGTGGGACCGGCTGTGATGAGGAAGTGCATCGCTGTGTGGCTACGCGGATGCGCCACGAAATTCAAGGCATCCAGAGATGGACGAGCGGCGCTTATTTAATTGGAATTATTCTTGATAACCCACCGCAGGCACGTATGCCGCTCCCCCGCCATGAGCCGATCCGCTTCCCACTCCCTCCCTGAAACCGCCGCCCCCGCCGCGACGGCGCTCGCGCTCGGGCCGGAATTCCGGCTCACCAAACAGCGCCGCGAAGTCTATGACGTGCTGTGCAGCGAGCGCAATCACCCGACAGCCACGGAGGTCTTCATTCGTGTAAAAGATCGCGTGCCGGGCATCTCGCTGGCCACGGTTTATAATTGTCTGGAGACGCTGACGCACAGCGGGCTGGTAAAGCAGGTGAATCTGGACCGCGGGCCGTCGCGCTATTGCCCGAACTTGAAGGAGCACGGGCATTTCCACTGCGAAGGCTGCGGCACGATCTACGACGTGGACCTGCCGGAAGCAGCGATGCAACTGCCGCGCGGCTACACCATCAGCCGCATGGAAGTTTCGCTCCGCGGCAAGTGCCCCGCCTGTTCCAAAGCCGCCCGCACCACGCGCCGCTGATTTTATTTCCCCCTCATCATGACACTCGAAATCAAAGACCTCCACGCCAGCATCGGCGACAAAGAAATCCTCAAGGGCCTCACGCTGACACTGCCCATCGGCCAGGTGGCCGCCATCATGGGGCCGAACGGATCGGGCAAAAGCACGCTCAGCAAAGTGCTCGCCGGTCATGAAGACTACGTCGTGACCAAGGGCGAAGTGCTCATGGACGGCCGCAATCTCCTGGAGATGCCCGTGGATGAACGCAGCCGCGCCGGATTCTTCCTCGCCTTCCAGTATCCCATGGAAATCCCCGGCGTGAGCAATGCGAACTTCCTCCGCGCCGCTCTCCAGGCCCGACTGCCGGAAGGTGAGCAGATTGACGCCGTGCAGTTCTACCAGGCCATGTACAAAAAAATGGACCTGCTCAAAATGGACCGTTCCTTTACGGCGCGCAGTGTGAATGAGGGCTTCTCAGGCGGCGAAAAGAAGCGCAACGAAATCCTGCAAATGCTCATGCTCGAGCCGCGCTACGCCGTGCTCGACGAGACCGACAGCGGTCTCGACATCGATGCGCTCAAGATCGTGGCCGAGGGCGTCAATCTCATGCGCAGTCCGCAGCGCGGCATTCTGCTCATCACTCACTACCAGCGATTGCTGGATTACATCAAACCCGACGTCGTCCACGTCCTCAGCGACGGCCGCATCGTCAAGTCCGGCGGCCCGGACCTTGCTCTCCAGCTCGAGGAGAAAGGCTACGACTGGCTGAAGGCGGCCTGATTTTCCAAACACCAAACAATGAACGCAACATATACCGCCATCTGCACCCAGCGCGGCCCCTGGTGGGTTGGTTGGATCGAAGAAATTCCCGGCGTGAATGCGCAGGAGCGAACGCAGCCGGAGTTGCTTGGTTCGTTGCGGGAGATTCTCGCAGAGGCGCTGGAATGGGATCAACCAGGAAATGCGATGAGATAAATGACAGCTTGCCCCTCACCATTCTCAGGCCCGGAGGGCCGTCAGAGATTAGCCGGTGGCGTCAGCCACCGGATCTGGCGGACTGATCTAATGAGCCCCGGCTGGGGCGGCACCCTTGATTCCGCCCCTGCCGGGGCTTGTTATTCTTCTGTTGTTCCCCGGGGGTTCCGCTGCGCTCCACCCCCGGCTAATTTCTGACGGACCTCCGGTCCTCAAGCCCAACGGGCTACCCGCCCATTCTCTCAACACAATTTTCCTCTCACTCCCATGAATGCCACTCTCGACACCCCCGAACTCGACGACGCCACGCTTTCCGCCGTGGATATTGACCGTTCCGTCGGCGATTTTTCCTATCCGGAACAGCACACCTACGACGCCGGCTTCGGACTCAGCGAAGCCACGATCGACTACATCTGCGACGTCAAGAACGACCCTGACTGGGTGCGCGATTTCCGCAAACGCGCGCTCAAGGTCTTCAACGAAAAGCCGATGCCGACGCACTGGGCGACGAAGGATCTGGAGGCCATCAACTTCGACAAGATCCGCTATTACCTGAGCAGCGGCGCGAAGCCGAAGCGCAGTTGGGACGAAGTGCCGGACGACGTGAAACGCACGTTCGAGCGGCTGGGCATTCCCGAGCAGGAGCGCAAGTTCCTCGCCGGCGTGGAGGCGCAGTTCGACAGCGAGGCGGCTTATTCCAACATCAAGGCGGCCGTCAGTGAACAGGGCGTCATCTTTGTGAACAGCACCGAGGGACTCAAGGAGCACGCGGACATATTCCGTCCGTGGTTCGGCAAAGTCATCCCCACCGGCGACAACAAATTCTCCGCGCTCAACAGCGCCGTCTTCTCCGGCGGTTCGTTCATCTACGTCCCGAAGGGTGTGAAGGTGAAGCATCCCCTCCAGGCCTACTTCCGCATCAACAGCGAGCAGTTCGGCCAGTTCGAGCGCACGCTCATCATCGCCGACGAAGGCGCGGAACTCATGTATATGGAAGGCTGCACCGCGCCGAAGTTCGAGACCGCCACCCTGCACAGCGCGGTGGTGGAACTCGTGGCGCTCAAGGGCGCGAAGATTCAGTACGTGACCGTGCAGAACTGGTCGGCCAACGTCTTCAATCTCGTCACCAAGCGCGGCATCGCGCATGAAGACGCGGAAGTGCGCTGGATTGACTGCAACATCGGCAGCCGGCTCACCATGAAGTATCCCGGCGTCATCATGAAAGGCCGTCGCGCGCGCGGCGAAGTCATCAGCATCGCGCTGGCCAACAGCGGCCAGCACCAGGACACCGGCGCCAAGATGATTCACGCCGCCGACGAGACCACGAGCAACATCGTCAGCAAATCCATCAGCATCGGCAAAGGCCGCGCCACCTACCGCGGCCAGGTCCACATCCCGAAGCACCTCAAGGGCTGCAAGAACAACACCGAGTGCGACGCCCTGCTCATCAACAGCAGCAGCCGCACGGATACGTATCCCGCCATCACCGTACGCGGCAACCAGCACGCCTGCCAGCACGAAGCCAGTGTCAGCCAGGTCAGCGCCGAGCAAATCTTCTACATGCAGCAGCGCGGCCTGAGCGAAGCCGAAGCCATGAGCCTGTCGGTGAATGGATTCGTGAACGATCTCGTCCGCGAGTTCCCCATGGAATACAGCGTGGAGTTGAAGCGGCTCATTGATCTCGAAATGGAAGGGAGCGTGGGGTGAACCTATGAGTGAGCCGAACAAGAGACAGCCTGCGGTTTCGAGGCACGAATTGGCGATCATATTGCTTTTCGCTGTTGGTGCACTCATCACAGGTTTCGAGAGTAGGGAAGCGAGGTTTCCTCTGTTTCTGCTCAGTTCTTGTGCGCTGTGGCTTGGCACCCTCGTCCATACCCTGAGCACAAGAATTCAGGAACTCGAAAACCGGATGACGGAGAATTCTAGAGATGGAGCGGGCTTGAAAACTTCCAACGAACCAAACTGCGAGGCTGGGCAACCGAGCGGGAAGCCCGGTGCTGCATCAGAATCGAGAAGCGTCTGAACAATCATCGTCAATGCATCACCCCCTCATAGACCGCCGCAGCCTGATGATGCACCGCCTCATCGCGGAGCGTCTGCGTGCGAACCCCGCACTGCTGGAGACGGCGCGGGCGAACATGGCGCGCTGGAATTGCCCGGAGCGCGGCTGGTGGCGGGAGTGGTCCGGCATTCTGGAGCGCCCGCTTGGGGACATCATCGCCATCATGGAGCGCGATGACGAAGAAGGCTGCCGCCTGCGGCAGAGTTCGCCTTTCGCCGGCATCCTCAGCCCGCACGAGGTTTGGAAACTGAAACGGGAATTCAAGGAACAGCATGAAGCGGCATGAACTCGAACACATCCTCCGCGCCTGTGCCGGCATCACCGGACGCGACCGCTTCATCGTGGTCGGCAGTCAGGCCGTGCTTGGGCAGTTCCCTGATGCCCCGGCGGAACTGCTCGTCTCGCGCGAGGTTGATGTCTATTGCCCAGACGACCCTGAGGCCACCGATCTCATTGATGGCACCATTGGCGAGATGTCGCCCTTCGATCAGACTTTCCGCTACTACGCGCACGGTGTGGGGCCGGAGACGGCGGTGCTTCCGTCTGGCTGGGAAGACCGGGTGGTCCCGGTCCACAGTGAATTCACCGGCGGGGCCACTGGCCACTGTCTGGAAGTCCATGATCTCGCGATTTCCAAACTGGTGGCCGGCAGAGAAAAGGATGTGGCGTTCGTCACGGCGCTGCTGCTTCACCGCCTGGCCGATGCGACAACGCTGCGCCAGAGGCTTGCACTTACTGTCCTCCCTGCGGAGCGCATGGTTGTATGTGAAGGATGCCTCACGCGCATCATCCGTGAATTGAATACCTGATCCCCGTCCCCCCATGCAACGCTCTGAACTCGAACACCTCATCCGCGCCGCGGCGGCGCTGACCGGGCGCACGCAGTTTGTCATCTGCGGCAGCCAGGCCCTGCTTGGCCTGGGCGAAGATGCACCGGAGGAGTTGATCACGTCCCTCACGGCGGACCTGTTCATTCCGGGCGATCCGCAGAACACACAACTCATCGGTCAGAGTCTCGGCGAGATGTCGGTGTTCGATCAGACGTTCCAGTACTGCGCCCGCGCGGTGAATGAGGAGGACGTGGTGCTGCCCGAAGGTTGGCGCGAACGGGTGCTGGCCATTGAGTCGCCCGACACCGCCGGGGCCTGCGGCTATTGTCTCGAAGTTCACGACCTCGCCGTTTCCAAACTCGCATCCGACAAGGACGAGGACTTCACCTTCCTCCTCGGCCTGCTCACGCATCAGTTGGTGGATGAAGGCATCATCGAGGACCGCCTCGCTGCCACTGACATGTCCGCTCACCTCCGGGCCGACTGCGAAGGCCGCTTCGCCCGGCTCATGCGCGCACTCACTCTTTGATCCGTATGAACCCGATACTCGCGGACACTCTCAGTTTTCGACAGGCTGCGCCCGGTGCTCAGGGCTCAGTTTTCGGAGTTTGCCCTCAATCATCCAACTGTGCACTGACCACTGAGAACTGAGCACTCTCCTTCCTACCGCGCCGCGCCCTTCCTTTTCAAAACAAACTCCCCTCCGTCCATGTCCGCCACTCTCATCGCCAAACCCGAATCCCCCACGTTCGTGCCCTCTGTATTTCTCGACGCCCCGCAGCTCAATCACGCCGGCCAGCCCAACTGGTTCATCGCTTCGCAGCACGAAGCCTGGCAGGCGTTCACCAGTCTGCCGATGCCGGGACGGAAGGATGAGAACTGGCGCTTTGCGAATGTCGGCTTGCTGCAGTTCGATGCCTTCAAGCGCACGCCGGCGGAGGACGTGCCCGCGTTTTCCGGGATGGAGAAAGCGGCGGCGCTCGTGGTGACGGGGAATGATGAAGTGCTCAGTGTTCAGTGCCCGGTGCTCAGTGGGCTGGAGGTTCTTTCGCTTAGAGACGCACTCGCGAAGCACGCGGATAGACTGCGCGAGCTGTTGGTGACACCGGACACGAAGCTGGGCGGCGCGAAATTTGCCGCGCTGCATCACGCGCAGTTGCAGGATGCGGTGGTGATCGTGGTGGCGGAAAAGGCGGAGATCGCGGCACCGGTGGAAATCGTGCATTGGCTGAGCGGGGAGAACGCGAGCGGATTTCCGCGCACCATCATCCTCGCCGGCGCGCAGTCGAAGGTCACGGTGGTGGAATATCATCTCACCGCCGGGGAGGAAGCCGGGCTCAGCATTGGCGCGGCGCAGGTCATCGCGGCGCAGGGCGCGAAAGTCAGCTACGCTCAGATCAACCGCCACAACGCGGCCAGCAAGGCGCTGCATTTCTCCACGCTGCGCTGCGAGCGCGACGCGCAGGTCAAGCACGCCACTTTCAATCTCGGCAGCGGCTACGTCCGCAGCGAAGCGCTCAGTCTGGTGGCCGGCGAAGGCAGCCGCAGCGACATGCTCAGCGTCACCCTCGCCAGTGCCGGCCAGGAAATTGACCAGCGCACGCTCCAGGATCACCTCGCCCCGCACGGCTCCAGCGACCTGCTTTATAAGAACGTGCTCTTCGCCGATGCGAAGACCATCTTCGCCGGACTCATCCGCGTGGACCACGGCGCGCACTTCACTGACGCTTACCAGAAGTGCCGCAACCTCCTGCTCAGCGACGACTGCGAAGCCAACTCCATGCCCGGCCTCGAAATCAACGCCGACCAGGTCAAATGCAGCCACGGCAGCACCAGCGGCCGCCTCAACGAGGAGGAGGTCTTCTATTTTCAAAGCCGCGGCATCTCCCGCCAGTCCGCCGAGCACATGATCTCGCTGGGCTTCACCATGGAAGTCATCGCGCGTTTGGAGTGCGACGACCTTGAGTCGTTGGTCATCCGCATGGTGGAGGAGCGGTTTTCGGAGCTGGAGCAATAATCGTCGCGCCAGGCGCGGTTACTTCCATTCGCTGCTCCGGTGGCGCCATTGCCAGTCGGCGCGGTCCCGGTCTTCCATTTTGTCAGGAGCAGGAGCCTCGCCGTCCAGGTCATCCTTGAGGTCCATGCCCACGGACCAGAGCACCCAGCCGTCGTCGTGGCGGCGATAGCGGATGGGCTGTCCGTCGATGTCGTCGGGAACTTCCGGCAAAAGCGCCTTGGGCAGAGCGTCGAGTTGCTCCGGCACATCGCCGCCGGCAAGCCGATGACGCTCCAGCGCGCACGCGACGATGGCCATACGCTGACGCATGTCGCGGAAGAGGAAGCGCGGAATAAGATTGGAAAGCCCGCTGATGCCCCCTTCTGCGATGAGTTGGTCCAGTCGAAAGATGGCAGTCCAGCCCTCGTGTGCTGTCATGCGCTCATTACGGACTTCAGCAGCACGGTAATAACCGAGCGGGCCACCCTGATTCCATGCCTCCATGTCCTGGAGAAAGAGCCGGATTCGCGCGGCCCGGTTGAGAGCGAGGACGCTGCCTGTCAGCGGTTCCTCGTACCACCGGCGTTTGCCGCGCTGTTCGTTGAGACTGCCGAAGAGAGTGATGTCGTTGAGCGACACCCGCTGCTCAATCATCTGCTGCATCATGTGGCAGCCAAAGGCCGCCTCCAGCATCCAGACTCGATCCAGCCCATCGAGCGAAGACCGGCGGGCCAGAGCCGATTGCATGGCCTCAAGATAGGACGCGGTGGCTGTGCCCGCGCGGAGATTGCGATGCAGAGCATCAATAACAATGCTGTCGGCGGTCTGACGGACCAGGAAATCGATGAGGAAATCATCGGACGTCACGATGTCGCGCAAACGGAACAGGAGCGGCACCAGGTCCGCCGCTTCTTTGTCCCTGCCGGAAGCCAGTGCCGCTTCCATTTGGAGGGCCATGGCCCGCAGTGCGGAGATAAAACGGCTTCCGCGCAGGTCCAATTCCAGCATCACGACTTTACGGGCGAGGCTCGCGTTGAAGCGGCTGCTCTGCGAGGGCGTCATTTGCGCATGCTTGCGCCCGGCGGCCTCGCGCAGCGGCGCAGTGAGGAAATCCGTTTGTTGCGCGAGAGTCAGATAAACTACCCCGGCGTCGGTGACTTCAGTGGCCGGGGTGGGCCAGCCCAGGAGTTGGAACCACTGCACCCATTCCGTCCAGTTGATCGGTTTGTCTGAAGAGATCTCCGGCGGATGTCGCCGCTTCGGAAGGTCCTTAATCGCATTGAGGTCCACTATACCGCCGGCGAGCAGCTTGGCGGCGGCTTCCCTCACGGCGCCATCGGGCAGATCCTGCGGCAGTTTGAAGCTGAGCAGGCTCAGCCGGATTCTCCGTTCCTTGATTTCCGGCGTTTCATCCGCCTCGCGCGTGGCCAGGCCGAGCAGCGGCTCGATGGCTCCGGCATTCTCCTCATCCGGCACTTCCGGCGCGGCGAGTGCCGTCACATCCAGGGTGTAGCCGGCCTCCCTGAGGGCGGCCTCGGCGCGCGGCACTTCTTTGACGGCACGCCATTGGTAATAGATGGACATACCGGTGGCAGCGCCGCTGGTGAGCCCGAGGGAACCCAGCAGCAAATCGAATCCCAGGGCGACAATACCCCGGCGTGAGGCGCGGTGACGGGTGCCCGGGGAGTGCATGGCCAGCGTCATAACCTTTACATTCTCTCGGCGCAAGCAGTCCCTTGGAACAGGCCGGGGAGTGCCGCAGGAGTTTGGTGCGGGCGCAGAGCCTCAGGGCTGACCGCCCGCGGGCCGGTTGCCAAAGTGTTTCTCCGGCCCGATGGCATGGCCCCGGCTTCTTTGTGTCCCGGCTTGCCAAATGAACCTTCGGGCTGGATGCCCGCGCTACTTTCCCCCGCCATGCCCTCCTCCATTTCCGCCCGACTGAACGTTGATCTGCTCGAAGACAAGTACCGGCAGTGGAAGGAAAACCCGCGCTCGGTGGAACCGACGTGGTCGTCGTTCTTTGAAGGATTCGAGCTGGGCGTGGCACAGCCAAAGGCGAAGACACCGGTCAATGTGCTGGACGACACGCGCGGCGTGCAGGGGACGGGGCTGAGCCAGCAGGAGATCATGTTCCGCGCGAACGTGACGCGGATGGTGGAGTCGTACCGCGCGATCGGGCACACGGCGGCGTGGATCGATCCGCTGAGCCCGAAGGGCCAGGAGGCGCCGCAACTGGCGCTGCAGGCTTTCGGTTTCACGCCGGGGGACATGTCCGCGGAGGTGGAGACCATGTTTTACAATGAAGGCCGCCGCACGCGCCTCGGCACGATGATCGAGCGGCTGAAGAAGACCTACTGCGACCGCATCGGTTTCGAGTTCATGCACATCCTGAACTACGAGGTGCGCGACTGGCTGATGGCGCGGATCGAGGCCCGGGTGGACATGCCTAACACCAGCACGGAAACCCGTGAGCACGTCCTGCGCTGGCTGTGGGAGGCGGAGACTTTCGAGCAGTTCCTGCACACCAAATACAAGGGTCAAAAGCGATTCAGCCTTGAGGGCGGCGAGAGCGCCATGGTGGCGCTGAACACAATTCTGGAGGAGTGTCCGAGGCACGGCATCAGCGAGATCGTCATGGGCATGGCGCACCGCGGCCGCCTCACCGTGCTGGCGAATTTCCTGCAAAAGCCGCTCAAGCTCATCCTGCACGAATTCAGCGAGAACTACATTCCCGACCTCGTCGCCGGCGACGGAGACGTGAAGTATCACCTCGGCTACGAAGTGACGCGCAAGATTCCCGGCGGCAGCGTCAGAATCCAGCTGGCACCGAATCCGAGTCACCTCGAGGCGGTGAATCCGGTGGTGGAGGGCATCGCCCGCGCCCGGCAGCGCGCGTTGAACGACGGGCTCGACCGCAAGGGCGTGCTGCCGGTGCTGCTGCACGGCGACGCGGCTTTCGCCGGTCAGGGCATCGTCGCGGAAGTGCTCAATCTTTCCCAGCTTCCCGGCTATCGCACCGGCGGCACCATTCACGTCGTCATCAACAATCAGATCGGCTTCACCACTTCGCCGGCGGATGCCCGCAGCTCCGCGTATGCGACCGATGTGGCCAAAATGATCGAGGCTCCGGTTTTTCATGTGAACGGCGATCATCCGCTGGAGGTGTATTTCGTCTCCCGGCTGGCGGTGGAGTTCCGGCAGAAGTTCGGCCGCGATGTCGTCATCGACATGTATTGTTATCGCCGGCACGGGCACAACGAGACGGATGAACCGAGCTTCACCCAGCCGAAGATCAGCAAACTCATCGCCGCCAAGCCGACGGTGGGCACGCTGTTCCGGGAGAAACTGACGACGAGCGGCGAGGTGGCGGTGCAGCGGGCGGACGCCATTCTGGCGGAGATCAAGGAGCGTCACGAACGCGAGTACGCGGAACTGCTCGAAATGGAAAAGCGGCACAAGGGCAGCGACCTCAACCAGGCCGTGTTCGCCGGCAGCACCGCGGTGTTCCAGCTGCCCTTCAATTTCGATCCCGTGCCCACCGGACTGACCGTGGAGCGGTTCCGCGACCTCGGCCTCAAAATTACGGAGGTGCCCGCCGGATTCCGTCTCCATCCCACGGTCAAACGCACGGTGGTGGACAAGCGCCGCGCCGCCGCGGAGGCGGGTGGGCCGTTCGACTGGGCGCACGCGGAGCATCTCGCCATCGCCTCGCTGCTGACGGAACGTCATCCCGTGCGTTTGTCAGGCCAGGACGTGCGCCGCGGCACCTTCAGTCAGCGCCACGCCTGTTTCTACGACACGGAGAACCGCGACCGCTACATGCCGCTGCAGCACCTCGCGCCGGACCAGGCCACGCTGCGCGTTTACAATTCCCTGCTCAGCGAAGCCGCGGTGCTCGGCTTCGACTACGGCTACAGTCTGATGGCGCCGGAAATGCTGGTGCTGTGGGAGGCCCAGTTCGGCGACTTCAGCAACGGGGCGCAGGTCATCATCGATCAGTTCATCGCCAGCGCGGAATCGAAGTGGCAAAAGCCCAGCGGCATCACGCTCCTGCTCCCGCACGGCTACGAAGGTCAGGGCCCCGAGCACAGCAGCGCGCGCCTCGAGCGCTTCCTGCAGCTCTGCGCCGAGTGCAACATTCAGGTCTGTTATCCCAGCACGCCCGCGCAGTATTTCCACCTGCTGCGCCGCCAGTTGAAACGGCCCTTCCGCAAGCCGCTCGTGGTGATGACGCCGAAATCCATGCTGCGGAATCCGCAGGCCGTGAGCACCGAGGCCGACTTCACCGGCGAATCCTGCTTCCGTGAGATGATCGACGACGACGGGCTCATCGCCGGGCCGTCCCGCGTCACGCGTCTCGTCTTCTGCAGCGGCAAGGTCTATTACGATCTGCTCAACTACCGCAACGAACACAAGCTGAAGAACACCGCCATCATCCGCATCGAGCAGCTCTATCCCTTCCACGACGAGATGCTCCAGCAAATCATCGCGCGCTATCCGCGGGCGAACAAAAAATGGGTCTGGTGTCAGGAGGAGCCGCTCAACATGGGTGCGTGGTCCTACATCGTGCACCGCCTCGAGCGCTACAATGACATCCGCGTCCGCTATGCCGGCCGCGACCGGTCCGCCTCCCCGGCCGTCGGCAGCAGTTCGCTGCACAAGCACGAGCAGAGGCAGCTCGTGGAGCGGGCGTTCGAAGTGTAACGGGACTTGCAAGCCGGCTGCCGGGAAAGCACTGTATGGCCATGAGCTACCTTGACCGCATCACCATCGAACCCATAAGCGTGGCGGAAAGCCCTGTCTGCGCGGGTTGCGCATCACCGTCTATGATATCCTGTATTATCTCGCAGGCGGGATGACGGCGGAGGAAATCCTTGATGACTTTCCTGATCTGGAACGGGAGGACATTCAGGCAGCGCTGATGTTTGCCGCTGAACGCGAACGCCGGCTCTACACCCGGACCGCCGCGTGAAACTGCTGTTCGACGAAAATCTCTCGCACAAGCTCGCTTCGCGGCTGGGTGAGTTATTCCCCGGCAGTTCTCATGTGCGTCTGCACGGCATGGCGAGCGTCTCAGATCCGGCGGTTTGGTCTTTTTCTGTGCAGCACGGCTTTGCCATCGTTTCCAAAGACGAGGACTTTCACCATCTCAGCTTTCTGAGGGGAGCCCCGCCAAAAGTTATCGGCATCGGACTGGGAAACTGCAGCACATCCGCCGTGGAGATTCTGCTGTGATCATCCTTCGGAATAATTCAGAATTTTCTGCTCGATCCGAGCGCTGCCTTCCTGATGCTGCCGTGATGAGAGAACCTGTCATCGCTGAGCTCACAGTTGCCGCTGATTGAATCAAAGTCCAGTTGGAGGCGGTCATGACCATTCGCCAGCTTTCCGCGCAGCCGCCGTTCGCTACCAAAGACGGCAGCACCATCCGCAGCCTGCTCGACCTGAGTAACGCTCCGGTGGTGAACCAGTCGCTCGCCGAGGCCACCGTCCCGGCGGGCGGCGCGACGCAGCGGCACTATCACCGGCTCAGCGAAGAGTTTTACTTCATTCTCGAAGGCTCCGGCCGCATGGAAATTGACGGCGACGTGCGTGAAGTCTGGCCCGGCGATGCCGTTCTCATTCCTCCCGGCGCATGGCATCAGATCACGGCGGAGGAAGCGCTGCGCTTCCTCTGCTGCTGCGCTCCGCCGTATTCACACAGCGACACTTACTTCGAGTGAGCATTCATTCCCGCGGCAGCAGCGCGAGGACGTGCTTTTCCCACAGTGGCTCAAGCCCGCGCGCTGTGACGAAGCGCGCGACCTCCGCCGCGCGGATGGGTTCTCCGGTAGCGAGGATGCCGTGAATGTCGCGCAGGTGCTTTTCCGAACCGCCCTCGCGGAAGAATTCCAGTTTCATCAGCGCGGTATACTCCACCGGAGCGAAACGAACGGGCAGTCCATCCACGTCCGCGACGACCGAGTGATCGAAAGCCCACGCCTGGAGGGGATCGCCGGCGTGGAGATAAATGTCGGCGCGCAGTTGGGACTCCTGGTGGATGATGTTCAGATGTCCGCGCAGGCGGCGGATGATTTCGGCTTCCACGACCTCGCAGGGAGGCAAGTAGAATTCAGACTCGGGAAACACCTCCGCCAGCAGCTTCGCCTGGTCGCGTCGCAGGGAGAGGATGATGTCCACGTCATTCGTCAGCCGGCTTTCGCCGTAAAACATGGCGCTCACGCTGCCGGTGACCATGTAGTTGAAGCCGGCCCGGTTGAGCGGCGGAATGAAAGTCTGGAGCAACTCCTTCATCTCAGGCGCTGGCACTGCTGAGCATGATGTTCCGCGCAGCTTCGCGGCGCAGGCGTGTGTCGTCCCATTCAGGATGCCGCCGGCGCAGACCGGCCATCTTCACTGTGAGCGCCGTGCGGTAGAGGGCGGAGGCCTGCGCTAGCTTTTGCACCCCGGTGAGCCGTCGCAGGCCGGCGACGTATTCCGGCGTGTAGTCCGGCTCGATGGTCTGCCAGTCAATGTCGCTGCGGGAATTCATGGCGCGAAGCTACGGGGCTGACACCCCGGCGGAAACAGGAAAGTGGCCGCCTCAACCCGGCGACGGATCAAATCCGAAGCTCGCGCACGCTGAGAATGGCAGGGTGCTGGAGCATTTCAGCGATGACAGCGTCGCCGGCGCTGCCATCCACGTTGAGCACGCCGAGGGCCACGCCGCCGCTGCTGTCTCGGCTCAGCGACATGTTGGCGATGTTGACGCTGTGCTTGCCGAGCAGGGTGCCGATGGCGCCGACGATGCCGGGCTGGTCGCGGTTCTCGTAGATGAGCAGCGTGCCTTCCGGGTAGGCTTCGATGCGGCGGCCGTTGATGCCGACGATGCGCGGGCTCTTGCCAAAGAAGGTGCCGGCCACGCTGGCGCGGTGGTCGCCGCTGCCGGCGGTGACTTCGATGAGTTCGGTGAAGTCTGCGGGCGTGGCCAGCCGGCTTTCCGTGAGGCGAAGGCCCATGTTTTCCGCGATGCCCGGGGCGTTGACCCAGTTCACGGCGCCCTCGCTGCACGCGATGTCGAGATAGCCTTTGAGCACGGCGCGCGAGATGAGCGTGGTGTCGCCTTCACCCACTTTGCCGCTGTAGTTGATGCGCAGCACTTCCGGCTGCTTCGGCGCGAGCTGGGCGGCAAGGCGGCCCAGCGTTTCCGCGAAGCTCAAATATGGACCGATGGCATCCAGCGTCTGGCGGTCCACGCTCGGCATGTTGACCGCGTTGGCGACGATGCCGTCCACCAGCGCGTCCTTGAGCAACTGCGCGACTTCGATGCCCACATTCTCCTGGGCCTCCGCGGTGCTGGCACCGAGGTGCGGTGTCAGGACGACATTCGGCAGCGCGAGAATCGGATGATCCTTCGCCGGGGGCTCGGTTTCATAAACGTCGAGCGCCGCGCCGGCGACGTGGCCGCTCTTCAGTGCCTCCACCAGTGCCGCCTCCTCCACCAGACCGCCACGGGCGCAGTTGATGATGCGCACGCCTTTCTTGCACTTCGCGAGCCGCTCACCGTTGAGCAGATACTTCGTCTCTTTGGTCATCGGCATGTGCAGCGTGATGAAGTCCGCATCGGCGATCGCGTCCTCCACGGTTTGCATCAGCTCCACACGGAGAATCTGGGCGCGCCCCGGCGAAAGATAGGGGTCGTAAGCCACCACCTTCATGCCGAACGCCATCGCCCTGCGCGCGAACTCCGTGCCGATGCGGCCCATGCCAAGAACGGCCAGCGTCTTGCCGTTCAACTCCACGCCTTCATAGCTTTTCCGGTCCCACTTGCCGGCGGCCATGCTGGCGTGCGCCTGGGGAATGTGGCGCGCGAGGCTCATCATCAGGCTGAACGCATGCTCCGCGGTGCTCACCGTGTTGCCGCCGGGTGTGTTCATCACGATCACGCCGTGTTTGTTCGCGGCCTGAACGTCGATGTTGTCCACTCCCACGCCGGCGCGGCCCACGGCCTTCAGTTTCACCGCTTTCTCCAGCACCGCGGCGGTGATCTTCGTCTGACTGCGCACCGCGATGCCTTCGTATTCGTGTGCCGTGGCCAGCAGTTCCTCCGGCTTGATGCCGATTTTCACGACCACATCGAGAGACGGGCACGCCTGGAGATCGGCGATGCCTTTTTCAGCGATGGGGTCGGCGATGAGGACTTTCTTTTTATCCATGTGTGTGATGTAGGGGGTGGGAAAAGGGCGCGCAGACTATGACCCCGCCCGGGGGTGTAAAGGGGAGAAAGTCCCTGGAATGGCGGCAAATTCAGGGCCGGCGGTTTTGCTCTTGTTATGACCCGGGAAATCCTGCACGGCCACGCATGGACTCCGCTGAGCCAAATCCCTACGCCCCGCCGGCCGCGGCCCTGCACGAGGAAACAGACGCGCTCGCCGCGCACCTCGAGGGCATCGTCTTTCCGCTGCGGTTCACTTTTCGCATCCTCACCCTCGCGCCGCGGATGGATGTGGTGGATGCCGCGGGTCGCCCGGTACTGCATGCGCGGCAAAAGCTCTTCAAGCTCCGCGAGCATGTGGAAATCTTCACCGACGCCACGCGCAGGACCCGGCTGGCGGAGATTCGCGCCAACAAAATCATCGACTGGTCCGCCCGGTATGGCTTCAAGGACGCATGGGGTGCGGAAATCGGAAGCGTGGGTCGCAAGGGCTGGCGTTCACTGTGGCGCGCCCATTACGAAGTCTTCAATCCCGGCGATGCGGTTCCGGACTTTACCATTCGCGAGGCGAATCCGTGGGCCAAGGTCATGGACGGAATCTTCGGGCAGATCCCCCTGCTCAATGTGCTCACCGTGATGCTCTTCCACCCGCGCTACGGGGCCTCGCGCCCGACTGGTGCGCCCGCGCTCCGGCTGGTGAAGCGGCCCGCATTTTTTCAGGGCAAGTTCGACATCGAGCAGGCGGGGCCGGTGACACCGCGTGAGACCATGAATCTGGTGCTGTCGTTCATCATGCTCGTACTGCTGGAGCGCCGCCGGGGTTAGTGTCAGGTCCGCGGCACGGGTGCCCGTGTTGCCCTTTGCCGGGTCCGCTGCGGAGCGTCCAATTCACCGTTGCACGGCCCTGCGCCGGGAATGATGGCCGCGGCGATGGCTTCATGGCTTGCCTACATCGCTTATCGCACGGTGGAGACCGCCGCGAGATTGCTTCCCGTGTCGCTGGCATGGCGGCTGGGTGCGGGTCTGGGATGGCTCAGCCTCTGGCTTTCGCCGCGCTACCGGCGGCTGGTCATCCGGAATCTCACCATCGCCTTCGGCCGTGAGAAGTCGCCGGCGGAAATCAAAGCCCTCGCGCGGCGTCACATGAGCCATTTGGGCGGGAATTTTCTCGCGAGCATGAAACTGCCCTTCATGCGGCCGGAGAAAGTCCGGCGCATGATTGAATCGGAGGGCGTGGAGAAGATCGTGGCGGCGCTGGAGGCGGGCCGGGGCGCCGTTTATTCGCTCCTGCACATGGGAAACTGGGAAATCCTCACCCAGGACCGGGTGCTGACTCCCGGCCGGCACGGGGGAGCCATCTTCCAGCCGCTTCATAACAAGTATCTCAACGCGCATGTGCTGCGCTGCCGGGAACGCAGCGGCTGCCGCCTTTTCAGCCGCAAGGACGGTTTCCACGGCCCGGTGGCATTCGTGCGCGAAAACGGCCCGCTGGGGGTGCTCTCCGACCAGCGTGCGGGCGAGAAGGGGGTTTGGTGCCCGTTTTTCGGCCGGCTCGCCAGCACCACGACTCTGCCGGTTCTGATCGCACGGCGTGCCGGCGCGCCGGTTTTTCCCGTGGGCGTCGTCACGGTGTCGCCCGGCCGCTGGAAGGTCGTGGTCGGCGATCCCCTGCCGCCCGTGTCGCGCGACCTCAGCGTGGAGGAGGCGACGGCACTGATGAACGAAAGGCTGGAGCAAATCATCCGCCTGTCTCCGGCGGACTGGTTCTGGGTGCACAACCGCTGGCGCACGCCGCGCGGCGAAATCCTCCTGACCAATGCCAAGCGCGGTCTGGCCCTCGCGCCTCACGGTGCCGTGGAGGACCTGCAGCCATTCGAAATCGTCATCCGTGCCCCCGGCTCATTGAGCGAATGCTGCCACGCGCTGCCCGCGGCGCGCGCCCTGCGCCGCGGGCGTCCGGATGCGCGCATCACCGTGCTCGCGGCGGAACACGTCGCTCCCTTCTGGCGCATGGACCCGGAAGTGGACGAAGTTCTCGCCGTGCCTGCCGGACAAAGCGCCGCGGCGGTCCTCCGGGCCACGGGCCGGTACTACGACGCCGGAGTGCTTTTTTCCGACACCCGTCAGGCGGCGAAGGATTTGTCAGGCACCGGCCGCCTCATCGGCTATGATGCGGGCCGCAAACGCCTGCTCGACCAAGTTATCCCCCCGCGACGGAATCCCGGCCCGGTCGCGCACCGCACCCGCGACTATCTGCGCATCGCCCTGCACTGCGGCGCCGTGGTGGATGATCCCTCGCTCTTCGATCCGCTGCCGGGCGGCGACTGGATTCCTGGAGAATTCATCGCGCTGTGCCCCGGCGGTGCGCACGGTCCCGCGCAGCGCTGGCCGCTGGAACGCTGGGCCGAAGCCGCAAGGCTGGTCGCGGAGCAAAGCGGGGCGCACTTCGCCGTCTTTGGCACTGCGGCAGAGGCCGGGGAAGGCGCCGCACTGACCGCGCTCCTCGGTCCCAACTGCAAGGACCTGACCGGAAAGACCACGCTGGAACAACTGGCGCGCCACTTCCGGCGCTGCCGTGCCGTGGTCGCGCACGACAGCGGCGCGGCGCACTTTGCCGCACGGCTCGGCGTGCCGGTGGTCACGATTTTTGGCCCCACGGAATCCGCACAGACCGCGCCGCAGGGACCGCAACACACCACGGTGCGCCGCCACGTCGAATGCAGCCCGTGTTTTCTCTCCCGCTGCCCCATGGACCACCGCTGCATGCTGGAACTGACACCGCAGCGCTTGGCGGCGGCCATTCTGCAAACTCTTCAACAGCCCGTGCCCGCATGAAAATCGTCATTCTCGGAATTCTCACCGGCGCCGCCGCCGGACTCATCGGTGCACTGTGCGGCGTCGGCGGCGGCATCTTCATGGTGCCCATGTTCGTGACGTTTCTTGGACTGACTCAAAAGCAGGCCGTCGCCACCTCGCTCGCGGTCATCATCTTCACCTCGCTGGCCGCCACGGTTTCCAACGTCCGCTCCACGCAGCCGCTCATTCAATGGCCGCTCTTCTGGGCCGCCGCCGTCAGTTCCGTGATCGCCTCTTACTTCATGGCCGAACGCATGAAGGCCATGAGTGATGAAACGCTCACGCGCATCTTCGCTGTGGTCATGATCTGCACCGGCGTATGGATGTGGTTCTCCCCGGCAGGGAAGGCGAAGACGCCGCCTGCAGCGAGTGTGCCGCGTTCGTAGCGCAGTGCGTCCCGCCTGCCTGACGGAAACGAGGCAGGCGCGGAGGCACCGCGCTGCAGCAGCCGGGACGGTCTGCGTTACGTGCCTCTGCGCCTTACTGGGCCACGTAGTCGAGCACCATCACCTTGTCGAGCAGCCCGCCAAGCATCGCACCGAATTCCTTGTGGGCCGGTTCGTGCAGGTAATGCTTTTCCAGCGCTTCCTTGTTCTCAAACGTCAGGGTGAAAATGTGAGTGAATCCCTGATCGTGCTTTTCCGGGCTGACGTTGGTGCCCCATTCGAATGCCTTGATGGCCGGAAGCTTTTTCGGCAAGGCCTTGAAGGCTTCCACCACGCCGGTCACTTTCGCCGGTGCGGCGTCGTCCTTGAATTTGAACATCACGACGTGGCGGTAGGGCGGCGCCTTGGCGGCGGATTTTTCCTGAGCAGTGGAGGTGGACATAAAGAAGGCGGCGCAGAGTGCGGCGGCGGCGAGAGTGAGGAGGGTGATGCGTTTCATGGGATGATGGAGTGAACGGTGATCCCGCAGGACCGCGGTGGCGAATCCGGGTGCGGCGTCCGCGCATTAAGCACGAAAGCACCGCGCACTAAAGCACGAAAAAAGCCGTTCGCAGCGGACCTGCGAACGGCTTTTCCGTGAGTCGAAAAAATTCAGGCGGCCGGCGCGGCCTCCCTGGCGGCTCCGGGGGTTTCCCGGGCGGCTTCCTTGACGTTCGTGGCCTCCTTGCCGACACGGCTGCGCAGGTAGTTGAGTTTGGCGCGGCGCACGCGGCCTTTCTTGGTGACTTCCACACTGGCAATCCGCGGAGTGTTCCAGGGGAACACGCGCTCCACGCCCTCGCCATAGCTCACTTTGCGCACGGTGAAGGACTTGCCGGCGCCGGAGCCTTTGATGCCGATGACGATGCCGGCGAAGACCTGGATCCGCTCCTTGCCGCCTTCGGTAACGCGGGTGTTGACCTTTATGGTGTCGCCCACGTTGAAGGGCGTCATGTCTTTGCGGACCTGCTCGTTTTGAATCTGCTGCAGCTTGTTCATAAATGGAGAATGGATAAAGGATGGCGCACCGCCGCCGGGCGGTTCAGAGCCCCGCGGAAAAGCGCAGGGGCCGGGAAAGGGGCGCGCCTTCTACCAGTGCCCCCGGGGCGGTGCAACGGAAATTTTCCCCCCTTGCGGCCCCCGGCGGGCCGTTAGTTTCCGGCCGATGAAAACGGTGCTGGAAACCATCCGCAGCGGCACGCCATGGCTGGAACGGGCCGGGGTCGAAAACCCGCGCCTCAATATGGAGCATTTGCTCGCCAAAGTCCTCGGCTGCCGCCGCATGGACCTCTACACCGACTTCGACCGCCCGCTCGACGAAGCCCAGCTCGCGCCCCTGCGCGACCTGCTCAAACGCCGCGGCAAACGGGAGCCGCTCCAGCATTTGCTCGGCTCGGTGGAGTTCATGGGCCGCGAGTTCAAGTGCGACGGCCGTGCGCTCATCCCGCGTCCCGAAACCGAGGAGCTGGTGGAGAAAATCGTCGCGGAATACAAGTCCGGCGACTCGCCGCCGCCCGCGGATATTCTCGACATGGGAACCGGCAGCGGCGTCATCGGCCTCAGCCTCGCGCTCGCCTTTCCCGAAGCCCGCGTGGTGCTCGCCGACGTCTCCGCCGAGGCCCTCGCCCTGGCGCGGGAGAATGCGGAGGCGTCAGGCGCCGCCGGCCGCGTGGAGTTCGTGCAGAGCGATCTGTTTTCCGCCCTGACAGACCGCCGCTTCGACCTCATCGCCGCCAACCTGCCCTACATCGCCGCCGCGGAAATTCCGTCGCTCGCCCCGGAAGTGCAGTGCGATCCCGTGCTCGCGCTCGACGGCGGCCCGCGCGGTACCGAGCTCATCGAGCGCTTCCTCACCGCGGTGCCCGGTCACCTCACTCTGCACGGACTGGTGGCGCTCGAAACCGGCGCCGGCCAGACCGCCGCGCTGGCGGAATTCATGAAAGGGCTGCCGCTGCGCGGGGTGCACGCCGCGAACGACCTCTCCCGCCGCGACCGGTTTCTGTTCGGCCGGATGCTCTAAGGAAACGCTGACTTAATCGCCGCATCGCAGTGTGGATCTCTGGTCCACCCTCGTTACCCGGTTCAAGTGGACCGGAGGTCCACGCCACATGAGCCGCTTGCGGCTTAAAACAGCGATTCCCTAACGAGAATTCCTTGCGCTGCGGGCGGGATCACTCCGGCTTCTTCGTTTTCTCCCGGGCTTTGTCAGTCTTCTCCACCTCTTTGGTCTTCTCCGTCTTCGCCGCGGGCTTCACCGACGCACAGAGCTGCTTGAAGGTCTCGATTCCGATATCCTCCGCCAGCACCGCATCCTCGGGATGGGCGTAGGGCCGCTTCTCAATGAGATTCTTCGCGCGCCCGGCGCCGATTCCCTCCACGGCCTCCAGCGTCTTCGCATCGGCGCTGTTGAGCAGGCCCAGCAGTTTTTTTCGCTGCGCCGGCGTGAGCGCATCCGCCTCCTTCTTGGCCTCCGCCACACGTTCCTTGTCCGCATCACTCAGATGGGCCGGCTTCGTTTTCTTCGTCGCAGTCTCCTTCGTTTTCGCGGCCGCTTCCTTCGTCTTCCGGTCCGCGGTCTCTGCGGTTTTCTCCGCGGCCTCCTTTGTCTTTTTGACCGCGGAATCCTTCGCTTTTTTCTCCGCGGACTCCGTCGCCTTGTCTTTGACGGCGTCTGTAGTGTTTTGAGCCGGTGCCGCTGTGACCAGCAGACCGAGGGTGAGAATGGTTGAGAGCAGGGTATTCATGGTGTGCAGGGTGTTTGGTGAGATGCCGCCACAGCGGCGGCGAATAATAGAGAGGCTAGCAGCCTGTCGGACTTACCCTCCGCCCGGTCATCCTGGAAAACCTGGAAA
>CAZFZN010000040.1:0-66961 GCA_964523105.1 uncultured Akkermansia sp.
CACCTTTGGCATCCTTGGTCCCGCTCCGCCAGTGGTGGCCGGCATACCGCTTACAGCCCAACGGAGCGATTCCGCAGAGCAGAAGGCTTGCGTGATGGCTTTCGCTGTAGGCCGTTGCGTGCTGTCCAGAAGGCTCCGCGCCGCCCGGCGCCGAGACGCCGTCTGTATCGGAGTCGGAATGGGCGCAGCCTCGCCCCACCGCTTTCTATGCGCCTGCGGCGGAGGGGATCAGCTGGCACCGCGGATTCACTGCGGATTCCCGCGCACGACGCGGATCAGTTGACCGGCAAGATCACCCGCTGCGCAGATGGCATCGTGGATGCGTCCGGCGAAAGCGGCGTAGTCCCGGTTCTCGGTGCAGACGATGATGCCCCGGTGCTCCGGCAGGACACGATGGAGCCGCATGAAATCCTTGCGGTTAATGGTGAGGACGCAGCGGTCTGTGGAGATGGCGAAGCGGAGGACCGCATCGTCTTCGATGGCCTGATTGGATTTTCCCGCTTCGTGAGTGGTAAGGACATCGTGGCCCCTGGCGCGGAGGTGCGGGACGACTTCGGCGGGGAAGTTCTCGTTGGCGTAAAGGCGGGCCATTTCAGTCGTCCGCTTCGTTCTCCTGGATTTCCCGGTCGATTTCCTGCGAGTGCCGCTCCACATAGCGCCAGGCATTGAGCAGATCGGTGGGCTGGAGTGAAGGGTAGTTGCGCAGGATCTCCTCATCGCCGGCCCCGAGACGGCGCCAGGATTCCAGCGACCACACGGGAATTCTAGTGCCCGCAATCCGGGCCGATCCGCCACACACGCGGGGGTCGAATTCGATGCCGGGGAGTTGATCCGCGATGTCCGCGGCCATCCAAACGAAAAGCCGCGCGCGTTCCTGACGCGGAAGTGATGCCACCGCGGATTGGGCCTTCTC
Source organism: uncultured Akkermansia sp. (assembly GCA_964523105.1). Lineage (GTDB taxonomy): Bacteria > Verrucomicrobiota > Verrucomicrobiia > Verrucomicrobiales > V1-33 > V1-33. The sequence goes on from CAZFZN010000040.1 coordinate 914, forward strand.
GAAGGTCGTTGCCATGAGCAAAGGGGTGCCACATGACCGGCGCGGCGTCAAGATTCGCCCGCATGGAACTGCTGCGGGCGGTGCCCCGGGCAGATTGCTACTATCCCCAATGGCCAGAGACAGGTTGTCCATGAACTCGTGCTCAATGCAGCCACTCGAAGAAACCCAGCGTCTCCAGTTCCGTGCGAAGCATTGTCTGCCGCGTGACGTCCAGCGAACCATTTGGCAGTCGCGCGGGGCCGACATCCACGCCGAGCATGGCCATGGTGGCCTTGGCGGCGCCCATGTAGCCATAGCGCGAAAGCAGCGCGATGAGTTGCGTGCTGCGGTGCTGTTCGATGCGGGCGGCTTCCATGTCGCCGCGGGCGACTGCGGCCATGAGGCGCAGATAAAGCGGTGCGGCAAAGTTGTAGCTGCTGCCCACCGCTCCGCGCGCGCCGGTGGCCAGCGCGCCAAGCAGCCATTCATCGAGTCCCCAGGGAATGTCATATTCGCTGCCGCGCAGGCATTGCAGATAGGCCATCAGATCGGGGTTGGTGAATTTCAGTCCCGCCAGCGTCGGCAGGCGTTCGGGCGCCTGCGCGAGAAAATCCGTCATGGAAAATGACACGCCGGTCATCGCCGGGATGTCGTAGTAATAGAACGGCGTCTCCGGCGCAGCGGAGGCGATGTCGGCGCAGCAGGCGAGGAGCAGGTCCAGCGTGCGCGGTTTGAAATACGACGGCGCGACCGCTGCGATGGCCGCTGCGCCCAGCTTTTGCGCCTGCGCGGCGAGCGTGCGGGAATCGGCGAGACAGTTGGAGCCAACGTGAACGACCACACGCAGCGAACTGCCCTTCACCACTGACATCCACCGCTCTGCGAGCGCCAGTCTTTCCTCCAGCGTCAGCGATGCGCTCTCGCCAGTCGTTCCTCCGATGAAGGCGGCACTGACGCCGTTCTTCACAAGATGCGCGGCCTGATGCTCGACAGCGGCGGGATTCAGCGAGCCATCCGCATGGAGTGGCGTGTGAGTGGCGGCAGTCAGGCCGTGGAGCGGGTGGGCGGGTTTCATTCAGTTAATCTTGCGGCGGTCAGGCAGTCGCCGGTTTTTGGCAACCGTGGCGGGAGCGAGCGACGCCCGGTCTTTTTCGATGGCATGGAAACCGATCTCCCGGCGCGGCTTTGCGGGCGGCTCCATGAGTTGGCGGATCGCTTCGAAGACTTCGCGAAAGCGGGCGTCGTACTTTTTTTCCATGCTCTCCAGCTTTCTGGCCAGTTCTGCATTGCCGGCGAGCATCTCCCGCAGACGCACGAAGGCGCGCATGATGGCGATGTTCACCTGAACGGCGCGCTCGCTGCGGAGCACGCTGGAAAGCATGGCTACGCCCTGTTCGGTGAAGGCCATGGGCAACGCACCGCCGAAGTGACTCCGCGACGGTATCACAGATTGTGATACCATCTCCTCCGCCTCCTCGCGGGTCAGTTCAAACATGAAGTCCTCCGGGAAACGCTCCCGGTTGCGGCGCACGGCCTGCTTCAGCGCCCGCGTCTCCACATTGTAGAGCGCGGCGAGGTCCGCATCGAGCATGACCTTCTGACCGCGCAGCAGGAGAATGCGGCGCTCAGCCTGGAGGGCGATGGGATCGGGTTTCATGCAGACTCAGCATTTCGCGGGCGGATCATGAGCACCAGCACGATGGAGACCACTGCCAGGGCGGCGAATACGGCGAAAATGACGCCGAGAGGCACCTGCCGGTCGCGCAGGATGCCAAAGGCCCAGTCGGCGAAGCCGCCGGCGGAGATGCTCACCATGTTCATCAGGCCGTAGCCGGTGGCGCGCAGTCCGGGGCGGGCGATCTGGCTGAGAATGGGCATGTTGTTGGTGTCGAAGAATCCCCAGCCGGCGCCGAAGATGATGAGAAACACCACTGCCACCCAGAGCGATTCCGCATAGCCGATGCCGAACAGCGCCGGCGCGATGCAGGCGATGCCGATGGCGCTGACAAACGTCCGCGCGCGCGGCGTGCGCTGCATCCAGCGGTCCGCCAGCCAGCCGCCAAGAAACGCGAAGACGATGGCCGCCACCTGCCAGTAGAGCGCCGCCGATACACCCGCGCGGCCCTGACTGATGTTGAATTTCTGCTGAAGAATCGCCGGCATCCAGTCGCGCACCACCCATGCGGGGATGGCCACCAGCGTGAAGATTCCCACGAGGCAGAGGAACGACCATGAACTGAACAGCTCGCGTGCCGCTGCCGGCAGGCTGATGCGTTCCTCCACTGCGCCCGCGGTGCGCGGCGGATTCTTCAGCAGGAGCAGCAGCGGGATGGTGTAGAGAATGCCCGCGAGTCCGCAGAGGTCGAAGGCCCCGCGCCAGCCGATCGATGGATGATCCGCCGCATAGCCGCTGAAGCTGCCGAGGATGACGCCGCAGTAGATGCCCGTCTGGTGAATGCCCACGGCGCGCGAGCGCGTCGCATCGGTGTGGAAATTGGCGATGAGCGCCAGCGCCGCGGGAATGTAGAACGCCTCACTGATGCCCATGAGCGCGCGTGTGACCACGAGTTGGTTGAACGTCGTGCAATGTCCCGTGGCCCACGTCACCGCCGACCACACGCACAGGCTGACGCCGATCACGCGACGGTAGCCGAGGCGGTCGGCGACGTAGCCGGCGAAAGGACTCAGCACGGCATAGACCCATTTGAACACCGCCGGCAGGAGTCCCCAGTTGGCCTCGCTGCCGATGCTCGGCACATCGCGCATCACCGACACCTTCATCGCCGCGAGAAGTTGCCGATCAAGATAGTTCAACAGCGCCACGGGCACCAGCAGCGCCACCACCAGCCATGCGGTGCGGACAGCGGAAGAATCGGATGATTGGGAAAACGAGTCGCTCACCGGGTGACTATCTTCACAGCGTCAGTGTTTCGTCCACTCCATACATCATCGCGACGGGGCAACCTGCGCCCCGGTCTTTTGCGGGAGAACGTCTCCGGACTTCAGCATGGCGTCCGTCTCCGCTGGCTTGAAGCGCACGCTGACGACCGAGTGCTTCTCTTTGCCGGGGGCGTACTTGAGATAAGTCGTCGCCACTATGGTGCCGTCCGGCAGCAGTTCCATGCCGGGATAGCCGCAGTCACTCACGCGCGTGGCGTGACTGTGCAGGAGTTTGAGGCGGTATTGCCCGGGCCTTGCCTGACGGATGTCTTCATATGTGCCGACCCAGGCGACAAAGTGCCCGTGCGTGGGACTGTTGATGGCCTGATCGCGGAAGGCGATAACGAAGCGCCCGTCCGGCAGTTGCACGCCGGCGTGGCGGTCGCCGGTGAGGCCCCATGCGGTGTCGGCGGGCGTGCTCCAGGTTTGCCCTTCGTCGCGGCTGAACATGGCGAGGCTGCGGCCCTTGTGCGTGTTCTCGCGCATGAGGCAGGCGAGTTCCACGCCGTCGGGCGAGCGGAAGACATACGGCTCGCAGGGGTTTCTTCCCTCCACCGCGGCGACGACTTTCGGTTCGCTCCAGGTGAACCCTCCGTCGGCGGTGATCGTCTGCAGCACTTGCAATGGCGTGCGGTCCTCGCCGTCCGGGCCTTTGTGGTAAAGGCCGAGGTGCTTCCCGTCCTTGAGCCGCACGATGCTGCTGAACGTCATCACGCATGGGAACCCCAGCGGGGGCATCTCTTTCCACGTGGCTCCGGCGTCTTCGCTCAGGATGGAAGGCATGCCCGGCCCCTTGCGCGTGCCTTTCGCGGCCGACCAGACCCAGAGCCGTTCCCTGCCTGACGGATCGGTGAGCCGGTAGATGCTCGGACAGTTCTGATGCGTGGAGAATCCAGGCGGCAGCTTGTCGTCCAAGCGCACCCATGTTTTCCCGCCGTCATCGCTGCGTGCCATCGGGCCGGCGGCGCCGCCGTGATTGATGCACCACACACAGAAGATCGTCTTGCCGTCCGCGAGGGAAACGGTGGTCGGATGGCCCTGATAGACGTTTTCCGTGCCGGCGGCGACGATGACGTGATTTTCCTTCTTTCCGGAGATGTCCACGATGGGAAGGTCGGGTGCTTCCTCGGCTTGCAGGGAGGTGACAGCCCATAAGCAAAGAATGGCGAAGAATGACAGACCGTAGCAAGGCCGTCCCGGCCTTGCCACAACACTTCGATCGAGGGCATCCCTCAAGGCCGGGACGGCCTTGCTACGGCTTTCCGCGCGTCGTCCGGTTTTCATTTCCGATGGGTATGAATGCTTCACAGTCATGGGGTGGTAAATTGAACGCGGCCGAACAGCCGCGGTTGTGTGGCGACGGGGGAGGCGCTGCGCCAGACCTCCATCGTCGTTCCGTCCGGGGCATCAGTCTCGGAGACTTTCACGGCTCCAATATTCCATGAGGCAAGCTCCGCGCTGAATTGCACGGATACCGTGACGCCCGCGGGATCCGTGAGGCGGCGGAAGGTCAGCGTGGCATAGTCGCCGGGCACACCGGCCACCGTGTGCGACTGAATGGAAGACTGCGGCAGGCGGTCCTGCGATGAACTGTGAGGATCGCCGCCGAGCATGAATTCAGCGAGTTCCGGCAGTCCATCCCTGTCTCCATCGTCCAGCATGCCGCCGGCGTTGTTGGCAGTGGCCCAGGCGGCGAAAGTGGGGCGATCATCGGAGCCGGGCGTGCCGTGGACGACAAAGGAAGCGCGCCAGTTTCCGGCTGATGCGGCATCCGGCAGCGACTCCGGTGCTTCGAGCACCAGCGAAGGCCCGGAGCCATCGGGCGTCACCGGCCAGGGCGCGGTGTCGTCGAAAGTGAACCGCTGAATGTCCGCGCCCCCGGCCGCGAGGAGCGCGAGGCTGTTTCCGGCGTTGGAGAGGTTGCCGGAGTATTCGCCAATCACGACCGGGCCGGTGCCGTAACGCAGACGGAAGGCGGCGGTGTTCTCCACGACAACGACGCGCTGGCCAGGAGCGAGCAGCGTGCCGGCCGGGAAGGTGAACTGCACGTCCTCCGCCAGCTGGCAGCCGGTGAGATTCACGGTCGCAGCCGAAACATTTAAGACCTCCACAAACTCGTAGTCGGCATCGTTGTGGATGCCGTCCGGATTCTCCGCGGCAGTGGGATTTGCGGGATGATAGTGAATTTCCGAAATGAGCACGTTCCCCGCCGCCGCCGGCACGGTGCCGATGGTGTAACTCACCGTCACCGGGCCGCTCCATGCCGTGCCGGTGAAAACGCGCGCGGTGAGGATGGTACTCGCATTCACCGTGAGCGGACTGGAATAAATCAGGGCGTGTGGCGCGATGGAGAGACCCGCAGCATCGCACTGGAGAGGATCGTTTCCGCCGGTGGCGTAATGGATCGTGCCCGCCGGAGCGGTGATGCTCACGTTTGTGCCTGCCGTCACCTCGCCGCCGGGATGACTGAATGCGGGCGCAGCGACGTACTGCGAATCGATCCAGTTGGCGCGCGCGGTGAGCCAGGTTTTCAGCGCCGTGATCTCCGCCGGCCAGCCGCCGGCGCGCGGCGTGTTGTTGGAGGCATTCCATTTGGCGAAATTCGCCGCGGCCACTGGCGCGGTGATCTCCGCGGCGTATCCGTCGATCAGGGAAGTGAGCGCGGCATTGCTCCAGGAGCCGCGGCGCATTTCCTGCCAGCGGTCAATGACCGCCTGCGCGAAGCACGGATCGGTGAAGAGCCGCGGATACCACAGGTAGTTCTGTCCGAAATGCCCCGACGTGGAATCATCGCGCGAGTCGTAGCTGTCCATGGAACGGTCATAGTCCCACGGAGGATTCAGATGCAGCAGGTCGCCTTCGTGCTTGCGATACAGGTGCGTGCTGAGCTGGAGGTCGTCCACGTTGCGCGTGAGGTTGGCGAGCAGGTAATGGTCCACCCACGTCTCTCGGTCGAGCCATGCCGCCCAGCCGGCCGCGGGGTCGCGCCAGTTCGCGCTGTAGAGCACGTTCTCCATGCTGTCGAACCACGCGACGATCGTGCTGCGCTGCGCCGCGGTGGTGTCGTAGCCGGACGGTTCGGCGAAGTTGAGGAAGGTGTTGTAGCCGGTGGGCACGTCGTCGCCGCCCTGATCGGTGCCGGAACTGCCGCCGTACGGTCCCTGCTTCACGCGGTTAGGCCCGGCGGTGTGGAAATTCCACGGCGGCGTGGTCCTGCCGTCCTCCGCCAGGGCATCCATGCGGTCGCTGAGCACCATCCAGCCGCCGGTGGTTCCGTCATCGGAGAGATCCTTCAGATCCACGCGGTCGTTGTCGGCTTTGATGCTCTCGATGAGCACGAACACTCCTGCAAAATCCGCCATCGTCACTTCGCTGCCTCCGGTATTGGTGAAGACTTCCACAAAGCGCGTGCCCGGCGCCCAGTGGCCGGTGCGGCGCATCAGTTCGAAAGCCACGGCGTTGCGAACCATGGCGCGGTCGTAATTGTAAGGCGCGTAGAGCACCCAGTCGGACTCATTGGGCAGGCCCAGCGGCGCGATGTTCACGGAGTTCTCGTCAAACTTCCCCCACGTCTCGACCGAGAGATTCTGCTTCAGGGCCGGCTGCGACCCCGCGGAACTGGAACCGCGCACGCGCATTCCCAGACGGGAATGGAGCGCCGGAGAGGTTGTCAGACTGGTCGTTCCCGCGGCCGGCGTAAAGAGCGCGAGGCTGCCCGGCTGCCGCATCACCTGGCGCAGGCCGGAGCCGTCACCGGCGGGCGGGTTCGCGGCGCGGTAGTTCGGAATGGCGCCGCGGTTGAAGTTCTCGATCACCAGCACCGGCAGCGGCGAAGTGAAACTCTGCACATCGGCACCGAGTTTGATGAATCCCGCCGCTGTCACGCGCCCGCCGCTTTCGCCGGCCTTGAAAACCCGGGCGCGCACTTCGCTGCTGGCAGTTAGATTGAGCGGGGCAGTGTAAAGCAGGGAAGCCGCCGTCGGTTCGGTGCCGTCCAGCGTGTAGCGAATTTCGCCCGCCGCCGTTGTGGACAGAGTCACCGTTTGCGCCGTGGTAAAAACACCGCCGTCCGGCGCGAACGTCACCAGCGCCTGCGGATCGGAAATGCCGGCGGATGGATTCGCGGCGCCGGGAGAAGGTGTCAGGAAGTAGCCCGGCGGACCGGTCGTCAGATCCTCTTTGTGCAGCTCCGGCAGGATCAGAAAATCCGCGTCTCCCGCCGAGGCATTGAGTCCCTGGATGGCCAGCATATTGGCGCCGGACACGAGCAGGTGCTTTTGCGCCGTGAGGTCCAGCGTTTCGTCCTCCATGCCTGATGACACCGGCCCGGGAGCCGCGAGAGCCGCAACTTCGGCGGCAGTCAGGGGGGCGCTGTAAAGCCGCACATCGTCCATCGCGCCGTCGAAGAACCATTGGCCGGCAACCTCCAGCGGCGTCGCGGGTGCGGTGTTGTCGCGATTGCGACCGATGGCGGCGGAGTTGGCGCCGATGATGTTCAGAAAACCTATCGTGTCCGCGCCGCTGCTGCCTTGATGGATGCCGTCGATGTAGAGCGTCACCAGTCCGGCGCTGCTCACCGTGGCGGCGACGTGGTGCCAGTTGCCGTCGAACAGATTGGCGGAGCTGCTCATGATGCTTCCATCCACCGCAGCGTTCGCCGTGGCACTGCGCCGGCCGTAAACCAGCTTGCCGCGATTGGCGTCGTTCGTGTTGTTCACATAGAAACGCATCTCTCCGGTGCCGATGCTGCCGTTCGACACAGTGAAGATGGAATACACATCGTGGATCGGCGAGGTGGGCAGATAGGGATCGGGCTTCACCCATGCCGCGAGGGTTCCCTGAGTCAGGGCCGAGATCGTGCCGATGTGTGCGGCGAGGTTGATGTACTGACTGTTGGAATTGTTGTCACCGCCGGCGAAAACGATCGCCTCTCCCCGCACGCCCGGGCTACTGGCTGGACCGTTCATGGCTGTGCCGTGGTAACCGCCGGCGATGTCGCGAACGGTGACGCCGGTGATGTCGGCGCTGTCCATCGTCCAGTGCGCCAACAGGGAGGTGACGGCGGCGGAATCCCACTGCAGCGAGGCCGGAGCGCGGCGGCGGGCGATTTCGGTGCCGTTCAACCATGCGACGAAGCCGTCGTCGTAGCGCATGCGGAGTTTCAGACTTTGAATGTCCGCCGGATTGCCCGGAACCGTGAAGGGCGCCTGGATGAAAGCGGAGGCGTTTTGCTGCGGCATGACGGCCAGCAAATTGGTGCCCAGCAGCGGCGCGTAGGGTCCCGCGGTGCTTTCGTAGCCTGCGCCCAGGGTGCCGGTGGCGGCGGGCGCGGCGAACGGCACCGTTTGCCAGTCCGCCGGCAGTTCTCCGGAGGATGCCGGAATGAGCACACTGACCGGACTGCTGATGGAAATCAGCGGCGTGGACTGCACGGTCTGCACAGTGCCCCGGGAAACGTCCGCGACCTGCGGCGGATAGGAGGCGCCGAAGTCCTGGAGATAGCCGCCGGGTCCGGACAGTCCCAGCCATCCGCCCTGATTGTTGAGTTTGAAGCCGGCGTGCAGTTCTCCCGGTCCCGACGCGGCACCCGGGCCGGAAGCGAAGACGGTGACGAAGCCGCCCGCCTCCACCACGCGCGGCGGAAACGCCCACTTCTGCGGCAGCAGCGGGTCATCGCTCAAATAGTAACCTGACAAATCGACCGCGCCGGGCCCGGGGTTGTGAATTTCGATCCAGTCCTGCCGCTGCTGATCGGCGTCGCGGAGACCGCGGTCGTTTTCCGCGAGGAATTCGGTGATGACCGGATGCGCCGCGACGGGGCCGGTGAGAGCAGCTGCGGCAAGCAGCGAAATGGTTCGACTGGTCATGGTGGGTGCCGGCGCAGCCCGCGGCATGCGGGCAGCGCATGAAAGGGGAGCATGGAGCCCCGCGGTCTCAGCGCCGCCGGCGCAGCGCCAGCGCGCAGAGTGCCAGCAGGGCGGTGCCTCCGGCCGCGGGTTCGGGCACGGCGAGAGCCGCGACCTCCACTCCGCTGAGCGCGTGATCATAGAGCCGCACGTCATCGATGCCTCCGTCAAAGAACCATTGTCCGGCGCTCTCCAAGGGCGTAGCCGGCGCCGTGTTGTCACGGTTGCGGCCGATGGCGGCGGAGTTCGCGCTGATGATGTTGAGGAACCCGATCGTATCCGCGCCGCTGTTGCCTTCAAAGACGCCGTCAATGTAGAGGGTCAGCAGGCCCGCGCCATCGACGGTCGCTGCGACGTGATGCCAGTTGCCGTCGAACAGGTTCGCGGAGGCGCTGGAAAGGCTGCCGTCCACCGCCGCATTGGCCGAGGCACTGCGCCGGCCATAAACGAGTTTGCCGCGGTTCGCCGTCGCGGTGTTGTCCACGTAAAAGCGCGTCTCGCCGGTGCCGACGCTGCCGTTGGAGACGGTGAAGATGGAATACACGTCGTGAATGGGCGAGGTGGGCAGATAGGGATCGGGCCGCACCCACGCCGCGATGCTGCCCTGCGTGAGCGCAGCAATGGTGGAGACATGGGAGGCGAGGTTGACGTACTGGCTGTTGGAATTGTTGTCGCCTCCGGCGAGGACAATGGCCTCGCCGAGCACGCCGGCGGTGCTGCCGGGGCCGTTCATCGCAGTGCCGTCGAGCCCGCCGACGATGTCCTCGACGGTGGTGCCGGAAATGTTGGCGCTGTCCATGGTCCAGTGGGCCAGCAGCGCAGCATCCGTCCGCAGGGCGGCGGCGGCGAGGATCGAAACCAGCGGCAGAGCCGCACGGGTGGCGAAGGCGGGAGTGAGTTGCTTCATGGGTGGTCTGGCTGAGGGTGAGTGAGGCAGCATAGCCCCCGGGGCGGCGGCAGGGGAATCTGCAAATCGTGGTAAACTCACTTTACCAGTGCGCCGCCCCGCGCGACAGCTGGCGCATGGAACCGCTTTCCTCCCTCCCGGCCCTGCCGGAGCGCGCCCTGGAGCACCTGCGCGAAGCCATTCGCAGCGGCCGCTGGCGCGACAGTCTTCCTTCCGAGCGCGCGCTTGCCAGGATGCTCGGCATCAGCCGTCCGACGCTGCGGCTCGCTCTCGCCCGGCTGAAGGAGGAAGGCTGGCTGCGCGTGGAAAACCGGCGCACGCTCATCCTGCGGCCAAAGACCGGAACCGCCAGGCGCCGGGCGGCCGCCGCGCGCGTCACGATGGAAAAGCCGGTGCTGCTGGTGAGTCCGCTGGCCGTGGAGGACATGCCGTCGTCCGCGCTCATCGTTTGTCAGGAACTCGCGGCGCGACTCAGTGCGCGGAGGCGGGTGCTGCGCGTCATGCAGTGCCGGGCCTTTGGCAGCCGGCGGCCGGAGCAGGTGCTGACGCGGCTGTTGCGAGCGGAAGCGGATGCCGGCGGCTGGATTCTCCACCGCGCGCCGCTCGCGGTGCAGGAGTTTTTTCAGAAGGCCGGCGTTCCCTGCACTTTGCTGGGCAATCCGCACCCTGGCATCACGCTGCCCGCAGTGTCGCTGAACTTCACCGCCGTCGCGCGACATGCCGCCGCGGCCCTGCGCCGGCTCGGTCACCGGCCGGAGCGAATCGCGGTCATGATTTCCGAGAGCCGGCTCGCCGGAAACGAAGCCGTCATCCGCGGAGTGGCCGGGGCGCTCGGCGCAGAGGAATTCTGTGTCGTGCGACACGATGAGGACGGCGCGAATCTCACCGCTCTCACGGACAAACTGCTGACCCGGCGCGCCCGGCCCACGGCAGTCATCGTGCACCGTCCCACCGCAGCGCTGACCGTGGCCAGCCGGGCACTTTCGGCGCACCGTCTGAGCATTCCCGCGGACCTTTCGCTCGTTTGTCTCGAAGGCTCGCGCTCGCTCGCCGCCTTCCAGCCGCCGCTGGCGCGCTATCATCACCGCTACGGTCCCATCGGACGCAGCCTCGCGGAGATCATCGAGTCTCTTATGTCAGGCATCCAGCGTCCGGGGCAGCAGTTCGATCTCCTGCCGCAACTGCACCCCGGCGCCTCGCTGGCGCGGCCCGGGCCGTAATTTATCGTGCCTGACGATTCGGCGTTGGAGGCGCTGACTTGCCGTTCCATCGCCACACTTCCGGCGAACGCACGCCGGGCCTGACTTCTCCGCTGGGGATAACGAAACTGCCCTGCCACGGCACGCAGGGCACGGTGGCGCGCGGCGCGGGTGTCTTGCCGGCGACGGACCATTTGTCAGAAGCGAGGTCATAGCGCAGGATGGTGCCGGGAAAGCCAGGGTGTTGATCCGCCGGAGTGAAGCCCGCGAGCGAACCGTCGTCGCCGCCGAGGAGCCACACGGCGCCGCCGGTCACGGGCGCAGGCGAAGGTGCGGCCACGCAGGGCTGGGGCAGGTCCGCCAGGCGCTTCCAGCCATCCTTTTCCGTGTAGCGCCACGCATCGGTGAGGTAACGGCGCACCACCTTGCCGTCCTTTGGCTCCAGCGTCGCGCCGCCGAAAAGATAGAAGGTCTCGCCATCCGCCGCGGCGACCGTCAGGATGCGCGGCTCGGCGGGCAGCGGCGGGAGTTCGCGCCAGCGGGGCGTCTCGCCATGGAAGCGCGCGGTGAAGACGCGATTCGATGCCGCTTTCTCGCCGGGCTCCGTGCTTCCGCAGGCGAGATAGACGGTTTGATTCGCATCCACTGCACCGGCGGCATTCGCCAGCGGAATGGGCAGCGCCCCTGGAGTCACGGCGCTCCCGGTTAGTTTTCCATCGCGCCATTCAAAGGACAGCACCTCTGCATAGTGCCGCTCCGCATCACTGCCGCCGATCCACAACAGCAGGCCGCCGACGGTGAGGCTCACGCCGTAGGCCAGGGGACGCGGCAGCTTTCCGGCCTCGTGCCATGTGCCGTCCGGCTTCTCCAGCGCCCACACTTTGTCGTGCCACACTTTCTTTCCGCCGTCCCACGGCATTCTGTCAGGAAAGTTCGCGCCGCCGGCGACGATCAGCGCCCCATTGCTCACGCCTGCGAAGGGTGCAGCCACACCCAATTGATCCGGCAGCGGCGGCAGTTTTTGCCACTCGCCCGCTACGGCGGTGGCGGTGAAAACAGCCGTGGCCGGAAGCAGAAGTCGGAAAGGGCTCGTCATTCCAACCCGGTGCCATTTTGCCGCGGGGAATGCAAGCCCGGGGCTGCGCCTCCGCGGCGATCAGTCAGCGGGGCTCATCCCGCAAAGGGATTGCCGTCGCCTCATCGAAGGGCGGAAATTCGATGAGTGGAGCGTCATGGGAGGACCGGGCTGTGGACGGTCCTGCATCGTCCATCACACTGGCAAGATTCCACGAGCGCAGCACGGAGTCCGCCACCCCTGCGGTGAGGTAGCGGCCGCTGCCACTGAAAGCGAGGAGATAGGCGGGCTGGCGCGGCCCCAGAAAGGAATCCACCAGCCGTCCGTCACGGACATCCCGGATCTTTACGGAAAAATCATCTGCAGTGGATGCGATCCATGGCCTGGCGGGGCTGCGCGCCAGTGCATTGATGCGGGCGTCATGGGCTCGAAATCTCCGCAGGGACTCCAGTGTTTTGCCGTCCCGGATCTCGATCCACTTCTCGCCTGAATCGATGGCGAACCATGAGCCGTCCATCGCGGCCGTGAAGGCGCGCACCTGACGGGGCAGGCTGACTTCACCGGTTTTGACACCCGTGGCGGTATCCCAGAGGATCAGTTTGTCTCCCCCGGCGCCATTTTCCCGGGAATCCGCGAAGACGCCGAGCGCCAGATTTCCTCCCGCAGTGAATGCGGTGAACCGCGCGACATCCGTCTCTTCGGCGATCAACTTTCGCTGCACCCGGGCTGACGCCGTTTCGACCAGCCAGAGTTCCTGCCGGGTGCCGAGCAACAGTTGTCCTCCGCCCGGATGCAGATCGATGCATTGGAATTCCATGCCGTTGCCGGGAAGGCGGAACTCTCCAAGCACCGGAGGCTGATCGTGCCGTTCAGGCAGATGAGTTTGGAATCCGAACGATTCGAACAATCCAAACAGCGAATTCGCACCGCCTCCTCCGGCGAATTTGAATCTTATTGGGATATGCTCCTGCACCCGGACAGTCTGATGATCCTTTCCCATGTCCAGCAGACTTGAGGAAGCCTTCGGGGAAGGGCCGAACAACCACCGGTCTCCCAGATAACTCAACCCGTCAGCCCGGTTGTATGCCGGAACTCTCGAAACTTCCCGCAGCACCGGGAACTCCCAGAGCATCGCAGATTCACCCGCGGTCATGACGCGGCCCGTACTTGGGGATACGGCGAAATGCCGCTCCCCGCGCGCCACTCCGAGACGGTCGGCCAGCAGGTAACCTGACATCGGATCATACAGTGAAAGAATCCACGGCGCAGCCGGCCCGACATCCCGGGATGACAGACAGACAAGATAGTTGTCATGCAAAAAGCCGAGGCCAAGAGCGGAGCCGCTGGAAATTTTGATCTTCCGCAGCACCTCACCGGACGGGGCGCTCCAGACGGTCACCACGCCGCCGGCGTCCGCTCCGGCAACAAGGGTGCCGTCTGCGCTGAACTGCACGTCGCAGACGAAGGGTTTGTCGCACTGCAGAGTCCGCAGTTTCTCACCGGTCGTACTGGAGCGAAGGTGAATTCTGCGGTTCTCCGAATCATTGAGATGCACCGCGAAGACTTCCCCGCGGGAATCTGGATACACGGCGGCCTCCTTTTCCTCGCTGATTTCCCAGAGCTTTGTGCGCTTCCCCGCATCCCATGCCTGGATCAGCGGCGGCGACTGCTTGTGCACCAGAAGCACATTGCCGGCAAAGTGAGCTTTCGCCCTGCGTTCGCCGGGAACAGACAGCTCGAGGTCGGCTTTTCCGGTTTCGAGATTCAGGACCCGAAGGCCCTCTGCATGGTCGCAGGCTACGGCCAGCCAGAGTCCATTGGTGGAGCAGGCGATGTTGCTTCGCTGTTTGATGGATGGCAGGTTCAACCGGCCTCTGACAAAACCCGTGGCGCTGTCAACGAGGCACGATTTCCCGTCGTCCTGAACGAGGAGAAACCGGTCGCTGGAGCCGCTAACTCCCGGAAGGGCTAACACCTCGAAAGAATTGCCCGCCCCGGCGGGGATGGTGACGATGGCCTGGCGGCGCTGCCGGTCCAGGTAATCCCACTCCTGATTTCGCAAATCCGGAGGCACACCGTCGAGGTGCGTCGAAAGTGCCTCCAGATTCCGGTCCATAGCCGCGCTGTCCGCAAGGGCCACTTTCGCTTCTGCAAGAGAACGCCGGCTGGCCTCCTTTTCGGACTCCGCCGTTTTCTCCGCCGCCCGCGCCCGCGCGGCTTCCTCGACCGCATACTCCTCGCGCTGCTTCAGCCGGAACATGAAGGCAGCGGAACTGACCGCCAGAATCACCAGACCGAGCCCTGCGGCGGAGGCCACCTGACGATGCCGGCGGATGAAAAGTCTGAACTGTCCCCATGCACTGACGGATTCGGCACTGGTGGCGAATCCGTTTTGCCATGCCTCGATGTCCCTGGCCAGAGCTTCCACTGACTGATAGCGGACGGCTCTCTCAGGAGCCAGTGCCTTCATGGCGACGGACGACAGGCTGCCGGGAATCCGCAGCGGTTCCTCCCGCGGCGGGGATTCCTTTCCTCCTTCCTCTCTGCCCTGCAGCCTCACCGTCGAACGCAATTTCGCCGGCTCGATGATGGCTGGGGAGCCCACTTTCGAAACCACGTCGGCGGCCGTTTCGCCATCCACCGGCGGACGCAGGGTCAAGATTTCATAAAGAATCGCTCCCAGCGAATAAATGTCAGAACGATGATCCTGGTCCGCCACCCGCCCCTGCGCCTGCTCCGGGCTCATGTATTGCGGGGTGCCGAGAATAGTCCCCGCCATGGTGGCCTGGACCATGTTCATCTCGATCTCCGTGGAGTTGAGGCTGTCTTCCGGTTCCGGGGCCTCCTCCGTAAGCAGTTTGGCCACGCCCCAGTCCATCACCAGCACCTCACCGAACTCGCCGACCATGATGTTCGCCGGCTTCAGGTCCCGGTGGATGACCCCTTTGCTGTGCGCGAAGGCGATGGCATCGCACACTTTCCGATAGGACACCATCATCCGTTCCAGCGGATACTCCCGCCATGCCGCGTCTTCGCCTTTGCGCAGCGACTGCAAAATTTCCGCCAGCGTGCGGCCCTTCACCAGCTTCATGGAGTAAAACAGCGGCTGCCCGTTTTCCCAGACGATGTCGTGGATCGGAACGATGTTCGGGTGCGACAGCATCGCCAGCACCCTCGCCTCCCGCAGAAACCGCTGCCGGATCGCCGGATTCGAGTCCCCGTCGAGGTGCATGACCTTCACCGCCACGGTGCGGTTCAATTTCAAGTCGTCCGCGAGCAGTACGGAACCCATGCCGCCGCGGCCCAGTTCCCTCGAGACGACGTAGTTCTCCGCGCCCGCCGCGGGCTCGGCGAGGGGAGTCTGTTCCTTTCCCGCCGTGTGCCCGGTAGTGTTCATGAAGCGGAGAGGATGGATTTGAGCCATGCCATCTCGCCACTGAGTTCCGCCGGAGACATCACTGTTTGCGCCACTTCCTCGCGCAACAGGTCGCGGAACTTGGTCCGCAGCCGGAAAATGAGAATCCTCGCCGCCGATTCACTGCACTGGATGCGGCTTCCCAAATCCCGATAGGAGGGCGGGTCTTCATCCCAGAGAAGATAGGGCACCATGGCTTCAAACTGTCCGTCGCGGCCGCCCGCTGACATGGACTCCCGCAGTTTCTCCCGCACTTCGCCGAGCAGTTCCGCCGCCCACGCCCGGGCATAAATGGTCTCCGGATCCCTGACATCCGCCGGCTCGGCGGCGTAACGCTCCTCCGCGGCCATTTCGTCGAAAGACACGGGCCGTTGACTGCCGCCCCGTTTCTCCGCCCGCTGATGGCGCAGATGGTTGCTGAGCATGCGTTTGAGCACCCCGAGCAAAAACGAGCGCAACCGTCCTGACTCCGGATTCACATTCCGGAGTGATTCCTCCTCGATCAGATGCTTGAAGAACGACTGTGTCAGGTCCTCGGCATCCTCCACCGCCCAGCCGGAACGCCGCAGATAGGCGTAAATGGGATACCAGTAAGTCCGGCACAGTTCCGCCACCGCCGCCGCCGCCGACTCGACATCACCCGTCTGCACTTTCTGAATCAATGTCCAGTGAGTGTGCGGAAAAGCGCCATCCTGCTGGGTGGGAGTGTCGGACATGGAGAAGACGGATCGAATCTCTGCTAATGGGAGCGCCCCGGCGGGAATGACAAGCCGGGACTCGCCGCGCGGCGAAGGCGGCAGTTTTTTTCATCCGGGTGTAACGCCGCCGTTTGGATTCCCAGAGTAGGGGCAACCACTTGTCCTGCCATGGTTCTCCGTCCTGCATTTCACTCTCCAAAGAATTGCCAGTGCATTCCGGAAACGCCTGGCTTCACCGGGGCCGGAGAGGAGCGGTGCCCCGATCCCCGGAGGGCTGGCCATACCGGGATCATCCCGGGCACTGCTCTGCTGCCAATTCACCGCACGGGAACGCAACTCTCCAACCGCCGGCCGGGCCACTGATCGAATTATGAAATCACTTCCGCTGCTCCTGACTGCCCTCACTTCATGCGTTCCGTTCGCCCGCGCCCAGTGGGTGACCGAGAATTATCCTCTCAAGGCCGGCTGGAACGCCGTCTGGCTTGTGCAGGATGCCGGGCACGACAGCATCGACAACCACCTCGCTGCCTATCCCAATATTGTTGAAATCTGGCGTTGGAACACCGCCGCCTCCACCGCGCAATTCACCCAGTCGCCGGCGCAACCGGTCCAGCCGGATACGCAGTGGCTCGTCTGGAGGCGAGGCTTTCCCGCCGACTCCACACTCGCGATCCTCGGCGCAAACTCCGCTTATCTGGTAAAGGTCGCGGACGCCGTGCAGGACTTTACGCTCTCCCTAACGGGTCGCCCGGTGCCTCCGCGATACGCGTGGTCGAGCACAGGAATGAATTTCTTCGGCTTTCCCATGAAGACGCCTGACAGCACCGCCGACCGGAATTTCGAGCGGTTCCTCGGATTCAGCGGCACGATCAGCGCCGGCCCTGACATTTTCTTCTACAATGGCGGCCCTATCGAGTCCAATCCGGCCGCAGCCGGTCCCCCGCGGCTCCGCGCCGTTTCCAGGGGGCTCGCCTATTGGATTCGAAGCACCCAGTACTCCGACTATTACGGGCCGGTACGCGTCTCCTGCGGTGCCGACGGTCTCTCGTTCGGGGATGCTGGTTCCACCCAGACGCTACGCGTAAAAAATGTCACGGCTGGACCGCTGAATGTGACGCTTTCTCCGGCGGCCTCGCAGTCCGCGCCCGCCGGTCAGCCGCCGGTGGCGGGTCAGGTGCCGCTGCGCCTCCGCGGCGCTCTCAATCCGCAGACAGGTCAGTTCACCTACACCACTTTTACAGCACCGGTGAGCCGAAGCCTCGCTGCCGGCGAGGAAGCGGAACTGATCTTCACCGTCGATCGCGCCCTGATGGGTGGCGCGCCCGGCTCCGTTTTCCAAAGCCTGCTGCGCGTCGAAGATTCACTGAACATCTCCGCCATCGACCTCCCGGTCAGTGCCGTGACCACCTCCCGCTCGGGTTTGTGGGTCGGCACGGCGCTGATCAACAAAGTGGACCAGATCACCGCCGCTCCCGCGAATCCGGCTGCTTCACAGGAGGATGGAACCACGGCAGTCAATACGCACGCCGATGCGGGCGCTCCTTCCGAATTCCCGATCCGGCTGATTTTTCACCGCTCGGATTCCGGCGAACTGAAGCTCATCCAGCGCGCCTTTCTCGGCGAGTCGCCGGGAGGCGCTCCGGTGGTGGCGGTTTCAGAATCCGCCCTCAATCCCGCCAAACTGGCCGGGGCCCGCCGGCTCTCCAGTGCCTCCTTTCCTCTGAAACTGAACGAATCCGCGGCTCCGGGCGGAGACCTCGGTCTTTCCGGCAGCGCCACGTTTGAGTTCATGCTCGATTACAAAGCGGCCACCAATCCTTTCGTTCACGCCTACCATCCGGATCACGATAACAAAGACGCGGAATTCAGCATCACACCGGTGCCCGAAGGCAAAGAATCCTTCAGCGTCACCCGGAATATCACTCTTACCTTCGCCTCCGACCCTTCGGCCCTCGGACTCGTCGAACCCGCGTGGGGCAGCACGGTGCTGGGCGGAAGCTACGAGGAAAGCATCACCGGCCTCCGCGCTCAGGCGATCACCGTGAAAGGCGCCTTCGTGATTCGCCGGCTAACCGACCTTCCGATTCTGGGTCCATAAACCTATCCTCTCCTCACTCCATTCGACCCTTTTACAACAACCCGTCAATCCTGCATCATGAAACTATCCACTTTCATTCGCTCCTGCGCCGTCGCCGCCGCTTTCGCATTGTGCCTTTCCTCTTCCTTCTCCCAAACCATCGCGGGACCTCCGGGCTTTGTTGACTACCAGGGCCGGTTGCTGAACAGCCAGGGAGGGCCTATCAGCGGCCCGGGTGGACCCGGCACCCAGGGAACCCCCACCAATTATCAAATCCAGTTCCGGATTTGGGACAAGCAGGCCGGGGAAGAGAATCCTGCACTGATTTGGGCCGAAAAACAGGTCGTGACCGTTGATGGAGACGGGCTGTTTTCCGTCCGCCTGGGAGAAGGGGAGCAATTGATCGCTTCCGATCCCGGTTACGCCGTCCCTGCCAGGACCAATCTTTTGGACGCCTTTGATGGAAGCAGTCGTTTCCTGGGAGTGACCGTGTTGCAGCCGCCGGCGACTCCCGGTGAAATCAGTCCCCGACTCGCTTTTCTCAGTTCTCCTTTTGCCGCCGTCGCGGGGAAGGTAAAAGACGGCGCCATTGGCACCAATCAGATTGCTCCCGCTTCGATCAATGATTCTCAGATCGTAAACATCTCCGGTGATAAAATCCTTGTAGACTCGATAACGGCGAACGCACTTGCGCAGGATTCCGTGGAGAGTTCTGAAATTGCCGCCGGCGCCGTCGGCACAAGTGAATTGGCCACGGGAGCTGTGACTACCGCCAAGCTGGGCTCCGGGGCTGTGACTGCAGCCAAACTCGAGGGGACGATCGCCCCCTGGACCAAAAGTGGTGCCAACACCTACTGGGCAGGCGGAAATGTGGGAATCGGAACCAATCAGATTACTGATACACTTACAGTCGGCTCTTCCGGCAACGCGTTTATTTCCATTAATACACCCGACACGGCCACAGCCGGCCTGCAATGGAATCGCAATAACGATGAAGACTTTGCTGGAATTTATTTGAACTCATCAAATGAATTGCTTATCAATGCCGCGGGCAATACCTCGCGTATGCGCCTCAATTCGGCCGGAGTCACCGTCTATGGAACATTTACCAACTCCAGTGATCGCAACCTGAAGACGGATGTCAGGACCATATGTGTCGATGCGGTCCTATCGAAACTGATGGAATTGCCGATAAAAACATGGCGTTACCAGGAGGAAGAGCAGCGCCGGCACATCGGTCCCATGGCCCAGGATTTCCACTCCAGTTTCAATGAACTCCTTGATCTTCGTTCAGATGAAAGAACGATCGCACCGCTCGACGAAGCGGGGGTGGCTTTTGCCGCAATTCAGGCATTAAACAGGACCGTTACAGGCAAGTGCGAAAAGATCACTGAACTGGAGACCCGTATCGCGGCGCTCGAAGCACAAAACCGCAAACTCGGCGACAGACTGAAAGCCGCGGAGAAACTCGAAATCCGTCTGGCGCGGCTGGA
Source organism: uncultured Akkermansia sp. (assembly GCA_964523105.1). GTDB lineage: Bacteria > Verrucomicrobiota > Verrucomicrobiia > Verrucomicrobiales > V1-33 > V1-33. Next base: position 20,603 of record CAZFZN010000040.1, read on the forward strand.
GTCGGCACTCAGTTCCAGAGCGGGAGTGGCAGTGAAAACAGTTTCCGGAGAAACTCCTCAGTGAATGATTCATTCACCAGGCTGGCTCAACCCTTCGCCTATTCGGAAAATATATGAAAACGATCTCTCGCTGTCTGATCCTGCTGTTTCTGGTTGGCGGGGGAATCAATAGCACGTTTGCCCAGCGCCCTCAGATCGCGGATGGTTTCGAAAACACGATCGGGAAATCCGTGGGGAATCCGCCCGGGCAGTTGCCTGATGTTCTGAACCGGACCGGCCGGCAATTCGAGTCCACAACTGCCTTCGGCGGATGGCGCACCACGCAGATTCTGTCCGGGACCGATGTGCTGGCCGGCAGCGTGACGGGTTCAGTTGGAGCACCGGGGGAAATCAAGCGGCCGGGATACACTCCTCTGGCTGCCGACGGAGTTACGGAACTGCCAGCACTCCGCATTGAAATGGACAGCGTAAGGATGGCCATGCCGCTATCCCTGAGGGCGGTCACCTTTCCGCTGGGTTCCGTAATTCCCCGGCCCAGCCAGCAGCTCGACGGCTCACCCGCGGGACCAAATTATTACCTTGCCGAACCAGTTTTCACTTCAAGTCCGCAATCCGGTGACTTCTATTACAGTCCACACGCCGACAAGGTGTTCGCCATCAAACCGGGCAATATTGAGATCAAGTGGAAGGTGCGTGGGGACGATTTGAACGGACTGGTGCAGAGCTATGTGATTTCAGGCACATCGGTAAAACCCACCCGCACCATCTTTTGGACCGAAGCCGGAAAGGGCTATAATGGTCCGCTGGTAACTGTTCCGTCAGGCAGAGTGCAGGAAGTGCATATTGCCTATTTCGATTCGGAGCCGGGTTCGCAAGAGCCGACCCCGGTAGACTTGAACACCGGCTATTTTCCGGAACGGGTTTCGGTGGATTACTACTACCGGGACCGCGCCCGGGACGAGGACAGCGAGCCCGCGGAGGAGTTTCGCACCCTTTGGTTCGAGAAGGGAGTCGGGCCGAATGCAGGCTCCTTTCATGCCTACAACATCGAGGGGCGTGTCTTTGTAGAATACCTGGGGAATTTCCGCGATGCCGACCGCATCAATCGCGAACACCTCGGCTTCGAAGTGGTGGATGTGAAGCAAACGCAGCGGGCTGACCCTCTGAGAGTGAACGTGGGCGACCGGCTGTTTCCCTCGGAGCCGGCTGCGGTGACGGAAATTGAAAAGGAGTTTATCCCCTATGTCGCGGCCGGTGGATTTGGAGTGGATGCCTTCATTTACACCAATCGAACCCTGGCGGGAACCGAGGAACTGTACGCGGTCCGGAGCACGACACCGACCTTCTTTCCAGGAACGACAACGGAAACGGTCAGCAATGAAGCTCTGGTTTACTGGAAGGAATCCGGCGAGCTGGGAATTTCATGGCCAAAGAAGTATGTCAGCTATTTGGCCAAATGGCCGGAAGAGTTCCAGTCCGGCTGGGCGGAATTGAGCGCCGCGGAGCGTGAGGAGTACCTGCGCGATTATTACTCGATTTATGCGCGGCCTGCGAATGACACAGAGGCCGCTGCCACGGGAGTTCGCCTGCCGTCCGTGAACAACCCGTCTCTGGTATTCCAGGACAATCAGCAGCGTGAGCATGCTTTTCTGACTCCGGAGGGCGTCTTTTACACCGTGGCAGGTGCCGGATCCCGCAGCCTGATTCGCTACCAGGTCGGCGAACAGGTTTGGTTTGAGCGGGTCTATTCGCTGCCCAGCACGGGCTTCGAGGCGTATGGGTCTCCCGGCACCACCCCCGTGGGCCAGCGAATCGAGGCGCCGGCCGCGGCCGGGCCCGGAGCTGTTGGTTACATCCACACGAGCAAAACCGGTCCGATGCGGAGGGATGCCTACAATCCCGGCGCTTACATCGACCCGATTGTCGAAGGACTCGAAGAGGCGGCGACAGGTGCGATCATTCCGGTGAATGCTCTGCCCTCGAACAATGAACTGGAAATCTGGTGGTACAAATCCACACCGGCACCCGCCGGAACCGGATTTTCAGATGTCGCGTGGCCCTCGGTGGTTTCGCGCCACACGCTGGTGTGGCCGGAAGCGCTTCCGAACTACGAGGCCGATTATGCGGAAATCGTCCTGGCAAGAAATGACGGCTCGGGTGAACTTGGCGTCGCCGCGACCGGCTCCATTTACCGTCAACCCGATCCTGCCAAACCTGGATACAATCCGAATGAGGAACACGCTTTGATGAGCGGCGGTGTGGCCTGGGCGCTGCGGGACGATTTGAACGTTCCGGATGTTTCATCAGCACCCTACGTGCTGGTGGATTACACGGCCGGGGACGGGAGGCCCGGCATGGTAATCCGAAAGGTGGTCAGGGAGAATGCGGATCACAAGTTCCGTTACGCGGCAGTGGCCGGTACGCCGCTGCAGGGGCCGATGCCGCTGCCGCTGATGACACCGGCACTCGACGGCTCCGGCCGTTCCCTGAACCGTGAGATCAATCATCAGACCTCAAACGCCAATGTTTCGGAGGGCGGAATCTATAGCCGCTTTACATACAAAGACCGGAAGGGCGGCCTGTGGGTTTACCGCGGTCCGCACGACAGTGAATCCGGATTCCTGGACGGCTTTGAGATGCAGTATTTCTATACGACCCGGGAGGGTTTCGATTTTCCCGATGCGACGACGGGAGCGAATCAGACCGTGGCGGCAGGGACTGTGCAGCCTTATCTGCGGCCGCTCGTGAATCCGGCCAATCCGGCGCAGGGCTATGCCGACGGGCCGCTGCCCGTGGCATTTTTTTCAAGATGGCCCGGAAGTGCTCCGGTGCTGAGGATCGGAGAAACCCTGACACTGGCGAAACGCGGCCTCCCGGCGGTGCGGGGGCAGTCAACCATACGCGTCCTCTACGATCAGGCCGTGGCCACCGGCGATCCCGCCAATCCCCGGCAGTCCGTCATCCTGCATGATCCCACCCGTCAGAAAGTGGCGCCGCTTTCCGAGGTGGGTCTCGAAGCGATTCCCGGCGGAATCCAAACAAGCGATTATCTCGGAAAAACCTACTTCCCGTCGCTGCCGCCTCACCTCGCGAACCGGTTCTTTTACGATCCGAATATCGGCACTCACGGTGCTTTGGTGCTGCAGGGGCAGTTCATTGACGAAGTGGCCGGCGAGGACATCCTCCGGCTCAATGTGCTGACCGCGGCCGATCTCCAGGCTGTAGTGGATCTGTGTCCCGACGACGACACTACGGTTAAGACGAAATGGAAAGCTCTGTTCGGACCTGCGGCCGGGCCGGCGGTCGTGCAGGGGCCATTCATCGGCGATCAAACGACCAAAGTCATCAACCTGTCCCAGCTGCCGCTGGCAGGCTGGGTTTCCCGCAATGGCGGCGTGGTCGCTGACTGGCTCAAAGGCAGCCTCGTTCCTTATCTTTCAGACGGCACCAATCTGTATTATCGAGGAGTTGATTTTACGACCGGGGAGTGGAACGGGGGGTATTACCTCGTGAAGATGCCGGGCAGCCTGATGCCGGACAATGTGACCATCCATGCGCTGATCGACCCGGCGCTGGACGAGATTTTCGACCTTGATGATTTCATCGAAGAGATTGGCCTGACTGATTTGCTGGATATCGCCGTCGATGTTTACAACCAGTACGCGCAGGTCACTTTTCAGAGCCCGCCGACGACATGGAGGGCCAGCCTGGACACCGGCGCCTCACGGATCGCGGATGTGCATGTCAGTGCCACGAGTGGCGGGACAAACTATCAGGAAGGCAGGGATTATACTGTGGATGCAGAGAACGGAATTCTTTGGTGGAATAGGGGAGGCGCTATCCCCGTGGGAACGGAAGTTAAGGTAACGTTCCGCGCCTATGCTGGAGCCAAAGGTCTGCGGACGACGCTGGAAACGCTGGTGGAAGACCGGAATCGACTGGGAAATTATCGCATCGCGACAGCGTTGTCCTACGATGCCGGGCCGATGGAACTCGCGGAAATCGGCCGGCGGAAATACGATGCCACCGCGCTCGCCGGCATGGAGGCGAGCCTCGCGGGAAGCGACATTTCGGTGAATCCTGACAACATCCCGGTGGATTCCTACGCCCTCACTGCGGCGGGTGGAGGGACTGGCTATGTAGTGCTGGCGATGGGCGATGGAGCCGGGCTCGCCGCGCCGGATGCACCGGTTTCCCTGCAGGTGATTCGAGTGGAGGCGCCGCTGGCGCGGGGCGAATTGAAAGTGCTGCCGGCGTCGAACCCGCTGAGTGAAAAGGTAACGCTGCATCACTCAGGAGACTTTGCCGCAAAACCGGAAACCTTCATCTTCGAGTGGCGTAAGGCGCTGCCGGTCTCGGGCCTGCCGCCGGCTCTTCTGACTTACACCGCTGAGAGATTGTTTCCAGAATCCGGAGCGGGCGGCACATGGAGGTCCCGCAACAATCCCACGGCGGCGGAAGTGGAGGCGGCGCGCGGGCCGGAATTTCAATACCCTGTGAACACTCCTGACAACCCGGCTCCGGAGTGGGCTGTCATTGGTCAACTGGAGGGGGCTGTTTTGACAGTTAAGGACGGAGGCGGTACAGCGGAACACGGAAGCACTCTTCCTCACATGCTGCTCCGCGAGACTTTTGCAGGGCCTGCTGATCAAGCCTCGGCAGCATGGCTCAGCATCGATCTTGGACCGAATGAGAGCGCCGCGGTTTACCTGAATGGTCACCTCGTTGCTTCGCGCAGCGTTCCCGGTGCGGAAGATACCCCGAACTCGATGCCCTCCGGATTGATCACCGATGCCCATGCGCTGGCTTATGCTCTGGAACCGGCGCGGATTAAGCCACTCAATGTCGTTACCATCGAGCTTTATACACTCGCCGATCCGGACACGACGACATCATGCGCCCTGCGCATTGACGCCCTGAATGAGCAGGAAAATCTGACCGACTGGCCGGTGGTCGCTTCCGAGGCCGGGAAATTCATGCATTCGATCGAGGGCGCGACGATCGAGACCCTGGCGGATACGTATTTCACCATGAGATACCGGGCTGTTGCCGGCACAGCCGCAGCATGGGCGACCGGCGGCAGCGACTCTAATCCCGGCAGATGGTCCAGCTTCACGACACCGCAATTGGCCGAAGGCTGGATCAAGCGTGCCCTCGCCGGAATCAATCCCTTCAACCAGCGCGTCACGGATCTCTTCAACAATTCGGTGAACACCGATGTTTCCCTGCTGACGCAGGCGGGGAAGCGCTGGGAAGGGGATGTCGCGCTGAACCTGGAGAATATCGACGATTTCGGCCTGATCGAGATCTACGAGACGATCCTGCGTCGCGGGAAGACGCTGAGCATCGACGGAGCACCTCCGCTGAACGTGCCGGCCGCGAACGACGCCCTGCTGCTGGCAGCGGGTTATTTGAACGACCTTTACATGCTGGTCGGGAACGAAGCCTACGCGGACGCCGCCAATCCGACGATCGCTTTCGATACCGCGGGCGGAAACCCGGGGGAGTTCAATACTGCGCTGTTCGCTTTCAAAGGGCAGATGGCCTCCGTACTGGAAGAGGAACTGGGGCTGCTGCGGGGCCGGGACGATTTTCTCCAGCCGGGCGTCATCGTAGCGCCTTATTACAACCGCCTGGTATGGAATTTCACCCGGGGCATCAACGGCGGGGAGGCGATTTATTCGCTGAACTACAACATCCTCGATCAGAATGCAGACGGCCAGTCGGACGAAACTGATGCCGCGGTACAGTTTCCGCAGGGACACGGGGACGCGCTGGGACACTATCTCACGGCATTGACCGTCTATTACGATTTGCTGCACAACAATAACTTCTCATGGACGCCGCGAATCGAAGCGGTGCTGGTGGGCGGTCAGCCGGTCAGCGTGGATTACCAGGATGAGCGGAAGTTCGCGACCGCCGCGGCGGCATGGGCGCGCACGGCGCATCAGGTGCTGGACCTGACCTACCGCAACGAGTACGACTCCAACGAGAATTCGGGCTGGTCCCGGCTGGAGGATGGCAAAGTGAATTCGGCAACGGGAGGAACCACACGCTACTGGGGTACGGACGAGTGGGCCACTCGCGCCGGTCAGGGGGCCTTCTTCCACTGGGTGACGGCAAACTCAATTCTGCCGGCGGAGGACACTCAGCACACAGGCATTCAAAAGGTGGACCGGACAACGGTGCCGGAACTCGATGAAGTGACCTCGGAGGCCGAGGCCATTCAGCGCACGCTGGACCAGGCAGATGCCCGGCTCAATCCGCTGGGGCTGGCTCCCGGGGCACTTTCTTTCGACATCTCCCCATCGGAGATCGACGCCGGCAAAACTCACTTCGAACAGATCTTCGACCGGGCGAAAGGAGCCCTCGGGAACGCTGTGTTCGCCTTCAACAGCGCCAAACAGACGACTCAGTTCCTGCGGCAGCAGGACAACAGCGCCGCAGAGCAGCGTGCGGCCATCGAAGCCCAGGAGCGTGCCTTTGAGAACGAACTGATCGAAATCTACGGCACTCCCTATCCGGACGCGATCGGCCCCGGCAAGGTCTGGAAGCAGGGTTATGCGGGTCCCGACTACGTTCATCCCATGTATGTCGATTCCATGGAGCTGTTCTTCGGCCCTGACTCCGAACAGACTTTCGAGATTACCGACATCAAGGAGATCGAAGTCCCGGACATCCCGGAAATTCCCGGGCACATCGATCTGAGTTTCGGTGCCGTCGGTTTCCTGGAGTCGCTGTTCCTTCCGGAGGGAACGGCCCCGGTTCCGGCCTCTGACGGGACTCCCCGATTCGTTTATAACAAACCAATCAGCTACACCCTGACTTCCCGGGGCCAATTCATGAAGCCAAAGACATGGACCGGGCGGCGTGCTCACCCGGGGAGGTATCAGACGGCCGTTTCCAACATCCTCTCCGCCCGTCTGCGTGCACTTCAGGCATTGAACGAATACATGGCGGCCATCGACGAGGTCACGGGCAAGTGTCAGATGATCGAAGCGACAGTCAGAAGTGAAGCCGCCGCCGACAATCTGGAGTCCGAGTTCAATAAAATCCGCGACACCTATCAGGGTGCGATCCGGGCGTATGAAATCGCCGGGCGGATTGCCGAGCAGCTGGCCGAAGCGGGGACCGACGGTGCCGACGCCCTCGCGGACGGCCTGCCAAAGACGCTGGGAGTGGCCAACGATACGACCTTCATCGGCCGTTTGCTGAGCAAACTGGCGGGCATCGCCACCAAGGCCTCCAGTTATATTACCGCGAATCTGAAGGACGGTGCCAAACTTCTCGCGGAGGATGCGCTGGCGAACTACGAGAGCCAGGTGCAGGCGGGGCTGGAGACCCTCCAGGTCCGGGAGGAATTCCAGCAGACACTCGCCGATCTTCAGCAGAAGTTCCGCAAAGTGGTTAGTCTTCGTCCGCCGGTCGATCAGTCGCTGCGTGCTCTGGAGCAGGCCGAGCGGGAACTGCAGCAGATTAAAGCCGAGGGACTCGCCAGGCAGGTGGAGCGCGAGGCCTTCCGCAAACGGGCCGCGGCCATCGTGCAGGGGTACCGCACACGGGACCTGGCGTTCCGTGTTTTCCGCGACGAGGCCCTGGAGAAATACAAAGCGCTCTTCGATCTGGCGGCGCGCTACAGTTATCTCGCGGCGAAGGCCTATGATTACGAAACCGGGCTGCTCGACAGAGATGCGAGCAACGCTGCGGCGAAGTTCTACAACGGCATCGTGCAAAGCCGCGCTCTGGGGGTTGTGGACTCCGGCGGCAATCCCCAGTTCTCCGCTTCCTCCACAGGCGATCCCGGCATTGCCGGCGTCATGGCTCGCATGGCGGGCGACTGGTCCGTGGTGCGAAGCCGGCTGGGCTTCAACAATCCGGACCGCTATCGCACCACCTTCTCGCTGCGCGGCGAAAAGTTCCGCATCGTTCCCGGTCCTGCGGGCGATGGTGCCTGGGCTGACAGGCTGGCGTCCTTTACCATGACCGATGTTCTCGATGATCCTGACGTCCGGCGTTATTGCATGCAGATCGCGGGCCCCGACGGTCTGCCGGTGCCGGGAATGGTCATTCCATTCGAGACCACCATTGCGGAAGGATTCAACTTCTTCGGGCAGCCGCTCGCCGGCGGGGATCACGGATTCAGTCCGACCTCTTTCGCGACAAAAATCCGGGCTTCGGGCATTGCTTTCGACGGCTACATTGGAATGGATTCCCCCACTTCCATCGGAGGTGACCTCGATGGCATCGGCGCCGCTTCACCTCCCGATCCTGATCTCGGATTCCTCGATCCGAACGCTCTCAGCGCCACTCCTTACATCTATCTGATTCCGGCGGGTGTTGACTCCATGCGCTCGCCGCCGCTGGGAGATGCCGGCACGGTGCGGACATGGACCGTGAATGACCAGGCGATCCCGCTGCCGTTCAATATCGGGCAGTCGGACTTCGCGCAGGATACCGGATTTGTATCCGGTCAGTCGCTCAGCGAGGATCCGTTCGCGATCCGCAAGCACCAGGCGTTCCGCGCGGTCCCCGGCGGTACCGTGTTCAGCAGCGCTCCCGGATTCACCAACAGCCGCCTCATCGGCCGGTCCGTCTGGAACAGCAGCTGGAAAATCGTCATTCCGGGCAGGACGCTGCGCCAGAATCCCGACGTCGGCCTCGAGGTCTTCAAGGACACAGTGAAAGACATCCGGCTCTTCCTCGAGTCCTACTCCTATTCCGGAAACTGAAACGAAAACTCCCCCGGGTCATCATGAAACTCTCCACTCTCTCCGCGATACTCACTGCCTGTGCTGCAGTCCGCGTCCTCGCCTTTCCGCCGGCGCCCTATCATGAAGTTTATGGCATGGTGCGGGATGAGAAGGGCAACCCGCTTTCCAGCAAAGCGTCGGTCCGTCTGCTGGCAAACGGGGGGCAAATCGTGCAGGGTTCCGCAATTCAGGGCCTCGCACCGGGCATCAATTATTCGCTCAAGGTTCCCATGGACGCCGGCAGAACCTCACAGCTCTACCAGCCCACCGCGATGCTGCCCGCGATGCCGTTCACCGCTCAAGTGATCATCGGTGAATCTGCGTTCGTGCCTATTCAGGTGCAGGGCGGAGCGCGTATGATGGGGACCGCGAGTTCCCGCACCCGCCTGGATCTCACCCTCGGGATCGACAGCGATGGCGACGGCCTCCCGGACGCATGGGAACAGGATGTCATCGATTACGATGCGAATGACGGCGTGCGCGGGCTCGCCGATGTCAATCCGCAGGACGACATCGATGGCGATGGAGTCTCCAACTGGGTCGAATACATTGCCGGTACCTATGCATTCTATGCCGGAGAGGCGTTCAAGCTGGAGATACTGGAAGTCGTCGATGGCGTAACCCATCTGCGGTTCCTGGAAGTGGCGGGCCGCACCTACCGGATCCGGTCGGGAGACAGCCTCGACAGCATGAGCGAGGCCTTATTTTCAATCCACGCGGACGGAGCGGAGCCGGCGGCGAGTCTTCCCGCCACCGGCAGCGGCGTCCGCTACCGGGATGTTTATTTGAAGTCATCAAGTCCCCGCAAATTTTTCACGCTCCATGTGGATTAAGAAACATGCCCGATCCCTGGCGGCTGGCGGTTGCGTGGCAGCCGCACTCAGCCTGTCGCTCCTGCTTCCACCGGGCCGCCAGCCTGTTGCGGAGAACCGCGAACTGCCGCGCGCCGCATTGAATCTGGTCGAAGGCCGGCTCCGCGTTCCGGGGGAGAGCGGGCCTTTCACCGGCAGGCTTGTGGAGAGATTCCCCGGCGGCGCGATGCGCGCCTGCATCGAGGTCGCCCATGGCGTGGCCGACGGCATCTCCCGCGGATGGTTCGAGAGCGGCCAGCTCGAGGTGGAGGAGCATTTCGTGAAAGGACTGTCGCACGGTCTGCGCACGCGCTGGTATGAGAATGGACAAAAGCGCAGTGAAACCTCCATCGTCGGAGGCCAGCTCAACGGGCCTCATGTGGAATGGCACGACAACGGCCGCCTCGCGGCGCGCGCTGTCCTGCTCAATGGAAAGCCGGACGGCGTCGCCGAGTCATGGGACCGGGAGGGACAGCCAAAATCCAGGGCTCTCGTCAAGTCGGGCGAAGTCGTGCAGCAGGAATTCGCCAACTCATCCGCCGTCCAGCCGTGAACGCCCCTTCTTCCTTTCCTGTTAGACACCTCGCCTGCTGGTCCCTGCTGGTCGCAGGGATCCGTTTGCGCGCGCAGGATGTCTCCAGCCTCGCCGGTGAACCCGGAGGCGCGGGCGGTCAGGCGGTGGCAGGTGATGTCGTCGCAGAAATATCGACGGGCGCAGCCATCGCAGGCGGCATTGTCTCGCACGCAGATGTCCTGGTGAAAGCGGGCTATACCGGTCAGTTGTTCGACGCCGTGGCCCTGCAGGTCGCTCCTGCAATCCCGGCGGTAAGCGAAGGCGCCCCGGTTCAGTTCATCGCCCGCATGGAACTTGATGATGCCACTTCGCTCGCGGGAAATGTGAGTGCCGTCTGGTCGCCGCTGAGCGGACCGCTGGCATCGATCGATCCCGCCGGTCTGGCTGTCACCGGCCTTGTGTATGAAGACACCACTGCCGCCGTGCGCGCGGCGGCCATGGGACTCACCGGAGACGGCATGGTGACCATTCTCGATGTCAATCCTGACAATTTCGGCGCATACGCGGGTGACGGCATCGACGACGACTGGCAGGTTTCGTTTTTCGGACTCGACAATCCCAATGCCGCGCCTGGCGCCGACCCGGACCTCGACGGGCAGACGAATGCGTTCGAGTTCGACGCACTGGCGGATCCCACCGATCCGGTGTCACTGTTCACCGCAGGCTTTGTTGCAGGGCCGGGGACGGTGATCGACTACGGCCCGGTCTCCGGTGAACGGACCTACACGGTCGAATATTCCACGAATCTGCTGCCGGCTACATGGCTGCCATTGAATGGTCAGGCGACAAGCCACGGCGACCGCATCCGGGTGACCGATCCGGCGCCGGGAGCACGGCGCTTTTACCGCATTCGCATATCACGATGAAATCGCTGCTCCAAATTCTCTGTGCCGCAGCCATGGCGGCAAACGTGACGGCTGCTCCCGGGCTGATCAATCACCAGGGCCGCATTGCGGTGAATGGCGTCAACGTCGATGGGGCTGCGTGGTTCAAATTCGGACTGATTGACGGCACCGGTGCGACGCTCTGGACGAACGATGGAACGGGCGCCGGCGAGCCGGTGACGGCGTTGTCACTGAACGTTTCCAGGGGGCATTACTCACTGCTCCTGGGGGAGTCGAATCCGATCCCGGCATCGATTTTTGCCACTCACGAGGACGTGCGGCTGCGCATCTGGTTCAGTGCGGACGGCAGTACTTTTTCGCTGCTCAGTCCGGATCGCCGCCTGACGTCTGCGGGCTACGCGCTGAGTGCCGCGACAATTGCGGCCAACTACGCCAAAGGAAGCAACGCGGACATGGTCGTCGGTGCGGTCTCTGCGGGCGGGTTCCTGGTCAGCGTCAACTTTCCCGCGGCATTCGCCGGGACTCCGCAGCTTGCACTGTCCGACGGCTGGACGGTCTCCGCTCTGGATGAAGGAGGATTCTCGGCGACGGCCTCGTTTGCCGCCCGCACGGTGGACTCCGCCGGCCAAACCGGAGCGGATGCTTCGCTCGCGATGATCGCCGGGCGTCCCGCGATCGCTTACCGCTCAAGTTCGTCAGGCGATCTGATGTTCGCGCGTGCGGGGGATTCCCAGGGATCCTCCTGGCCGGCGGGCGCCATCGTGCGGGTGGACGGTGTTTTGTCGGATGCCGGCTATTACGCCTCCCTCGCGGATGTCGCGGGACGTCCCGCCATTGCCTACTATGACGGCACTGCAGGCGATTTGAAATTCGCCCGCGCGCTCGATGAAGCGGGCGCGGCATGGCCCGCACAGGCGTCCATCGTGCGGGTTGATGGCGCTGGGGAGAACACCGGCTGGCATGCCTCGCTGGCCGTCATTGGCGGTTTGCCGGCCATTGCCTACCATGATCCCAACAGCGGAAAACTTCGCTATGCCCGGGCGACGAATACCGAAGGTTCGGCGTGGACCACGGTCACCCTCACTGACGGCGGCGAGTTCGCCTCACTGGCGGAGATCAATGGAAAACCGGCCATCGCTCACGGCAGCGGGAGCGTGAAGTTCACCGTCCTGACGGGATCGCAGCCGGGCGTTGCCGGCGACTGGACCACAACGGTCGTACATGCCTCATCCGGGAGTTTTGCATCCCTGGCCCCGGTGGGCGGCCGTCCCGCGATCGCCTTTCATAACGGAACCAGCCTGCTGTATTCACGGGCCGGTGACACGACCGGCCTCACATGGCCGCCGGCGGTGGAGATCGACGGCACTTCGAACGTTTCCGGCCAGCATTGCAGCCTCGCGGAGATCGCAGGTGCGCCCGCCGTGGCATGGCATGACTCCACCGCCGGCACGCTGATTTTCAGCAAAGCTGCGGACGCCGCGGCGACCTCATGGAGCGATTCCCTCATCGTTGACGGCACGGCGGAGGTGGATGCGAATAACACCGGGCGTTTCGCGTCTCTTGTAGCCGCAAATGGAGCCCCGGCGATCGCCTATCAGGATGCCGGCGCCGGAGATTTGAAGTTCGCGTCCCTGCCGCTCGCGAACTGGACTGCGTCCACCGGCGGTCCGCTGCCGATCCTGGCAGAAGCTGTCGCGGCAGGTTCAGTGGGCACCGATGAGTTGTCGGATGACATCGGTGTCTGGAGCAAGACTCCCGGAGGCATCGTTTTCAGCTCCGGCAAAGTCGGGATCGGACGGCCGGCGGCCCTGAACTCTCTGGAGGTGGAAGGGGAGGCCAGCAAAACGACCGCGGGGAACTGGCTGGCCAATTCCGACCGCCGCATCAAGACGGAGATCACGCCGGTGACCGGAGCACTGGAGAAGCTCGATCAGGTGCAACTGGTGGAGTTTCGCTACAGCGATTCCTACCGGGCGGCTCACCCGGCCATCGCGGACAGGCGGTACCTGAATGTCATCGCACAGGATTTCGCCAAAGCGTTTCCTGACGACGTCAAAAGCAGCGGGGAGAAACTGCCGGACGGTTCCCCGGTTCTGCAGGTGGATACGTATCCGCTGACGATCTATTCCGCTGCCGCCGTGCAGGAGCTGCACCGGGAGAATCAGGCACTGAAGAAGCAGCTCGCGGATCAGGAGGAGCGTCTGCGGAGGCTGGAGGCGGCGCTCGGCCGGTGATTTGTCATTGGCTGCGAGGCTGATGCTTCACCGGGGCGGAGAAGACCGGCCGGCTGCAATCCCGGCGGGTGTCGCATCTTGAATCCCTTCGTGCTGCGCGGCTTGTGCATCCAGCGCGGGCCGACGTGACCGCTGCCGTTGCTGGTGGTGTCGAACCTGACACCGCAGATGGTCATGAAGACATGGCCGTCCCGCACGTAAATTGTAATATATTTGCCGGGGCCGGACTTGCCGTATTTCAAGTAACCTTTGCCGGGCATGGAGCCCGTGATGAGGCCGGCGTTGCGCAGGACGTCGGTGCCTCCGAAAACACCGCCTGCCTGCCCAGGAGCAAACTGGAGCAGGATTTTTACGACTGGGACGCGCGGCATGCGGCGGTGCTGGCGGCGAAGGACCGCATCCAGCCTGACATCGTGCTCATTTGTGACAGCATCACACACCTGTGGGGCGGCGAGCCGGTGGAGGCGAAAGGCAATCGCGGCGCGCAGGCATGGCAGGCGCTGTTCGGCGACCGCAAGGTGCTGAACATGGGCTTCGGCTGGGACCGCACGCAAAACGTGCTCTGGCGCATCGGTCACGGTGAACTGAACGGCTTGTCGCCAAAGCTCCTCGTCATTCACATCGGCACGAATAGTCTCGCTCAGACGCAGAGTGCGCGCGCCAATACGCCGGCGGAGATCGCGGAGGGAATTCAGGCGGTTGCGCTGCAGGCCAAAGCCAAATGCCCGGGTGCAAAGCTGGTTCTCATGGCCGTGATGCCGAGGGGTGAAAAGCCTGACAATCCGCAGCAGCGTGCGCTGGATGAAGTGAACGCGCTCCTCCCCGCGGTGGCCAGGCTCGCCGGGGCGACGCTGATCGATCTGAAAGACAAACTCCGCGACGGGCCCGGCGGCACCATTGCCAAAGAGATGATGCCCGATTTCCTGCACCCGGCGGAGAAAGGCTATGCCATCTGGGCGGAGGCAATCCGGCCGCACCTTCCCTGATATCGCGTGTCGTCCGAGAGTGTTGCTTTAGATCACTTCCCGATGCAGTAGAGGAACTTGTTGGAGCGGATCAGCAGCCTGTCACCGTGGACGGCGGGGCTGGCGTTGAAGACGCCGCGGCCGTTCTCGAGTTTGGCGGAGCCCAGCACTTCAAATTTCGGCGCGGCTTTGACGATCACGGTCTGGCCGCCGCGGCCGGTGTAATAAATCTTGTCGCCGGCCAGGATCGGCGACGCGTAGATTTGGCCGGGATCGGGACTCATCTTTTCGGAATAGACGAACTCACCGGATTTGAGGTCCACGCAGTGCGCGATGCCGAGGTTTTCGTGCGCGAAGTAAAGATGTCCGCCGTGGAGAATCGGTGAGGGCACGTTGGTGCCCTTGGGCAGCGTCCAGAGGCGGTTGTCCTCAGTGACATCACCGCTGCCTCCGGTTTTTACCGCCAGACCGCCAACGCCGCTCCTTCCGCCGACGGCATAGCACACGCCTTCATGCACCATGGGCAGCGGGCACATGTACCAGCCGATGCCGGTCTTGCACTGCCAGAGCGGCTTGCCGGTATCGGCATCGAAGGACTTCACGACTCCGGCCAGGGCGGTGATGACTTCCGTGGCGCCGCCTTTGCCCGGAGCGAGCACGGGCGCGTGCCATGATTCCTTGATGCCGTCAGCGGTCCACACTTCCCTGCCGGTGGCCTGATCCAGCGCCACCAGCGACTCGCTTTCCACACTGGCATTTACCAGCACCAGCTTCTTGTGCAGTGTCAGGGAAGCCGCGGAGCCCCAGCCGTTGAGTGCGGAGCCGACTTTGGTGTTCCAGATTTGTTTGCCCGCGTGGTCGAAACAAAAGACGCCGCTCTTTCCAAAAAAGACGAACAGATGCGTCGCTGTCGCCACCGGGGTGCTGGAGCAGTAGCCGTGCTCCTCCCGGATTTTTCCCTGCTCGGGCAGCACGGACGCGACGGTTTTGTCCCAGACGACCTTGCCGGTTTTCGCATCAAGGCAGAGGACATGTCGCACGAGGTCATCCGCGCCGCCGGTGCCGGTGGTGAGGAAAATTTTATCACCGATCACGACCGGGCTGGACGCTCCTTTGCCTTCCAGCGGAGTTTTCCAGACGATGTTCTCGTCGTCGCCCCAGGTGTCGGGCAGTTTCGCCTGCGTGGTGGCTTTTCCGCCAGGGCCGAGGAATTGCGGCCAGTCGGCGGCGGCGGGGGAGACTACAGCGGAGGCCAGGGCGAGAGCAAGGAGAAGTCGGGCATTCATGCGCCGCGTATATGCAGGTAGAGCGGGGAAGTGACAAGCTTTTTGGATCGTCAAGGCCCTGCTGGCGGCCGGGTGCAGATTTTTTCCTTCCTTTTGGCACCCATTTCCTGTTATGGGCCGGGAGGAGAGAATGAATGCCCGCCGATTCCTCCCGCCACAGCCATGAACACCTCTTTGTTTCGCATCGCGCTCGCGGTGCTTGCAAGTTTCGCCGCGTCCCCTCACGGGGCCCGCGCGGCCGGAATCTACACCAACAGCGATCTCCTGCCGCTGCAGCCCGGATTCACCGTGGCGACTTGTTACTCCTCCACCAACCTTGGCGGCGGCGTGCAGCTCCCGCTGCCGGACCCGAACGGGAACGTGGTCGTCGTCTGGAAGACCACGCCGGCGGTCCTTTCGGTCGCGCCGCTCGATGCCCCCAACAGCGCCGGCTACAACTGGCAGTTTTATCACAACGAACTGGGGGTGCAGAATCCGGTGGCGGGTGCACAGCACGAGTGGAAGGCGAAGCAGATGGGCGAGGTCTTCGGTGTGGCGCTCAGCGACCATCAGCCGCCGCATATTTTCGTCGCCGCCAGCACGTGCTATGGCTACGCGTCGTGGCCGTCGGGCAACGGGCCGGGCACGGTTTACCGGCTGGATGCGAACACCGGGGCCATCACGGCACTGCCGCAACTGCCCGGGGCCTCCGGCGGCTCGCCCGTGCCGGGGAACGGAAACCAGGTCTCGGACGGGGCGCTCGGCAATCTTTGTTTTGTCCGCACCCTCAGCGGCACGCCCTGGCTCTATGTGACCAATATGGGCGACGGCAAAATCTACCGGATGGACCCTGGCACCGGCGCGGTTTCAGCGACGCTGGACCACGGCCTGACGATTCTGCCGCTGGCGTCCTATCCGGCGGTGGCGGACGTGCCTTCCATGGTCTTCACGCCGGCAAAACGGCGGCCGTGGGGCATCGGTTATTACTGCGGGCGGCTTTATTACAGCATCTTTGACAGCAGCGATCCGCCGCCCGTGCCGCTGGATCCGAATGCGAACGGACCGCAGGCGGAGGTATGGTCCATCGCGCTGGACAGTGGCGGGAATTTCCAGCCGGCCACAGCGGTGCGGGAATTCAAAACGCCGCCGCTGGCGCTGGCCTACTCCGGCTTCGGCGCGCTCCAGCGGAGCAACATGCCGGTGTCGGACATCGAGTTCACGCTGAGTGGCGCGATGATCCTGGCGGAGCGCTATCACACCGCCTGCATTTGTCAGATATCAAACTACGCCGGCTACAGCTATCTTCTCGGCGCGCACAGTTCCCGGGTGCTGGAATACACGGGCGCCAGCGGTGCGTGGGTGGCGTCGCCCCAGAATAAATTCCGCGTGGGCAGCGCGCCCTGGGGCAACAGCGCCGGCGGCGTGGGGCCGACGTGTGAGGGCCAGGTGTGGTGTACGGGCGATGCGCTCGGGCCGTTCCAGTCGCTCGCCGCCTACGGGCAGCAGCGCATTCGCGGCGGCGGCAATGCCGCGGACATCACGCCCCTGACGCTTTCGCACATCATCGATTACGACTGTACGGGCATCTACTACGGCAAGTCGCTCATCGGCGATGTGGACGCCACGCTGGAGCCGGTTCGGCTCCAGGCGAAGTTCGTCAGTGCGGCGTGTCCGCCGATGGCGGGCGGGCCATATGCGGTGACGCTGAACATCACCAACCTCATGGGCGTGCCCCTCACACAACTGGCATTCGGCCCGTGTCCGCCGGCATTCCTGCCGCCGGGCGGGCAAAGCCTCGTGCCGTCGCCTGCGCTGGTCAATGTCTCGCCGGCCATCGCTCCGGGCGGGAGCCAGAACGTCACCGTTTTTCTAACGGCGCTGCCGATCGGCGGCAGGAAGTGCTTTGCCATCGAGGCCAATCCCGGGGGCGCGGGCGGCGAGCCGGAGGACTTCGTTTGTTCGCCGAAGGTCTGCGTGGACCTGCCGAAGTGTCCGTGCATGGACGCTGTCCTCACCAATCCGCTGTGTCCGGTGTATGAAGGTCAGGAGCATTCCGCCACTCTCACCATCACCAATCTCTGGAATGTGCCCGCCTACGGCTACGAACTGCTGCCGTGCCCGCTCAATGAACTGCCCGCCGGCGCCGTGACGCTGCAGCCGAATCCGCAGGGATTCCAGCCGCTGGCGCCGCCGCTGGGGCCAAACAGCACCACGCCGCCCATCACTGTCACTTTCCCGGGGCTGCCGGTGCAGAACACGGCCACGCAAGTCTGCTTCATCGTGCGGCTCTTTCCGCAGGCATGGGAGGAGGAGGGGCCCTTTTGTGAGGCCAAGGTCTGCATCACCTTCCCGCCGTGTCCGCCGCTGCTGCCGTGTGTGTCAGGCACGATCTCCAACATCCAGTGTCCGACCGCGCCGCCGGGGAATTACACGATGAGCCTGACGATTACCAATCTTGGGCCGGTGACCGCATCGGGCGCCACGCTGACACCGTGCGCGCCGTCCGCGGGCGGAGGCATCCCTGCAAATCCCCTGCCGCCGTTCATCACGTTTTCTCCGCCCCTGGCACAAAATCAAAGCGGCACCTACACGATCCAGCTGGGCGGTGTCGGCACCGCGGGAGCGCTGGCATGTTTTTGCCTGACACTCATGGATGCCAACGGGCGGCCGCTGTGCTCCACCGTGGTCTGCCAGCAACTTCCGCCGTGCCCGTGCGCCACCTTCAGCATCGGCGGCGTCACCTGTCCGCAATACGAAGGCCAGCCCTACACGGCGACTGTCACCGTGACCAACACCGGCTTCCTGCCGCTCTACTGGATAGGATTCACGCCGTGCCCGCCGCCGCAACTGCCGCCCGGCGCGATCACCGGCGTCAATGTCTCCCCGGCCGGTATCGTTCCGCTGCCGCCGCTCGCTCCCGGCAACAGCACCACCATTCCAATTACCCTCACCGGCATTCCCAAGGCGGGCGGACTGGTCTGTTTCAGCGTCGCCGTCTTCGGGGAGTCGGAGGCGCATCCGGAATGTCAGGATAAACTCTGCTTCGACGTGCCGCCGTGTCCGCCGTGCCTGCCCTGCATGAATGTCAGCGCCACGGCTGCGGTGTGCCCGGCCGTTCAGGGCGGGCCGTTCACCACGAACGTCACCATCACCAATCTCCAGCCGGTCCCCGCGGCCACGGCGCAGCTCGTGCCCTGCCTGCCAGGACTCTCCGCCGGCGAAGTCGCGGCCACGCCGTCGCCCGGCAGCATCACGCTGCCGCCGCTCAATCAAAATCAGTCGCAGACCTACGCGGTGAGCCTCGGCGGCGTGAGCAGCGGCCAGCTGGCCTGCTTCTGTGTCCGGCTCTACGATGCCGCAGGCAACCTGCTCTGCGAACGCCCTGTCTGCCTCAGTCTTCCGTTTTGCCCGCCGCTGTGTTCGACGGTCACGCCGTTCGAGGTCGTCTGTCCCCAGGGCGGCAACGGCTACAGCGCGTTCGTGCAGATTCAGAACCTGACCGGCACCACGTTCTTCGCCTATCAAACCTGCCCGGTGCCTGCCGGACAGCTTCCCGCCGGGGCCATCACCGCGCAGCCCGCGCCCGCCGGCATCGCACCGCTCAATCCCTCGATTCCGGCCAGCGGAATCGGCGGCGCGCCCGTGCAGCTGCCCAACACGCTGCCCGCCACCGGGGCGACCTTCTGCTTCATCATCAAATTTTTCGGTCAGTTCGACAACCTGATCTGCCAGCAGCTGGTTTGCCTCACGCTGCCGCCGTGCCAGTGCGGCGTGATCCTCGATCACACGGTGACCTGCGTGCCGACGCCGCAGGGCGTGAAACGGCAGATCACCGTGTCGGTGCAAAACCTCACGCACGTTTTCGGACCCGCCTTCAATTTCGATGTCGCCACCATCGCGCCGGGCAGCGGTTTCGTGCCTGCGGTGGTCACGCCGAATCCGAACCCCATTCCGCCCGGTGGCACCGGCACCCTCACGTTTTGCTACACCGGCTACAAACCGCCGCAGTGCCTCCAGATTCTCCTGACCAACCTCACGCGCACGCGCTGCTGTCCGCTCAAACTCTGCCCGCTGTGGATCGAATGCGAGCAGCCGCAGCAGCCCGACCGCTGCGAGCTATCCTCACGCATCGTCGCCGACAGCGCCAATCCCGTTTCCACCACCGCGTGGATTTTCAACGGCTCCAACACTGCGAAGACTTACAACTTCTTCATCACGCCCGTCAGCGTGCCGGGTTGCAGCGGCACGCTTCCCCCCGTGGCGCTCCAGCCGTCGAGCGGCACCACGCTGCCGGTCGGCCCGTTCAGCTCGCTGGGGGTCAACTTTACCATCAACCCGGGATCGATCCCGCCCGGGCAGTGCGCCGGATTCCAGGTGTGCTTCCAGGAAGTCGGACCGGTCCCCGTGCCGCCGGTTTGCTGCGTCAGCAAAGTCTCGCGCTCCAGCGGCGCCGACGTTTGCGTGGACTGGAATCCGACCGGACGCAGCATTCCCGTCGGCACCGGCGTGAAGACCATCGTGATCAAGAATCCCACCAGCGCCGTCATGCCGGTCAGTCTGCTGCTGGTGCAGTCCGGCGGCGTGGAGTTCAGCCTGACAGGAGAATTTCCGGCCGCCGATTCCTCCGGCGCGGGACTGCCGCCTCCTGACATGGATTCCATGCCCATCGAACTCGTGCTCGGGCCGCACGAGTCCGTGCCGGTAACATTCGCCGCGCGCGCCAGGGCGATCACTTTCCCCGGTCCCGGCCCCGGACCGGTGTGGGCGGAATGGCAGCTGCTGAGGCTCTGCAACGTGTTGCCTCACGATCCCGCTGGCGGCGGCGTTGACGATCCGCACACCGTCGCCGCCGCCGTCATGCACATCCCGGCGATCCTGCCCGGCGAGGCGCCGCCGCTGGACCTGCATGACTTTTCGCTCGTGCCCTCCGGCGATCCTGACTTTGACTGGCTCACCCTGAGCACCGCCCCGGGAGAAGTCCTCCTGCCGCAGAATTCCAACGATCTCGAGACCTTCCTGCCGGACCTGGTCATTCCCTACGGAACGGTTCAGGCCGCCGACGGTTCGATAGCCGGCACCGGTCAGACGCTCTATTCCGCCAAACCCAAACGCCGCAATGGACCGATCATGCGGTTCCTCCGCTGGGTCCGCGCGCGGAATACCTGAGCCGGCAGTTTCCGCTTTTCCATCCCCGCCGCCGCTCTTAAGCGCCCGCGGATGTCAGAACCCAACCCCGCTCCGCCCACCAAAGCGCAGGTCTTCGTGAAACGCCTCAGCAGCACGCTGGCGTTGTGGGGCCTGGTCGCGGCGGCCATCGTGCTGGGCCAGGCGTGGCTGTTCTTCATTCTGCTGGGATTTCTCGGCATCGCGGGCGTGCTGGAGTATGCGAAAATGGACGCGACACTGCCGCGGGTGTGGCGCTGCGGATTCATCGCGCTCTCCGCCGTGTACCTCGTCTGGACTTTCACGCTCTGCTGGAAGCGCAGCAGCGACTGGCCGTTCGCCGTGGACGCGGCCTTCATCGCGGCGGCGGCGATGGCGGCGTTTCTTCCGGCGCTGTTCCGCCCGCTGGAGGGAAGAGCGACGCTGTGGGCCATCGTTTATGTCATCGCCGGATTCCTTTACGTGCCGTGGCTGTGGAATTTCATGACGCGGCTGCTCTTCATGGGCGGCGTGACGGACGGGGTGGTGAAAAATGTCCCGCTGCTGCTCTTCGTGGTCGGCGCGACGAAGTTCACCGACTGCGGCGCCTACGTGGTCGGCTCGCTGTTCGGGAAACACAAAATGATCCCTCACATCAGTCCCGGCAAAACGTGGGAAGGCGTACCGGGGGCATTCCTCGGCGCACTCGTGGCCGGCCTCGGAGTGTTTTACGGTTATGGCGCGGAGCGGATGGGCTTCTCTGCCATGCACGCCGTCATTCTCAGTCTGATCCTCGGCGCCGTGTGCATCGTGGGCGACCTTGCCGAGTCTATCATCAAGCGCTGCCTCGGCGTGAAGGACAGCGGCCGGATGCTGCCCGGCATCGGCGGCGCGCTCGATCTCATCGACAGCCTGCTGTGGACCGGCCCGGTGGCGTATTTTTATCTGAAGTATGCAGCTGCAGCCTGAGGCAGGGCTTGCCTTTTCACATCCCGCAACCACTTTCAGCCCGTGCGCATTTCACGAATAACCGCTTCCAAGTTTCCTCCCTTTGCCGACTTGGCGCTGGAGTTTCCAAAGTCCGCGACTCGCGGGAATCTCGGGGAGGTCCATCTGCTCACGGGCGTGAACGGAACGGGGAAGACGCGCCTGCTCTGCGCGATGGCTGCCGCGCTCGGGAACAGGGAACCTCTGATGAATCGGGCAAAAGGACTCATTCAAGAAAGTTCTTTGCTCATTAGTTACAAGAAGGGAGGGGAACGCGGGGACATGCAGTTGGGAACAGTCCAGCCACACCGGTACAGTTTGGAAAGCTGGCCGGCGCTTGCCTACAACGGCATGGCCTACCTCGGAGACGAACCAGTGGTGGCGTCGGCTACAGTCAGTTTGCCTGGGCCGAACGAGCGACTAAGTTTCACAAAGCCCGCCGGATATGGAAAGAACCTGGCACAGGCAGTCTTTAACATGAAGACCCAGGCTGCGCTTGATGCATTGGAGCAGCAGAAAGACGGAACAGGGCATGCAGCGGGCATGAGTCGGTGGTTTCGAGTGATCCGGGAAATCGAGGATGCCGTCTCTGCGGTCACCGGGCGCACTTTTACTTTGCGGGCGCGGGCTCATCCAAAGACTACCCTCACGGCAGACTGGGGTAACTCAGTGAAGGGGGTTCCCTTTTCTACACTGCCCGACGGGCTGCGATCCATTATCGGCTGGCTGGTGGATGCAGTCATTCTCATGGATTTGTTTTATCCTGATGAAGCTGATCCTCTCGGTCAGCCCGTCATTCTGCTGCTGGATGAAATTGAGAGCCATCTGCATCCGGCGTGGCAGCGCCGAATTCTGCCGATGGCGCAAAAGGTCTTCCGCAATGCTCAGATTTTTGTGGCGACCCACTCACCATTTGTCATTTGCTCGATCAATGAGGGATGGATTCACAAGCTCAGTCTAAAAGGGGACGCTGCCGTTGCGGAACCTCCTCGCGCAGCCAGCAAGGGAGACAGCTATATTACAGTGTTGGAGGACATCATGGGATTGGAGGAATGGTTCGATCCGGAGACGGAACAGCAGATGGCGGCTTTCCGGGAGGCACGTTCTAAAGCGCTGAGGGGTGAAACTGAAGCCCGGACAGACGCCCTTCGGCTTGGCCACCAACTCCAGGAGCGCAGTGCGGAAGTGTCGGATATCGTGCAGAGAGAACTGCGGCAGCTCGAGCGCCTTCTGCAGCAGCCCCTGGCATCATGAGAAAGCTCCTGCGTGAACCGGAGCCTGAGGTTCTGAAGAATAAGGGTGCCTCATGGACTGAAAGCTGGCGAAGCCGCAAGTCTGCGGACCGGTCTGCTCAGTTCGTTTGGCCGCAGTATGAAAATCAAAGGCTCAATCATCTGCTGCTTCCCGCGTTGCGTCGCCAAACGCAGGATCATTGTTCTTTTTGCGACGGTTACCCCGTGGAGACGGTTTCCGATGACACCATCGAGCATTTCCATCCCAAATCAGACGTCAGGTTTCTCGACAGCGCTTTCTCATGGGACAATCTTTTCTACGCCTGCAGCAAGTGCCAGCGGTCGAAAGCCGAAAAGTTCGAGGAGGCGCTCCTGAAACCCGACGGGGCCGATTATTGCTTCAGTGACTTTTTTATCTGGGACTTCAGCACGGGTCGCCTGGAACCTAATCCACGTGCCGCCTCCGCTGCACAGCAGCGCGCAACAGTCACCATAGGGATGTTTGGATTAAACGATCACGGACGTCCAACCGCCCGTCGGGTGCAGCGCCGGCGGTGGTTAAGAATCTCTCCGCATGAAGAAATCAATGACTGGCCATATCGCGATTTCATTGCCGGTCCGACCGCTCACGATGAACTCCATGCAGCGTAAGCGCGTCATCATTCTCGGCAGCACCGGCAGCATCGGCACCAGTGCCTTGAAGGTGGCGCGCGATGTGCCGGAGCGGATGGAAGTCGCCGGGCTGGCGGCGGCGACGAGTGTGGATGCCCTGGCGCAGCAGGCGGCGGAAACCGGGGCGCGGCATGTGGCGGTTTTCGATGAAGCCAGGGCGGGGGAGCTGTGCCGGAAACTGCCCGCCGGCGTGAAGTGTTATTCCGGCGCGCAGGGATTGATCGATCTCGTCACGGAGGTCGAGGCCGACATGGTGCTCGTGGCCATCGTTGGCACCGCGGGCCTGCGTCCCGCCCTGGCGGCTATCGAATGCGGCCGCGACCTCGCCGTGGCCAGCAAGGAAATCCTCGTCATGGCCGGCGAGGCCGTGATGTCGGCTGCGAAGCGCCGGGGCGTGCGCGTGCTGCCTGTGGACAGCGAGCACAACGCCATCTTCCAGTGCCTCGAAGGCCACCGCCCGGACGAAGTGAGCCGCCTCATTCTCACCGCCAGCGGCGGACCCTTCCGCACGTGGAGCGCGGAGCAAATCGCCGCCGCCACCGTCGCGCAGGCCTTGAAACATCCGACCTGGGACATGGGCCGCAAGATCACCATCGACTCCGCCACGCTCTTCAACAAAGGACTCGAAATGATCGAAGCCCGCTGGCTCTTCGACGTGGAAATGGCGCGCGTGGATGTCGTGGTGCATCCGCAGAGCATCGTGCACAGCATGGTGGAATTCATCGACGGCAGTGTGCTCGCGCAGCTCAGCCACACCGACATGTGCTTCCCCATTCAATACGCCGTCACCTGGCCGGAGCGCGTGGCGAACACGCTGCCGCCGCTCGACTTTGCCACGCTGGCCAGGCTGGAATTCGAGAGCCCGCGCCGCGACATCTTCCCGGCGCTCGACCTCGCCCGCCGCGCCGGCACTGAAGGCGGCACGCTCCCCGCCGTGATGAACGCCGCCAATGAAGTCGCCGTCGCCGCCTTCCTCGAAGGCCGCATCCGCTTCCCTGACATCTGGCAGCACGTCGCCGCCGTCATGGAAAAGCACCGCACCATCCCGCACGCCAGCCTCGACGAAATCCTCGCGGCGGACGAATGGGCGCGGCAGCCGTGACAGGAATTGGCCTGCCGGCTCTCTCAGAATTGCGCATTTCCCGTGCTCCCGGTAAAATACTTTGTCGCCGCAACGGGCCTCAGATATAATCCCGCGCCCCTCCGCCCGAATTTTGCCGCCCGTGCCCAGCTCTCAAACCGAGGAATCCACTCCTCCAGCCGCCACCCTGACCGTCTCTCCGGTTCCCTCGCCGGTCTATCTCCTCCGCACTCTGGTGGTGGATCCGAATCCCGTCTCCGCCACGGCGCTGCTGGCTTTGGTGGCGGGGCGGGGTCATGAAGCCGGGCACTGCGCTTCCTTTTCCGAGGCGGCGGACGTGCTGAAGGCGGAGCTTCCGGACATCCTGCTGCTGCGGCTCAACCACGCGACGGCGCCGGAGGTGGCCGATTTGCTCACAGTGGCACGCCAGCGCGGCGGTGAGGTTCACATCGTGGCCGTCACCGACAGTGAGGAACTGCCCGCGCGGGTCGAGGCGTGGGTGAAGCGCGGGTTCGATGACTTCATCGCCGATCCCTCGCGCGGGGTCGAGGCGGTCGCTTCGGCGCGTTTGGCGGTGGCGGAATACAGCCTCATGCGCCGGCGCGAACGCGAACGCAACGACATCGAAGCCGTGCGCCACACGCGGCGCTACGAAGAGATTTTCCACCGCTCGCCGGAGGCCGCGCTCGTCGTCTCGGCGCGTGATGGACTGATCATGGAAGTGAACGCCGCGGCCGAGACCGTGCTGGGTTTCAACAGCGGTGAAATGCTCCAGCGCTATCTCTCGCTGGTGCTGCCCGATCTGTTCGACCGCGACGACTACGACCCTCGCACCCTCGGCGTGATCGACACCATGCACATCACCGAAGTGCGGCACCGCCGGCCGGATTCCACATTTTGCTGGCTGGATGTGCTCATCACGCGCATCCCGTGGACGCCGGGACAGGCGCTCCTGCTGAAGTTCCACGATGTGACGACGCACAAAGGGCGCGAGTCGCGCCGGCTGCATGAGGCGCGCATGGACACGGCCTCGCGCATCATGGGCAGCGCGGCGCGGGAACTGGGCGATGCGCTCACTTCTTTGCGCGGGCATCTCGAACTGCTCGCGCGTCAGCCGGCGGCACGTCAGGAAACGCGGGAACTCCTGCTCGCGGCCACGCAGTCGTGCGATTCCGCCGAAGCCCTGGGCCGCCGCCTCACCAAACTCGCGCGCGCTCCGCAGGGCGGCGACCTGCGCCGGCGTCCGCTGCACCTGCGGCCGGTGCTGGAGAAGGCGGTGCCGTTCGCGCTGCTCAACTCCACCAGCCGGCCGGTGCTGCATTTTCCTGACGAACTCTGGGCCGTGGAGGCCGACGAACCGGCGCTGGAGGAACTGTTGCGCCGCGTGGTGGAAAATGCGGCCGACGCCATGCCCCACGGCGGCACCGTTTTCGTCGATGCGCAGAATCTCGGCGATCCGTCCGCCGCAGCGGTGAGCCCCCCGGGCATTCGCATTCGTGTGCGGGATCAGGGGCACGGCGTGCCGGCGGAGCACCTGCCGCGCATTTTCGATCCGTGGTTCACCACCCGCACCGGGCGCGAAGGCATGGGGCTGGCCAGCGCCGCCGCCATTGTCAGGGCGCACGGCGGTCACATCGAGCTCGACTCCTCCACCGGCCACGGCAGCACCGTCACCATCTGGCTCCCGGTCAATCCCGCGCTCATCACCAGCCCGGCGTCACGTGCTCCGGCGCTGCCGGACACCTCCGCCCTGCCGCCGGTGCCGTCCCCGCCGCGCCAGCGCCGTCCCCGCGTGCTATTCATGGATGACGAGGCGCCCATCCGCGATGTGGTGCAGAAAATCCTGACCGCTCACGGCTACGATACGCACTGCACCTCCGATGGTCAGGAAGCCATCGAAGCATGGCGCCGGGCGCGCGATTTCGGCAGTCCGTTCGATCTCATCCTCGTGGACCTCGAAATCCGCGGCGGCATGGGCGGCCAGGAGGCGGTCGCACGGCTCAAAGGCGAATTCCCCGGCATCAAAGCGCTCCTCACCACCGGCTACATCGACGACGCGCTGATGGAAACCTACCGCGACCACGGATTCCTCGGCATCATTCCAAAGCCCTTCCACCTCGACCGCCTCGTCGATATCGTCGGCAAAGTTCTCGGCGTGAAGGAGTGACCGTTCAAGGCACGATCTCCGTGCCGATGCCGCTGCGCGTGAAAATCTCCAGCAGCAGCGAATGCGGAATGCGTCCGTCGATCATGTGCACCTTCTGCACCCCGGCCTCCAGGGCGGAGAGCGCGCTGCGCACCTTGGGGATCATGCCGCCGGTGATGACGCGGTCGTTCACCAGCTTCTCCACCCCGGCGCGGTTCAGTGAGGGAATGAGTGACGCCGGGTCCGCCGGATCGCGCATCACGCCCAGCACGTCCGAGATATAGACGAACTTCGCGGCCTTGAGCCGCCCCGCCAGCGATGCCGCGGCGATGTCGGCATTCACATTGAGCGCCGCGCCCGTGCCCACCTCGCTCGCCACGGGCGAGATCACCGGCACCTCCTCCCGCTTCACCGCCGCGAGCACCTCCTCCTCACGAAAATCATGCACCGTGCCCACAAACCCGAGGTCCGCCGGCTGGCCGTCCTCGCCTTTCACCGGCGGATTCTTTTTGCCGATGAAGACGTTCTTCCCGTGCAGCCCCACCGCGCGCCCGCCGTAGCGGTTGATGGTCGTCACCAGATCGCGGTTCACCTTTTCAAAAAGCACCCGCTCCACGATCCCGATTGTCTGCTCATCCGTCACCCGCAGCCCGCCCACGAACTTCGCCTCCAGCCCCGCCTCGCTCATCGCCTTGCTGATTGCCTTGCCCCCGCCGTGTACCACCACCGGGTTGATCCCCGCCAGCTCCATGAACACGATGTCCCGCAGCAGCCCCTCCACGAGTTCCGGATCATCCATCGCGCTCCCGCCAAACTTGATCAGGAACGTCTGCCCGCGAAACCGCTGCAGATAGGGCATGGCCTCGATGAGCACACCGGCCTTGGCAATTTGGGAGGAGAATGTCTGGAGAATGTCTGGATTCATGAACTGTGGACCGCAAAAGGCCGCCGCCGCCCGGTCCCGCCGGCCGGCGCGTCGCGCGCCATTCAACGGATTCCCCGCCCGCGCAAATCGTTTCCGCTGCTCAGCGACGCTCCCCGCGACCCCTCTCAGCCACTGTCGGCTTGGGGCGGCGCCCGAAGTCAGCCAAACCCGCTAGTCAGACCGGTCCCGGATCTCATCGACCAGTCTCTCCACCAACTCTGCTCCGCCGACAATATCCTCGCTGCCCGGAAAACGCGAAACCTCCATGTGCCCGTCCTCGAACACATCAACCTCGACGCGCTCGCCCACAAGCGTGAGCGCAACAAGCACCGTATCGGGACGATAACTTGCGAGGGTGAAGTGAATCTTCGCGGCCTCAAGTCTCTGCAGTAATTGGTCAAGCGGGTGTGACACAGGACATGTTAACTGGGAACTTGAAGGGCCCACAGCGGAGTGGTCTCCACGGCCTTCTTCTGCCGGGGTTTGGAATCGACTGGAGTCATGATGATCTAAAGCCGGGTCAACCGCTTGCCGCTCGCCCGCACCGCTGCAAGATAATCCGCAACGCGAGTCTTTGGGCAGGTACAAATCTCGTCACCCAACGGCATCCATCCGCAATAGCAGGTGTCTGAATCCAAATAAGCCTCGCCTGTAGAGGTGACATAGAGCGTGGCGTCAAATCCCGCCCCGGTGCAGCACTTGTGCTCCATCACGACGGCAACCCATGAGCCGTCACTCATTTTGATAACCTCACCGCCCTCCTTGTTCTTCTTCAACAGACTCTGAGCAGAGGATGCGTCTCCACAGCCAAGGAGGCCAGAATGCCACCGCCGCACAAATCTCGCGTCCGGCGAAAAGTAATCGAATGGAGATCCTCCCGGCAGCAGTCCGAACCATGCCAGGCCAGCGACAGCGGTAGCGAGCAGCGCAATGATCTTGGATGCTTTGCGGATAGGCTTCATGCCTGCAAATGGGGAGAACTACACGATCACCGGCAGCTCTGCAAGATTGCTCGCCGCCTGTATCGCTGGCGCTGGCTTCGCATGTTATCTCGGAACATGCGAAGTCTCCCCGTTGTGGCGGTTGTTCCCGGATTCCCGTCCTGGATGCCCGCGGCCGGCGGTGCGGCGGATGGCAGGTCGGGCTGACGGGCGTGGTTCACGCCTGGTGATGGATCAGTCGTGACGGCGGCCGCAGTGGAGATCTTCTTCGTCGTCGTCGCCGTTGGTGACCACGGCCGAGGAGGCGGCGCCGACGATCATTTCCCGGCGGATGGCGGAGGCTTCGCGGTCGAAGGTTTCGAGCAGTCCGGCGATGCGGTCGCGCTGCGTGATGAGCGCGATGACGAGGTACTGCGCGATGGCCAGAGCGTAGCACCACCAGCCGACGGTGCGGTGGAGTTGCGTGAGGCGCTCGAGTTCGGCGAGCCGGTGGACTTCCAGCACCTGGTCGGCGCCCGCGCTCGCGAGCGCCGACTCCCCGCCGAAGATCACCGCCATGATGGCAAACACGGGCGTGGAGCGCCGCAGGTGGAGGATGCCGAGACCGCGCAGGATGTCGCGGCGCCTGCGCCAGGCCTCGCTCCATCCCGCTTTTCTGGTCAGTCTCAGCTTCGGCGGCCCGCGGTGGAGAATCGCAAAGACGTCCTCGTCGGGCATGGATTCGATGACGCCCACGGCGAGCAGCAGGCGCAGGATGAGCGTCTGCCAGACGGTTTCGCCCGACTGCTGGTACCACGGCGTCCAGCCGAAGAGATAGGATTCCATATTGGCGGTGGCGGCGAGCATGAGCACGGCGCCGCGGAACCAGAGTTCGAGATCGCGCTCCAGTTCCGCAGTGGTGGTTTGCACCCGGAAGATGCGCCGCACGATGAAGCGGAACAGCGGGATCGCCCCGAGCCCGGTGAGAATGCGCAGCACCGGCCGGAGGATCGGATTGAGAACGAAATTGCTGAGAAGTCCGGCGAAGTGAGCTGGCACGCATCGTTCTAACCCGCGCCCGGAGCCTTCTCAAGCTGAACGCGCCTCACTTCTCCGGCGGGACCTGACCGGAAACGCGGCGCAGCAGCCGCGACTCGGCGGCGCGCGACGGTTGTCCTGCGGACAGGGATGTGTTAGAAACAAAGGTCGCGATGACCACCGCAGCCCGGGAAGCCGGGATCAAAGCGCATCGTTCCCGGCATTCATCCGCAAGCGGGGCGGCCGCTGCGGTGCGACGCCCTGCTGCTCCCCTCTTTTTCTGTTCAACCATTGCGCTCCTCAGGGTCATGCGGCTTTACTGTAAAATTCCTGGCCAATCAGACCGCACCTCTGATATCACTGCAATCCCATGAAATCCCTTAGCACCCGCCTCCTCCCGGGCCTCTTCTGCGCCCTGACCGCCGCCGCGCAGGACAGCGCCGTCGTCATCAACGAAGTCCAATACCATCCGGAGAACGAAACCACGCAGTCGGAATGGATCGAAATCCGCTGTCTCCACGGCGTGGACGTGGATTTGACAGGCTGGGAACTGGAGGGCGGCGTGAACTTCACCTTTCCCGACGGCACGGTGATTCCCGGGCGCGGGTTGCTGGTCATCGCGCGGAATCCCGCGGCGCTGCCAGGCGTTTCTGCGCTGGGACCGTGGACCGGCAATTTGAGCAACAGCGGCGAAGAGGTCCGTCTGGTGAACAACAGCGACCGCGTCATGGACCGCATCAATTACAGCGACGACGGCGACTGGCCGGTGGGCGCTGACGGTTCGGGCGCGACGCTGGCGCGGCGGGATCAGTCCTCCGCCGGCAGCGGCCCCGCCGCATGGACGACGAGCAATCAACTCGCCGGCACGCCGGGCGCGTCGAATTTCCCCGATGCCGACTCCGCGCCTGCGGTGACGAAGCCGGTGCTGATCGATTCCGCCGCGTGGAAGTACAACGACAGCAACACCGCCCCGCCGGCCGGCTGGAAAGACGGCGCATTCAACGACACCGCATGGAGCACGGGCCGCGCGCTCTTTTATCGAGGCACGGCGAAAATTGCCGACCCGGTGCCGCCGGCCACAATTCTGTCAGGTCCGGGCGATGGCCTGGCCGCATGGTGGGCCATGGATGACACCGTAGGCAGCGCGACCGCCGCCAACAGCGCACCCGGCGGCACGGCGGGCACGCTCAACGGGAGCGTGGGCACGAACATCGCCTTCACCACCGACGCCGCGCCGCGCAGCAAGGTGCTCCGCGTCAATATGACCGCCGCCAATGCGAACGTCACCGGAAGCTGGGTCGCCGCAGGCAATCTGCCGCTGATGACGCTGGCCAATGATTTCACCTGGGCCTTCTGGGCGCGTGCGAACGTCGCTCCCGCCACCCACGTGATCTTCGGCAACCGTTTCAACGGCCCCGGCGCCACCGACTTCAATCCGCGGGAATTCATCAAATTCACCGGTCTGAGTTTTGAGTGGCACGTCAACGCCGCGGGCCAGAACATTGATTACGCCGACATCCCCAACGGCTCGTGGATTCATCATACGGTGACGAAGCAGGGCGCGGTGCTCACTTACTATCGCAACGGCGCGCTCTCCGGCAGCGTCACCATCGGATCAGCGCCGGCCAACGTGCAGCCGCTCTTCATGGGCGGCAACGGCACGTCGGAAAGCTGGTCCGGTTTCCTCGACGACGTGGCGCTCTGGAACAAGGCCCTGCCCGCAGCCTCCGTCGCGGCGCTCGCGGCGAATACCTACAATCCCGGCAACCTGCCGACCAATGCCACGCTGGTGGACAACGGCCCCTATCCGGTGCCGGCCTCCGTCCAGTTTCCCGTCACCACCACCGCCGCGCTGACCGACGACTTCACCGGCACCACCGTTGATGCGGCGAAGTGGGAGGTGATCGATCAGGGCCTCGAAAACTCCACGCCGTCCGGCCTGACAGCGGCGCAGAACGGTCAAATCACCTTCGCCGGCACGACCACGGTGAACTACTGGGCGGGGAAATCGCTGCGCAGTGTGCAGTCGTTCTCCACGCGCAGCACCGTCACCGCGGAGGTGGACCGCGTGTCCCTCGCCGGCACCGGCACCGCCTACCGCTCCAGCCTTTGGCTCTGGGCGGATGCGAATCACTATCTGCATTTCAGCCAGAACATCGGCGAGGGCGGCTGGTCTTATAACGCCAACGACCTCGGCGGCAGCGGCACGCTCAATGCCACCGGCGGCGGCAACAACCTCGGCACGCTCGACTTCGCGGACGCCAACGCAGGCCTCGCGCGCATGAAGCTCGTGTGGGTGCCCGGCGGCTATCCCGGGCAGGGCACGATTCAAATCTGGCGAGACACCACGCTCGCCGCCTCGCACAATGTCACCAACTGGCCGTCCACGCTCAAAGTGCTGCTCACTGGTCAGGCGCGTCAGGCGGCCGACACGGTGACGGCGGTGTTCGACAATGCGGGCGTCAGCGTCTCCGAAGCCCAGCCGCTGCAAACGCTGGTGAACCAGGCCACGACACACTACTTCCGCCACAGCTTCAACTTCTCCGGCGATCCCGCGCTCACCACCCTGACGCTTTGGCCCATTCACGATGACGCGGCCGTTTATTACCTCAACGGCACGGAGATTCACCGGGATAACATCATCGCGTCGCCCTCGCACGGCACGCTGGCGACGAATCCGGTGGGCGATCCGTCGTTTCCGAAGAATCCCGTCACCATTCCCGCCGGCCTGCTCGTGAGCGGCGGCAACGTCCTGGCCGCAGAGGTCCATCAGGACAGCGCCGCCAGCGCCGACATGTTGTTCGGAGCCCAGCTGGAAGCGGCCACACTGCCGGCTCCGCCGCGCGACCATCCCGCACTGCGCTTCACGGAAATCAGCGCCGCCACGGACGCCACCTTCCGCATCGAACTGCGCAACTCCTCGGCATCCTCACTCAATCTCGCCTCATTCACCCTGCGCGATTCCAATGGCCAGACTTTCACCCTCAGCGGCAGCCTCGCCACGGGTCAATATCTCGTGCTCGATCAGTCGCAGATCGGCTGGCGTCCGGCGGACGGAGCGCGCGTCTTTCTCCTGCAAGGGGATCAATTCTACGACGGCCGCACCGTCACCGGACGTCTGCGCGGCCTGACCCCGGACGGGCAGTGGGGCTATCCGAATTCCGCCACCTTCGGATCGGCGAACACCTTCACCTTCAATGACGCCATCGTCATCAATGAGATCATGTACAACGCGCCGGGCGATTCGGCGGAGGAATGGGTGGAGCTTTACAACCGCAGCGGCGCGCCGGTGGATGTGTCAGGCTGGCAGTTCACCGACGGCATCACTTACGAGTTCCCCGCCGGCACGCCGCCGATTCCCGCGGGCGCTTATGCCATCGTCGCCTGGGACATTGCGGCTTTCAACGCGCTGCATCCGGGCCTGCCGCGGGTCTTCGGGCCGTTCACCGACGGTCTCTCCGGCAGCGGGGAACGCATCCGCCTGCGCGACGCCGCGGGCAATCTCGCCGACGAAGTCCGCTATGCCGAGGGCGGCTCGTGGCCGCTCTACACCGGCGGCACCGCGTCCAGCATCGAATTGCAGAATGCCCTCGCCGACAATGCGAACGGCGCCGCCTGGGCCGCCAGCGATGAAACCTCCCGCGGCTCATGGCAAAACGTCAGCTACACCTTTTCCGGTGCCATTTCCGAGAACAACCCGAACTACTACAGCGAACTCATTCTCGGCCTGCTCAACAACGGCGAGGTGCTCATCGACGACATCAGCGTGCGTCAGGATCCGGCGGGCCCGAACACCGAGCTGATTCAGAACGGCAGCTTCAGCGCCGGCAACGCGGCCACATGGCGCTTCGCCGGCAATACCCGCAGCAGTTCGATCGTGGACGACCCTGACAGCCCCGGCAACAAGGTGCTCAAGCTCGTGCAGGCCGGCTCGCTGGACCACATGTCGAACCATGCCGAGACCACGCTGAAGAACGGCGCGAATCTGCTCGGCACCGGCGGCATCCTCACCACCTCCACCTACCGCATTTCCTTCCGCGCCCGCTGGTGGAAGGGGAACAACGCGCTCAACTCGCACCTCTACTTCAACCGCGGGCCGGTGACGACACTGCTGACCCGCCCCGCCACCGGCGGCACGCCCGGCGCGGTCAATTCCACCGCCAGTGCTACGGCGACGCTCACCCTCGGCAGTGTGATGCACACACCCGCAGTGCCCGCCGCCGCGGAGGCCGCGACCGTCACCGCAAAGTTCCACGATCCCTCGAACACCGCGACCGTTACGCTGTTCTACTCCATCAATGAAGCCGCCGAACAGAATGTGCCCATGAGTCTGGCCAACGGCGTCTGGACCGGCACCATCCCTGGCCAGGCCGCCGGCGCGAAAGCGAACTTCCGCATCTCCGCCACCAGCCTCGCGGGGCACACCACGCAGTGGCCGGCGAACGGACTCGCCGGGCGCGCCATCGTTCCCTGGCAGGACGGCCAGGCGCAGCTCGTGCGGCCGAACGGCGCGCGTCCTCACAATGTGCGCATCGTCATGACCGCTGCCGACACCACTCTGCTGCACGCGCTCAATAACGTCATGAGCAACGACTTCATGCCCTGCACCGTCATCTACGACGAGCGCGAGGTTTACTACCAGTGCCGCGTGCATCTCAAGGGCTCCGAGCACGGCCGCGCCAAGACCGTGCGCGTCGGCTTTTCCCTCCGCTTCCCGCCGGACAATCTCTTCCTCGGCGTGCATGAGGAAATGGGAATCGACCGCAGCGGCGCGGGCGATCAGTTCAGCCAGAAGGAAATTCTCGTGAAACGCTCCATGAACCGCGCCGGCGGCATCCCCTGCACGGAGGATGACCTCATTCGCGTCATCGCGCCGCAAACGATTCACACCGGCCCCGCCATGTGCATCCACGGCAAGCTCGACAGCGACACCTTCCTCGACGGCCAGTGGAGCAGCGGCAGTGACGGCACTCTGTTCGAATACGAACTGCTCTATCCACTGTATTCCGGCAACATCGCCACTTCCACGGACAACGGAACCTTGGAAGGCAACAAGCTCACTCAGGACGGCCCCGGCCCGGGCGGGGTTTCCGTGCGGCAGTTGCAATCCTCGCCCGGAGTAC
This sequence comes from uncultured Akkermansia sp., assembly GCA_964523105.1. GTDB lineage: Bacteria > Verrucomicrobiota > Verrucomicrobiia > Verrucomicrobiales > V1-33 > V1-33. The sequence goes on from CAZFZN010000040.1 coordinate 55,353, forward strand.
CGACCACCAACAAGGAGTTCTACCGCTGGTACTGGCTCATCAAAAACAACCGCACGCGCGACGACTACGCGCCTCTCATCACCGCCCTCACCGCCCTGGGGCAGAGCGGAACTAACTTCCACACGCAAACCGCGCCGCTGCTCGACACCGACGGCTGGCTGCGCTCCTTCACCGGTCCCGTCGCGTGGGCCGCGGGCGACAACTACGCCTACAACTCCCAGCACAACTGCCTCTACTACGTGAAGGCCGACGGCAAACTGCTCTATATCCCGTGGGACATGGACTTCACCGCCACGGGCGGCGCGACGGCGAGCGTCAATCCCAACACCGAGCTCGGCAAACTCATCAATTCCGTGGCCGGCACCACCGCCGACGACGTGAACCGCCGCGCCTACTACGGCCACCTGCTCCACATGGTGAATACCGGCTTCAATCCCGGCTACATGGGACCGTGGATGGATCACTACAGCAAATTCGTGAACGAGGACTACCGCGCGAACTTCCTCGCCTTCGTCACGCAGCGCGAGGCGCACATCCGCACCCAGATCGCCGGCCAGGTGCCGGCTGTTGCCTTCCAGATCACCACCAACGGCGGCAACAACTACACCGAGCCCAACAGCACCACCACGCTCGCCGGCGACGGCTGGGTGAATGTCGCCACCATCAGTCTCCCCGGCGGAGAACCGCTCGCCATCACATGGACCGATGACAATTCATGGAGCCTCACACTTCCCGTGCTCAACGGCCCCAATGTCTTCAACCTCGAAGCCCGCGACCGCACCGGCGCCCTTGTCGGCACCGACAGCATCACCGTCACCGGCACCGGCGTCGTCGTTCCGGCCTCCGAGGCGAACTTCATCCTCACAGAACTCAATTATCATCCCGTCACCGCCGGGGAGGAATTCATCGAGATGCAAAACGTCTCCGCCTTCACTGTGGACCTCAGCGCCTGCACCTTCACCGCGGGCATCGTTTACACCTTCCCCGCCGGCACTCAGGTCGCCCCGGGCGCCCGCATTCTCCTGGTGGAAAACCGCACCGCCTTCGCCGCACGCTATCCCTCCGTGCCGCTCGCCAGCCTCGCGCCGAATGCCTACACCCCCTCCAATCTCAGCAACGGCGGCGAAACCCTGACACTACAGGCGGCGGACGGACTCAGTGATGTCTTCAGCGCCACTTACACTGACGACATCGCCTCCACCGACGGCCTCGGGCGCAGCCTCGTGCGCGCCGCCGGCAATGGCGTGCCCGCCGACTACTACTGGCGGGAAAGCATGGCCGACGGCGGCAATCCCAACGCCTCCGACGCCCTGCCCTTTACGGGCGATCCCGTGGCCGACGCCGACAGCGACAACCACAGCGCCCTGCTCGAATACTCCTTCGGCACCAGCGACGCCGTATGGCACCCCGCCACGCAGTTCCTCACACCGAACGGCACTGCCACGCCCCTCACCGCCACTCCGGTGCCGAATGCCGACTTCGCCATCCTGGAACTCCAGTCCTCCGACGACCTCACCAACTGGTCCCCCGCCGCCGCCAGCCCCGCCCGCCGCTACTGGCGCTGGCACGCCACGCCGCGTTAGGCTGCCACCGGATCGACCGGGGGCGGGAACTCTCCGCGATCCTTCATTGCACGGTGAGGACACCCCGGCTCGTGCCGGGGCGGGCGTTGAGCCGCTCACTGGTCACGAGCATGGTGGTGCCGGGACGAATGACATTTTGCAACTGCCGTGCAAAGCCCGGGGGCACAACGACTTCCTCGTGCATCCGGTCCATGCTGCCGCTGCCGGCCACCGTGTGCCAGCGTCCGTCGCCGGCATAGACGAAAACCGATTCTCCGCGGAAGCTGCTCATTCCGCCGCGGACACTGACGGGCGATTCTCCCACCAGTTTCCCGCCCTGATGCACCATCATGCGCCCGCCGGTGGTGCTCACCGCGATGGACGCCGGTATGCCGCCCGTGCCATTCCAGACAGGAACCGGTCCGCCGCCGGGTCCGGAGACTCCAAATCCCGTGCTGAGGTCCATGGTGGGCAGTTTGTCCTCATTGGAGATAATCACGGTGCCGCCTTTGCTGGTCACTCCATAGAGCTTACGCGCGAACTCCTTTGGCAGGCGCACGCAGCCGTGTGAGTCCGGATGGCCGGGATTGAAACCGGCATGCAGCGCCACGCCGTCCCATGTCAGTCGCTCCATCCACGGCATCGGGGCGTTGCCGTAGGTCTTGGAATGGTGGTCCGGATCCTTTTCAAGAATATGGAAGACACCGGCCGGGGTGGCATGTCCTTCGCGTCCGGTACTCACAGACGCCCGGCCAATGCGGATGCCGTTGCGATAGACGACCGCCTCCTGGCGCGGGATGCTGACAAAGACGATCACCGGGCCGGACGGCGACCGCTCCGGATACCAGGTGTAGCTTTGTGGAACGAGACGGCTGAAAACCGAGGGCACCTGACGGCCGCCGCCACCGGAGGTGGAACAGGCGGCGAGGGGCAGGATGAGCAGAACGGGCAGGACGCAGCGGAGCATGGAGATGGAATGGTGGGCAGTCCGCGGCCATAACGCCCGATGCGGGAAAATCTATGCCCTGCTGTCTGGAAAAAGTTGCCGATTTATCGCCTGGCTCCTGCAGTCGGCATCACGTTGCCCTGCCTCCATGTGCGGGGGCTTTCGCCGGTGCCGCGGCGGAAGAAGCTGGCGAACTTGCTCTGCTGGTTGAAGCCGCAGAGGTGGGCGACGCGGGCGATGCTGAGGCGGGGATCGGCGAGGTGGCGCTTGGCGGCGTCGAGCCGGGCGCGGCGAATGGCTTCGCCCGGGGGATGGCCGAGCTTCCTGACGAAGAGGTCGTGGAGGGACTGCGGAGTGAGGCCGGCGGCAGCGGCGAGTTCCGGCACTGAGGGGCCTTCCGCGCCATGCCTCGAGAGGAAGGCCCGGGCGCGCGACACAGGGTCGCGGGCGTCCCCGTGGCTGCCGGTGGACTCGCGGCTAATCACAGGAGGCGGGGGAACGGCGGTATAACGGGCGAGCGGCTTGTGGTTTTTTAGGTGCCGGCAGAGGGCGTCCACGGCGCGATAGCCGATGTGTTCCCCTGGCAGCGGAATGGTGGATACCCGGGGGCGGTGGATGGACGCGATGCGGAAGTCACCGAGGCCGAGGACGGCGATGTCTTCCGGCACGCGCAGTCCGAGTTGACCGGCTGCGTCGCAGACTTTGGCCGCGAGCACGTCGTCGCCGCACCAAATGGCGGCGGGCCGCGGAAGGCTGCGCAGGAGGCTGTGCAGACGCCGGGCGGCTCCGGCCGCCAGAGGCAGACGCCGGGCGGCGGGCGTATCGTCCTTTCCATCGCGACGGAAGACCTGGACGATGCGGCAGTCGAGGCGCCGGGCGCGGGCCGCGGCGGCAAAGAGTTGCGTGCGGGCTTCCTTGGCCGGCACCCCGGCAATGCGAAACTCCAGATTCACCACCACAGCGGGTTGCCGCCCCTGGAGGTGGTCCAGCGCGGCGGCCACGACGTCGCCGCTGCTGAAGCTGGTGCAGGGGACCTGGTCCACGGGCAGGTCGGAGCTGCAGCTCATGAGCGGGATGCCGGCCGCGCGGAGCTGCTCCACCCAGCGGGCTTCATGGGTGGCCCAGACGACGGCGGCATCGAACGGCCAGGGCGCGCGGAGACGCAGATGATTTGGGGCATCCACCGCGTAGGGCATGTCCAGCACAGTAATGTGAGGATGCCGGTGCGCATACTGCACCACTCCCTCCAGCAGCCGGCCGGAGTATTCCAGTTCCAGCGGCGTGATGACCGCGATGCGGTGGGCGCGTGAGGGCATGATCAGCGAGTCGGGCCGGCGGTTTGTTCCGTCAAGGAGACGGCGATAAAATGGCAACTTTTTGAGGATGGAGCGGCATAGATTTTCACTGACGGCAGGTTTATTCCAACATCGGCAAGGCTGCCGCTCCCGCAAGCGGCAGGCCATTCCCCTGCAGCAACGATTTCAGTAAAGCCCTGCCGTCCCGCTCTCCCCGTTTCCGGTTCCGCCAAAGACGGCTCCCGCGAAAGTGGAGTTTCCTTCAGACTGACAAAGACTCTTCCCGCATTCGCCTCCCATCTGTCATGAAAACAACCCGGACTCTTGTGATTTCGAGCCTTCTCTCCGCCGCCCTCCTTTCGTCTGCAGAGGGTGCCGTATCCCTCGTCGTCAACAGCTTCACCGATTCCCAGATCACGGTAACCGTGACAGGAACTCTCTCAGGGTCGGCTCCCATCCAGCACCTGAACCAGCTCTATGTGTATTCCAGCGTCCCGGGGGATACCGACTGGGTCCTGCAGACGGTCCCTTTTGCTCAGGCCACATACAGCGGCAGTCCGGTCGCGGGCTATTTAATCTCCTCCACCGTGGATGCGACCGTCTCCGTGGGAAACTTTGACTACGTCCTCTACAACCTGAATGGGAACCTCGTGTCTGGAAGTTCCACCTTCACCGGCACTCCCGTCACCCTCACGCTCCCGGCCAATACCTTCAATCCTGCCGCTCTCGACGGAGACCTTGTGCTGGCCTGGGGATACAACGGGGAGCCCACCACTCCCTTCGGCACCTTCCAGGCTCAGGCCGCGGTCCCCGAGCCCGCGAGCTTCGCGCTGCTCGGCCTTGCCGGCCTCGGCCTGACCCGCCGCCGCCGTGCCCGTGCCCGATCGCTTTCTCTCCACCAACCAAATCCAAACTGAATCCCATGAAACACAAAGCCACTCTTCTCACCGCCCTCCTCTCCCCGCTCCTCCTGACGCAATGCCTCGTGGTGGATGAAACCGGCAACCCAACACAACTGCCGGGCTCCGCTCCCTCCTACGGTCAGCCGCTCACCGCCGAGCGCGGATTTGGCACCGTGACCGTCCGCGAAGGCGCCCGCACTGTCACCGTGCTGAACACCGCTTCCCCTAACGTGGAAGAAACCCGCTGGGCCAGTGAGCAGGAGCAGATCGTCGTCAAGTCCCGCGGCAATCACGGCCCCGCCACCGTGCAGCTCTTCAACAGCCGCACCGGCCGTGAACTGGGCCGGGTGATGGCTTACGACATCCGCGGCGGGCAGCCTGCATGGGCCGCCGGCATGGGCGAGTAATCGCTCCGTTCCCAACCACGCGGCCGGCACTTTCGGAACATTCCGGGAGTGCCGGCCCGTTTACTTTTCACCACCTCCACCGACCCGCCGCCATGACCCGCCGCCTTCTTCTTCTCGCCGCCCTTTTGAGCAGCTCTCCCGTTCTTGCCGCCGATGAAACCAAAACCACGCGCATCCAGTTTCCCAAAGGGAAAACGCAAACCACTGTCACCGGAAAGATCACCGGCAACGAATCCATCGTCTATAAGCTGAACGCCAAAGACGGGCAGTTTCTCAAAGTGACCATGGAAACCGACAAAGAGTCGGCGGACTTCAATATTTACATCCCCGGGCGCGGGCCGGGAGATGAAGCGCTGTTCGCCTCGGCACAGGCCAGCCGCTCCTACACCGGTCAGCTCTACAAGACGGGCGACCACTCGATCTCGGTTTTCCTGAACCGCAACGCCGCCCGCCGCGGGGTCACCGCCAATTTCAAGCTTCACGTCAGTGTCACCGCCAAAGCGCCCGGCGCTCCCGCCGCTGAGGAGAAACCCGCCACTGGACCGGTTCCCAAAAAAGTCATCAACGACTGCCTCGCCGCCCTGCGCAAACAGATCCCCGACCGCGGCATGAAGGTGATCAGTTCCAAACGCGGGGAGAATTCCTTCATCGTGGATGTCAAAGTGGACGGTGTGGAGAAGCCGTGGCGCTGCTTCCACGACGGCACCAAATGCACGGGCACGGAATATCAGGGCGAAGGCTGAACGCTGCCAAACTCAACCGCCTCACATTATGCTTCACTACGCCATCGTCTTCCTCGTCGTCGCCATCATCGCCGCGGTGCTCGGTTTCGGTAACCTCGCCGGTGACGCGGCATGGATCGCCAAAATCTGCTTCGTCGTCTTCCTCATTTTTGCGGTTCTCTCTTTCCTCAAGAAGAAGTAGCCGCCCCTGCTGCCGAAACGGCTCTGCATGAATACCGCCCGCCTCCTCCTCTGCTTCGCTCTGGTTCTCCCTGCCCGGACTACCCTCGCCAAATTCACCGACGGCGTGCGCGTCGCCCCGGAGACCCGCGTGCTCCAACCCGGCGAATTCGTCTGGGAACCGGAGCGCTCGCCCAAAGGCCCGGTGCTGCTGGTCGTCAGCAAGCCGGAGCAGTTGGCTTACGTCTATCGCAACGGTGTGCGCATCGCCCGCAGCACCGTGAGCACCGGCAAAGCCGGGCACGGCACGCCCACCGGCGTCTTTACCGTTCTGGGCAAGGAGAAGATGCACCACTCCAACCTCTACAACAGCGCCCCCATGCCGTTCATGGAGCGCCTCACATGGGATGGCATCGCTCTCCACGCCGGTGAACTCCCCGGATACCCGGCGTCCCACGGTTGCGTCCGACTGCCGCTGAAGTTTTCCGAACTGCTCTATGGAGTGACGCAAAAAGGCATCACGGTCATCATCGCCGACGATCACTCCGCACCGCGCGAAACCGTGCATCCCGGCCTCGTCTTCGAAGCCCCGGCAAGACCCGCGCCCGCACCTGCGAAGCCACCCGCGAGGACCCCCGCAAAAGCTCCTGCCAAATCCGCCGCCCCGCCCGCGGAGCCCCCTCTGCTCCCTCCTCCCCGGCCCGGTCCTCCTCCCGCGCCCGGCACCACATGGTCGCCCGAACGCGCACCCGAAGGGCCGGTGACGATTCTCTTCAGCGGGCAGTCCCGCACCCTCGTAATTTACCGCAACGGTGAGGAAATCGGGCGCTCTCCGTTCGAACTGAACCTCGCACCGGGCCAGCACGTTTACAGTGCCCTCGATGGCGCCGATGAAAAAGGCCGGCGCAAATGGATCCGCGTGGACGGCCGGCCGGCCGAACATGATCCCTCCTTCAGCGACATCTCCGTGGCCGGTCAAGTACCCGCCCCTTTCCTCGCCGTCGTGCGCGGCGTCATCACTCCCGGCACCACCATGGTGGTCACCGATCTGCCCGTGGACGAAAGCACGCAAAGTGAGCCCGGCTTCAAAGTGCTCGCCCTCATGGAGGACCTTCCGCCACCTGGCCGATAGGGTTGGCACGGCGCGTCCTCTCAACCTTGAAAGGAAAATGCAGTCCGCAGATTTCGCAGATGAGCACAGATTCTCAGGGAGTTGGAACGAATCATGGTCTCACGCGGAAGGTGAACGGCATCATCTGCACAAGTGCCTCATCATCTGCGTCAATCTGCGAAATCTGCGGAAACCATCTCCGAATTTAGGCTCAATAGAAAATTCCAGGATTCCAGCCTGCCTGCGCCCTGCACGCCCTGCACGCATGTTACCCACGCAAGAACCCGCAGCAGCTTCTCATGTTACCTGCGGGCTTCCAACCCGAAAAGGAAAATGGAGAGGAAGAAAACCGCAACCGACCGAAGGGAACCGGAGCGCAGCGAAGATAGCCGCAGGCAAACCGGCGAACATTTCATCTTAACTGATGAGCCAAATGGACACTGATTCACACGGATTGACGCATGAATTCGGATTCACTCCCCGGAGGAGGATTCCCGTGAACACAACTTGCTGAGTATCCGTGTTCATCCGGGTCCATCCGTGGTTCTATTTCCCTTTGAAGGTCCAACGGTGTCCAGGAATGCGCTGACTTTTTCCGTCCAGAATGGCCCGCGTTCGCGCTGTCGTCGGCTTCACATGTTACCCGTCGCAGGGGGGCTTCGCTTGTTACCGGGGAACTTGCACTCACTGGGGAACTTGCACTCACTGGGGAACTTGCACTCACTATGGGGTCATGGTCACCCCTCCTTGGCGTCATGATCGGCCTTCCTGACCCCACTTTCTGGTAATTTAGACACCTCTTGGCACACTTTGACCCTTCTCTGCCCCTTATGTATGGAAATTCACCCGCCTTCTGCCTCCGTCCTCCGTCCTCCGCCTTCTGCCTTCTGCCTTCTGCCTTCTGCCTTCTACCTTCCGCCTTCTGCCCCCTCACCCTAAATCATCCAGCGGGCTGATGATCTCCCCGCGCATCGCCCGCGCCAGTTTCACATAGATCTCCGTGGTGCGGATGTCGGAATGCCCCAGCAGTTCCTGCACGCTGCGGATATCCACGCCTCTGAGCAGCAAATGGGTGGCGAAGGAGTGGCGCAGCGTGTGCGCCGTGACTTTCTTCGCCACCTGCGCCAGCATCGCCGCTTTCTTGAGAGCCCGCCCCACCGTGATGTCGTGTACGTGATGCCGCCGGGCCACTCCGCTGCGCGGGTCCACGGACACGCCTTCCGCCGGCCACATCCAGTACCATGCCAGTTCCCGCGCCCACGCGGGGGCTTTTCGCTCCAGCGCCTCCGGCAGATAGACGCCGGGCAGCCCGGCCGCGGCATCTCTCGCGTGGAGCAGTTTCACCCGCTCCAGGTGCTCGCTCAGAGGGGTCTGCAGCCGCTTTGGCAGCGCCGTGGCACGGCTCTTTCCTCCCTTGCCGTCCTGTACCGTGACCATTCCCCCCGCCACGTCCACGTCCTTTACCCGCAGCCGCAGGCACTCCGCCACCCGCAGCCCGCACCCGTACATGAGGCTGCACATCAGCCGTTGCTCCCCATTGAGAGCGTCCAGTACGGCCTTCACTTCCTCCCGGGTCAGCACCACAGGCAGATACTTCTTCTCTTTGGCCCGCTCCGCGGCGATGCCTTCCAGTTCCATCTCCAGCACCTGCTTGTAGAGAAACACCAGGGCATTGAGTGCCTGGTTCTGGGTGGTCGCCGCCACCTGCTTTTCCGCCGCCAACCATGTCAGAAACTCCTCCACTTCCGCGGCCCCCATCTCCCGCGGATGCCGCTTCCCGTGATAGTTCACATAGCGCCGGTACCACCCCGCATAGGTCTCCTCTGTCCTCAGGGAATAGCCCAGCGCCCTCACCTTCGCCCTCAACCGGTCCTCCAGACGCATCCCCTCTTTCACCTCCACGGGAGCCCGGACGTCGTTCATATCCAACACCCCCGTTTTCTCCGCTATTTGAACTTTTTCTTGCATCGCTGCAGCTTTTCACGCATATCAGCGTCATATTCAACAGCCCTTTTCCATGAAACCCGGCTCATCCCGTACTTTTCCTGCACCGCTGTCAACTATAGCGGTAGTGAGCAAACTTGCAGTTCTGTCGGTGATCGTGTAGTTCGCCAAGAAACCCCGAAGCGCATTGTATGGAATCTCCAGCTTTTGTTTCGAGTCCTTCATATCAAATATCGCCCTAGCCTTTTGCGTTAAACAATCTTCGACAGACAGGCAAATTTTTACGTCGTCATTTAGTTTTCCACCCATATGATTTATTCTCAGGAGTTAGCCAAAGCGGCGAATTGGATTTGGGAGCGCAGAAATGAACCGCAGTATTGGGAATGGCACGATTTAACAGGCCACAACAAAGCTCCTGATACGCTGAATTTGCCAGACACGATTGCTTGGAACATTTTCACCATCTTGGAGCAACGGGGATTAATGATTCCCATCGAAGTTACAAAGGAGGGCAAAAAGATTCCAGCTTTCAAACTTAATGCGGACAGAGAGAAGGAGTGGAAAGCCGCCAAAAAATCACCGACAAAATTGGACATTAATTTATGGGAGCCTCTAGCTAAGTTGGGCATCAATATATGGACGTTCATCGTTTGGATTCTTTCCCTGGTTATTGCTTCTGGAATGACGCATGGGATTGAGAGGCTGATTGACTGGATATGGCCGACACCTCCGTAAACAATGGCGAACAAGGCGCTGCACCGAACACGGCCCCTGCCGTGTCCGATTGGCCCGTTTTTTTGGATTCGCAAGCGCCTTGTGCGCTTGGCGCTGGCTCCCCGCCGTGTCGGTGAGCTTGGACGTTAGCCGCCTGTTGCTGTTCGATTTCATCCAGAAGGTTGTCGAGTATGATTTTGTCTGCTTCGAGTTGGTCGGCTGCTGCTGTTGCCTCCTTTATCGCCATCCGTTTGATGCGTATTCCTGCATCCATGTCCTTGACGTGGCGACGCAGGCGGCTAACCACGCGCTTCACTGAATCGGCTATCGCCGCTTCAGTTTGCGCGTCTAGGTCTATCTGGTTGGTGGTTTGTGCTTCCATATCGTTGTTGCAGTTGGCCGCCGATCAGTGAGCTTAGTCGTTCGCCAAGAGACAATGAATCCACCCAGTCAGAAAATGGACCCTCCCACTCGTGACGTGAACCACGCATCAGTCCGAATACGGGATCGGGACTCCCAAGAGCTTGCCATCGGGCTAGTGAGTCTAGGAACCGACGGCCACTGTCATTTCTACCCGTCGTCTCTCGAAGGGCTTCACACCCTTCAAACATCGCCAGAAACTGCCGATTTTCCCGGATTTGCTCCTCAGATAGTCCATGACTGGCGTCCGTCTGGAGGTCCTGATGGGTGCCAGTTTCACTTCCGCATCGAATGAAACCTGGCGAACAAGCCGTGGATGGCAACCGCCGTTCGGCGAGACTGTTCACTTCGGGCTCCGGCGCGGCGGTGCCATCACTTTGACGTTCTGCCAAATATCATGCGGCGGTATGATGCCGCGTTCCATTTTGGATAAATTCGATGCGTCCATACCGAGATGCTTTGCTGCCGCGCGCAGAGTCAATCTCCGGTAGATGCGCTCTGCACGCAACCTCTCCCCGTATGGGTGCCATCTGGCCACACATTCCGGCATGATGCCTTTCCCTTCACACATATCACACTGCCCAAGGCTTTGACCGTGGAAGTTCAAAATGACCTTAAACCCTCGGCACTGCGGGCAGGCAGAACCAGTCGCGTCAGCCGACCCCTTCAAGTCCGGGGTGTAGGTTTCTGGTTTATTGGTCATTTCCTTGCGTGGTTGAGTGTTCCGCCGGGGCCGGCTGCGCTTGATCGTTAGGCGATTCGCGTATGCCCACCGCGCCAGACAAGTCATTCACGAGTATAGTTCGCACCGGCGTTGAGCGCGCTTGCCGTGACTTCACCGCACGAGTTGAGCCGCTTGGCTTTCGTCGCACCCTGAAGATGTTCTGGACGCGCCGACATCCGTTCACCGTGGATTTCCTCCACTTTCACCGCCACGGCAGCACCTACGGTGCGCCACGGACTGCGTCCGTGGATATTCGTGTTCACTTTGGCATCCGCGTCCTGAACGATGACTTCGTTGCTGCGGCACTGAACGGGCCACACAGCGATGCCGGCAGACTCCACGCCGGTCGGTATCATCTCCGCTTCAATGCGGAGACCGGCAGCACTTACGACCGCTGCATTGACGACCTTGCGCGTTTCGTCGTTGAGCACGGAGAGCCTTGGTTTAAGCAGTGGAGTTCAGTTGACGCGCTGTTGCAGTCGGATTCTCCGTTGAGACCACAGGACAGAGAGTCTTTGCGTGCAGCGCGGGATGGTCAGTCGAGTCCAGAGCGAGTCGCAGCCTCCCTGAAGATTCTTGGCATCAAAGAGACATGATCTCACAATCGCCTAACCATGCGCTGCAGCGCCTATGAAGGTTGTCAAGTTGCGCGTGAAGTGACGCTGGGCGTTTCCGCGGACGG